>JAIEMJ010000013.1 GCA_019752335.1 Bryobacteraceae bacterium
CGCCGCCACCGGTCGCGGCCGCCGGGGCTCCGCCGCTCACCCCACCGCCACCGCCGCCGCCCCGCATGCCTCCGTCGCCGCCGCCACTGGCGGCCGGGCTAGAAACACCCGAGTAGCCACCCGACGAGCGAGAGTTGGCAACAGAGTAGCCCAGGTTTGAGTCATACGACGTATTCATGCGACCGGTGCCTTGATAGCCCGAGTAAGCCTGCTGGAAGCCGCCGCCCTGAAAAGAATTCTGGGGCGAATTCACTTGGTTGACGAAGTCGTACGCCATGCGAGGAGTGTAGTAGCCGAAGCCCCAAGGGCTCATGTAGCCGCCGCGCGACGGGACGTAAGTGAACATCCCAAAGTAGGGATTGTAGAACCAACCGCCGGCGGTGAAGCCGCCAAAGCTAGAAAAGCTGGTAGTGCCCTGCGACCGCAGCGAGTTGGCCGCCGACAGATTCGCCATCGACATATAGTAGCTACGCCGCTTGGACCAGCGATAAAGCTCGTCGCCGTCCTTCGGGTCAAACTTAGCCAACAACACTTCGCCACCGTTCAGCGAAACCATGCGGCCACGACCGATCATGGTCGACTTCCCGTCGTCCGAAAGCGACGCTTCGCCTTCAAAGACGCGCAGCGAAGCCGGTTCCGCCTCAAAGCGGTACAGGCCCTTCTTCCGCAACGACACCTCGGTGTCGCCCATCGCCACGACGATCGACATGAACTTGTCCATATCGCCCACCTCGACCATCGCCGACCCGGCGGTAACCGTGAAGCGGGTGTCCTCCAGGCTGGTAGAAGTCATCTTGAGGGCGGAATTCTCGGAGAGCCGCACGGAGGACCCGGGGGCCAGCAGCACTTCGGCGCGTCCCTCCAGCGTCTTCAAAACAGAGCCCTTTTTCATTTCGGCGAACTTGCCGGGCTTGGTGCTCAGCATGGCGCTATCGAGCGTCACATCGCCTTCTAGGTAATGCACCAAACCGGCCTTGGCCGTCACTACGCTCTGGGCCATCAACGAACCGGTAAAACACGCCGCTGCGGTAATCGCTAGAAATCTGCGCATCTGGTTCTCCTTGTAGAGGATCTTCTCTTTTTTTGAGATGCACGTCAAGCCCCCCGGGTTCCCAAATCCGTCCCACTCTGCTACGTATAGAAGGATATGGTCCGATTTCTCCTGCTTGCTGGTCTCGCTGGCCTGTTGTTCGCCCAAAATTTGGCCCTGAAGAAGCACCAACTCACCAACGGCCTTACCGTCATCATCCACGAAGACCACGACATCCCCAACGTGGCGCTTTACTTCTTCTACAAAGTCGGCTCCCGTAACGAAAAGCCCGGCACCACGGGCGTGTCGCACTTCTTCGAGCACATGATGTTCAACGGCGCCAAGAAGTACGGGCCCAAGCAGTTCGACATCGTCATGGAAAACAACGGCGGCCGCAACAACGGCTACACCAGCCGCGACGTCACCGTCTACCAGGACTGGTTCGCCAAGCCCGCCCTCGGCCTCATCCTCGACATGGAGGCCGACCGCATGCGCGACCTGGCCTTCGACCCCAAGCTGGTCGAGTCCGAACGCGGCGTCGTCTATTCGGAGCGCCGGCTCTCGGTCGACAACACGCCCGAAGGCGCGCTCGACGAGCAACTCTGGGCCGCCGCCTTCACCGCCCACCCCTACCATTGGGGACCCATCGGCTGGCCCTCCGACATCGAAGGCTGGACCCTCGCCGACCTGAAGGAGCACTTCCGCATGGGCTACGGGCCCAACAACTGCGTCCTGGTCATCTCGGGCGACGTCACCGAAGCCCAAGCCCTTCAGCTCTCGAAACGCTATCTGGAGCCGATCCCCCGCCGCGATGGTCCGCCGCCAGTCCGCACCAAGGAGCCCGAGCAGCAGGGCGAGCGCCGCGTGGTCCTCAATCGCCCGGTCGAATTGCCGCAGGTGATGATCGCCTTCCACGTCCCCGCCACCTCGCACGCCGACACGCCGGCCATCGAGCTCCTCACCGCCGTACTCGCGCAAGGGCGCAGTTCGCGCCTGGAGCAACGGCTGGTAGAACGCGAACAACTCGCGCTCACCGTGCAGGCGGGCACCAACGAATCGATTGACCCTACGCTGTGGACCTTCTACCTGCAGCCGCGCGACGGCGTCAAGCCCGAGCAAGTCGAACAGGCCCTCTACGAAGAGCTCGACCGCGCCACGAAAACGGCCGTGAGTGAAGAGGAATTGCGCAAAGCGAAATCACAGTATCTGGCCAACTTCTACCGCCAAATGAAGACCCTGGGCGGCAAAGCCGGACTCATTGGCAACTTCGAAATCTTTCATGGCGACGCCGCCAGCTTGAATACCTACGCCGCGCGCCTCGAAAAGGTAACCGCGGCGGACTTACAAAGAGTCGCCCGCGCTTACCTCTCGCCGCGAAATCGCACCGTCGCCACGCTGGTCCCGGTGAAGGAGTAACTTCGATATGCGCTACTTACTATTGCTGACTCTCGTCATTGCGGCCGACGCGCAAGTAAAGCTACCGCCCTATACCAAGCACGCTTTGCCCAACGGCGCGACCCTCATCCTCATGCCCCGCGCGGAGTTACCGCTCACGACGGTAACCGCCGTTTTCCGGGGCGGCGCCGAAGCTGAGTCGATCTCCGGCTTGGCGTCGGTGACGGCCGAGTTACTCGACCGCGGGACGCCCACGAAGTCCGCCGAGCAGTTGGCCCTGGCCTTTGACTCGCTGGGCGCCACGCTCGATACCCGCGCGAGTGACCACCAGGTCACCGTAGCCACGGAGTTTCTTTCCCGCGATACCGACCGCGCCCTGCCGCTCCTGGCCGAGTTAGTCCGCCAGCCGGTATTTCCCGCGGACGAAGTAAAGAAGGTCCTGGCGCAATTTCTGGATGCCGCCCGGTCCGTGAAGGATAATCCCCAAGCAGCCGCCGGCCTGGCCTACCGGCGCTTCTTCTACGGCGCGTCGCATCCCTACGGACGTCCCGTCCGCGGCGATGAAACGTCGCTACCGAAGATCACCCGGGAGTCCATCGTTGCTTATCAGCAACGTATGCTGGTGGCCCGTAACCTTACGGTAATCGCCATCGGGAATTTCGCCACGGCTGACTTGCTCCCTAAATTAACCAGCGCCTTCTCTTCCCTGCCCGCCGGCGACGCCTACCAGCCCATCGCCGACCCTGGCCTCAAACGCGGCGCGAAACCGCGCCTCTTGCTGATCGACAAACCCGACGCCACGCAGACTTACTTCTTTATCGGCCAACCCGGCATCCAGCGCGGCCATCCCGATCAAGTCCCCTTGCAGTTAGTGAATACACTCTTCGGCGGACGCTTTACCTCCATGTTGAACGACGAGTTACGCGTCAACACCGGCCTCACATATGGCGCCAATTGCCAACTCAGCCTCAACCGGCTCACCGGTAGCATCACCATTTCCTCGTTCACCAAAACCGAAACCACCGAGCGCACCATTGACCTCGCGCTCGGCTTACTCAAGAAATTGAGTACCTCCGGCCTTACTCCTGACGGGCTCAAGTCCGCCAAGGCCTACACCAAAGGCCTCTTCCCGTCAGACCGTCTAGAAACCAATGAGCAACTCACCCAGGTCCTGGCCGAAATCGAACAATACGGCCTCAACCGCGGCGAGGTGGATGATCTCTTCAGCAAGATCGACGCCGTCACCCCGGAACGCGCCAACGCCGCCGCCAGGACTTACTACCGCCAGGACGGCCTCGTCTTCGTCTTACTCGGCAACGCCGCCAAGATCCGCGACATCGCCAAGAAGTACGCGGCGGAGATGACCGAGTTACCCCTCGCGCGTCTCGGTCTGGAGCCCTAAGCCCTACGTGGCTTGTATCTCCTGTAGGACCGGCCTCTGGCCGGTCCAAAGCGCTTACCAAATCCGGCGCACGTGGTATTGGTCGAAGATCTTCTCGTTGCTCACGATGGGCATATTCTCCGCCTGGGCTTGCGCCACCAACATACGATCAAACGGGTCACGGTGGTCTCCGGGCAGCAAGCCAGCCCGCTGGCCATGTTCCACGGTGACGGCCAATTCGCGAAAGCCCAATTGGGCGATTCGAACGCCAAAATCATTGGCGAAGCTCCCCACGTTCAGCAGCTTTCCCAGCCGGAACTTGGTCGCTATTTCCCACGCCGTAGCTGCACTGACGAAGGCGTCCGTCTGAAACGAAGACAGAAGCGCAGCGGCCTTGGGCGAAAGCCGTGGGTCATTCAGCGTCCACCACAAGAGAGTGTGCGTGTCCAAGAGGACCTTCATCGACTACTCCCAAGCGTCGAGTTCTTCTGGAGGCAAGGGTTCAAAGAACGCATCGGTGACGGTAAACTGCCCGGCAAAAAGCCCTGGCTTCCGTTCCTTTGGCGCCGGACCCACCGGAACCAGACGCACGACCGGCGTCTTGCCGCGCGCGATCACGACCTCTTCGCCGCGCTCCGCCCGCTCAATCAAGCGAGAGAGTTGGGTTTTGGCTTCGTGGATCGTAGAAATGGACATATCGGTTAGCTAACCCAACATTAGCTAGAACTTCGAGATTCGTCAAGGCCCTCTCGCCTTGATATAGTTACGAAGGCATATGTCTTTCAACCTAACCCTCCGCCCCGCGGGAAGCGGACTCGACTTCCTCGCGCTCGGGGCCCTGATTCATCGGCTCGACCCCGGCATTATTCCTTTTCGCAAGGCCACGAATTGCGCCATCCACGTGAGTGGCGGCGAATTCAACGTCGCCGCGAATCTGGCCGATTGCTTCGGATTGAAAACCGGCGTCGCATCGGCGATGGTGAACTATCCGATTGGCGCCCTGGTGCAGGAGCGCGTGAAGGCGATGGGCGTCACGCCCTTTTACAAGCACTTCGTGAACGACGAAGTCCGGGGGCCGAATATTGCCACCGTCTACAGCGATCAGGGCCACGGCGTCCGTCCGCCGGTGGTTTTCTACAACCGGGCCAACGAGGCCGCCGCGCTGCTGAAGCCAGGCGACTTCAACTGGAGCGAGATCTTCGCCGGCGGACTGCGCTGGTTCCATTCGGGCGGCATCTTCGCGGCTCTTTCGGAGACGACGTCTGAGGTGATGATTGAAGGCATGAAGGCCGCGAAGGCGGCCGGCGCCATCGTCTCGCTCGACCTCAATTACCGGGCCAAGCTGTGGAACTCGGTGGGCGGGCACAAGCGCGCGCTGGAGGTGATTGGCCGCATCGTGGAGAACGTCGACGTGCTGGTGGGTAACGAGGAAGACTTGCAACTCGGTCTCGGCATTCCGGGGCCGGAGGTGGAGAGCAAGAGTAAGCTCGATCCCACGGCCTTCTTCGGCATGATCGAGGTGGTGAGCAAGCAGCATCCGAATATCAAGGTGGTGGCGACGACGTTGCGCGAGGTCCACTCGACGAACCGGCATAGCTGGAGCGCGGTGGTGTGGGCGAACGGTAAGACCTACCAGGCGCCGACCTGCGAACTCGACGTAATCGATCGCGTCGGCGGCGGTGACGGCTTTGCGGCGGGGCTCTTCTACGGCATGTTGGCGGGCATGGAGCCGCAGGAGGCGTTGAACCACGGCTGGGCCCACGGCGCCTTGCTGACGACGTTCCCCGGCGATACGACGATGGCCACGCTGAAGCAGGTTTCTGACTTCGCTAAAGGCGGGTCGGCTCGCGTTCAGCGCTAAAGTTTGGTATCCTTTTCTTATAAGGCCGTGAGCTTGCCTCACGGCCTTCCTTGCGTCCCTATCGTCTAGCCCGGCCTAGGACACCGCCCTTTCACGGCGATAACGCGGGTTCGAATCCCGCTGGGGACGCCATCCATTCTCAAGGGAATACTTTCAATTCCCGGACCCTGTTAAGATTCTCTGGTAACGCTGAGGCAACGATAGTCTTCCGGCAGCAACTCCGGCTACCAGTTTCCGCCCTTCGGCTTCCATTCGCGCGCGAGACGCTGCGCTTCTGCAATTTTTGCAGTGTCCATTTTCGCGGCTATCCTATCCCGACTGCTTGTAAACAGTCCCCGCTTTTCTACCGGTGCGCGGGATGCCGCTAGATTGAACCACATATGTGCCTGCACGTAATCTTGCGGCACGCCTTCTCCTCGTTCGTATAGAAAACCGAGCCTGAACTGCGCCGCTGCCTCACCTTGGTCAGCGGCCTTGCGGTACCACTTCGCGGCTTCGATGTAATCCTGCGGTACACCTTGGCCCTGAGAGTACAGCAGCCCCAACCGGAATTGCGCATATGCGCGTCCTTGGTCAGCGGCCTTGCGGTACCTCTTCGCGGCTTCGATGTAATCCTGCGGCACTCCTTGGCCCGCGTCATACAGCAGCCCCAACCGGTATTGCGCCAGCGCGTCTCCTTGGTCGGCGGCCTTGCGGTACCACTTCGCGGCTTCCGTATAGTTCTTAGGCACGCCTAGGCCCTCGTCATACAGCAGCCCCAAATAGCTTTGCGCCGATGCGTCTCCTTGGTCGGCGGCCTTGCGGTACCACTTCGCGGCTTCCGTATAATCCTTTGGCACGCCTAGGCCCTCGTTATACAGTAGCCCCAAAGAGCGTTGCGCCGATGCGGATCCCTGGTCAGCGGCCTTCCGGTACCACTTCGCGGCTTCCGTATAATCCTTTGGCACGCCTTGGCCGTCTTCGTATAGAAAAGCGAGCTTGAACTGCGCCGAGGCCTCGCCTTGGTCAGCGGCCTTGCGCCACCACTTCGCGGCTTCCATGTAGTCCTGCGGCACTCCTTGGCCCTGATGGTAAAGAACACCCAAATTGACCTGAGCCGATGCGTCGCCTAGGTCAGCGGCCTTGCGCCACCACTTCGCGGCTTCGGCGTAGTCCTGCCGCACGCCCTGACCTCGGTGGTGCATAAAACCCAAGCTGTATTGGGCGCCAGCAATACCGTGGTCAGCGGCCTTTCGATACCACTTAGCGGCTTCCCCGTAATCCTGCGGTACGCCTTGGCCCTCGTCATACAAGAGCCCCAAGAGAAATTCAGCTACCTCATTATCTTGCTCAGCAGCCTTGCGATACCACTTGGCGGCCTCAGCAATGTCTTGCTGGACACCTTCCCCCGAAACGTACAAACCTCCTAAGAGCCGCTGTGCGACAGGGGTTCCCTGATCGGCGGCTTTTCGGTACCACTGCGCTGCGAGGGCATCGTCCTGCGGCACGCCTTGTCCATTGTGATACATGAGGCCAAGACGAGACTGCGCGTAAGCATGCCCCTGCTCGGCGGCCTTGCGGTACAACTTCGCCGCTTCGACTAACTCCTGCGCCACACCTTGGCCCTCTTCATACATTTGGCCGAGATGGTACTGCGAATCTGCGAATCCCTGTTCGGCAGATCGGCGATACCATTTCGCCGCTTCGGCGAGGTCCTGCGCCGTACCATCTCCCAATTCATATCGAAGTCCGAGCAGAAATTGGGCGCGACTATCACCGGTTACTGCGTCCTTCTGCAACTCGCCGAGAGGCTTCTCCGAAGTCTGGGCAAAGCTCGATAGCGCGAGTATCGCACCGATAGCCAGGATAAGCATCCGGGACTTCAACAAAGCCAAGCAATTGGCGTTCATCTCTGAATTGTATTTGTTTTTAGCCATCTCTGTTTATCTCGTGGCCCATCTCGCGTACACGCGGTTACACGCGTAGTCTAGGGTGAAGTCCTCGGGGGAACCACGAGCCGCAGCCGATCATGGGTCTCTGTTCAAAGCTCATTTGATACGCTGTTCCCCATGGTCGCCACTAGCATTAAGACTATCCGCGAGAGCAAGGTGATCCGTCTCACGGGGAGGAGACTCGGCCCATAGCCGTGGACGAAAGCGAGAAGCTTGCGCGCTTCGCGCCGGGCCATTAGGGTCCTTGAATCCCATCTCCGCCGGCTTGGCCGAACATTGGTGGATGGAGACACCGTGGTCAGAGACTAACCTTTTCCCATCTTATATTTCGATTTGAGCTTCTTAGCGGCGATTGCACGAAGATATGCCAGGACACGCTCTACGCTGTCTCGAGGATGACCGCTTCCTCTAAAGTGTAGCTCGTCAAACTTGAAGGCGAAAGAATCTTCCCGAAGTAACCGGCAATTTCTTCAGGTTGTGGAGGCATCGGCGGTAGCTTGGCAAGTAGATCATCGCACTCCAGTCCATGCTCACGTGCGACCTCGCTGACGGTCGCTATCCAGTCTTCATCCATCGATCTTGATTCGCTCATCTGACATCCAAAGCCCCCAGTTTTCGAAGCTCTTCAAACCCGTGTGGCCCATAGTCTACTGGGGAATGAGTGCCAACGGTCTCAGTTGACATTCCCCAGTAAATGTTACGGTGCGGGTCGCAACACAGATAGCTTCCCGGTTTCTGCAAGTGAAGCATTATTTGATTGGAGACCACAAGGCTCGGCTTCGCGTGGTGACCAGTCGTCGAAAGACCATAGTATGTCATGACCACACGGTACCACCGTCGCTAGGACGTCGGCATCACGGCGCGGCCAGACTTAAGGGAAGTGCAACATTCCTAACGCACATCGGGTTTCGGCCTAAAGACGGCTGTGGACACGTATCACACTCTCCACGACCACCTGTTCTACCGTTTGCTCCAGGACTTTGTTGGCCACCCGCGAAGAGTCCAAGCAGGATGGTGATCTCTTACGCTATGAAACTTGATGGCGCTTCCAATGCTTGACCGACGTGTCACTACCCTTTTCATGGCATCTATGGGACTTATGGCTTCGCAGGATCAATAAGTTACACTATGGAAAACAGTGGGACTAGTCCGAATCCTGCTGGGGACGCCATCCCCACCTTCCGCTCAATCTCCCATTAGATTCAAGCGCTCCAGCTTCCGATAGAGCGTCTTGCGCTCAATGCCCAGGATGCGGGCGGCGCGGCTTTTGTTGTTGTTCGCCGCCGCCATTACCTTGCGGATCTGCTCGGCTTCGGTATCGGCTAAGGACTCGGACGGCGTGTCCGATGGCTGCGACTCCGAGATCGCCAGGCGCACGGCGCCGGCGTCGATGCGGCCTTCGGGCGCGAGGATCGAGAGGCGCTCGATGAGGTGTTGCAACTGCCGGACGTTTCCCGGCCAGGTATATTCCTCAAGCAAGCGCAAGCCGGAGTCGAGTAACTTCGTCTGCTGGAAGTAACGTTCGTTGTAACGCTTCAGGAAGAAATGGGCCAGCAGGTGGACGTCGCCGCGGCGCTCGCGCAGGGGCGGCAACTTTACGGGGACGGTGTTCAAGCGGAACCAGAGGTCCTCGCGAAACTTACCTTCGTCCACCAGACGCTGCATGTCGCGGTTAGTGGCCGAGACAATGCGCACGTCGACGGGGCGGGCCTTGGCAGCGCCGACCGGGCGGACTTCGCGTTCCTGCAGGAAGCGCAGTAACTTGAGTTGAAAGCTGGCGTCGATGTCGCCGATTTCGTCCAGAAATACCGTGCCGCGATTGGCGGCTTCGAAGATGCCGACGCGGTCGCGCTCGGCGCCGGTGAAGGCGCCTCGGGTGCTGCCGAAGAGTTCGCTTTCGAGCAGGGAGGGGGCGACGGCG
This sequence comes from Bryobacteraceae bacterium, assembly GCA_019752335.1. Taxonomy (GTDB): domain Bacteria; phylum Acidobacteriota; class Terriglobia; order Bryobacterales; family Bryobacteraceae; genus JALHNI01. The sequence goes on from JAIEMJ010000013.1 coordinate 9,520, forward strand.
CCACAGTCGACAGCGGCGAAGGGATGATCCGCGCGGCGGCTGTTCTGGTGAATCATGCGCGCGATCATCTCCTTGCCGGTGCCGGTTTCTCCCTGAATCATGACCGTGATGTCGGTGGGCGCGACCAGGGCGATGGACTTGTAGACCTCGAGCATTTGCGACGAGCTGCCGATCATTTCGGTGTCCGGGAGGTCGTCGACATCGGTCTCGGCGTCGTCGGTGCGGGCGGGCAGCATGGCGGCCTGCGCGCGCTCCAGCACGTCGGAGAGCGTATCGAATTCGAAAGGCTTGGAGATGTACTCGAAGGCGCCGCCCTTGGTGGCCTTCATGACGGTTTCCATGCTGGCGCGGCCCGTCATGAGAATCACCTTGCCGCCGGGATTCTTCTCGCGCGCGGCTTCGAGGACGTCGAGGCCGGTGCGTTCGTCGAGATAAATGTCGGAGAGCACCAGGGGGTAAACATGGTCGCGCAAACGCAGCATCGCGTCGCGGGTGGAGCCCACGGCTTCCACGTCGTAGCCTTCGAGTTCCAGGAAGGTGACGAGCGTGGTACGGACGCTGGCGTCGTCCTCCACTACTAAGATTTTCTTATCGCTCACGTTGTAGCCGGTAGTATCAGTGTAAAGCACGAACCCTGTCCAGGTTGGCTGGCGACTTCGATGCGTCCGCCGTGGTGGCGGACAATCTCCTGCACGATGGAGAGGCCGATGCCGGTGCCTTCAATGCCGGCGGCCTCGGCGCGCTTGGTGCGGTAGAACTTATCGAAGATGTGTTTCAATTCCTGGGCGTCCATGCCCATACCCTGGTCGGCGACGGAGAGGCGGAGTTTGTCGCCGGTGCGTTCGCTCGTGACGGTGACGATGCTTTCGGCCGGCGAGTATTTCACGGCGTTGGTGAGCAGGTTGTAGATGGCGTACTCGAGTAACTCACGGTCGCCGGTGAGGGGGGCGTCGTCCGCGCGGGAGACTTCAATCGTCATCTGCTTCCGCTCGGCGACGGCACGGGCGCGGTCCACGCAGGCGCCCAGGGCCTCGGCGAGCGAGAAGGCTTCGCGCTTCAAGTCGAGCGAGCCATCGCCGAGGCGCTCGAGGTTGAGGAACGTCGTAATCATGCGGGCCAGGCGCTTACTCTCTGCGTTGATCATCTGCGCCATCTGCTTCTGCTTATCGGGGTTCAGGTTGTAGCGCGACATCAATTCGCTCGAGCCCTGAATGGCCGTCAGCGGCGTGCGCATCTCGTGCGTCACAAAATGAATCGCCTGCTGGTAACGGGAGCGCTCTTGCTCCGTCCGGGCGAGTTCCCGCTTCGTCCCGAAATACTGATACGCCGCCGCGCTGGCGACGGAGAGCCACGCGACTAACAAGGGCGCGAAGGTCGGAAAGACGATGCCCTGCCGGAAGAGTAGGTGCGGCAAGAGGTGCGCCGCCAGCAGAAGCACACCAGCCGCTGCGTAGGCCAACCATCCCGGCATGCGCCAAAAGATGAGGCCGGCGAGCACAGCGAGCGCAAGGCAAGCCGCAGTGCTTACCCAGGGTCGCGCTTCGGTAAGAAAGTCACCGGCGGCAATGGTTTCGTACGCATGGGCGTGGATCTCGACGCCCGGCATCATCACCTCCATCGGGGTCATCAGCCGGTCCTTCACTTCGCTTTGCGCGGTGAAGCCCACAAAAACGGCCTTGCCGGTGAACAGACTCGCCCGCGCCGGGGACTCGATCACGTCGCGCACGGATAGCCGCGGAATCTGGCCCGGCCGGCGATAACGAATCAGCAGATCCCGTGTGTCGGGCCGGGCGGGAATCACCCTTGGCCCCACCTCGAGGTCCGTCGGCGTTTCGAGCACACTCGTGGCTTGCGCCGCGAGCCGGTAGGTCTCGAGACAAATGGCCCACAAGCGATCCGTCTGCTGCAGCTTCATCAGCGGCAGATGACGGCTCACCGGATCGGGGTCCGCGTGGACGTGGCCGATGGCGCGGGCTTGCGCCCGGAAGATGGGCCACTCCCAGCCGCCCTGCTGCGGAATGTCGGCGCCGAGCACCAGGTTCGGCACGCGCGTGAGCGCGGCGCGGAGTTCGTCGTCGCCTTCGCCGGGCTCGGCGAGAATCAGATCAATCGCGATCGCCTTGGGCTTCGCCGCGCTCACCAGATCCAACGCCCGCGCCAGCGTGCGGCGCAAGTTGCGCCGGCCACCCGTGGAGGTGAGGCTCGCTTCGTCGATGGTCAGCAGCGCGGACTGCGCCGGCGGATAGGCCGGCTGGTGGAGGTTGAACATCCAGTCGTAAGCGGCATTGTCGATCGTCGCCGGCAGGCGCGTGAAGGAGATCAGCCAGCCCAGCAGGAAGGCTGCGGTGAGCACCAGCACATAACCCACCCGGCGATGCATCGTCGGCTTCACCGGCGCTTCATGGCGGCCTCAATCGCCGCAGGCGCGCTGGGCAGCTTACTCGTCAACACGCGGCAACCCGTCTCCGTCACCAGCACCATGTCTTCAATCCGCACGCCGAGCTTCTCCTCGGGCAAGTAGAGGCCGGGCTCAATCGTAATCACGTGCCCCGCGGCCAGCGGCAAATCCGGGTCAAAAGGATCATGCACATCGAGCCCAATATGGTGGCCCAGGCCATGCGTAAAGTACTTGCCGAGCTTCCCGTGGGCCTCGAAGTAGTCGAACGCGATTTTATAGAGACTCGACGCGTCCTTCTTGCCCAGACGCATCCCAGGCTTGCACGCCGCAATGGCCGCCGCTTGCGCGCCCAGCACCAGTTCGTAGATTTCGCGCTGGCGCGGCGTGAACTTACCATTCACCGGTACGGTGCGCGTGATGTCGGCCGCGTAGCCGTCGTATTCGCCAGCGACATCCATCAGCAGAATTTCGCCCGCATCCATGCGGCGTTCGTTCACGTTGTAGTGCAACAGCACCGAGTTCGGCCCCGAACCGACAATCGGCGGATAGGCACTCCGCTGGCAGCCGCCATCGCGATACGTCGCCACCATCGTGCTGGCGATGTTGTATTCGTAAAGGCCGGGCTTCGTCTTAGCCCAGGCCGCCAGATGCGCCGCTTCTGACGCGGCGATCGCCTGTTCCAGCTTCTTGAGTTCAGCCGCCGACTTCACCATCCGCAAACGCGCGATGGGCCTCGCCAGATCGGCGCTCGGCTTCCATTTGGCGTCAATCGCGTAAAGCTCGGGATGCCGGTGGGCCGCCGTCGCGACGTCGCGCCCGAGCTGCTCCATCGGCGCCACGCGGTCAAACCCCGCTTGCGCCGCTACGCCGGGGTCATCGTGGGCGGCCAGTCGGCCATGCCAACGGTCCGTATCCGGGCGCCGGGGCGGCAGATAGAGCGTATCGCCTTCGGGCGTCAACAAAACCGCCGCGCCCGCTTCACGCCAGCCCGTCAGATAGAGGAAGTTGGGCTCCTGAAAGAAGCCATCGCGCGACAGCTCGCCTTCCGCCTCGGTGCGGCCCTCCAACACGGCGATAGACGTCCCCAACTGCTTCCGCAAAGCGGCACGGCGCGCACGGAACTCGTCGAAGCCGAAACCAGTGGGGGGCGCAGCCAGCAGAGGCATCGCGGCAAAAAGAAAACTACGGCGGGAAACGAGCATGCAGCCACCAGTATAGTGCGCTCGGGAAGAATACCCTATGCTCAGGAAGTCGCCCTTGATCGGTTAAGGCCTCAGCTAGACGGCGCACTTACCTGGACGACTGATCGTATGCGAAGACCATGCCAGCGCCTCGCCAAGCGAGAAAGAAATCGAACATACTGAAGACAGGAGCGTCTTTCCCTCTATGCGACCCCTCATCGCCCTCGCCCTCATCCCCGCCGCCTTCGCCGCCACCCCGGTCACGTACACCCAGCACATTGCCCCGCTGCTCTTCAAGAACTGCGCCTCCTGCCATCGCCCCGGCGAGGCCGCGCCGTTCTCCTTGCTCACCTTCGACGACGCCAAGAAGCGCGCCAAACTGCTGGCCGCCGTCACCCAGTCCGGCTACATGCCGCCGTGGAAGGCCGAGCCGACCTCTTACGCCTTTCAGGACGAGCGCCGCCTCAACGCGGCCGAAAAGGCTCTCTTGCAGGAGTGGGTGAAGCAAGGCACTCCCCAAGGCGACCCCGCCAAGCTTCCGCCGGCTCCGCGCTTCACCGCCGGTTGGCAGTTGGGCAAGCCCGACCTGATCGTCGAAATGCCCGCCGCCTTCGACGTCCCCGCCGACGGGCCGGACCTCTATCGCAACCTCGTCATTCCCCTGAATCTCCCCGAGCAGAAGTACATCCGCGCCATTGAACTGCGGCCCACCGCCCGTAAGACCGTGCACCACGTGCTCTACTTCGCCTCGCCGTCGAAGCCCGGCGAACTGATCGCCACCAGTAGTCCAATGGGGCGCCCGGGCTCGACGGCCTTGGGCGGCTGGGCCTTGGGCGCGATGCCGCATCTGCTGCCGGAGGGCTTGGCGCTGCCGCTGCCCGCGCATACCGATCTCGTCTTCCAATACCACTTCCATCCCAGCGGCAAGGCGGAGAAGGAGAAGTCCGTGGTCGGGCTTTACCTCGCCGACAAGGCCCCGGAGCGCAATCTCTTCTCCGTCCAAGTGCCGAATTCCTTCGGCGTCTTCTCGCATCTCGACATCCCGGCGGGCTCGCCTAACTTCCGCATTGAGGACAACTATACGCTTCCGGTGGACGTGGAGGCCGTCAGCATTGGCGCCCACGCCCACTACCTCGGCAAGGAGATGAAGATGACTGCCACTCTGCCCACCGGCGAAGTGAAGACGCTCCTCTGGATCAAGGACTGGAACTTCGCCTGGCAGGACCGTTACTTTTTCCAGGAACGCGTGCCTCTGCCCAAAGGGACTCGCCTGGACGCTTACGTCAGTTGGGACAACTCCGAGGCAAATCCCAACAACCCCACGCGGCCGCCGGTGCGGATTCAGTGGGGCGAGGAGAGTTCGGATGAGATGGGTAGCGTCGGCCTGCAAGTGATTCCCGCCCAGCAGACAGACTACGCGGCGTTGAAGAAGTCCTTCGACGGCTACGTCCGCGGCCGTGCTGTGCCGGCCATCATGAAGGACCCCACGATTCTCGAACGCATTCGCAAGCATCTGCCGGAGGGCGCCAACCGTTGATCACCTTGCTGCTCGCCTTGCTGACGCCCGATATCGACGGCGCCACCCATCGCTACTTCGAGCCGGGCCCGCCCACGGCGCTCTTCTTCGTCACCCACGATTGCCCCGTAGCGAATCGCTACGCGCCCGAAATCCGCCGCATCTGCGCCGATTACCAACGCCGCGGACTGCAGTGCGCCCTGGTCTACGTCGATCCCACCGCCACCGCGGAGAAGGTCCGTGCGCACGCCGCTGAGTATCAGCATGGAGACTACCCGCGGATCATCGACCGCGACCATCGCCTGGTGAAAGCGGCCGGGGCCACCACCACGCCCGAGGTCGCGCTGCTCGGCCGCGACGGCAAGCTCGCTTACCGCGGCCGCATCGACGACCTCTACGTCACCTGGGGCAAGAGCCACCGCACGGTCGGCGATCCCACGCTCCGCCGCGCCCTCGACGCCTACCTGGCCGGCCAGCCCGTCACCCCGAAGACGACCAAAGCTATTGGCTGCTTCATCGCCGATCTGATACCGTAGGGCCCATGCCCAATCCCCGGCAGGCCTTGGCCGCGCTGCTGCTGCTCATCACCGCCGCCTATGCCTTTGAGCGCCGCCGGTCCTCCGCCTACGAATACGAGATGCAGAATCCGGCCGAGGACCCCAGCGACGCCGACGAGCCTGGCGAGTATACCTTCGCCCGCTTGCGTTACCGCTCGAACGGCGGCCGCCGCCGCAGTTCCTGGGCCACGGACTCGAATAAGGCCGAGCGCGTCTTCGTCCAAGGCGTCCGCCGCCTTACCCGCGTTCACGCCCGCTCCGTGGAAGAGATCATCGACGCCGATAGTGACCACATGTACAACTGGCCCTGGCTCTACGCCGTCGAAGTCGGCCATTGGAGCCTGAGCGACTCGCAGGCCAAGCGTCTGCGCCACTACCTCGACCGCGGCGGCTTCCTCATGGTGGACGACTTCCACGGCTCCTCCGAATGGGCCGTCTTCGAAGAGGGCTTGCGCAAAATCTTCCCGGATCGCGTCGTGATCGATCTCGAGAACCAGGAGCAAGTCTTCCACGTTATGTACGATCTGAACGAGCGCTTCCAGGTGCCCGGCCGGCAGTACATCCGCTCCGGCCGCACCTATGAGCGCGACGGCGTCGAGGCCAAATGGCGCGCCATTCTCGACGAGCGGAACCGCGTGCAGGTCCTCATCTGCCACAACATGGACCTCGGCGACGCCTGGGAGTGGGCCGACGATCCCAGCTACCCCGAACCCTTCGCCTCGCTCGCCTACCGCATCGGGATCAACGCCGTCGTCTACTCCATGACGCACTGAAGTCATCCAATTCACATGTGCAGGTGCGATAATGCACCTAATGAAGCCGCTTCTGTGTCTCCTTCTCGTCTCGTTACCCTTGCTTGGCCAATCCGTGGCTGGATTAGGGGGCATTACTGGCACCGTCAGCGACGCCACGGGGGCGCGCATTCCTGAGGTCGAAGTCGTCGTCTCGAACGCGGAGCGCGGCATCAACCGCCGTCTCACTACCAACGGCTCGGGCATCTTCAGCGCAGGCTCCCTCACGCCGGGCCCGGATTATCAGGTGACGATCAGCAAAGCGGGTTTCTCGCGCGCCGAAGCGAAGAACCTTACGGTGCAAGTGGGGCAAGTGATCGACCTCCAGTTCGCGCTCACGGTGAGCGCCTCGGCCACCACGGTCGAGGTCACCACTGACGCACCCGCGATTGACTCGGCCAAGACGGGTGTCAGCCAAGTGGTCAACGAAGACCAGATTCTCAACCTGCCCATCAACGGACGCCGCGTCGATTCCTTCGTGCTCCTCACCCCCGGCGTCACCAATGATGGCACCTTCGGCGGCATCACCTTCCGGGGCGTTCCCGGCGGCGGCGCCTTCCTGCAGGACGGAAACGACTCCACACAGCAGTACTACAACGAAAACGCCGGCCGCACCCGCATCGCGACGAACATCTCGCAGGATACGGTGCAGGAATTCCAGGTCATCACCGGCGGCTCCGCTGAATTCGGCCGCGCCTCTGGCGGCGTCATCAATACCGTCACCAAGTCCGGCGGAAATTCCGTCCATGGCACCGCCTTCTGGTTCTTCCGCAATCAAAACTTCAATGCCCGGGACCGCTACGCGGCTTTCCGCACCGACGAACGGCGTGACCAACTCGGTGGCTCCATCGGCGGCCCCATCAGGAAGGACAAGCTCTTCTATTTCTTCAATACAGAAATTACGCGGCGTGATTTCCCCCTGCTGTCGAGCAACATTAACCAGCCGCTGTTCAACAGCAATGGCGCCTACATCGCCGCTTGTACGGCCACCCCCGCCCAGTGCGACAATGCCCGCCGATTTATTGACCGCTTTAACCTCGTCGTGCCGCGCACCGCGAACCAGGAGTTACTCTTCGGAAAATTCGACTACCGTCTGAATGACCGTCACACACTGACGGCGAGCTTCAATTACTTGCGCTGGATTTCTCCCAACGGCATCCAAACCGCGGCCGTCCTGAATAATGGTGGGGCCATCGGCAATAACGGCCTCTCCACCGTGCGCACCCGCAACGGCCGCCTTTCACTGACGTCCCTGCCCACCAACACTATGGTGAACGAGTTCCGCTTCGGCTGGTTTAAGGATCGCCTGGCGGATGACGTCAATCCCGCTTATCTCCCTTACACCGGTTTCGACGCCACGCTGACCGTGAATGGTGTCACCAACCTCGGCTCCGCCAATATTCTGCCCCGCGTCCAACCTACGGAAGACCGCTTTCAGTTCGTCGACAACCTCTCCGTCACTGTCGGCAAACACTTGATCAAATTCGGCGCCGACCTCGCGCAGACGCGCGACGTCCAAAACCAGATACTCAACATCCGCGGCACTTACGTTTATGCCAACGTCACCGCCTTCGCGCAGGATCTCACCGACAATTCTACCGGGGCCAAGCGTTGGCAGAGCTACTCCCAATCCTTCGGCAATCCGCTTTCCACCATCTGGATTCGCGATTTCAATTTCTTCGCGCAAGATCAATACCGGGTCACTAACCGCCTGAGCCTCAACTACGGCCTCCGCTACGAGTTAGCAACCTTTACGCAGCCCACGCAAGCTGTCCCGAATTACCCCCGCACCGGATTGATTCCGGAACCAAAAAAGAATTTCGCTCCTCGTTTCGGCGTTGCTTACACGCTCATACCCAACAAGACCGTCCTGCGCGGCAGTTGGGGTATGTTTTATGCGCGCACTCCGGGTGCGCTCGTCACCAACTTGAATACTTTGAATATTCAGCAGGTCAGCTACAATCTCCAATCGAATAACGCCGCTTCGTTGGCCGCGGGTCCTGTTTTCCCCAATCGGCTCACCACCCCGCCCTCTGTCGCCGCCGGCGCCCGCAGCATCACCTATGCCGGAGAGAATTTCCGCACTCCTTACACCATGCAGGGCGATTTGGGCATTGAACAAGCCATCACCCCGAATACCAGCCTCACCGTCAGTTGGGCTTTCAACCGCGGCGTACGGATGCTCGTCATCCGCGACGCCAACGTCGGCCCGCTCGGACCCGAAGTCACTTACCGCATTAACGACGCCGCGGGAAACCAGGCCGGCACCTACACCACACCTGTCTATCGCCTGGCTAACCGCGTCGACACCGCCTTCCAACGTGTCAACGTGATCGAGGGCGCCGGCAATCTCTGGTACAACGGCTTACTCGTCCAATTCCAGAATCGTAAGATGAACTTCGGCCCGCTGCGCACTAGCGGCAATATCAGTTACACCTGGGCACACAGCATTGATGAGAACGTCGGCAACGGTGGCAACGTCTTCTTCAGCGGCGGACCCACCTCTTTCTACAACGGCAATTACCGTAACGAGAAAGGCTCCTCCGGCCTCGATCAGCGCCACCGGCTCGTCGTCGCTCAGACGCTCGCTTACCGCCCCTTCGGCAAGCCCTCGGCCTTCAATAAGTACGTCGTGAACGACTGGCAGTTGTCCCTGCTCGGCACCTTCGCCAGTTCCTTCGCCTTCACCCCAAACGTCAACGGCGCCGGCATTGTGATTCCGGGCGCGCCGGCCGCGTTCACCGCAAGCCTGAACGGGCTGGCCGGTGACAACCGCGTGCCCTTCCTGCCACGAAACTTCCTGGATATTGATCAGGCCCGCCGCCTGGATACGCGCCTCTCGAAGCTCTTTAAGATCACCGAACGCTACGTCGCCACGTTTAACTTCGAAGCCTTCAACGTCTTCAATACCCCGATGGACACGGCGCGCCGGTCGCAGCTCTACAACGTCACCAACGGCACCACGCTGACGCCCATCGCCAACTACGGCGAAGGCACGGCGAGCGCCGGCTTCCCGGACGGCACCAACGTCCGCCGTCTGCAACTGAGCCTGCGCTTCACCTTCTAACTAAACTAGCTGCCTTCTCTGAAGCGGACCCGCTTTCCCAGACCCTTCAAGCCCGCCTCGTAAGAGGCGGGGCACGTTGACGAATTATGCCGTTTTATTCGCCTTCTAATCGTTGCCGCCGCTGGTGGGCGGCGCCGACGCCGGCGCGGGCTTCAGGTACTTGGCGTACCAATCGAGGTAGCGCTGCATCCGGTCCCGCTGAAAGCTTGGCCGCGCGATGCCGTGGTTCTCGCCGGGGTAGATGATCAACTGCGAGTCCGTGCCCACGTTGCGCAGCGCCTGGTACATCTGCTCGCTGCCCAACAGCGGCACGTTAAAGTCCTTGTCCCCGGCGAGGAACATCGTCGGGGTCTTAATGCGGTCCGCGTGCAGGAACGGGTAGGAGATCTTGATCCAAGGCTCCAGACCCTTCTGCCAGGGAGGCCCGATTTCGTTGTCGTATTGGCGGATGTACTGGTCATGCCCGTAGAAAGCGAGCGGGAAGGCGACGCCCGCCCCGCTGATGCCGGCCTTGAAGCGCGTGTCGCTAGCGATCAGGTAGTTGGTCAGGATGCCACCGTAGCTCCAGCCGCCGACGCCGAGTTTGTCCGGATCCGCGATCCCGAGCTTCACCACATGGTCAATCCCCGCGTGCAGGTCGATCACTTCCTTGTGGCCCCAATCGCCCGCGATGCTCACCGTGTACTCTTGCCCCCGGCCACTGCTGCCCCGGTAGTTCACATTGAGCACGCCGTAGCCGGCTGCGGCGAACTGCTGCTCCTCCATGCGGAACGAATGCTGATCCTGCCCGTTCGGCCCCCCATGAATCCGCAGCAAAAAGGGCACCTTCGTGCCCGCCACGTAGTTCACCGGCTTGAACAACAGGCCATGCGCCTCATTGCCGTCCTTGCCCTTGAAGCTCACCTCCTCGGGCGTCACCAGTTGCAGGCCCTTCAGCAGTTCGTCGTTATGGCTGGTGAGCTTCTTCATCGTGGAGCCCTCCAACACGTGGACTTCCGCCGGCATCACGTCCGTCGACACCAGCGCGGCAGCGCACGCGCCCGCCCGGTCGATGCTCATCATCGCCAGCTTGCCGCCCACCATGCGCTCCACCGCTCCGCCCGTCACGGATACCCGCGCCGGATACATGCTCATATCGTCGGCGACCAGAAACTCCAATTGGCGGCCGTCCTCCGTAAACTGGTGCCCGTTCACACCACGATTCAGGCTCGCCGTAAGAATCTTCGGCGCGCCGCCCTCAACAGGGACGATGGCCAACCGGCTCATGTTGTACTCGCCCATCTTGTGCTCGCTGCCCACCAGATAGGCGATCATCTTCCCATCCGGACTCCACACCGGCTGCGTGTCGCTGCCCGTGAACTCCGTCAGCTTCCGCGCGACGGACCCGGCCTTGGCGTCCACCACCCAGACATCGCTATTCGGCACTCGGTCACCATCCGCGGCCCGATTGCTAGTGAAGGCCAGCTTCGTGCCGTCCGGGCTCCACACGGGCGAGCTCTCGTCGAAGTTCTCCGTCGTTACCAGCTCGGTCTTCTTGGTAGCGATGTCGTAGAGAAAGATGCGGCTGCGCTTCGTGCCGCTGATGTAGCCCGCGCCGTCGCGCTTGAAGGCGTAACGATCCACCACAATCGGCTTGGGCTTCTCGGCCTCCGCCGGCTTCTTGTCGTCCTTCTTTTCGTCTTCGTCTTCCTTGATGATCAGCGCCAGTTTCTTCGCATCCGGCGACCACTCGAAGTAACTCAAGCGCCCCTTCACCTCGGTGAACTGCTGCGCTTCCCCGCCCCGGCGGTCCATCACCCACACCTGCGAGCCCTTCGCCTTGCCCGGCCGCGACGAGAGAAACGATAGATACCTGCCGTCCGGACTCCACTTCGGCGACGACTCGCTCTCCGGCGACGTCGTCAGCCGGAAGTTCTCCTTGCCATCCACGCTCGCCATCCAAATGTCGGTATCGCGCTTGTCGCCTGCGACATCCACGGTCGACACGGTATAGGCGATCCATTTGGCGTCCGGCGAACAGCGAGGGTCGCCGACGGCCTTGACACGGTGCAGGTCATCGAGCGTGATTGGACGGGGCTGGGCACTCAGAGTAAGTGCCGCGAATAGGGTAAAAAGCGCGAGTCTCATACTCGCGAGTGTATCAACTCTTGTACTTCACTTCCGCCAGAAACAGGCCTGAAGCGGGCGCGGTTGCGGCGGCAACTTCGATTTTGCGCCGAGGTCGATTCTCCACCAGCGAACGGAAGTCCTCGGGCGTTATCTCGCGCAAACCCACCTTCACCAGCATGCCCACCACGCGCCGCACCATCTTCCACAAGAAGTGCGAGGCCTCAATGCGGAAGAGCACTAGGTGGCCATCCAGGGCAAACGCCGCCGACTCCACCTCGACAATCGTCGACTCGTCCGGCCGCAACGGATCCAGTTGCCGGAACTGCACAAAGTCATGCCGGCCGGCCAGGCTCTCGGCCGCCAGGGCCATCGCTTCTACGTCCAGCTTCGGCTTCACCCACCACACCTGCCGCTTGGCGAAGGCCGTTTTGCGCGTGGAAATCTGATACTGGTACACGCGCCCCACGGCGTCGTGCCGCGCGTGAAATTTGGCTGAAGTCTCGGTAAGCGTCAGTACGCTGACGTCCGCCGGCAGACGATCGTTCAACTCGCGGCGGAACTCTTCGGCGTGGCACTTCGGCGTCGTGCGTACCTTGATGTGCGCCACCTGCGCCAAGGCATGCACGCCCGCGTCGGTGCGGCCGGCGCCCTGGATTTCCACCGCCACACCGAGGAACTCCTCGGCCGCGCGGCGCAACACGCCCTGCACCGTGCGCGCGTTGGGTTGCTCCTGCCAGCCGGAGAACTTCGTTCCGTCGTACTCCAGCGTTAGCTTCCAAATCTTCATTTCAGCTTCTTACGAATGGCAGCCACGTCCTTGGCGCCGGGCGCCAACTCCACGTACTTGGCGTAGGCGGCTTGCGCGGCCTTCTTGTCCCCCATGCGCTCGCGGGCCTCACCGAGGCGCAAGAAACCTTCGGCGTTGGTCGGATCCCAGCGGGTGGCTTCTTCAAAGCGTAGCGCCGCAGCGCGCATGCTGCCCTTCTTGTAGTAAAAGTTGCCGATGCGCAGTTCGTTCTTCGCTTGCAACGGATTGAAGACGTACTCGCGCGGCGCCTTCAGCGTCTCGTCCTCTTCGGGCGGCATGGGTGGCTGCTGCTGACCGGACGGAGCCGGCTCCTGCGCGACGGACAACCAGAAGATGAGCCAGAGGCGAATCACACTTGCATTATAAGGCCTTAGAATGAAAGAAGCGATGACGCTGCGCGAGAAGGTTTCCCAACTCCCCACATCACCCGGCGTCTACCTCTACAAAGACGCGGCCGGCGAGGTCCTCTACGTCGGCAAGGCGAAGAGCCTACGGGCTCGCGTCCGCAGCTACTTCAACGAAGATAGCTTGGCCCATCCCAAAACCGGCACCCTGATCGAGGCCGCGCACGACATCGAGATCATCATTGTCGACAACGAGAAGGAGGCGCTCGCCCTTGAGAATAACCTCATCAAGCAATGGAAGCCGCGCTTCAATATTCTCTTGCGCGACGACAAGACTTACCCGTACATTCACCTCACCAACGAAAAATACCCCCGCGTCTTCGTCACCCGCCGGCTCAAGAAAGGGGGCACTTACTATGGCCCTTATTTTCCCGGCAACTTAGCTTACCGCCTGGTGAATTTCATTCACCGGCATTTTCTGGTGCCCTCGTGCAAAGTCGATTTCAACCGCACCCACACTCACCCTTGCCTGCAGTATCACATCCACCGCTGCCTGGGCCCCTGCGTCACCGGACTCGTCACCGACGACCGTTACGCCGAGGCCACCCACAACGTGAAGCTCTTCCTCGAAGGCCGCCTCCGGGACCTCACGCAGGACCTGCGCCAACGTATGGACCTTGCCGCCACCGAACTGCGTTTCGAAGAGGCCGCCGCCTTTCGCAACCTCATCACCACGGTCGATGAGATGGAGCAACGCCAGAAGATGGCCGCCGCAGAAGGCGACGACACCGACATTCTTGCGTTCCACGCCGAGCCGCCCTTGCTCGCCGCCAACCTCTTCCACCTCCGCCGCGGCCGCATCGTCGATCGCCGCGAGTTCTTCTGGGAAGATCAGCACGCCTTCGATCCGTCTGAGTTTTTCTCTGCCTTTCTGATGCAGCTCTACATCGACCAGCGCTACGTACCCGGCCTGATTCATGTCCCGGTCGACTTTGAAGACCGCGAGGTCCTGGAAGAAATTCTCAGCGAACAGCGGGGCCGCAAAGTGGAGATCCTCACGCCGCAGCGAGGCCAGAAGAAGGCGATGTTGGCGCTAGCCGAAACCAACGCCAAGAGCAGCTTCGAGCAGCGCTTCCGCGTGATGAAGCCCAACGCCAAGGCCATCAGCGCGGCGCTGGCTGACGAACTCAACTTGCCGGAGCCGCCCACGCGCATCGAGTGCTTCGACATCTCGCACACCCAGGGGACGGACCAGGTGGCCAGCATGGTCGTCTGGGAAGACGGCAAGATGAAGAAGGCCGACTACCGTAAGTTCATCATCAAGACCGTCGCCGGCAACAACGACTTCGCGTCGATGGCCGAGGTCGTCACGCGCCGATATTCGCGGCTGCTGGAAGAGAAGACTCCCTTCCCCGGCTTGATCCTCATCGACGGCGGCATCGGCCAGTTGCACGCCGCCGCCGCCGCGCTCGAAGCAATCGGCGTCATCAATCAGCCGCTGGCCTCCATCGCCAAGAAGGAAGAGTTGATCTACGTCTACGGCCAGGAGGACGAGCCCGTCGCGCTGGAGCGCTTTAATCCGGTGCTGCATTTAGTGCAAACGGTCCGCGATGAAGCCCATCGCTTCGCGGTCACGTTCCATCGCACCCGGCGCAACGCGCGCACGCTCACGTCGGAGTTGGAGCAAATTCCGGGGGTCGGCGAGCGCTCCATCCAAAAGTTACTCAAGACGCTGGGGAGCCTCGAAAAGGTGAAGGTCGCGACCGAAGAAGAATTAGGCGCCGTGGTCGGCTTAGCCGCCGCCCGCAAGATACGCACTTACTACGCTGAGGCCGCCGGGCTCGTCGTCCTCAAGTAATCTCGACCAAACGGCCACTCTCGGCAATCGACACGCGCGCCGCTTCAATCACGCGCTCGTTGTAACGGCTATTGGCGGGCGTCGCCAGAATCCCGGCCGCTTCGATCTCGGCCAACAACGCTGGATTCCCTCGCGCGGCTTGGATCTGGCTCACGATGAAATCGATGGAGCGGTACCCGTAGCCCACCGGCACGCAGCCTGCGCCAGGGCCGAGGTCGATGTACTGAAAGTAGTCCGGACTGGGCTCCGTGTACTGCGTGGCGCCGTCGCCCGTGGGCGGCGTCGTGTAGCAATATTCCAGACCTCGGTACTGGTCTGAATGCTTCAGCAACGCGCCGCTCTCGCCGCCCGCGCAGTACATGGTCAGGCCTTGGGTATTGGTGCCCGGCCCGGCATCGGGGAAGCCCAGCGCGTTCTGTACATTCAGGCAAGCGCCGTTGCTCCAGAGGACGCGGGCATCGGTCCACAACCAGCCTTCATTGCCGTTCGGAAACCGGTCAGCGATGCCGTGGACGCTCACGGCCACGGGCGTCAGCCCGGTAATGAAGGCGACCAGGTCCACGTAGTGGCAGCCGATGTAGGTGAAGGCGTCAGAGTTCTCCTTCGTAAACCAATTCTGGAAGTTCGAATGGCGGTAGTACCATTTCTCAAAGAGTACGGCAGAGCCCAGGCGGAACTCGCCAAACATCCCGGCGCGGTAACGTTCGCGTGCCATCAGGCTGCGATCGTCGAGGCGCTTGTGATACTCGATCGCCACGACGAGCCCTCGCGCGCGGGCCGCCGCTTCAATCGCCTCGCTCTCGCGCACGGTGAGCACCAACGGCTTCACGCACAAGACGTGGCAGCCTTGCTCCAGCGCCTGCATCACCGCCGCGAAGTGCAGGTTATCCGGCAGCGCCACCACCACCAGTGAACCTGGCGCTAGTCCACGCATCGCCTCGGCGAACCCGCCGTGGATCGGGCGAAAAGCCGAGGTGGGGAATGCCCGCCGGATCTTCGGCGTATCGCGCAAAGCGTCCAACGTCGCGGTATGGCGCGCGCACACTGAAATCTGGCCCAGGCGCCCTAAGCGCTGCAGTTGATAAAGCGAAGGCAGGATCTGATCCTGCAGGATCATGCCGCCGCCGGCTACGAAGACTTCCATCGCTCTAGCGTATCAAGTAAGTCGCGGCAAGAATCTTTCGTGAATCCAGCAGATAATCCTTGCACTTACTCGAAATGTTTCGTAAGATTCTATTGCGTGAACCAAATACTCCAATTCGACAGCAATCTAGCCCCAACGCCGCGATACTCGTGGCTGTTGGCCTACCTGAGGTGACTGAACCGGACTGGAATCGTAACGGATTTCTGAAAAGGGCGGCCACCAAGTGGCCGCCCTTTTTGCTATTGGGGCGCCCACCAACCAATGAATGACTTTGCCCCCGTGGCGGCACTTCGGCCGCCACGGGTAAGCTGACGGAATACCGTATCTGGCGACGGCCGCCAGCATGAACCGCGCCCGCGGCGACGCTCGCCGCGGGCGCTGAAGGAGACTTGTATCTATATGACGACCACTTACAACGTAATCACCGGAGAAAAGGGCGTTCCCATCAAGGCCTGGATCCAGGGCGTCCCCTTGGAGGACCAGGCGCGCCAGCAGTTACTCAACGCCGCCCAGTTGCCCTTCGTCTTTAAGTGGATCGCCGCCATGCCGGACGTCCACTGGGGCGTCGGCGCCACGGTGGGAAGCGTGATTCCGACCAAAGGAGCGATCATTCCAGCCGCGGTCGGCGTGGATATCGGCTGTGGCATGATGGCCGTGCAGACGTCGCTGAACGCGAGCCATCTGCCGGATAGCCTGAAGGAGATCCGTCTCGCCATTGAGGCGGCCGTCCCGCACGGCCGCACCAACCACGGCGGATTCGGCGACCGTGGTGCCTGGTTTGATATTCCTGCCATCACGCAAGATGTGTGGGGGCAGGAGTTGAAGCCGCGCTACGACCAGATCTTGGCGAAACACCCGAAGCTCGATCGCGGCAACCATGCCAACCATCTGGGAACGTTGGGTACCGGTAACCATTTCATTGAGGTGTGCCTCGATGAGACCGATCAGGTCTGGTTCATGTTACACAGCGGCTCGCGGGGCGTCGGCAATCGCATGGGGACTTACTTTATTGAACTGGCTCGCCGGGACATGCGTAAGTACTTCGTCAACTTACCGGATATCGATCTGGCCTATTTTCCTGAGCACACCGAGCACTTCGACGACTATGTGGAAGCTGTGGAATGGGCGCAGGACTATGCCCGGCGCAACCGTGACCTGATGATGCGCCAGATCGTGGAAGCCGTTCGCGGCTCCGGCCAAGTACCGCCGTTCAGCGCCGAAGTAAAGGCCATCAACTGCCACCATAACTACGTGGCGCGCGAGAAGCACTTCGGCGAGGACAACATCCTGGTTACCCGCAAGGGCGCCGTGCGCGCTCGCGAGGGCGACATGGGGATCATCCCGGGAAGCATGGGCGCGCGCTCGTACATCGTGCGTGGCAAGGGCAACCCGGAGAGCTTCCACAGCTGCAGCCACGGGGCTGGCCGCGCGATGTCGCGCAACGAGGCCAAGCGCCGTTTCTCGCTGGAGGACCACGCCCGCATGACGGCGGGCGTGGAGTGCCGCAAGGACGCCGAGGTCATCGACGAGACTCCGGCGGCCTATAAGTCGATCGACGCGGTGATGGCCGCTCAGACTGACTTAGTCGAGATCGTCCACACCCTCCGTCAGGTCGTGTGTGTGAAAGGCTAGCGCACATGATCCTCATCGACGGCTCGATAGGCGAAGGCGGCGGGCAGATATTACGCACGTCGCTCAGCCTCTCCATGATTACTGGCGCCCCGTTCCGGATCGAGAAGATCCGGGCGGGGCGCCAGCGCAAAGGCTTGCTCCGGCAACACCTCACGTCGGCGCTGGCCGCCGCCGAAGTCTGCGGCGCCCAGGTGAAGGGTGCGGAGCTAGGCTCGACCCAACTTACTTTCATTCCCGGCCCAATCGATGCTGGGCGCTTTCACTTTTCGGTGGGCAGCGCGGGCAGCACGATGCTGGTTCTACAGACCGTGCTTCCGGCGCTGATGCTGGCGAAAGAGGCCAGCACACTTACACTCGAGGGCGGCACGCACAATGTGGCTGCACCGCCCTACGACTTTCTCGATTCCGCATATTTACCATTACTTCGCCGCATGGGTCCCCGGGTGACGATGCGCCTACAGCGCTATGGCTTCTATCCGGAGGGTGCGGACGCGTGCAGGTCACGATCGAACCGGTGGCCCGGCTGGAGCCGTTGTTTCTCACAACACGTGGCGAGCTTCGGACTCGGCGCATCACCGCCGTGGTGGCACACCTCCCGAGACACGTGGCGCAGCGCGAAGCCGTCACCGCTGCCGCTCAGCTTGGCTGGGAGCCCGCAACCCAGGAAATCAGGGAGACACAAGAATCGTCGGGGCCCGGCAACGCCGTGATGATCGAGGCCGGATTCGAAGAGGTGACTGAAGTCTTCACCGCCTTCGGCGAGAAGGGCGTTCCCGCGGAGAAGATTGCGAGCACGGCGGCCGCTGAAGCACGAGAGTATCTTGCCAGTTCGGCGGTGGCGGGCGAGCATCTGGCGGACCAACTACTGCTGCCCTTCGCCCTGGCCGGCGCGGGCCACTTCACCGCTGCTAAGCTGAACTTACACGCCCAGACGAACATGGATGTCATCTCTCAGTTCCTGCCGGTCCGCTTTGTGATCGATGGCGAGAAAGTCGAGATCCTTTCGTGCTCCTAAGCATTTCGCAAGCCGGACCGGCCGCTACCGATCTGGGTTACTTACTCCATAAGAACCCAGCCAACTTACACACGGCCGACGTACCTTCGGGCGTCGCCCGCGTCTTCTACAGCGAGGCGACGCCGGAACGGTGTACGGCGCACTTACTCCTGGAAGTGAGCCCGATCGAGCTAGTCCGCGGGGCGCAACAACTCGAAGACTACGTCAATGACCGGCCTTACGTCGCGTCCTCGTACGTCACCGTTGCGCTGGGCCGCGTCTTCGGCACGGCCTTGGGCGGCATCTGCCAACGCCGTCCGGAGTTAGTACAGCAGCGGCTACCGCTGACCCTCACGGTAGAAGTGATCCGGGCGCGCGGGGGCGCCGACGTTCTGCGACGCCTCTTCGCTCCGCTGGGTTACGAAGTAGAGATCCAGCAGTTGCCCCTAGACGAAAAGTTTCCGGAATGGGGTGAGAGCCGCTATTTCCGTCTGGTGCTCCGCATCGACGGCACCGTACACGACGCACTCACGCACCTTTACGTCCTGCTGCCGGTGCTCGACGAAGAGAAGCATTACTACATCGGCGACGACGAGGTGAATAAGTTACTCCGGCATGGCGAAGGCTGGCTGGCGAGCCACCCGGAACAGAAGCTCATCGTCTCCCGCTACCTGAAGCGCCGCTCCTCGCTGATGGACCAGGCCTTCGCTCGCCTTCACGATGAAGGCAGCGCGCCGGTAGATGCAGTGGAACCAGCGGCACTGCTCGAAAAGGACTTGGAGCGTCCGCTGACGCTGCACACGCAACGCCTGAATCTGGTGGCGAAGCGATTGAAAGAGCTGGGAGCCAAGCAGGTGCTTGACCTCGGTTGCGGCGAAGGCAAGTTGCTCAGGCGCTTGCTCGCTGACCGGGCATTTACCCGTATAGCTGGTATGGACGTCAGCCATCGCTCGCTCGAGACGGCCGCGGCACGCCTGCGGCTGGATCAGATGGCAGCGCGGCAACGCGCGCGTATCGAGTTGTTTCAAGGCTCGCTGCTCTACCGCGATCAGCGCCTCGCCGGCTTTGACGCCGCCGCCTTGGTGGAAGTGATCGAACACTTGGATCCACCGCGGTTAGCCGCCATGGAGCGCGCCATCTTCGAGTTTGCACGGCCGAAGCACTTGCTCGTGACGACGCCGAATCGCGAGTACAACATCCTGTTCCCTACCCTGCCGCCAGATCGCTTACGCCATAATGACCATCGCTTCGAGTGGACCCGGGCCGAATTCGCGGACTGGGCGAACCGGATGGCCGTGCGCTTTGGCTACCAAGTAACCGTGGAACCCGTTGGCCCGCTGGACGAGGTACATGGTGCGCCCTCGCAAATGGCCGTATTTTCGCTCCCACAAGAGGCGGGCGCATGAAATTACTCGATATCCCTGACTTATCGCTGGTCGTGCTGATGGGTGCCTCGGGCTCCGGCAAATCGACTTTCGCGCGTCAGCATTTCCTGCCGACAGAGATCCTTTCTTCCGACTTTTTTCGTGGCTTGGTGAGCGACGATGAGAATGATCAATCCTGTACTCCCGATGCCTTTGACGCGCTCTACTACTTACTCGATAAGCGGCTCTCGCGCGCCAAGCTTACCGTGGTTGACGCTACGAACGTGCGCCAGGAAGACAGGGCGCGGCTGGTCGCCCATGCCCGGCAGCACTATTGCTTCGCCGTCGCGATCGTCGTGAATACGCCGGAGCGAACCTGCCATGAACGCAATGCGCAGCGGCCGGACCGGGCCTTCGGTCCGCACGTCATTCGCCGCCAGGTGAGCGAGCTGAAGCGCAGCTTGCGCGGGCTGGCGCGCGAAGGCTTCCGTCATGTCCATATTCTCGACAGCACCGAAGATGTGGGCATCCGGCGCGTTCCGCTGTGGAATAACAAGAAGACGGAGACCGGTCCTTTCGATATCTTCGGCGACTTACATGGCTGCGCGGCCGAGTTACGCGACTTACTCAACAAACTCGGCTGGCAGCGCGAGGACTTACTCAGTTCCGAGGCGCCGTGGGGCACGGAAAGCTATCGTCATCCCGAGGGCCGCCGGGCGGTTTTCGTCGGCGACTTAGTCGACCGCGGCCCGGCCGTACTGGACACGATCCGCATCGTCCGCAACATGATGCAGGCCGGCCAAGCCTTCTGCGTCGCCGGGAATCACGACGTGAAGCTGGTGCGCTGGCTGCGGGGCAAGCAGGTGCAGGTGAAGCATGGCTTGCAACAGTCAATTGACGAGCTACAAGGGCTACCGGCGGACGAACAGGGCAGGGTCGCGGCGTTTCTGGACGGCTTGATCAGCCACTACGTCTTCGACGGCGGCAAGCTGGTGGTGGCGCACGCGGGCCTGCGGGAAGAGATGCAGGGCCGCGGTTCGGGCGCAGTGCGCGAGTTCTGCCTCTACGGCGAAACCACGGGGGAGACCGACGAGTTCGGCCTGCCGGTTCGCTATCCCTGGGCAAACGAATATCGCGGCAAAGCGAGTGTGGTCTACGGGCATACGCCGGTTCCGGAGGCCGAGTGGATCAACAACACGCTGAACATCGACACGGGCGCCGTGTTTGGCGGCAAGCTGACGGCGGTGCGTTATCCCGAGAAGGAAGTGCTCTCGGTGGCGGCGGCGCGCGAGTACGCGATTCCCGCGCGTCCGCTGCTGCCGGCCGCGCCGGCAGTTCGCACAGGCCAGCATGAACTCGACGACGTCCTCGATCTCGCCGACGTGACCGGCAAGCGCTTCGTGGAGACGCGCCTCGGGCGGCACGTTACGATTCGCGAGGAGAACTCCATCGCAGCGCTGGAAGTGATGAGCCGTTTCGCTACGGACCCGCACTGGCTGATCTACCTGCCGCCCACGATGTCACCGAGCGAGACCTCCACGCGCGAGGACTTCCTCGAATATCCCTCCGAGGCCTTCGCCTACTTCCGCAAGAATGGGGTGGAACGCGTGGTTTGCGAGGAGAAGCACATGGGCTCGCGCGCCGTCGTGGTGGTGTGCCGCGACGCCGATGCGGCCCGGGAGCGCTTCGGCGCCATCGACGGGCGGGCCGGGGTCTGCTACACGCGCACCGGCCGGCCGTTCTTTTCCGACTGGGCGGACGAAGCCGCGTTTATCGCCCGCGTGCAAGCCGCGGTGACCGCGGCGGGACTGTGGGACGAATTCCAATCGGGCTGGTTCTGCTTCGATTGCGAACTGATGCCGTGGTCAGCGAAGGCGCGCGAGCTCTTGCAAGGCCAATACGCGGCGGTAGGCGCGGCGGGCGAAGCCGCGCTCTCGGCCGCGGTGCGAGCACTCGAACAGAGCCCGGCGGTGGCACACTTGGCCGAAGCTTACGCGCAGCGCGTGGGCCGCGTGCGGCGCTATCGCGAAGCGTACCGGCGTTACTGCTGGCCCGTTCACTCGCTGGCCGACTATCGACTGGCGCCGTTCCATTTGATGGCGTCCGAAGGGGCGGTCCACGTGGACAAGACGCATGGCTGGCAGATGGAGACGCTCCACCGGCTGGCCGCGGCGGATCCGTCCTTCATTCGCGCGACGCCGTATCGCGAGGTCGCCGTGGGGGACGATGAGGCCGTGGCAGCGGGGTGTGCGTGGTGGGAGAAGCTGACGGGCGAAGGCGGCGAGGGCATGGTGGTGAAGCCAGTCGACTTTGTGGCGCGGGGTCCGCATGGCCTGGTGCAGCCGGCGCTGAAGTGCCGTGGCCGCGAGTATCTGCGCATCATCTACGGGCCGGAGTATACAGCGCCGGACCAGATGCCGCGGCTGCGGCGGCGGGGCTTATCCGGCAAGCGGTCGCTGGCGCTGCGCGAGTTCGCCCTGGGGGTCGAAGCCTTGGAACGGTTCGTCGGGCGGGAGCCCTTACGACGAGTCCATGAGTGCGTTTTCGGGGTCCTGGCGCTGGAAAGCGAGCCGGTGGACCCTCGGCTCTAGCCGGGGATGAAGGCGGGGTGACGGACCTTGGCGGTCCGCCTTACAATTTCGGGCTGAAGCCCGTAACCACCGCGGGACCGGCGTTTCTCTCCATGAACCACGACGTAAACCATTGATTTGTATCGGACCCTCATTCCTTCGAAAGCGTCGTCGCCCCCGAGCGACCCCTCACTGCGTTCGGGGCTGGTTGGCGGGTCATGCGCGGGCGCCGCAGGGGCCACCGGGATTCTCCATGAACCACTCCGCAAACTATTGATTCTAATGGGACCCGTCACTTCGTTCCGGGCTTGCTGGCCGAGGGACAAAATGGTTGCGGAAAGGCATTGCGGGAGTTGCTGAGGTGCTCTGCGGGGTTGGGTTTGCGGGAGGGGTGAGTTTGCTGGGGGAACTCTCTGTGGGCTGGGACTCGGCCGCGGGGTGCGACGAAACGGACCGGCGAGTGGTTGATTCTACGGCCTTTCGAGCACGTTCGAAGGAGCGGTTGACCTCGTTTTGGTAGCGGAAGAAGGTGTGGTGGATGGCTTTTTCCTCTAAGGTGCCGGCGAGTCCGGTGAAGGGAGTTTCGGCGAGGGCTTTGTCGGGGTTGAGTCCGCGGGAGCGGAGATCGTGGAGGGTTTGCTTCATCATCAGAGTGTGCAGACCGACTTCGATCTGTTGGCAGCGGAGGACGCGCCAGGCTTGGGTCGCCAACTGAGTGACTAGGAATTTTTCGTAGGCATTTCTGGGGGCGAAGTCGGCGAGGAAGCCGTCGCGGAGTTCGATGAAGTCGGCATCGTTTTCGAAGGGGAGAACGGGGAGTTTGGCCGTCAAACCGTGTTTTACGGCGTTGAGGCGGGCGCGAGACTTTCCGGCTTCGGTGCGAGGACCGGTGGAGTGTTGCGCGTTGCGTTGGCAGGCGGCGCGCTGGGCTTCCGTGATTGGCCTGGGCATGATCTTAGGGTGACATGGGGGGCCAAGTGGGGGATGTTTTTGGGGGTGGAGAGTTGGGAGTAAGTGGTTTTTTTGTGTGGGGTTGCGATTTTTTGAAATTAGTGTGACGGACCAGGGGGTCCGTCCTACAAATGCTTACAGGCGCGAGAAGTAGAAGGCTTGGGCGGCTAGGACCACGGCCATTACCGGCGCTGTCAATTGCAGGAGCGCGGGGGAGGTGAACCAGGCGACGGCTACCACCGCGGCTGCCGCGCCGTAGCCCACTGCCAGGGGGGGCACGCGCCGGGCGAGCCAGGCGAGGGCTAGCCCGAACCATACGCCCATGAGGAGCAGCCATTTCCAGAGGGCCCAGCCGCGAATGGCGTCGGCCATTTCGTCGGTGAAGCCGCTTTGGAGATCGAGCACTTGGAGGATGGCGAAGTTCTCACGGATGTCGCAATACATGGCTAGAACGACCAAGGCCACCACGGTGGCGCGGCGCCAGCGGCCCTGGATGAGGCGCCAGGCTAGCCCGCCCCAGAGGGCGCCGTAAACCAGAATGAGGATGAAATCGACGAGGGTGTGAATGCGAAAGCCGGCCCGGGCTGGGGTGGCGAGGATGATACTCAGGCTGGGCCAGTCGCGAGCCATTTGGAGGGCGAAGGCGCTCGTCGAATAGCCGAGCCGGGCTTGTTCCGGATGGGGTGGCGAAAGGCGCCAGAGGAGCAACGCGAGGGCGATGGTGAGGAGGGTGAGGATCAGCAGAGTCCGAGGGCGGGTCATCCCCCTGAACTCTACCAGATGGCGCGGACGTAGTGGTTGCGAATGTTGGCGTCGGCTGTGACGAGCGGCGCCTGCTCGCTATTGGCCTGGGCGGTGATAAGACGGTCAAAGGGGTCGCGGGTCCATTCGAGGCGGGTCGCGGCGAGGGCGATCGGCGGGAAGGGGGCGGTGCAGACGGTTAAGCCGATGAGCTTGGAGAGCTCTTCCAGTACGTCTTCCGCGCGGTGCTTGAAGCGGCCAACCTCGCGCAGGTATTGCAGTTCCAGCAGCACCATAGGGGAGATGCGCAAGGTGCCGCGCTCAATCGCGTCCATGGCCGCCGGGGGAAATTTCCCGTTCAGCCCGGCGTAGAGAAACAGCACCGCGCAGGTATCCAGATGAACTACACTACCGGCTTCCACTCATGGCTCCAGTCGACGGAGATGAGGTCGTCCGGATTCCCGACAATGCAGTCACGCTGCACCAGGCGGGAAAACTTCGACGGCGGATTTACCGCGACAATGCGTAGTAATTGACCATTGCGCAGGATCTCCACGGGCTGACCGTTCTCCAGGACACGGTCGAGGATTTGGTAGATGTCCTCACGAAGTTGGGTAGCGGTAACGCTCATGTTTTGAGTATAGCGAGAGGCGTTCGGAATGTCAAGGTTAAACGTACGTGTGATTCAATACCATGAGACGTACGTGTTATAGTATGACTATGGCGCTTGCCGACTCTTACTTCGCCCGCAAGTTCGGTGTGACCGAACACGATCTCGAAACCTATCTGGGAGAGGCACTCTCCCAGGGGGGCGACTACGCGGATCTTTTCTTTGAATATGTCGCGACCAGCGCGGTGACGCTGGATGAGGGGATCGTGAAGAGCGCTTCGCAGGGCGTGACGCTGGGGATCGGGGTTCGGGTGATCTCGGGGGAACGGACCGGCTATGCGTACTCTGACGATTTGGCTCCGGAACGCATCAAGCATGCGGCGCGGACGGCCGCGTGTATCGCGAGTGGCCCGTCGCAGGTGCTGAAGCACGGGTTGATGGAAGGCGAGAAGCGGAACTTGTATCCAGTGCTGACGCCGCCCACGGAGCTCGGCCTGCGGACGAAGGTGGAGTTGGTGAAGAGGGCCGACGCGGCCGCGCGGGCCTATGACGCGCGCATCTTCCAGTGTACGGCGACTTACGCGGACCAGGTGAAGCAGATTCTGGTGGCGACGTCCGATGGAGTGGTGAACCATGACACGCAGCCGATGGCGCGGCTGAATGTGTCGTTGCTGGCGCGGCAGGGGAACGATCTGCCGCAGTCCGGGTATTCGGGCGGCGGCGGGCGGGTGTCGTTTGAGTTCTTTCTCAATGAGAAGACGCCGGAACATTTCGCGCGTGAAGCTGGCCGCCAGGCGATTGCGATGCTGGATTCGGTGGAGGCTCCGGCGGGGGAGATGACGGTGGTGCTGGGTCCGGGATGGCCGGGCGTGCTGTTGCATGAAGCGGTGGGCCATGGCCTGGAAGCGGACTTCAACCGGAAGGGCGTTTCGGCCTTCTCTGGGCGCGTCGGGCAGAAGGTGGCGAGCGAGTTGTGTACGGTGATCGACGATGGCACGATTGAGAGCCGTCGCGGCAGCCTGAATTTGGACGACGAAGGCGCACCGACGCAGCGGAATGTGCTGATTGAGAATGGCATTCTGCGGGGCTACTTGCAGGACAAATTGACGACGCGCCTGACGGGGGCCGGCAGCACGGGGAGCGGGCGGCGAGAGGGGTATCAGAGCATCCCGATGCCGCGGATGACCAATACGTTCATGTTGGCGGGCGAGAGCGAGCCCGAGGAGGTGATCCGGTCAGTCCCGAAGGGGATTTACTGCGTGAACTTCGGGGGCGGGCAGGTGGACATTACGAACGGCAATTTCGTCTTCTCGGCTTCCGAGAGTTATCTGATTGAGGACGGGAAGATTGGGCGGCCGGTGCGCGGCGCGACGTTGATTGGCAATGGTCCGGAGGCGCTGAAGTACATCAGCATGGTGGGCAACGATCTGAAGCTCGATGAGGGTGTGGGCATCTGCGGCAAGGAGGGTCAGAGCGTGCCGGTGGGGGTCGGCATTCCCACGGTGAAGATTGACCGCATGACCGTGGGAGGCACGGCATGAAGCCGCTCGAACTGACGAAGGAGATCGTGCGGCTGGCTTTGGAGCTCGGCGCGACCGATGCCGAGTGTACTTTGGCGGAGGGCGAGGAGTTCTCGGTGAGCGTCCGGTTGGGTGACATCGAGAAGCTGCAAGAGGCGGCGTCGCGGTCGGCGGGGTTGCGCGTGCTGGTGGGGCAGCGCAGCGGGTCGGCCTATACGTCGGACTTGTCGGATGAAGGCATTCAGCGGATGGTGCGGGCGGCGGTGGACAACGCCGAAGTGACCGGCGAGGATCCGTTCGCCGGGCTGCCAGACGCGGCCGACTTGGGGCAGCATAGCGCTGATTTGAGTCTTTTTGACGAAGGCATCGCGTCGCTCACGACGCCCGAAAAGATCGAGCAGGCGAAGCGCGCGGAAGCGGCGTTTCTGGCTTATGATCCGCGCATCGACAAAAGCGAAGGCGCCTCTTATGACTCCGGCGTCTCGAGCCGGTACTTTGCGAATTCCCGCGGCTTCGCGGGCGGGTACCGCAGTTCGCAGTGTTCGCTGTCGGCGGTGCCGGTGGCGAGCCAGGGCGGGGCGATGGAGCGCGATTATTGGTATTCGAGCGCGCGGAGTCCGCGGCAATTGGACACGCCGGAGAACATCGGTATCATTGCGGCGCAGCGCACGTTGCGCCGCTTGGGCGCGCGCAAAGTGGCCACGCAGAAGGCGGCGATCGTGTTTGAGCCGCGGATGGCGCGGATGCTGCTGAGCCATATCGGCGAAGCGGTGGACGGCGATGCGGTGTATCGGGATTCGAGCTTTCTGGCGGGCAAGATCGGCCAGCGCATCGCGAGCGAGAACGTGACGATCATCGACGATGGCACCATGCCGGGCCTTTGGGGGACGTCGCCGTTCGACGCCGAGGGGGTGCGGACGCGGCGCACGGTGATCGTGGAGAAAGGCATTCTGCGCAGTTACCTGCTGAACACGTATACGGCGCGCAAGCTGGGCTTGCGGTCTACGGGCAACGCCGGCCGCGGACTCTCCGGCGCGGCTTACGTGCAGAATGGGAACTTTTATTTGGAAGCGGGGTCCTTAACGCCGGCGGAGGTGATTCGGCAGGCGGGTACGGGTCTTTATGTGACCGAAGTGCTGGGCAATGGCGTCAACGTAGTGAATGGCGATTACTCTTGCGGCGCGCAAGGCTTGTGGATTGAGAACGGCGAACTGGCTTATCCGGTGAGCGAAGTGACGATTGCGAGTACGCTGATGGAGATGCTGAATTCGATCACGGCGATCGGGAACGACCTGGAGTTCCAGAGCACGATGGCGGCGCCGACGCTGCTGATTCGGGAGATGACGATTAGTGGCACCTAGGTTCCTGGCGGCACTCCTGGCCATCGCGGTGGTGGGCGGCGCCGCCTACTGGCTTTCGCGGCCTGTCGCCACCCCGGCGCCAGCGAAGATCACTGCCGAGGCGAAAGCTTACGTGAAGCACCTGACCTTGGGGGAGATCGCCATGACCGCCGCCGAAGCGTTCAACGGGGCGAAGCTGATCGAGATCAAAGGCCAGATCGGCAATCAAGGTACGCGGCCGTTGCGCCAGGTGGAGATCACCTGCATCTTCTACGATCCCTATGGGCAGGTGGTGGGGCGAGAGCGGCAGCCCATCGTGCGGGCCGCGACTGGCGGCTTGAAGCCGGGCGAGACGAAGCCGTTCCGGCTGGCTTTTGATAGTCTGGCGGAGAGTTGGAATCAGGCGTTGCCGCAGGTGGTGATCGCCAGCATCGACTTTGAGTGAGGAACATGCCTGACGTCGTGCTGAGTATCAAGGTGGTGACGCGTGCAGCGCGGACCGAGTTCGGCGAGACGTTGGCCGACGGGACGCGCAAGGTCCGCTTGGCGGCCGTGCCGGAACACGGCCAAGCGAATGACGCGCTGTGCCGCTTTCTCGCCCATGAATATGGGGTGGCAGCGCGGCAGGTGAGCGTCGTGGCCGGGCAAACGGGTACGCGCAAGACGGTGCGCATTCGTGTGGACTGAGAGCGACTGGCGCGAGGCGGCGGCGCGCTGTGGCATTGACCTGATCGGCGTGACGACGGCGGAGCCGCTCGCTGAACACGCTTACTACCTCGACTGGGTCTCCCGCGGACTCGCCGCAGGAATGACGTACCTCACCGACCATCGCGCGAACAAGCGGGGCGATGTGCGGGAGATTCTGCCGTCGGCGAAGAGTGTGATCGTCGCGGCGGTGCTCTACAACGCGCCGGTGCCCGGTGGCCCCTTCTCGCGCTATGCCTGGGGGCCGGACTACCACGACGTCCTGCGCGAGCGCCTGGAACGGCTGGCGAAGGAGTTGCCTGCGGGCCATGATTATCGCGTTTGCGTCGATACGGTGCCGGTGCTGGAGCGCGCGCTGGCGCGGCGCGCGGGCCTGGGATGGATCGGCAAGAATACTTGCCTGATTCACCAGGGCGCGGGAAGCTGGTTCTTCCTGGGCGAGATCCTCACCTCGCTGGAGTTGCCCGCCAACCCCCGCGAAGCACCGGACCGCTGCGGCTCCTGCACGCGGTGCATTGAGGCCTGCCCGACGTCGGCCATCGTGCCGACCAAAGGCGCCCATGGCTGGGAGCTCGACGCGCGGCTGTGCATTTCTTATCACACGATTGAAGCCCGGACCCCGGCGCCACCTGGATTGCGGGAGCATTTTGGCTCCCTGGTCTTTGGCTGCGATATCTGCCAGGATGTCTGCCCGTGGAACCGGCGGGCGCCCATCACGATGGACTTCGCGCCGGTGGCAGGGCCCACAGACCTGGAAGAGATGGCGATGCTGACGGCGGAGGAGTTTCGGGCGGCTTACCGCCATACGCCGATCTGGCGCGCGAAGCACCGAGGCTTCCTGCGCAACGTCGCCATCGCCATGGGCAACGCGCCCCGGGCAAGCTACGGGCCAGCACTGGAGCATCTGGCGGCGTCTCCCGACCCCGATGTGCGGGAGATGGCGGGCTGGGCGTTGTCGCGGCTGAACTCAGATGATCGCCTTAGCTTAGGCAGATTAACCCCTTAGTGGGAGAAATCCCGGCGAACCCGCCTTACACTGAAGATGCATGAACTTGTCCAAATTTCTTTTCTGCTTCGGCGCCCTTGCCATCGGGCCCCTGGCAATCGCCCAAACCTGCTCGAACAATTCGCTGCGAGGCACCTATGCCTACACGATTAACGGCACGGTAAACGGGGCCAACAACACCGCGGTGACGAACTCGCAGGTCGGCCGGATCGTTTTTAACGGCACGGGGGGCTACACCGGCTTCTTGGTGGCCGCGGCTGAAGGCGCGGTAGGGGTGGCCGAATTCACCGGTACGTACGCCGTCGATAGCTCGTGCGTGGGCGCGGGCAAGTCCGTGGTGAACGGCACGTCGACCGACTTTGACTTCGTCGTGGTGAACGGCGGCAATGACTTTAACATGGTGCTGCGTGCCGCCGGGGCGACGCTCTCGGGCGCGGGAACGAAGTCCGAAGGGCTGGCCGCGTGCAATCTGGCCTCGATGAACGCGACGTTCGGCTACCAGAGCGATGGCCTGCAGGTGGTGAACGCCAAGACGGTTTCCACCGCCGAAGTGGGTTTGATGACCTTCGACGGCCGGGGTGGCCTCAGCGCGGGAGGCAGCTTTGTCTCCGAAGGCAATTCCGTCCTCTACGACGCCAAGGGCACCTACGAGATGACGCCAGAGTGCTTCGGCGTCGCGGTGTACAAGGTCGGCGAGGTCACCTACCAGGTGAACTTCATGCTCACCAGCGGCGGCAACCAGATCATCTTCACGGAACTGGCCGGCACCTACATCGCCAGCGGCAGCGGCACGCGAACGTTCCCGCGTTAAGCGTAAGCCAATTCCAGGCGGCTTTGGCGCCACAGTTCGCGGTACGACTCCAACATGCGCATCATGCCGTCGAACTCGTCCAGACTGAGGGACTGGGCGCCATCGCTCCAAGCCTTCTCTGGCGCCGGGTGGGCTTCCACCATCAGCCCATCCGCGCCAATGGCAATCGCCGCGCGAGCCACGGCCGGCACCAATGAACGCTTGCCGGTGGCATGACTGGGGTCGACGATCACGGGAAGGTGCGTCAGTTCGTTCAGCAGGGGTACCGCGGCCAAGTCGCAGGTATTGCGGGTGGCGGTCTCAAAGGTGCGGATGCCCCGCTCGCAGAAGATGACGTTGGGATTCCCGTGCCCCACCACGTATTCCGCCGCCATCAGCCATTCCTTGATGGTGGAACTGAGTCCGCGCTTGAGCAGGACGGGCCGCCGGGAGCGGCCGAGGGCCTTGAGCAGCGCGAAGTTCTGCATGTTGCGGGAGCCGACTTGAAACAGGTCTGTGTATTGCTCCACCAGCGCGACGTCGGAGTCGGTCATGACTTCGGTGACGATGGCGAGTCCGGTGCGCTCGCGGGCGCGGGCGAGCAGGGCTAACCCGTCCTCGGCCAGGCCTTGAAACTCGTAGGGCGAGGTGCGCGGCTTGAAGGCGCCGCCGCGCAGGATCCGGGCTCCGGCGGCCGCGACGCGTTCGGCCGTCTCCATGATCTGGGCTTCGCTCTCCACGGAGCAGGGGCCCGCCATCACGACGGGGTCGTCGCCGCCGATGTCGATGGGGCCGGCGGGAGAGGGGATTCTGACGACGGTCCGGTGCTCACGGTACTCGCGGCTGACGAATTTGTACGGCGCCGAAATCGGCACGGCGCGCTCGACCTGCGGGAGCGCCCGGAGGCTTTCGAGACAGGCCGTGAGGTCGCCGCCGACGCCGATGGCGCCCATCACCGAACGCTCCGCTCCGGGGCTTTGATGCAGCCGGAAGCCGAAGCTGCGGATGCGGTCGGCCACCTCGTCGATCTGGGCGGGGGTCGCATGTTTTATCAGGGATACGATCATGGTAGTTTCCTCTTTCGGGTGCCCAAAAAGAAAATGGCCCACTTGGCTTTCGCCGAGTGGGCCGTTTTGCGTTCTGGGGTGTTTTTCGTGGTTAGCGAATCATCGTACACGCCTCAGACCAAGCCACTCCGGCGATCTGGCTGGTAAACCAGAACCGATAGCCGACGTAGCTGAAATAGCGGGGCATGTGCGAATCAGCAGGATACGGGAGTTGGCGGCAACGTGTCAAGCGCGGGCCAAGAAAAACGCCCATCCGGTTCGCGGATGGGCGTTCGTCAGAACCCTGGGATTGCCAGGTGATGTTCAATGGGAGAATCGATTTCAACGGATTTGCGACCGCCAAAATCTTCGGTTGATCGAAGTTTAAAATCTTGGCCGGGCGAAGTCAACAGGATTCTTGACGCGTCGACCAAATGACGTAAGTATTTTCTTATCAAAAGCATAGGAGAACTTGTGCAAAACGCCTGGGATGCCCAAACAGGCCAAAAACGGGCCTTCCCAGGCTCATGCTTGGTCTGCAAACGTCCAAAACCAAGCACTTTATCGGTTTCGCCGCTGGGAAGGCCCGTAGCGCCGTGTCCGGAGGCAAAAAATCGACAAAAACCCTTATTTTTTGCACTTTTTTTTCATCCGAGGCTCTGTCGTGTGCAAAGCTTGGAATTATTAAGTCTCTTTAAGCGCCGAACAAGGCCTCTGGGAGCACCGTTACACTTGAACAAAGCCAAATGGAACTCGAAATCAGCAGCCTCTCGAAAACCTACGCGAACGGCGTCCGCGCGCTGGACGACGTCTCGCTGACAATCCCGCGGGGGATGTACGGACTACTGGGGCCAAACGGCGCGGGGAAGTCGACGCTGATGCGGACAATTGCCACACTTCAGGACGCCGACCAGGGCAGCGTCCGGCTGGGCGAGCTCGATGTCCTGACCCAGAAAGAGGGGGTCCGGGCCCTTCTGGGGTACCTCCCGCAGGACTTCGGCGTCTACCCGAAGATCAGTGCTTACGACATGCTGGACCATCTGGCGCTGCTGAAGGGCCTGGGCCAGGGCCGGAAGGCGCAGGTGGAGGCGATGCTGGAACGGGTGAACCTTTACGAGCACCGCAAAAAGGCACTGGCCAGTTTCTCCGGAGGGATGCGCCAGCGCTTTGGGATCGCGCAGGCGTTGATCGGCAATCCGCAACTGGTGATTGTCGACGAACCCACGGCCGGGCTGGATCCGGGCGAGCGCAACCGCTTCTACAACCTGCTCTCTGAAGTGGGCGAGCATGTGATTCTCATCCTGTCCACGCATATCGTGCAGGACGTGATGGAACTTTGTACGAACATGGCGATCATTAACCGGGGCCGGGTGCTCTTCGCCGGGCGGCCGGAGGACGGCACGCGCGCGATTGAGGGCCGCATCTGGCGCAAGTCGATCACGAAGGCCGAGATGGCCGCGCATGAAGCGCAGTACCGGGTGATCTCCACCAAGCTGATTGGCGGCCGACCGCTGATCCACATTTACCAAGAGGAGGCACCTGGGGACGGCTTCATCGCCAGCGCGCCCGATCTTGAAGACGTCTTCTTCAGCAAGATCGCGGGGTTGGCCTAAGATGTTCGGCTCGCTGTTCCGCTTCGAGCTTGGGCTGTGGCTGCGCGGCACGATGGTCTACGTCTTCTTCCTCGTCGTGGGCCTGATGGTGTTCGGCGCCGTGAGTTCGGACAAAGTGATTATCGGGCGAGCGCTCGAGAACACTTATCGCAATGCGCCGTTTGTGGTGGAGAACTTTTACTCCATCATGTGTATCCTCACGCTGCTAATGACGACAGCCTTCGTCAACAGCGCCGCCACGCGGGATTTCTCGCAGAACACCTACCAGCTCCTCTTTACCACGCCCCTGAAGAAGCGCGACTATTTGTTGGCCCGCTTTTTCGGGTCGTCCTTGGTGGCAGTGCTGCCGTTGCTGGGGGTGAGCGCGGCGATTATCATCGCGAAATACATGCCCTGGGTGGATGCCGAACGCTGGGGACCGATTCATTGGATGTCGCACGTGCATGGTCTTCTGCTTTTCGCGGTGCCGAACACGCTCTTCATCGCCGCAATCATCTTTGCCATTGCGGTGTTAACCCGCAGCACGATCACCTCGTTTCTCGGCGCGCTGATCCTGCTGGTGGCTTACACGGTGGCGGAGACGTTTCTGGAAGACATCGATAACGAACAGGTCGCCATGTTACTCGATCCCTTCGCCATCCGCACGTTCGGAGTGATGACGAAGTACTGGACGGTGGCGGAGCGCAATACGCTGTCGTTGGGGCTGGAAGGCATGCTGTTGTGGAATCGTTTGCTTTGGATGACGGTTGGAGCGGGCATCTTCGCCTTTGCTTATCGCCGTTTTTCTTTCGCCGAGCGAAGCCGCAAGGGCAAGGCGGAAGTTGCGGAATCCACGCCGCCGGCGCGCCTCGCCCCGGCCATCGACGCCAAGCCGGCCAACGCGTGGAGCCAATTCCTGGGCGCTACGCAGGTGGAGTTCTGGGGATTGGTGAAGCAAGTATCGTTTATTGTGATCGTCGTCGCCGCGCTGTTGAACATGGTACCGGCCCTAATTTTTAATGCCACCGAGAGTTACGGCGTATCGAGTTTCCCGGTAACCTACCTGGTCATCGAGATGATCGAGGGGTCGCTGTATCTCTTTAACATCGCCATTATCACTTACTTCGCGGGAGTGCTGGTTTGGAAGGAACGCGATGCCCACATCGACGACATCCACGATGCCCTGCCCCACGCTACGTGGATCGCGTACGCGTCGAAGTTCGTGACGCTCCTCGGAGTTCTGGCCTTGGTGCAAGGCCTGGCGATGCTGACGGGCGTCCTGGTGCAGACGTTCAAAGGTTACACCCGCTACCAGCTTTGGCTATACGTGACGGACTTATTCTTCGTGGACTTTACGCTCTTCTTTTTCCTGGCGGTGTTGGCCTTCTTCATCCACGTTTTGTGTCCGAACAAGTACCTTGGATACTTCGCCTATATTGCTTTCCTGATCATGAACGCCTTCGTGTGGAATGCTCTGGACATTTCCAGCCGTCTGGTCCGCTACGGTAGCCGGCCGCCCATGACTTACTCGGATTTCTTTGCCTATGCGCCGTACGCAACGGCCTGGAGTTGGTTTACTGGGTATTGGCTGCTGCTGGCCGGGCTGCTGATCCTGGCTTCGCTGGCCTACTGGCAGCGCGGCCGGGAGACGGCCTGGGCCCTGCGCCAACGCGAGGCGACGACGCGCCTCTCCGGCGGATGGGGTAAGCTGGCGCTGGCCTGCGTCGCACTCTTCGTACTGACGGGTGGATGGATCTACTACAACACCAAGGTGGTGAATACTTACATTTCGGCCGACGAGACGAAAGACCGCCGGGCGGAATACGAGAAACTCTACAAGAAGCTGGAACAAGTGCCCCAGCCGCGCATTACTTCGGTTCGTTACGACATCGCCCTCCGGCCGGAGACACGGTCCATGACGCTGAAGGCGGTGCAGGTGATTCGCAACAAGCATACGGCGCCGATTGATACGCTCTACCTGAATGTCAACGACGACTTCCAACTGGAAGCCAGCATTGACGGCGCGAAATTGGCCAAGGAAGACAAGCGCCTGAATTTCCGGACCTACCAGTTGCAACCGGCGATGCAGCCGGGAGAAGAACGCCAGATGCGCTACACGGTGAGCTATGAGCCGCGAGGCTTCGAGAACTCACTGAGTGTGACACGGCTGGTGCAGAACGGCACGTTTTTCAGCACGGACGTCGTGCCGCAGATCGGCTACCAGGCGGAGAACGAACTGACGCAGCGAAATGACCGCAAGAAGCGTGGCCTGAAGGACAAAGATACGATGCCGGCCTTGGAGCGAGACTGCACCGCGAATTGCATGAACACGTACATCAGCAATAACTCGGATTGGGTGGAGGTAGAAACTACGATCTCCACCGCACCGGACCAGATCGCGATCGCGCCGGGCGCGCTACAGAAGGAGTGGCGGCAGGACGGCCGCCGTTACTTTACCTACAAGCTGGACCATGCGTCACTGAACTTTTACTCCTTCGTCTCCGCCGACTACCGGGTGGCGCGGGAGAAGTGGAACGGCATCGATATCGAGGTCTATCATCATCCGGAACACGCCTGGAACGTGCCGAAGATGCTCAGCGCGGTGCGGAAAAGCCTGGAGTATTACACGGCAAACTACGGCCCCTACCGGCACAAGCAGGCGCGCATTATCGAGTTTCCTCGCGTCGCGAGTTTCGCGCAAGCCTTCCCGGGCACGATGCCCTATTCGGAGAGTATCGGCTTTATCGCCAACCTGACCGATCCCGAGGATATCGACAAGGTCTATTACGTTGTCGCGCACGAGATGGCGCATCAATGGTGGGCGCATCAGGTAATTGGCGCCAACATGCAGGGCGGTACGTTACTGTCGGAGACCCTGGCGCAGTATTCGGCGCTAATGGTGATGGAGAAGGAATATGGCCGCGACCAGATGCGTAAGTTTCTCGCTTACGAGATGGACATCTACTTACGCAGCCGGGGACGCGAGTTACTGAAGGAGCGCCCCTTGCTGCGGGTGGAAGCCCAACAAGGCTATATCCATTACAACAAGGGCAGCGTCGTGATGTATCAGATGAAAGAGCTGATCGGCGAGGAGGCCGTGAACCGCGCGCTGAAGAAACTGGTGGACCGGTACGCCTACGCCGAGGCTCCGTATCCCGCCTCCTACGTGCTGTTGGACGCGCTACGGGAAGAGACGCCCGCAGATTTGCAACCGAAGCTGGAAGACCTTTTCGAGCACATTACGTTACACTCCAACCGCACGCTATCGGCCAAGGCCACCAAACGCCCGGACGGCAAGTACGACGTGGAACTGGAGCTTGAGTCGCATAAGTTCCGCGCGAGTGACAAGGGACAGGAGACCGAAGTCAACTTGGACGGCATGGTGGAGGTGGGCGCATTCGCCGCGCCCCCCAAGGGCAAGAAGTATGGCAAGACGCTCTACCGGGCCAGCGTGCCGGCGAGAGCCGGCAGGTCCACGGCGCGATTCACGGTGGACGCGCTTCCGGAGAAGGCGGGCATCGATCCGTTTCACCTGCTGATTGACCGGGTGCCGGACGACAATTTGAAGAAGGTCGCGATAAACTAAGGCGTGGCGGAACGCTTCGGGCAACGCTTTTCGGAGTTACTACCGCGGCCCCGTTTGCGGCGCGCGATGCCCGCGCTACTCTCGGCGCCGTCGTCGCCCATTTGGCGTTTTCCGCCCTTGGCGGGACTCTTCGGCAACCTCAAGGTGCGGCCGAAGTTCATGGTGCTGCACAACCTGTTCTTTGTGCTGCTGACGGCCACCATTTACTTTTCGCTCATCCCGTTCATCGAACAGCGCATTAACGCGGCGCGGGCGCGGGAGGAGTCGGTGTTGATGCGCGCGTTCATGGCGGACCGCGTCCCGCCGGAGTATCTCCCGGTGACGGGCATGGCGCGCGACTTACAGCTTCCCGCGGAAGCGCAAGGTTTCCTGAAGGACTATCCTCTCGCGGCTTACCGGCATCGCTTCGAGGCGCGCGAGTTCTTCTTTCGCCGCCTGGCGGAACCGGGACAGTACCAGCGGGTCGAGTTCCCCTCGGATGTCTACGACTCGTTCACCCGTCGCGTCCGGTTGACCCTGTTCCTGGTGCTGGGTGCGATCTACATTCTGTCGGTGTTGGCGCTCGAACTGCTGATCATGCCGCGCTACGTCTATTCGCGCATCCGCATGATGCTGGACGCCGACCGCGCGGTGCGCGAGAACCGGCGCGATGACGAGATGATCGAACCCGAACGAATTCTGGACGATGAGATCGGGCAGATCATGCAGTCGCGGAACGTGACAGTGCAGGCGCTGCGGCAGCACGAAGACGAGTTGGCGCGAGCGCTCGAAACGCTGGAAGCGCAGGACCGGCTGGCTTCGCTGGGATTGCTATCGGCCTCCGTGGCGCACGAGCTCAACACGCCGTTGTCGGTGTTACTCGGGTCACTCGAAAAGATGGCGGAGTTGCCTTGCGACTCAGCCACGCGCCAACGGCTGGATCGCATGCTGCGGGTGACGCAGCGCATCAAGAAGATCAGCGAGAGCCTGATCGACTTCGCTCGCGTCCGGCGCGACGTCTTTGAGCCGGTGCGTTTGCAGCCCCTGATTCAAGAGGCCTGGGACCTGGTGGGGATCGACGAGAAGGCCACGTCCGTGCACTTTACGAACGCCGTCGGACCCATCGATACGGCGATGGGGAACGGCGACCGCCTTATCCAGGTTTTCGTCAATCTGCTGCGCAACGCCTTGAACGCGATCAAGCCGGGCGGGCAGATTGAGGTCCACAGCTTCGTGACCCTGGAGGCCGGACGCCGTTGGCTGCATCTGAAAGTGGAAGACAATGGCCCGGGGATTCCGCCCGAGGTGCTGCCCGAGATCTTCGATGCCTTCGTGAGCACGCGCCTGGATTCGCGCGGCACCGGTTTGGGCCTGACCATCGCCGACGGCATCGTGAACCAGCATGGCGGTACAATCGCAGCAGCCAACCGCGCCACCGGCGGCGCGTGCCTGGAAGTAAAATTGCCGGCCGCATAAACGATGAGTACTGACAGCCTCCAACCGATTGACCCTTCCTTAGTCGACATCGCCGTCCTGGATGATGACAGCGACTTCCGCCAGTATCTGGAGGATTTCCTGCGGGACGAGGGCGGCTTCGCCGTGCGCACCTGCGCGACGCCCGAAGCCCTGTACGAAGCCTGCGACGCCCGCCTGCCCGACATCATTCTGCTCGACATGAAGATGGGCCAGGCGTCCGGCGATCAGGTGATCGAGCAGTTGCTGCAGCGCTGGCCGGGCCTTTGCGTGGTCGTGATCACGGGCTACCCGTCGCTCGAGGATATGCGGGCGACGTTTAAGCTGAAGGTATTCGACTACCTGGCCAAGCCATTCTCCGTCACCCACCTGCGGCAAACGTTGAAGAACGCGGTGGAGGCCTTCGGCTTCGGGCGCGCCCTGCAGGACCGGCTGCGCGAGCGGCTGGGCCATCGCTTAAAGTTGATGCGCGTGGAGCGCGACTGGTCCTTGAAGCAGATCTCGACGATGACGCGGCTGAGCGTTTCGCAGATCTCGTCGATTGAGCGGGGCGCGCATTTGCCGTCGATGGAATCGCTGATTGCCATCGCCCGGGCGTTTGGCAAAAAGCCGTCGGAGATTCTCGGGTCGATCGAATTCTAAGCGGTAAACTAGGCTTAGATGACGAAGCCCCCCAGTCCTGCTGATTTACCCAAGTTGCCCATTCAGGGCGTCCAGAATCTGATTGCCGTCGGATCCGGCAAAGGTGGTGTCGGCAAGACCACCGTCTCCGTGAACCTGGCCATCGCGCTGGCCGGTTTAGGCTACCAGGTAGGCCTGCTCGATACGGACGTCTACGGCCCGAACGTGCCGCGCATGATGAACATCAGCGATGCGCCGCATTCCATCGGCGACCGCATTCAGCCGCTACAGAATTTCGGCGTGGTGGTGATGTCGATGGGCTTTTTGAACCCCGGCGATAAGCCACTCGTCTGGCGCGGACCCATGCTGCATAACGTGATCCAACAGTTCCTGCGCCAAGTGGATTGGGGGACGCTCGACTACCTGGTGATCGACCTGCCGCCCGGCACGGGCGACGTGGCGCTTTCGCTGATCCAGACGGCGCCGCTGACGGGCGCCGTGGTGGTAACCACGCCCTCTGACGTATCGCTGGAAGACGCACGCAAAGCCATCAATATGTTTGAGCAAGTGCGAGTGCCGGTGCTGGGCCTCGTGGAAAACATGAGCTATCTGCTGGTGCCCGGAACGAACGAGAAGATTGACGTGTTCGGGTCAGGCGGCGGACAGAAGACGGCAGAGCAGATGAAGGTGCCTTTTCTGGGAGAGCTGGCGCTGGTGCCTGAGGTCCGCGTGGGTGGGGATACGGGGCGTCCGGTGACGGTACACGGGGAAAAGGATGAGCGCGCTACGCCATTCTATGCGTTGGCCCGGCGGATTACGAAGCGGATCGATGAGGTATCCGCGGTGAAGGGTCCGACGATGACGATTGCGGACTAGTTGACGGCCACACGGGCGGGCGGCGGGATTCGAAGGCGGCGAGGCCTTCGGCGAAGTCGGGGCTCGAAAAGGTTTTGGCTCGCATTTCGGCGGCTAGGGCTCCGCCTTCCGTGAGGCTGAGGCTGCGGGAGCGCTCGGCGAAGGTGAGACCGTCGGCGAGGGTTTCGGGAGACCAGTTGGCGAGCATTTGGGCGACGGCGGTGGCGCGGTCGTCGAGTTCGATGGCGGGGACCACTTCGTGAATGAGCCCGTACTGCAAGGCTTCGTTGGGGCCGAAGATGCGGCCGGTGAGCGATAGCTCGCGCGCGCGCCGCGGGCCCACGGCGTCGACGATTCCACGATAGACGACGTAGGGCCAGAGGCCGAGGCGGATCTCGGTGAGTCCGAAACTGGTGCCTTGGGCGGCGATAGCGATGTGCGCGTTGGCGACCAGTCC
This sequence comes from Bryobacteraceae bacterium, assembly GCA_019752335.1. Lineage (GTDB taxonomy): Bacteria > Acidobacteriota > Terriglobia > Bryobacterales > Bryobacteraceae > JALHNI01. The sequence continues at coordinate 49,125 of JAIEMJ010000013.1, forward strand.
GAGGCCGCCGGCCAGCGCGGGTCCGTTGATGGCGGCGACGAGCGGCTTGGTGAGCCGGGCGCCGAGCGTGAAGAGGCGCTCGTGCCAGACGGTAGGATCCTGCACGCGGAGTTCGGCGAGGTCCATGCCGGCGGAGAAGACTTTGCCTTGCGCGTCGAGGAGGATGGCGCCGACGGAAGGGTCGGGGTCCTCGCAGGCTTCGACGATGGCACGGCAAAGCTCGAGATTCAGGGCGTTGCGCTTCTCTTCCCTGGCTAGCGTCAGGCGGAGTAGGCGGCCTTCGCGGGAGATGAGCAGACTAGAGCTCACCGTCGGCGACCTCGATCTCCATGCGGAGTAAGGCCGCCGACATCGTCTTCCCTTGCGCGTCGATGCGCAGAGATAACGTCCCGCCGCCGCCGAGAGATTCGTGTAAGAGGAAATTCAAAGCGCCTAAATTCGGTAACTCGAAGCGTTCTACCTCGCCTTTGACAAAGTTTCCAAAGTAAGACTTTACACGCTCCGCCGTTACTTCGCGGACTAACACCGGATAATGCTGCGGCTGGTACGCAATTACGCCGATATTGGCCATGTCGCCCTTGTCGCCAGAGCGGGCGTGGGCAATTTCCGAGAGAGCGATCTTCATGCGAATACCTCCACGCTGGTACGAATTTCTTCCCGGGGCACTAACGCCGGCCAATAAGCGACGACTTCGCGGACCGGCGGACGCCCATCGCCGAAGCCGGTGGCGGTGGGTGGGCCGCTTAGTACTAAGGGAATCAGTTCGCGGGTAAAACGGTCAACATCCTTGCGGCTGGGTCCGCGGACGCCGAGACGCAGTTGGACTTCGGGGACATCGGGAAAAGGGAGCGCCGCTGGGCCATGGCAAGCGTTGAAACCGAGGATTTCGGCCCAGATTTCGTCGAAAGAGAGCCCCAGTTGCGAAAGGCGTTCGCGGACGATACGCTCAGCGAGCCGGGCTTTGCCGTAGGCTTCCGGCCAACTATAGACTAACGAGCCAATCGCGTTGTAGCCCCAGTTGTAACTTAGGGAGACTTTCAGAAACGGCGTACGGGCCTTTCCGGCAATGCCGCTGACGCGCACGCGGTTCGGGCCGGTATCTTTTAATTGGATGGTGGTGAAGTCGGCGATGCAATCGGGGGTGATGTAATTCTTCGGGTCGCCGAGTTCGTAGAGTAACTGCTCTTTGACGACGTCGGAACTTACTCTACCGCCGGTGCCTGGATGCTTGGTGACGGTGAAGCTGCCGTCAGGTTCAGCTTCGACAATCGGATAGCCGATATTGGCGAAATCGGGAATGGTTTGCCAATCCACCTGGCAATTTCCACCGGTGGCTTGCGCGCCGCATTCGATGATGTGCCCGGCGATGGTGCCGGCGGCGAGTAAGTGGTAATCGTCTTCGCGCCAGCCGAAGCGATGGACCATCGGCGCTAAGGTGAGCGCGGTATCGGTACAGCGGCCGGCGATGATGACCTGGGCGCCGGTGGCGAGGGCTTCGACCAAAGGAAAAGCGCCGATGTAGGCGTTGGCGGAGAGAACCCGCTCGCGGATGGTGGCGAGGTCTTCGCCGGTGTCCATATTTTTGAGCGGGAAGCCGCGGGCGAGTAAGTCGTCGAGGCGGGGGAAGAGATCGTCGCCGTGCACGACGGCCACCTTCAGATCGGGCGCCAGGCGCTTCACTTCGCGGGCGCAGGCGGCGGGATTGACGCCGCCGGCGTTGGCGATGACGGTGACGCCGCGTTCGCGAAGCTGCTTGGAGAGGCGAGCCATTAAGGGCGGAAAGTCACGCGCGTAGCCGAGCTCAGGGTTCTCCTGCTTCTGCTTCTGCACGATGGACATGGTGATCTCGGCGAGATAGTCGAGGCAGAGGTAGTCGATGGGGCCTTGCTCGACGAGGCGGACTGGGGCTTCGAGCCAGTCCCCCCAGAAGCCTTGGCCGTTGGCGATGCGTATCATAACTGCTCCAGTATGGCGGGTTGGCGATGGCCGCTCCAAGCGGCGACGTCGAATAAGAACGTGAGAGTGCGGCGGGTGGCGAGGGGATCGAGGACGCCGTCGACGTGGCCGCGCGCGGCGGCGTAGCGGACGTCGAGCCAGCGCTCATAGTCGGCGCGAGTTTGCGCGATGCGCGAGGCGAGTTCCTCGGGCACGGGCTGGCCGGTGGCCTTGAGCTTATCGAGCTCCGGGCCGTGAATGGCGACGACGGCGGAGTCGCCCTCCATCACGCCAATGCGCGCGGTGGGCCAGGCAAAAGCGAAGTGCGGATCGAAGCCCTGGGCGGCCATGGCGTAGTAACCGGCGCCCGACGCATGGTTAACAGTGAGGATGATTTTGGGGACGGTGGCGCAAGCCATCGCCTCCACCATTTCGGCGCCCGCGCGGATGATGCCCGATTGCTCCGCCTCGGCGCCGACCATGAAACCGGAGACGTCCTGCAGGTAGAGCAGCGGCAGGCCGGCGCGCTCCGCGGCTTCGACGAAGTAAGCCACCTTGCGGGCGGACTCAGTGTAGATAATGCCGCCAATGCGCGGCTTCAAATAGCCACGGCGATTGGCGATTAAGCCGATGGGGCGGCCGCCGAGCTTGGCGTAGGCGCAGATCATTTCCGGCGCGTGCGCGGGCTGGAACTCGGTGTAGCCATCGCCGTCGAGCAGAGCCTCAATGAGGGCTTGGACGTCGTAGGGCAGACGATGGTCCTCGGGCAGGGCCGTGTAGAGGCTTTCGGCGGGACGTAGGGGCGGCACCACGGCGTCTGGCTTGGCGAGTGGCTGGCCGATCGTGGTGAAGCGTTCGCGGATCATGCGCAAGCAAGCGGCGTCGTTGGGCGCACGCAGGTGAGCCACGCCGCTGACGGTGGTGTGCATAGTGGCGCCGCCGAGGCTCTCGGAGTCAATCGTTTGGCCGGTGGCGCCTTTGACGAGATTGGGTCCGCCGAGGCCCATGAAGCTGGTACCTTCCACCATGATGATGACGTCGGAGAGGGCGGGCAGATAGGCGCCGCCGGCGATGCAGGGGCCCATGACGGCGGCGATTTGCGGAATGCGCAGGCGGCGGCGCATCAGCGAGTTGTAGTAAAAGATGCGCGCGGCGCCGTACTGGCCGGGAAAGATGCGGTCCTGCAAGGGCAGATTCACGCCGGCCGAATCGACCAGGTAAACGATGGGCAAGCGGTTGCGCATGGCGACTTCTTGCGCGCGGAGGATTTTGGTGATGGTCTCCGGCCACCAGGCGCCGGCCTTGACGGTGGCGTCGTTGGCGACGATGACGGCGGGGCGGCCTTCGATGCGGGCGAGTCCGGTGACGACGCCGGCGGCGGGGGCCTGGCCGCCGTATTGGTCATGCGCGATGAGCAGGCCGAGTTCCACGAAGTGGGTGCCTGGGTCAATCAATTGGGCGAGGCGTTCGCGAGCGGTGAGCTTGCCATCGCGATGCTGCTTCTGGATTTTGGCGTCGCCGCCGCCGCGGCGGAGGCGATCTTCGAGGTCGAGCAGGGCGTCGACGCGGGGTTGCAGGCTGTGGGTGCTCAACGCCATCAGTATACTGGGTCCTTATGCTTGGTCTCGACTCGAAGGTCGCGCGCGCCGCGTGGACGGTCCTCTTTATCGTCGCGCTGGTGGGCGTGGTGTGGCTACTGCGAGAAGTACTTTTTCTGCTCACGCTGGCGTTGTTCTTTTCCTATATGGTGTCGCCGGTGGTGCGATTTGTGGAGGGCTGGTTGACATGGCGCTGGGGTTGGGCGCGCGAGGTGCCGCTGGTGCTGGTGTACGTGCTGATGCTGGCGGGCATCGTGTCGGCGGTGAGTTGGGTGGTGGGTGAGGCGCTGGCTCAGGCGTCGGGGCTGGCGGGGAAGATTCCGGAGCTGGTGAAGAATCAGGATGCGTGGCTGAGACTTCCTTTGCCGGCGTGGCTGGAACCGGCGCGGGCCAGCGTTGCGGAGTGGGCGCGGCATTTGCTGGAGGGCGGCTTCGAGCAGTTCCTGCCGTTTTTGAAGACACTCTCCGGGCAGTTGCTCTCAGGGCTGGGCAGCGTGATGCCATTTCTGCTGGTGCCCGTGTTTGCGTTTTTCTTTCTGAAGGACGGCAGGCTGCTGAGCGACGCGATCCTGTGGCGCTTCCCGGAGGATTCCCGCGCGCTGATGCGTGCCATTTTCGGTGACCTCCACCTGCTGCTGTCGAAGTACATTCGGGCCGTGGTGCTGCTGTCGCTGTCCACTTTCTTCTGTTACGAAGTCTTTTTCCTGGCGACGGGGGTGCCCTACAGCATGCTGCTGTCAACGCTGGCGGCGGTGCTGGAGTTCGTGCCGGTGGTGGGGCCATTGTCGGCGGGGGTAACGGCGGCGCTGGTGGCCGGCCTGAGCGGCTACGACGTGACGGGGCTGATCGTCTTTCTGGTGGTTTACCGGCTCTTTCTGGACTACGTGTTGCAGCCGTGGCTGATGAGCGAGGGCATTGAACTGCATCCGTTGCTGGTGCTGGTGGGCATCCTGGCGGGCGAGCATCTGGCGGGCATCAGCGGCATGTTTTTGTCGATCCCGACGGTGGCAGCGCTGCGGATTGTGTATTTGCGGCTGGAGTCGCGGGCGCGGGAAGTGGTCAGATGACTATTTTGATAAGCTGAGGGGTATGAGCAAGGCGATCACGGTGACGGAGTTCAAGGCGCAGTGTTTGAGCCTGCTCGATGACGTGATCGAAAATCGGGAAGTTATCACGATCACCCGCAGAGGAAAGCCGGTGGCCATGTTGCGCGCCATGTGCCCGAAGCTTGGGGCTTGTGGGAAGGTCTGATCGAGGTACCGGATACGGTGGAGGGTTTTGACCTTCTTTATCCTAGGCGCCGAATGAAGCGCGCCAAAGTAGTCAAATGACCATGTGGTAAACTGAAGTCATGCCCCAGACAATCACCGTTACCGAGTTCAAGGCAAAATGCCTGAGCTTGATCCATGCCGTGAGCGAGAAGGGAGAGACCTTCACGATCACCCGCCGGGGCAAGCCGGTGGCGACTTTGGGTGCGGTGGCTAAGAGGAAATATCCTAAAACCCGTGGAGCTTGGGCCGGCTGGGTACAGGCGCCAGAAGTGGAAGACTTTGACCTTACTCACCTGTATCAGCCCGATCCTCTCTTGACCGAGTGGAAACCAGGAAAACGTTGATCGAATATCTATTGGATACACACATCCTGATTTGGTGGCTCACGGATGCACCGCAGTTATCGAAGGATCAGCTTCGAGTGCTGGAGAACATTCAGTCACGATGCGGAACGATGTACATCAGCGCCATCAGTCTGTTGGAGATTGCGGTGGCGTATGGAGCCGGCAACCGGAAGTTTCCACCGCTGGCCGAAGAGATGATCCGAAGGCTGGATCAAGATCCGGCCTTCGTCGTTCTACCGATTGATGCCGCAGTCGGCAGCGAAGTAGCCGCCATCGGGCCGTCGCTGGTTGACCCCATGGATCGCGCCATCGTCGCGACGGCACGTGTCCACCGGATGACCCTGATCACTGCGGACGAGCGGATTATCGACTCAAAGCTGGTGCGGGTGCTGAGCTAGCCGTTGGGCGGAGTCGGACAAGGGGAGGGTGCCAGTATGAGCAACACTGCGCGACAAGGCGCGGGTGATCATAGCTTTCTGCATGTGGGGTCCGACGATCGGCGAAGAGACGCTGGGTGAGAGAATAGTCTCAGTGGTCAACCCCCAACGCATTTCGCCCGCGACAACGCCAATTGTCAAACTCGCGCGCCCCTTTCAGGAGTTTGTTGGCCGGGAAACATCGGGTGGCATCCTGCTGTTAGCTTGCACTATAGTCGCTCTGATCTGGGCGAACTCACCCTGGGCTCAGTCTTACGCGGATCTATGGCACACCCATTTCTCAATCGGACTAGCCAGCTTTAGTTTGGACAAGGAACTGCACTTCTGGGTAAACGACGCGCTGATGGCTGTTTTCTTCTTTGTGGTCGGTTTGGAAATCAAGCGGGAACTACTGGCCGGCGAGTTGGCATCGGCACGTCAAGCCGCGCTTCCCATCATCGCAGCGCTTGGCGGAGTCGTGGTTCCCGCCTTGATTTACGCATCACTCAACGCGAATGGGCCGGGAGCCAGAGGTTGGGGTATTCCGATGGCCACTGATATTGCTTTTGCTATTGGCATGCTGGCACTGCTTGGGGATCGAGTTCCGCTCGGGCTGAAGGTGTTTTTGACGGCACTCGCGATAGTTGACGATATTGCCGCCGTTCTCGTGATTGCCGTGTTCTACACGGAGAACCTTGCTTGGGGTGCGCTCGGAGTTGCTGTTTTTTGCCTTGTCTTGGCACTCGTTGCAAACCAGCTTGGGGTGCGCCATCCCCTTCCCTATGCACTGATCGGCGTAGTGCTATGGATCACCGTTTTGCAGTCTGGCATTCATGCAACCCTCGCAGGCGTCCTCCTCGCCTTCATGATCCCCAGCCGCACCGCTGTCAATCAGCGAGACTTCCTCCAGCACGGTCGCGCGGTACTTGATCATTTTGAAAAGGCCTCACAGACCGAGCCTTTTGATATTCTCAGTGACATAGAACAGCAGATTTCCGTAGAGGCGCTAGAGGACGCTTGCGAGAAAGTCCAGCCCCCACTCCATCGTCTGGAGCATGGGTTGCATCCGTGGGTAACTTTCGTCATTATGCCCTTGTTTGCTTTGGCGAACGCAGGGGTAGTGCTCACCGGCGATCTGAGGGAAGTTCTAGTCCAACCAACGACCATCGGCGTCGTTCTGGGGCTTTTGCTTGGGAAGCCTATCGGTATACTGCTTGCCTCCTGGGTGGCGGTTCGAGCCGGTTTGGCATCGCTTCCCGAAAGCGTCTCGTGGAGCCAAATCCATGGTGCGGGTTGGCTGGCCGGGATCGGATTCACGATGTCGCTATTCATGACGGGATTGGCTTTCATAGGGAGCGATCAGACTACCGCTGCAAAACTAGGAATACTAATTGCATCGGTATTTGCTGGGGTGGTGGGTTCGATCATTCTTCTGCGGCTGCCACGGCAAGCCTCTAATCCCACCGTCGCAGCAGCAAAAACCTGACTAACGGCAAAGTGTAGAGTCGCGCCGAGGAGGGCTGTGTGGAGCTAAAGCAAGAACGAATTGAAGAAGAGCTTGAAGCTCTGGTAGCTCGTCGCCCGGTACTGGGGACGCATGCCGAAGAGCACCACCCTGCCCTGCCCCAACGGCACGTCCACCAGCGCGGACTTGGTGGCGAGGTACTTCTCGCCGAGCAGCCAGCCGGAAGCGAGTAAACCTTTGGCCGGGTAGTTCGCGACCGACTTCTCCGTGCCGCTCAGTTCCCACGCCGGTGAGCCTTCGCTCCAGAGGGCGACTTCGGCCGGCAGGCCCAGCGCCAGCGGGTGCTTCGTGTCGAGCGTCGCGTTCAGCAGGGAGCCGGGAGAGTAAAAGTCGCGGCTGTTGACGCCCTTCAGCACGTTCTTCACGCCCAGGCCCAGGGCTTCCACGGCGTACTCCGTGCTGTGGTTCAGGAAAACGAGCGTGCCGCCGGCTTCGGCAAAAGCCTTGAGCGCGTCGGCGCCGGGCTTGCCCAGGCCGCCGGTGAATTCGGCGGGCATTTGGCCCGGACGATAGCCGCTGGCGATGGATGAGGCGGGCTGATCCGGGAAGACGATGACGTCGTACTTGGCGCGCAGATTGCCGGCGGTGATTTGGGGATTCGTCAGACGGTCATAGTCGAAGGTGAATTGCTCCAGGATCCAACGCGTCCAGCCTTCGTCCATGCTGGACATCCAACTGCGATACAAGCCCACGCGGGGCTTCTTCTTTTCGACGAGGCCCGGCGCGGCGGCGGCGAAGAAGTCGCCGTTGGCGGGGTCCCGCCAGACGGACTTGCCGCTCTTCCACAGCGCGTTCACCTTCTTCCAGGTATCGCCGTCAGAGGCGGCCATCGCGCCTGGACGCAGAGTGCCGAGTTGACGCGGGGTGAGGCTCTTGGCGGGCACGAGGGGCGCGGCGAAACGGTCCTTGATGGTATCCGTCGTCACGCCCATGAGCAAGGGCAGGGTCTGCGCCGTGACATCGTAGGGGCGCTTCGGCGGGCCACCGGGGTAAAGGCGCAGGTCAGGATACTGCTGGCGTTCGAGCATGGTCTTGGCGAACGACGAGTAGGGCTGCTGCAAACGAATGACGTAGGAGCCGGCCGGATACTCGCGGCCATCGGCGGTGAACTTCGCGGTAGCCTGTTCGATTTCCACCTGCGCGAAAGCCATCGTCTCCAGGAGCTTGCGCGTGGAGGCGGGATCGGCCTGGTCACCGGGAAGCACAAAGGCATACGGACCGGCCGCGCGCTCCACAGCTCGCTGGTGAATCTTGTAGAAGTTCGTGAGCAGATCCTCGCGCCGCGTGGCGGCTTGCCACAGGACGCTCTCATAGGCGATCAACTGATCGGTCATGATCTCCTTCAGGCTCCAGTCGCCGCCGGTCCAGGGCTCGAGGTGATTCCAGGCGCGCTCGCCGACGTTGTAGCCGAGGGCTTGGCCGCGCAGTTGCTCAGCCTTGATGGTGATGGGCGAGAAGAGCTTGGCGCTGGCGGACTCGGTCAAAATACGCAAACCGCCGTGGTAACTCTGATAGTGGCGCGCGGGGGTCCAAAAATCGTACATGGCGTTGACCACAACGCCTTTGCGGCCAGCGGACGTGAGGTCATAGGCGATGCCCATGCCGAAGGTGTTGCAGGCCTGGGCGATGGCCGGGTCGATATTGGGGTCAATCGGATCCATCCACGGCGGGACGAACATGCGGCCGGCGGTGGCGCCCATTTGGTGGACGTCGTAGACGATCTGCGGATGCCAGACGTTGTGCATCTTTTCGACGGCGAGCCGCGTTTCGGCTTGCGAGAAGATATACCAGTCGCGGTTATTGTCGTGGCCGACGTATTTCTGGTAGAGCTCGGGCGGCACGGTGCCTTCGTGCGGCGTGCCCATGGTTTTGCGGGCCCAGTTGCTGACGATGTCGACGCCATCGGGATTCAGCGACGGGACCAGAATGAAGATCGTTTGGTCGAGGATCGTTTTGAAGCGCGGCTTGTCGACGGTGAGAATGTTGTAGGCGAACTGCATGCCCGTAAAGGTGGAGGCCACTTCGCTGGCGTGGATGGAGTTCGTAATGGCGACGACGGCTTTGCCTTCCGCAACCAGGCGGGCAGCCGCGGCGGGTGTGGTCTTGCGCGGATCAGCCAGCAGACCCTGGATTTCGCGGTAGCGATTCAGCTTTTTTAGATTCTCAGGCGAGGAGATGATGGCCATTAGAAACGGGCGGCCTTCGGTGGTGGGCCCCAGCTTTTCGAGCTTGATCCGGTCACTGGAGGCAGCGAGTTTCTCGTAGTAAGTGACTACCTTGGCCCATTCGAGGGGACGGCTATCCGCCGTTAGCACGTGGCCGAAATGGCTTTCGGGCGTGGGAACCGCGGCATTCAAGGCAGCCGCAAACAAAAATCCAGTAACTAAGCGCATGCGCGATTCATCTCCATCCAAAGGGCGCGATACCAGCGCAGGAACCGTTCTGGCTCCTTGCTTTCGGTAGCTTCGCATAAAGTGTAACGATCATAGCCGTGCTGCCGGAGCAGCGCGAATAGCTCGCGATAGGGATACGGGCTGGCCAGTTCATTGATGTGGCAGCTACGCACCCAGGGCTTGAGCAAGTCAAAACTCTGTTTGACACTGCCGTTCACGACGTCAGTGGGATTCGAATTCCAGCACAGGCCCACCTGCGGATGTTTCGTGGCGCGCATGATCGCCGCACAGACCGCCGGTTCCTGCGTCTCCTTGCCGTGGACCTCTACCCAAACTTCGACGCCCATGCCAGCCGCATAGTCGCCGCATTCGCGGAGGCAGGCCGCGATGTTCTGGATCGTCTGCTCCCGGGTGACGCCCGGAGGAAAGCCATTCGGCCGCACCTTTACGCCCCAGGCGCCGGTGTCGTGCGCCAGGTCAATCCAGCTCTTCGCCAGCGCCACGTTGCGGGCGCGCACGGCGGGGTCGGCCGCGTGAAATTCGCAAGTGGAGCCGTAGCTGAGCAGACGTACTTTGCTTTTGGCGAAACGCGCTTTCACCGCGTCACGTTGTTCCTTAGTGAGGGAAGGCTCGACGCCGTGTTTGTGTTCGGTGCGCAGTTCCACCGCGGCGAAGCCAGTTTGTTCCAGCTTGGTGATGACGGTTTCGAGATCCCAATCCTTCAGCACGTTGTAGGTAACGGCGCCCAGTTGAAACATAACGGGTATTCTAGCAGCCAGGAGTTTCCCCGCGCGATGCGCCGAATTTGTTACGCTCAAATTTCCGTGAGCATTCTTTTTGTGATTCCGCTACTGGCCTTCGACGTCGCGACGACGCGGCTGGAGCCGCAAACGACGCAGGCCTTTGAGAAGTATGTGAAGAGCCGGGAAGCGGAGATGCAGGGCCGGGGCCGCTTTCTGTGGTGCGACGGGAAACAGGCCTGCCATTCGACCGTGAAGCAAAGCGATGTGATGGTGGATTCGAGAAATTCGAAGGGCGTCTACGAGGTGCCCGGCGGCCTGATCCACGATTGGCAAGGCGCGACGTTCGTACCCGGAGTGACGCTCGACGAGACGCTGGCGCTGCTGCGGAATTACGACAATCATAAGCAGGTCTACGCGCCGGAAGTGATCGATTCCAAGCTCGTCTCGCGCCAGGGCGAGCACAACAAGGTCTACCTGCGGCTACGCAAGAAGAAGATCATCACCGTGATTCTGAACACGGAGTATGACACCGTTTTCGAGCGCGTCGACGCGACCCATGGCCGCAGCCGCAGCCTGAGCACGCGGATTACCGAAGTGGCGGATGCGGATTCCAAGGACGAACACGAACTGCCGCCCGGCGAGGACCACGGCTTCATGTGGCGCTTAAACTCCTACTGGCGCTTTGAGGAGCGCGACGGCGGCGTCTACATCGAATGCGAAGCGATCTCGCTGTCGCGCGGCGTCCCGGCTTTGCTGAGTTCGCTGATGGCGCCCATTTTGCGGCAATTGCCACGGGAGTCGCTGGAGAAGACGTTGCTGTCGACGCGTCGGGCGTTGATGGGCCGATAGCAGCTTACTCGCGCGCGGAGAGCCAACTCTGCAAGAGCGTCGCCGCGCCGATGATACCGCCGCCGATCATGGCCAAGGTGGACGGCTGCTCGCCGTGGAACAGGTAAGTCCACACGGGATTCAAGGCGGGCTCCAGCAGGATGAGAACGCTGGCTTCAAAAGCGGGCACGCGGGCGAGTCCGCGGTTGAGTAAGTAGTAGCTCAAGCCGATCTGAAAAACGCCCAGATAGAGCAGCACCGCGACGTCGGCCCCAGTGAACGCCGGAATGGGGAGGGCGGGCGCAAAGGCAAAGAGCCCGGCGAGGAGGTTGCCCATGGCGGCCGTCGCGTTGCCGGCCACGATGCCGCCCCGATTCAGCCAACGCAGGCCGGCCACCGTGAGCGCCCAGGTGAAGCCGCTGGCGGCGCCGCAGAGGTTGCCGAGCCAGGGGTTCGGCGCGGTGAGCACCGTCGGCTCCCGTCCTACGAAGAACAACGTCATGCCCATGGCAATCGCCATGGGACCCAGCAAGTCCCGCGGCCGCCAGCGCTCGCCCAACCACCACGGCGCAATGAACAGCAGGTAAAGCGGTGCGGTGGCCTGGAGGAAGATCGCGTTTGCCGACGTGGTCAGCTTGGTTGCGAGTACGAAGCTGACCAGGGTGAGAGCATAAGCCACGCCGACAGGGACCATCCGCCATGTCCAGCCCTGCCGGGCGGCAGGCAGCAGAGCCAGCAGCACGGCGCCAGCCACCAGCGAACGGTAGGAAGCCAATTGCCAAGCATTGAGCTGTGCCGCTTTGATGACGGCTCCGCCGGTGGAGAAGAGAAAGGCCGCGGCGAGGATGGCGAGTCGGGCCGGCATTCGTGCCAGTGTAGCAAGCTCGACGTTCTGATAAAGTCTTGTGGATGAAACTCGCCACCCTGCTTTCCCTACTTGCCTGCCTCGTCTGGTCCGCCGAACGCGGCGAGGAGATCCGGCTTTGGCCCAATGGCGCGCCGGGCTCCGAGGGCGTGACGAAGGCCGAGGTGTCGACGCCGGCGAAAGCCGCCAAGTACGCCAAGCTTCCCGGCGCTTTCACGGAAACGCATTACCCCTCGGTCTACGTGTTCCTGCCTCCTCAGGGCAAGGCGACGGGCGCGGCCATGATCGTCGCGCCGGGCGGCGGTCATCGGCAGTTGGTGATCGAGAAAGAGGGTTGGGAGTTCGCGGACTGGCTGAACGAACGCGGCATTGCGGCTTTTGTCCTGAAGTACCGGTTGGCCCGGATTCCTGGCTCCACGTACACGCTGCCGAAGGAGGTGCACGCCGACGCCGCGCGAGCGATTCGACTGGTGCGCAGTCGCGCCGCCGAATTTGGCGTTGACCCGAACCGCATTGGCAGCGTGGGTTTCTCGGCGGGCGGCGAGGTGGGTGGCATGATCGGCGTGAAGTACGACGCCGGGTCAGCCACCGCGCCGGACCCGATCGAGCGCGTGAGTTCCCGCCCCGACTTCAACATCCTCGTCTATCCGTACTACCGGCCGGGCTCAGCGCCCGCCCGCACGGCCACCGCGCTTGAGCCGATCGCCGCCAACGCCGATTTTCCGATTCGCGCCGACGCGCCGCCCGTCTTCATGGTCTGCACCACGGACGACCCCTCCCACGTCGTGCCCACCGTCAAGTTCTACCTGGAGTTGCTCGAGCGGAAGATCCCCGCCGAGATGCATATCTATGAGTACGGCGAACATGGCTTTGGCCTGCGGCAAACCAAAAAGCCGGGGGCACCGGTGGAGAGCTGGCCCGCGCGGCTTTCGGAATGGCTCGCCTTCCGAGGTATTTCTCCCGGCCGCTAATCGGCGTGGCGGATTAGACGAAGGGAAACTTGGCGGGCCCCTTCAGACGCGCCGGGTCCACTAACTCCACCCGCGGACCCATATAGACATACACCAGGCCCCGCCGAGCCTGCTCGCTGGTGTTCGCTTCGCTCCGATGCACCGTCAGGCTATGATGCAGCACGACGCTGCCGCGCGTGATCTCGGCGGCGTATTCAGGGAGCGCGTCGACGCTCGCCGTGGGCACCATTCCCAGGGAGTTGCCCACCACCTGCGACGCCGTGTGCGGCAACAGTCCCAGGCGGTGGGAGCCGACGGAGAAGCGCACACAGCCGTTGGCCACGGTGGAGTGGTCCAAGGCGATCCACGCGCTCAAAAGGTCATAGGGAGCGAAAGGCCAGTACGGCATGTCCTGATGACGCGGCACCGCCGAGCCCACCAGCGCCGGCTTCGCGAAGACCTGGCTGCCGTAGAGGCGCAAAGGCTCGCCAAGGATCTCCCGGACGATGCCGGTGAGCGCGGGGTGGCCGGCGAACTCCAGAAACAATGGCTGGTACTGGTGCAACCGGAACGCATTGCGCAGCCGCGCGGAGCCGGGCTCCAGTACGATATCGCGCTCGGGGACGTAGTCCACCTCACGGCGGAGCACGCGGTCCACCTCGTCGGACACGGGCGCAATCTCCGCCTCGTTGAAGAGGCCTGGCAGCACGACGAAGCCATCGCGCCAAAAGCGCTCCGCCACGGTCATCCTACGCGGTCCGGCCACCCAGCACGCGCACCGGCAGGGTGAGAATCGCGCGCAGCAATTCGAACACGCCGCCCACCGCAATGCCCACTAGGCGGAATGGCAGCGTGAGCAGCCACACCAACGGATACAGCAGCAATGCCAGGAAGGCTAGGGGCCAACAGACCACGAGCAACAGGCACCAAAGCAGGAATTTGATCATCTTAGTCTCTCCATCCAGGTCCTACGCAAAGGCTAAGGTAGAAGTTCCCTGACGTCCGGCCCGGTCGCGACAATCGCCCGGTGCGCCAGCCCGAGAAAAAGCCCATGCTCGACGATGCCGGGGATCGCGGCTAACTCGCGCCCCAGGCCCTCCGGATCCGGGATCGCTCCGGCGTGGCAATCGAGAATTTCGTTGTCCTGGTCCGTGCGATAGACGGCCCCGTCGCGCGTCAAGCGCAGCTTTGGATTGAGCTCTAACGCGCTCAGCCGGCGCTCGACAAAAGCGCGCGCGAAGGGCACGACCTCCACCGGCAGTGGAAAAGCGCCGAGTTGGGCGACGAGCTTCGAGGAGTCCGCGATGATGATGACGGTGTCGCTGGCCGCGGCGACAATCTTCTCGCGCAGCAGTGCCCCGCCCCCGCCTTTGATGAGGGCGAGGCCCGGGCCGATCTCATCGGCGCCGTCGATGGTGAGGTCGACGCGGGCGACGTCGTTGAGCTCGATCAGGGGGAGTCCGACTTCGGCCGCGAGCGCCGCGGTAAGAAACGAGGTCGGCACGCCGCGCACGTGCCAGCCCTTCTGGCGGACCAATTCCCCCAGCAGCCGTACCGCAATATTGGCCGTCGAGCCGCTGCCCAGGCCCAGCGTCATGCCGTCGCGGACAAACTCGACGGCCCGCGCCGCCGCACGTTCTTTCTCGGTTAACTTCTCTGTCAACTCCGCATCCTCCGCGGCATCGTGATCGTCTGCCATTCGCCGCCGCGGATGCACTTGGCGAGGTAGATCATCTGGCCGATATGCTGCGCCGTATGGGTGACGGTCCGCTCAATGGCCTCAATCACGGAATGCGGCTCCGCGCGGATGTAGACGGTCCTGAGGAGGTCGGCCTCAGTGAGCTCCGCCAGGGACTGGTCTAGGCAGGCGAAGCCCCGCTCCCAAATGGCCATCAGTTCCGCGCGCGACCGTGCCGAAGCCTCGAACTCGCCATCGCGATCCCGGTCCGGCTTCTCGCCGTCGGAGGTGAGGAAATCCGTCCAGCGGGAGGTCAGATTGCCGCCGACGTGCTGGAGCAGAACGGCCAGGGAGTTGGCTTCGGCGTCCGGCTGCCAGGCGAGTTCGGAGTCGCGCACCTGGGCCAAAGCCTTCTCTGCCTGAACCCGCTCCTTCGCCATGCGCTTCCGCACTTCCCGCAAATAAACTTCGCCGACACTCATAGCTAGGTATTGTCCCATTTTCGGAAGCGGTTTGACATCCATGGATGCCATTGGCGACAATCAGATGAGCCCAACCAAGTGCGGATGTGGCGGAATTGGCAGACGCGCTAGATTCAGGTTCTAGTTCTCGCAAGGGAGTGGAGGTTCAAGTCCTCTCATCCGCACCATAAAGATTCTAAAGCAGTTATCGAAGCCGACCAGCGATGGTCGGCTTCACTTCTTTAGGACGACTGTAACGGTTTTTGTAACGATCAGCAGTTGCATCGTTATAGGCCGAGGTCGGCACGGCACCGTGGGTATACTCTCGCTTTCGCATTTGCAGCCCGCTGACGCGGTTTAGAAATCGACGCTTTTGCTCATTCTGGCTTAGCGCTAAGGCCACAACGCAAACCATCGGTCTGCTAAATCAGATTGCCATGTCCATCGATCTCGACCAGTGGCACGGGACGCAAGCCGATTGCGATTTCGTACCGTGCGTGGCGGCGCTCCCCAATCCGATACAGCGCCTTCTTGTCCACCAGATCGGCGAGGTCGCGCGTTGCCGTCGCCGGAGACGCCCCGGTGATTGTCATGTAGTTGCCAGCGCTCAGCCCACCCTTGAAGCCCTCAGGCCCCTCACGCAGCATTCGAAGAATGGCCTTCTCCTGCCGGGCGTTGAGTTGGCCGCGAAGCCGGTCGAGTAGCCGCGTCTTGTCGAGCAGAAACTCGACATGTGCTTCAGTGCGCTTCTGCGCCTCAATGCCGATGCCCGCAAACCAGCAAAGCCAGGGCGTCAGGTTGTTGTCCTTGTTCCCGACTTCGAGCGCTTCATAATACGCTTTCCGGCGGATCAGGATTGTAGCAGCGAGGGCCGTGAGGGTGGGATGTCCCACCGACTGCGCCAACGCCTTCTCCGAGATCGCACGGCCAAGGCGTCCGTTTCCATCCTCGAAGGGATGGATGGACTCGAAGTACAGATGCGCAATTCCGGCTCGCGTGAGAGCGGGCAATGGGTCACTGCCATTGGGAGCGGAGCGGTTGAACCACTTCACAAACCGCGCCATCTCCTTTGGTACCTTTGCCGACGGTGGCGCTTCAAAATGCACCTTCGGCGCATGAAGGCTACCGGAGACCACCTGCATCGGTTCGTCATCGGTTCTATAGCAGCCAATGTTCTTAAGATCCCGGCGTCCATTGGTGAGCATCTTGTGCCACGCAAAAAGCATGTCGTCGGAGAGCGGATCGGCGAAGCTCCGGTACAGACTGACCATCATCTCTGCGATGCCCTGTTCAGCCGGTTTGACGCGGCGATGATCGGTGGCAAGACCAAGTTGTCTACGAATAGAAGACTGAACGCTCGCTCGATCCAGGATCTCGCCTTCGATTTCAGAAGTGGTCAACGCCTCGGTGCTGATTGCCTCAATCGTCAACTGCTCCCGGTCTTGATCCCCGAGATGCTTGACCGTGCCCGCAAACATGCCGCTACCCAGAAGGAACTGCTCTTCCGCCGTGCGGAGGCGAGAAGCATCCCAGGTAAAATTGGGCCAGTTGAGTTTTTGCCAGTTCCAGGTCATGAGTGATAGAGGTTGATTCTATCGCTCACAATATCTTGTTTTGTGAGCGATAGCAAGCCCGTTTATCGCTCACCTCTCGATCCTCGGAAGCCTCGCATGGACCTTCTGAACAACCAGGCCCGCGCGGAGAACTCGGGCGGCCGCCCCCCCGATGGAGTTGGCGCGCCTCAACGAATTCCAGCTTTAGAAAGCAATGACTCTAGTTCAGATCGGTTGGCCAAAACAATCTGCTGTGCTTCCGGCGTCGTTGTTTCCGGCTGATCCAACCGAAGCTGGCGTAACACATAAAACAATAAGGCTTCACGGCATTGGAATCTGCAGATCCCTCCGACCATGCCGTAATCAAGCTCAATCGCACGGCGGTGCGGATCAGCCAAGGCAGGGTGAGGAGACAGCACCACGTTCACCAGATTGTTCCATTGAGAATCTTCAGAGGCACGCGAACGGTCAGCCTCGGTGCCCTCTATCTCCAAAATCCTCGATATCAAGAAATCCCGGAAGTCCTCACGCGCATGGCAATAGGCGCGGACGTGCCACCGCTGACCGTCATAGACCAAGGCATGCGGGGTAAGTTTTCGCGAAAAGGGCGTCAGTCTCGATAGAGATTGATAGACCAATCGTAGAGCCCGATTCAAACGGATCGCCTCAACGATGGTTCCGACTGTTCGACCATCCAGATGCCTCCAGGGGGTTTGCGGGACCGACACCACTGGATGCCACCCCAGGAAACTCTCATCGGTCGATTCGACCGCGTAGGCTTCGCGTAGCAGATCGTTTAGATAGCGTTCGTGATTCGTGCCTTTGAAAACAGGGTGAAACCCGCTAGCCAAGACATAGGCGCGGGTGCTTCGGTCATAGGCCAGGTTACCCGGTGCACGTCGAGTGTACTCAGCGAGATCTAGCGACGCTTGGGGAACGGAAATGCCGAAGAAGTCAGTTAGATCACTACGGTTGAGGTGACCTGCCCATCGAAGTCTGTACTCGATGAACTCCAGCCGCCGATCCTGCCCCCAACGAGCAACCCTCGCAGAAGTCTCTGCCATTGATCCAACATCCCCATTGTCGTCCCCTATAATCATGAACTTGCATTGTTGCATGCGTCTAAAAACTATGCAAGTATAAAAATTATGCTAATATAAAAACAAGACGTATGATGACCAGCCCTCTGAAAAGCCATGCCCCTTCTTCAATGCCTCCCCAACTGGCTGCCCCCTTGCATGACGCTGAGCTCGCGGCGGAGCTCAAACGCCACCAGGGCGAAGGCCGCTCACGCTGGCATGTAATCGCAAATGCTTTTTCGATTCGAGTGTTGTCAACGCTCGTTGAGCAGAATCAGTGGGATGAAGTTGGAATGGGCGACCTTGGCGGCGAGACCCACAACCAGCTCAAGATCGCCGCCAAAGCAAAACGCCTCAGTTGGGCGAATGTTGATTCAGTCAATCTTGCGGAAGTTTTACTGGATCTGTCGAATCCAACGATGCAGTCAGTTTCTCAGTTGAACGATTGGGTGAAGCACCGGGACAACGTCACCACGGGGCGTCAGGGCGATATCAGTGATTCGGTGAAGGCGGACGTCTCCTCTCTTGCAGCTTGGCGTTGTCAATTTGAAGGTTGTGGGGAAAATCTCCGCACGCATGTCCTACCCGGAATTCGCGGCAATTTCTCTTACTACGCCCACATCGTCGCATCCTCTCCGGAGGGTCCACGCGGCGACAAGGTCTTGTCTCCGCAACTCGCCAAAGATCCGACGAACATTCTTCTTCTGTGCGACAAATGCCATCGCACCATTGATCGTGTTGCTCCGCACCTTTACTCGCGGGACAGGCTCCAAGAGATGCGCGCGCGAAATCTAACCAATGTCGAGCGTTGCCTCGATTCACTGCGCTATCCTGCGGCGCGCATCCTTGTTCTGGGAGGTAATGTCCAAGGCCAGACCGCCGCGTTCGACGAGACCCTCGCGCAGGAAGCCATGTGGCTTCGAAAACTCCGTAGTGACTACACTCGGCCAGATTGGTTTGCAAGAAACGCCGGCCACCTCGGCGATACGCACTCGTCCGCCTTCTGGTCTAGCCTATTTGCGCTGCTAAAGAAGGACGTCCCCCGTCTGCAAGCGATCCTAGAAGGCACTGCGCAAGATTCCGTTCAAGGCATGCCACTGGCCGTTTTCCCGGCACCGCACACAACCTCGGTTCTTATTCTGTCAGGCCGACTTCTCGGGGAGTCACGATCCATTCACTTGTTTCAATTTCATCGTGACCAAGTCGGTGGCACGTTAGGCGGCCAGTGGGCTTGGCTTGGAGAGCCGCCAGCCAAAGAAAAATACAAGGTCAAGGTGTTGCGTCCTCCCCAGCCTGGGGAAAGCGAGGCAACCTTGCTGGTCTATCTCACCGACTCCATCCCCCCCGAGGAATTGCCCTCAAACCTGTACGAGAACAACCAATGGGCTTGCCCCACCATCGAAGTCAGCGTTGAATTCCCCAGTCGCCGAATCATCGCTCACCCCGAAGATTTGGAACTGTTCGGGCTGGCCATTGATGACGCGCTCCAGAAGTTGCAGGACCAATGGCGTGCCTCGAAAGTTCACCTACTGGTGATCGCGCCGATTACCGCATGCGTGCGGATTGGCCAAAAGATGCAGGCACGTTGCCAGCCCGGCTTTATTCTCTACGAACGGGATACGTCTACCGGCACAGCGGGGCGTGGCGCATTCGTTTCCACCATCGCAATCACGTCCAAAGCAGTAACCCATCTTAAAACGGAGGAAACCTGCCCACTTTGTTAGGGCAGGCTTAGGATTATGATCAACAACAAGACTTTTTCAAAGCGCATTAAGGAATCGCTCGACCTTACAAAATCAGCTGGTCGATGGGAGCAGCTTATGGTGACGCTGTTGCGTCGTTTGGAACTCGATCCCGCCGCTCGCAAAGACGCGGAGAAGGAGTACAAGGCTCTTGCCGAGCGGGTAGCTGACCGCCTTGACCTTCCGCACCACTCGGTCGACGTTATTCCACAGGGCTCGATGCGAACTCAAACCACGATCCGTCCACCCGGCCGAACGAATTTCGACTTAGATGTCGTCTTTGTTCTATCGGGGCCGCGCTATGAGAATCCGGACCCCGAGTTGTTTTTCGAAGAGTTCGGCAAAGCACTCGACGGAGATGAGGCAACTACTGGGTCACCTACACGAAAGAATCGTTGCTGGCGTCTCCCCTTTCCTAACAAGCCATACTACTTCGACGTAACGCCCGCCACCCCCGACCCCGATCATGTTTATGGTGCTGCGTTGCGAGTTCGCGATCCGGAAACCGCCTGGAGTCCTTCGAATCCAACTGAATTCGCGCAGTGGTTCTGCGACCGCGCGGATCTTCAGTTTTCCTTCCAGTCGGCATCGGGCTTGGGAAATCTGATCGAAGCCCGCAAAAGCGTAGAACCGTTGCCCAGCGATCCGGTCCGGATCGACGACATTTTGCGCCGCACAATCCAGTTGGTCAAACTGCATCGCGACAACGTGTATTTCTACGAGAGCGACAAGCGAAAGGAAGCGTGGCCAATCTCGGTCATCATCGTCACATTGGCAGGCCAAGCCTTCGAGAATATTTGGGCTACTCGCCGCAACTCGTTCAGCTCTCCCATGGAAGTCGTACTTGCTGTGATCGAGGACATGCCGAATTGGATCACCCGGAATGCGAACGGACACTATCTCGTCTGCAACCCCGCACTCGGCAGCGAAAATTTCGCAGAGCGATGGAATACCGATCAAGGCCTTCGTGCATCGGAATTCTTCCGCTGGTACCAACGCTTGGAGAACGACATCGAAGCGTTGCTGACCGACGAATACTCCAAGAGCAGTGAGAACAAATTGAAGGCCATCTTCGGCCAGGTCGGCGTGGATGCCTGGATGGCTAGCCTACCTGAGAACAAACAGATGGCACCCTTGCTCAAGGGCTTGGTCGCATCTTCTGGTATTGAGGTCAGCAACCCAAGAGTCGCAACGCCGGTAGGCCGAAACACACGAACGCTGGCTTAAGGAGGTGAGCGTGCCAAACCCACCCCTCGATCAGGGGGCCATAGAAAAGGTGCGCACCTGGCTCGATACATCCGATGTCGTGGCTGCGGTGACCCTGAGCGTCGCACAACGCGAAAAGTCTGTTGCGGCCTGGGAGTTGAAGGAGAAGTACGAGCACCTTGGCCCGATACAACCGAGGATTCTCCTTCCACGGGATTTCCCGTTCAGCCCCCTGCGTGTAGAACTGGACCAATCGTGTTGCCTACGCCTGCCCCACGTTGAAGCGAGTGGCAATTTTTGCCACGGTGTGTTGACGCTGCCCGACGACCTTGCTGATCCAGTAAAGGCGGCGGGGCGAGTCCTTGAACAGTTCCTAGCCTATATCCCGAACTCCGCCGAACCAGAATGGATCGAACAGGAATTCCACCGCGAGGCACACGATTACTGGCTACGACATGTCGATGCCTTCCATCACCCCAAGGGTTGCAAAACCGAAGAATTGCTCTTAGAGATCGATGCTGATCTGCATGCTCCGCAGCGCGTTGAAACGCTTCACCTAGGAAGCCGCACGCGAGCCATAGCCTCCTCGCGCGATGGCGGCCCTAAAGCCACTGCGGAGAATACGGGGTGGTCGCTAGGAACGATCGTGTACGGCAGCACACTCGTCTTGCGCCTTCCCAGCGACCAACGATGGACGCCGAACACTTGGCCCAGGTCTTTTGAGACTATTGCGGCTCTAGCCGACGAATTAACGGGCACAACCGACGGAGTGAAGTCCTGGTATGCTTCCCGCCAATGGTCCAACGATGCGCCACTCTTCATCGTCGCCTTACAGAATTCGGTCGGATTCGGATGGCGCGTAATCCCTTCTAGGTCGCGCGCATCAGCGCAGCCCACCGTTGTCCCGGTCAAAGTAACTCGCATCGACCGCCGGTGGACTTTGGCAAGAGATCATCGCACCCAACAACTAGACGGACTGACAGGCAAGCGGGTGGTGGTGTTTGGGTGCGGATCAGTCGGCGCACCCGTTGCTGAACTTCTCGCTCGCGCGGGCGTCGGCTCGATCGACATTGTAGACCCAGACGTTATGAAGACGGAGAACATATCGCGCCATCCACTTGGACTTCCAGCGAACGGTCGCCACAAGGCAACTGCATTTTGTGAGCGTCTGAAAAGCAGCACTCCCGGCGTTAAGACCGCCGCGCATACGATGACAGCGCAGGCATGGCTGGCTGGGGACCATCCTATTCCCGATCTCATTGTTGATTGCACCGGTGACAGGGCCGTGAGGATGGCGATTTTTCATGCGCGTCCTACTATGTTTGGGCTCGTGTCAACTATCATGGCTTGGATGGAGCCATTCGGCGCAGCCGCACACGTCATAACCGTTGTTGGCGACGACCGTTGGCCGACTTCCGATCCTGCCGAAACGGCGATCCAAATTGGAGATTGGCCTGACGAAGTGGAAGTATTGCATCCAGGATGCGGGCAGGGTTTCCATCCGTATGGAATGTCCGACGCTTGGGAAGCGGCTGCTATGGCGGCTCGCCGTGGCCTAGCCCTGCTACGTGGAGAAAATACTACTTCAGACGTTCTGTCCTTGGTCCAATCTCGCGAATACTTCGAGCGGGTCTGGCCCGGCATTACTTTTCGTCGTCAACTTGCCATCCCTGCTGGCATTACGTCGGTCGTGGAGCGACGGACCCTTGCTGAGGCGCTGCATGGATTCTGAAACGCGACCGCAGTTCATTATTCCCGGAGCAACGTGGAGCCTCCGTTTCTCAAGCGAGGCAGTTGCACTTATGAACAGCCACCGCCAGAAAAAGTGGCGTCAGCCTGAAACCGTCGGGCAGCTATTTAGCCCAGATCTCACCAGTCCAACCGTTCATATCTCAGAAGCCAGTGTTCTGACCCGCGTTAGAGCATCGCGAACCTCGGTTACCTTCGATCCAGACGAAGCCGTGGAACAAAGAAACTCCAAACTAGGGGAGGGGCTTCACTGTATCGGCCTTTGGCACACTCATCCTGAAGCCGCGCCGCGGCCATCGGGCACAGACGAACGCCTCGCCGCCGACCATGCGGGAGCGGCTGCCTCAATCCTAAACGGCCTCTGTTTCGTTATCGTCGGAACCGGCACGTCTTCTGAAAACTGGTACGTCGGCATCCATGACGGAAAGATGTTTCACGCAACTCGACCGGCCTAGTGTGGCAGTCTGTTTCGGAGCCCAAGTTTCCCTCGCCATCCACTCAAATCGATACAAACAGACATCAGCGCACTTGCGATGGGGTTCAGTCGGTGTTAACAACAATGGGGCCTTACAGCACCGCCTGGACACACTTTTAGCCACACTGCCACACAGCAAACGAAAATACCAATGAATATCAACATGTTGCTGTTGGCTTAGTCAGACTACGAATCTGAGGGTCGGAGGTTCGAATCCTTCCGGGTGCGCCAGTTTTCTCAAGCAAAACCAAGGCTTTCACGATTCTCGTTGACTCATCCAGCTCACCGATTTAGGCTGACACACAACTGACACACTTTCGCCGTTTTCATTCAATCCTCACCAACCCACACGAGGTTCGCATGACAGATAGCCACGAAATCATGGGCGGTAAGGTCCTGGTGTACCGCCGTGAACGGAGTGGTTACTGGCAATGCTCGACGTACCTGAATGGGAGACGATGGCGTACCTCGACCCGCGAGGATAGCCTATTGTTGGCCAAGGAGTTTGCCGAAGACTGGTTCATCACGCTCAAGGGCAAGAGCCGAGCGGGCGAGCTCAAGTCCGGCAAGATGTTCAAGGAGGCCGCAGAGCAATTCCTGAGGGAGTACGAAGTCATCACCCACGGCGAGCGCAATCCGCGCTACGTCGAGGGGCACGGCCACAGGCTGGGCCTGCACCTCCTTCCATACTTTGGCAACATGATCGTCACCGAAATCACGCCGGGCGTCGTTCAGGAATACCGTGTCCACCGAATGACCTCCCGGCTACACCCCAAAACCGGCGAGCCAGTGAAGCCGTCACGCAGTACGCTCCACCATGAGATAGTTACACTCCGACTAGTCCTAAAGACCGCAAACCGCCACGGCTGGTTGCCCCACGTTCCAGACCTTACTGCGCCCTACCGCTCATCCAACAAAATCGAACATCGCGCATGGTTCTCCCCTGAAGAATACAAGCGCCTCTACGAGGCGACTCGCGCCCGCTCGAAGCGCCCCGGCATTGCTGCGTGGCAAAACCGCGCCGCAGCGCATCTACACGACTATGTCCTCTTTATGGCCAACACTGGACTCCGCCCAGACGAGGCCGCTCGCTTAGAATTTCGAGATGTTGCCATCGTCAAGGACGAAGCAACCGGCGAACGTATCCTGGAAATCGAAGTGCGCGGTAAGCGCGGCGTCGGCTTCTGCAAGAGTATGCCCGGCGCGGTGTTGCCATTCAAACGAATTCAAGAAAGGATTGGCGGTGAAACGACGGCCCGATTGTTCGCAAAGGTGCAACGCAAGATGTTCACCACCATCCTGAATGAACTTGATCTCAAAAAGGACAGGGACGGCAACGCCAGAACGGCCTACAGCCTTCGCCACACTTACATCTGCTTCCGCCTCTTGGAAGGTGCTGATATCTACCAAGTTGCGAAGAACTGCCGCACGAGTGTTGAGATGATCGAAAAGCACTACGCCGTGCATCTCAAAAACACACTGGACGCCGCCGCGATCAATGTGCGAAAGCGGAAGAAGGAAGCAAAGCCGAGGGCCGCTTCAGCAGAGCAAACAAAACCGACAAAGCAGCGCCCCCCAAAAGTGCTCAAGGAGCCGGTTTAGAAATCCGGTTTCGCAAGGACTGTCGGTTCGATTCCGACCACCCGCACCATCTTCCCTGACGAATCCACCCGCAACCCGCCGTGGATTTCCTACACCGGTTGCAAGAGCCGAGCGCGTTGGTGCAGGCCGCCTGGGGGCGGCATTTCAAGCGATGCTTATGGGCGCATGCTGGGCTGGAATGCTTGTGGCGGGCATGCCGCTGTTATACGGGCACACCTCCGTATTGACAACCCCAAAGGCCCGGAGGAGGATGCCATACACCGAAGACCGTGACGTCGCGCCGCATCGTCGTTATTGCGTTCTTTCGTTATTCTGCTATAACCTAGACAGAACATGCAGCGAAAGGGTGCGACAGCCATGCCCAAGTCACCGTCCCGAAGGAAGGCCGTAAAGGCCGATACCCCGCCGTCCGTCATCTCTCTGCCCACACTTGAGAAGGGCGGCGCAGCGGAGCTGACCCCGATGAACTTCCGCGTACCAGAAACCTTCCACCGCGAGTTCAAGCTCTACGCCGTCCAGCACGGCATGAGCATGGTGGATCTGTTGCAGGAGTCCTTTAGACGGCTGAAAGCGTCTAAAGCCTAAATCGTGCATGAGGTTACCACTCTTGGCCATAACCGACGCTTCATGCCGAAGCCGAGGCACAGGGACCCGGAATCCGGCCACAAAGACCATTGCAAACTGATGATTATTAAATAAACAGGTATTGTCCCATGCACCCACCACTCACGAGACACACGTAATGCGATCACCCTTGGCCTACAACCGTGACTATGCGCTTAACGCGATCTGCCCATATTTCACGATGTTTCCCTTGGAGTACCCGTTACGCGTGATTAAGAAGCATTCGAGTGAAAACCCAGTCATCGTAGATCCGTTCTGTGGGCGAGGTACAACCATCTATGCAGCAAGGAAGCTTGGGCTCCGATCGTATGGGTTCGACACTTCGCCAATTGCAGTGGCAATTGCAAAGGCGAAACTCGCAAGCGCATCAGTCGAGAGAGTGATTGCACTCGCGGAGCACCTGCTTCAACGGCAGCCATCCGATTTGCCGGACACAGAATTTTTCAAAGCCGCCTATTCAAGCGACACACTGCTCGATATATGTCGGCTCAGAGAGGGGCTAATGCTCTTGCCCGACGAATCGGACGAGTCTACCCTGCTACGGGCCGCGGCGCTAGGATGTTTACATGGTCCGTTGGCGAATGACGTGTCACTCTCTGGCTACTTTTCGAATCAGATGCCCCGTACATTTGCGTCCAAGCCCGATTACTCTGTTCGATATTGGAAGCAGAATGGTTTGGAAGCTCCCCATGTACAGGTGCTCGCTGTGCTTCGTCGCAAGTTGGAGAGAATTTCGGAGCTTGGCTCCACGGCGGTCGGTAGCTTTCGCCGGATCATGTGCGCAGATGCTCGCACGGCGGCACCATACAGAAACCTAACAGGACGTTTCGTCGTCGTCACTTCGCCCCCTTACTACGGTATGCGGACCTATGTTCAGGACCAATGGCTGCGCAACTGGTTTCTTGGCGGCCCCGCGCAGGTGCATTATGAGACGGACATGCAACTCAGGCACTCTAGCCACGAGTGCTTCGTGCATGACCTCGCTCGCGTCTGGAGTCATCTGCGGAAGCGCGCCGAGGCAATCGACCTATATGTTAGGCTCGGAACCATCCCCTCAGTAAAAAGTGACGCGCGCGCCTTACTCAAAGCGTCGCTAGATGAGTCCTCTGGTTGGCGGCTTGTATCAACTCGACGTGCGGACACTGCTAGCGCAGGTAAACGTCAAGCAGACCAAATGGGGAAATCCACGCCAGAGGACGAATTCGATTTCCACGCCGTTGCCAACTAATGCCACCTAACTTCGGCTTCACGACTCACACCATTGAAGGAGATTGTCGTCGATGTCCGATTCGCGCAGAACTCCTCCACGTATGACTTGATCGCAACCGACGCGTCTGCTGCTTTTGGATCGGTTGGTAGGTGATACGCCAACGCTTTTGGCATGATGACTATGCACTTTGCCATCGCGCGAGAAATGGCAACGTTTGTGCGCTCCATTTGAAGTAGAAATGCCTCTTCTCCCTCAATGATATCGGTATCCCCTACACCAAACGAGACGATGATCGTGTGACGTTCACCACCCTGAAACCGTTCTACCGTATCCACGGCATCATACACCTTCTGCGGATCGGCATTCGGAAAGATGCCCAGAAGGGCGCGCACTACCAAGGCCTTCTGGGCCTTATGGGGCGTGACTATTCCGATTCCAACTTCAAAGAAAAAGTCGTCATCGAACGCGGAGCGCTTCTCGGGGACGCCCATATCCAATTCTCTAGCCATGCATTTCCGGACACAGTATGCTAGTCCTGCAACCAGACCAGCTTCAACGTCATTTGCCTGCGACGAGATTGCGTCGTCATGAATGAGCGTAGCTACGCGCCTTCCTGGATCTAACAGCAGCTTGTATGCATCCGTTACTGGCAATCCACTCGGAAGCGTTGCGACCACTGGCCCAATCGACTTCAGTTCGGCGACCTGTTTGATGGGGCTGTGCGCAGTCAACTTTTCTGGATACTTGAGGGTCTTCGCAAACTCGACGATGTCCTGGTTGGACCGATAGTTCACAAGCAGTTCCTGGCGCTTGATCCCAAACCGCTTTAGAAGATAGGTTTGAATGCTTGACACCAAGTGCTCTGCGTTTGTTGGAGGATCGAGACTATGAATCGGCGGCATCTGTAAATGATCACCAGCGATCACCAATTGGCCGTGTTTTCTTAAGCCGGACATGGGACGAAGCGCTAAAGTCACGGGGATCTGGGAGCTTTCGTCGAGCACCACTAGGTCAAATATCTCGGCGACAAACGAGCCACTTGCCCCCAGCATCTCTATGACCCGGTTGACCATGTGAGCAGTCGTCGCGATGACCGTTGTGTTAGAGCCGCCGTTTACCCCCTGAACCATCTCTTGGGCCTCGGGGGCGTCAATTCTAAACGACTTCAGATTTACGTGGCCCTTAACCGATGGCGGATTCTTCGGATCGCGAGTCTTTGAATACACCCAATAGAAATCGCAATTTGCCTTCAAATCACCATTTAGATTGACCGCCAAGCGGCCAGCGAGTTCTTCAACGGTCCGGTAGTTAGGTCCCGTCAAAAGTATTACTCGCTGCTTCCGTTCCCGCACAACCGCATGCAAAAACGCCACCAACGTATCGGTCTTTCCTGTGCCTGGAGGACCCCACACGATGGAGAGCTGAGATTCCGCTACCCCTGCGACTGCGTCAGCTTGACTGTAATTCAGCTCGTACCTATTAGCCGTCTTTGCGAACGACACGATAGCCTTCACTTCTGAGGGCGTGCGGAGCTTTGTGGCGCTCACCTTGTCCGCAGCCCATAGGATTCGTGCGACGGGGGTGTCGGCGTCAGATCCAGCCGGAAGTTTTTTGGCCGCCGACTTACCCATCGCATCCAGCGCCTCGGGTGCTGTTCGCGC
The DNA here is from genome assembly GCA_019752335.1 of Bryobacteraceae bacterium. Taxonomy (GTDB): domain Bacteria; phylum Acidobacteriota; class Terriglobia; order Bryobacterales; family Bryobacteraceae; genus JALHNI01. The sequence goes on from JAIEMJ010000013.1 coordinate 77,033, forward strand.
GCATGCGGGATTTCCGATTGCTCTTAGGATACGTTGAGTAGCGTCAGTGTCGTCGTAGGGAAGCCCCTCAAGGATATAGATCGGGGCCGCCCCAATTGGCACGACACCCGAGTCCATCACTTCTCGAAAAATATCAGCTACCTTGGAGTGCCTCGGTCGTAGGGTGATGATTGCAGTCCGATTTGCTCGGTCAAAACTATCAATCTTCGCGGCTATGATGCTGTGCATGGGCATATAGTAGCCGTGCAAGCTGGAATTAATGTTGAGGGACAGGCTGCTAGCTGATTCAAGCGGGAATCCCGATATGCTGGCAATGCCAACGGTGCAATACGCGTCGCCTTCCTCAATCTTAGCTTCCGTCGATTCCTCGTTGACAAAAAATGTGTAGGTGTGGTTGCCGTGATCGGTGATTAGCGAATCGAGCACGATAGCTTTGTAAGACGACTCCAGCCACTCGGCGGGCGCAATCAATGCCGTTCGACCCTCTGTGTCAGCCGCAGCAGCAGATACCACGGACCACTGACTCCAAAGCTTGGAGTCCTGCGCGACACCTGTCATCCCGGAGGGAAAGGATAATTGCAGGACCGGTGCTTTACCGGAGAGAGAACCCCGGAGATCCGAGCGAAGCCTTGCCGTGATCGAACCCAATGCCCAAGCGTGGGCCTTAAGCACAGAACCATAGCGCTCGATGGCTTCGGTGATGCTGACGACTTTTCCGTATAATTTGACCGTTCCAGTTGGCGATTTCCAGATGTCAAATATTCGCTCTCGTGGGATCGCATTGCCCAGTGGTTCCACGTAGTATTTGTCGATCTTGCGTGGAGTCAGACTCGCGTGATGGTAGTGCTCAACAGTGCCGAGGAGAGTCATCGCAAAACGCTCCGGCAACAAGACCGAACTGTGGATCAGATCACGGATGAACACGATGCTCGGGCAAATTTCATCTTCCTTTTCCATTAGCTGTTCGGATGGGAAGATCCATGCTAGAGCTCGCTGCGATCTGCCCGATAGATCCAATACCTTGAGCAAGTGCCTACCAAATGCATTGCACAACTCCTCGTACTGTCGCGGCTCCCAAAAGCACACCTGTGTATGAACTCTCGTCCCCCACCCTTTATCAGCGTACGTCTTTTCAGCGTTGTTTACCCACGTGGCGAGGGTATCCACGAAGCTCTGGAGCGCAGTCCATTCGGCTGCGGCGTTATCCTTTGGGACTACAAAGGCCGCTTCCCCCAGCACCATTAAGGATTTAGGCGGTTGTCCGGCTTCGGCAAAGGATCTTCCATAAGGCGCAGACAGGACCCCGCGCAGAGCGATTCCCGTAAGAAAACCAGAACCTGAGTCAAAATTCACGATGACTTCGTACTCGGCACTCCATTGCTTTGCGAGACCGCCGAGTTTCACGCTTTGATTGACAGTTACTAGGTTATTGACGAGGGCGTCAGCTCGCGCTCCTATTTGGATACGATCCTTCTTTAGCAGCGTATGCTTCTTTAGAGCAGCCGCACCTGATGCAATTCCCACGATACCGGTGACTGTCGAATGTCCTTCAAGGTTCAATACCTTTGCAGCGCCCTTGCTAAGGGAGCCCATCTTGCAGAGGTGGTCATCAGTTTCAGCACTTTGAAAGCAGTAATGACTCGGGTTCGCAGTGAAGATTGCAAGGTCATCGGTAGAAAGCCAACTCTTGTTGCCAAGCCAATCGCAGGAACCACATCTCTGGTTTACGTGGTATTCAACCGCCTGCCAACCCTCTTTGTCACCCTTCTCAACCACCCGCGGCACGTCTTCCACGAAAAACTTACGCACGCTTGGCATATACACCAAGTAGTTAACCAGTCCTTCCCTCAGGTCCTGAAGTAACGCCTCTATGCGCTTTTCATGATCGCCGCCTGCTACCGTACCAAGGATCTTTGTGAACCGAGGCATCTCGACATGCCGCCACAGGTAAACCTGATCCGAGACGAAAAAGCCTTGGGCTATATCCGTCTTCTGGGTCTGAAGCCAGTTGGCCAAGAAGAACGCATAGAGACAGACCTCGGCAGAATAGCTCGCGTTTGCTTCAGTTATGTTCTTTAAGTCAATGATGCTTAGTGGCCGTCGAGGGTCGTTCTCCTTCAATCGTCTCCGGTTGCCATTCGGCAGCACTTCGAATTCAGCGGACCCGGCATCGCCAATGTAAATCACGTCAGGCCTCAATCCCGCAAGTTCAGGGATGAAGGTCACTCGTGCTTTGGGCACTCCTATGTTGGTAAACGCGAGGTCACGAAAGCTCTGGGGTTCAATTCCCGGCTGGAGCAAGAAGCTTGAAATGTTTGCGGACCTTAAGGCGGCGGCAAGTTCGAGCGGCGCCCGCCCGTTGCTCTTATGGAGGACGCGTCCGGGAAGCGCATTGATCAGCGCGTCGAATTGCCCATATTCGAACTCGGTACCGGCGCTCGTGATGAGCTGAACTCCAGGTCTTGATTTCAGAGGGATTGGAATGCCAGCCGCTTTAAGGCTCGGTACATTGTTCGAAAACAACGACAGGTAAAGCTCTCGGTCGCACTTGGTGCGCAGGTACATCGAGAACTTGCTCTTGCCAAGCTGCCGTTGGGGGGTGCCTTTGGACATTAATCTCCTTACGCTCACGCATGGCGTTCGCCGTTACTCCGAATGTCCTTATTATAGGCCGCTTGTGTCAAAGAGGAAGGACCTTCGCACTTGGTGTGACAATCCGTTCATCCCATGCACCATCGATCCCCACATCCTCTGCTTCCAAACGAGCCACTTCAACAGACTCATGGCGGCGATGCAGTCACCGGAATAACGAGTCGGGGGTGCTACTTCTCCTCGGCCTCCCAAACGGCGGCGTCAACCGTGACTTCGGTGGCCTCGTCGTCCCAATTCACCAGCAGCAGGACATATCGCCCTTCTTCGGGTGCCACAAAAGCGTACTCACCTTCCATAACGCCGGTGCGTGACCAGTAGCAGTCCGGCAGGGGGCTCTCCTCGTCGTGTTCTGCTTCCGACCACTCGTCGATGTCGTCCTCATCACAGATGACGACGTCGAGGAAGTCGTTTGCGTCGAGCGAGAACACGAGTTCGTCACCCTCGTCCATGTCGAACGGGTACTCTTCGTTCTCACTACCTTCGATGAGTTTCGTCTCGTGAATCTCTTCGACGGGCGATTCAATTTCCTCAGCGCCTACTTCGGCGCAACGTTTCTCCCACGCCCTCTTATAGGCAAGCACTTCGCCCTTCGCGTATCGGCTCCCGAGACTACTCTTTGCGGTGACGAGCCCGTGGCAGTTTCGGCAAAGCACGGCCAAGTTCTCCCACACGTTGTTGCTGGGGTCTTCGTCGATGTGATGCTTCTCCACGGGGTGGCGCGGCTCGTGGCAGATGCAGCACGTATGCCGGTTCGCCACCATTAGGCGATCCTTCAATTTGCGAGGGATTGGGCGTCGATCTCTCAATACATGATAATATCGCCAACGCAGTCTTGCACGCTAGTTTCATCGGGTAGTGCGACCTCGCTACTTGTAAAGCACTTTTCCGAGCGTGGCCATGCAGGTGAGGTGTCGCCGGTAGGTCATTCGCCCGTCCGCCTGAATGGCCGCCGCTTTCGATGATGGCCCAGCAGTCTTTGGCGAAGTGACGTTCGCTAAGAGAGATGGCCCTCGCCGTCATGCGAGGAATCGCCAGTCGCCGGACATCCAGCCGAATACGCCCGTCAACACTTCAGCGACGCTCCACACAGATAATGCGCGGCGGAAGGCCGCCATCGCGGAGGCCGACCCGACTGCCGAGTAGCGCTCTGGTTGCTCAGTCAAATCGCCCCGTCATTGCGCAGGTGAGTCGCGAGATGCGTGGTGGGTCTTTGCCGGCCGGTATGCAGGTCATCTCCCCTCCGCACGTGGTCTCTCGTAACCTGCCGCGATCATGGGCCACACCGCGAAGCCCGTCAACGCCGCTGCCCGCTCCATTCGCCCCTTCTTGCCCTGCGGGCAAAGTGGCTCCCGTGTTGGGCGTTCCCCTCCGGTGACGGTCCCCGCTCTGGGTGCGGCCTCTTCATGATTCGCGTCACGAGACACCACGACGCAGAAACAGGAGAAAAGACCATGCAAAACACCGAACGGCAAGACGTTTACACCCGCATCACCGGACAGATCATCAGCGCACTCGAACAGGGCGTCCGCCCCTGGATGAAACCCTGGAGCGCCGACAACACGGCAGGCCGAATCACTCGTCCCCTGCGCCACAACGGCCAAGCTTACTCCGGCATCAACATCCTGATGCTGTGGAGCGCTGCCATCGAGCAGGGCTACAACGCGCCGATCTGGATGACCTTTAAACAGGCGGTTGAACTGAACGCGCATGTCAAGAAAGGCGAGAAGGGCTCACTCGTCGTCTACGCGAACAAGATCACCAAAACCGAAGACGACGGCAAAGGCAACGAAGTCGAACGCGACATCCCGTTCATGAAAGGCTACACGGTCTTCAATGTCGAGCAGATCGAAGGTTTGCCTGAGATCTACTACACGAAGCCGACGCCGCGACGCGAGGGCCCCGCCCGCATCGAACACGCCGAGGCGTTCTTCACCCAGACCGGTGCTGACATCCGCATCCGTGGCAACCGCGCCTACTACGCCATTGATGCCAACTACATCGCCATGCCGCCCATCGAGAGCTTCACGACCGCCGAAAGCTACTACGCGACACTGGCGCACGAAAGCACGCACTGGACGCGGCACGCCACCCGCCTGGAGCGTGATTTCGGGCGCAAGACCTGGGGCGACGAAGGCTACGCCCGCGAAGAACTCGTGGCCGAACTGGGTTCCGCGTTTCTCTGCTGCGATCTGGAACTCACGCCGGAAGTGCGCGACGACCACGCCTCCTACATCGCCTCGTGGCTCGAAGTTCTGAAGAACGACAAGCGCGCCATCTTCCAGGCCGCATCCCACGCGCAACGCGCCGTGGATTTCCTGCACAAGTTGCAAGCGCCGAGAGAGGAGGCCGAAGCCGCCTGAGGGCGGTTTACACGAAATCCTCTCGTAGGCGAGGCGCGCCGCGTAGCCTAATGCGATTAGTTGCTGCCCGCTGACGCTTCCAGCCCAATGGTACAGGCTCTTTGTTGATCGGCAGGCAGATTGGGGTACGGCACAAATCAGAAGAATCTACGCCGACCTATGCCCTGGGGTTTCGGGTTATCAATCGCCTCTGCAACAGCGTCCAGCAGGTCAACGTATTTAGGGACCTCTGTAGACTTGTAGGTCACTCGCTTATTCACTACTTCGGGAACTACACTCAGACCCATCGTCGAAAACGCTCTTTGATCCTCTGAATGAAGCAGCACAATGGCGCACAATGCCTTGAGATCAGAAGTTTTCATATGCTTCTGCGCTTCCTCAACCAGTGCCGTCACGGATAACTTAGCATCGTCGACCACCACTACAGCATCAACCGCATTGGAAGAGAGCACTGAAGCGATATCCTTTCCGTCTTGTACAAGTGTTGCAGCCTTTCCACTGACCGTCTTAAATATGACCGCGGTGCTTGGGTGATCCCTCAAGATCAGTTGAAGCGCGTCATTGTGAGTACCATCTCTGGTTACGAAGAGAATAGTCTTACCCCTTAATCGGTCGCCTTTCATGCCCATCTCCAACGCTCCATAACCACCTGTTTCCGGGCAATGCTTAATGCTCTCGGATAGTTGTCTTCACCCCCGTTCGCGCATTCGGCGCTTCTGCCTGCACTGCATCCTTTCCTTCTAGCGGTCCGCCAAGAGCGGCTTTAATTTCCTTTGCGACTTCACTCGACTTGCGCTCACAGATCTCCGCTCACTTACCCTTGCTCCCTTTGTCTCTTTCAGAGACAGCCCCAAAATAGTTGCTCGGTGGAAGAGCATCGCGCTCCTCTACAAATTTGTAGCGCATAACGCTCTCTGCCGCTGCAAATACGGCACGTGGGTCGTCTGCCGAAACCTTTGTTCCAGAGGGCACCTGAGTGATGTCGATATGCTTAAGGTCTGGTGATGGGGGGCCAAGGTTGACAGTCGCCTTGTTGTCAAAGTGGCTTATCACCTTGCCTGGAAGAAAATGATTCTTGTCTGGCGCGAAATCGGTGCCGAGCAATGCTGCTGCTAGTTCTCTGTCAGTCAGCCCCGGCTTTCCATCCAGCTTCGAGGCGATATAACCGATTTCCGTTTTTTCAAGCTCGATCCCATTCTTCGCTGCAAACTCACGTAGCTTTGTGGCCTGTTGCATTGCCGATTCGAACAGTTTCGTGCGCTTCATCGTTATGCCAAGATTGAGATCGCGCGGCGAAAATGCATCCGAAGTATACATTTCCATTTGGTCAGTGGTAATGAGCGGCGAGTCAAACGTTGTCGTATAGGCGATGGTTTTCGTCTTCTCACCAACAAGTGTGTTGAAAAGCGTAAGTTCCCCCTGAACTATCGCGGCCGTAATCTCGGCCGATGCCTTATACGAGTCCAAGTCCTTTTGCGTGACCAAGCCCGGCCCCTTGACGACGAGATCGCCCTTTGTGTTATCGAATTCGAGTTGCAGTCTACCCCATTTCAAATGGTTCTTCACGCGGTCATCGCTCTTGAGAGCACCCTCGATTGCACCCCATTTCTGAGCCCCAAGACTTGCCTTGACGTTCCCTTCGTTCTCTTCGAAGGTCAAACCGGTAAGGTCAGAAACCGAATTCAGTTCTTTCTTAATCGCTGCCAGATCCATTGTTATCTCCATTTGGTTGGCGTGGTTCTACTTTTGCGCTGTTCCCTTCAGCTGCGAAGAGAATAGTCGTATCTCTTAATCGGTCGCTGTCCATGCCCATCCCCAACGCTGCCCACCCGCCGCGCAGGGCGCTCACGCTCGATACGGACGCGCCAGCGCGCCTAAGGTATGGTTAAAGGCCACGCCCCTCCGAGGGTGAAGGCGTTCTTGCAGGTGCCTGAACGTCAACAGCATCCGACGGAGATATCAGGTTTTTCAACGCGCCGTAGACTTCTGCGACAATCCTGGTTTGCCCCATTGTTGTGACCGGCTCCGACACCTTGTTGATATATCCGAGCATACCTTCAATTGAGCCCTTATCTACTCCCGTTTCACCTCGGTAGTGTCCACCATTTTCTTTCTCTTTTAATGCGACCCAGTTCACCGCAGACAGAGTCCCTACGCCGACGGTGCCCTGTGTTCGTTCGCGCAGCAAGGGCCCTTTGATCTCCGGCGATATGAATGACGACTCAAGAGCGAGATCTTGAAACCTCTCTACCCTCTTCCGGAACGCGTCATCCAGAGTGTCGGATTGATCCAGTCCAAAGCCAATCTTCGCGAGTGCCTTCTGCACGTCGCCGACCCGTTGGTTGCTTCCAGACTTTGATAGGTCTATCGTGAAGTCCGTACTCACAACCACATTCTTTAACTTCTCATCAATTCCCATGGCTATCGTTCTCCTTTCGTTTTATACCGTGTTATTAACAACGTCCGTCCACACCTCACTCCCTGACCTTCGCTGATTTCGTGCCGGTGGGCGTCGCAGCTGCTGCCTTTAAGTCACCGTTAGCGTCGCACATCGCCATCGCTCCGCCCGTCAAAAGTTGTGCAGCAACCGGAAGAGAGTTAATCGCGGAGCATGCCTTCGCGATTCCGTTAATCGTCGCCTGTGGCAAAATACTCTGCGCCGCCTTGTGCATATGATACTCGGCGCCGTAAGCAAGCGTTGGAATGTCTGGCCCGTTTGGATTGGCTGGTTGGTTCACAGCATCATTCAACGCATCCCGAATAGGATTATTCTGCGGTATCACATTTATGCCTGTAGCAGAATGTAGACGATCGGCAGGAATCATCATACCGTGAGCCTCTGTTGTGATAACTGCTAACGTCATCGTGTCCACCGCTCCCACAGCGGTTTTGGCGGCCACCCCAGACAGCCCGTGACTTGCCGCTTTGGTCGCGTCATATAGAGCGTTGTACACTCCGCCTGAAGCGTCAGGCCCTGGCGTTGGTGCTTCGTTCAGATACCACGTAGGTGATCTGGGAGTCTGTCTGCCTGATTGCTTGTCGTCTGCCATATTAGGGTCTCCGCCTGCTGGTTACATATAGAGAATCTTAATTAGGTCAGTATAGTCGCTAAGTATTAAGAAATGGTTACCGTCCGTGTGAATTATTTATGACCGTTGCACGTTTGCGAGGTTGTTTTGGAAAGTCAGAACATTAGAGCCCGGTCGGTCTTGGGTTTGCGTCTCGGGTTGCCCCATTGGTGATGCGGCTCAGCGCAGATGGTAGTGCCCATACGGTACCTTTGTTGGCACCTTCAATCGGCCCATGTCGTGGAACTAGAACGCCTCCAAGCCGTTTGATGTTCTTGTTCAACTGTTTCCACCACTTCTGCGTTAGGGGTGATGCACTGCTTCCAAGAGCTGCATAATGATTCCCAATCCATTCGAAGCTCGAAATGTTGATGTGGGTGCCGTCATTGTTCGCACGAACATTGAGCCAGATGACGCCAGGGTGACCTGGCCCGAAGTATGGAGTTTCCCTTTGTTCTGCGTGTGTGGCATCTACCCAACCGCTCCAGGGATCGGGTATTTCGTCCTTTGACAGTGCGGCCGGTTGCACCAGAGGCAGAGGACCGCTTGGATGGTGCCAGAGGCAATGGCGACCTTGATGAAGGGCCGTTACGGAATTACGAGCACGCCATCTTCCGTGGCCGTCCCTAACAATGAACGCTATCGATGAATCGCTGTTAAGAATGCCGAGTAGAGCCTCGGCATCAGTTGCATCTATATACATGGGAAGCCATGGCATCAGTGCGCGGTCGTCCCTTCTACATGTTCCACTGAGATTGTTTTGATGAGACTTATCACCAAGGCTCACGGAGCCGCAAGCGAAAATCATTCAGGCGATGGTGAATCTGTTGGGACGTAGGGCGGATTGTGCAAACTGCACCCTCATCGACCCGGTAAGTGTCGCTACGATACCGTTGCATCACGCCCACAAGAATGGTAACCGTGTTGGCCGCGGGAAGAGCCATAGTCATGCCGCTGGTCACGAGCAGAGCCCTACTCCTCAACGAGAGCACCGATGCTGTTAGGCGACGTATTACTAGCGTTTCAATGGTTAGGCCCCCTGTTCATCTACTCGGATTGCTGTGCGAATCGTATTGGCAAGGTCGGCGAGAGGGGAGTTCTGAGCAACTGGCACGCCCTTGAGTGGGCCATATGCGGCCTCATGCTAGGCCCGCTAGGGCTCTTGGTGTACTTGGTTCGCCGCCGTGCATTGATAAGTGAAGCCAAGCAGCATCCCATAGTGGTTTCGGCGTTTCACAAGTATGGAGTGCTGCTGCTGATTCTATTGGTTGCCGCACCCTACAAGCGGTTGATTGAGTTGATCGAGTTGGTAGGCCTTCTTAGATAACGGAACGGAAAGGCGAGATTGACCGATGTCGGAGATCTCTTCTTCTGGTGCGGAGCCCACGAGAGTCGCGGTGGTCTACGAAAGCGCTCGCCGGTCGCTTCACCGCTGCTGGCCACATCCTCCTTTTCTCCGTCGCCGGACACCCGTGCATGCCTCTCTTCTATGCGCACGTTGCAGTCGTCGCTTCGCTAGGGTCAATGACGGATTTTCCCCTCCCTGCGGGATTCCTCGCGCAGCAAAATCCTATGACCCACTCGCTGAGCCGCCTGCGGACACGGTGCCATAGAGAGGCTGTACGGTGCGGCCTCCTGAACAGAAAAGGAGAAACATTATGGCTAACACCACTTCCAAGAACCGCAGAAACGGCGAATCCGCCAAGCCCCCAGTCGCGAAACTTCGCATCGGTCTTCTGACCGCCAGCATCTGGGAACGCACCACCGACAACGGAACGTTCTACAGCGTCACCTTCGAGCGCCGCTACCGCGATGCCAAGGGCGAATGGCACTCCACCCAGGGCTTCGACAAGGGCAACCTGCTTACCCTCGCGAAGCTCGCCGACCAGGCCGACACCGAGATCGCGCGTCTCACGGCCACTGCCCGCGAACAGGCCGCCGCGTAATGCGGCCTCACCGAAGGGCGGCCTCCGGGTCGCCCTTCATCAACCCGAACCGATGGAGAACTCCGATGATTCGCCTACCTTCCGAAATCCTGACCGCGCTCGAAACCGTCCTCGACTACTACTGGCAAGATGAGGAACGCCACTACGAAGAAACGCCCGAGGAGGATCGGGATGATCACATCTTCACTCGCCTGAAGATAGTGCAGGCTTTCGTCAACGCCGATACAACTGTTGCGGTCTATCAGTCCGATCAAACGGCCACGCGTTACGAAGTTCAAACCGAAATGTTCTCTGGTTGGGAGAACTGCTGGACCGACGGCGACGGCAAACCCGTTACCTACACAACCCGTGCAGAAGCCATTGAGGCCATCGCTGACCACATCATTGAATGCGTGGATGCCGTCGAGTCAGGCGACATGATCGACGCCCCCGAACCAAGCGAGTTCCGCATCGTGGAGGTCACACCATGAGCCGCCGGTTCAAACCCAAGCACGGCGACACGCTTGCGGACTTCTTGCGCGATGCGGCAGTGCTGGTGTTTGTTGCGGGAGGGCTACTGTTCTTGCATTCGCTATAGCGTGTCTTTCCTCCCCGCACCATTGTCGCGGAACGTCCTCGCCGTCAAGGTCCGCTTCGCTCGACCTTCGGTTACGCCCTTGACTGCTCCGGGCGTTCCCAGCGGCGACCTGGGATGAAGGAAATGCACAGGACTGAATCGTGAGTGGCGTGCTGTCGGATGCCGGACAAGTGATCCGGCTAGTGGTACCAGATGGTGCTACTGAGGATGCACAATGACGGTGGCGCTTGCTCCCAAGTGATTCCGGCAAGGCGCTCCAACGCAGCACGCCTCAGGACATAGCGTGTCTCAAAGTAGATCTCGACGGCACTGCGATCATAGACCGCCGCGCACGTGCAACCAAGGACTAGGCTGCTCTCTTTCAAAACGCCGCGCCCGCCGATCATCGCGAGCCGGTCGTCTAGCCAAGGCGTTCCATTGCTCCGTTCGGTCGGTGCCCCGACATCCAGCGCATGAACAATACGCCCGTCCATGGTGGCGAAGTAATGCTCACTGGAAAGTTCGGTGCCGTTTGCATCCTGATAGACCGGCCTTTCAGATAGCGCCCACCGGCCCCAGTCCCGACCCGACACCACAAGCGTGTAACCGCACTCGCCCGGCAAGCACACCTTCAAGAGCTCGCGTGCCTGCTCCCGCGTCAGTTGCCGGTCAATCCCGTTCACGGTCCTCTTGCTCCTCCCGCTCGCGCTCTATGCGCTCGCGCCAGATCGCTTCGCCGATGCCGGAGGCCACCCCGAAACCGGCAATTGCCGACCACCTTGCGCCGGGGTCTTTCATCTTGTCGGCGGCGAGAATGCCAGCAATCATCCCCGCCATGTGAATCGCGCCAACGGTGACAGTGCCACGCGCAAACGCATGGTGATGCCTGTGCCTTGGGCGGGGCGGTGACACGCGCTGTTGCCACGATCCTGGGGGAGGATTAGGTCTGTCGTTCATGGCTATTTCTCCTTCGGCTCGGTTGATACCGGCGCAGGCAACTTGTTTTTCTCCCGCAGGGCCGAGAACCAGGCGGGCGGCTTGCCCTTGCCAACGACGTAAGACTGACCGGCATCGGCAGGGTTGGTGTAGCGATCACCGGCCTTCAGCATCGGCCTGCTGGCTCTTTGCTTGCGGCCGGCATCAAACGAGACGCTGATTTGCACTGCCGCCGCCAACTGGCGGATCTGCTCCATCGCGTCGCTCTTTCGCTTTTCGGCGCGGGCGTGAAGCAGGTCTTGCGCGGTGGCAATGACCTGCGTGAGTTCGGGGTCGGTGAGTTTGTTTAGGGTGTCTTGGTTCATACGTTTTCCTCCTCAGGTTTCTGAATGTGAATACTGTCGATATGTGCGGCGTCGTCGGGCTTAAGCCCATCCTCCGCGTCGGTTCCCTCCTGCACAAACTTCGCTTTGTGCCGCCGCAGGAGATCGTAAAGCGGTAAAAGCCTTCTGCCTTCGATGACCACAATGTTTGCTGAGAAGACGAGCTTCAGTTCATCTCTCGGGCTGAAATCCACCTTCAGCAGCGTGCCATAAGGGAAGGCGTAGCGGCTGCCATCCTTCAGCCGCACATCGAGCATGAGGTCGTCGTCATCACTGACACGCCCCATGCTGAAAGAATCACGTACCGACTCGTCGCCGGGTGGCTCCTTGGCTTGCCTTCCGGCAAGCCGTTCGAGGACCGAGTTCGGCCTCTTTGGGGGTTCATACTGTTCTGCCATGCGTGTGTTCCTTTCCGGGGCGAGGGACAATCATGTCGCGTCCTTTCTCGCGGAGTACCTGATAGTTTTGCTTCACTGCCTGCTGCATCCGCTTCGTCTGCTTGGGCCGGTGCGCCGGAGCTTCGCCTTCGAGCAGTTCGGTCGCGGACAGGCGCTGGCCGCTCGTCTTCACCGCATCGAGCATGGCCTGCTTGTCATCGGTGTAAAGCTTTACCGACTCGCGGCCACGCGACACAGACACATAGAACTGCTCACGGCTCGCCGCCGCCAACGCGTCTTGCCCCATCGCCACAAACACCTTGTCTACTGTCTTGCCCTGCGCCGAATGGCTGGTGCTTGCATAGCCGTAGGTCAGGTGGCCGTAGTCCTTCGGCACAACAAAGCCATTGGTGAACCGGATGTCACCGGAGCGCGTAAAGCCCTCCACTTGATACACCGCGCCGTTGTTAAGCCTCGCCTTGCTCAGCTTGCCGGTGCGGGCGGTTTCGGTGCCGTAGCCGTTCTGGGTAATGCGCACTACGTCACCGGCAGCAAGGTCCAGTTCCGCGCGGCGATACACCTGAAACTTTTCGGCGTCGCTAAGCCGCAAGGTAGCCCGCTTGCCGTCGGCTCGCTTCACCGTAACGCCAGCTTCGCCATGCCCGACTATCTCGACCTTCTCGCCACGCTTGAAATTGCTCAGGTTCTGGTGAAACTGCACCACAAGGCCCTTCTGGTAGAGGGTCCGGTCCTTACGCTGAGCGTTGGTCCAGTTGGCGCTTTCAAGCGCGGACACGGCTCGCTCGCTGCCCCCTAGGCGACCTTGCTCACGCAGCCCTTCGCGAATGTACGCCGTGATCTGATCGCCTTCCTTGTGGGTTGGGGCAACCACCAGCGCCGTCTTGGCGGTGCCGTCTCGCTTCTGCTCGCCTACCGCCGCAAGGTAGTCGTTTGCCATTTGCCGGTAACGCTCTTCACCATCGAGCTCGACTATCGCACCCATGGAGTCGAGTGCCGCAACCCCTTCCGCAAACCGCGTGCCTTGCTTGCCCGGTATATCGCCGTCACTGATCGCTTGCACCGCTGCGCGGTACGTCGCATTTGTTTGGCGCTTTACGTCCTTAAGTTCGGCAAAGGGTAGACCTGCTTCTTCTTCGATAATGCGCAGCGCATCACCCCTAACCACCGACGTATGTTGCTTCTTGTCGCCGGAGAGAATGACGCGGCAGTTCTGCTCCTTTGCCAGGGCAAAGAGGCGGTTCGTATCCTTCACCGACAGCAGCCCCGCCTCGTCAATCCACACCACCTGACCGCTCACCTGCTTGCGCAATTGTTCGTCGGTCAAAAGCCGCTCGACCGTGTCGGCATTGGCAAACCCTTCTGACCTAAGCACCCCGCGCGAGGCTTCCGCCGACGGGGCAAAGGTGAACACCTCATGTCCTCCTTTCTGGATGGCGGAAATTGTCTCTTGCATCAAACGCGTCTTGCCGGTACCGGCACCGCCGCGGAGTCCGATGACCTGATCTCTTGAGGCAAGAATGGTCTCCGCCGCCTCGCGTTGCTCGGGCGTCAAGCTGTCCCAAACTGGGACAGTTCCACCGGATAGTCTTTTGCACGTACCGCGACCAGCTCGTACAAACGCGACCATGTCGGTTTCCTCGCGGTATACCTGCTTCGTCGTCGCGTAACGCACGCCGCCGACGTCCTTCACGATCACATCGGCGGCACCCGCTTCGCGGTGTACGGCGTCCACGCTTACGTGCCCTACACCGTGCATCAGCGCTTCCGCCAGCAGTTGCTTTTCCCGGACGACCGACGCCCGCTCAAAGCTATGCTCAATGGCATGGTCAAGTGATTGCTTGGCCGTGATGGCCTCGCCTTTTGCCTGGCTCCTTGCAGCCCTAAGGGTCAGCTTGTCGCCCTCGGTCAAACGCTTCTCCCACTCCGCCCGAAGCTCAGCAATCGTCAGGTCGGCATTCTTGGCGTTACGGGTCTTGCGACCCAGTTCCGCCTTGCGCTTGGCATCGACGATGCCTCGCTTGGCTGCCTCCTCTTCGATGAGTTGCGCCCGCCGCGAAAACTTGTCCGTCAGGGTCGAATCAATACCGGCAAGCTTGAAGCTCTTGCCGTCACGCTCTATGCCGTAGCCAAGGTCTTTTAGCTTGCCCGCAAGTCTGGAATGAAAAGCCGACTGGTAGTAATTCGCATCGCGCTTGATGGCCGAGAACTCACCGGCCTTCCATTGCCCCTCTACGGCGTCATAGCTCAGGTTCATTGCCACCGCATGCACGTGCAATTGCGGGTCCGGCACTCCATCATCCAGGGGACGAGTTGTGCGGTGCACAAATTCGCCCCAGACCATGTTGCCTGTCGCGCGGTCATGGAAGGCTCCGCCCTTCCTGACTCGCACCGCCATCGCTTGCTCGACCTCAGCCATGGTCTCGCGCACCGACTCCTGAAACGCCTCACGCACGCGCTCATCGCCACCGAGTTCATAGGCAAGGGTTACGGACTTCGGAGCATCAAAGGTAAAGTCATAGGTCACGCGGCGATTCGCCTTCATGCGTGCGGTGAGTTGCTCGCCGGTCTCCGGGTGTTGGTTATCGCAAAGCCGCTCGAACGCCTCCTTGTCGATAGCTCCAGCAAGGCCGAGTGCCTGTGCGCCAAGCCCATGCCACTCGCCAGAAATCTGCTGGCCGTCCTTCATGTAATAGTCGGCTTGGGCTAGTTCCTGTTGGAAGTAGTCCTTGGCCGCTTGGGCGTTCGACGTGTGGTTAATGAATAACATTGGCTCTATCCGCCTTCCTCAAAGGCAAATGCGTTATTTAACGCTTTCGTTAAGTCTAGGCACAGAATGGTTAACGAACCCCTAAGAATCACGGACATTTGGCTCAAATGCCCGTCATCCTTCGGATGTAAGTTTCTGTTAGACATCTCTCCTAAGCGGTGCTTAGGGTTGATTTCGGCCCCTCGGCGGGCTTGATGATTGCCCGCCCCAGGGCCGATTGTTGCACTGCGGCTTAGGTGCTTCGTTGCCACATTGCTACCACCTATCGCTAGGTCTACGGAGCCTGCGAACAAGCCCCGTAGCGAGGGCAATGAAGCACCACGTCAGGCCCAGAAGAAGCGCCAGGGCTATGACGCTTCTTAGGGCTAGAAACAGCGAGAGCTTACCCAGGAAGAACAGGTCGTCGAACATCACCTGCTCCCTGATTCGAAGAAGTTGAAGCGGTGACCGCATCTAGGGCAGGCGACCTTACGGCACGTGCTCCAAAGGGCTCCGCCTGCGATGACGGGCAGGAGGTAGGGTGCCGCCACCATGCCAATGATTCCGGCCTTGGCGATAAACAACCCGGATAGCGTGGCACCGGCTTCGGCGGCATTCTGGTCGGTGGTTGCCTCGGTTTCAGTACTGCATTTGGGACAGATCATGAAGGTTCCTTTCTTAGGGGTAGGGTTAGGGCAACCTTGCGACGTGGAAGGCTGCCGGGCTAGGGGTTGGACAGGGGCTTAAGAGCATCCAACGGATGCCTCTTGCCACCCAGAAACGACGGCTAACGCGAGCGCCCTTGCGATGGCGGCGGGAGGCTCGGCGTCTGGGCAGGTGGCCCAAACTGCTGGGCCGCGGATTGCTTGACACCAGCGCCCGCGAGTGACTGGCCAGCCTGCTGAATGTCAGCCTTGCTATTGGCCTGAACATTCCCATCGCAGGGGGAGAGAGCAGGGCGTTCGCCCTGCTGCACCCCCATGTCTTTGTGCGCCGACTGGCTTCCCTGATCGTTCTTCACGAGCGTCAGGTTGGCCTGCTTCTGCTCCTGGGTGACACCGGACTGCTTTAGCTGCTGCCCGATGTCACGGACCGTTTGCAGGTCTTGGAGGTTTTGCGAGAGCCGCTGCTCGACTTGCTGAACGGGCGGCCCGAACTCTTCCCTTGCGGATTTCAAGCGGCCACCTCCTTGTCGAGGATGGCCTTCACGTCATCCGGCAGAGACTGGAACGCGTCCTTCATTTCGGGGGTGCGTTCCAGCAGTTCTAGGTTGCTGCGGGCAATCGTATAGCCCTGCGTTTGCTGCACCGGCTTGCCGGCCATCACGCCACTCCAGTTGCGCGATTCGATGAGGACATCGCGCATATCGAGGAAGGACTGGCGTTGCATGTGGTACGACACATGTTCATGCACAAGCACAGAGAACGCGCCGATGAGCAACCAGATGCGTAGCGGCGTGTCGTGGTACAGATTCGCGACGTACGCTAGGGCAAACAGCACGCCCGGCTCCACCCACTTCGCAATAGCCTCTTGCGACAGTCCCGGAATCCGAATCAGCGACTCGCCCGGGTTATAGGAGTGCCACATCTGGCCGGTTTTGTTCTTGCGCCAGATCACCACGCGGTGGAACACGCTCAGACCAACAACGCCGTAATACGCAATCTCGATGGTGTAGGAGAGATGGCTGTTTCCCATTGAGAAGAGAATGTTACCGATGCCCGTGAAGAACCCGATGGCCGTCATGCCGAACAGGATGTTCACCCAACTGAGATAGCGCTCCCCGAAGTTGCGCCGCAGGAACACCACGACCGACATCACGAACCATCCAAGTATCCAGTGGATCAGCATCATCAGGCCGAACACGAGCTTGCCCGGTTCGGTCGCCATAGCGACTCGCTTGCCTACGTTGCCTAGTTTCATAAAAGTCTCCTTCGACTCTGGTTAGGGTTTAGGTTGAGCCGATGCGGTACCGCTGCATGGGCCAGAACTGACGTCGTTCGATGGCAGCTAAATCTGCCTGAACGCCGTCTTGAGAAACGTTGTGCCGGAGGCGTTGAACACCCTGCCGCCCTGGCTCACGATGGCTTCCACGAGGTAGCGATTCTCGGGACCGCCCTTGGCAAGCGTCACGAACTCGGCAGGCTGCACGAGGTATTCGAGCGACTCCGAAGCACCGGCATTCGAGCCATCACCGCCCTTGTCGTTGCGGTTGATGCCAGAGCTGAACTTGCTCTGAAAACTCTTGGCAAAAACCGAGGCGGCCCACTCGTTCGTTTTCGGGTCGGTGTTCGCGCAGAAGATACGATTAGCGGACGCACCCGCGAAGCTTTCTGCCAGTGCTTGCCCACGATGATCGCCACCCATGGCCGCAACCAGATTCGGGTAGGACTGCGTCATGTAGATCGAGCAGCAACGGGACGAACGGGCGGTCGTCAGGAACGACGCATCATGCTGGTTGACGATGTTGTGGCATTCGTCACTCGCGATGAAAACGGGACGCGGATTCTTGTTCACATCGCGACGTTCACACGCCTGCTGGAAGATGAACTTCCAGAGCGTTTGCGACGCGATGCCCACCTGACCGAACGTCTTGATTGGAATATCGATGACGATGATTCCGCCCTCGAACGCCACCTCCGGCACGATGGTGAGACCGTTGCTGAACAACGTTCCAATCTGCCCGCGTAGGAAGATGTCGGCCATAGTGGTGAAGGTCGAGATGATGCTCCCGCGCGTGTCCTGTGGCAGACTCGGGAACTCGGACAAGAAGTATCGGCCCGTGATTTCCAGATCTGACTTTTGCTGCGGTGAAAGCCGGTCGTTGTTGATCGCTTCATCGAGCAACCGGTAGCAGGCGGATTTCTGCTGCCACGCTTCCGAGTCGAGTTGCTCGGGGCTGGTCGGCGCACTCACGATCACGTCGTAGAGTGCTCGAACCGACAGCGGTTCGCCGGGCCTCGCAAGCAGCCGCAGGTCGATGGCGTTGCGGAGCAGTTGCTCCAAAGCCAGCTTCCAAAACCGCTCCTGCTTGCCCCCACCGTCGCCATTGCGGTCGAAGGACTCTTGCACCGTGGTGAGCAGCTTGACGATGTTTTCGGTCTGCGCACCGCCTCGACCGGGGTAGGTCGATTCATAGGTCAGAAAAGAGAACCGGTGCTTCTCCTCTGGCGCGAAGCGGATCAGGCTGTCAAGCCGTCCCGTCTCCTCCGCCCATCGCCGAATCTCTTCGTACTCCCCCGGCTTGGTCGTGAAGATGATGCCGCCATATCCGGCCAGGAAGAACGTCCGCAGGAGGCTCCGGTAGGCACCGCTCGTCTTGCCGCTGCCTGTCGCGCCAAACACCAGGGTTCCTGTCACCGCATCCCGCAGTCGAAACGGGTCAGCCTGACTCCAGTAAAAGAGCGGATAGTCCAAATCGAAGGGGTGGTGCCGTCGCCTCGGAGCGCCGTCCGGCGCTTGCTTTTTCGGACTCCATATGGGCGATAGCAGACGGCGTAGGTTCATACCCACCTCCCGCCGGATGGCCCGCATTTTATAGCGTGCGATTTCATGTTGTGTCGATCTCCTTTCGCGCCTTCCCTGGGGAAGTTGTCGTGCCATAAGCTCCTCTTCTGCGTCCAGACACACCTCGGGCGTGCCACCTAAAGGTGGGTTTCAAGTTGCCAATCTGTTGCTATTAGCCCGGCCCAGTTGACCTAACGTCGCCGGGTGTAGGCTGTTCCCCGTTCACCAGGAAGGTCACTGTACAGCCCGATGGAAAAGCTGGGCTTAGGTCTTGCCGTGGAGGCGTTCATAGCACCACTCTTGCCCATGCTTTTGTGATTTCCCCATGTGCCTCTCACACCTTGAGTGTGCCGCAGAAGTGGTTTCTTGCCAATATGTTAAGGGATAATCAAGGGTTAAGTGATGGATGGCAAGCGCCCAAGCGACGAAGCCGTTGAGATGCACCTGACTCAGGTCAAGGCGCACCCGCTGTTCGATTCCTCGCCGAAGGCCACGAGCCTTTTGGAGTACCTCGTTGGTTTATGGATTAGACGCACCTTGGACAATGTGACTGAGTTCAGCATAGGTGTCGATCATTTGGGCAAGCCTAGCAACTGGAATCCAAAAACCGGCGAGGGCACGAAACGAAAAAAGCCAGACTCAACGGTGCGGGTTGCGATGCGCAATTTGCGGGACAGGCTAACAAGACTCTATGCCGACTGGGGAACTCCACCGGACGGAATTACGATTTCATTCGAAGCCCATTCCTACGTTCCGATCATCGTCCAGAATCCGCAGACCTTCCGTGAGATGAGTCCTCTTCCGGACCAGCTAAAGCGCACCGTCTTGCGCGCCTCGACTCTCATCGACACACGGGGTATGCGAGAAGAATACAAGGCGTTGGGGTACTACCGGGAGGTTGCAGGTACGGCGGATGTGACAGACCCAGAGAACGCACGAATGCATCTTGATTTGATGTGGACCTTGGTGAACGCCCAGAACATCCTTGTCGCCTCAATGGGTGACAGGTTTGACAAAGCCGAGCAGACAATGAAAGCCTTTCGCGCGAAGAATTGGTACGTGTGGTCCAAACCATGGGAATGCACGTATATTGATGGCTGCATTCGCGCGGCCCGTGGCCATCGCGCCGCGGCCAAAGCCTATTTCTTCACGGCAGAGGAGGTGAGCAATGGCGCGTCTTTGCAGGGTTGGTGGACCACTGCTCTCTATGCTTCTGACTCCAACCGCTACCTAAAGTACGCAATCGAACATCTGACGGAATACATCAACAGTTCTGCCAGAACCCATCCAACATGCCGGGCCGATCTCGCAACGCTGCTCGTGATCGCCAAGCGTTACCAGGAAGCGGCAACGGTGATTGAAGAGACGCTTGAATTCTCACCGTTGACTGGCCCTGTTGCGGTTGCAAAACTAATCCTTTGCGAGGCTACGGATGCTTTCGACAAGGCAGAGGAATGCCGCATCCAAATGTCTCACTACTCGTTCCACTTCGCGGGCTTGGACGGCCTGATTCTAGGAAGAAGCGGCGACGAACAAGCCGCGCGCAGCGTCCTTGAATCGATGGAGCAAGCGGGCGGAGTCACCGCCTTCACGTTAGCATTGGCCTGTCTGGGCATTGGCGATCACGACCGCGCTGTAGAACTACTGCGCAGAGCTGCATTTGAGCAGCGCGACCCGTATACAATTTGGCTTCACATCTATCCGCCGCTCCGACATCTCTATGGACACAGCGGCTTCGTCAAGCTTCTTGCCGACTTGAATCTTGAGCGTCGCGGTTAACCCTCGCTTATCCTCACCAGCGAATCATTTCGCGGAAACGCATCGTCCTTATGCGTGGAGACTTGAATGCAAACGCCCCTTGATCCACTCGTGGACGCCATCGCAGAACGTGTTGCCGCGCGCGTTAGAGCTGAACTGTCAGCCCGCACCGCGGTCGTTCCCGTTCTCCTCAATGTCAAAGATGCGGGCGTGTACCTGGGTCGGACGGAGCAGGCCGTACAGCACCTCATCTTCCAGAAGGAACTTCCGGTCGTGCGGGTCGGCAGGCGAGTTCACCTCGACCGGCGCGACCTTGATGCCTGGATCGAAAAAAACAAATACTGATCCTTGCGGCGCACTAGATCATTTAGTTACAATAGAGCATGCCACGAACTACCAACGGCTCCGGCACGCTGTACCTCCGGGGCGACATCTGGTGGGTCAAGCTCCACATCGATGGAAGGCCCGTCTACCAATCCAGCAAATCAACCAAGAAATCCGACGCCATCAAACTTCGCGACCAGCTTCTCGCCAAGAAGCATCGCGGTGAAATCTCCGGTGGCGCACCGGATCGTGTCCTGATCGGCGAACTGCTTGATGACCTCATCAAGTCGGATGTGAAGGAAGCAACCCGCTACATCTACGAGAAGGTCATCGAGAAAAGCATCCGCCCCTACTTCGGCAAGTACAAAGTCACCCGGCTCACGACCGGCATGATGGAGGACTACCGAAAGAAGCGGAACGCCGAAGGTGCCAAGGACTCCACCGTCAACCGTGAACTCTCGGTCATGCGAAGTGC
Organism: Bryobacteraceae bacterium; assembly: GCA_019752335.1. GTDB lineage: Bacteria > Acidobacteriota > Terriglobia > Bryobacterales > Bryobacteraceae > JALHNI01. The sequence continues at coordinate 98,139 of JAIEMJ010000013.1, forward strand.
CCTCTACAAGGGCAAGCGCCGAACACCACCGAAGGTGAACGTCATCCCGTACTTCCCACTCGTCAAGGAGACGAACGTCAGGAAAGGCTTCCTCACCGACGAGCAATACACCGCTCTGCGTGATGCCTTGCCCGACGAACTCAAACCCATGTTCGTCGCTGGCTTCGTCACCGGTATGCGTCTTGGAGAAATCCTCGCCATCAAGTGGCCGCAGGTGGACTTCGAGTCTGGCTACATCGTCCTTCAAACCGGCGAGACGAAGAACGGAGAAGGACGCGCGGTGCCGATTCTCGATGGCGACATGCGGGACTACCTCATGACCGCCAAAAAGGAACGCGACGCCGCATGGCCCCATTGCGAGCAGGTGTTCAGCCGCATGGGCGAGCCCATCAAGCGGTTCACAACAACATGGCGAAATGCCTGCGTTGCAGCCGGAGTGCCGGAACTCAACTTCCATGACCTTCGCCGCACCGCTGTTCGCAACATGCGCCGGGCAGGGATTCCGCAGGTCGTGCGGATGAAGATCTCGGGGCACAAGACTGATAGCATGGAACGTCGTTACAACATCGTGGACGCCGAAGATTTGAGCGTCGCGAAGGAGCTTCTGGAGCGCCGGATGAAGCTCGCGAGTGTAACGAAAAATGTAACGATGACAGGAAACGGCGCGAAACTAGGCGATACCGCCGACTGATTAGAATCAATGTGTTGCGGCTCCACGATACCCCGCGAAACTGCCTAGAATCGTTTCAGGTTCTAGTTCTCGCAAGGGAGTGGAGGTTCAAGTCCTCTCATCCGCACCAATAAAATCAATAAGTTACAGAGATTCTGACGCCCTCCATCGGAGGGCGTTTTCGCGTTGGTGTGACTATAGTGTGACAAATTTCGAATTCCGTTCCGTTGGCCCCTGTTTTGGTGTGACTGTTTCTGTCACACCAGACGGAGCTGACGGGTTCGGATGCCCAGGCCCAGAGCAGCCGGGTGGCGGCGATGACCGAGTCTTGAAGGGATGAGTTGGCAGGCGAGATTATGGTGGCGGCAGCTACGACTCGTCGTCGCCGCCTTCGGATTTTTCGTCTTGAGTCCGGCGCCGGCGGATGTGCTGGTCCAACTTCTCGGCTGCGTCTGTGAGGTCTGACTCGGAGACGATGTTGTAACGGTCAAAGACCGCCCTGGTCTTGTGCCCGGAGATGCGCATCGCAACCGCCTCTGGCACGCCGGCACGTACCAAATTTCGGACACCAGTTCGACGAAGATCGTGGAAGAGCTTTGTTGGCTCGCCGCCCGCGTCAACAAGGCCGGCCCGAACGCACGCGGCCGCCCAGGCAGCCTTGAACGATAGAATTCGCTCACCCTCCCGGAAGAAGACCCATTCGCAGTGGGGGTATCGTGCATCCCGGAGCCGCTTCTGATCCTGAAGAATGGTGAGGAGTTCCGATACAAGTGGAATGACCCTGGCTTCGTCGTTCTTGGTGGTGCCGGGTTCCAATCGGACGAGCCTATGGACAAGGTCCACCTGTGACCATTGAAGCTTGAGGATCTCACCGCGTCGGCAACCTGTGTACGCCGCCATACCTGTGCGATTTTCGGGTCCTCAAGTTGAAGACCAAATTTCAGGACGAAGGCATCAGCAAGCTGTTGGCCGCTCCTGCGCGCCATTGGAAGGTAGAGCCATGCCGGCATCAACGCGATCCCAACGGCTTGAGCCACGCCCTCCGCCGTCGCGCGGCGGTCGCCGGTCAGCATGGTGAGAGCGAGCCCCAGCCTCTTGAGCTCGCCGATCGCGGAGCCGGAAGACGGCTTCACGGCATCGGCAACGGTGATGTACCCCGCCATCCTCAACGCAGCAGTCTGGACCACGCGGCGGCGACAAGATCTACTCGGCGAACTGGGGAATGCTCGGCGCGGCGCGCAACCTCGGCCGCGGCAGCATCATGCTACGCGGCATGGTGTCGCTCGACCCGGTGACCGTGCGCGGCAAGCAGTATCCGCTGCTCTTTCAGACCGGAGAACTGGCCCAAGGGAAACCCATCGTGGACGGACAACACCCGCACGATCTGTTGATGGAACTGAGCATTCAGTACGCACGGCCATTGAGTGAAAAGGCAATGCTGAGCCTCTACTACGCGCCGGTGGGCGATGCGGCGCTGGGTCCGGTGGCCTTTCCGCACCGCGACTCGGCGATGGAGTTACCGCAGGCGACGCTCGGCCATCACTGGCAGGATGCGACGCACATCGCCAATAACGTGGTCAGCGCCGGGATTGACTTTAGCAAGTTCCGGCTGGAAGCCAGCGGATTCCGTGGACGCGAGCCCAACGAGAATCGCTGGAACATCGACATGGGCGCGATGGACTCCTGGTCGGCGCGGCTCGGTTGGCGCCCCACTCCGCGTTGGCTCGCCCAAGTTTCCACTGGCCGCCTTCGCCGGCCGGAGACAACCCACGTCGACGATGTCCAGCGCACCACCGCGTCCGTCCATTACACTCGCCCGGTGCGCGGCACGCTCGGCTGGTCAACCAGCCTGATCTGGGCGCGCAACTACAAGACGATTGGCCGCTACTCGACCAATGCGTTTCTCGCCGAGACAGTCCGGCCCATGACGCGCCGAAATCTTCTGACCGGCCGCTTCGAATGGTCGCAGCGCGACGAGTTGTTCGAGTACGACCACGACCTCGCGTACGAGATCTTCGAAAAGACGGGCAAACGGGCGCACAACGTCAGTGCCTACACGATCGGTTATACGCGCGAGTTGGGTTCTGTCCGCGCGTTGACGGTAGCCGCCGGGTTCAATGTGACGGCCTACTCGATTGCTTCGACGCTGAAGCCGTTCTACGGATCCACGCCCGCCGCGGCCAGTGTCTTCTTGCGGATCCGCTTGGGCGCTGCCAACGAGCGAAGGAAAGAACGAGATGAATACTTGTGAACGAACCCAAGTGGCGCGGCTGCAACTCGAAGGCGCGGTTGTATTGGGGTCACGCCAGTTCCAAGCTTTGAGAGGGCTGCGCCGCCTCGTTTCCGGCGTGGCCCGCATCGAGATTGACCTTTCGGGCGTTGAGAAGATCGATGCGGCAGGAATTGGTGCGATTGCGAGCCTGTTTAAAGCCGCGCGAGAACAGGACGCGGCGTTTCGTGTCCTCAATCCGCGTTATCGACTCGCGAACCAATTCGTAGTGTGCGGCCTCGCGGGAACATTGCTAGACTCCAGTCACACTAGTCGGACTTCACGAAGCAGATCCTCGAACTCTTCGTAGCCTCGCAGCCATGACAGCCGCGGATCGATCGGGAACGTAACCACCTTCAATGAGTGCTCCCGCGCAACCTCTCGAAGTGCGCTGATGGTCTCCGGCGCTTGCCCCAAACCAGAACAGATCAAGGCCCGGTTCCAAGGCGACACGTAAGAAACCGCCGCTCGCTGTCGAAGAAGGCCGACCACGGCGTCCGCGTCGGACCGCCGCCCGGCGATGGAGTACGCGAAGGCGAAATCACCCAATGCATCGCAGGCCGCTGCGCCGGTGATCTGGTCCGGAGTCCCTGCCCGCAGGAGTGTTTCGAGCGCGCGCTCGTGCTCGCCCTCGCGATGGTGAATCTGAGCCATCGTACGATGAATCGAGTAGTCAGTCGTGAAATTCGTGGTGAAGCGGTAGTGCTCGACGGCGTCCTGATAACGGCCCGCCAGCCCAAGGTTGAGAATTGTGGATGCGTGGACCATAGGATTGAAAGGATCCAATCTGACCGTCGCTTCCATCAGCCCGAGGGTGAGGTCATATGCACCCCGTCTGGTGAGGCCCCAAAAGCCGTAGACCACGGTCGCGAAGGAGCTGGTTGGCAGCAGCGTACGAGCATATTCCAGCCGCTGAAAGCCAGTTTCCCAGGCCCATTCCAGTCCAAACTCCACCAGTGCCATGGAAACGTGCGCCTCTCCCAATTTCGGGTCGAGCCGGAGTGCTTCCATCGCTGCCGACTTGGCTTTCGGCATGGCTGAAGCCGGGTCTGAGATGCCAAAGAACACCTCGCTCAGCAGAACATCGGAGAGTCCGCTATGGGCGGCCGCAAACTGGGGATCGAGCTGGATCGCGTCCTCAAACATGCTCGCTGCGTTCGACAAGCCACCCAACCCAAGCGCGAGATGGTGACGTCCCTGCAAATAGGCGGAGTACGCGTCGGGGTTCGCCGTCCTGTGGCTGCAGCGCACGCAGACGTCGAGATGCGGCGCCAGCTCATGAGCGACCTCGGCGGCAAGCCGTTCCTGGAGCGCGAAAATATCGTCCAGTTTGCGGTCGTACATTCTGGAGAGCGCGTGGTATCCGTCGGAGACCTTGATCAATTGAACGGCGACTCGGACTCGATCGGCAACCCGGCGAACGCTGCCTTCCAAAACAAAACGGACGCCAAGTTGAGCACCGATCTCCCGGACATCTTCGGCGGCATTCTTGAACCGGAACGAAGATGTGCGGGCCACAACCCGCAGTCCCGAAATGGAGGCGAGCGCGTTGATAACTTCCTCTGTCAATCCGTCGCTGAAGTAGTCATTCTCTTTATCGGCGCTCAGATTTGCCAGGGGGAGCACCGCAATGGAAGGCTCGTTACCGAGACCGCCGCGGGTCACGGCGCCAGTGGAGGAGTGGGCGGTCGGCGCAGTGGCGTGTGCTGAAGAAGTGATCTGGCCAATAAACCGATAACCGTGTCTGCCGACAGTCTCGACATAACGCGGGCGGGAAGCGTTGTCGGCTAGGGCTGTCCGCAGCTTGCTAACTGCGGTGTTGAGGCTGTGATCGAAGTCCACGAACGTTCCCGAACCCCACAGGCGCGACTGAAGGTCCTGCCGTGAAATGACCTCGCCGGGTTGCTCCAGGAGGATGGAGAGGACACGGAACGGCAAATCCTGTAAGCGTATCCTTGTTTGCCCTTTTCGCAACTCGCCGGAACGCAGTTCCAGTTCGAAGGGTCCAAACGCTACCAGGTCTCTCACGCCGGGCATAAACCCAATCTACCGTAGCGATTAGCTGGTTATCAAGGGATGAGGTTGGATGCGCCGGTGATGTCGCGCCGTGGATGGCCTTTATCGGCACTATCCACCAGACTGTAGTTGCGGGGCCGGGTGTTGGGGTGGCGAACGGGGACACCCGAAAGCGGCTCCGTCAGAGGCTGTAAGGTTCAACCGCTGCTTCCGTCCGCCCATAAGAACGCGGAGAACCGCGTAGTGGCCGGCTCAACCCCGGCGCACAAAGGAGATCACTATGAAACGACTGTTTATACTGACCGCAATCACCGCCGGACTCGCCTGCGCAGCGGAGTTGATGCCTCTTGCGATGGGCAACTACTGGGTGTATCGCGAGGACCGGACGGGTGAGACGTTCACCATTCGTGTCGGCCAGCCGGTTGCAACGCAGTCCGGCAGGGTATACCAGTACCTCATCGGATATACCTCCAGCCATGCCTTGGCTCGCATCGATGAGAGCGGTAATCTCGTCGCCCTGGACGAAGACACTGGCACGGAGAAGCTGCTGGCTGGCTTGTCCGAACCCGATAGCCGATGGTGGCCAGCACCGGGTCGCGAATGCCTCCAGGAAGGGCAAACGCTGGGCAAACGCGTGGAACACGATGGGCCGGGCGGAAGGTGGCAGCGCGTACTCGCCGTGAAATACCAAAGCTCGGCTTGCACTGACGCGGGGGTGCTTTCAGAGCAGTTTGCCGAGAACATTGGCATGTTGCGACGGGTGGTGAGCACTCTTACGGGTCCACGCACGTTCGATTTGGTCTACGCGCGCATCGGCACACAGATCATCGAGACCCTGGACCGCGGCCGGTTCTCCATCGCGGCCGATCAACCTATCGGCCAAAACTCATTGCGCATCACGTTGCGCATCGATCTTGGATTCACTCCAGCAGTTCGACTCCGCTTTCCCTCTGCTCAGGAATTTGAAGTCGCGCTACGAGACCCAGACGGCAAGATCGTCTGGCGGTGGTCCGACGGCAAGTTCTTTGACCAGTCCGTGCACGAGAAACTCATCGGCAACGTGTGGAGCCAAACCGTGATTGTGCCGAAACCCTCGGACGACTTGACCGGATACACCATGGAAGGCTGGCTGACCACATCGCCCGACGAACCCAAGTTCGCGGCCACAGCACCGGTTCCACCGCCGCGAATCATGCCCGCGAGCAACATCGAGAATTGACTTCCAGGAGATATCGCATGTATTCACAATCTGCCATTGTTTTCGTCGGTTTGATGGGTTCGCTCGCACTTCAGGCCCAAGGGCTGCGCGCAGTCTCGGCGGCGAGTTTTCAACCCAGCGTCGCACCGGACTCGGTAGCTTCGGTTCTGGGCACGGGTTTGGCGCCGCGGGCAGTCTCCGCCGTACGGGACGAAAATGGCGCCTTACCTTTCGAGATCGACGGAGTCCAAGTCCGGGTGGGCTCTCTCCAGGCGCGTCTCTTGGACCTTTCACCGCGTCGGGTCAACTTTGTCGTCCCAGCGGAGTTGGAACCAGGCACCCACGATTTAATCGTCCAGAACGGATCGGAGACGCTTACGGGACTGGCGGAAGTTCGAGCCACAGCACCTGCGATCTTTTCACGCGATGGTACGGGCCAGGGCTTGGGTTCCATCGTCGATGCGGAGAGCCTCGGCGCGGGCCCCTTCCTGGTCGAATCCGGTGACCGCAGCCAGACTGACCGGCGGACCCGCTTGCGTGTGTTCGCCACAGGACTGCGCCGGGCTGGAGGCGAGAATTCCCCTTCCGACGGGAATGTGGCCCGTCATGTTGACGCGCAAGCGGTCTTCCACGATGGCGAGCAAATCACTCTCGAGTTGGAGTTCGCCGGACCCGCGCCAGGGCTGGAGGGAACCGACGTGCTGGACTTCGTGCTGCCTGAACAGCTTGACGGCGCCGGCACGGTCGAGTTGCAGCTAAGGGTCGGCCAGGCGGAATCCAACCCCGTCACTTTTGAGGTTGGGCTGCTTCCGGCGAATCAGCTTCGGCTGCGGGCGGTCGACATCAATACCGCGGCGGCCCGCGGCGGCGATTCCGTCACAGGCGTCGTCAGGCTTAACGGTGTCGCCCGCGGGGGCGGGCTACTGGTGCGCCTCGAAAGCAGCAGCCCGATCGCGCAGGTGCCTTGGTTTGTCCAGGTTGAGGAAGGCAAATCGACCGCGCCGTTCACAGTGAACACCGCTCCGGTCGGATCTCCGCAAAGGGTCACCATCAGCGGCGATCTGAACGGCGCTTGTGAATCGGCGGACCTGATCGTGAAGCCAGCCGGCTTCGTCGGATTGGAACGCCTCTCGATCACGCCATCTTCGTTGGCGGGAGGCGCGGACGCGGCAGGCCTCGTCACATTGAACAGCACCGAGCACTCGGGTTTCCGCGTGGCGCTGCGATCAAACAGCCCCCGGATCCGGGTTCCCGCGATCGTGGATGTGCCGGCCGGCCGAAGCAACGCGACGTTCCGGATTACGACCTCGGCGGTGGCGGAATTCACCCAGGTCGAATTGGTTGCCGAAGCGGACGATGTTTCGAGATCGGCGAAGGTCGCTCTGCTGCCCGTTGTGAGCGTCACGTTGGAGCGCCAAGAAGTTGTGGGTGGCGCGGTTGTTAGGGCGGAGGTGAGGTTGAATCGGGCTCCGAGCAGTTCGGCAGTTGTGGTTGGACTGACTTCCAACAGCCCTGAAGTACGGGTTCCGCAATCTGTGACAATTCCGCCGGGACGCGTGTCCGCTGCCTTTGAGGTCAGGACGCTTCAAGTGAACGCCGCCAAGGAGGCATTGTTCTCCGCGGACCATTTGGGCATGAAGCAGACGGTTCGGATCAAGCTCCGGCCGGTCAGCTCCGACCGGGTGGAGTCAATCGTCCTGTCGCCGCGGACGGTGCGTGGCGGCGAACCGGTGACGGCCACGGTCACGCTGGAAGGACCAGCCACGTTTCCCGCCGTGACGTTGTTCCTCGGGACGGACTCGCCTTTTGTGGCGCAAGTGCCCGTGGTGTACTACGTCCCGGCTGGCCGCACCACAGTCCAATTCACGATCACCACTTCTCCGGTCTGGCAACCACGGGACGTGAAGATCTCCGCATCGTCCGGTGGCCACACTGCCACAGCCGGGCTGCGGGTAAACTGATATCGGCTTGCGTTGGGAGAGCACCATCCATGACCCTTCATTCCTTTCTAACGGCCGCCTTGGCCACGATTCTGCTGGTGCCGGACTTGAGAGCCGGCACCCGCGACCTCGGCGAGTGGGGCAATCTGACGCAAGTGGCTTCGGGACAGCGGATCGAAGTCATCGATATGAGCCTCAAGAGAATCCGCGGCGAGTTCCTTGTGTCTTCGCCGGAGGAGTTGCAGGTAAGGGGTTCGAGCGGCGTTGTCGCCATGCCAAGAGCCCAGGTGTTCCGTGTATCGCTACTGGAGAAATCCAAGCGCCTGCGGAACGTACTGATCGGCGTGGCCGCCGGTGCAGCCACAGGCTTGGCAACGGGGGCGGCCGTCGATAGCTCATTCTCCGAGGACGACGAGCATGTGGCCAAGATGCTCTTCGTACCGATCGGTATTGGCGTGGGTGCCGGATTGGGCGCGGCGTTGCCGGGCTTCGAGACGATCTACCGCGCGCCGAAACGGGTTCCGCCGGCGTCGGCTGGTAAGCCTTAGTCACAGTTGGAGGATCACTTGAAAGTATCACTGTCTGTCTTGGTAGCAACCACGCTCGCATTGAAAGGTCTAGCAGCCTCGTCCTCGCCGGCCGCGATTCTCAAGCTAGAACCGTATCGGAAGACCGTGGCACTGCGAGCGAATGTGAGCGGGCACGCCGGCCTGTTTGTCTTTGACACGGCTGGCGGTGTGTCCCAATTCAGCCCCCGGTTCGCCGAGCGAATCGGGTGCAAGCCCTGGGGGAGAATCACGGGGTTTCAGATGATGGGGCAGCGGCTCGACATGCCGCAATGCAGCAGCGTGAACGTCGAAATATCTGGGCATAGGTGGAGCCTTCCTGTGGCCGGCGTCTTCGACGTGACGAGCCTCTTTCCCAAAGATGCGCAGCCGGTTGATGGCCTGCTGGCCCTCGATCTCTTTGCCGGAAACACGATCTCGATCGACTTCCCTCGTAAGCTGCTCATTGTCGAATCGGAAGCGAGCCTTCTTACTCGCGTCGCAGGGGCAACGGAGTTCCCGGTTCGAGTCTCGCGCGAGGCGCAGGGGCGCGCACTCGCGGTTTCGATCGGGGTTCCTTCGGACCACGGGAGGGTCTGGATGGAACTGGATTCGGGCAACGGCGGCACGATCCTCGTATCGAAGCCCTACGCCTCTCTGTTCGGGTTGGACCCGGCAAAAGAAGGGCGTCAGACTGTGGACTTCCCCTTGGGCGCTGGCTTTCATGCGAAAGGTGCGGCCTTCACTCCCGACATGATCATTGACGGCAACATCGGCATGCCCTTTCTCCAAAGCGTGGTCGTCACGCTGGACCTGCCTGGCGGCAGGCTATGGCTTTCTCACGGTGAGCAAGGGAAACAGTGATCCCGTCGGCATAAGGAATACGCGTTAACAACTTAAGGAATAACTATGTCCAGAATCATTGCCATTCTCTTGGTCGCCATGACGGAACTGGCGCGGGCAGAAGACAACGGCCTCACCGCCTGGTCAAATCTGCAGCGACTGCACGCGGGACAACGAATCGAAGTGGTTGACACGAAGCTCAAGACGCATCGGGGCGAATTCGCCAGCGCCGGAACAGACGATCTCACCATTCAAACGGCCAGTGGTTCCCTGGTGATGAGTCGCGGTTCCGTCTTTCGGGTCTCCCTGCGCGAACACTCCAAGCGCCTCCGGAACACGCTTCTGGGTGCGGCCATCGGCGGCGGCGCGGCCCTCGCCATCGGTGCGATAGCCGATCGACGGTTCTCGAACGAAGGCAGGGAACACATCGCGAAGACCATCCTGACTCCGATCGGGCTGGGTGTCGGGGCGGGAATCGGGGCCGCATCAGCCGGATTCGAAACCATCTATCGGGCGGATCCAGGTATGTTACGTTCAGGAAAAGCGCGCCCGTAATCAGCTACTGAGGAGGCACAGCACCAGTGTCAGTCTCTAGTCGAGTATTCATTTCGCTGCTGGCGCTCTGGCTGACAACTGTCACGTTGGGGCAACCGGCTACTGAGTTGAGCCGCGACCCTGCCCGGGCGCCCGTGTCAGTTTCCGATGTCGCGCTCTTTTGGCGAGCTTACGATGCTTGGACGGAATCGGGTGCCGCGAACGATCGGCTCGCGGCGACGCTTCAAACCGAGTATCTCGACAAGGCGTCGGAGGGCGTGAAGGATTTCACGCCGAACCGGATCGAAAGCGCTGCCTCGCTGGCGGCGAAGATTCTCGAAGACCGCGCCTACTACGAGCGAGCCCGTCCGTATGCCGAAAAGATCGCGGTCTTGGAGCCCGAGATTCGGACGTTGTACCGGCGCTTCCGCGAATGGTACCCCGACGCTCGTTTCCCGGCGCTCTACTTTGTGGTGGGCCGCCGCAATTCCGGCGGCATGAGTTCGCCGCGTGCCTTGATCATCGGCGCGGAGATGTTCGGCGACGAGAAGGCACGTCTTCGCTTCGATGTCATGGTGCCGATGGTCGCTCACGAACTCATGCACTTCCAGCAGCAGACGTCGGAAGAGAAGGGGAGCGGATTCCTTGCTTCCTGCATACGTGAGGGATCCGCGGATTTCCTCGCTGAGCGGCTTGCCGGCAGACATATCAACGAAAGCATCAAGAGCTACGGCGATTCCCACGAACGCGAGTTGTGGGAGCGGTTCCAGGTTGACCTGAAACGAAAAGACGGGCATCGCGGCTGGCTCTATAACGGGCGTGATCCAAATCGGGTGGGTCCGCCTGACCTGGGTTATTACATGGGCTACAAGATCACCCAGGCGTTCTATCAGGCGGCGGCCGACCCGGCGGAGGCGCTGCGGACCATCATCGAAATGCGCGACCCGGAGGTGATCCTCAAGGAGAGCCGATACGCTGAACGCTTTGGACGGCCCGAAAAATAGCCAACCTGCTGTTGGCGGTCTCAACGAGACAGCTTGTCTGTGGCTGCGGCAGGTCCCGCCAGCAGTCTCGCGTCTGGTTTCTGGACGAGCGCTTTTAGCTCGCGACCTTCTTCGCCTTTCGCGAGCGGATGGACTCTGTGCCTTCGTGCATCGCGTTGAGGATGGCCGCTCATGGGTAGAACCGGCGCAATTTGGGTTTGGCGCTGAATCCGCCGATGGAGTCTGCGACCAGCCTGAGGCGATGCCGGAGCCAGGTGAGGGATTCATCGTCGTGGTCCCGCCAGACCACGCGAGTGGTGAAGGTGGGGAGTTCCAGTGGCACGGAGCGGGTAATCAACCCGGGAACGCGGCGGCCGAGCGCGGCGGGAAGGGTTGCGATGAGATCCGTTTGCTGCAGAATCTCGCAGACCGCGAGGAAATGGGGCGAAGCGTACTGGAGACGACGGCGAAGACCGCGCGAGGCGAGTTCCTGATCGATCAAGCCCCAAGGCTCGGCCCGAAAGATCACTGCGGCGTGGGAGGCTTCGGCAAAACGCTCGAGCGTGAGGGGCCCATGGGACAAGGGATGGTCACGGCGGAAAACGACGGCGTTCTGCTCCTCAATTAGCGTCTCAGCAGCAGTTCCTTCCTCGAGAGAACGAGCATCGGGGAAGAATCCGATGGCTAGATCGATGGCGCCGTGCCGGAGGTCGGCTTCGGGTACGGAGAAGAGGGCGTCGAGTCGACGTACCTGCAAACGGGCCTGGGGAGCCTCCTGACCGAGCGCCGAAACAAGCGCGGGGAGTATACGGTACTCCGCGTAGTCGGATAGAGCGAGGCGGAACAATCGTTGGCTCGATCGGGGATCGAAGCGAGGATCCGGCTGGAGAGCGCGCCGAAGTTGGGCGATGCCGGAGCGGACTGCGGGCCCCAGACGTTCCGCTCGAGTTGAGGGACGAATGCCGCGTCCCGTCCTCTCAAAGAGAGGATCATTGAGCGCGACACGGAGACGGGCAAGTGCGTTGCTCATGGCAGGCTGACTTATGCCGATGCGTCGGGCGGCGCGGCTAACGTTGCGCTCCTCGTACAATGCGTCGAAGGCAAGGAGCAGATTGAGGTCGAGGGCCTCGATATTCATATTATGAATATCGTAACGCTCGATGTTCTATGGAACAAGTGGCCGCGTAGCTCGTCATTTTGAGCATGAATCGAAGAACTTTCACACTCACATTCACCACACCCGTGTTGATGATGGCCGCCCAGGACGGCATACCGGAAACGCCGGCGGGACGACTCCTCCGCCTGTGGCTGACAGCCTTCAATTCCGGTGACCGGGCCCAACTTGTGGATTTCCGCGCGAAGTACGCGCCCGACCAACCGGATCACGTGGAGCAAATGATGCAGACGCGGCGGTTCACCGGGGGCTTCGAAGTCCGGCGTGTGGAACCAGAGGAGGAGGGAAAGCTGAAAGCGATTCTCAAGGAGCGCGAGGGTGACACGCACGCCCGGATTGAACTGCACGTGGCTTCGGCGGATCCACTGCGAGCGGGGCGCATCACAGTGCAGCGGATCGAAACGCCGGAGGACCTGGCCCCGGCGGCGATGAATGAACGCGAGTTGTGCAAAGCCCTTGATGAGCGGGCGCAGGATATGGCGCGTCGCGACCAGTTCTCGGGTTCGGTGCTTCTTGCGCGGGGAACCGACGTGGTATTCGAACAGGCATATGGATGGGCGGACCGGGACGCGAAGATCGCCAACACCATGGATACGCGCTTTCGGATTGGTTCGATGAACAAAATGTTCACAGCCGTGGCGGTGCTTCAGTTGGTCGAGAAAGGCAAGTTGGCGCTTGAGGCGCCGTTGGGTGAATACCTCCGCGAGTATCCGAACGCCAAAGTGGCAGCGAAGGTCCAAATACGGCACCTATTGAATCACACCGGCGGCACGGGAGATATCTTCGGACCGGAGTTCGCCAGCAAGCGGCTGGAATTACGGACGCTGGGGGACTATCTGAAGTTGTATGGCGGGCGCGAACTCGCCTTCGAGCCGGGGGCGAACTGGGCGTACTCAAATTACGGTTTTTTGCTCTTGGGAGCGGTGATCGAGCAGGTCGCCGGGCGCGGTTACTACGAACAAGTGAAAGAGAGCGTCTATCGTCCGGCGGGAATGACGGGGTCGGGCTCGCAACCGGAAGAGGAGCCGGTGCCGCAGCGTTCAAAGGGCTACCAACAGGGATCGGCCGGATGGAAATCGAACGCGGACACCCTTCCGTGGCGTGGTACACCTGCGGGTGGCGGTTACTCGACAACCAGAGATCTGTTCCGATTTGCCCGGGCGCTTGAAACCGGCAAACTGCTCGGAGAGAAACTGCGTCGGGAGGCGACAACAGCGCAGAAGGCCGGTGCCGGGTACGGATATGGCTTTCAGGTGCGCGAGAAGCCGATGCGGCAATACGGGCATGGTGGCGGTGCGCCGGGAATGAACGGCGATCTGCGGGTCCTCCCGGACAGCGGCTATGTATTGGCGGTGCTGTCCAACCTGGATCCGCCGGCAGCGGGGAGACTGACGGATTTCGTCATGGCGAGGCTCAAGATCTCTGCGAAACGCTAGGTCAACCTCATGATCTCGGCCTCGGTGGTTCGGGCGCGCCCGAGTGGTCAAAAGGCTACCGCTGGGGCTCAGGATCATGTGGTTGCTCGTCCACTGGCCGGGCGTCGTCGTGAGGAATACTATCGAAAGGCGGTACTCGCACGCGCCCTCCGTACGGGCGAATACGCGAAACCGCCTTGGACCGTGGGAGAACAAATTATGCCCAGCCTCAGCGACCTTAAAGAAACAGCCCTGTATGTGGACGATGTCGACGTCGCCGTCCGGTTCTATTGCGACGTGCTCGGCCTCGCCGTCTTGATCCAGGACCAGCGCTTCTGCGCTCTCGACGTGAATGGTCGGCACGTGCTCCTGCTCTTCTTGCGTGGCGCTTCCTGCGAAACTACTACATTGCCGGGTGGAACGATCCCGCCCCACGATGGCTCCGGCCCGATTCACGCCGGCTTTGCGATCGAGGACGCTGACTTCCCGGCCTGGGAGTCGCTTCTGGCCAAAAACGGTGTAGCTGTGTTGAGCCATGTGAATTGGCCGCGTGGGGGCCGCAGCCTTTACTTTCGCGACCCGGATGGACATCTGCTCGAACTGCTGACCCCGGGCGTGTGGGTGACGTATTGAGCCGCATGACCAAGGTGCTATGGGAGCAAGCATGCCCCGAAGTAGCCGCGTTGATCCAGGTCAGCAACGTATGAGGGTTCGAGCAGGCATTTGCAGAACCCCGCACCGTCACGGTGAAGTGCTCGTACTCTGTCTCCATCCGGGTTGACATCCCAGTTCTTGCGTTGAGATTGAGACTGGACTATCGCATTCGGCGATGCTGTAGACGCAAGGTGCGGCCGTCGAATCCGGTACCAGGTCCACCTGCCTTTCGAGACTAGCGACTCCGCGCACAGTGACGCCCCCAATCAAGGTCAGTTTCGGGGATAAGTGGATCGGCCTCGCTATGCGGTGAGGGCCCCTCGGCGTAGATCATTGCGATGAGCTGAGCGCCCGGCCGATTCGCGCCTGCCGCAACTGCCGCCGAGACAAGACTGCGACTCCTGTGGTCACTCACTCGCGCGTTTCCGATCAGCTCGTCGGTCATCTCATCCCGCGCGAGGTCAACTGGCAGGTCTGTGAGTAATCTCGATCTGGGGTTGCACTCGGTGCACGGCGTCGATTACTGGTTCGACACCAATTTCACGCAACAGGGCGCCTTCTGAACCGACCGAGTCTTGCCGAACATGCGCCATCCATCCTTCACAAGAAGCGGAGCGAGAGAGCGCCCGACTCTCGCAATGTCTTCGGCTTATTCGGCCATTCTCACAAGGTCGCAAAAAGCCCCGTCAGTGACGGCGCGGGGATGGTCAGAACTCGCGCAGCAGGCGCCCAGCGCCATGCAGCGGCGCCTCAAATCCGTTTTCTCGCAACGCGTACCAAAACGTGGTCGCGTTGATCCCGAGCACGGGAATGCCGAGTACCGGCTCCACCCGCTCTGCCACTTCGACGAGACTCATGTTCGTTCCGCACTGCACAACCGCATCGATCCTATTCGCATCCGTTGCCAACAGTTCCAGGATGGCACGCTCTTTGGCCCAGTCGGGAATATGCGCGATGTGCAGTGCATTCGCGCAAGAAAAACCCACGCTGGCGATAACGTCGTAGCCGAGATCCTGAAACATCCGGGATGCGGATTCGTTCCCGGTCTTGTCGAACGGAGTCAACAAACCAACTCGCCGCGCGCCGTACCTGGTTAGCGCGGTGTGGATGGCGTCGTGCCAGGTGGCCCACCCGAGGCCGGATTGGGCCTCCACGCCCGCCATCGGCGTGCGCACCTCATCAATGCCCTTCAGGATGTGTTCGAGACTCATGCCCATGATCATGTATTCGGGCTCGGCCAACAGGGCGGTGTCGACCGCGGTCTTCAGACCGCTCAGGAACTGATCCTTGTACGCGAGGAGGTCGGCCTCGCTGTCCAATATCGGCCGGGGCGTGACGACGCCGACCGTGTGAAGGCCGACTCCACGCAAGCCCTGCTGCGGCCCCTGATTCTTGAGAATGATGCTCCACAGTTCATGTTCGGTGCTCGTGTTCGTGGCGGGAACCACCAGCCCGAACTTCCGCCGGAAACTGCGCGCGTCCGGATACCCGCGCGAAGAGCCGATGCTGCCAAAGCCCTCGGCGGGCCGGCCGTTCACAATGACGCCGGGGGCTCCCAGCACCGGCATCGGAGCGGCGTTCACATCCGGGATGTGGATCGGCTGGCCCGACAATTTGCCCTTGATGGTCATGGCCAGCTCCTTCAGCCCAGCGTCAGGTCCACGATTTGCTGCTTGTGTTTCGTGCACACCGCCGCCACGTCTGGCAGTTGGTGCGGTACAGGGAGGGCGGCCATGTCTCTGAAGAACGCGTCGTGGCCAGCGGGCGTGGAAACCAAGATGAGCTGCGCCACCTCGGCACCGGGATTGTGGAAACCGTGCGGAGTGCCACGCGCAACCGTCACGGTTGCGCCCGCGGTCAGTTCCCGCTCCTGGTCTCCGGCAGCGAACCGCAGACGGCCCACCAGAATGCAGAAGTACTTATCCTCTTCGAACGAAATGTGGAGCGGTGCGCCCGCGCCCGGCTTTACGTTCATCTCGATCACGGTCAACCGTCCGCCGGTTTCAGTGCCCGGCACGTCAATTCTGAAACCGATTCCGGAGAAGCTGCCGGTCTCTGGTTTGATTCCAATTTGCGATTGCACCTGTGAGTATCCTCTCTGTTGAGTGTCACGCCGCCAGGCGGTGCGGCGGATAGTCCGTGTAGCCGCGGGCGCCGCCCGTATAGAAGGTATCTGGAACGGCGAGCGGGAGGTTGTGAGCGAAACGTGTGGGAAGATCCGGATTCGCCATAAACGGCGCACCGAACGAAATCGCGTCCGCTTCTCCCCGGTGGATCGCGTCCTCCGCCAAAGCGAGATCGAAACCGCCATTGACGATCACACCTCCCTGGAACCGCCGGCGCAACTCGGGCGTCAGCCGGTCGCCCTGTTGTGGCGTCACTGGCTCGACGACGTGCAGGTAGGCGAGGTTCATTCCGGACAGTGCGTCGGCGACGGCTGCGAATGTCGATCGCGGGTTTGAATCCGCGATGTCCTTGAAGGGGTTGAAGGGCGAGATCCTCACACCGACCCGGCCCTGGCCCCAGACGGCCACGGCGGACCCGACCGACTCGAGCAGCAACCGGAGCCTGTTCGCCACCGATCCGCCATACGAGTCGGTACGTTGATTCGTGCCGTCGCGCAGGAACTGATCGAGGAGATACCCGTTCGCGGCGTGCAGTTCGACGCCGTCAAAGCCGGCTTCGAAGGCCATTCGAGACGCCAGGGCAAACTCCGTCACGATGGACGGGATCTCGGACGAATCGAGGGCGCGTGGCGTTTCGAAGGGTTGAGGACGACTCCGCGTATAGACGCGGCCCGCCGGACGAATGGGCGAAGGTGCCACCGGAAGCGAGTCTCCCGGCAACAGAGAGGGATGCGACACCCGTCCGGCGTGGGCGATCTGGGCAACGATGAGGCCGCCGGCCTCATGCACCCGTTCAGTAACCTGGCGCCAACCGGCACGATGAGAATCGCGATAGAGACCGGGGGCGCTCAGGTAGGCGACGCCCATCTCAGAGACCACGGTCATTTCGGTGATGATGAGACCGGCACCTGCTCGCTGCGCATAGTGCTCAGCCATCAGTCCGCTGGGCGTGCCATCGGCATGGGCCCGATTGCGGGTCATCGGCGCCATCAGGATACGATTCTTCAGGTTGAGTTCGCCGAGGCGCAACGGTGAGAACAGTTGTGTGGATTGAAACATGGCTTTGCTCCTGGATATAAAATGAGTGTCGCACAATATGTGTTGTAAACACGATTATGGGATGCCGCAACCTTATCCATGGATTCAGAAATCACTCGCCCGCCATTCGATCACACATCCGGGCAAGGGCGTTCTGGTCGGAAACCGAGAGCTTCCCCACGGTTTCGTCTTCGACGGCTTTCACGTCGGGATCCACCTCTTTGAGCAGCGCTAGTCCTTTGAAAGTGATCTTTGCGATCGACAAGCGCCGGTTCTCTTTGGACCAGCCCCGTTCAATGAGTCCTTGCCGCTCGAGGCGATCCAGGAGCCGGGTGACATCTGGAGCGCGGGTAACTAATCTCTCGGCAACCTCGCATCGCGGATGGCCCTCCGGATAAACACCTCGCAGGATGCGCAACACGTTGTACTGGGTGTGCGTCAGCCCGTGGCTCGCGCACGCATCCTCGAGCCGCTGCAGAATCTTGTTGCCAACGAAAAGCAAGCCCACGAAGGCGGCCTCCGCGGGACTCTTGAACGCTCGCTGTTTGATCTGGCTCTGGACGATTGCCCGCATGGATTTTATGTTCACAACTATATGTGTTTACGACACGCTGTGTCAAGCTTTTCCGCGCCGTGATCCATTTGACGCCGACATTTCGCGGGTATGAGTGTGGGCCGTTGGCCCCGCCCGAGGTATCACCAAATGATCATCAATTTGCTGTCCGGCACGGACATCACCGAAGTCGCCAGTGGCATTTACCGCATCAGCACGCCGGTTGATAACCTCCCAGGCGGCTTTTCATTCAACCAATACCTGGTGGTTGACGACGAGTGCCTGCTCTTCCATACTGGCTTGCGCAAGCTGTTCCCGCTGGTGCGCGAGGCCATCGAGAAGGTCATTCCACTCAGCAAGCTTCGCTACATCCTTCTCGCATTTCGAGTCGGATGAATGCGGAGCATAACACCACGCCGGTTTTGAGAGACTCGCACAATTGAAACCCCAGACACTCGCCTGCATGCACGGCAGCGCCTGGAGGGGCGACGGGGCCGCACTCTTGCGGTCGCTGGCGGAAGTCCTCGACCGGTCACGCCAGACAAAGGAGTAGGCGGCATGCCGGAGGCGCGACCGGACGTAGACGAGATCATCACGATTGTGTGGGCTCGCTCCGCGCAGCCTGGGTAGACGATCGGTGAAGAAGTCGCGGATGATCGCGCCAAGGAGATTCGGGATGGGCTTCTTCATCGGCGCTGGTCCTTTCGCGCCGGCGGAGGCGTGATGAGCGCGCCGTAATGGACGGCGAAACGTTCGCTGGCCGCGGTGCGGAGTGTCCTATCGGCAAGCTTGCACAGCGCGTGGGAGGGGGTGTCATCAATCATCTGAAAACGTAGTTTTCTGAGCGTGAGGCCGGAGGCAACATCATCAGCGCCGAAGGCGCAGTCATCCGTCCGATCATCGGGACGCTGTATGGTGGACGGGATAGGCGGCAAGAGAAAGGCCCCCAACCGCGCCAACGGTGGAGGCCTGATGTCGTCACCCTCGAGAAGGTGAGACCGAACAGACAGGTTTAGGCTGACACGAACGGGTGCCGATGTCCAGTAGGCCCGCCTGCTTGACGCATGGCGGCGCACGAAACGGTACTGGTGCAGCGGACTTGTCTTCGCGCCGACTGCCTGGCGACCTTCTTCCTTTGTTCGCACTGCGACCGCGGGCACCGGTACTGCAGCCAAGCGTGTAGTGGGCGGGCTCGACGCGAGCAGCAGCGACGGGCCAATCAACGGCATCAGCGAAGTCCGGAAGGGCGGCTCGATCATCGCGACCGTCAGCGCGATTACCGGCAGCGCTGCGCAGAGCGCCCGCGCGTGACGGATCATAGTTCCGTTTCGATCACATCCCCGGCATTATTGGCATGTGGAAACAGTCAGCCGCGCCCGCCGTTGATGCAGTGCCGCATCTGCCGGCGCCTGGGGCGCTTCGTGAATCCGTTTCCCCGAACGCCATTAAGAAGGTAGGAGCCGATGACTTCACCCGAAGTGCGCGCCCAGATCCGGCGCTATTTTTATGCTGAACATTGGAAGATCGGAACCATCGCGCGAGAGTTGAACGTGCATCCCGATGCGGTGCGCAACGCCATCGAGTCGGAGAAGTTCAAAAGTTCGCAGCCGCTGCGCGCTTCGGTAGTCGATCCCTACCTCGGATTCGTCCAACAGATCCTCGCACAACATCCGCGTCTACGGGCCACCCGCATTTACGCGATGATTCGCGACCGCGGCTACACCGGCAGCGTGGGACAACTGCGCCGCGCCGTGGCGCGTCTGCGGCCACAACCGCGCGAAGCATTCTTGCAACTGGAGACCTTCGTCGGCGAGCAAGGACAGGTCGATTGGGCGCACTTCGGATCGGTGATGGTGGGTCGCGCCAAACGCGCGTTGTCGTGTTTCGTGATGACGCTGTCCTACTCCCGCGCCCTGTATCTCGAGTTTTTCTTCGATCAGACGATGGAGAACTTCCTGCGCGGGCACGTGCATGCCTTTGCGTTCTTCGGCGGCCAACCGCGCGTGATCCTTTACGACAACCTGAAGAGCGCCGTGGTAGAGCGGCGCGGCAACGCCATCGCGTTTCATCCGCGCCTGATCGAGTTGAGCGCGCACTATCACTTCGCACCGCGCCCGTGCCAGGTTCGCGCGGGGAACCAGAAAGGCCGGGTGGAACGCGCCATCCGTTATGTCCGCGAATCATTCTGGGCCGGGCGCACCTTCACCACGCTCGCCGAATGCAACCGGCAGGCTTGGCTATGGCGCGATCAAGTGGCGCATCCCCGTCCGTGGCCGGGCGGCGACCACCGCTCCGTTTCCGATGTGTTTACAGAGGAACAAGCGCGCCTGTTGCCGCATGCGGCCCATCCGTTTCCCACCGATCGCATCGAGCCCGTTCGTTCGGCCAAGACGATCTATGTTCGCTTCGATCTGAACCAGTACTCCATCCCGCCCGAGGCTGTGGGGCGGTCGCTGACGCTCGCCGCCTCCGACACCCTCGTGCGGATTCTAGATGGCGTGAACGAAGTCGCCCGCCACACGCGCAGCTATGATCGCAGTCAACTCGTGCTCGATCCCGTGCATCAGGACGCGGTGCTCAAAAGCAAGCGCAAGGCTTCGCACTCGGCGCCCACGGGCCGCCTGGAGCACCTGGTGCCGGAGAGCAAAGCGTTCCTCGACCAAGCGTTCGCTCATGGAGAATCGGCTGCACACGAAGCGGCTCGTTTGAACAAGTTGCTTGAACAGTACGGCGCGCAAGCGCTACGCCGGGCCATCGCGGAAGCACTCGAACGTTCCACCCCGCGTTCGTCCTCAGTGGCTTTTCTGCTGCGCCGTCAGCCGCGTTCCAGGCCGCTGGCGCTCGACCTGAGCCGCCATCCGCAAGCCCAATCGCTCGATGTCCGCCCGCACGATCTGGAGACCTACGATGAACTCGCCCAAAGCAAAACAGACAGCGAGTGATCTGGCCGCCCAACTCAAGCACGTCGGCCTGTGCGCCGTGCCCGATACTCTGGACGACTTCCTGGCCGCGGCCGTCAAAGCGCGCTGGTCGGCCGTGCAAATCCTCGAGGCGCTCGCGCAAGCCGAAGCGCAGGAGCGCTCCAAGCGCAGCCTGGAGCGCCGTCTGCGCATCAGCGGCATCAAGTCCTTCAAGCCCATGGCCGACTTCGACTGGTCCTGGCCCAAGAAAATCGAGCGCGACATCATCGACCGCGCCTTCACGCTCGACTTCTTCAAGGAAGCCCGTAATCTAGTGCTGGTCGGCCGCAACGGCTTAGGCAAAACAATGATTGCGCAAAACCTCTGCCACACCGCCGTGCTGGCTGGACACTCCGTGCTGTTCCGTTCAGCCTCCACACTGCTCGAAGAACTTCACCGTCAGTCACCCGAAGGTCGCCGCCGCAAGCTCCGCGCTTACGACAACGTCGGTCTGCTGTGCATCGACGAGGTGGGCTATCTCTCCTTCGACGACAAGGCCGCCGACTTACTCTACGAAGTGGTGAACTGCCGCTATGAACGCAAACCGCTGATTATCACCACCAATCGTCCGTTTAAAGAATGGAACGAAGTCTTCCCCAACGCGACCTGCATCGTCACACTGCTCGACCGGTTGCTGCATCACGCCGACGTCACGCTCGTCGAAGGCAACAGCTATCGCGTCCGGGAAAGCGAACAGGAATCCGCCGCGCGAAGGAAGAAGAGATGAGCGAGGCCGAATACATCGCGGCGCTGCTCGCCCTCTACGCCGACCTGCCCGACACCCCCTTGCGTCCCAGCCCCGCCGACCAATCGCTCGCACGGAAGCTGTTTACCGACGCTGTCCCGCTCACGCTCATCGAGTCGGCGGTGTTGTTGGGCACCCTGCGTCGCCTCAGTCGCGACCCCAGTCTGCCGCCGCTGACCAAGATCCGTTCACTCGCCTATTTCCTGCCCGTCATTGAGGAACTCAAACTCCAGCCGCTACCCGCTGGCTATCTCGACCACCTCCGGCTGAAGTTCCGCAGGTTGTCGGCCTGATGCTCAGAAAAATACGTTTTCTGATGATCGTTAACAGGGGGCATATCTCTTTGAGGAATATGCCCCCACTACTTTCGTTCGCGGGTATTTCTATCGGGAATATGCCATAGCAACCGGCGCACTGAGGTGCGGCCGATGTCGAGTCGGCGGGCGATCTCAGACTTGCTGAGACCTTGGTAGATCGTGCGGACATCAGCCGCTTGGTGAGCCGCCGATGGCGGGCGACCGAGGCGCATGCCCTGCTGCCGAGCATGATCCAACCCAGCCCGCACTCGCTCGCGCATCATCTCGCGTTCGACTTGCACGAAAACGGCGAGCATTCCTGCCATCTCGCGGCCCGTCGGCGTAGTCAGATCGATGGCCTCGGCAATTGACACGAGGCCGACGCCCAACTCCGTCAGTTCCTGCAACGACGTAACCAGGGTCGGCCACCGATCGGCCCCATCGGTCCAGCCGCCACACAGCACCACATCAATGTCACGCCGACGAGCGGCTTCCATGACTGACCCGCGGAGTGGCCGCGCCGCCGCACCGGAGCCCGCCTCTTTCACCTGCCTGACCACCGTCCACTCGCAGCCGGGCAGCATACTCGCGCACGCGCGTATCTGCATCGGCAGCGTCTGCTGGTCCAGCGTGGAGACGCGGGCGTAGATCCCCACCCGCAACATTTTCACTGGTTTGCGTGCCTGGCCAAAGACCTGCCTCTTTTTCGACGGCGCGACCTTCGGTTTGGCGGGCACTTGGGCAGTATAACCGGAACTGGCCCCAACCTATCCTTTCCGGCCAGGCAGGATTCCTATTACGCGGCTGCTGCTGGAGCCAGTCGGGCCAGCGTCTGGCGGTAGTTCCAAGGCATCTACTCTGAAGGATTGGCAGCCAGTGCGCGCGCGTGCGGCCGCAATTCGGCGAGGTACTCGAAGGGTTTTGCTTCATTCAGCTCGCAAGTGTGGATCAGGCTCATGAAGAGATCGCCCACTTCAGAGCCGTGCAGGGTGCGATAGAACAGCGCATTGTTTCTGCTATCGAAATCTTTCTATAGCAGAAAGAAAAAAACACTTTATTCTACAAGACGCTGCGCGAAGCGGACGTTGGCGACCTGTTCGTGAGCTTGATTCACATGTGCGCCCTGAACCAGGTCAATCCGTTCGATTTCATGGTGGCCCTACTGGGCCATGCCCTGGATGTCAAGGCTGATGGGCGTGGTGGCTCCCTTGCAACTACCGGGATAATCCTTACCGGCTATGCACGCTGGCGGAAAGGTCACCGGGTTGGTCGATTCTGGAATGAATTGGGCGGTGTTCCATCGCGGAGTGGAGGAAGGGGCGATTGCGCTTCGTAGGCCTTGATCACGCATTCAGTAGCGGATAGTGGAATGTCTTGCGGAAGGCTCACATCGTTTTGTGAGGCTTGGCCGATTTGCGCGACAGTCCTCACAATTTGGAGGTGATCCAAACGGTGTGCGCTTGAGGCCGTCTGTCAGCCGCAGTGTGCGGGTCGAATACTCAGCCGGCCAGATCGATGACGACCTTGCCAATTTCTCCCGCTTGAACGGCAGCATAGGCATCATTAACCTCATCCCAACCGAACCGCCGCTGATTTAGCAAGGGAACTAGTTTTCCTTCGCCCGCGAGGTTGGCCGCCTCCTCAAGGATGTGGCCGTGATGACCCCGATCGGTGCCAGTCAACAGCGGTAGCAAAGTGAAAACCCCGGAGTACGTGGCGCCACGAAAGGATAACGGCGCTAGTGAGTGGGTGCTCCATCCCAGGCAACTGACCACGTGGCCGGTATATTTTTTGACGGCTGCGAACGATTCGTCTATCGTCGCTCCGCCGACAGTATCATAGACGATATCGAAGCCCACTCCTTGCGTATGATGCTGAACATATTCTTTGACGGGCGTTGTCTTGTAGTCGATGGACTTAGCGTCGAATCCGCTGACAATCAATTGCTTCTCGGATGAGACCGTTGCAAAGACTTTCGCTCCAAAGGCCTTCGCCAGCTGAACTGCGACGTGACCCACGCCTCCCGCACCAGCATGCACCAACACGAGTTGTCCCTCCCTCACGCGAGCGCGGTCAACCAATCCTTCCCAAGCAGTGATCGTTACCAGCGGTAGGGCCGCGGCTTGCCGCATCGATAGAGATTTGGGCTTTATCGCAAGCAAGTCGGCATCGGCAACCACGAACTCAGCCAACGTACCAGGTATTCCGCCAACTCCTCCAACCATGCCATAAACTTCGTCACCGGGGCGCAATTGGGTTGGTCCCGGTCCAATTGCTTCGACTGTGCCTGCCATATCCAGCCCCAACACTGCGGGTAAGGGCTGCTTGGCATGGGGCGCTTTACCTGCGCGAATTTTCGTGTCGAG
Source organism: Bryobacteraceae bacterium (assembly GCA_019752335.1). Classification (GTDB taxonomy): domain Bacteria; phylum Acidobacteriota; class Terriglobia; order Bryobacterales; family Bryobacteraceae; genus JALHNI01. The sequence goes on from JAIEMJ010000013.1 coordinate 122,464, forward strand.
CGGGTTGACGCCGCTTGCCTTTACCCGCACCAGCACCTGTCCGAAATCCGGAGCCGGAATCGGAAGTTCCACGCGCTGAAACGGGCCGTTTGCAGTCTCGACTAAATATGCCCGCATAGATCGGTGCATGACTTACTTACCTCATTCTGGATCGCTTGAGAAAAGCGATGAGTTTCTTAAAGCGGCCGCCGGAAGAGGCCTTGGCTGGAAACGCAATTTCGGCTGGAACGGCCAGACGAACCTCAGTCCCATGACCCGGGCGACTAAAGAGGTCGAGCGAGGCCCCGATTTGCTTGGCTCGTTCTTTCATGCCGCGAATCCCAAAGTGCCCCTTTCGCCCTTGAACCAGGAGATCTTCCTCGACTCCTCGACCATCATCTCGAACAGTCAACCGCAGTCCATCCACATACGAAATGTCGACTTGAATCGATCTCGCATCGGAATGCTGCATCGCATTGGCGATCGCTTCCGAAGCGATGCGAAATACCTCGTATCGGACCAATGGATCCAGGGCATCGCTTTCGCCGGTAACGCTCAGAGAAACTTCCGCAGAACTGCGATGTTGCGCTTGTATCGCTGCAAGGGCCCGAGGCAGATCATTCACATCACTAACCGTGTCTCGAAGGCCCGCAAGCGCGGTTCGCGACTGGGAGAGCGCCAAGTCCAGTTGGTCCAACGCACGAAGCAGTGAGCCCTTCACAACCGGCATTGAATCCGGCACCTTTTCGGTCGCATTTTCGACAATCATTGTTGATCCAGAAATCGCTTGGACGACGGTGTCGTGCAATTCTTGGGCAATCCTGATGCGCTCCAATGCGCGCTCCTCAGAACGGACTCGAATTTTGCTTAACGCATTTTGGACCTTCAGGTTATAAAGCGTCCAGGCCGCAGATCCGACCACTGCAAACATCGCTGCCGCGAACCACCATGTCTGATAGAAAAAGGGCAACTGCCGAATTCGAAGAGTCGGTGAGTCGTGCCAGTGGCCCTCGCTCGAACTCGCGGATACTCGAAATACGTATTCGCCAGGGCGCAAATCGTTGTAGTATGCGGTGCGGCGTGTGCCAACGTTCACCCAGTCTGAATCGACGGGCTCAAGTTTGTAGCGAAAGTGCAACGCTTCCGGACTTGCAAAATTGAGGGCGCTGTATTCAATGGCTAGAGATCGGGCACCGGGCGAGATACGTAAGGAATCTTCGGAAGCCTGAGTCGCGCCGTCAACGCTTACTTGCTCGATCAGTACTGGAAAGGCATTGCCTCGCGCCCGTCCTGGTGGGGGAGGTTCAACCTCCACCAGGCCCGTTGCGCTTGGGAAGTAAAGATCTCCATTATCTGTACGCAGAGAATGCGGGTAGCCGCGAGTCACCATGGCGATGATGCGCACGCCGTCCGACCTTCCATGGATCGTCGGATTCAATCGGGATACCTTTCCCTCCGCGTAGGCATCCAAGCTCTGCCGTTCGATCGAGAAAATTCCGCCATAACCAACCATCCACAGACGCTCATTGGCATCTTCTGCCAAAGCGAAAACTTGATCCGATGGCAAACCAGCCTGAGAGCCAACTGTGTGAAGCACACCGCGGTGGAACCAGCTTAATCCCCCCACGGAGCCAATCCAGAGACGCCCGTCGTCGGTGATCAAAAGTGAATAAACGTTGGGCGAACGCAGTCCCTGATCTCTGCCAAAGTTATCAATCTGGTCTCCCTTGAGCCGGTAGAGTCCTCCGCCCGTGTTAGCGCCAGCCCACAGCACCCCATCGTTGTCCTCCGCAAGCGTCGCAATCGAGTTGTCCCGCAAGCCCGTGAACCTAAGTTGCGGCCCGTTCCAACGAAAAAGCCCGCGGTTCCTGGTTGCGAGGAAGATGGAACCGTCCCGGCTACGCAGTGCGCAACTGACCTGTAGCGATGCGAGGGCGGGAACCGGCGTGGTTCGATTCGGGGTCCATAGATAGCCGCCGTTGTCACTGCCAATGAAAAGCCGCTCCCCACCCATTGCTAACATGGTCAATGGCATTGGCTTTCCTGGAATTCGAGTTGGCCAAGTTGTCGCCCGACCTCCGACTATTCGGGTTACTCCCTCGGACGAAGCTGTCCAAATCGATCCACCTTCCCCGCGAAGAATCGGACCCGGATTCTTGACGGCTCCTTCACGCTCCGTAAAGATTCTGATTGGCGCGTCCCTGAGTCGATCCAACCCTCCGCGGGTCGCCGCCCAGAGATTTCCCTCACGGTCCTCCATCGCATCCGAAGTGAAGTCCGCGCTGAGTCCTAACTTTTGGTCCATCTTGGCAAGGTGCCCATTTGAAACGCGGTAGAGCCCCGTCGAGGCGGAGATCCACATGTTTTTGTCTCGATCCACCATGCAGCCGATTGCGTAGATCACCTCGCGATTGATCAGCTCGTCGACAACAAAACCGGATCCATTCCAGTAGGAAACGCCTTTGACTCCAGTTGCCCAAAGCTTACCGTCGTGGTCCTGGCAAAGGCCGGTCAATCGGTTGTGGGCGAGACCATTCTCCATAGTGAAGTTTTCCAGCTTGTCGCCACGAATCCTGTACACGCCGGCACCGAATGTAGAAAACCAGACGTCTCCGTCCTTTTCGAAAAATGAGTTTACTGGAATTGGGGGCAGCTTGATGGGCAGCGTTTCGATGCCGTCCTCGGTCAACCGTGCAATCTTCCCCTCGCGAGTCCCGATCCACAATCGACCGTCTTGGGTCCGGTATAGAGCCATGATGTCATCCGACGGAAGCCCATCTTTGGTCGTGAAAGTACGAAAATGGCCACGCACCAAGTGAGAAATGCCGCCCCCCAGGGTTGCCACCCAGAGCGATCCATCTGAATCGACCTGGAGATCTTGAATCGTGCTGCTCTCAAGTCCATCCGATCCAGCCCGGAAGGTGGTGAAGCGGACTCCGTCAAATCGCACCAACCCCCCGCGCGTTCCGAGCCACAAGTATCCATCCGGTGTCTGCTTCAGTCGGCGTACAGCCTGAAGGCCTGCGTCCGCAGTCCAGGAGGTATGAACATACTGGGAGATCGCTCGATCTGGGCTGAGCGCCATTACGGTCGGCACGCAAACTGTAGCCCAAGTCCAGAGTGCCAAGAGGCACCCTATACGTGCTGGAAACGCTATGAAGGTTTGCGGAAGAAACACTGGGGAATCACGTAGTATTGACGATTTAGCCTTTAATTTTAAGCGATCTGGCTATGGAGTTGCTTTGCCTCAACGACAGGAGGCACGATGCCGAGGCGTCGAATCCGGTACAAAAGAGTGGTCCGGGGGACACCGAGCCTGGCGGCTGCGCCATCAGCCCCGCCTACTCTCCAGCCAACCTCCTGGAGGGTGCGACGTATACAATCTCGCTCCACCTCCAGCAGAGTCCTTGGCGCTGGTTCAAACGCCGGTGCCTCATCTCCCAGTTGCCAAACGGGAGCTTCCAACACGGGACCGCCGGACAGGATAACAGAACGCTCGACAAAATTCTGAAGTTCACGAATGTTGCCAGGCCAGGAATAACGGCAAAGATGTTGCATTACGGACTCGGATATGGTCTCGATATGCTTATCCATCTGCCGGGCGAAGAGCGAGACGAAGTGCTTCACCAAATGAGGGATGTCCTCAGGGCGATCTCTCAAAGCAGGAACGCGAATCGGAAATACGTGCAGCCGGTAAAAAAGATCTGCCCGGAAGCTGCCTTCATTGACCATTTGCCGCAGGTTCCGATGGGTCGCCGCGACGATGCGGACATTCACCTTGATCGTCTTCCCGCTTCCCAAACGCTCGAACTGTTTCTCCTGAATGATCCGTAGCAGTTTCGCCTGGAGATCCAGGGGAATATCGCCAATCTCGTCGAGGAACAGGGTTCCGCCGTGGGCGGCCTCGAACCTTCCAATACGCTGCACGACCGCGCCGGTGAATGCGCCTCGCTCATGCCCTAACAACTCACTTTCTAAGAGCCCAGCTGGAATGGCCGCGCAATTGACCTTTACGAGTCGATTCTGCCTGCGAGGGCTTGCATCGTGAACGGCGGTTGCAACCAATTCCTTTCCCGTTCCGGTTTCACCCAGGATTAGTACTGTCGTATCCGCGGCGGCGACGACGTTTACTTGCTGGAGGACTTCGTGGAGAGGGCGGCTGCGCCCGACCATCTCGATTGCGGAAATGCATGTACTCATAAAGACTTATCCATCCCGGCGTCTGCCGATTTCTAATCGCTTCCATCCGAAGAGCTGAGCGTCAATTGAATAGGCGCCTGGCCCCAAGAGTCCAACAACGAATGTGATGCCTGTGGTTAAGACGATCGGTGTGCAATAGCAGGAATGAGCTGCAGCGATGCATCCCAATAGCGCTATGCCGGCTGCAACCGCAACTGGCACGGCAAAAGCTCCTACTGCAATTAGAAGACTGGATACGGACAAGGTAATGCCCAGCATGGAAAATGCGTCGAACATAGACGAAGTTTCGGGCCTACTGCTCAGGCCGTAACCTGCTCTGGCCAGTAAGAACGCCGCTATGGCGCGAAGGAGTAAAAGGCCTACACCTATGAAACCATTCGGAAAGTTCTGTCCAAGCCACAAGAGTAGAATACGACCTGAGAACGAAACGAGCTATTGCCAAGTAGTGAGGGAAAGAACCCACACGAATGGGTGTATCAGACGCGGATGAAGCCACGGCGCACAGCGACCATGACGGCATGGGTGCGGTCGTTGACGCCAAGTTTTTGGGAAAGGCTCCGCATATGCATTTTCACCGTGTCCTCGGCGATTGACAGGCGAAAGGCGACTTCCTTGTTCCGTAGACCTTCGGCGACAAGCTGCAAGACTTCAAGTTCTCGCGGGGTAAGGCCCTCGGCTCCCAGATGTGAGCTAACCTTTTCGGCCACTGGTGCGGGAATGCAGTGCTCGCCAGCATGCACGGACTTGATCACTTGCCGCAGTTCTTTTCGCACCAAGCCCTTGATCAGATAAGCCTGAGCACCGGCCTCCAAAGCTCGACGAATGTCGATGTCACCCTCCGCCGAGGTAAGAACGACGAAGCGGGCTTTGGGGAACGATTTACGAATCGTTCGAATCACATCCACGCCATCGCCGTCGGGCAAACGCAAGTCCATGACCGTGACGTCGGGCACGTGGAGTTGGAAAGCTGTGACGGCCTGCGCGGCCGTCTCAGCTTCTCCAGCGATGCGTATCTCGGGATCACTGCCCAATAGAGAAACGATCCCCTCGCGAACAATGGGATGGTCGTCAACGCAAAGCACACTGATAGGCTCAGGCACGAGTTCATGCCCCTCGGGCAGCAATCCGATCATCGTAGCACCGTTACCGGGAAATCGGCGCAAGTCTACTAGACAAGCTCCAAGCCGCGTACGGATACGAACGGTCTCTGGCGTGCGAGGCTGATCGCGTCCAGAAGACGATGGCGTGCTAGTGCGTAGCCGAAGTCTGGAGCAACCTTTGTCCCGTGCTCCAGATCGGAGGCGAACTGTGAATAAAGTCGGCAGACATTGCCGGCAAAGCTACCTGGCGCGCGGCCTTCCATGTCATCGGGTACGGGGATCGGTGCAACCGATTGTTCTTCGTTGCGACCGCCCAACAGATGCAAGTCGGCCGTTTGAATGTTTCCCATGTTCGCAGAAAAAGCCAGATCTCCCTGGCTCCCGTTAATCTGCCAGTACAGGTCCCCAGCTCGCGAAAGTCCTCCGCGGTAATAGATCGAAGCGAGCGCTCCGTTGAGGAGCTGTCCGCACACACTGACTTGGTCTGGAGCCGTAACTGCCACCTGAGATCCGGTATCCGTCACCTGGACGAAGGGTCGCCGAATGGCAGCCAGAGATTGGACCATTTCGAACTCTCCTACTACGTGGGTAAGAGTGTCCAACGCATGCATCAAGGGAACGCTCAATGTGGTCGCGCCATTCGCCTCGTCAAAGAGATATGCCCCTTGGCTCGAAGTTACCCCGCCCCAAGCCATGCCGGAGCCTACCAGGGTCGTCGAAAGAATGTCCCCGATATAACCGTCATTTACCAGGCGGCGAGCATGCTGCACCGCCGGCGCGAATCGACCCTGAAGTCCGACTATCGTGCGTATCCCCAGCTTGCGGGCCTTCGCTTCAAGTACGCTCGCCTGATCCACATTCACCGCGAGCGGCCACTCACAATAGACCATCTTTCCAGCGTCTAAAGCGGCCGACACGAGTTCGTGATGATTGGGCACCTTGACGCTCACGACAACTAATTCGACGCCCGGATGATGCAGAAGATCCGCAGCATTGCCATAGGACGGAATACCGTAAGCCCTTTCCGCCGCCGTCGCCGATTCCGGACGGCTCGTGGATAAAGCGACGACCTCATACTGAGGCAGCGCACGGAGGGCGGGAATGTGTGCCAACGCGGCCCAACTCCTTTCGGGGTTTGCGCCAATGATGCCTACGCGGATCTTTTTCATGGTGATCTCCTTGAGATGGTTTAGGCGGCAGCCCGAGACTAGTCTGAACGTTCGTTGTGTTCAAGCCGGGTAAGCCGCTCGGTTGATAGTGGTGCAATTGCGGGTCCAGGCGTGAATGACAAAAGTCCCATAATTGCGGGCAAATTTCGATTTCCCGAAGACTACTGTGCCGGGCCTTCGTCACCGAGTCGAAGAAGTTCGTCAGCGGTGGGATCGTTTTCACTGGCTGCGGTCCGAACCTCCCCCAAGAACGGCTCTAGGAACGTGGAGCGATCCACGGTTCCGGTTGCAAGCGCCGCGGCTCCGCCAGCTCTGATAAAGCGAAGGCAACGAACCCCGATGAAAGAAAGAATGGCCGTCAGGTACGGCTCCACGTAGTTCAGCGCGGCTGCCGGGGACTTCGGCTCATAGATTCCACCACTCGCCACCACGATTGTTGCCTTCTTGCCCTTGAGGAGCCCCTCAGGTCCCGCTTCGCTGTACTTAAAGGTTCTGCCCCTGAGCACAACCTGGTCAATCCACAACTTGAGGACAGACGGTATACTGAAGTTGTGCATCGCAACGCCCAGAACATATTCGTCCGCTTCCTCTAGTTCGCCGATTAGGACGTGGGACCACGCAAGCGCCGCTTGCTGTTCTTGGGAACGCATGGCCACCGCGACGGCCGACGCTACGATCCATTTGGCGTCGACGCGCGCCGGCGGATCCGCCGCCAAATCGCGGTGCATCACGCGTCCATTCGGATGGGCGCTTTTCCAGACCCGGACGAATTCAGCAGTCAATTCCCGACTTACTGAGAACGGTGACGGACTGGAGTCTATATGTAGGAGTGTTGGCATTTCTTACCTCTGACAGATTGGTTACTACAGAGGTTTGACATCGCACTTCTATGCCCAATCGGCCCAATGTGCGGCTTTGCCTTCACTTCTTGGGGTTAAGGGTGGAAGCGCTTGAGGCGCAATCTTCGGTGCTGCGCTTTCGCTAGACAGACCTCCGACATCCGCGACGAATGTTCGACTCCGATTGTCTCGATACAAAACTGTTTCCGGCTATTCCGAGCACGATAACTACTCGCAAAATGAATGAGTTCTCGGCATGGGGCCTCATCGGCGCGCTTTGGCGGAGCAAGTGCATCCTATTAGGTCACAGCTCAACGTAAAGCACCTGAAAGGACATCATGTATCGAAACAACTTCACCCGCAGAGAATGGTTCCAGAGCGCAAGCATCGCGGCTGGATTCGGTCTCATCGCTCCCCGTCTCCTTGAAGCCGGCAATCCACGCATCGTTCCAATGATGATCGAGGAGTCGGCAAAAGCCAAAATCACATCCCGCCTTCTGCAACGCAACATCTCGCTCGTTGAAGGTTCCGGCGGAAATATCGCAGTCCTCAGTGGACAAGACGGCAAGTTGATCGTGGATGCCGGCTTTCGCGTCTCAAAGACTGGAATCAAGGCGGCTCTGGACGGAATCGATGGTCGGCCGATCAAATTGCTGATCAATACTCACTGGCACACGGATCACACGGATGGCAATGAATGGCTTCATGAAGCCGGCGCAACGATCATCGCCCATGAGAACACAAGGAAACATCTTGCTGTTGAAACGCGCGTAGATGCTTGGGAGTATACCTTCGCTGCGTCACCAGCTTCGGCGCTGCCCACAAAGGTGTTCTCCTCTGAGCGCAAGCTGCAGGTGAACTCGTCCGAAGTCCGAATGAAGTACTACACTCCCGCTCACACGGATAGCGATATCCACGTGCACTTCGTGGAGGCTGACATTCTCCATGTCGGCGATACCTGGTGGAACGGGGTCTATCCCTTCATCGACTACTCGACGGGCGGAAGCATTGACGGCACGATCCGTGCAGCCGAGGCGAATATCGCGATGTTGAACCGGGACATTCTGGTGATCCCCGGACACGGCGAACCCGGCCACAAGCAAGACCTGGTCGAGTTTCGCGACATGCTCGTAGGCATTCGCGAGAACGTGGCCAAGCTCAAACGCGAGGGCAGGTCGCTCAACGAGACGCTTGCGGCCAAGCCAACCTCATCCTACGACGCCAAATGGGGACAGTTTCTCATTACGCCAGCGATGTTCACCGAGCTGGTTTATGTGGGTGTTTAAGAACAATCGAAAGTTGAACCAGGAGAATATATGCCACACATTCACGCCAAAGATGGAACGCGAATTTATTACAAGGACTGGGGAATGGGACAGCCCGTGGTCTTTAGCCATGGTTGGCCGCTCACCGCGGACGCCTGGGAGGATCAGATGCTTTTTCTCGCCTCCCGCGGTTTCCGGTGCATCGCCCATGATCGCCGTGGTCACGGTCGTTCGGATCAGCCGTGGGACGGCAACGACATGGATACTTACGCAGACGACGTCGCATCGCTCGTTACGCAGCTCGACCTGCGCGATGTGATTCATGTCGGTCACTCAACAGGAGGGGGTGAAGTCGCCCGATACATTGGGCGGCACGGGACGGGCCGTGTCGCGAAGGCGGTACTCATCGGAGCAATTCCGCCGCTGATGCTGAAAACAGGGTCCAATCCCGGTGGACTTCCCATCGAAACCTTCGACGACATACGAACCGGCGTCCTCAAAGACCGCTCGCAGTTTTTCAAAGACCTCTCGGTGCCGTTTTACGGAGCGAACCGGCCGAACGCCAGCGTATCGCAAGGCCTTCGCGACAGCTTCTGGCTGCAAGGCATGATGGCGGGACACAAGGCCGTATTCGACTGCATCAAAGCATTCTCCGAGACGGATCTGACCGAAGATCTGAAGAGGTTCGACGTACCGACGTTGTTCATTCATGGAGACGACGATCAGATCGTGCCGATCGCCGACTCGGCGATGCTCGCTGCGAAGATTGTCCGAAATGCCACGCTGCAGGTAGTCGCAGGGGCCCCGCACGGTCTTTGCTCGACGATGAAGGATCACGTCAATGAGTCCCTTCTCGGCTTTTTCACTTCTGAGGTAGCTGCGGCGGCCTAGCTCTGGGAATGGCCCGAAGTGCTTGGGCGATCCAGCAGCGTCAAGGATCGCCCTTCTGAGGCGGCAGAGCAAATCTTGGCGTGCCGCCATTCCACAAATTTCTCTCAACCCATTTTGGAAAGGCTTCTTTATCATGCAGTCTGTCGAAAAACCTCTCAAGATCGATATTCCGGTGGTCCTACGGGACGTGAAGGTGGCCTTCAGCGTGGCCACTTTGGCGTTCGAAGGCGACTTGCCGGCGTGTATGTTTCACCTTCAACTCATCACCGCCGACATCGCTCAGTGGCGGGCAACCAGCCGAGTCATTGCAGTCTTCCACACCAACGCCGGGCACGTGGCATTGCACGATGCAGCCTACAATGCGGAACGCATGATCGCCACCGGTAACCCCTACAAGGGGCTCCTCAGCGACCTGATGGAGCGCGGTGTCGAGATTGAACTGTGTGGTGCAACGGCAACGGTGCATCGTTGGGGCAATGAAGATATGCTCCCCGGGATCAAAGTGAATACTGACGCGATGTCCCGGATTTCGCAACTGGTCCAGGAAGGCTTCGTTCAGATCACGGAGTGGAGCTGACGCCCGGAGCGACGCCCTCTGGAGCCACCGGAATGAAGACCATTTTTGATGCCAGCACAACGACAGATGAGCTTCTTGAGACTGTCGATATTCGCAGCAAGCGAGTACTCGTCACGGGAATCTCAGCGGGTCTCGGCTTGGAGACTGCGATCGTTCTTGCCTCTCACGGTGCCCACGTCATCGGCACAGCCCGAAACGTGCCGAAGGCCGAAGCCGCCATCGCGTCGTCGCGAATAGCCACAAGGCGAGAAGCAGGAACTCTTGAGGTCATAGAGCTGGACTTGGCAAATCTGACCAGCGTGCGCACGGGTTCCGACCGGCTCGTCGAACGCGGTGCTCCACTCGATGTGATCATTGCAAACGCAGGTGTAATGGCCACGCCGTTCGGACGCACGGCCGATGGCTTCGAGACACAGTTCGGCACGAATCACCTAGGTCACTTCGTACTCGTGAATAGGCTGAGACCTTTGCTGCGGTCGCCCGGCCGGCTGGTGAACGTATCCTCAGCGGGGCATCGCTTTTCGAATGTTGATCTGGCGGACCCGAATTTCGAACGGGCACCTTACGACCCGTTCGTGGCCTACGGCCGTTCGAAAACAGCAAACATACTTTTTGCCGTGGCCTTCGATCTCCGATATCGAAGTGTCGGTTTAAGAGCGTGCGCTGTTCATCCCGGCGGCGTCAGGACCGAACTGGACCGAAATCTGGACCCGCTTCAGGTCCAGGCGCGGGTGAACCAAATCAACCTGAACCTTGCCTCGGAGGGAAAAGAGCCATTCATCTACAAGACGGTTGCGCAGGGAGCCGCCACCTCCATCTGGGCGGCTGTGGTCGCCTCCCCCGGAGAGGTTGGCGGTCACTATTGCGAAAACTGTCACGTCAGCCGCATCGTCCCGGACGATCAGCCGATCAGCGTCAATAGTGAGGGCGTCCGCGCTTACGCCATGGATCCGAAAGCCGCGGAGGCTCTCTGGCAAAAGAGCGAGGAACTGACCGGAGAGCACTTTTGATCAGCACTCATGCCAAACGTGAAATCAAAACCATACCGGGAATCGGGAATCGCGCAAGATCACCGGTTACGGCGCAGCCTTGGAGACGACAAAAAAGGAGAAGGACATGCCGCTTGTACGGGTAACACTGGTAGAGGGAGTTTTTACGGAGGAGCAGAAGCATGCAATGGCAGCCAAGCTCTCCGATGTGATGGTTGAGTTCGAAGGATCAGAAGCCTTCCGGGAGGTCGTTTGGGTGCTAATCGACGAACTTCACAAAGATGGTTGGCACATGGGCGGAAAGCCATTCGCAGGGCCGCCAACGTTGATGGGCGCGCTCGAAAGGTCCAAGCTGGCTTTTGAGGCAATCGAGGGTAACCCCAAAACACGTGAGGAATTCGCCGCCGCCGCTCCAGTAAGGCGGAAGTAGCACAGGATGCCGCGGGAATCTCCAAGCAATGCGTTGGCCGTCCGTAAGCCCGCGGCACCTTTCTGGACTTACGGACTTAACAAGGGCCACAAAATGCGAGTCATCGACTGAGGCAGAGCCTCTGTCCAGCCCCAAGAGTCGAGAAACGAAATACTTATGAAATCAACCACTCTTTCAGCAGGACCAACTACCAATCAGGCACTCAGCCATGGGCTGAACAGGGCTGCGGTAGCAGAGATAGAAATCGAGTTGCGGAAGCTGCTTGCGGACACCTTTGCTTTGTATGTGAAGACGAAGGCATTCCACTGGCATGTTACGGGCCCGCACTTCAGGGAGTACCACATGCTTCTTGACGACCAAGCGGGCCAGATCCTCGGGATTGCCGATGAGATCGCTGAGCGTGCACGAAAACTCGGTGGTTCTACAGTGCATTCAATTGCGGATATCACGAAGCATCAACGTTTGGAGGACTGCCAGGGAGTCGGACTATCAGCCGAGGAAATGCTGAACGAACTGCGGAAAGACAATGAACACTTCGCGGGCTTCTTGCGCACGACTCACGAGGTCTGTGACCGGCATCGTGACGTAGCGACCGCAGGTCTCATTGAAGTTTGGATCGACCAGGCTGAGGGCCGGCATTGGTTTCTCTCCGAATCAACTGCTGCGATCCACCGAAATCACCGAAGCACTTAAACGGCGGGAGTCCGCAAGGCGTCGGAGCGTGACGCTTCAAGGACTAGGCCAAATACTTTGCTAGAAGGTAACGCGTGCTCCGATCTGGAGTTGGCGGGCGGGGTCGGAGCTCGCTAGACCCGCTACCGGTTGCAGGAAGGAAGCGAGCGGTTTGCTGCCGTCTCCATAAGTGGCATTCATTCTAAGAAAATTCGCACGGTTCAGCAGGTTGGTGCCCTCGAAGCGCAACTCCAGCTTGACCTTCTTACGGATGGCGAACCGCTTCATCAATGAGATGTCCAGCGTGTTTTGATGAGGAGCGTAAAAGCTGTTCCGGCCCAAGCCGACTGGCCGATCTGAGAGTAGCCCATCGCCATTGTTATCTACTCCTGTTAGCGGATTCACTGGCAAACCGGAAGCGGCGATGACAAAGCCGGACAGTTGCCAGTTCCAGGGCAGCTCAACAATCCCTTGTGCCGTGAATCGATGGCGTTGGAAGTAGTCACTCGGTCCACGCTCATCCCGCGAGGGATTGCCCCAATCAGAAGGAGACCCAGTGTTTGGACCGCCCGTGAAGTATACGTAGGTAACGGACGAACCGTATAGATAATGGGCCATCAACTGAAAATGGCTCTTGAATCGTTTTACTAACTGAACGTCAAAAGACGAATAGCGACTACTTCCCGAGTTCTCGAAAGCACTCACCAGGCGAACTGGAACGCCGGAGTATATAGTGACCGGTCTCGTTGCATCCGCCACGGCCGAACTCCGCCTCTGGCCTGGGGCAGAACGAACAAACCGAGTGGGTGCATTCAAATCATTCGAGCGAATTTGCTTCCTGCTGAGATTGTGTGCCGCATTGGCAGTCAGAACCCAGTCTTTGCCGAAGATCTGTTGGATGCCAACTGTGAACTGACCCGTATACGGATTCAGCCGTCGGTCTGGATAGACTGTTACGTCCCGGCGGTCCGCGGCGCCGCTAGGCGGTCCCGGCAGCGAGTTCGGGAATGCAGGGAAGCCGGCGCCGCCATTGGACAACGTATAGGTCACCTGGGGGGAAGCCGGACCTTGCTGGAGTGCGCTACGAACCATCTGGATAAAGATTTGATCGTAATAAAGTCCCGCCCCGCCTCGAAGGATCGTGCGCCCACTTGCAAATAGATCCCATGCAAATCCAAAACGGGGCGAAAGATTATTCCTGTCGGCGCTCGTGGATTGAAAGTCATAGCGAAGACCGAGGTTCAGCGTGACGGCGGCCGAGGGACGCCAATCATTTTGGATAAATGCGCTGGCCAGAGTGTCGCCATAGCGAACAGCGGCCGCACCGAACGTTTGTGTGAACTGGATCGGGGTCTCACCCTCTTGCGGCGGGCCTGCGGACATGAGGTAGCTGCCAAACTTAGAGAGGGAGAGATCGCGGATCTTGTTGCGAATGAAATCGCCGCCCAAACGAACTTGATGCCTGTTGCGCTGCCAGGTCAATAGCTCGTTGGTCTGCCAAGTAAAACTACGGGTGTCAAAGTAATCGGATAGACCACTCGTGGAGTAAGCCGGGCGTACAATTTGCGTTTGCGGAAATAGTGCATAGTAAGACAACGGTATAGTTTTGGACGTCCCTGCCCGAACTTCATTCAAAACGCTGGGGCTGATGAGGTACCTATGAGTGAACTGCATTCCAATGTTTTGACCGGAGTCACGACGAGCAGTGGAGGGCTGATTGAATCCGCCTACCGCATCATTTGCATTGTCGCCCACCGTGGAGTGAGCATTCAGGCGCAGATATAGAGATTGCTTCTCCGTCCATTGCCGGTCTGCGTTGAGTAAACCGAACCATTGATTCTGGTGACCTGAATAGAAAGATGGTGTTGGCGATTGAATGTAGGCCCCGCGGGTTTGCTGATTCCCTTCCAGACTGGCAAAGACATGAGATGTTTGCCCCAGTGGGCCACCCGCACTACCGCCCCACATATGTCGTTCGTTCGGAATGTGAAGGATCGACACCGGTGGGGAAGCTTGGATTCCGCTCGGGCGGAGGAAGTAGAATCCTTCGCCATGAAACCGGTCTCCCCCAGTTCGGGTCACCGCTGTTATGATACCTGCGCCAGAGCGACCAAACTCGGAGCTGTATTGATTCACCAGCACCTTATACTCTGCAACGGCTGCTATCGGCAGAACCTGCTGTGGACCGTTCCCAAGCGCTGGTTCGTAGTTCGATAATCCATCCACTCGGTAATGCGTGAACCGGAAGAGTTGCCCATTAACGGTGAGGCGCGTGCCGTACACGCCGTCGGTACCCAGGGAGCCCGTATTGCGGACTTGGGGGGCAAGCATGGCGAATCGATTGATATCACGTATGGCACTCGGCAATTCTGCTAGCGTTCGGGAATCGACCGTCGTGGAGATCTCCGGACTGCTCGCAGCAAGTGGGCTCGAGTCCATCACTGTTACGGTTTGTTGAAGACGATTCACATTCAACTCGATATCGATCGACCGCACTTCGGTGCTGATTACGTGGGACACAGATTCAAATGAGTCTGCTTGAACGAGGACCGTACACCCAACAACTAGGCCTAGCAATCGAAATTTGCCCCGTTCATCTGTTGTCGCGATCTCTTTCGTACAATCGGGGGTGATGCGTGCAGCAGCAATTCCGCGCCCGCCCTTCGCACGTATCGTTCCGTCCACTTCAAACGATTGCGCGCTGAGACATCCACCGAGGCTCGCGGCTGCCAGGAGGAGTGTAGGGGTCTGGCCTTGATACATGGAGAAGGGCCTCACTAACGATTAATCATAGGCGATGGTCACACTCTTTTTATAGTTGAGGACTGACCGGCCGAACAAACGCCGCAGACGGTGAGTGAGGTGGACCCCAGGCACTGGACAGCAAACATCGATACTTTTGGACTGCCCCTAGACTTGAGATAGAGCAATTTGGCACACTTTGCAGGGAAAAGGACTGGGCTGAACCCCAAAATTGCGACGATCTCGAATGGGTGTGGCTATTCTTTGACGACGATCAAGTGACTTGATATCAAGCGCTTGGGGGTTTCTTAGATGTGGGGGCGGGATCAAAAATCAATGGCTCACTGACACCGATACCCTCCGGCTCCCTTTCCACGCCGTCGAACATCACAATCGCCAGGAGGTCCGCGAGTTACAACGCCGCCTCCTTCAGGCCCATCTCGACATCAGGGGTTCTGGCGACGTCGGCCCCGCCATTTCCGTCAATGGCACACTCTTCAACCACCGGCGCATCCGTTCCCGCTCCATCCGCACTCTTGCGGGCGAAGTCCAAATCAATCGTCTTGCCTATAGCCGCGACGGATCCCACAGCATTCATCCGCTCGACGAGGCTTTGCAAATCCCCGCGCGATCCTTCTCCTACGATTTGCAGAAACACTTGATCAAGGCCGCTGTGCAAGGGCCGTTTCAGGAATCCCTCGATCGCATATTCGATATCGCAGGCCCCAAGGTCCACAAGGGCAGCCTCGAAGCCATCATCCATGAGGCTGCCGTGGATTTCGACGCCTTCTATCAGCAACGTGCGGTTGAAGCCCCCGAACCCAAGTCCACCCTGCTTGTAATTGCGATTGACGGCAAGGGGATTCCTCTCGTCAGGCCCGCCGTTATTCAACGCTCCACCCAGCCGGCTAAGGGTCCTAAACCCGGCACCAAGAAAATGGCGACCGTTGCGTAAGCGGCTGAGAATCCCCACCCGCCACGGCGCGCCCATCCGCCGAAGTGCCCGTCGGGTGGAGCCTCCGGCCGAAAGCGGCTTCCAGTTATGCGGCAGCAACTCTTCGAGCCGGTTCACCGGGTAGCTCCCAATCCGCCCGAGCACATCCTTGAACCAAACGAGTGGGTTCACCGCCGCTCGCTTGCAGGAAGCCACAAACGTCGCCAGCACGGCAGCCGTCTTGCCGCCCGTGTCGCTCCCCAGGAACAGCCAGTTGCCTCGCCCCACGGCGATGGCGCGGTTCACCCGCTGGGTCGCCCCGTTGTCGATGCTCAGATCGCCGTCCTCCACATAGCGGGTCAGCGCCTCCCACTGATTCAGCGCATAACGAACCGCCTGCAACGCCGCACTGCTCGGCAGCAACTCCGGCCGGATCTTCAGTAAGTACCCGTGTAACTGCCGGCGCACCGGGCGCGCCAGCTTCTTCCGCAGCCGGTAGCATTCGCCGCGCACCACTCCGCCGCCACTTCTTCGCACTCATACAGCTTGGCGATCAAGGCCAACGCCGGGCCCATCCGTTGCGGGTCCGACTCCAGCGCCTTGAATATGTAACGCCTGGCGTGCGCCTTATCCAGAGCACCCGATAAAGCTCATGCGCGCCGCAAGTTTGTGGATGCCGTGAAAGTCAATGAGCAGGACTCCGAAGGGGCGAAGATGGTCGTGCGTCTGGACACGCTCTGTCTGTCGTGGATCGAGAAACGCGCAAGGCCGGCTTGAGTGCGGCGGAACGCATGGCGTTGCGCAAGGAGCATGTGACGCCGTGGGTGCGGGAGATCCGGAAGGCGTGCCAGTATCTTGTCAGACTGAGTCTGCCGCAGAGCGCGCTGGGCAAAGCGTGCCGCTATACGCTGAACCAGTGGGAGAAGCTCAATCGCTTCTCGAATACGATGAGATTGAGTTGTCGAACAACCTGGCCGAGAACTCGATGCGTCCGTCCGGTGGCGATCGGCCGCAAGAACTGGCTGCATGTAGGGAGCCAGAAGGCGGGTCCGAAAGTGGCGGCGATTCCGTCGCCGGTGGAGTCCTGCAGGCGGCTCGGCGTGCCGGTTCGGGAGTATCTGGCTGCGGTCCTGCCAGGTCTTCAGCATAAGACTACTCTGCAGGCTTCGAGGCTCACTCCTGCCCGCTGGGCAGCTTCTCTAAGATAACCTGGTTCGCCGAACGCTTACCCTACACCGGAGCCATCGAAACCGCCCAGGAGTTTGGCAAACGTCTCTACCTGGAAGCTTGGAATCGCGGCTGGAGTCAAGCTCAAAAGAAGGTCGTGATGGGCGATGGAGCCGAATGGATTTGGAATCTGGCCGAGCAACACTTTCTGGGCAGCGTGCAGATCGTCGATATTTATCACGCACGCCAACACCTGTGGGACTTGGCGCGCAGGCTTCATCCCAATCACGAATCAGCACAGAAGATCTGGATGAAAGTCCAAAAAGATCGCTTGCTCGACAAAGGAAGACTTGAGAAGCTCGTCACGACCCTACGATCGATCGACTCCAACAACGCCGAACTGCTCAACAAGATCCGCACTGAAGCCGAATACTTTGAGCGAAACGCTGATCGCATGCGCTGTCCCGAGTTCCGCCGCCAGCATCTGTTTGTCGGGTCCGGCGTCATTGAAGCGGGATGCAAAACCGTCATCGGTTCTCGACTCAAGAGCTCCGGCATGTTCTGGACGGTCAATGCCGCCAACGCCATTATCGCCCTCAGATGTTGTCACCTCAACGGTCGCTTTGAAACCTACTGGGAGGATCGCTCGGCCGCCTGACCTCCACTTTTATGTCGCGCACCCATACTCCTATACTCCCTCGCTAAAAACGCATCATCGGAAGCGGACTTAATGGGTGGTCTTGCATTCGCCTCGCGAAGAGCTGAATTAGATGCTTGTGAAAGCCGGCGCTGGGCCAGACGGCGTAAGCGTCGTTGACGACCTTTCGCGACAGCCCGGCCGTGAAGAATCCCATGGAGACGTCAACCCAATCGGCGCGCCGAAACGGTTCCACCAGCCAGCCGGGCTGGCTGTGCGTGGCGCGTATCTTGTGATGCTCCAGGATCATTTCAGAGATCTCCGGGCTTTGCTCCGCTTTGCCGGTTTTCAGCAAATAAGCACGGGCAAGTTCGATCGAAGGTGCAACGTAGTCAAACGTGCCCTCAGTCCAGATCCCCAGATCGTGAAACGCGGCGGCCACGGCGATGCGTTCCAACTGCTCCTGGCCGCTTGCCGACAGGGCGGCGCAAAAATTGGCTACTCGATACGTGTGGTTCCGATAGGCAGTGAAATCTCCGCCGAGTTCCCGTGCGTAGACGGTCAATAACTCGTCGAGCAGCGGGATTGAATGGATCAGCGCTCCGTTGATGTTTGGCTCTCGTCCTTTTTCCCCGACGGTCATGACTACCAGCCTTTCAAGAATGCACCAATGTAGTGAGCCGAGAGTTCAGGATATTGATGTTGCGGGCCGTGCCCCGACTGAGGCAACACGAGAATCTGCGCACGTGGGATTCTTCCGATCAATGGGTACCAATTGGTGGCCGGTACGCTCGGGTCGTTGTCTCCGCACAATATCAGCATAGGCACCTGACTCTCCGTGAGTCGTTCTCTTCGCCGGGCTACGTCTGCCTTAAACTCCGACGCCAATTTGAAGTACGCCTGAAATTGGGCTTCCGTTGCCGGTATCCTCGGTGTGACACCGGGACGAGCGTAGATCCGTTCGTGCGAATTCCTTGCGGCATTTCTGCTGGAATCGGACTTCGGCTCGAAGAACAGAAGCTCTTCATCCTTGAGGTCGTTAACGGGCTTAAGGGCGCTGGCCAACCAAGCCTGGTCCATTTCCGCCTGGCCGGGACCGGGCGGAGCAGTTCCAACGAGGACGCCGTGCGAAACCGATTCCGGATACGCAAGCAAAACGGTCTGGGCGATGATCCCACCCCAAGACCAACCGAGCACGGCGTAGCGCCTGACGCCGATTCGGGTGGCAAACCCGTTCACGAAAGCAGCGACCTGGCCGATTTCCGTCGGAAATGTGCCCGTCGAGTAGCCGACGCCAGGATAGTCGACGGTGATGACTCGATGTGTAAGGGCCAAGCGGTTCAGGAACAGCGGATCCCAGGTGTCGAGCGTCCCGCGGAAGCGCGTCAGCATGATCAGCGGGGTTCCGGAGCCGATCACACGGTACCCGATGCGGTTTCCCTCAACTTCCACGTACTTTGTGGGTGCACCGGCCGCGGCTTTCTGGGCTGTTGGCTGACCAGAAACCCCACCGGCCAGCAGCAACAGGCACGTCATAGAAGCGATCGATTTCATTTGTCCCTCCCCGGGTTGTGTTCCAAACAGCCTGCCAGACTAGGCGTGCGTTGTACGGGCCGTACGGGCCAGCAGCCAGCCACGCAGGTCTCCCAGAACGAGATCCTTGCCGATATCGTTCAAGAGGTCGTGATAGTGCCCCTCGTAGAGCTTTAGAGTCTTGTCCGCAGAGCCGGCGTTATCGAAAAAAAACTGACTACCCTGCGGCTTCGTGACCTTGTCCTCGCTCCCATGAAGGATCAAGACGGGGAGTTTCATGAGGGAGAATTCCTGCTTGAGCCTTTCATCGGCGCGCACCATAGCGGCAACCGTGCTCGTCGGTTGGACTTCATGCGCAACCATTGGATCGTTGTTCATGGCCCCGACGACACTCGGATCGCGCGAGAAATCCTTGATCGGCAACCTGAGGACGTGCGCATGCGGTGCGATGTGACTCAGCCCCTTGAGGACCGCCAGCGCAAAATCGGGAGCGTACACCTGGAACGCGAAGCTCTCGCAGATCAATCCGGCAATCTCAGATTGATGCTCGAGTGTGTAAATGCACGATACGACTCCACCGGCGCTGTGCCCGAGCACGAAAACCGGGAGTCCAGGTTCACGGGATTTTGCCAGTTCGACCAGGGCGGTGACATCGTTCGTGTATTCGTGGATGTCCCGAATAAAGTAACGCTCTCCATCGGATTTTCCCCGGCCGCGCAAATCGAGAGCATAAACCGCAAATCCACTAGTAGCCAGTTCCTCACCCACGGATTGGTAGTAACCACTATGTGAATTGAAGCCGTGGACAATCGCAACGACTCCGCGTGCGCTGTCCTCCGGGCGCCAGGAACGGACGAATATGTTCATTCCATCTCGACCCTTTTGGCACTCTTCCAGGTACGTAACACCGATCGTTTTCGTCATAGGATCTCCTTGAGTTGGTCCGGTCTCTGTTGAATACTATGCGGCAAAAACGATTTCCAGAGCATCACCGCATTGGCGGATTTTGGCCTAACCGAGGCAGTTGCACTACAGGTACCTCTTTCGAGTTACCGCGAAGGTTGGGGTGCCCGCTGAGGTCCCCCAAGGTATCCATCCAGTGAATAGCGTCCCGGCCCTAGTAACAGGATCACGACAGCGGCTACCAAGTAGAACGCAGGTGCCTCCCAACTATGCCCGCTTGGATTGACGAAAACTTCGCCGCGCTGGATGAGCTTCGAAACGGCCACCAGCATGGTGCTCGCGATCAAGAGCGAGCCCATCGGGGTGACGATGCCGACGATGAGAATGACGGCCCCCAGTAGCTGGGCATAGGCCGCAGCAGCGGCCAGTGCGAACGGGACGTCGAATTCTCTCGCGAAGTTCTCCAATTCTCCTGTCTTGCCACCGCCGTGGAAGAGAAATGCGACGCCAACAAAGCAGCGAAGTAGTAGCATTGCCATTCCGGCGCTGCCGCCGGGCGGGTCCGGATAGAATCGACGGGCGAGTCTCAAAATCTGAAGGTGGTCCATAATCCAACAAAGTTCACTGGTAAGTTCAGGCCCGAGGACTTCAGGAACGGGCCTGGGAAAAAGCGCAGATAGTGCGCCTCCAGGGAGAACTGGCGCGTGGGCTGCCAGGCTACTGCGATGTTGATGTTCGATCCGATATACCGCCCGTGCTTACCGGCACCTGCCGCAATCAGATTGCCAGGCATGTCGTAGATGCCGTCGCCGAGAGACTGCCTCCAGAAGAAATCCGCATCCGGGGTGATGCTGACTTTGTCGGAGAGTCTGAAAGTCACCGATGGATGCAGGTCAGCTATGTTGTACGGGCCGAGCAGATCGGCTTGATTGAAGTACGCCCCTTTCGGAAAGAGGGCGTTGAAGGTGCCGAGCGTTCGATCCGATGGATTGCGATCGCCGCTGGCAATATCGGCCTTCAGCCCGATGCGAAGGAAGTCGTGGGTGTAGCCGGTATTGGATGCGACGGTCCAGGCGCGGATGGCGGCTGGTCCGAAGGAGCCGCCTTGCCAAACGGTTTCGTAATCGAAGTCCCAGGCGGCCTTTTTCCCGAAATACCGAGCCCCGAAGGAGTGTCGCTGTTCGCGTGCGCGCCCTTGTTCAAACTGCCGGACACGGCGATCCAGCCCCAGATAGTAGAGGTCGAGCTTGGTGTGGCGTCCTGGACCTGTCGCGTAAACGCCCCACAGTGACTGGGTATGATCGGGGGCGTCGTCAAAGACCCCACGCTTCGTTTCAACAGGGCGAAGCACGAGAAGGTCGACGGACCACTTGGAACCCCGCAGTGTTGCCCGAGCGCCGTCGAAACCAAGCCTTATGTTCGGACCTTCACGGATGCCGACCAACCGCGATGAACCCAGGCTGACCTCTTGGCGACCGGCACGAATTGCAAACGCACTGGTTTGGTTTCGCCACATCTCCACCTCAAAGAAGCCCTGATGCACGTCGAGCTTATCCTTATCCAGCGGTCTCGGGCCATCGCTGCGTCCGTTCTCGATCCCACTCTTAAGCTGCCCGAAGAAGCGAATGCGCCGGCCAAAGTGGAAATCCGTGTGGACCATGTAGCGCTGCAGCAGGTATCCACTGTCATCCGGCGGTTCGAGCCCCCAGGATGGATTTTTGAAGTACTCGTATCGGGTGCGTACATCGCCGCCCACCGTCGCGAACCAGCCATCTCGAGAGCGGAGTGGAATAAATTTCAGGGGATCAAGAAGCCGGGGCCGGATCGATTCTTGACGCGTCCGTTGCCACGACTCCTCGTAGCGAATCATGTGAATTTCCTGGGGTGTCGCGGAACACCCCGAGGCCAGGATCATCCAGGCGAGAAGCTTGCTTCGCATAAAACCTCCTAGAATGCGAAGCAATCGCACCCACCCTGACCGGGCCAGAGCTCGAATCGTCCGGAATCTTGGCTCGCACAATGTGAGTGCCCGGCGCGCCGCACCGCCGGTTGAGCCTGTGCCATCTTGTGGTAGCCGCCGTGGTAGCGAACGGGCGACCAGTCGGCACTGACGGGAGGAATTGGAGGATCGATGCCGGCAAATTCCTCAGCCGCGTACACAACCCTCCCGCCCACGATGGTCAGAACGGCCTCCAGATGCTTCACTGAGTCATCGGGAACAGAGAAGTAGTCGGCGGAGAGCGCGGTCAGGTCGGCCAACTGTCCCGGTGCAATCGTTCCCTTAAGGCCTTGCTCAGAACTGAACCAACTGGAGCCTTGGGTAAAGAGCCGCAACGCCTCTTCTCTGGAGAGAAGATTAGACTCATTATAGAGGGCCGTTCCACCCACAGTGCGTCCAGTAGTCAGCCAGGAAAGCGCTACCCACGGGTTGTAGCTCGCGACCCGCGTAGCGTCTGTTCCCGCTCCCACAGGCACACCCATCTGCAGCATCCTTTTGAACGGAGGAGTTCGGCGGGCCGCTTTCGCCCCGTAGCGGTCGATAAAGTACTCGCCTTGAAACGCCATGCGATGCTGCACCGCGATCCCCCCGCCCAGAGCACCTACGCGTTCAATGTTGCGGTCATCGATCGTTTCGGCGTGATCGAAGAACCAGTGCATGCCTTCGAACGGGATCTCGCGGTTCACTTTTTCAAAAACGTTCAGCATGCGGGTGATGGACTCGTTGTAGGTCGCATGCAAGCGGAAGGGCCATCGATGGGCGGCGAGGACCCGGATGACTTGTTCGAGTTCACTCTCCATCGCGGGGGCAAGATCCGGGCGAGGTTCAAGAAAGTCTTCGAAATCCGCGGCAGAGAACACGAGCATCTCGCCGGCGCCGTTCATCCGCAGGTAATCGCTACCTGCGCCAGGCTTAGTCATCGCCACCCATTTGGCAAAGTCGTCGCGCTCCTGCTTTGGGCGTTGAGTGAACAGGTTGTACGCCAGACGAACCGTGATGTTTCCCTCGCGTTCGAGTTGTTCGATTACCCCGTAGTCATCGGGATAGTTCTGAAATCCTCCGCCGGCGTCAATGGCGGAAGTCAGACCCAGGCGATTCATTTCGCGCATGAAGTGGCGCGTGGAATTGAGTGCGTCCTCGGGATTGAGCTTGGGGGCTTTCGCAAGCGTCGAATAGAGAATGTTGGCGTTGGGCCGGGCTATCAGGAGCCCCGTCGGATTACCGCGCGAATCGCGCTGGATCTCGCCGCCCGGAGGATTCGGCGTGTCCTTTGTATAGCCGCTGGCGCGAAGAGCGGCGGCGTTCAGCCACGCGCGATCATAGAGATGCAGGATGAAGCACGGAGTCTCACCGGTTGCTTCATTGATCTCGTTGAGAGTTGGCATCCGCTTCTCGGCGAATTGCTGCTCGGTCCACCCGCCGACGATGCGAACCCACTGCGGCGGAGGCGTGCGAAGGGCCTGTTCCCGCAGCATCTGCAATGCGTCGGACAGGGAGGGCACGCCGTCCCACCGCAGTTCCATGTTGAAGTTCAGTCCGCCGCGGATGAGATGCAGGTGACTGTCATTCAGGCCTGGAATCACTCGCCTGCCCTTGAGGTCGATCAACTTTGTGGCCGGTCCGCGAAGGTCTTGGAGGTCGCTCTCGTGGCTCAAGGCCTGAAAGCGACCATCCTTGATGGCAACGGTTCGCACTTCGGGTTCTACGCGGTTCAATGTTGTGATCCTGCCGTTGTATAGAATCAGATCTGCCGCTCTCGCGTCCATAGTATTCACCTCAGACTTAGATTGATGGCCGACTGCGGCCGGTAAAATTCGGGAAAGATCGTCTGTTTCTCAAGGGAGCCCAGACGTAGCTCATACGCGCCGCTCCGGCAGTTCGATTGGTTCGGTAAGTGATCGGAGACCGCAAGTGATGGATGCAGTCCAGCCAAGAGATCCGGGCGTCTCTCTCGGGTTGGACTCCGACGTTCGCAGCATAAGACTCACCGATGTTGAGGAAAGAGCCACCTCTCAAAGAGGCGGGACAATGCAGGCATGACAATCCATGTCAGCGTCACCACAATCAAGGTGGCGACGACGAGGCCGCGTTCCCAACCTGATTGACCGGGCAGGATTGCCGCGACGAGCTTTGGATACCACATGCTCAACGGGTAAACTCCCAGCAGGGTCAGGAACGCCATCTTGACCTTCGGAGGGCGGCCCGGGGGCTGATGAGGCAGATCGAACCAAAACGCCAAGCCGCCCATTTCCTGGACTTCCGGGCATGCCGCGGAAACGGCCCCGAGGCGCTGCATCCACTCCCGATATTCTGGCGATGCCGTGAAGCGCTGTCTGTCCTCGGGGCTGGCAAAGCGATCGAGTACGGTGTACTCGCGCGAATCGGAGGATCCGCGAAGAACGTTGATTCCCAAGTGACCCGATTGGCGCAGGACGAATCCGATGAACTCCTGCATTAGTTCTTCGAACTTCGCCTCGTGGCCAGGTTTAATGCGGCGACGGGCGATTGCCGTAACAGGCTGGGGGGGAGTCGCTGTGGAATTCATGCGTAGATCCTCCGTCGGCGGTTACTTGTGAGCCGCAACCTCGAGCGGCGGCTGATACTCGGGGAACTTTGTCTCGGGTGCTCCATGGACCATCGTGTAGGCGTACTCAACGCCGCTGCCGTAGGCTCCGCAGTGGTTCCTGACGATGTCCATAACAGCGTCGTAGGTGCCCTTGGCGGCCCAATCGCGCTGCCATTCGAGCATCACTGAAAGTGCAGTCACCGGTTTCGCGCCGGCCTGAACCACACGCTTCATGGCGTTGTCATGCGAAAGCTGGTTGACGTCACCGCAGCAATCCTCCACCACATAGACTTCGTACCCGTCGTGGATCGCCTGAATGGTTGGCAGCGCGACGCACGTTTCGGTCCAGAGGCCCGAGAGCACAATCTTCTTCCGGCCCGTCTTTTGGACGGCGGCCAGGAAGTTCTTGTCATCCCAACAGTTCATCGTGGTCCGTTCGATCGGTACTTGTCCGGGGAATACGGCCTGAATCTGGGGCCACATGTTGCCGCTGAAGCCTTTGGTCTCGACGGTGCTAAGCACGGTCGGCACCTCGAATACTCGAGCGGCTTTCGCGAGGATCAGATTGTTGTTGATGATCGATTGACGATCGAAGTTGGAGACTCCGAAGAGCATTTGCGGCTGCAGATCGATGATCGTAAGCACGCAGTTATCGGGAGTGAGGAGGCCTTTCTCACTAAGCTTCGGGCGGCCGTTGTTCTGGGACATGGGATTTGATTTCCTTTCTTGGATACTTAAGCTTTCGCCGGGTGAACCGGCAATCGACGGACTCGGAACTCGACGAGGATTGTGAGGACAACAGTTAGCGCCAGCAGGGCGACCTGAGCAGCCACGAACGGAGCCTCCGATTGGGTGGGCGCGATGGCTGTCAAGGCTGGAATCTTCAGGAATGCCTGCACAACACCGACGAAAGAGTTCAGGTAGAGAGCGAACACCGAGCAGATGACGAACGTTCTCTGCCATCGGCCCTGGAGCCGATACTTGTAGCGGGCGGCGAGCGCCACTGGCAAAACGATGAGCGAAACCACCCCAAAGATGTGCCCGGGAAGGATACCGGAGAACGGAAAGCCGAATCCCGTGACACTGGTGAGGATGGTAGACGTGAGAAATATCCTGGTCCAGGTTTCCATGGTTCTGCCACCGATCCAGCCGACGGTGGCCACAAATCCCGCGGCGATCCCGATCAGGCTGAGGAGCACGTGGACCTGCGTAAAAGTTGCGAGACTCATACCGAGCATCATGCGGCGAACTCCTTTCTGAACTGCTCTGCGTCGGCCATGGCAAACGCCAGTAGGTCTGCGTTCAATTGATCTTTGTGGGTGTCGGTGATTCCGTGCGGAGCGCCCGGATACACCTTGAGCACCGACCCTTGAATGAGCTTCGATGAGGCCAATCCGGCGGCGGCGAATGGAACGATCTGATCGTCGTCGCCGTGAATGACAAGAGTCGGCACGTCGAACTTCTTGAGATCCTCGGTGAAATCGGTCTCTGAGAATGCCTTGATACAGTCGAGCGTGTTCTTGTTGCCGCCCATCATGCCCTGCAGACAGAACCAGTCGATTATGCCTTCGGAGGGCTTGGCACCTGGCCGGTTGTAGCCGAAGAACGGGCCACTGGCGATGTCCCTGTAAAGTTGCGCGCGGTCGGCGATGTGCGCGGCGCGCATCCCGTCAAAGATATCGATGAGGAGGCCTCCGGGATTCTCGGGTGTCCTGGCCATCAATGGGGGCACCGCAGAGATCAGCGCGGCCTTGGCGACGCGTTTGGTGCCGTGCCGGCAGATGTACCGGGCGACCTCCCCGCCACCCGTTGAGAAGCCGATCAGAATTACGTTCTTCAGATCCAGGTGCTCCATCAACGCTGCCAGGTCGTCGGCGTAGGTGTTCATTTCGTTGCCGTCCCAGGGCTGGCTGGACCGGCCGTGGCCGCGCCGGTCGTGGGCAATACACCGGAACCCCTGGCCGGCCAGAAACAGCATCTGGCTTTCCCAACTGTCGGCCGTCAGAGGCCACCCATGGCTAAAGACAATGGGCTGCCCGGCGCCCCAGTCTTTGTAGTAAATCTGCGTTCCGTCATTCGTTGTCATCGTGCTCATTTTCTTTCTCCGTCTGTGTCTTGAATATGCGGGATGCGAACCTCGAATACATCCCGCGATCTGCGCATTTTGTGAATCCCCAACTGTGCGCCCGGAACATTCCCGAAAAGAGGTATCCGGCTACCAGTGGCGGTCAATCCCGACGATTTCAGCCATCGAGTCGCTATTATCCTTGCGAATGGTGACGTCGACCGTCTGTGAAGGCCGTAGCGGATCGACGACGTGGGCGATCAAGTAACCTGTGTTTGGGGGAAGCACCGTCCCCGTTGCATCTTGAATCGGCTGCGAAGTCCCATATACGTTCGTGAGCGTCGACCAGTGGATCTCATAAGAAACCGGAGGTGCGAAGCCACTCACCGCCGAGAGGTCATCGAAGACCAACTTGCCCCCTACGATCCGGAACCGGTCCAGCGGCAGAAGCTTGGCGAACACAGCACGGCCAATCTTGTCGCGGCGCTCGATCAAGACCTGAGAGATCCAGTCGGTGGCTCGCGGGTCGGAGTAATGCGCGGATTCAACAATGGCGCGGATCTCTTCGTCGCGAATGGCCATGATCTGCTTGGCGGCCCAAAATTCGTCGTCAGGTAGGCGATTCAAGAACGCCGGATTTGGGTATTCCGGCACCCAGTTATTCGCGTCGAACCGCTTAGATTCAAATCTCCCAACTGCGGGAAGGTCGGAGAAATCCGCCCGCCCCCATCGCGGGACCAGTGCTCCAAGGGTGAGCAACTGAAGTGCGGGCGTCTTCCAGTCGAAGAGGTACTCGCCGCCCGACCTCGGACTATTTGCTTTCTGAGTCCCGCTGCCAAGGGTTGATCCCAAGTCGAGAACATAGTGCCGGATGAACTTAACTGCATTCTCTTCGACGAGAGCGTCGTACGTATTGATGGCTCTCGAGTCGTCGTGACCGATCCACGCGGAGATCACGCCTAATCCGCGTAAGTCCCGGCGGTGTTCATGAGGAATGAAGTCATTCGGGTCGTCGGTGCGAACTCCGAAGTAGCGATAGGGGCCGATCCCTTTACCTGGAATTGCAAGACTGGCTGTCGCGCGATATTGGCCTCTCGCTGTTTTTGGAACCTTAAGCAGGAGTTCGTGCAAGTCGCGCCGCGTCATCGGCTGCGGATGTCCGAGCCTGTCGGCCACCGTCACGTTCTTGCCAAGGGTGAGAATCTCCTCTGGAAACTCCACCAGGTAGTTCTCCGGCACGTGGTAACCGAGCGCATACATCAAGCGAATCGAAATATGATCTGCTCCCGTGGCCATTCCCGGATTCGAGAGCGGATCGAATTTGACAAAGTACATGTCGTTCTTCGAATCGAGAATCACGAAACCCGGAGTGATCCCCTCGTTCTTGGCGCTGATCACCTTCCATTGGCCGCTCTGCGACGGCGGTCGATTGTTCCCCGGACCTGCGATCAACCGATCTTTCGTCATGGGATGGTAGTAGTGACGTTTGACCCACCAGGCGCCCTGCAGCGGCTCTCCAAGGGTGTTGACAGCCTGCGCCCGGGCCGGCTTCGCACGTTTCGCGTTGAGGTCGCCGGGCGTGTCTATGGTATGCCGGATGATGTCGTAGTAGTCGCTCAACTTTCGCTTCGCTGCCGCTTCGACGTTCAACGGCGTCAATTCAAATTCAAGCGGATCGTCCGGGTGAAACTGCTGCGCAGCGAGCCGGCAGGTCGTGATGAAAAATACAGTTAGATAGCGTTTCATTGGATCACCTCACCAAATGGGCTGCGAATCGACTGTTCCTAGAGGGCGTTGCTGAAACAGGTCGTTGAACCGGAACCACACCTGGAATCCCTCATGACTGAAGCCGACATCGAATCGCATGAACGTGCGATTGCGCGCATTGAATCGCAAGCCGACGCCAGCTGCGGTTTCGAGGTTGTTAAAATTCAATTGCCCGCGGCGATGGAACACTTTACCCGCATCCATGAACAGCGCACCGTCACAGCCGGAAAAGAGGGCCCAGCGATATTCGGCGTTCAGAGCGAGGCTGTTGTTTCCAGAGAAACGAAACGGTCGAAAGCCGCGCAAATCGTCAGGACCGCCGGCGATGGGCTGGAGGTAGAACGGGACGCTTTGCCCACCCCGCGTATCGGTTAGTCTTGAATGGGCGCGGAGCGCGATGACGCGACTTTTGTTGAAGAACCCAACGTACTGCTGGAGGTCAATGTCCACGAGGTTGAAGTCGTGCAACCGGCGATCTTTATCCTCAAAGCGCGTGTACTGAATCGTGTAGTTGCCGCCTTGGCGTGGTCCAAAGGCGTCATCGCGCCAATCGAGTTGCGCGAACGTGCCGTAGCGCAAGAAGTTCGTCTGACGGTCCAGACCGGATACCTGGCTTGGGCTGAACGCAGTCGAGGTGAGAGCAAAACGGGTGTCCGTGCCTGGACCGGCGTTCACCGCCAGGTAACCAACGGCCCCACCCGTCTTGAGATGCCGTCCGAGGGAGATCGTTGCTTCGGTATCGATGGCTGTATCTTCCAAGCGGTAGTTGGTGCGAACCTTCTCGGACTCAGGCCCGGGGCCGTAATACTGGAGGCTGGCGTAGTTCTTGTAGATGCCGTTTACGTTGACCGATAAGCGCCCGGCCGCCAGGCGTGGCAGTGTTAAGGCAGCCTGTAGCTTCTGGTAATTGCGAGTGGAGATTTGCGCAGATGCCAACACACTGACCGCGCCGCGCTTCAAGTCGTCGCGAAGGTACTGCGGGCCGAACGCGAAGCCGCCGCCAGTGACCAGGCCCCCAATCTTGGCGCCGAGGCCGTTGTAGCCGAAGTTCAGTTTCTCGAGCAGCCTATCTTCGCGCACTCGCAGGAGGAACTCCTCGACGCCAGATCTGCGTTCCGGCCGGAGTTCCGCCAAGTGTGCCGAGCGTTGCTGCGTTAGTTCCGCCGTGCGGCTTTGCGCGGCGCAAACGAACGAAATAAACGGGACGAGCCAAAAGGTTCTCATCGTTGTCTCTCCTTAGTCGCCGCTCACTGTATTTGCGGGCAGGGGTACCGGCGTGAAGACACTTCGTGTCAGCAAGATCGTTACTCCCAGCCAGACGATTACGAACGCCATATTCGTCAGAGCAAAGTGGCGCGTGGTGAACGCCATTGATGTTCCGGCCCAAACGACTGCGGCCTGCGTTAGATCGCCGGTACGGTAGAAGAAAGTGTCAATCGCAGTCTTGGCCTTATATTTCGCCTCGCGACTGACCGGCAGAAACAAAGCGTGCCGCGCCGTGTTTTGGATCGAGTAATCCGTGGAATTTTCAAAAACCTTAGCTGTCATCGCAACGGTCAAGGCGGGCAGGATGGCCAGTAGCCCGTATCCACCGAGGGCGATCGCAGGTAGAAAGAAAAGCGCTCCCTGTACACCGACCCACCGAAACACGCGTGAGACGAGGAACGCCTGCAGTAACAGGCCTCCGATACCCACCCACGTGTAGTAGGTGCCGTAGAACTCTCCAATAAACGCCTGTTTGGCGGCTACTGGATCCACGGCCGTGGCGGCTATTTCCAATGCATTGGCGACGACAAGCTTGCTGAGCACGTATTCGCCGCCCGTGTTGACCACATTCAGCAGCACAACCATCAATGCGATCAGACCCAGGTAGCGGTCGGACGCGACGATCTGAAACGCCCCTCGCGTGCCGACTCCCGACTCGTTGTTCACCCGCTGCTGCTCGCACGCAGCACAGGCTGAACGGTTCGCTCGCCATGTGAAGAGTAGGCTGGCAAGAATGATCGCGCCGGAAAGGAGCAGAAGACTATCGACTCCCAGAGACTTGAAAAACACGGAAGCAATGCGCGCACCCGCAAGGGCGCCCAAGGAACTCCCGATGCCAAGGATCGGGAACAGCCGCTTGCCTTGTGCTTCCGTGTATAAATCATTGGCGAAGGCCCAGAACTGGGCCAATGCCATGAGGTTGAAAACTCCAAGCCACAGGTAGAACGGAATGCCGATAGGGATCCCGGCGCGGTTCAGGAAATAAAACACGGGAATG
Source organism: Bryobacteraceae bacterium (assembly GCA_019752335.1). Classification (GTDB taxonomy): domain Bacteria; phylum Acidobacteriota; class Terriglobia; order Bryobacterales; family Bryobacteraceae; genus JALHNI01. Next base: position 153,151 of record JAIEMJ010000013.1, read on the forward strand.
TTGGTGAGGAAAAATAGCATCACGGAGGCGATCAGCCGGAACCGCGTCAGCCGATTTGCGATCCAGCCGTACGCCGGAATCACCGCAAGCAAGACCAGAGCCTGCCCTGCCGCAGCGTAAGCCTTCACCTCCGCGCCGCCTTCTGCCAGGATCAACGCCTCGCGCACCGTCTTGAGAATGTAGTAGGCCGTTAGGAGCAGGAATACATTCCCGGCTAACAGCAAGGCGCCCAAACCCTCGCCTGGCTCGACCGTACTAAACAAACCCAACAGTCGGTCCGTGAGGCCCGCACCGAACCACTTGGACGATACAGGACCTGAGCCCAGTTTTCCATCGGTAACTGAAATTGAAACTGCCGGTGTCATTTACTCTCCCTTGAATCCGCAATTTCGATCCGATTGCGTAAATTCATAGTGAGGTATGGAGGGCCATGGAGACATCCCTCAATGGAATGGTTTTAGGTGCCTACGATGGGTGCGTTGTTGGGTACCTAAATCGAGTTACTACGTTTCAGCGAGGCGAGCAGCTCCGCAGTCGTAACGATCGCGTGAGCGTAAGTAGGACCGTTGAGAACATGTGCAGAATGCATACACTCCCTGCTGAATGCTGCTGTCGCATCCGTAACGAGAGTGACGTGGTAGCCCAGCTCGGCCGCGAAGCGAGAGGTCGTCTCAATGCACGTGTTGGCCAGGAGTCCGATCACTATGACCTGTGTGATGCGCTTCTGCTTTAGGCGCAGGTCCAGGTCCGTGTTGGCGAAGCCGCTTCCGCCCCAGTGCTCCTTGGCAATGACATCGCCCGCTTGCGGTGTGAAGTCGGGATGCCACTCACCGCCCCAGGTCGAATCGGCGAACGCCTGCGCCTCAGCCGAAGCCCGTTGGTAAGGGGAAGGATGGTCCCAGTCTTCGAAGTCGCCGGGCCGCCAGCGGCGATGCGGCACGATGAACACGGGAAGCCGGGCGGCACGAGCGGCCGCGACAACATTGCGCAGGTTCTCGATTAGGCCATTCTCCGCAGCGATCTCTCGCACAAGAGGCCAAAGCTTGCCTCCCTCGCTGAGAAAATCATTGTAGGGGTCGACAAACAGCAGCGCGGTGTCCTGCGAAGTGTAAGGGGTAGGCATGGGTTCCTCAAAGTTTGATTTCCGATCTCACTGGCTCTAACGGCAGACGAACATGAACGACGGTGCGCCCGGGTTGAGACTCGACGCGGATCGTCCCTCGGTGTTCACGAACGATTCGCTGGACGATATCCAGACCCAAGCCGGTGCCGTCACCGACGGGCTTTGTCGTAAAGAACGGCTCGAACATGCGCTCTTGCACGTCAGGCTGAATGCCGGGACCGTTATCCGCAATCTCCACCAGGATGGCCTCCGGCTCAAGGCAGGTTCGGATTCCAAGCCGCCGCATCGCCGTTGTGGGAACTTCATCCAGGGCATCGAGCGCGTTGTCGATGAGGTTGGTCCAAATCTGGTTAAGCGCGCCACCGTTCCCGCGGATCTTTGGCAGGCCGCCGGCGAAACGGCGGTCCACTTCGATGCCCAGTCTGGTCCGGTGCTGAAACATCCGAAGTGTCGCGTCGATTCCTTGCTCGACCTCTACGTCGGACATAGGATTCCGATCCATGTAGGAGTACACTTTGACGGCGTGAACCAGGTCTGAGACGCGCCGCGAGGCTTCCTCAACTTCGGTCGCGAGGCACAGAATCTCGTAGTCGGCGGCTAGAACCCGTAGTGCAAGTGAGAAGGAACGTGCGCTGGTGGATTCCGCGAGGGGCTCGAGAACGTTCGCGCTGATTCCTGCATCGACCAAACCGGAAGCAAGCTCGCTCGGTGCGCCTCGAGAATCCAGCCACTCGGCGAGCTGAGATTCACGGTCGGCGTGTTCTAGGGTGTCTCCTCGAGGATTGCCAACGCATTCAGCAATCGAATCCGCCAGTTCAGTGAAGATCCGCTCCGCCAGTTCCGAAATCGCCTCAGAATGAAGGGAGAGCGTGAACTGCCGCTTTTGGGCCAACACTGCCCTGAGACGGGCGGAAGAGCGAACCGCCGCAGCCGCGGGATTATTCAGCTCATGAGCCAGCCCAGCGGACAACTTTCCTAAAGACAGCAACCGATGTGTGCCCTCTTCCATTCGCGTGAACTGGCGCGCGCGGTCCATCATCTGGGAGACCAGATGCTGTGTGAGTATGGGGGCCCGATATACCAGGTCCCTTAAGTCCTCAACATCCATGAAAGCCGCACGAGAGGGTTGGGCCGCCCAGCCTCTGGCGGTCCAGGTCTTCATTCGGGAAAACGGCAGGACACCAACGGCAGTCCCTGGGGAGACCACCACGAGGGCCTCCATTCGGGGGCTGTGGAAGTGAATCTCACCTGAAAGAATCAGGATGAAATGGTGAGCCGCCTCGCCCTCCGCGACGAATTCTTCGCCTGCCTCGTACGCGCGGATCTGCATCCTGCCAGCGATCCACTCCGCGGCTTCACGCGTCTCTCCGGCGAAGCAATCGAGTCTCAGCAGTTCGTCCGCGGAGACAGGGGGATTTGTAAGTGGCATAGTCAGCGGTTCCGCATGTACTGCCGGATAAAATAGAGGACAATCGATCCTTCGCCCACGCTGTTCGCGACACGCCGGATCGCCGTATCGCGCACGTCGCCAATGGCAAAGACGCCCGGTACGCTAGTTTCGAGCAGGTACGGGCCGCGATTTGCGTCCCAAGTCGCCGGCCGTCGGCCTTCCCGGAAGAGGTTCTGTCCCGTTACGAGAAAACCATTGCGATCCCGGCATACAACCCCGTCGAGCCATTCTGTGTGAGGTTCGGCTCCGATAAAGACGAAGAGGGCGCCGGCCCGGAAGGTCTGAGGGACTCCGGTGTCGTAACGATATACATCGATCTCCTCCAGGCGATCTGCGCCTCGGACCTCCGTCACCTCGGCCTTCGGGATGACAGTGATATTCGGTATCGCGCGAATCCGCTCGGAAAGATAGTGCGACATCGACTTCGAGAGAGATTCCGCCCGAACGATCATAGTGACGGAGCGCGCTACCTCGGAAAAGTGGACCGCAGCTTGCCCGGCGGAATTGGCGCCGCCGACGATATAGACGTCTTCCCCCTTGCACGATGAAGATTCCGTGATCGCCGCTCCATAGTAGACGCCGGCGCCTGTCAGGCGGTCCATGCCGGGCACGTCGAGCCTGCGCCACTGGACGCCTGAAGCGATGACCACGCTGTGCGCCGCAAGCTCCTGGCCGGTCGAGAGCTTTACGATTCGGTATTCCCCGCTGGCGCGCAATTCGATGGCCTCCGCCGGAGCGAGAACCTCCGTGCCGAATCTCTTCACTTGGGTCACGCCTCTTCGCGCGAGGTCCGAGCCACTCAGACCCGAAGGAAATCCCAGGTAGTTTTCGATGCGCGAGCTCAATCCGGCCTGGCCGCCCGCTGCCTCCTGCTCCAGGAGCACTGTTCGGAGCCCTTCGGTGCTGCAATACAGCGAGCACGCCAAGCCCGCGGGTCCTGCGCCCACGACGATCACGTCATAGATCCCTTCGCTGGGTGCGGTGACCAGTCCCAGTTTTACTGCAAGATCGGAAATGGAAGGCCGCTCCAGCACCATACCGTCGGTGAGCACCACCGCCGGCATCCGCGTACGATCATTCACCGCCGCCTGGATGCGCGGATCCTCATCGGCGTCCGGTTCAAACCAGCGGTACGGGACCTGGCTCTTCGCCAGGAAGTCCTTCAAAGCATGCGTCTCCGGCGACCAGCGCGTCCCAACAACCAGGACGCCATCGAACGGCGCGGCGGCCGAAATGTGCCAATCCGCAAGCTGATCCTCCAGCACGGGATAAAGTCCACTCTCTGGCGGCTCCCAGGGTTTCAAGAGATAGTGATGTAGGCGGACCCGATTGATGGCGTCGATCGCGGCGTTGGAGTCGGCGTATGCGGTCAGCAATACCCTTCGAGCGTCCGGTTGAAACGCGATCGTCTCTTGCAGAAATTCCGTCCCGCTCATCTTGGGCATGCGTTGATCCACCAGAAAGAGGGCGATGCGGTCGCCGCGGGCGGTCACCTGCCGCACCGTGTCGAGCGCCTTCAGTGGATCGTCCGATGTCAGTATGCGGTACTTCGAAGCGAATCGTGTGCGCAGGTCGCGCCCCACGGCTCGCAGCACGGAGGTGTCATCGTCCAACGCAAGAAGGTACGGTTTGCGAATCATTGCCAACCTCCCCCCAGGGCGCGATAGAGACGCACGATGGCAAGCAACTCCTCGCGCTGCACCTGCGCGACTGAGAGTTCACCCTCGAAGAGATTGCGTTCCGCGTCCAGGACCTGGAGGTAGCTGGTGACGCCTCCGTCGTAGAGCATTCGTGACAGCCGGTTGGTCTCGCGGAGCGCGGCTAGCAGTGCTTCTTGCTCCAGGCGCTGTTCGCGGACCTTCTGAATGCCAATCAAGGAATCCGCGGTCTCCCGGAGGGCGGTTTGAAAGGTGCGCTCAAACTCAATCGTTGCCAACTCCGCCCGAGCCCGGGCGCCTCGCACATTCGCGCGCAGGGCGCCGGAATTGAAAATCGGCATGGTCAACCCTGGGCCTAACTGATACTGGAGGGCGCGGTCGCTGATGAACCTCCCCAACGTCGCGCTCTCAAATCCGGCTGAGCCGGTGAGGAAGAACTGAGGGAATAGTTGTGCCTTGGCCACGCCGATGCGCGCGTTCGCGGCACGCAAAGTCGCTTCCGCCTGTTGCAAATCGGGCCGTCTTTCCAGAAGCGCACCAGGCATGCCCGCTGGCAGGGAGGGTGGCATGATTTGGCCAGTCAGTGTGCCGCGATTCAGAATCTCACCGGGATTGCGGGCGAGAAGCACGCTCAAAGCGTTCTCGATCAGACTCACTTGTTTCTCAAGGCTGGGTACTCTCAGCCCCGCGCTATGGACCAGATTCTCGGCCTGGCTGACATCCAATCCACTCGCAACGCCCCGTTCCCGCCGCTGGACAACCAACCGGAAGGACGCTCGGCGCGAGGCCAAAGTCTGTCTGGATATCTCCAACTCGCGATCCAGCTCGACGAGTTGGAAATACGCAGAAGCGATTTCTGCCACCAAGGAAACCTGAACCGTACGCTGAGCCCACTCCTGGGCCAGCAGTTCGTTCCGCGCTGACTCTGTGAGCCGGCGGTAGCGGCCCCAAAAATCCAGTTGGAACGTCATATCCAACAAGGCACTGCCGAAAGTCACCTCCCGTGGGATGCCGGGTGGCAATGGGGTACCGCCGGCAGTGGCGATTTCGCGATTAGTCACGCCGGCGCGCCCGTTGATAAAAGGAAACTGGCCAGAGCGCACGACATCGACCTGCGAACGGGCGTCCGCGATACGCTGCGCGGCGATTCTCAGGTCGTAGTTGCTCTTCAAACCCTCTTCGAGCAGGCGCTGGAGTGTTGGGTCTTTGAAGATTTCCGCCCACTTGAGGTCCCCTGTCGATGGACCATCCGCTGAAGCCGCATTGCGGAACTGTGTGGGAACGGGCAACGAAGGCTTCCGGTAGTTCGGCCCCACAACGCATCCTTGCAGTAGGAGGGCCACGGCAAGGAGAGTTGCCGTTTGCGCCAAAGGCAGCACCCTGCGGCCTACCGCGCGATCTGCCAACATCTGGAACCATTTGTAGAACACCGGGATGGTGAAGACGCCAAGGATCGTGGCGGCGAGCATACCCCCAAACACGGCGCTTCCGAGCGAACGACGGCTTGCCGATCCCGCACCCTCTGCAACTACGAGTGGAACCACGCCGAGAATAAACGCGAAGCTTGTCATTAGAATGGGCCGGAATCGCAACCGTGCCGCTTCCAACGCCGCCTCTTCGGGGGACAGCCCTTCCTCGCGCCGTTGTCGTCCGAACTCGACAATGAGAATTGCGTTTTTTGCCGCCAGCCCGATTAACATGATCAGGCCAACCCGGCAGTAGACATCATCCGGGATCCCCCGGATCCATTCGGTGAAGATTGCACCAAGTACACCGGCGGGCACGCCGAGGAGCACGGCAATCGGAATGATCCAGCTCTCGTATTGCGCCGCAAGCAGCAACACCACCATCAACAATGCCAGCGCGAAGACACCCACACTGGACTGAGCCTTGGTCTCCTGGTAAGACATCCCGGTCCACTCATATCCGAAGCCGCGAGGCAGCGTGCGGTCGGCAAGCTTCCCCGCGGCCTCAAGGGCTTGACCCGTCGAGAAGCCTGGCGCGGGTCCGCCAAGGATATCCGCCGAACGGAACAGATTGAACCGCCCGACCGAGAGCGGACCATTGACGGGTTCGGTCTTGACCAGGACCGCCAGTGGAATCATGCTCCCCGTTGTCGACCGGACATAGTAGCGCCCGATATCGCCTGGGTCGCGGCGGAACGTCTGCTCGGCTTGGGCGACCACGCGGTAGGTCCGGCCGAACATGTTGAAATCGTTCACATAGAGTCCGCCCAGGTACGTCTGCAGCGTTTGATACACCTCATTGAGCGGAACACCCATGGAGCGCACTCGCTCCCGATCTATTTGCAGCTTTAGTTGCGGTTCGTTGGGCACAAAAGTGGAAACAACTTGCGCAAACGTAGGTTCCTTCGAGGCGGCGGCCAGGAAGGTAGCGGTGGCCTTCGCGAGGTCTTCCACGCTGCCGCCAGACCGATCCTGCAACTTCATTTGCAGGCCGCCCGTATTTCCCAGTCCTTGAATCGGCGGTGGATTAAAGACCAGAACCAGCGCGTCGTCCATCGCGAAGAGCCGCTGCTGCAGGGCCTGCACAATCGCGATTGTGTGCTCTTCGGGTTTGGTGCGTTCGCTCCACGGCTTCATCGATCCGATGACTGTGGCCAGGCTCGATGCGGCGTCCCCTTTGGCGAAGCTCGTACCACCGATGCTGATCGTGTTGGCTACTCCGGGCGTTTTACTGATGATCTCCGCCACCTTGTCGACAACCTTGTCGGTGCGCTCGAGCGATGCACCGTTGGGAAGCGAGATATCGACGATGAACCAGCCCTCGTCCTCGCTGGGCAGGAATCCCTTGGGGGTGACTTTATACAATTGCCACGTTCCGCCCAGCATTAGTGCGAGGAGGATGCCCACGATCGCCCCCCGGCGCAGGAGTGTCTGAACAACCCGGCTATAGCCGCCGAGCGTGCGATCAAACAGGGCGTTGAAGCCGCGAAATATCGCCGCTAGTGGACCGCTGCGTGAACCAGTCTCATGCTTCAACAGCAGCGCACACAGCGGCGGACTGAGAGTCAGGGCGTTGATCGCCGAAAGGACCACGGAGATTGCGATGGTGACGGCGAATTGGCGATACAGTTGGCCCGTAATTCCTGAAAGAAACGCGACAGGTACAAAGACGGCCACCAGGATCAGCGCAATCGAAACGACGGCTCCGGAGACCTCTTCCATCGCCTTCAGTGCCGCGTCTCGAGGACTCAGTCCCCGGCGCATGTGATGTTCCACGGCCTCCACCACCACAATCGCGTCATCCACCACGATGCCGATCGCTAAGACCAGGCCGAACAGAGTGAGCACGTTTACGGTGAATCCGAGCACGGGGAAGAACATGAACGTTCCGATGAGTGAGACCGGAACCGTGATCAAGGGAATCAGTGTCGCCCGCCAGCTCTGGAGAAACACGAACACAACCAGAATGACCAACACAACCGCTTCCGCAAGTGTGCGAAGCACTTCACGGATCGAAGACCTCACGAACTGGGTGGAATCGTAGACTACCCGATACCGAATGCCGGATGGAAACGAGGCGGCAGTGCGATTCATCTCCGCAGCTACCTCGTCCGCGACTTCCACTGCGTTGCTTCCCGGCAGTTGGTACAAGAGCAAAACGGTCGCCTGCTTGCCGTTGACCTTTGTGAACCTTGAATAGTCGAAAGCTCCCAGCTCCACCCTGCCAACGTCGCGCACCCGTACCGCCGATCCGTCGGAGTTCGAGCGTAGGATAATGTGCTGGAACTCGCCCGGGTTTTTCAGGCGGCCTTCGGTGCGAATCGTATACTCCATCTCCTGCCCAATAGCCGTGGGAGACTGTCCAATGCGTCCGGCGGCAGCCTGAAGATTCTGCTCGCGAATCGAAGACACCGCATCCGCGGCCGTCAGGCCGAGCTTGTACATCGAGTCTGGATTTAGCCAGACGCGCATTCCATATTCGCGCTCACCGGGCAGTTGAACGTCTCCGACGCCGCGGATTCGGGAAAGCCGATCCCGCACGTTGATCTTTGTGTAGTTGGACAGAAATAGTTCGTCGTAAGCACCATCCGGCGATTCCACGGCGAGCACGAGAAGCAAGGAAGTCGATTGCTTCCGGACGCTAATACCCTGACGCCGAACTTCCTCCGGCAACTGCGGTTCGGCGAGCGCGATTCGATTCTGCACCTGCACCGCGGCGATATCGAGGTCGGTTCCTACTTCAAACGTGACTGTGATGTTGAGCCGTCCATCGTTGGTACTCTTGCTGTCGAAATAGAGCATTCTCTCCACGCCGTTCAGTTGTTGCTCGATTGGAGAAGCTACGGTTTCTTCCACGACGCGGGCGTCGGCGCCCAGGTAACGGGCGGATACGACGACGGTGGGCGGCGTGATGTCAGGATAACGGTCGATCGGAAGGCCTACCAGCGTCACGAGTCCGATCACGGTGATTAAGACCGAGATTACGCTGGCGAAGACCGGGCGGTCGATGAAGAAGCGCGAAATCACTGGATTGCCTCTATCTCGGCTTTCGATAGTACGCGTGGGGCGGTCGCCGCTCCCGGGCCCACTTTCTGGAGTCCGTCCACCACAATCCGGTCGCCGGGTTGAAGGCCTTTCTCAATTACCCAGGAGTTGCCGGTACGCTCGGTCGCGGTCACCGTACGTTGGATCACCCGGTCCTTTCCGTCCAGCAGGAAAACCTGCAGAAGCCCCTGCATCTCCTGAACGGCGCGCTGAGGGACCAGATACACGCCGACTTTCGTTCCTCGTTGCAGCCGGATGCGGCTAAACTGCCCGGGCAGAAGCAGGCGGTTCGGATTGGGGAAGGCGCCGGTCAGTTTGAGCGTACCTGTCTTTGTATCAACGGATCGATCCGCGAACCGGAACCGTCCCGTTTGGGGATAGCGGGAACCGTCGGAGAGCATCAATTCCAGCGGTAACTGCGCCAGCGTCTCTTTCGGCACCCGTCCGCCCGCGAACTGTTCCTTCGAGTATTCCAGGTAGTCGCGTTCATTGACCGCGAACTCCACGTAGATCGGGTCCAGCGGACTGATCAACGTCAGGGGTTCCGGCGAACTCGCAAGGGCGAGTCCGCCAACTTGCACCCGAGTCTCCCCGATGCGTCCGGCGGCCGGAGCGTGGATTTCCGTGAAGCTCAAGTTCAGCTCTGCCTGCCTCCGGGCGGCCTTGGCCGCTTCGACCGCCGCGCCAGCCTGATCGATGTTGGTTTTCTGCAAGAGACGCAACTGCTTCACGTTGGCTTCGCGAGCGCGATAGTGATTCGCCGCAACGCGTTGGTTCGCGGTTACGGCATCGAGCTCCTGTCCGGGCAATGCGGTCGCGGCGACCAGCGGTTTCACACGCGCGACATCCTGTTCCGCTTTCACCAGAGTTGCCTCAGCTTGCGCCAGTTCGGATTCTCCCCGGGTTACTTCCACGCCTTCCCGTGCAAAGATCAACTGAGCTTCCGCTTTGGCGAGGTCAGCCTCCGCCCGCTGCATGTCGGCCTTGTAGGTTCGCTGATCGATCACGTAGAGAAGCTGCCCCGCTGTCACGAAGTCTCCAGGACGGAATAGCCACCGCTCGATGTATCCGTTCACTCGGGAATTCACCTGCACAGTGTCCAAAGAGAAGGTCGTTCCTATGTACTCCTGGTGGATCGGAATGGTTGCCGGCCGTGCCTCCATAATGGACACAGGCATGCTGGAAACAGCCGCCTGAGCAGTCGAATCCCTGGTGCCGCACGAGCTACAAAGCAAAGTGACGGCGGACGCAAGGATGAGCCAGAGCGTGTATGGAGTTTTCATGGCGATCTCAGAATACGATTGTTCCGGAAGTTGCAACCAGCCCAAATGAAGTCACCGGAAACTAACTCCATCCGGTGATTCAGATTGCTAGGATGCCTCGGGCAAGCGCAATCGTGACCGCGTGTGTTCGGTCGTTCGCGCAGAGTTTTCCAAGAATGTTTTTCATGTGCATTCGAACGGTCTCATCCGCGATCGAGAGCAGCGCGGCCACCTGCTTATTCCGATTGCCCTGCGCTACCAGGCCCAGGACTTCAACCTCTCGCGGTGTGAGCGATTCATCGCCCAAGTGCTCCGCCAGTATCGTCGCGATTTGACCGGGAATGTGCCTCCGTCCGCGATGCACCAAACGGATCGTGTCAACCAGGTCTTCCCGTTCCTTCCCCTTGAGGACAAACCCATGGACGCCAGCTTCGAGAGCACGATCTAAGCGGACGTCGCATCGCGCATCAGTAATCATGACGATGCGCGTGCCGGGGCACTCCTGCAGGATTCGCCGCACCGCTACTTCCCCGGACATGTCCGAGAGTTGCGGATCAAGCGTGACGATGTTAGGCCGGTGCCGGAGGCATGCCGAGATCGCTTCGGATGCGGTGTGCGCGTGAGCAACAACGTCCATCTCGTCGCAGTTCCTGATCAAGGCACCCAGTCCCTCTCCAATCAGAGGGTGTTCGTCTACTGTCAGGACGCGAACGAGCGATGGAGACTTGGATACAAAAGTGTCAAGGGGTGCGAGTGCTGCGGTTGCCATAGAAGCAGTCTGCCGTGTTTTTTTTGGCGACACATCACGAGATACTGTCGGAAGGTTCTACCTCGAACGGGTTAGCGTTCATTCATCCCGTTTCGAAACAGGAATCACGATTTCCCGGCGACCGAAGAGTCGCGAGTCGAGCGAAATGGCTCCGTCGCCGATTAACGCCAAGGCGACCATCAGCAGGAATGTCACAAGCGGTTGCGAAAAAGCCAGCGAAGACATCGACCCTGAGAGCCACCAATGGACCAGACTGATGTCTGCGCCGAGCAAGGTCGAAAGGGCGTCAGGCATCCTGCGAACAGGCTAAGTGCCACAATGAGAGCCAGAAGGACTGAACCGGCATCCCGTAGTGAAGCCGCGTCCGTGAGGCTAGGGCGAGACTGCGCGACCAGGAGAATTCCCGCCAGCGTCCGCAAGAGCAAGAGCCCAACTCCGGGCAAGCCGTTGGGGAACGTCGAAGCGTGGAGTGGCAGGGTTGTTTTAATGGAGTCTCAATCGCCGGGGCAGCCGCATCAAGCACAATCGTAGCGGCATCTTTCAAAAACTGGATCCCCAACTTCAGAACATCCGTGTGCCACTTCAGGGTGAGCTAGAGCTGGATTATACCCCGGCGGACGCCGATCGCGACGGCCTGTGTCCGGTCGCTTGCGCCGAGCTTTTCCATGATGTGCTTGATGTGAACCTTGACAGTCTCTTCGGAGATAAATAGGATCTCCGCTATGTCGCGATTGCGGTTTCCTCCGGCAACGTGTTGCAGCACGACCACTTCCCTCTCTGTTAGCGCGTCGTCGCTCCAGAACTCCGCCAGGCGGGCTGCTACTTCCGCTGGCACGCGCTTCTTCCCAGCGTGCACCTGCCGAATCACCTCTACTAATTCACGCGGAGGCATGTTCTTCAAGACGTAGCCCCGGGCACCCGCCTTCAGCGCCCGTTGGATTTCGACATCTCCCTCGAACGTGGTCAGCATCACGATGCGCGCTTCGCGATGGGAAGCGCGAATTGCGATCATTGCGTCAATGCCGCTCATGTCCGGTAGACGGAGATCCATGAGCGTGACATCGGGCACGAGACGCTCGAATTCGTGGATCCCCTCGCGTCCGCTGGCCGCCTGAGCGACCAGCTCCATGTCCGCCTGACTGTTGATGATTGCGCCAATACCCTCTCGCAAAAGAGGGTGATCGTCGACACTAAGCACGCGGATTCGATTCTGTTCGCTCACGATGCTTGCGCCTCCCTCCAAATAGTAACAACCGAGCCCAACGGGAAGCACCGGATTGCTGCCCCGTAAATGCCACATGCGCGGGAATGGTGAGTACAACCTCGGTACCGGAGGCTGCACTGCTCCATACATGCAGCTTCCCTCCAATCCGCTCCGCTCTTTCCCGCATCCCGGGCAGTCCCCAGTGTCCCTCTCGGCCCGTCTGCAAAATTCCGCTGTCTATTCCGCAACCATTGTCCCGCACCGAAATACGGATACTTCGCGGACTGTACTCGAGTTCCAGCTCAATCTTCGAGGCGCGAGCGTGCCTAAATGAGTTGACGAGAGCCTCACGCCCGATTCGATAAACTTCATCCCTCAGCATCGGCTGGAACGGCCGGGGCTGTCCCTCGATGACGATTGTGAGTTCGGGCTCACTCCGGTTGAGTTCGAGAGGTATCCGCGCAAACGCTTCACTCAAGTCTTCGGTAGGCGCCGCTCTCAACCCGCGAACCGCATTTCGGCCCTCATCGATCACCCTGCTCATCAGCCCAAGGATGCGGTTCATTGGCGCCTTGGCGGGCGAGTCTTCCGGGATCGAATCCGTTGCAACGTGCAGTTGCATCGATGCGCTCAGGAACCCCTGTAATAGTGTGTCGTGCAGTTCCTGGGCGATTCGATTGCGTTCGTCGAGACGCTCTTCAAAGCGCAGCTTTAAGTGGCTCGTGGTCTGACGCAAGCGGAAGCGGTAAATCGCCGCGAAGGTCATTCCCAGCAACAGCGCTCCTGCTGTGCGAAACCACCAGGTCTGCCACATGAGCGGCTCCACAGTGATGTACACTGTGGATTCCCTCCCGGCCCAGTTCTCATCGGGGCCGCTGGCCAACAATCGAAACTTGTACGCACCTGGTCCGATATTCGTATAGATCGCTTCGCGCGTCGCCGATGGTTCGCTCCACGCTGAATCGAAATCTTCCAACATGTATCGGAAGCGTACGCGCTCAGGCGTCGACAAACCCAGGCCGGTAAAGGTCAAGGTGAGCTTCCGATGTCCGCCTGGTATCTGAGCATTTCCTTGCCAAGCGACGGATTCGCCGTCTGCCGCGATGGTTTGAATCTGGGGCAGAATCGGCGAGGAGAGGCTCCCAAGGCGCTCAGGATCGACCACGGAAATTCCGCGGTTCAGAGAAAACCAAACTCGTCCGCGCCCGTCGGCTAAGACGGAGCGATGCCGCTTGACGCCTTCGGTTCCGCGCAAGCCATCGGCGATGCCAAAGTCCCAAACATCTCCCGCTCGTAGTTTTCCTTGTAAGAGTCGCTGGCGATCGACTCGGACGACATGCGCTGCGGTCGCCATCCAGAACCATCCGTGGTGATCTTCGGCGATGCCCAGGATCGGTTCCCGTAAGAGGTCAGGAGTGATGGCGGGAACATGAAATCCGGCAGAATCCCAGAACACCAACCCAGCAGCCGTGCCCGCCCACAGCGTGCCGGCGGAATCCTCAAACAGACAGTTCACATTGGGCGACGGCAACCCTTCCGCAACACCGTAAGTCCGCCATCGTCCGGCCGATCGTGAACTTAGTCCGTTTGGAGTGGCGAACCACACCGCCCCGTCCTTTGTTTCAAGAACAGAGGCTACAGTGTTGGATGCAAGCCCTTCATCAAGGCGATAGGTCGTGAACTGGCCTCGCTCGAACTGGGTGGCTCCGCCGCTAAGTGTGCCCGCCCAAACCGCACCGCCGCGGCCTACAGCTACTGAGTAGACACTGTCATCGGCTAGTCCGTCGCGTCGGCGATAGGTGCGAGCGCTGAACGAGCCATTTCCGAATTTCAGGTGGGTCAGCCCGCCCCGTTGACGTCCGAGCCAGAGTCCATCTTTGTCTCCCGCGATGGAATAGATCACGTCCCGATCCAGTCCGTCCAAAGCAATTTGTCCTTGTTCCGCACCCCGAGCCCACCGCAGGCCTCCAGTGGATGGCGCAAACCACAACCGGTCCGTGGAATCGACGAATACAGGGATGCTTCCATCCGTGGGCAGACCCTCCGTCAAACCAAACGTTCGGAATGCGCCATCGCTCAGCCGTTCAATACTATCGGCACTCCCCGCCCACAAGTTCCCCTCGCGGTCCTCGTAGATCGCTGTAACGGATTCACCGCCTGTCTTGGCGCTCAGGCGAGCGACGCCTTTGCTTGTGACACGGAGCAATCCCCCCGAATTCGTTCCCACCCAGATGTTGCCGTCGCGATCTCGCGCCATTGCGAGTGCCTGAAAGTCGTTGAGCGCATCGGGAATCCCGGCAGAACGAAGATTCTGACCGTCCCATTGCACCACTCCTCGGTCCGTCCCCACCAGAAGGTTGTGATCTTTGTCTGCCAGCATGCAGTTAACCTTGGTGTCCGGCAGTCCTTTTGAGACCTCCGATACTGTCTTGCCGGATGTGCGAAACAGACCGGCATCGCGGGTCCCCATCCATATTTCGCCGTCGCGTGTTTGGGCGACTGAGATCACGGGTGAGCGGGCCACTGGCGATGCCGCCAGATTCAAGCCGAACTTGCCCTGGTCGTGGACGACGACGCCCGGCTCCAAACGTGCCACCAGTAGTCCTCCCCGATTTGATCGAGACATGACCGTGATATTCGAATACGGCATGCCCAACTTCGAGACTGCGTCTTCGAACACGCCGTCGCGGTAGCGCAGAAGCGTAGGTCCCGGCAAGCGAACCCACAAGTTGTTCTCATTGTCCGCGAGCAGTCCGAGGACCTGAGTGGTGGGAGTGTCGGCGGTGATGAGTTTGAAGTTCAGCCCGTCAAAGCGTACTAACCCGGCTTCCGTTCCAATCCAAAGGTACCCATCCGAGGTCTGCGCGATTGCGTAGACGGGGCCGCGGGGGAAGCCGCGCTCTGGCCCCCAATGTTCACGCGCGTACTGGGAGGGCGCCCTAGTCGGGTCGAGGGCGCTTGCCGCGTGGGCGGTTAACAACAACATCAGCACACCTCTAGGGAAGATACTGGAAGCTCTCAATGACCACCTCCATTCCTTCCTGCAGGGGATTCGCCTTGTTTCCGTAGACGTACAGATTCAAATGAATCAGCTCGTTTCCCGGCCTGGGTACTCCCGAGGCGAATGAGTGCTGCGCCACTGTCCGTCCCTTGGAGATGGTTTCGAAAGCAACCCGCCCGAATTCCCAGCGAATCACCTGCGTGTGGGGCCCAGCAGGCAGATTGAATCGCCAGACATTTGCGGGCACATAATAGGGTTGAACTACGAACTGCCCGTTCTTGCTTTTCAATTCACCCCAGCGGCTGACCTCAATGTCAAACTCCCGGGTGGGGCCAGCATCGTCCCAAGAGAAAATGCTGAATACGGTGCCAGGTTCAAGATGCGCCACATCCTGTATGGCAAAGCGATACGTCCCGTACCCAAGACTACGGGTGAGCTTGAGTTCCGCGCTGGTCCACTCGGACCCAGACTTCGCGATGCGAAGATGCAGAAATCCTTTCGAGTCGGTCCACACGTTCTTCGGGCCATAGAGATTCTTCGTCCCGCCTCGATTGCTGGGGGTACTGCGAATCTCCCATTGATAGCCGCTGAATTCGATCGTCTCCACCGGAGGTCTGGTCAGTTGTGGAGTTTCCGCTACAGCAACCGCGATCACATTCCCGCCCGGCTTTGGGAGTTCGCTCAAGGTGATAGGAGCGCGGTACTCTTTGTTCACTAGAACCGCCGCGTATGCTGAGCCCGGATGCGTCACATTCTTCCAACTCGAATCCTTTCCAATGGGTGTGAACGGAGTCTCCGCCAAGGGTTGAACCCACCACACCCCGCTGCGGGCAAAGAGCACAATGGCTTGTCCGGATTTTGCTCCGCTGACGCGGCCTTCAATTGCTTCGGTCTTTTCCGGGCTGCCATCACCCAATGGCGGGAGTTTCGTGAATTCAATCGCCGGAAGGGCGGAACCGGTCTGCGAGCGGCAACTCACCAGGGTGCAGAAGAGCGGCAGAATCGTCGGGAGCATCCAGCGCGGCGTCATTGCTCACCAATCGAGACGGGCCTCAAACCGAATCTCGGCGCCAACCAGTTGCTTACCCCCGCAACCTGACCGAACAACGGGCTCGACGCGTTTGTTCGATGTGAGGACCCTGAAAGCCCAGTTTGATACAACGCGACGGGCTCGCCCAACCCCGGGGTTGGCCGTCCCGATTGGTGACTGTCTCGCGAACGGAGTTCGTGACGGGTGCCAGTATCGAGGCGTCGATTCCCGGCATCAAAGCCCCGGATGGGTCGGCCACCGAACCGCGAACTTGTCGGCGAAAGACGGAACGGCGGAAGGCGACGCCGGAAGCGATGCAGCGTCAGGACGTGACCAGAATCCACGTTGCCCCCCTGTGGCAGAATAGCGCGGTTGCAAACATCGGGACTCCAGTTTCGTTATCCCGCGCTTCAATAAGCATAAGGCAAACGCAAAAGTGGCGCGACACAGTAGTGAGGGATGGATTGCTACCTCGAAAGTGGTACGCGCGAAGCGCCGGTGCCAGCCTCACCCGCTTTTTTGAACTAACTTTCGGACTCGTCGAAGCCGGCATCGGGGCTCGATGGGTGGCCGGCAGCGCTTTACGGTTGGTAGGCGGCGCGGTAGGTTGACGGATTGCTTCACGTTTTATCCCCGAGCGGGACAGTGCGCAGCGGACAGCTCCCTCCATTTCGTGGTACCTAAGACCTGTGAGCATCGTGGGTGCTTCCGAGATGGGAGCGGACGTATCCTTAGATATGAGACCCCGGGTCGTTGGGAGGTAGCTGATCATGCGAATCAATGCCCTGAAATCGATACCTGCAGGACGACGAACTGCACAGTGCGTTAGGGCGTGGCCCGTATCCGCAGTCCTGCGAATCCTGGCTGGGGTGCATTTCGCTACCGTCGTGAACTCGTTGGTAAACAACCACTACGCCAGGCGGAGACAGCGGGATCGACGCCATCTCTTTGGAAGGTTCTTCGGGCGGCGTTGTTTTGCTGCCGGGGACTTCCAACTGCAAGGTAGGAACGCGAGCTTCCAGCCCGTTATTTGGGAAGGTAGTTGGCGCCAGCGACTGATTCGCGCCCCGAAAGGTCCAGCTTGGCATCCAGGCGGACTGGTGACATGATCGCGACGACACTTCGGACGGGCGTACTGCTGTTGGCGAGTTTCGGCGGCGTAGGGTGCTCGGTCCAACAACCCTCCGTCAAGCCCAGCATTGAGTTTACGCAAATACCGGAGGCAGGCCCCGGCGGAGCCAAGCACATGGCTCCGATTGCTGGCCGCGTTACAGGCGCCCGGCTTGGGCAGAAGATCGTACTGTACGCAAAGAGCGGAATATGGTGGGTACAGCCGTTCTCCCAAAAACCCCTAACTGAAATCCAGCGAGACTCTTCGTGGAAGAATTCCACCCACTCTGGCTCAGAGTACGCCGCGCTCCTGGTCAGGGATGGTTACGCTCCGCCGGCGAAGACCGATGTTCTACCGGCGAAAGACGAATCTGTTCTCGCTGTTGCAGTCGTTGAGGGAAGAGGGTCGGCCGAATCTTCTCAACTGACCCCGAAAAGGATTCGTTTCAGCGGCTACGAGTGGGAAGTCCGGCAGATTCCCAGCGATAGCGGTGGAGTCACGCATCTCAACAGCGGTTCTAACGCCTGGACTGACGCCAACGGTTGGCTGCATCTCAGAATCACACGAGAAGGAGATGTGTGGACCTGTGCTGAGGTTGGTCTGTTGCGAAGCCTCGGATACGGAACATATTCTTTTGTCGTGCGCGATATGCCTCGCCTGGAGCCAGCTACCGTTCTGGGAATGTTCACCTGGGACGACCTGGAGTTGGGGCAGAACCATCGCGAGATTGATATCGAACTTAGCCAATGGGGCGATCCGGCAGTGAAGAACGCTCAGTTTGTGATCCAGCCCTACTACGTACCCGCCAACTCTTTTCGTTTTATTACGCCCTCCGCCTCATCGACACACTCATTCCACTGGGAACCCGGACGAGTGTCGTTCAAATCCACTCAGAACAAGGTAGCGCGCGTTGTCGCAGAACATGTCTTCACCTCGGGGGTTCCGTCCCCCGGCGCGGAAAGCATCCATATAAAATTATACGTATATGGGAAGTCGCGAACCCCGCAACGGCATGGTGTCGAGGTGGTGATTGAAAAGTTCGAATTCCTACCTTGACTCGATGAGCGGATCGCGTGAGATCTGTCGGATGCTTCGTGTGACACTCGCGGTGGTGTGCTTTTCTCAAGCTGCCCAGGGTCTCGATCCAAACCGGGCTCTGTCGCAATATGTCCGCGACCGATGGGGGCCTGACCACGGGCTCCCGCGAGGGCCGATTTACGCCATCGACCAGAGCACGGACGGCTATCTGTGGATCGGCACGGAGAAGGGCTTGGTGCGCTTTGACGGACTCGGCTTCGTCCTGGTGCGGTCGGCTCAGCCCGAACAACCGGCTCCAACACATGTCCTGGGCCTGATGGCGGATCGCGAAGGCGGCTTGTTGCTCCGACTCCGTCGCCCTAACGCGACCATGCTGCGTTACCAGACGGGCGTCTTTCATGATGGGATGGCAGACTTCGGACGTCCCCGCGGATCCGTCGCCGTCAATGGCCGTGACAAGGATGGCAATCCCCTTCTGTGGATTCTGAAGGGAGAGGGGAGCGCGATCGTGCTGAAAGGAGGCAGGTTCGAAACACTTGCTTCTCCACCGGATTTTTCGCGCTCGCCAGTCCTGGCGATTGCGCAAACAGGTGACGGCAGCATCTGGGTGGGAACGCGGGACGCCGGCCTCTTTCGCTTGAAAGATGGAGTCACGTCTGCGATCAAGATGGGGTTACCCGACCTGAAGGTGAACACTCTCGTTGCTGCCGGGAACGAATTGTGGGTTGGCACGGATCACGGATTAGTGCGCTGGGATGGCTCAAGACTGACGAAAAAGGGTATTCCAAGTTCACTGGACGACGTTCAGATTCTCGCGATGACGCTCGACGCAAATTCCAACCTGTGGGGTGGCACGAACTCGCAAGGCTTGTTCCGACTGAGTTCCAAAGGCGTTTCCTGGATGGATCCATCGCCAGGCGAGACGCGAGAGGCCGTGACAGCGGTCTTTGAGGATCGCGAGGGAAATCTCTGGTCGGGCAGCGCAAGCGGTCTTGAGCGGATTCGCGACAGCGTCTTCGTGACCTATTCCTCGGCGGAAGGATTGTCTTCAGATAGCTTTGGCCCTATCTATGTGGATTCGGAGAACGGCGGCTGGTTCGCTCCGATGAGCGGCGGCTTGTCCTGGTGGCGTGATGGCCGGCTTGTGGAAGTGAACGAAGCAGGTCTGAACCGGGACGTCATCTATTCGATCACGGGAGGGCGAGACGGTTTGTGGATTGGCCGACAGAACGGTGGCCTCACCCGCCTGCGTCGCCAAGGTGCGTCCTTTACTTCCACCACATACCGAAGCACAGACGGTCTGGCGCAAAACAGCGTTTATGCCGTCCACGAGAGCCGCGACGGAGCGGTGTGGGCCGCTACTCTCAGCGGTGGCATCAGCAGATTGTACGGGGACAAGTTCACGACCTACACGACCGGCGACGGTCTCGCATCCAACACCGTCGCCTCGATTCTCGAGGACTCGACCGGCCGCGTGTGGTTCGCAACACCGATTGGTTTGACCGCGCTCACAAAGGGACAATGGCGCACCTACCGGGTTGCAGACGGGTTGCCATCGGACAACGTCAACTGCCTGCTTGAAGATTCTTCGGGAATGCTCTGGATCGGGACCTCGGCCGGTCTCGCATTTCAGGGCAATGGACGCATGCAGTCTCCTTTGGACGCCCCCGCGCCCCTCAGGGAACAAATCCTAGGCCTCGCCCAAGATCGTGCCGGCTCGCTCTGGATCGCGACCGCAACCAAAGTCATAAGAGTGAAGCGGGATGCACTGGTGAGTGGCCGCATCCACGATGGAGACCTGCGCGAGTATGCCCTCGCTGATGGCTTACGCGGCGTCGAAGGAGTGAAGCGACACAAATCCGTGGTCACGGATTCTCTCGGACGAGTTTGGTTTTCGCTGAATCGAGGGATTTCCGTCGTTCATCCTGAGTTGCTTGCCAGCAGTTCAGCTCCGGCGATTGTACAGATCCAGAACGTTTCAGCTGATGGCCACCCCATTAAACTCCAAGGCGGATTGCGGATTCCTGGCGGTAGTCGGCGTGTTGTGTTTGGCTATGCAGGGTTGAGTCTCTCCGTGCCGGATCGCGTTCGATTCAGGTACCTGCTGGAGGAATTCGATCCCAACTGGAGCGAGCCGGTTTCCGCACGTGAGGCGGTCTATACGAACCTTGGTCCCGGACACTACCGCTTCCGCGTGATCGCCAGCAATCCCGACGGGGTGTGGAATAACGCGGAATCAACAATCGAGTTCGATGTCGCGCCTTTGACCTGGCAGACTTGGTGGTTCCGTCTTGCCGCTGTTTCGGGCATCGGCTTCGCGATTACGGCGCTTTATCGCTTGCGGCTAATGCGCATGACCAGCCGGCTAAACGTTCGTTTCGAGGAGCGGCTGGCGGAACGGACTCGGATTGCGCAAGAGCTGCACGATACGTTGCTCCAGGGCTTCCTCAGCGCTTCTATGCAACTCCATGTCGCGACGGACCGGCTGTCCGAAGATTCTCCGGCCAAGCCATCCATCAACCGTGTTCTGAATCTGATGGGGCGTGTGATCGATGAAGGACGGAACGCGGTGCGAGGCCTCCGGAGCGCAGACAACGACGGCAGCGACCTGGCGCGCGTGTTTTCACGGATACAAGACGAACTCGGCATGGACGATGCCTGTGATTTTCGAGTGATTGTCGAAGGCGAGACCCGCCCGTTGCATCCAGTGCTCCGCGACGAGGTCTATCGGATTGGTCGCGAAGCGCTGGTCAACGCGTTTCGTCATTCGCGTGCGAAGAACATCGAGATGGAACTCGATTATGCGGCCAGACGTTTTCGGATGCTGATTCGTGATAACGGGTGCGGTATTGATGCACGCGTACTGCGGTCGGGGCGCGAGGGTCACTGGGGGCTGACCGGCATGCGCGAGCGTGCAGAGAAGATTGGCGCACAGTTCCACGTGCGCAGCAGCTCAAGTGCCGGGACGGAAGTCGAGTTGTTGGTACCCGGCCCGATTGCCTTCCCGGTGCAGGCCCGCGACGGGCTGCTACGACGTCTCGTGCATCGTTACGCGCAGAAAGCTCAAACGAGAGTTTTCGGCGGAGGGGGCAATGATGGCCGACCTAAGACGCATTCGGATACTGAGCGTGGATGACCGCCCACGAATCGAGAGGCGATTCAGAACTCTGGGTCCCATGTGAGCTCAAGAATCTAGCCTGAATGACGGTTGCGAATACCTCGGACAGCTCCCTTGGGAGGCATGCTGCAGCTTCTACCTCGTTACTGCGACATGCGGTCGACGGCAAGCGCAATCGCGACATCGTTAAACCGCACTTCATTTCAGAAGGCCCTGTCGAGGCATCAGCTTAAGCTCTAGCGTCCTGGCACTACACGATAGAGGTACGCCAGAACCCCCAGGTTTGGGGATTCGCATGGCGGCCGAAGTAGCTACTCTGCCCTTAGGCATGATCGATCCGCAGACGTGATCGATCCGCATGCCGCTACACGAAGGAGCCCCAACCTGCAGAGAATGTTCTCGACCTTTCCGAGTGGTTGGCCGGGGGTAGGCCTGCTCCTACTGCGGGTCGCAGTGGGCACGGCTGCGGTCATCCAAGGTAAAGTCTATTGGGCCTCAGGGCAAACGCCAACTCTTTGGGCAGGTGCCGTTGGACTGCTGGCGTTTTTTTCCGGAGTCTCCCTGATTCTCGGATTTCTTACCCCAATCTCGAGTGGCCTCGTAGGGCTCGGCGCCATGGGCAACCTGCTGTCGTGGTTCCCCCCTCCAGCGGCGGTTTTGTTCGGTACGGCACTATGCGACGTTTTGGTCGCCATTGTCGCAGCGGCGGTTGTTTTCCTTGGCCCCGGCTCATTTTCAATTGACGCGCGGCTGTTCGGACGCCGTGAAGTCATAATTCCTCGCAGTTCGCCTTCACCGAAACCATAGTCCGCGCTCCGCGGCCGTGGCCATCGCCGTAAGGACATTCGACACGAGGTTCGTGATTCTAGTGGCCAACTGACTTGCCCGGGTCCTCCTAACTAGAAAGGCCCGGTGCGGTGGATGCCGATCAAAGGCCAAGCGGCGGGACCGGGAATTAAGCGCTGCTGAAAGTCGTGAGCGCAAGCAGAACCTTTATTGGGACTGGGCACGTGAATTCGCCTAAACAGTCACCGGGCGAGTTGACGTTCTCAGATTGACATTCCGATTCCAACGGTGTGCCTGTGCTTTGGCGCGCCGGTAAGCGACGGAGACTTGAGGAGTGCTTGAACGACATCGTCTTTGCATTCGCACGCGCGGCCGAGAGGAAAGTCGAGATTCGGGAGGAGCGACGGCGAAGGGCAGAAGGCAAAGAGAGCGTGAGGTGGTGCGCCTTCAACAACAAGCCGGAAATCCAAACGGAGGAGGCGCGGGTTAGAGTTGTGCACGATGAGACTCAACGCTGGGTTTAGATTAAGCAGATCCAGTCGTACGTCGCGGTGAGGACTACTGCGGAGGGCCGGAACCTGATCAGGAATGGGTGGCGCGCGCACTCGAGCGGGCAGACCGACTAGACCGGCTCCGTCCGAGCCCGCCTTCCGTTCGCGATGAATGGCCTCAAGTTGGTGATTCGCCCTCCGGTGGATTTGGGCAGTCAGTTGGTGGACCGTGGAAAGGCAAGTAAACTGTTGCCATGGGAGTAACGCTTGCTAATCTTGGCGCGGTGATCAGTGGAACTCGCGATACGCCCCCTTTGGGACTGAACCCCAAAATTGAGACAATCGCGAATGTCACACTTTGCAGCGAAACGAACTGCGAGTGGCCAAGAATTGAGCCGTGGGCCGATACCCACTGGCATTCAAGAAGCAGGCAGTTGAGCGGCTGAAAAGCGGCGATAACGTATTGGCGCTATCCGAGGAACTTGGGGTGCACCGGCGGATGCTATACCGCTGGCGCGATCAGTTGGTAGCAATCGACGACGGCGACACGCCGCCGGAAAACGTCAAAGAACGAGATCTCCGCATCCAACTTGCGTGGAGGTGGAGTCTTTCAAGGGTGCCTTGCAAAAAGTCGAGGCTCGACGCCAGAGCAGTACGCGGCCTGGCGAGACGGCATCTGCGACCAAATCCGGGAGTTGATGACCGTGCAAGGCAAGTTGAGTATCGAGCGAATGTGCCAGTTGGCATGCGTAAAGCCGTGCGAGCTTCTACCGATCGCTGCAAGAGCGGAAGCCGTTGGAAGAGAACATGGAAGTGCGGGCGATGATCCAGCAGATCTTCGTCGACAACAAGCGGTGTTACGGACATCGACGCGTCAGCGCGGAACTTCGGCGGCGCGGGATGATCGTCAATTACAAACGGGTGGTGCGGTTGATGCGGGAAGACAATCTGCTGGCCGTACAGCCGAAGGCGTTCGTGGTCACGACGGGGGAGGCGGCCGAAACCGGCTCCCCGACGATCGTTTCGATGAGTCTTCGGGTGGCTATTCCACGGCGGGTTGGTCTCCACAAGAGCCCGCTTCCGTTTCGCCAACCGAGATCATTGTGAACGAGAACCGGCTGTTTGAGTAGGAAGAACCGTTAAACGGCAAGTGTGCCTAATTCGGTTTATCTCAACAGAGGGGGTCACCCCATTTTGGTGGGACAAAAGTGTGACAACCGCGCAAAACAGCCTAAAACTGGGCGGATCCAGAGAGGAGTGAACACGAGGACATCCCACGCTAGATCAACAAGTTAAGCGACTCACGTCATCGCCGCCAAACTGGCGAAAACTAGGTTTTTCTGATTCAGGTTCTAGTTCTCGCAAGGGAGTGGAGGTTCAAGTCCTCTCATCCGCACCAATAAAATCAATAAGTTACAGAGATTAAAGAGGCTCTCGCGAGGGCCTTTTCGTTTTTGTGTGCGGCGTGTGTGCGAGTTTGGCTCACTTGAGGTTGGAGCGTTTCACAGAGTGCGCGCATTAGGGAGGACGGAGTTCAGAGGTCGAGTCGGCGCTGGGCATCCGACAGGACTTTGTACCCCATGTCCGCGTACCCCTTCAGCCGACGGCCATACATCCGCGCCAGCATCAGGACGTCCGCATCCACGTAGTCGTAAACTTCAACGACCTTCTTGCCGTCGTGAAGCCGGTGAAGGCGGCCGACATACTGCTGGAGCGTTCCCTTCCACGAAATCGGCATCGCGAGGAAGAGCGTGTCGAGTCGAGCGTCGTCGAATCCTTCACCGATGTAGCTGCCGGTTGCAAGAATCAATCGCGGCTCAGACTCGCGTATCGCGGCCAAGCGTTCGTTGACCTCACGCCGTTGCTTGCGGCCCATTCCGCCTTTGAGCACAATCACGTTTTGAACACGGCCGGCCAGCGCGGCTTCCAACTGCACAAGATGTTCGGTCCGGCCGGTCAGCAGGAGCGGCGAACGCCCTTGTTCCACTGCTCGCGTTACGTCATCAGCGATCATGCGATTGCGAACCTCGTTGGTTGTCATCGCCGCATAGATGTCCTGAATCGTTGGTTCACCGGAAACTCGAAAGTCCGTCGCCCGAGGAATGACAATGTGGTCGAATGGCGTCGATTCGTCATCGCGCGAACTGCCATCGTGAACCGCGCAGGCCCGCACTGCATGTAGATAATCGGATGATGCCCGTCCTTTCGCGTTGGCGTTGCAGTCAGGCCAACAACGAACTTCGCCCTCACCTGCCGCATCACCTGCTCGAACGTGAAAGCCGACAGGTGGTGGCATTCGTCGACGACCACGTGACCGTACTCGGCGACAAAGTCTTTCACCTCGTTTTCGCGATGAAGGCTCTGGATGACCGCCACGTCAATGACGCCGGTCCTCTTCGTCTTGCCGCCTCCCACTTGGCCAATCTTGTCAATCGGTATGTTTAGAAACATCGCCAGGCGTTCGCGCCATTGATCAAGGAGTTGCTGGCGATGGACGATCACGAGCGAATTGACGCCGCGCTTGGCGATCAGCCACGCCGCCACCGCCGTCTTGCCGAATGCAGTAGGAGCGCAGATCAATCCGTCATCATGCTCGAGTACCTTCGCAACCGCCTCCTCTTGTTTCGGACGCAGGGTGCCATGAAACGTCGCGCCGATCGGCCTTCCCGCGGCACGCTCATCCCGGACAACCGGCTTGATCTTGAGCCCTTCCAGAAACGCGGTCATTTCCGCGAGGCAACCGCGCGGCAGGGCTAAGTGGCGCGGCAAGTCTTCTCCGCATGCAATTACCCGCGGCTTGTCGTAGGTGGCCAACCGCATTGATTGGGCCTTGTAGAACTCCGGATTCTGGAATGCCGCGAGACGCAGAAGCCGGTTCATGAGATCAGGCGGCAAACCCTTCTTGTCGATGAACAGGAGGTTAGCGCGCACGATCTCGATGGACGCCGGCAGGGCGCCGTTGACCGGCTTCTCTGGACGCTTTCGTGACGGCGGAAGAGTCCACGGATCGGGTGACTCATCATCTTCGCTGCTGGCGAAGCGGACGCCGATGAGATCGCCTCCATGCTGGAGTGCGTCAGAGATCAGTCGTTCAGCTAGGCCTTGCGTCATCCGCTTGACGGAGTTGAGGTAGTCCCATTGATCCTCGTAGGGGCACATCTCTTCATCGAGAAACACGCTCCGGCCGAGTTCGCGCGGGGCTTTCTGGAGCGGCAGCGCGATCAGGTTGCCGAAGCCGCCCTTGGGCATGGTGTCCTGATTCGGGAAGAATCGATCGTAGGAGTCCAACCCGATCTGATGCCGGCGCTCCATCGTCCTCGTGAGCAACATTGATCCCAGACGCCGTGCGAGGCTCGCGGGAACCGGCCTTTCGAAGAAAATCCAAATGTGCGCCCCGTTCCCCGATCGCGAGCACTCAACCGACGCTGGCACGCCAATGGCGCTACACGTCTCCCGAAACGCAGCCACGTCTTCTTTCCAGGTCTTTTTGTCGAAGTCCACGGCGAGGAACCAACAGGTTTCATCGAGCAGGAGCGGATACAAGCCGATCGTGTGTTTGCCCGCGAGGTGGTTGTGGATGGCGTCGTCATCGAGCGGGATGTTTCTCTTGGTCGCCTTGTCGACGCGTTTACGGTCCTCAGGCCTGGCGGCATAGTAGGCCTTCCAGTCACGCTCCGTGTTAGGCATGTACCCAGCGCGACCGTCGGGGCTCTCCCAACGCCTTGCGTACACATCCTCGCGTCCCCGGAACAGAGAACGAAATAGGGCGACCTTCTCCGGAGTCTTGAGATGCGATATTGGGGGCGGTACTCTGCTTGGACTAGGTTGGGCGGGCAGGATCGCGATACCGTGCTGGTCAAGCAGCGACCGGAGCCGCTCAATCTCCCGCTCCAGTTGCTCACACCTCGCAGCCAGATCGGGACGAGGGTCGTCGGCTCCCCTTGAGTCGCTCATTTCACTTTGTTGGCTCGGGCCTCCAAGTCCCGGCATTGTTCAAGCAACGCCTCAAACGGTTCAGCATCACCCGGCAACAACCCATCTTCCAGCATTCTCGCGTAGTCGAGAGCAAGGCTGGCGAGCGCGTTGTCATTGGGAACCAGTTGCAGTCCACCGGATACGGCACCGACGTAGTCGATCAAGGCCCCGGCCGAATCCTTTTCGGAGAAGAACATTGACTTGTGTCTGGCAACGGCAAGCGCGAGTGCTCGATCGGCGATTGCAGCATCCGCCATGCCTGCGCGGTCCAGTCGGGTCAAATCGTGCCAGTGCCGCGAGAAGCGCTCGCCACCACGAAACTCGCCTTGCCAACAGAAGACGTGAACAGCCGTGGCCTTCTCCCAGAAGGTCCGCTCCGGGCGCATGACCCTGGAGCCTGCCGATGGAAATACAAGGCCGGCGATACTCGGCGCTGCATCGCATGTGATGGTTCGAGATTCCCATGGCTCGCCCGTGGATTAAGCATGACTACCAGGCGGACGTAACCAGAACCCGCTGCCAACGGTGCGTATTCGAGAAACAACCTTTCACCCTCCGCTGAAAGCGTTCCGGTGAGTTCTTGATCCCTAAGCGCGGCGGAGATCCGCGGAACGACCTGCTCTGTAATCCAGGCCGGCCGGCGCGAACGGATCTCCTTGGTCCAGCGCTTCTCTTGACTGCGCGTGGCCGGCAGCGGGTCCAACCCCGAACCAGACAGGTCCGGCGCCAGCGCCCGGATGTCGTAAGTCAGGTCAACGTCCTCGGAGAACCGGCTGATGATCTGATATCCCTTGGACAGCGACGAGCCGCCTTTGAATACGAGGTGCTCGCCGAACGGCGAACGGAACAGGACGTCGAGCAGCCAGACCAGCCACACGTCTTTGTCTAACAGATGGAGCGGGCGGCCAGAAACCGCCGCGGCTACGGCCAGCGCTTCGCGCCGGTCGGCCGCAGACAGTTTCAAAAATACGTCAGGCATGGGAAGCCAGTTTGCTCACCTGCTGTGCCATCCAGGTGGGCAGCATGCGACGCAGTTCAACAACGGCGTTCAGTTCTGATTCCGATAGTCTGCCGCGCACCGCTTCGATGGCGTGAGTTGCCTGTTCCGGCCCGAGCCAGGCTAACGCTCGGATGAGCGCGCCTGCCTTACGTCCCGGAAGGGCCAACTGCCAGGGGGGAGCGTGGCGAAGCTCGACGATCTGATTGCCTAGTTTCAACTTCCGTGTTGGTCCGGAGGTCAGGTATACCTCGCGCACAGGGACTTGTGTCGTCAGCCCCAATTCGTTGGCCGCCGACGCGCCGTGGGGAACCACGATCTCGCCACGCTGTTCCACAATGGCTTGCACGACTGTTGCCGGTTCGGGGGGCCGGACTCCAAAGCGTCCCGCGACCGGGCGAACATAGAGTCCGCGGCCCACGCGGATGAGGCTGCCACGCCGGACCAAACGCGAGAGCGTCTGATCCACGGCCGCACGACTTCCAAAATGCAGAAGTTCCTTTGCGGTCACAGGTACTCCTTCTGGAGCCTTGCCGACTTGATTCATTACGGCTGTTGTGAGTGCTTCCATGGTCTGTCAGAAGTATATCATTATTTCTGACAACAGCTCTAGCTGGCCCCGAGCGCAGTTCCCCCTCCTGTATGCAATCCCCGTCAAAGATTGTCGGCTTACGCATACGTACGGGGTTAAGGCCCGGAGGGCGAGTCAGTGTGCGGGCTGTGTGCGGAAATCAGCCAAACCGGCACAAACAGCCCGGACTGAGGCAAACATAGGCAAGGCCACAACTGCCATCGGATCAATATCTTACGAAGTTATCCGCGATCATCCGTCTTCCCCGTCCGCGGTCGAGTTACTGCTGCACCTGGCCACCGAGAGTGGAGCACCAACTCATGAGGCAGCAACTATTGCCGAAAAGGAGTCTACCAGGAGTTCTTCGCGAATTTGGAACGACAACTGGCGGCCGTTTCGCACGCCGACGAGGCTGCATTGATTGTCGAATCTGCGGTGGCCGAGCGATTCAAGAAAACGGCTCAGAGGCAAATCGCGTTTGCCCAGCCAAACATCATCTGCGTTGAGCCGATTTGCTATTCCGGCGCGCTGGCATCCGGCGCGATCAAGGCGCACGCTCCACTGAACGCTACACATCGAAGGCTTTCCAGCTGGTTCGCATTTTCGGTGCGGTCCCGCGTCAGGGCGTCGAACCATGGTCGCTGCTGGCTCCATCCCTAAAGTGGGCCCGGGGATTTCAGACTGTCCGTTGAGAGTCCCTAAAGGAACTCGACGCGGTAATCTTCGATCACGGGATTCGAGAGGACGTCCTCGGCCAGCACGCGGAGTTCCTGCTCGGCGGCGGGGCGGGGCGTGCCTTCGGCGAAGTCGATCTCGAAGCACTTGCCTTGGCGGACCTCGGCGATCGATTTGTGGCCGAGCCCATTCAGCGCGCGGCGGACGGCTTGGCCTTGCGGGTCCAGCACGGAGTCTTTCATCATCACGAGTACACGAGCTTTCACTCCCTTATTGTAGTGCGGCAACTGCCCGGAACTGCGCATTTTCATAGTTTTGTCACCCGATTCTTGGTGACGATTGGCCCAATGGAGTCATTTACAACTCTTATAAACATTGTCTCTTGCATTTGGGAAAATTGTGGGCTAATCTAGCCACATGGATACGTTTCTCCACATCGACCGCAACCAACGGTCTGTGGTTTGTGTCCCGCTAAGGGCTGTAGTCGTAATTATTGGAATTCCAGTTGTAGTTGGAGTAGTACCTTACTCCCACCGCACGGCCTGACGCGATCGTAAAGAAAGTTCAGAAGGCCACCGGTGGGAAACCAACTCCCCGGTGGCCTTTTTCATTGTTTCAACCGATTGAATTGCAGAAGAGGAATTGAGTATGTCCACAGCTATCGCCAGTAAGTTGATGTCGGGCTCCGAGGTTCTGCTGGAGTGCCTGGTCCAAGAGGGCGTCGAAGTGATCTTCGGCTACCCGGGCGGAGTGACGCTTCCGCTGTACGATGCGATGTACGACCATCCGATCCGCCACATCCTGGTGCGGCATGAGGCCAACGCGGCTTTCGCGGCGCAGGGCTATGCGCGCTCCACCGGAAAGACCGGCGTCTGCTGTGCGACGTCCGGACCGGGCGCGACGAACCTGGTTACGGGTCTGGTGGACGCCATGATGGATTCAATTCCGATGGTCGCCTTGACGGGACAGGTGACGAGCAAGCTGATCGGCACGGACGCCTTCCAGGAAGCCGACACCTTCGGCATCACGCGTTCGGCCACCAAGCACAATTTCCTGGTGAAGAAGCTGGAGGACCTGCCGCAGATTCTGCATGAGGCCTTCTATATTGCGAAGACTGGCCGTCCCGGTCCGGTGCTGGTGGACATCCCGAAGGACATCTTCCAGGGCCAGGGCCACTATGTGCCGGTGAACAGCATTCACCTGCCGGGCTACAAGGTCGTCGTAGACGGCCACAACGGGCAGATTCGGCGCGCGGCGCAGATGATCTGGGAGGCGGAACGTCCTTATATCTACGCCGGTGGCGGCATTCTGCACGGCGACGCTTCCGAAGAGCTGGTGGAGACGGTGGACATCGTCGATTGCCCGGTGGTGAATACGCTGATGGGCCTGGGCGCGGTGCCGGCCAGCCATCCGCGCTTTATCTCCATGCCGGGCATGCACGGCAGCTACGCGGCCAACATGGGCATGTACAACGCCGACTTGCTGATCGCCCTCGGCGTGCGCTTCGATGATCGCGTGACGGGCCGCCTGGCTTCGTTTGCGCCCTTCGCCAAGGTGATCCACGTCGACATTGATCCGAGCGAGATTTCGAAGATCCGCCACGCGGACCTGCCGATCGTGGGCGATGTGAAGCGCGTGTTGAAGCGCCTGAATGTTTACTTGCGCGAGACCAAGGACGAGATGGCGCCCAAAACCGAGTCGGCCCGCGCCGCGTGGCGTGGCCAGATCAAGGAGTGGATGGACGAGCATCCTTATGACCGTCCGGTGAGCCCGGACGAGATCAAGCCGCAGCACCTGATGACGGAGATCGACCGGATCTCGGGCGGCGAAGCGATTATCTGCACGGACGTCGGCCAGCATCAGATGTGGGCCGCGCAGTTGATTCGTTACAACAAGCCGCGCCTGTGGATTAACTCGGGCGGCCTGGGTTCGATGGGCTTCGGTATGCCGTCGGCGATGGGCGCGCAAGTGGCCAACCCCGGCAAGCTGGTGTTTTCGATCTCCGGTGACGGTGGCTTCCAGATGTCGTTGCCGGAACTCGCCACCATCGTTTCGAATGGCCTGCCGGTGAAGATCATCGTGATGAACAATGGCTACCTTGGCATGGTGCGCCAGTGGCAGGAGTTGTTCTACAACAACCGGCTATCACAAGTGACTTTGGATACCTTCCCCAAGGCGGACCTGCTCGCCGCGGCTTACGGCTTCAAAGGCCGCACGGTGGAGCATCCGCGCGATCTGCGCGCGGCGCTCGAAGAGGCCGTCGCCGAGCCCGGCCCGTTCTTACTCGATGTGCGCGTGACGCCCTTCGAAAACGTTTACCCGATGGTGCCCGCCGGTGGTGCGATCAACGAAATGGTGCTCGGCCAACCGTCGCCCGCGCCTGCAGGAGTGAAGTAACATGGCTGAAATCATTTCTCTCTTAGTCGAAAACAAGCCCGGTGCGCTCATGCGCGTGACGGGCGTGCTGGTGGCGCGCGGCTACAATATTGAGTCGCTCACAGTGGCCCGCACCTTGGATCCGACGCTCTCACGGATGACCATCGTGGTCGACGTCGAGGACCGCTTGCGTCCGCAGGTGATCAAGCAGATGAATAAGCTGATCAACGTGCTGCAGGCGCAGGATCACACGGATTCGCCGGCCGTCTCGCGCGAACTGCTGCTGTTGCGCGTCCGCGCCACGGTGGGTGAAGGCCAAGCCAAGGACGCCCGCGCGGCGATCCTCAAAGAAGCCGAGATCTTCGGCGCGCGCGTCGTCGGCTCGAACGTGGAAGGCTTTGTCCTCGAAGTTACCGGCGACTCCGAGAAGCTGGACGAATTTATCGACGTGATGCGCAGTTACGGCGAAATCGAAGTCACTCGTAGCGGCATGTGTAGCGTGTCGCTGGAGGCGAAAAAACTCAAGCTGGCCCCGCCGGTTACGCGCGGCGCCACGCAAGCAGAAGAAGAGGAGAACGGAGTCTTAAATGGCTAAGCGTTACTACGAGAAGGACGCCGATTTCCGGCGTCTGATGGATAAGACGATCGCGATTATCGGCTACGGCTCGCAAGGCCATGCCCACGCGCTCAATTTACGTGATTCGGGCTTGAACGTCATCGTGGCGTTGTACCCGGGATCGAAGAATTGGACCAAGGCGGAGACGGCCGGCCTAAAGGTGATGTCGACCGCGGACGCCACCAAGGCCGCCGATACCCTGATGATCCTGGTGCCGGATCACATTCAGGCCGATCTCTACGAAAGAGAGATCGCGCCGCATTTGACGCCCGGCAAGACGATCATGTTTGCCCATGGCTTCTCCATTCATTTCGGCTTCATCAAGGTGCCGGATTTCGTCGACGTGTCGATGATCGCGCCGAAGGCCCCCGGCCATCGCGTACGCGAGCTTTACACCGAAGGCGTCGGCGTTCCCGGCTTGATCGCTGTGGCGCAGAATGCTTCGGGCCAGGCCACCGAGAATGCGCTCGCCTATGCCTTGGGCTTGGGCTGCTTGAAGGCCGGCGTAATCGAAACCACCTTTAAGGAAGAGGCCGAGAGCGATCTCTTCGGCGAGCAGGCCGTGCTTTGCGGCGGCGTCAGCGAATTGATCCGCGCGGGCTTCGAGACGCTCACCGAAGCTGGTTATGCCCCGGAAATCGCCTACTTCGAGTGCCTCCACGAACTGAAGCTCATCGTCGACCTGATCTATGAGGGCGGCTTGGGCTACATGCGCTTCTCCGTCTCGGACACGGCCGAGTACGGCGACTACACGCGCGGCCCGCGCGTCGTTACTGCCGAAACGCGCAAGGAGATGAAGAAGATTCTGGCCGAGATCCAAAGCGGCGAGTTCGCGCGCAATTGGATGGCCGAGAACAAGGCCGGCCGTCAAGGCTTCCTCAAGATGCGCGAGGGCAACGCCAAGCAGCCGCTCGAAACCATCGGCGCCGAGTTACGCGAGATGATGACCTTCCTCAAGAAAAAGAAGGAAGCCGGCATCCCGCAAGCCTAGCGCTGTAATTCCATCCCCTCCCTAACGGTCGGGGTTCGTTTGGGCTGACCGCCTTCGTAACGAACCCCGACCGTCAGGGAGGGGTTAGCCCCAGTAGGATTGAATTTATGCGGATACAAACTTTCGACACTACACTTCGGGATGGCACGCAAGGCGAAGCCGTCTCCTTCACCGTCGAGGACAAACTCCGCATTGCCATTAAATTGGACCAGCTCGGCATCGACTATATCGAAGGCGGCTGGCCCGGTTCGAATCCCAAAGACAAAGAGTTCTTCGCCCGCGCTGCGGACTTGCGCCTGAACCACGCCAAGTTGTGCGCCTTCGGCGCGACGCGCATGGCCAAGCTCACCGTGGAGACCGACCCCAGTGTCCAGGAACTGGCCAACGCTGGCACACCCGCCGTCAGCATCTTCGGCAAGACCTGGGACTTGCACGTCCACCGTGCCCTCGGCATCACGCTCGAAGAGAATATCGTCCTCATCCGCGAGACGGTCGCCTATCTGAAGGGCAAAGGCAAGGAAGTGATCTACGACGCCGAGCACTTCTTCGATGGCTACCGCGCCAACCCGGAGTATGCGTTGGAAACGCTCGCGACCGCGCTGGACGCGGGCGCGAGCGTGATCTGCCTCTGCGACACCAACGGCGGACGCATGCCGCACGAAGTGGCCGAAGCGACGCGGGCCGTACGCGCCAAGTTCCCGCAGGCCGTAATCGGCATTCACGCGCACAACGATTGCGAAGTGGCCGTCGCCAATAGCCTGGCGGCCGTCGAGGCCGGAGCGTCGCATGTACAAGGCACGTTCAACGGCTACGGCGAGCGATGCGGCAACGCGAACCTGCCCAGCGTGATCGCGAACCTCGAATTGAAGTTCGGCTATCAGACCATCGGCCCGGAGAGCATCACGCGCCTGACGTCCACGGCGCGCTTCATCGCCGACCTGGCCAATCTGCAGCTTCCCAATAACCAGGCCTTCGTCGGACCCAGCGCCTTCGCCCACAAAGGCGGCATCCACGTCAGCGCCGTGCTGAAGGATTCGCGCACCTACGAGCACATCGCGCCCGAGTTGGTGGGCAATGCACAACGCGTGCTGATGTCGGACCTCTCCGGCCGCGCCAATATCGTCCACAAGACCACCGAAAAGGGCCTGCCCGAGCTAACCGAATCTGGACGCCGCGACTTACTCGACCGCATGAAGCAACTCGAGTACGAGGGCTACGAATTCGAAGCCGCCGAGGGCTCCTTCGAGTTACTCGTACATCAGGCTGCTCGGCCGGACGCGGCGCCTTTCGAAGTCATCTCCTACGAAGTGATCACGCACGTCAACCAAAGCAAGGCCATCAAGCACACAGGTTCGATGAGCGAGGCGACGGTGACGGTGCGGATTGGCGAGAACGTCTACGTCGCTACGTCGCGCTCCCAGCAGGGTCCGGTAAACGCTCTGGACCAGGCCTTGCGCGAGTGCATTGGCAGCAGCTACCCGCGCAGTTCGGCGGTGTCGCTGGTGGACTACAAGGTCCGCGTGCGGGAGACCAATCGCGGCACCAGTTCCCGGGTGCGCGTCCTGATCAACTGGAACGACGGCCAGCGCAGCTTCACCACGGTGGGCGTTTCCGAGAATATCCTCGAAGCCAGTTGGAAAGCCATGGTGGATGCCTTGCAACTCGAGATCTACCGCGACGCCGCGCGCGCCCCGGTTCCCGTCCTGCAGAGTAAAGAAGCGTAAATCTTCCCGGCGCCGGATAACGATCAGCCCGTTCGAGCGTATTACTCAAAGAAGGAAGAGAACGCCGATGCCACAACCCAACCGACTGGTGCTCACCGCTTTACTGATCTTGGCTCTGGCTGGGGTGTGTTTAGCGTCCGGCCCCCTGC
The DNA here is from genome assembly GCA_019752335.1 of Bryobacteraceae bacterium. Lineage (GTDB taxonomy): Bacteria > Acidobacteriota > Terriglobia > Bryobacterales > Bryobacteraceae > JALHNI01. The sequence continues at coordinate 187,777 of JAIEMJ010000013.1, forward strand.
TGCCCCGTCCCGCGTCGAAGTTCATCCACTACTTTGAGGCGGCCGGTGAGAGCCGGGAGTTGTCGATGATGGAACGCGCGTGGCTGGCCTTGCTAATGACGGGTCAGGACGGGCGTTGATGTGTTAGCCTTACGGGGCTTTGCTTAAATATCGTCACCGAGTCCTGGCCTTTCTGATGGCCGCCGGGGTCATCACCTACTTGGACCGCATCGCGATTTCGCTCGTCGGACCGCGGATACAAGCCGATCTCGGCCTCAGCCCCGCTGAGTGGGGTTGGGTGGTGGGCGTCTTTCAGATTTCCTATGGCCTCTTCGAAATTCCCAGCGGCCACTGGAGTGACCGTTTGGGTCCGCGACGCGTGCTCACGCGCATTGTGCTCACCTGGTCCGCCTTCACGGCCATGACGGGCCTCGCCACCAATTACTACTTCCTGCTCTTCACGCGCTTTTGCTTCGGCGCGGGCGAGGCCGGCGCCTTGCCGAACTTCGGCATCTGCCTCTCGCGCTGGTTCCCGCCGGTGGAGCGGGCGCGAGCCATGGGCTGCATCCTGATGGCTTCGCAGGTGGGCAGCGCGCTCGCACCGTTTCTGGTGTTGCCGCTGCAGGCGCGCTACGGTTGGCGCGTGCCGTTCCTCGTGCTCGGCGTGATGGGCGCGTTGTGGTGCATCCCCTGGTATCTCTGGTATCGAGACCGGCCCGAGGAGATGCCCGCGGTGAGCGCGGAAGAACGGGCCGAGATCGGCGTCACGCCGCCGATCGCCCACCTGCCGATCCCCTGGCGCGCCGCTGCCAGAAACAGCACCGTCCAAGCGATCTTGCTCTTGGCTTTCTGCTACTTCTTCGCCATGTATTTCTTCCTCTCCTGGCTGCATAGTTTTTTGGTGAAGGCGAGGGGCTTTACGGAGAGCGAACTCCTGCTGTCAGCGCTTCCGCCCATCATGGCGGCTTGCGGCAATGTGAGCGGCGGCTACTTGAGTGACCGGTTGGCCAAAAGAGTCGGCCTGAAGTGGGGCCGGCGGGCGATCGGCGTGGGCGCGCTCAGCGTCGCCTCGCTGGCGATGGCGCTGGTGGTGGTAACGCCGGGCAAGCTCGCCACCGTCGCCTTGCTGGGGCTGGTCTATGCGGCGATCACGCTCCAACAGACATGCGTCATCACCGTCGTGGTGGACATTGGCGGCAAGCACGTCGGCGCGATTGTGGGAGCGATGAACATGGCGGCCCAAGCCGGAGGATTCGTCTTCTCGGTGGCCTTCGGCTACCTGGTGACGTACCTGGAGAGCTACGATCTGGCGCTGCTCCCCTTAGCCGGTATGCTCGCCATCGGCGCGCTGGCCTGGCTCCGGGTAGACGCCACGGAGCGGATCGCCGAGGGCTAGGCTTTGTAAGTGGCCAGGGCGTCACCGGTGAGCCGGAAGGTGGTCCATTCGTCCATGGGCTTGGCACCCATGCGGCGGTAGAACTCGATCGACGGCGCGTTCCAGTCGAGCACGCTCCATTCGACGCGGCCGCAGCCACGCTCGATCGCTAGTTCGGCCAACCGCGTGAGCAGCGCCTTCCCGATGCCGCGTCCGCGCGCCGCTGGGTTCACGAAGAGGTCCTCCAGGTAGATCCCCGGCTTCGCCAGAAACGTCGAGTAGTTGTGGAAAAAGAGCGCGAAGCCCACGGCCACGCCGTCCCAGCGCGCGATCAGGACCTCGGCGTAGGGGCGATCTCCGAAGAGAGTTGCGCGGAGGGTATCCTCGGTGGCCGCCACTTCGTGCGAGAGCTTTTCGTACTCCGCGAGTTGGCGGATGAAATCGAGGATCAGGGGGACGTCGGATTCGCGCGCGGAAGCGATATGCAAACTCATGCCGGTTAGGTGATCATAACGTAGATGGACCGCCGCTCATTCCTTACCCTACCCCTGGCCGCCACGCTGGCCGCACGTGACCTAGAGACCGAAATCGCCGTCATCGGCGCCAGCACCGGAGGCTGCGCCGCCGCGCTGGCCGCCTTGCGCAATGGCTATCGCGTCATCCTCACCGAGGAGACCGATTGGATCGGCGGGCAACTCACTTCCCAGGCGGTCCCGCCCGACGAGCATCCGTGGATCGAGAGCTTCGGAGGCACGGAGACCTACCGGCGCTACCGCAATCTGGTGCGCGACTACTACCGGAACCACTACCCGCTCACCGAGGCCATCCGCGCCAATCCGCGCTTCAATCCAGGCGGCGGCTCGGTCTCGAAGCTCACTCACGAGCCCCCCGTCTCGCTGGCGGTGCTGCGCGGCCTGCTACAGCCCTATCTGAGCGCCGGACAGTTGACGCTGCTGCTGAATCGCAAGCCGGTGGCCGCTGATGTGACCACCGATCGGGTGACGGCGGTGGGGCTGCGGTCGCCGGGCGGCGCCATTCAGGTGATCCAGGCGCGCTACTTCATCGATGGCACTGAAATGGGTGACCTGCTGCCGCTCACCAGGTGCGAGTACCGTGTCGGCTTCGAAAGCCGTCAGCAGACCGGCGAGCCTTCCGCCCCGGAGACGCCGCAGCCGGCCAACCAGCAATCGTTCACCGTCTGCTTCGCCATGGACCATCTGGCGGGCGAAGACCATCGCATCGAGCGTCCCGCGCAGTACACCTTCTGGCGCGACTACCTGCCGAGCCTGAAGCCCGTCAATTGGCCGGACAAGCTGCTGAGTTGGAAGATGTCGAACCCGATTACGCTCGCCGAGCGGGCCGTCTACTTCGATCCCACCGAGGACGCGAGCCGGGGCGACTTTCTCAACTTGTGGATCTACCGCCGCATCGCCCGCAAGCAGCACCACACCGACGGCTTCCTCCGTAGTGACATTTCGCTGGTGAATTGGCCGCAGAACGACTACTGGCTCGGCAACCTGATCGACGTTCCACCGGCCGAGGCGGCCAAGCATCTGGAAGGCGGACGGCAGTTGAGTCTGTCGCTGCTGTACTGGATGCAGACCGAGGCGCCGCGTCTGGATGGAAAGCAAGGTTGGCCCGGCCTGCGCATCCGGCCCGACATCACCGGCACCGACGATGGCCTGGCCAAGTACCCGTATATTCGCGAGTCGCGTCGCATTCAGGCCGAATTCATCGTGGCGGAGCAACATGTCAGTACCGCGATCCGGAAGAAAGAAGGCAAGGGCGAGGCCGCGGAGGTATTCTCCGATTCGGTCGGTGTCGGCAGCTATCGTATCGACTTGCACCCGTCCACGGGCGGCGATAACTACATTGACGTCAGTTCCCTGCCCTTCCAGATTCCGCTGGGCGCGCTGCTGCCCGTGCGGCTCGAAAATCTGCTACCGGCCTGCAAGAACCTCGGCACCACGCACATCACGAACGGCTGTTACCGGCTGCATCCGGTAGAATGGAACATTGGCGAGTCCGCTGGCATGCTGGCCGCCGAGGCGCTGCGGTTGAAGATCGCGCCCAGGGCAATCCGGAAGGACGCGAAGCGTCTCGCGGAGCTTCAAGCCCGTTTAATGGCCCAAGGCATCGAAATCGCCTGGCCGAAATTGAGTCCCCGGTAATTCATGTACATACTCCGTCTCCACTGTCAGGACAGCGCGGGAATCGTGGCCGCTGTCGCCACGGCGCTGAGCGTTTGCGGCTGCAATATCGAAGAGTCCGCACAATTCAACGATCCGCTGTCCGGCCGCTTCTTCATGCGCGTGGTCTACGCGCCGCTCGAAAATGGGGCGCAGAAACTCTTCGCCACCCACTTCGAAGCCATCGCCGTAAAGTTCGCCATGGACTGGCGCATCGATAATCAGGCCGAACCCGTGCGGACGCTGATCCTGGTTTCGAAAGAAGACCACTGCTTGAACGACCTGCTCTACCGTTGGCGCACCAACCACCTGCAAATCGCCATCACCGGCGTCGCGGCGAACCACGAAACCAATCGGAAGCTGGTGGAGCACCACGGTCTGCCGTTTCACTACCTGCCCATCACCGCGGCGACCAAGGGGCAACAAGAGGCGCAGATCGCCGAACTGGTGGAGCAAACGAATTCGGAATTGATCGTCCTCGCCCGCTACATGCAGATCCTGTCGGACGAGCAGTGCCGGCGCTTCGCGGGCCGGGTGATCAACATCCACCACTCGTTTCTGCCGAGCTTCAAGGGCGCGAAACCGTATCACCAGGCCTACGAACGCGGCGTCAAAATCATCGGAGCCTCCGCCCACTTCGCCACGGCCGACCTGGACGAGGGGCCGATCATTGAGCAGGAAACGGTCCACGTGGACCACACCCACACCCCGCAAAACATGCAGGTACTAGGCCGCGATACGGAAGCGCGCGTCCTCGCCCGCGCCTTGCAGCTTTACACCGAACGCCGCATCTTCCTGCACGGCATCCGGACGGTGATTCTGTAGCCGAATCATTCACCTATCAACCCATCAGGATATGTTGATATAATGGCGTAAGCCATTATGCTGACACGTCTTGAACGCCGCCAAGCTCTCTACGATTCCCTCGCCTCACGTATCCTCATCATTGATGGAGCGATGGGGACCATGGTGCAGGCCAAGAACCCCACCATTGAGGATTGGGGCGGAAACCAGTTCGAAAACTGCACCGAGAACCTGCTCTTCACCCACCCGGAATGGATCGTCGATATCCACCGGCAGTACCTCGACGCCGGGGCCGACATCGTCGAGACGGACTCTTTCGGCGGCCACCCGGTCACGCTGGCCGAGTTCGGCCTAGAAGACAAGTGGTACGAGGTAAACGCGATCTCGGCGCGGCTGGCGCGGGAGGCCTGCGACGCGGCCAAGGGTCCGCGATTTGTGGCGGGTTCGATTGGGCCCACCACGAAGGCGATCACCGTGACGGGCGGCATTACGTTCACCGATTTGCGCGAAGGGTACTACCGGCAGTCGAAGGCGCTGGTGGAGGGTGGGGCGGACATTCTGCTCGTCGAAACCTGCCAGGATACGCGCAATGTGAAGGCGGCGCTGCTGGCCATCAACCAACTCGGCCGCGAGTTGGGCGAGAAGATTCCCACCATGGTGTCGGGCACGATCGAGCCGATGGGGACGATGCTGGCTGGCCAGACGGCCGACGCTTTCTACGCTTCCATCGCGCACCTGGACATTCTGTCGATCGGGCTGAACTGCGCCACGGGCCCGGAGTTTATGACGGATCACATCCGGTCCTTGCATGAACTCGCCACGTCGCGCATCTCCTGTTACCCGAACGCGGGACTGCCGAACGAAGAGCTGAAGTACACGGAGACGCCGGAGTCCTTGGCGCGGCAGCTTGAGAAGTTCGCCGACCATGGCTGGCTGAACATCGTCGGCGGCTGCTGCGGGACGAATCCGGGCCACATCCGCGCCATCGCGCAGATGGCGCAAGGCAAGGCGCCGCGCCGGATTCCGCCGGTGAATCATCGCGCGCTCTACACGGGTATTGAGTTAGTGGAAGCCGACGACGCCACGCGCCCGCTCATCATCGGCGAGCGCACCAACGTGATCGGCTCGCGGGCGTTCAAGGACCTGATCGCCAAGGAGATGTGGGAAGAGGCCACCGACATCGCCCGCCAGCAGGTGCGCGGCGGCGCGCACGTGATCGACGTCTGCCTGCAATCGACGGATCGCGACGAGATCAAGGACATCCCCTTCTTCTACGAGAAGCTCATCCGCAAGGTGAAGGCACCGATCATGATCGACACCACGGATCCGAAGGCCGTGGAACTCGCCCTCACCTACTGCCAGGGCAAAGCCATTATCAACTCCATCAACCTGGAGGACGGCGAGGAGAAGTTCGAACAGTTGTGCCCCATCGCCAATAGTTACGGGGCCGCGCTGGTGATCGGCACCATCGACGAAGATCCCCTGCAGGCGCAGGCCTTCACCCGTGAACGTAAGCTTGCGGTCGCGGAGCGCTCCGTCGCCGTGGCGACGGGCAAGTTCGGCGTGAAGGTGGAGAACATCATCATTGACCCGCTGGTGTTCCCGTGCGCCACCGGCGACGAGAACTACATCGGCGGCGCGGTGGAGACCATTGAGGCCTTGCGCTTGATCAAGGAGAAGATTCCCTTCGTGAAGACGACGCTCGGTGTCTCGAACATCAGCTTCGGCCTGCCCGCGGCAGCGCGCGAAGTGGTGAATTCGGTATTCGTCTACCACTGCACGCGCGCCGGGCTCGACCTGGCGATCGTGAACGCCGAGAAGCTCGAACGCTTCGCCAGCATTCCGATGGAAGAGCGGCAGATGGCCGAAAGCCTGCTGTTCAATACTCCCGTCAGTGAGATTCCCGAGGGGCATCCGCAGGCGGCGTTGCTGCGTTCCGCGCAAGGCAAGGACGATTGGCGCACGCAGAGCAAAGAAGAGAAAGCGGCCGTGAATCAGTTCCACATCGCGGCCATCACGGCGCACTTCCGCGGCCGCAAAGGCAAGGAGAAGGTGAAGGCGGCTGACCTGCCGCTCGACGAGCGCCTGGCCACCTACATCATCGAAGGCTCTAAGGACGGCTTGATTCCGGACCTCGACCTGAAGCGCGCCGAGCCCGGCGTGGCGCCGCTCGACATCATCAACGGACCGCTGATGAAGGGCATGAGCGAAGTGGGACGGCTCTTCAACAACAACGAGCTGATTGTGGCCGAGGTGCTGCAATCGGCCGAGGCGATGAAGGCGGCGGTGGGCCATCTGGAGCAATTCATGGAAAAGGCCGACACCGCCACGCGCGGCAAGTTCCTGCTCGCCACCGTGAAGGGCGACGTCCACGACATCGGCAAGAATCTGGTGGAGATCATCCTCTCGAATAACGGCTATCAGGTGATCAACCTGGGCATCAAGATTCCGCCGGAGACCCTGATCAACGCCTATCGCGAACATCAACCGGACGCCATTGGCCTCTCCGGGCTGCTGGTGAAAAGCGCGCAGCAGATGGTGATTACGGGTGAGGACCTGAAGAATGCTGGCATCGAGGTACCGCTGTTCGTGGGCGGCGCGGCGCTGTCCGAGCGCTATACGCAGTCGAAAATCGGGCCCGCTTACCACTCGCCCACCATCTACTGCAAGGACGCCATGACCGGCCTACGCCTGATGAACGAGGTGATGGAGCCGGAGACGCGCGAGAGCGTACTGAGCAAATTCAGGTTTACGTACGTGGAGGCGCCCGAGGCCGCCGCGCCCGTAGAAGCGCCGGCCGTGGTCACCACACGCTCGAAGCAAGTGCGCACGGACGTGCCGCTGCAGCCGGCGCCTTACCTCGACCGCAAGCAGCGCGACGTGCCGCAACTGGCTGAGATGTGGGGCTACATTAACCCGTTCATGCTGTACGGCAAGAACATGGGCTTTAAGGGCAACTTCGAAACGCGGCTCGCCGAGCGCGACGAAAAAGCCATCGAGCTCTACCACCTGATGGAAGAGGTGAAGGAGTGGTCCACCGGCTTCATGAAGGTGCGGGCGCTGTGGCAGTTCTATGAGGCCGAGCGCGACGGCAACTCGATCCACCTGTTCACGCCGGGCGGACAGTCGCCGTATCATACGTTCCATTTTCCGCGCCAGACGGTGCGCGGCGAGAACAACCTGTGCCTGTCGGACTTCATTCTGGATCCGGTGAACGGCCAGCGCGATCACGTCTGCGTGATGGCGGTGACGGCCGGGGGTGGGGTCCGCGAGCGGGCGGAGGAAGCCAAGGCAAAGGGCGAGTACATCAAGAGCGTCGGCCTGCTGGCGCTGGCGACCGAGACCGCCGAAGCCACGACCGAGTGGCTCCATCGCCGCATCCGCGAGGACTGGGGCATCGGCGACCCCGCCACCATGACCATGAAGGAGCGTTGGACGTCGCGCTACCGCGGCAAACGCTATAGCTTCGGCTACGGAGCGTGTCCGAACATGGAAGACCAACTCGGCATCTGGAAGCTGATCCAGCCGGGCGACATCGGCATTCAGTTGACCGACGGCTTCATGATGGAGCCGGAGGCGAGCGTCAGCGCCCTGGTCTTCCAGCATCCCGACGCCTGCTACTTCAACGCCGCCGGTGGCGACGAGCCGGAGTAAATTTAGGCCAAACGCAGCGAAAGCGGCGCGATTCGCGAACGAGTCCCGCCGGATAGCCCATCGCGTGAGCGATGGGGCACATACGCAGAATATAGCTGCTTTATTGGCGTTTTCGTAGATAAACGCCGAAACGCGCCCCGCCGCTTACGCGGCGGGCTTTCCGGTTCTCGCTGCCAAGCAGCGACGGGCTCGCTTTACAGAACCTGTTCGCTCCAGCCTTCGAGAACAGCCTTGACCTTCTGGCAGAATTGGTCGGCCAGGGCGCCGTCGATCAGGCGATGGTCGAAGGTAAGCGCGAGGTACATCATGGACCGGATCGCGATGGCGTCGTCGACGACTACGGCTTCCTTGTTGATGGCGCCGAGACCCAGGATCGCCACCTGCGGCTGATTGATGATCGGCGTAGCGAAAAGGCTGCCGAAGCTGCCGAAGTTGGTGAGCGAGAAGGTACCGCCGGCCACCTCCTGCGGCTTTAACTGCTTGGAGCGCGCGCGATTGGCGAGGTCCACCACTTGGCGCTGCAGGCCGGTAACGTTGAGTTCGTCGGCGTGGCGGATGACGGGGACGATGAGTCCGCCATCGAGCGCCACGGCGATGCCTAGATTCACTTCGCCGTGATACACGACGTTCTTGCCTTCAATGGAGGCATTCAGCGTGGGGAAGGCGCGCAGGGCCTCGGCGGTGGCGCGCATGATGAAGGGCAGGAAGGTGAGGCCAAAGCCGTAGCGCTCCTGGAAGGCAGCCTTCGACTTATCACGCAGCTTGACGATCTTCGTCATGTCGACTTTGTGGACGGTCGTCACGTGGACCGAAGTTGCTTCCGACATCACCATGTGGTTGGCGATGGCTTGGCGCATGATCGACATGGGCTCGACGCGATGGAGCGGGGCCTCGGCGCGCGCTACCGGGGCCATCGGAGCTGCCGGGGCTTTCGCGGCAGCCGGAGGCGCTACGGGCGCGGGACCAGCAAGCGTCCGAGCGCCTTGCTGGGCCATGTAATTTTCGACGTCCTGCTTGGTGATCCGTCCACCGGCGCCGGTGCCGGGCACTTGCGCCAGGTCAATGCTGTATTCGCGCGCCATCTTGCGGACGAGCGGCGACAGAGGACCTTGGGCGTCGGTAGCCTCCAGAGACGGTGTTGGGGCAGCGGCTGGAGCGGGAGCTGCGACCACCGGAGCGGGGGCCGCCGCCGCGGGAGCGGCTGCCGGCGCCGAGCCGGACGGAGCAATCTTCGCCACGACGGCGTTCACGCCAACCGTCGCGCCCTCTTGCACCATCACCTGCGAGAGCACACCGGCCACCGGCGAAGGCACCTCGCTGTCCACCTTGTCCGTGGAGATTTCGAAAAGCGCCTCGTCGCGTTTGACGGTGTCGCCCGGCTTCTTCAGCCACTTCGTGAGCGTCGCTTCGGTGATGCTCTCGCCCATTTGGGGCATAATGACATCCACCGAGCCGGTCGCGGCGATGGGGGCGGCGGCAACAGGGGGCGCGGCAACGGGGGGCGCGGCAACGGGGGCGGCGGCAGGAGGAGGCGCTGGCGCAGCAGCAGCCGGGGCGGGCTTAGCCGCGGGTGCCGGGGCAGCCGTAGCGGCGCCGTCCTCAATCCGCGCGACAATCGCGTTCACCGCCACCACTTTGCCTTCCTCCACCAGAACCGCGGAAAGGACGCCCGTAACGGGCGAAGGAATTTCGCTGTCCACTTTGTCGGTGGAAATTTCAAAGAGGGGCTCGTCGCGGTTTACCTTGTCGCCCGGCTTCTTCAACCAGCGCGTAAGGGTGGCTTCGACAATACTTTCGCCCATTTGGGGCATGACGACATCGATCATGAAAAGCTCTCCTGAGGAACGAGAATCTCGAGGTGAAACTGCTGGGCAAAATGGTGCGTGAGCGCCGTAACTACTTCGGCCTTGGTGGCACGGCAGCCCTCGGCCCACAGCGACGTGACGGGCTCCGTGAGCCCGCAGGGCACGATATGGCGGAAGTAACGCAAGTCAGTATCGTAGTTCAAAGCAAAACCATGCGTGGTCACCCAGCGGCTGAGGTGGACGCCCATCGCGGCGACTTTCCGGCCGCCGATCCAGACGCCGGTCTTGCCCGGCCAACGCGTCGCGGTTAAGCCGCAATCGGCGATGGCGTCAATCAACAGCTGCTCCAGCGCCCGCAGGTAAGCGCCGACGTCGCGCTTCCATTCTCGCAGATCGAGGATGGGGTAGCAGACGATTTGGCCGGGGCCGTGGAAGGTAACGTCACCGCCGCGGTCCACGGGGACGTAAGCGATGCCCAATTCGGCGAGTTGTTCGGGCGACGCCAACAGATGCTTCTCCTGCCCGTTGCGGCCCATGGTGACGACGGGAGGATGCTCAACGAAAAGCAGTTGATCCGGAATCTCACCCAGCTTGCGCCGCTCGGCGAGCGCGCGCTGCCGGTCCCAGGCTTCCGGGAAAGGCAGCAGGCCGAGATCGTGAAGTTCGCAGGGTCGCATCTAGGCGTTAATGGCGAGCCCGTGGACGGCGTTGAAGGCCTCGCCGAGCGCCTCGTATTGGGTGGGATGCGCGTGGATGGTATTCATCATCGTCTCCACCGTAGCTTCGGCTTCCATGGCGGCGACAGCCTCGGCAATGAGTTCGTAGCCATGGTGGCCGATGATGTGGACGCCGAGGATCTCGCCGAACTTCTGGTCGCTGACGATCTTCACAAAACCCTCGTGGTGGCCGACAATCGACGCCTTGCTGTTCGCCGAGAAGGGGAACTTGCCCACCTTCACCGCGAAGCCCTGCGCCTTAGCTTGCGCCTCCGTCAGGCCGACGCTGCCGATGCCGGGCGCGGTGTAGGTGGCGCCGGGGATGCGATTGCGCTTGATCGGCGTCACCGGCTTACCGGCAATGTGCGCAATGGCCACCATGCCTTCCGCCGTCGCCACGTGCGCGAGCTGCGGCGTGCCGGCGACGACGTCGCCGATGGCGTAGACGCCCGGCTCACCGGTCTGCTGATTGGGACTCACCTTAATGAAGCCACGATCCAACTCAATGCGCGTGCCTTCGGCGCCAATGTTTTCCGTATTCGGCTTGCGGCCCACGGCGATCAGCAGCTTGTCGAACTGCATCATCTCTACCTTGCCGTTCGCCAAGGTGACTTGCAGCTTCACGCCGGAGCCCGTGCGTTCAATGTTCTCCGCCTTCGCGCCGCACTCGACGCGGATGCCGATCTTCTTGAAGCAGCGCTCCAGTTCCTTGCTCACCTCTTCGTCTTCCACGGCGACCAGCCGGGGCAGCATTTCGAGGATCGTCACTTCGGAGCCGAAGCGGCGAAAGATGGAGGCGAATTCGCAGCCCACGGCGCCGGCGCCGATGATGCCGAGGTTCTTGGGCACGCTCTGCAGATTCAGGATTTCGATGTTGGTGAGGATGAACTCGGGGTCGGACTTCAAGCCCGGAATCATGCGCGCCTCGGAGCCCGTGGCGATCACGACTTTCTTCGTCTCGATGATCTTCTTCGAGCCGTCCGCCGCGGTGACTTCCACCTTGCCCGGCCCGGCTAGCTTGCCGTAGCCCGCCAGGACGTCCACCTTGTTCTTCTTCATCAGAAACTCGATGCCCTTGGCGTGCTTCGAGACGATCTGCCCCTTCCGCGCGACCACCTTGGGATAGTTGAGCCGCGGATTCTGGCATTCGACGCCCTCGTCTTCGCCGTGGACAAAGTAGTCCCAAACGTCGGCCGAATGCAGCAGGGCCTTGGTAGGCACGCAGCCCACATGCAGGCAGGTGCCGCCGAGTTTGGGGTCTTTTTCGACCATTGCCGTCTTCAAACCATACTGGCCGGCGCGCACAGCAGCCGAATAGCCGCCCGGACCGGAACCGATAATCACCACGTCGTAGGACATTCCATTTCAGTGTAACAAAGAGCCCTTTGGCGGCCAGTTGCTGTAGACTCAAAGGAAATGGCTGGCCAGGATGTAACAGGGCTTTTACTCGATTGGAGTCAAGCGGGGAATCGGCAGGCGCTCGACGCGCTCACTCCGCTCGTTTACGACGAATTGCGCCGACTGGCCGGGGCCTATCTGCGGCGCGAGCGGCATGACCATACCTTGCAGAGCACGGCGCTCGTCCACGAAGCCTATCTGAAGCTGATCGACCAACGCAACGTGAAGTGGCAGAACCGCGCGCACTTCTTCGGCGTCGCCGCGCAGATGATCCGCCGCATCCTGGTGGACCATGCCCGCAGCCACCAAGCCCAGAAGCGGGGCGCTGGTGCAGCCGCCTTGTCGCTCGACGAGGCCCTGGGTGTGCCCGGCGCGCAAAAGGATGTCAACCTCGTCGCGCTTGACGATGCGCTCGCCGAACTCGAGAAATTCGACCCCCAACAGAGCCGCGTCATCGAGCTGCGGTACTTCGCCGGGCTTTCCATCGAGGAGACCGCCGAAGTGATGTCGATCTCTCCCGCCACCGTGAAGCGCGAATGGAGCACCGCCCGCGCCTGGCTTTTCCGCGAGCTCAACCGCACCGGCATCGCCGCTCCGGCCGAGCCATGAACGAACGTTGGCAACGCGTAAAGTCAATCCTGGCGGAGGCTCTGGAGCGCCCCTTCGCCGAGCGCGCCGCCTACTTGCACGAAGCTTGCGCCGGCGACACCGAACTTCGCCGCGAAGTGGAAAGCCTGCTGCTGGCCGACGAAGACGCCGGCGAGTTTCTGAATCAGCCAGCCATCGAACCGGCAAACGCCGTCGGCTGGCGTTTGGGTCCGTACCGGACACTCGAGTTGATCGGCCAGGGCGGCATGGGCGCGGTGTATCGCGCCGTCCGCGACGATGACGAGTTCCAGCAGGAAGTGGCCATCAAACTGATCCGGCGCGGCGTGAATTCGGACTACGTGCGGTCACGCTTCCTCTACGAACGGCAGATCCTGGCTTTTCTGAATCACCCGCATATCGCCCGCCTGCTGGACGGCGGCACGACGGAAGACGGACTTCCCTACTTTGTGATGGAGTTTGTAGAAGGCTCCGCGATTGACGAATACTGCATCCTGCGCCAGTTGCCGCTGCGCCCTCGGCTTGAGCTCTTTCTGAAGGCCTGCAGCGCGGTCGAATACGCGCATCGCAACCTGATCGTCCATCGCGACCTGAAGCCCTCGAATATTCTCATCACCGAGGACGGCACGCCCAAGCTGCTCGACTTCGGCATCGCCAAACTTCTGCTGCCAGACCATCCGCACCTCGCCCCCGCACAGACCTCGCTGCTGACACGCGCTCTGACGCCGGACTACGCAAGCCCCGAGCAGATTCGCGGCGAAGCCGTCACCACGGCCACAGACGTCTATTCGCTGGGCGTGCTGCTGTATGAGTTACTCACGGGCAAGAAGGCGCATCGCTTCAACACCCACACACCCGGCGAGATTGAGCGCGTGGTGTGCGAGGTGGAGGCCGTGCGCCCGAGTTCGCTCAACCGCGAATTGGCGGGCGACCTGGACCAGATTCTGGGCAAGGCGCTCGAGAAAGATCCGGGGCAACGCTACGGGTCAGTGGAGCAGTTCGCCGCGGACATTCGCCGCTATCTCACGGGGCAACCCGTCAACGCGCGCAGCCACACCTTGCTTTACCGGGTGAGCAAATTCGTGAAGCGGCGCAAAGGCGTGGTGCTGGCGGTGGCGGCGATCATCCTGACGTTGCTGGGCGGCATCGCGACGACCACGCGCGAAGCCCGCATCGCGCAACGCCGCTTCAACGACGTCCGCAAGCTGGCCAATTCGCTCATCGGGGAGCACGACGCCTTCGCTTCCATCCCCGGCAGCACCGCGCAGCGCGGGAGGTTAGTCCAGCAGGCGCTCTCCTTCCTGGATGACCTTTACCAGGACGCCAGCGATGACCCGCAGATGCAGCGGGAACTCGCCGTCGCCTACGAAAAACTCGGCGACGTGCAGGGCCGGGCGGACGGCCCCAACCTCGGTAAGACCGAAGCGGCCATCGACAGCTATCGCAAAAGCCTACTGCTGCGGGAGGCGCTGGCCAAGACCAATGGCGAGGACGAGGCGCTCTCCGGCCTCTATGTCCGCCTGAGTGGCGCGCTGAAAGTGGCGGGCCAGTTTACCGAGGCGATCGCTTGCGACCGGAAGGCGCTCGAGATCCGGGAGCGCCGCATGGCCAAGCAGCCGAATCGCCCCGAGACGCTGCGCGACATGGCGGAAAGCTATTCGTCGATGGCGGTCGGACTGACGCAAGTCGGCGATTGGAACGGGACGCTGCTCTACCGTCATAAGGCACTCTCCGCCTATCTGAAGGTGATTGAGCTGGGCTCCCGCACGCCTGAGGACATGAACGGCCTGGCGCTCGCCTACATGCGTATGGGCACGATTTTGACGCGGGAGAAGCAGTACGACGAGGCGGTACAAAACCTACAGCGGGCGATGGACGTCGCTCGCCAGGGGCTGCGGGAGGCGGGACGCAATCAGCCGCTGCGCATGACAGAGACCGCCGCCCTGCGATCACTGGCGAATCTCGAACTGGAGCGCGGCCGGCCCGATGAAGCAATCCGCCACTTCCAGGCCGTAAACGCCATCTACCGGCAGATGGTGGCGGCGGACCCCGACGAATTCCGCGTCCGCTCCATGCTCGCCGCCACCCATCATCGCCTGGGCCAGGCGTTTCTGCAAAAGAAAGATAGCGAGCGAGCCCTCGAAGACTTCGAGACCGGCCTCACCATGCGCCGCCAATTGGCGGAACGCAATCCGGCCAACGCCGGCGCGCAGGGCGAAGTCGCCGAGAGCTTGGCCGCCATGGCGGAGCTCTTCGAATTGCGTGGTGAGCGCGAGCGGGCGCGCGAGTGGTACGGCAAGGCCAAGTCGACGTTAGCGCAACTGGAAGCGGCGGGTCGCGCGAACTCCGCCAGCCGGGCGATCCTGGATCACGTCAATCAGAAGCTCAACGCGCTTTGACGAAAAGGAAATAGTCGTGAGCGGCGCGGGCCAGTTCCGCGATGACCCGCTCGCGCTGGGCCACCGGCGCGTCGGAGCCCTTCACGAAAACCGCGATCGCCACATGCCCGGCGTCGCCCGGCAAGCGGATAATGCCCACGTCATTCGTCGTGCCGCCGATGGAGCCGGTCTTGTGCATCACGATGGTGCCGGCGGGCAGGATTCCCTTCAGGCGATTGTCGCCCGTATCGCAACGGCGCAGGACATCGAGCAGCAGTCCGGTATTGGCGCCGGAGAGCGTCTTGCCCAGCGCGAGCCGGTGCAACAGCAGAGCCATGCCATCCGGCGTCGACGAGTCGCGGTTGTCTTTGTTGAAAGCTACCTTGTCGGCGCGCCAATTCTCAATCATGGTCTTGGTAGGGCCGCTCATAATAATGCCCTTGATGTCGAGGGCTTTCAGGCGGTCATTCACGGCGTCGGGGCCGCCCACCTCGCGCAGTAAGATGTCGGTGGCGGAGTTATCTGAGATGCGCAACATCAATTCGAGTAAGTTGCGCATGGCCAGCGCGACGCCCGGCGTCTCGGCGCCCGGCGGATTGAAGAGGGGCGTGAGAGTGCCGGATCCGGGATGGTAGTCCGTCGGCTGCAAGGTAATCATGCGGTCGAGTTTTTCTTTGCCCTCATCCACGCGCGCGAGTAAGTGAATCGCGATGGGCACTTTGAATGCGCTCGCCATCGGGAAATACTCCTGGCCATTGAACGAAGCTCGACGGCCCGTTTCGACATGCACCGCGGTGGCGCCAATGGTGCCGGAAGGCAGCCGCGCCAGCCTCTCGAACTCAGTGGAGAGAGGGTCCAGGGATTGGGCGGCCAGAGTGAGAATCAGGAGAGTTGTCATTTCAAGGGTTTCCTTTGGAAGTCGGCTTCGAGGAAGCGCAGGCGCGTGGGTTGGCCAGCGGCGTCGAGCGTGAACAGTGCATCTTCGTTTTGTAGCGGATTGTCTGCTTTGGCGCGGAAAGTCTCGTAGTGCCAGTGCTCGAGGCGGGCGGTGAAATTTGCCCACTTCAAACGCAACTGGCCCTGCTCTTCCTGAATCTCCACCGTGCCATAGGCGGGCTCCGTGTAAGTGCCGGTGTAGTCGGCCAGCGGCTTGGCGGGCTTGGTATCTTTGGTGCGCTGGGCGATCTTCTCCTGCCGCTTCGCCTCGGCTTCGGCTTCCTGCTTGGTCACCACGCCCTTCAGGTAAGTGTCCCAGTCTTTCGCCGGCAGATTCAGGAGTAAGTCAACCAGGGAATTCGTGACGGACTCTGGTAAGTCGGTGCGGCCCAGATTAGCGAGCACGACAATCCCGCTCTGGGTTTCCGGAATCAGGGTCACCCGCGAACGAAACCCGTCCAGCACGCCAGCGTGGCCCAGAATCCGATGTCCCCGGTAGTGGGCGATATTCCACCCCATCGCGTAGGTATTCTGCGCCGTCTCGGGATTCATCGCGCGCGTGACGGCGGTCGCGCGAATTACCGTCTGTGGCGCGTAAGTCTCTTCCAGATTCTTCGTCGAAACAATTCTGCGGCCCCCATACTCGCCGCCGCTGGTGTGCAGCAGTAGCCACTGGGCCAGATCGCGCGCTGATGAGTTAATGGCGCCCGCGCCGCCGAGGTTGTCGAAGTTCAGCCAGTCGAAAGTACTTACCTGGTCCTTGTTCTTGCGGTGCGGCATCGCCCGGTCCTCGTGTTTCACCGCGGCCGAGTAACTGGTCCCCGTGCGCGACATTCCCAGGGGAGCAAAGATGCGGCTTTGGACAAAGTCATCCCAGGTAGTCCCCGCCACTTTACCCACCAGTTCACCCGCCGTGAGGAACATGATGTTCTGATATTGATACTCCTGCCGGAATTGTTTATTCGGCTGGGCGGCGCCGATGCGGGCAATCACCTCAGCGCGGCTCAAGTTTGTCCGGTACCAAAGCGCATCGTGCCGGGGCAGACCCGTGCGATGGCAGAGCAGGTCACGCACGGTGACGTTCTCGTTGGCCAGCGGATCCAGCAGGCGGAAAGTGGGGTAGTGCTGGCGAACCGGGTCGTCCCAATCCAGACGCCCCTCATCGGCCAGCAGCGCGACCGTTAGCGCGGTGAACGCCTTGGTGGTGGAAGCGATCTCGAAGAGCGAGTCCGCGGTGACCGGCGCCGGCTTGCCCATTTCGCGCACGCCGTAGCCCTTTACATGGACGATCCTGCCATTCTCGACGATGGCCACGGCCGCGCCAGGTGAGCCCCAGGTCTTCAAGGCATTGTCGACCAAACGGTCCACGGCGGCGGGATCGATAGCCGACAGGCGCAGGGCCAGAAAAAGAAGCGTAAACACGCGCATGGCGTCCATTGTAGCTATCCTGGGGGTTGGGGCCGATCATTCTTTTCGATGGCGCTTGCCACCTCTGTGAAGGGGCGGTGAAATTTGTCATCGCGCGCGACCCTGCGGCACGTTTCCGTTTTGCGTCGCTGCAGTCGGCCACGGGACGCGCCTTGCGGGCGGAGCACGGTATCAGCGCGGACAGCATGATCCTGATCGAAGCCGGACATGCCTATATCGAGAGCGAAGCCGCCTGCCGGATCGGCGCTCATCTGGGCGCGCCCTGGAGTTGGCTCGCCGCGGCCGTGGTGATTCCGGCCGCGTTGCGCAACCCGGTCTACCGCTGGGTCGCCCGGAATCGCTATCGCTGGTTCGGCAGGGACGAAACCTGCTGGATGCCGACGCCCGAGTTGACGTCGCGTTTCCTGGACGCTCAGGAAGACGTGAAGTAGCGGCCCAAGCCAATGGTGAAGATGAAGTTGCCGAAGACGGCGTGCTCGATCCACACCAACGGCAACGAAGGATTCGCCCGGTAAGACGCGGCGAAGATCAGGCCGCCTCCGAAGCTCAACACGACGGCGAGCCAATTGCCGAAAACAATGTGCACGAAGCCAAATGCCAGAGCGCTCGCCAAGACGATCCCCGCTCCCTCCCCAAATAGGGCGCGGTAGCGATGGAAGAAAAAAGTGCGAAACAGAAACTCCTGCGGCAGCACCGACAAGAGCGGATAGAGCACCATGAGCGCCGCCCAAAGCAGCGGCCGTTCCCGGATGAGGTCAAATAACAAGCTCGGTTTCCACCAGGCTACGCCTGCGGCCAAAGCGCAGGCGACTCCCATGAATCGCCAGAGCATCACCAGCCAGGGTGAGGAATCCGGCAGGCGGAATGGGTGCCCCACGAAAGCCGCATCCCGCCGCAAAGCCAGCCAGGCCCCCAACGTGATCGGAATCAACAACAGCAGCGGAGACGCGCCGATGCGGCCCCAGGCAATGACGCTGGGGACGACAAAAAATAGGAAGGCAAATTCGGCAGTCCGGGCGATGGGCATCTGTAGGAGAAGTCGGCGACTCGTCACCGAGAATTAACCTAATTGTAGCAGTGCCCCCAACTTCCTTACATCGTCGACCGCCAATCCCGCCACGGGCTCTCCGTGTGGCCCACCGGCGCGATTACCTCGCGATAATGCGTGGCCTGTGCGCGCTCCACATAGCTGGCGCCCGGCAGGAACTCGTCGCCGGCTTGCTTCAGCAACGCGTCCAGCTTACGATCCATCCGCGACCGCAACGCCGGGTCGCGCTCCACCAGGTTGCGCTTCTGCCAGGGATCGCGCTCGTTGTCATAGAGCAACCACGGACCGTTGATCGACCGTACATACGTGTACCTTGGCGTCCGCACGCCCCGGTACTCGGCGATGCCCATGCGTCGCACCACCGAGAACGAAGCCGGCAGATTCAGCAGCGCCGCCGGTTCCGCCGCGTCCTTGCGCTGGCCGCGAATCAGCGGCGAATGATCCTGGCCTTGCACGGAGTCGGGAATCTTCAACCCCGCCAGTCCCAGCAACGTCGGCATGATGTCCGGCGCATCTATGGGCGTGTGCGAACGCCTCGCTTTCGGGGGAAAGGCGCGTGGATAACGCACCAGGAACGGCACCCGCAACGACTCGTCCCAGGGCAACTGCTTGTGGTGGAGACCCTGGCTTTCGAGCATATCGCCATGGTCCGACGTGAAGACGAAGATCGTATCGTCCGCGGCCCCCGACTCCTGCACCGCCTTACGCAGGTCGCGCACGCAGCCATCGAGCGCCGCGATGTGCGCATAGTAGCCGCGCAGGTTCTTGATCGCCTCTTCCCGATGGTCCTCCGGCACATTCTCCCGTAGCGTCAGTTGGCGATTCTCGTAGAGCGCGCGATAGTCAGGCGGCGCCGTCCCGTAGGGATCATGCGGCGGACCCACGGAAACGGCGAGGAAATAGGGGCTGCTTCCCGCGGCATGCTGGCGAATGAAGCTGCAGGCATCGGCCGTCTGCGCGATGGCGTCGTAGCCGTCCCAATAGCGCGGGGCGTGGTCGTCGCCCGCGTAGTAGAGCGAGCGGTTGTAGTTATGGGTACACTCGCAGACCTTCCAATACTCAAAGCCCATGCGCGATGGCGGGGGGATGTACATGGTGCGCCGCTCCGCCTGGCCATCGGGGCTGCCATAGAGGTGCCACTTGCCGATGTAGCCGGTAGCATAGCCGGCCTGGCGGAAGCACTCGCCCAGCGTGGGTCCACTCGGCTTCAACTCGACGTCGTTCACCACCAAGCCATGGCGCACGGCGTACTGGCCCGTCATCAAGGAAGCGCGGTAAGGGCTGCACACGGGCAGCCCGGAAACCGCATGCGTGAATTCGAAGCTCTCCGCGGCCAAAGCGTCGATATGCGGCGTGTGCGCATTCGGGTCACCGCGGTAGCCGAAGGCTTGCGCCCGCCATTGGTCCATCAGGAGGAAGACGACGTTCGGCCTCCGTCGCGCCGGGGCGAAGGCCGCTTGCAGAAGAGTACGGCGTAACATGACTCCGAGGATATCGCACCGCTATCATCGAGAGGATGCCGTACCGCAGACCGATTGTGTTGATGCTGGATCTTGAACCCGATGAGCGCCGGGCCGGCGAAGCGGACCCCTGGCTCGGCACCCAAACCGCCGTTGAGGCCATTGCCGCCTGGCGAGTGGAA
Organism: Bryobacteraceae bacterium; assembly: GCA_019752335.1. Classification (GTDB taxonomy): domain Bacteria; phylum Acidobacteriota; class Terriglobia; order Bryobacterales; family Bryobacteraceae; genus JALHNI01. The sequence continues at coordinate 207,735 of JAIEMJ010000013.1, forward strand.
GCCGCACGGCGCACGGCAGCGCCGGTGCATCTGAATTGGTTCCTGCGCCTGGACCCGCAGGTGGAAAAGCTCTTCGGCCGCGTCGACTTCGTCCCGCACTCGCTCCCAGGTTTGATGGACAGCATCGCACGCCATCAGGACCATGCGGGGATTCACACGCACCTCTGCCGCCAGAATTCCGCCGGCCGTTGGTACTCCGAATTCGCCGATATGGCGTGGCTGGAGCATTGCCTGCGCGGCGCCATCGATGCCTTCACTCGGAACTTCGGATGCCCACCCGTCGCCAGCCGCATGGGTGATCGCTGGCTGACCAATGACGCCGTCCGCCTGCTCATCGACCTCGGCCTTCGCTACGACTGTACGGTAGAGCCGGGCTTACCAGACATGCCCATCTTCGACGACCCGCTCGCCACCGCGTGGCTCCCCGACTACCGGCCGGCCCCACGGCATCCCTACCGGCCCCGCGCGGGGAACTTCTTGCAAGCGGGCGAGCAGCCCTTCTGGATGCTACCCCTCAGTACCACGCCCATGCGTTTGCGGCCCGTCCGCCGGCCACCCTACCTGGTGCGCGGCAGCTATCCGTTAAATCTCTCGCTCTCCCCGCGCGCCATGTTGAACCACTTGGACACTGAACTCGCACGGGTAACGAGGGAGCCCCTGGTCCTGGTGATCCGCACCGGCGACTTCGGCGTGCCCCACTGGCGGCCCGCGCTCGAAAGAAACCTGGCCCGCATCCTCGGCCACCCCGGCCTGGCACACAGCCAGTTCGCCGATGTCCCCACGGCGATCGCCACCTGGGCTGATGCATGACCGACGTCTCCATCGCTATCGTCACCTACCATTCCGCCCTGGTCCTGGACGCCTTGACGCAGGACCTGCGCGCCCAGCGTGACGTCTCTTACGAGGTTCTCTTCACCGACAACGGCAGCACCGACGGCACGGTGGAGACTCTGGCAAACCTCTGGCCCGGCCGCACGGAGGCAAACTCCACCAACCTCGGCTACACGGCGGCGCAGCGGCAAAACCTGGCCCGCGCCACCGGCCGCTATGTGCTGTTCCTGAATCCTGACACCCGCTTCGACGCCACGCTGGTGAAACAACTCCAGCACTTTCTGGACTCGTACCCGGAGTTCGCAATCATCGGACCCAGCGTGCAGGAGGGCGACGGAGTTCCCTTTGCGCCCCGGCGCTTCTACCCCGGCGAAGGCATGCTGCCGCTGCTGCCGGGTTGGGACCGCGACGAAATCGCTTGGGTAAACGGCTGCTGCCTGATGATTCGCCGCGAGGTACTCGACGAACTCGGCGGCCCGGATCTGCGCTTCTTTCTCTACCAGGAGGAGACGGACCTCTGTTGGCGCGCCCGCCAGCGCGGCCACCGGATTGGCTGGTGCCCGGCCGCGACCGTGCGGCACCAGGGCAAACACAGCCAGGCCGAACTCAATCGCGTGGAAAAGCTGCGGCTGGTCTATCAGGGCAACGTCTGTTTTTGGGAGAAGCACTACGCACCCGAAGCCGTCGCCACCATGATGCGCTTTCAACTTCTGCTCTGCGCCGTCCTGCCCGCCAGCGCCTCCCTGCCTGGGCTGCACTCGGAAGCGCTCCGCGCGCGAGCCGGCGTTTGCCGCGACTGGCTGGCCGCGAATCGCCGCGCCCTCCACTGGCCGACGGCCATGCGGATCATCGCCCGGCAGTTCGCACTGCTCTGGCGTTGGCGGCGGTCTCGCGTGTTTCCGCTGGACGACTACTAACGCCGGAATGGAATATACTCGATCCAGTTAGCGAGGTTAATATGCTTGGTAAATACTTCATGACGTTCCTGGCCGCCGCTTTGGCGATGAGCGCCCAAACGCCGCAGGCCACGATTACCGGCGCCGTCACCGACACCCAAGGGGCCGTAATTCCCGGCGCCACCGTCGTGCTGCGCAGCGCCGACACCCAGGTAGCCACCAGCGCCGCCACCAATTCATCGGGCCTGTTCACCGCCCGAGCCCTACCCATCGGGCGTTACTCGCTCACCGTAGAACATGCCGGCTTTAAACGTTACGTGCGCGAGGGACTGGTCCTCACCACCGGCCAGAGCCTCGAACTCAATCTACAGCTCGAAATTGGCCAATCCACCGAAACGATCAACGTCAACGCGCGCGCCTCGTCGCTGGACACCCGCACCTCGGACGTCAGCCAGTTGATTGAGAGCAAAACCATTGAAGACATGCCCATCGGCGACCGGCGCTCGATGAATATCATCAACATCACGGGCGCGGCGGTCTTCGTCAATTACGATTCGGGCGGCAAACCCAATTTCTCGCTGGCTGGCGGCCGCACACAAAGCCAGAATATGTTTATCGATGGCGGCACGGCACAGAATATGCGCCTAGGGATCGGGCAGATCGATACCGATCCGCCGGTGGAGAGTACTTCTGAGGTGAAGGTGCTCTCGAACAGCTACGCCGCCGAGTACGGTGGCTCCGCGGGTGGCGTGATTATCGCCACGACGAAATCCGGCACGAATCAATTGAAGGGGACGCTCTTCGAATACCTGCGCAATGAAAAACTCGACGCCGGCAATTTCTTTGCCCCCTTCGTCAACGGGGAGAAGGTCCGCGCGCCGCTGCGCTACAACGTCTTTGGCGGAACCGTTGGTGGCCCGGTTGTGATTCCGAAGCTTTATAAGGGCAAAGATAAGACGTTTTTCTATTTTTCTTACGAGGGCTCGCGACGCAATGAGGGCCAAACCCGGCAGATGACCGTGCCCGATGACTTACAACGCAACGGCGACTTCTCCCGTACCGTCACCGCAGCAAACTCCGTAATTCCCATCTTTGATCCCGCCACCACACGCGTGGAAGGCGGACGCAGTATTCGCGATCCCTTCCCCGGTAATCGCATCCCCAGCCAACGCTTTGACAGCGTCGCGCGAAGCCTGGTGAACTTCTGGCCGAATCCGAACAAGGCACCGGACAACGTCACGGGCGTGAATAACTTCCGCGGCAACTGGGTGCAGAGCCTGACGCGCGACAACCTGATCGGCAAAGTGGATCATAACTTCTCGGAGAAAGACCGCGTCACGGCGCGTTACATGTATAACTCTGACGATCTCGGTTTGACGTCGGTATTTCCCAATCCCGCCGCCGAAACAAATGGCACGGCGCAACGGCATCAGCAATTCACCTATGTCTCCTGGAACCGCGTCCTGTCTCCCACCAAGCTAAACGAGTTACGCTTCACCTACGGCAACCGCATTAACTGGCAGCGAACTCTGGGGCTGGACGGGAATTGGCCGAAGCAACTCAACTTACAGGGTTTGCCAGGTTCCGCGTTTCCGCAATTCTCCATCCAGGGCATGCAGGCCCTCGGCTCAAACGCGCAAGAGCGCCGTCAATTTCCCATTCAACAGTTTCAAATCGTCGATAACTTCTCCTGGACCCGCGGCCGCCACGGCTTGAAGGCCGGCTTCGAGTGGCGCCCGTCGATGAATTACGAGATCAACTTACCCACCGCCTCCGGCGCCTTCACCTTCTCGCCCTTACTTACCGGCCAACCCGGCACGGCGGCCAGCGGACTTGGCTTCGCCTCGTTTATGCTCGGGTTGCCGCTCAACTTCAGCGCCAACGCCACGCAGGTGTTGGATCGCCGCTCCACTTACTGGGCTTGGTTCGTCCAGGATGACTGGACGATCTCCCGCAAGCTCACCCTCAACCTCGGCTTGCGTTGGGAACTCGACACGCCGATCCGCGATACCGAGAATCGCATGAACGGCTTCGCCATCGATCAACGCAACCCGGTCTCCGGCACGCCCGGCGTGGTCCGGTTCATGGGCCAGAACGGCTGGCCTTCCCTGCCCTACCGGACGGACTTGAATAACTTCGGGCCCCGGCTGGGCTTCGCTTACCGGCCGTTTGGCGACAAGACCGTCGTGCGCGGCGGCGGCGGTATCTCGTTCGCGCATCCCTTCGACGCGGGCGTTCCCAATGCGGTGGCCTTAGGCTTCTCGCAGAGCCTGACCTTGAATTCGCTGGACAACGGACTTACCGCGCCCCTCATTCTCCGCAACGGCTTGAGCGGCTTCAGCCTGCAGCCCCCCGCTTTGAGCGACTCTTTCGGCGCGGTGCCCGTCGGTGGCGCGCCGAACCAGGCCGTCACTTTTTTCGAAGGTAACCGCTCCACAGGATATTCGCTGCAGTACAACTTAACCGTGCAACACGAATTAAATGGCGGTATCTTGCTCGAAACCGGCTTCGTCGGGAATAACTCACGGAAGTTACCCAGCGCCGGTTTGTCGATCAATCAGATTCCCTGGAATATTCTCGGGCCCGCCAACCAGTCGCAGCGCGACCGTCCATTTCCCCAGTTCTCCGGCGTCACGATCCAGAATCCCTCGCTCGGCTTATCCAATTACAACGCCTTCACCGCGCGTGTAGAAAAGCGCTTTTCCGGCGGCTTTAATATCCTGGCGACTTACACCTTCGCGAAGTTCCTGAACAACACCAACGAAGGCGGCACGGTGTTAGGCGGCGGCGCTGGACCTTACTCTGACCTCTACAACCGCCGGCTTGACTATGGCCGCTCCGACAACGACGTACGCAACCGGCTGACGTTTTCGAGCGTCTACGAAGTCCCCTTCGGTAAAGGCAAGCGCTGGGGTAGCAGCAGTCCGTTGCGCTACGTGATTGGCGATTGGGCCTTGGGCGCCATCGCGCTGGTGCAGACGGGTGCCCCGGTAACGATCACCACGCAAGTGGATACTCGCTTTAATTTCGCGGCCGGCGCCTTGCGCGCCAACGTCTCCCGTGACCCCAACCTGAGCAGCGACGCCCGCAGCGTCGCGCGATGGTTCGACACCGACGCCTTCTCCCAGCCCGCTAACTACCGCAACGGCACCGCTGGCTCCAGCATCGTCACCGCGCCGGGCAAGGTCAACCTGGACCTCAGCCTGCTCCGGAATTTCCCCCTCGGCGAAAACCGCAAGTTTCAACTGCGCGGCGAATTCTTCAATTTATTCAACAAAGCGAACTTCGGCACCCCAGGCCCCACCCTCGGCGCCCCCGGCTTCGGCGTCATCGGCTCCGCCGACCCCGGCCGCCGCGTCCAAATCGGCGCCCGCCTCGTCTGGTAGCTTCAATCCTGAAAGGGAATCCACACCCTCAGCGGGGCCCTTTCTTTACTGTCCATTTCGCAAGTCGCCCGCAGCACAGCGACACCCGTATTCGCAGGCATCACCAGATCAAGCTGCCAAAAGCCCGGATAGCCCGGCGCCGGACCCAGATATGGCCTCTCCAGTGGAGCCCGCGGCGGGCCATCAATATCCAGCACACAGGCCAAGAATTTGGCGGTGGCGGAAATGCCCAAGGCATACACATGAATCACTTCGCCTGGCCGCGCTGGATCCTCCGGCGTCACGGCGCGGTCCCAGTTTTCGTGGATGGCGGAGCCGAACATGCGCGGATTCGCGGCCACGACGACCGCCCTGACGGGTACCCCCATGACAAATGGCGCCGCCTGCGAATTTTCGAGCCCTAACTTCGCTTCGTCCGCCTCCGTCGCATCCAGCCGGAAAATCATCTCGTTAATTTCGGCCCGCATCACTGGCACCGGCTGGCCATTCAAGGTGAGTGCCACGCCAGGCTGGTCGAGCCCGGCCCCCGTCAGAGTATTCGCCGAAGTGGATACCAGGTAAGGCTGGTTTGGCGTCAGCCAGGGGGTGGGACCCAGCAGTTCCGTCACGCGGCCCGTAGCGGTTTCGACGCGCACGATCCGCCCACTGAAGGTCAACCCGTACACCACCGCGCCGTTGGCCGACAGCACCGCCACCTTTACCCGATCCGCCAAGTAAGTCAATTGCCGTAACCCACTGCCGTCGCCATTCGCGACCCATACCTGATCGTCAGCCAGCGCCATCACCAGCGATCCGTCGCGCGAAGCTTCCGGGGCGCGAAAGCTCACCGCAGCCTCCATCACGGTCGACAGTCGCCGCGTCGCCAGGTCGATGCGCCGGATGCGAGTGATTCCCTGGAGCGTCCATTGCGAGGTGAAGAAGACCACTCCGCCGTTGGCCGCGATCATCGCATCCATGGTGAGCTCGCTCCCGAAAGTCAGCGGCTCCGGAACGCCTTGCCGCAGAAGCGCCATGTCAGGGCCGCGATGCGTCACCGCCAAGCCGTTGTCCGCCACCATCAACCGGCCACCCCACCGGTGAAGCGGCCAATAGGACCGAATGGGCCATTCGGTCCCATTGTCTAAGTCCCACTGCATTAGGCCATTAAAGGCACGGGGCGCGCCGTTGTTGATGTTTACCAAGAACCGCCCGTTCGGCGAAAGGGTCGCAAGGCCGGGATAGTCCCGGCCGCCGACGCTCGTCATGATGCCGGTCAGTGAGGCACAGAAGAAACAATCCCAACTGAAGGCGGAGGCCTGACGGCTGCCGCCCGCCGAAAACAGTTCCAGGTTGTAGTAGTTGGAATAAAAAGCACCGGGCTCTCTCGGAAACACCCTTTCACGAAACGGTTGCAGGGTGAGCCCGCCCGCATCCAGGCGAAACGCCTTGCCCCACGCGGGCTGGGTAGTGCCGCGCTGCACCAGCGGCGTGGTGAAGTACACGGCGCTGCCGTCCTCGTTGGTGCTCAGGCTGGCATACTGAGCCAGGCACGCGGGCACTAGGATCAGGAACCAAGCCAGCCGCATATACCGCGAGCTTAGCAAACGCAGTTACTGATTGTCTTTCCACTCGTCGTACCAAGCCATCTGGATCGCCTCCAGCTTGGCTTCGGTCGACTTCAGCGGATCATCGGCGAAGTCTTCGAGTTCGGTGATCCATTTGTGGAGGTCAGTAAAGCGAACCGTCAGCGGATCGGTGTCGGGATGCGCCTCATAGAGCGAGAGGCCGAGGTCGTCGATGTGGTCCCAGGAGAGTCCGGTCATATTTTGGTTCCTTTCAGGGCGCCTTGCACAGCGGTATTCATCATGGTTTCGGCCAGCGGCAGCGTGGCCTCATTCAGTTCTTCAATCTTGGCCAGGATCAGTTCATGGTCGTCGCCGTGATAGGCGAGCAGCAACTGATTCGTCGCCAGGCTGACGGCGGCGCGCGCTTCGCTCGAGAGCGCGTCCCAGGCATCGTTGGCCTTGGCTTTGTCGATGGCGGCGAGCATCTGGTCCGCTTCCACACGCGCTTCGCGGACCTGCCGTTCCCGGAAGTCATCTTCGGCGTGCTCGATCGAGGCGATGATCATCGCCTCCACTTGCTCGTCGGTGAGGCCGTAGCTCGGCGTCACTTCCATCGAATGCTCTTGTCCCGAGCGCAACTCCTTGGCCGAGACGTTCAGGATGCCATTCGCGTCGATCAGGAAGCGCACTTCGATCTTCGGCAGCCCGGCTGGCATGGGCGGAATGTCCTTCAGGTCAAAGCGCGCGAGGGACCGGCAGTCCTTCACCATTTCGCGCTCGCCCTGCACCGCATGGATCAGCACGTTGCGCTGGCCATCGATCGCCGTGGTGAAGGTCTCCGTGGCGCTCGCCGGGATCGTGCTGTTGCGGTGAATGAGCTTGGTCACCACGCCGCCCATGGTCTCGAGCCCCAACGACAAGGGCGTCACATCGAGCAACAGCGTATCCTGCACGTCACCCGCCAGGATCCCCGCCTGCACCGCCGCGCCCAGCGCGACCACTTCGTCCGGGTTCAACTCCGTATGCGGACGCGAGCGGAACAGATTCTCCACGGCGGACCACACCAGCGGAATCCGCGTGGAGCCGCCGACTAGCACCACCTCGTCAATCTGCTCGACGCCCACGCCGGCATCGTCCAGGCAACGCCGGCAGGGTCCGAGCGTGCGGTCGACGATGGGCAGAATCAGCCGGTCAAAGACGTCGCGCGTCAGCTCGCGGCGATAAGCGCGGCCCTCCCAATGAAATTCGAGGGCGACCTCCGGCCGCGTACTCAACGCGTGCTTCGCGGCGATTACCGCCTGGCGCAGGCTCTGGTAGGCGTTGGCGTCGCCCGAAAGGTCCCGGCCCCACTCGCTGGCCAGGTCTTCCAGCGCCACCTGCATCAGCAGATGATCGATGTCATCGCCGCCCAAGTGCGTGTCGCCGTTGGTGGCGAGCACCTCGAAGATGCCGTCGCGCAGCTTCAGAATGGAGATGTCGAACGTGCCGCCGCCCAGGTCATAGACGGCGATCACGCCTTGCTTGCGCTTGTCGAGTCCGTAGGCGAGCGCGGCGGCGGTAGGCTCGTTCACCAGCCGCAACACCTCCAGGCCGGCGATGCGGCCCGCGTCCTTCGTGGCTTGGCGCTGGGCGTCGTTGAAGTAGGCGGGCACGGTGATCACCGCTTGAGTGACCTCCTCGCCCAAATGAGCTTCAGCGTTCTGCTTCAGCGCCCGCAGCACGGCGGCGCCCACCTCGGGCGGCGTCACGCCGACGCCCAAATGAATCACCTGCCCGGAGGTCGCCGCGTCAATCGCATAAGTAAACTTCTCGCCGGCCACGTCCGAGAGACCGCGGCCCATCAGGCGCTTGGCCGAATACACCGTGCGCGCCGGGTCACTCTTCAGTTTCTCCATCGCCGCGTAGCCCACGACGGGCGCGCCCTCCAAGGGATAATGCACGACGCTCGGAACCAGCGGCTGGCCGTCATCCCCTGGGATCACGCGGGGCGTGCCCGTAGCATCGAGGTAAGCGCCGAGCGAATTCGTGGTGCCGAGGTCGATGCCAATGATGCGCGGCGGCTTAGCCGTCGTCCCGAAGTCAATTTGAAAAGTGCCCATGTGTACGTTAGTGACGAATGCCTTCGCCAGAGGCGGTGGATATGAGGTTGGCGACGTAGCGGCGGCGATTCAACAGGCCGCGCAACTCTTCTAGCGTCTCACGTTTTGGCGCGGCGTCGTAGGCGGCGAAGAGCTCTTCCATGCGGGCATCAATTTCGCCCCGCAGAGCAACGAAACGATTGCGCGCGGCCGCCACTTCGTCGGCGTCGGCCTCTTCGAGCGCCAGGTTGAATTCGAACACCTCTTCGAGCAAACTGGCCGGCACGTCCAGGTTCCCCTGCTCGCCCACATTGAATCCCGCGAGCTTCAACGCGTACTCCGCGCGGCGCAACGGATCGCGCAATGTGCGGTAAGCGTCGTTCAGAACGGAACTGGCGTCCAGGGCGGCTTGCTGTTCGGCGGCGGAGGCACGGGCAAAACGGTCAGGATGCAGGCGGCGGCTGGCAGCGTGGAAGCGTTGCTCCAGGTTCGCCAGGTCCAGATGGAGTTGGAGGGAGGGTAAGTCGAGGGCAGCGTAGTAGTCGGACATAAGGAACAAGGACGGGCCTTAGCGGCCCGTCCTGAGAATTAAGCAGTAAAAGAAGTACCGCAGCCGCAGGCCTTCTTGGCGTTGGGATTCTCGAAGACGAAGCCGGAATGCATCAGCGAATCCTTCCAGTCGAGCGTCATGCCGTTCAGGAAGATCATGCTCTTCGGATCCACAAAGACTTGTACGTCGTCGAAGGCTAGCACGTTGTCGTTCGTGCGCGGTTTGGCGTCGAACTTAAATTGATAGCTCAAGCCGGAGCAGCCGCCGCCCAGCACGCCCAGGCGTAGACCGCCCACGACGCCTTCCCGGGAGAAGGCCTCGCGAATCTTGCCGACAGCTTTCGGGGTGACAGACACCATATCAGCCTCTTTCTTAAGCGGAAGCGCCAACCTGCGCCGTCGCGCTGGACTTGGTCTTGTAATCGTCGATGGCCGCCTTGATGGCGTCCTCCGCCAGCACCGAGCAGTGAATCTTCACCGGCGGCAGGGCCAATTCGGTAACAATGTCCGTATTCTTGATGGCCAGCGCCTGGTCAACGCTCTTGCCCTTCAGCCACTCGGTCGCCAGCGACGACGACGCAATCGCCGAGCCGCAGCCAAACGTCTTGAACTTGGCGTCTTCAATCACGCCCGTGTCCGGGTTCACCTTAATCTGCAACTTCATCACGTCGCCGCATTCGGGCGCGCCCACCATGCCGGTGCCGACGTTGGGATCCTTCTTATCGAGGGCGCCCACGTTGCGGGGGTGGTTGTAGTGGTCGAGAACTTTATCGGAGTAAGCCATTTTCTGTAATCCTCTTCTTCAAAAAATCGTTTAGTGGGCGACCCATTCCACTTTGCTCAGGTCGACGCCATCCTTGAACATTTCCCACAGCGGCGAAAGCTCACGCAGCTTCTCGACGACCTCGATCATCTTGTTGGCCACGTAGTCAATCTCTTCTTCCGTCGTAAAGCGGCCGATGCCGAAGCGAATCGAGGTGTGCGCCAGGTCATCGCCCAGGCCCAAAGCCTTCAGCACGTAGCTGGGCTCCAGCGTCGCCGACGTGCAAGCCGAGCCGCTGCTCACCGCAATGTCGTTGATGCCCATCAGCAGGCTTTCGCCTTCCACATAAGCGAAGCTCATGTTCAGGTTGTGCGGCAGACGATGCTCCATGCCGCCGTTCACGTAGCTCTCTTCAATCGTCGCGAGCTTCGCATGCAAACGGTCCCGCAGCGCGCGATGGCGAGCCATCTCCGCCGGCATCTCCCGCTGCGCAATCGCGCAGGCCTCGCCCAAGCCAACGATGCCCGGCACGTTCAGCGTACCCGAACGCATGCCGCGCTCGTGGCCGCCGCCGTCCATCTGCGCCGTCAGTTGCACGCGCGGATTCTTGCGCCGCACGTACAGCGCGCCCACGCCCTTCGGACCGTAGAGCTTATGCGCCGTGATCGACATCAGGTCAATGTTGTCGGCGATCACGTTCACCGGAATCTTACCCACCGCCTGTACGCCGTCCGTGTGGAAGAGGACGCCCTTTTCCTTACAAATCTTGCCGATCTCGGCCACCGGCTGAATCAGGCCAATCTCGTTATTGGCGTACATGATGCTGACGAGAATCGTCTTGTCGGTGATCGCTTCGCGCAGCATGTCGAGATCGACGGAGCCATCGCCCTTCACCGGCAGGTAGGTGACGCGGAAGCCGTCCTTCTCGAGGTGCTTGCAAGTATCAAGCACCGCTTTATGTTCGGTGGCCGCCGTGATGATGTGATTGCCCTTTTCGGCATACATCTGAGCCACGCCTTTAATCGCCAGGTTGTTCGACTCCGTGGCGCCCGAGGTAAAGATGATCTCCTTCGAGTTCGCCCCGATCAGATCCGCAATCTGCTTGCGCGCTTTTTCGACGCCTTCCTCGGCGCCCCAACCGAAGGCATGATTGCGGCTCGCCGCATTGCCAAAGAATTCAGTGAAGTACGGCAACATGGCCTGTACAACGCGAGGGTCCACCGCGGTGGTAGCGTGATTGTCGAGATAGATCGGAAATTTCATAGAGGAAAACCTTTATCGGGCCACTGGCAGTAGAGCGCTCAGCTCCACCAGAGGGCGTTCAGTCGGATCGGGAACTTCTTCGTCCACCAGATCCGCAATAGAGATGCTGTCCAACAGCCGAAGGATGCTTTCGTGTACGCGCCGTAGCGGTTCTTTCACGATGCAGGTGCCGCTCTGGTCGCAAGGACGCTCGGACGTAAAACAAGATGTCAAAATGATGGGGCCGTCGATCGAGCGAACCACTTCGAGCACCGTGATCCGCTCCGCCGGGCGGGCCAGGCGATAGCCGCCATTAGTTCCCTGCTCTGACGTGAGAAACCCACTCTTACCCAGCTTTTGCAATACCTTAGCCAGCAAAGGCAAGGGAATGTGGTAAGTTTCAGCGATCTCTTTCGCGCTCGCGCTCTCCCGGAAAGGACGCGGCATTGCGAGGTGCTTCAGAGCAATCAACCCGTAGTCGGCCTTTTTGGTGAGCTTCAGCATATGTGGCGCATTTAAGATAGAAACAGTCCTCTTGGACCAAAACTATCCTAGATCTAGATTAGCGGAAGAGAGGGCGAAGGTCAACTGTCAACTAAGGGAAAAATTTCAGAGTTCGCGAAGAGCCCGCGCTGGGTCGACATGCGAAGCTCGTCTTGCCGGAATCCAGGCGGCCAGTAGCGCAGCCAGCATCAGCGTTCCGATCGCCAACGCCAGTGGCTCCGGAGCCGTAGCCCGCACACCGTAAAGCAGTCCCTCGATCAGTTGGCCCCCTGCGGCCACTCCGCCGATTCCCAGGGCTGCGCCCGCCAACGTCCAGGCGCCCGCCTGCCGGAGGACCATTCGCTGCACCCCGCTCGCCGTGGCGCCGAGCGCCATACGGATCGCGATTTCGCCCGTGCGTTGCAACGTAAGCAGCGCCATGACGCCGTACAAGCCGATCGCCGCCAGCCCCAGTCCGGCCACCGCGAATCCGCTAAGCAACATCGACTGAAAGCCGGGGCGCGCCCGCATCTCGCGCACCCGTTCGTCGAGCGTTTGGAATTGCAGAGTCAAACGGGGATCGAGCGTACGGAAGGCTTCCCGCACGAAGGGCACGACGCGGCTGTCGGCTCGCAGCAGAATATACTGCCCGGGGCGCTCCCCACTGCTGGCGCGGTAGATCTCGGGATCCGAATTCGCCACCAGGCCGCCGTTGCGCACGTCGCCGACGACGGCTGTAATGGCAAAATCCCCTTCACCGGCGAGCGTGAGATGCTGGCCAACGGCGTTCTCGCCGGGAAACATGCGCGCGGCCATGCGCTCGCTGAGGATGATGGCGCGGTCCTCACCCTCCGTAAACACACGGCCCTGCCGCAACGGAATGGCCAGCATCGGGAAGTACGACGGGGAGACGTGCCGCACTACGACTCCGCCAGACACTCTGCCAGACTGCATCGCGGCCGGGCCCGTGGGTTTAGGTCGCCCCGGTACCGAGATGCTGGAAGCGACCCGGCTCTGGGTTCGGCCTTGCGGCGGCAACGAATCCGCCATGCCGATAGCCGCGACGCCCGGCGTCGATTTCAGTCGCTCCATCACGGACCGCCAGAAAGAAGCACGTTGGGCCGGATGCGGGTAACGCGCCTCCGGCACTCGCGCGTAAACCGAGAGCAACGACGAGGTTTCCATACCCAGCGGCGCATTCGCCATGTTGCGGAGGCTCTGCAGGAACAGCGCGGCGCCGCAAAGCAAAGTGAGCGAGAGGGCCACTTGCAGGACGACCAGCGATGGCCGTAACCACTCCTGGCGCCGGCCTGCGACTCGTGCGCCGGTGAGAGTCTCGGACGATGGCGTCTTCAGCGCCGGCGTCAGTCCCGCGAGGATCGAAGAGCCCGCCGTGACCAGGAGCGCGAAGCCCGCAATCCGCCAGTCGATCGAGGCTTCGCTGAGGCGCAGGATGCCCTCGGGAGCTAGGGCGCGGAACAGCGCCAGTAAGCCCGCGGCCAGAACCAGACCAGCGGCCCCACTGAGTAGACCCAGCACCAGGCTCTCGGTAAGCGCTTGACGAGCGAGCCGCGCCTTCGAGGCGCCCAGCGCGGCTCGCACCGACAATTCCCGTTGACGCGCAGTGGCCCGCGCAAGCGTCAGATTGGCCACGTTGGCTACGGCAATCGCGAGCACCAGCGCCACGGCGGCCAGCAGCAACAGCATGGCTTGCTTACTATCGCGCACCTGCCGGTCACGCAGGGGATGAATGACGAAGCGGACGTCCTTCACGGTGCTCAAGAGCGACGTCCGAACGCCCTCCCGAAAGAAGGGCTCCATCTGGGCTCGTCCATTCTCCAGCGTGACGCCGGGCCGCAGCCGCCCAAAGGCCGTCAGCAGCAGGGTGGGCGCCGAGGCCGCCTTGTTTTCCTCCAACTGCAGCACCCGGAGGATATCCACGCGCGCCAGCGACGGGAGTTCGAAATGCTCCGGAAGCACGCCGGCCACGATGAGGCGATTCCCATCGACCACCAGGACGCGGCCCGACACGTTGCCGCCGCCAAAGCGCGTCCGCCAAAGCGACCGCGAGATCAAAGCCATCCGGGGCGCGCCGACCGTAGCGTCCTCCGGGCGGAAGTCGCGCCCCGCCAGTGGATGATATCCAAACAGCGAGAGCCAATTCGCGCTGACGTCGGCGCAGCGAAGCTGCACCGGGTTCAACTCCGAAAGGTTACAGTCATTCACGCCGCTGCTCACCGCGATGCCGGAAAAGGGCGTCGGCTGCTTTCGCCATGCGGCGTAGTTCTGCTCCAGAATAAACTCGGTGCCGCCGCTGAGTGGTCCGGTCACGCCGAACCAGACGAGTTCGTGTTCCTGGGCATAGGGCAGCGCTCGAAACAGAACCCGGTCCGCGAAGCTGAATACGGCGGTGGACGTTCCGATGCCGATCATCAGCGCCGCCAGCGCGGCCAGAGTAAAGCCGGGCGTCCGGGCCAGGCCACGAGCCGCGTAGCGCAGATCCTGCCCCGCCTGTTCGAGCCAAACCGGCACACTCACCGCCCGCACCGCTTCGCCAATCTGCCCCCGGTTGCCAAAGGCGCGCTCGGCCGCGCGGCGCGCTTCCACCGGGTCCATGCCGGCCTGCTCGTTCAGCGCGGCGCGCATCGCAATGTGGGACTCGAACTCTTCCTGTGAACTCATGTGAACCTCAAAAGCCGGGACATGCCCTTCGCCACCTCGGCCCAACGGTCTTGGGCCTGAGTGAGCCGCTTCCTGCCCGCCGGCGTCAGTTGGTAAAGACGCGCCCGCCGCCCGGCCTCGGTGGTGCACCATTCCGCCGTCAAAACACCGTCCTTCTCCAACCGCCGCAACGCCGGATACAAAGATCCCTCCTCCACCTCCAGCAGGCCGCCGGAAGTCTGCTGGACATGTAACGCAATACCGAAGCCATGGTTGGGCCCCGGGGCGAGGGACTGAAGGATCAAAAGTTCGAGCGGCGCCATCTCTAGACATCTACCCTAGAGAAATAGGGAAGCGATGTCAAGGGGATTTGGCACACAGAGAGTCGGAGCGAGCCTACAGCCGCAGATACATCCGGTGCTCGTTCAGATACCGCACCATGCGGTAGGTCAGGTAGAAGTAGACCGCGAACATCGCCGACACCCACCACAGCGGTGAGTCCTTCGGAGCGAAGGGTTGGACTACGTCCGCCACCATCGAATGCAGCAAGTAACCGGCGAGCGCGTTCTGGCCCAACGTATCGAAGAGACTGAGCCGATAACCCCACCGGTCGACGAGCCAGATAAATGACGAATAAACAGCCAGAGAAAAGCCCGCGGAAAAGGTTTGATAGGACAGACTGCCCGCGCGCTGGCTCATCGTCCATAGATCTACAGGACCTACGGGTGGCCAGAACGGTGGCGCGGCCCACCCGTGCATGGAAGAGAATAAGTACCCCACGAGCATCAATGCCCCGCCCCATCGCAAGAGGCTCGCTGGCCGTGTGGCGAAGTCGTAGGCGAGCGTGCCCGCCAAAGCCGGCAGGCTCCAAGTAAGAAATCCGAGCGCGCCGCCGTCGATGACACGTTTCTCATGCAGTAAGTCATACCAGAACCATTGCGAGAGCAGTAAGTGCAGAAGTCCGCTGCCGACGCCCCAGGTAATGCGTGCCCAGACGCCGCACGCCACGACGGGCAGAATCCAGAGGCTGGTTATCGCGATGTGGACGAGCGCTTGAAAGGGCTCGCGCCAAAAGCTCTTACTCAGAAATCCCCACCAGCCGAGTTCCACTAAGTCCCGCCACAGGCGATAGCGGCCGTCGAGATGATAAACCACTAGGCCTAGTAACAACAAGGCGAGGCCGCGCCAGATGGCCTTCCGATAGGCCGCGGAGGCGCCCAGCGTCGCGAGGTTTCGCAGTAACACCAGGCGCAACGCGAAGCCGACGGCGAAAAAGAATTGCGGCATGATGGTATCCGCGTAGCTACAGTAAGTGTTGTGATGCTGGAAAACCGGATGCACGGCCGCGAAGCCGCCGATGAAATTCACCAGAAACATGCCCGCGACGGTATAGCCGCGGAACTGGTCCATGGAGACGACGCGCCCGTTCATCGCTACGGCCGCTGGTAGACGACGCGTCCATCGAAGACGGTGGTCAGCACGCGCGTCTCATGGATGCGGATCGGATCGATCTTGAAGGGATCCTGCGACAGCACCACGACGTCCGCCAACATGCCTGGCGCGAGGCGCCCTTTGCGGGCCTCTTCAAAGCTCGCCACGGCGCCGCTACTGGTGTAAGCGCGCAGCGCCATCTCCACGGAGACGCGCTCGGTGGGGATCCAACCGTTCTCGGGCTTGCCGTCAATCGTACGGCGGTTGACCGCGTTGTGTAAGCCGCGAATGGGATCGAAGCTAATGCAAGCCGGCCAGTCCGACCCGAAGGTGACGCGAGCGCCGGCGCGCTCCAAGGTGCGCCAAGCGAAGGCATGCGTCAGGCGCTTCGGGCCTACCGCCTTGCTCCAAACGTCGATGGTGCCGGGGTCCGCGTGGATGGGCTGCATCATGGCCAGCACGCCGAGTTCGGCAAAGCGGGGAATGTCGGCCGGATGAATGGTTTCGATGTGCTCGATCCGAAAGCGCCGGTCCTTATGCGTCTGGTGGAAGCGCAGTCCGTTGCGCTTTACGGCCTGGTCAAAGCCATCGAGCGCCATGCGCACGGCGCGGTCGCCGATGGCATGGGTGTAAATCTGCAAGCCGAGCCGGTCCGCGCGGACGCACATTTCGTTGTAGTCCTCGGCGGTCCAATTGGGCTCGCCGGTGACGCCGGGCCGGTCCGAGTAAGAGTCCAGCATGGCGGCGGTGTGGCTCTCAATCACGCCATCGAGCATGAGCTTGATGCCCACCACGCGGATCATCTCGTCCGCGTACTGGCGCTTCAAAGCGGCGTAATCATTGAGTGGCGCGTCTTTCTTGCCGGCGCTAATCGCGAAAGAGACGCGCGCGGTTTGCTTCCCTCGGCGGCGGACCTCATCATAGAGGGCAATCGTATCCGCGTCACCGCTAGCGTTCTGCAGCGACGTCACGCCCAAGGACGCCGCCAAGCGGTAGCCCTCTTCGAGCGCCTGCAAATTCGTCTCGCGCGTGGGGCGCGGCACATGGCGCGACACCAGGGACATCGCGCCTTCCTTCAAATAGCCGGTGGGCTCGCCGGTGAGCGCATCGCGCTCCACTTCGCCGAAGCCGTTAAATGTCAAGCGGCCCACTTCGCCGATGCGCAAGGCCCGCGAATTGGCCCAACCAGAGTGGCCGTCATAGGCGCGGATAAAGGCCGGCCGGTCCTTCACGGCGGCATCCAGGTCTTCCTTGCGCGCCATGCGGTCCGCGGGGAAGCAATTGTACTCCCAGCCGGCGCCGGTAATCCACTCGAGTTGCGGATGGCGTTCGGCGTAATCACGAATACGCCGCTGCATCTCCTCGATGGTGCAGGCGCCGGTGAGGTCGATCTCCTTAAGGCCGCGCGCGCCGCCCAGGAAGTGGACATGCGAGTCGTTGAAACCGGGCATGGCGAACTTGCCGCCCAGGTCGATGACGCGGGTCTTAGGGCCAGCCAGCTTGGCCACTTCGCGACCACCCACGGCGGTGATCGAGTTGCCCGTAATGGCGACGGACTCGGCGAACGGACGTTGCGGAACCCCGGTCCAGACACGGCCGTTCTTCAGAATCAGAGTCGGTTGCGCGACGGCAACCGCCGCCGCACATAAGCAAAATACCCAACGCAGCATAGAGCAACCATTATCGCGATTTGCGGAGGGGGGTGCGAAGGGCGGTTCGCTAAAAGCTTCGAGAGAGTAGCTTCCGCTGCTGCTCTTTCAGGCCAGGAATCGATTGATCGTGCCAGCCAAAGCGATCAAAGAACCAGGAGGCGCACTCGATGGCCAGATTCGCACTCTCACCAACCAGTTCGTCAAGGGGAACCTCTCGCGAGTACTCCAGGTTGGGCTCCGAGGCCAAGTATTTATATCCCCAGAAAGGCGCGGATTGCTTAGTGAGCAGACGCCCACCGGTGCCAACCAGGGAAATTTTGAACGACATGGGACAATCAATCCTGGTGCGCAGAGCTAGCCGGGACGCAAACTCAAAGATCTCGGTGGTCCGGTAGATAAGTTCCACCACTTCCACGATGCCCGACGCATCTTTCGCACGGATGCCAGCTCGCTGAAAAGCGGCCGCCGCCGCGCCTGGGGGGCTGTCTTCGTTGAAGGCAAGAACGTGGGCAAACTGCCCGCTCTGAAAAAACTTCCAATATTCTCGCTTACCGGCGTAATCGCACCAGGAGGAGATCCAATCTGGACCGTTCCGCCGATTCTCCCGGTCCACGTGAGGGTAGTCCCAACCTCGCAAGCCCACCGAACACCCCTCCATCGTTGTCCATAGATGTCCCAATGTGGGAATCCGATCCGCTTGAAAGGATTTCGGATGCATCACGACATGCCAATGGGATGCGGCGTTGATAGAATCGCGAAGCTGTTCAGCCGTCTCGTTCAGTACCATGCTCATAGGCGCTCCTGCTGGCGCGCGAATTTCGCCGCGTCGCTCTCTTCATTTTCCCCTAATTTCAGACCGACGCGATTGAGACGTTGCACGAGGGCGGCCACGCCACGATCAATCGCTCGATCCAGAATGTCTCTCATCTCGAAATGGCTGCTGACCTTCGCGGTCTCGGGCATCCGGAAGGAGCGGAAGTAGATCGCGCCATTGTCGAGGCCCTTGTCGTCCCGCTTACACAGTACGGGAAACTGGTCGAACTCCTGAACCACGAGCATGCCAAAGGTCTTGCCTGCCAGAACCTCCGTGAACCACTCGACGGAAACTGGTGGCTCCGCACAAGAATTGATCGCGGCTTTGATCTCGTCTGACTTGTAGGTGGCTAGATCTGCTGGAGACATGCCGTCAGGGGCAAACTCCTCACCATTCTGCGCCATTCCGATGACGATGATTCCACCATCTCTAACATTCGCCATTGCCAACGCCGTACGGATCAGCTTATTTTTGAGTTCCGCCCACGGCGCGGACTGCTTGAATTCCACACGCTGAGACTCTCGCCCTTCCGCGATGGTTTGGGTGAGCAATTCGAGAGGCGACATGAATGACGATTAGCCCATTGCTTGCGAGATATCGGCAATAATGTCGGCGGGGCCTTCGATGCCCAACGAGAACCGAACCAGGTTGTCCGTGATTCCGAGCCGGGCACGCTGCTTCGGCGGCACGTCGCGATGGGAGGCGATCAGCGGGTAGAGGCAGAGCGTGTGTACGTCGCCCAGCGACGTCGCGGGTACCACCATCTTCAGCGCGTCCATGAAGCGGAAGACATCGGCCTTCTCCGCCCCGCGGATCGTGAAACTGACCATGGCGCCCGAGAGTCCAGGGGCGAAGAGCCGGTCGATCACGGCGCGATCCGGGTGGGCCGGATCGTCGAGGTAGATTACGCGCTCGACGCGGGGATCCTGCCGCAGCCAGGCGGCTAACTTAGCCGCGTTCTCGCATTGGCGCTCCATGCGGAGCGGGAAAGTCTTGATCCCGCGCATCGTGAGGTAGGCCTCAAACGGTCCGATCACCGGCCCGTAGGTGCGCGACAGTTGCCGCACCAGGGGCTCATGTTCCGCGTCGTAAGTCACCAGGCCGGCCATGACGTCGCCGTGGCCGCCGAAGTACTTCGTCCCCGAGTGGACCACGACGTGGGCGCCATGCTCCATCGGACGTACCAGCATCGGCGTCGCGAACGTGTTGTCGACCATCAGCACGCAGTTGGCCGCGCGGCAGAGGCGGCCCAGGGCGTCCAAGTCCGCGACGCGCAGCGTGGGATTCGAGACGGTCTCCATCAGCAGCACCGCAGGCTTGATCTCGGCGAGTTGCTGCTCAACGGCGGCGAGGTCACAGATGTCGACGAAAGTCGTGATGGTGCCGAACGGCTCCATCACCTTGGTCAACATGTTGATGGTGGCGCCGTAGAGCTGGCTCGCGCAGAGGATGCGTTTCGGCCGGTCCAGCAGGACGGCGTGGAGCGCCAAGTGGAGCGCGGCCATGCCGGAGGCGCAAGCGATGGTGCCGTGCCCGCCTTCGAGCGCGTTCACCACCTCCTCCAGCGCGGCCACTGTCGGATTGTCGTAGCGCAGGTAGGAGTAGCCATGCTCCTCATGCGCGAAGATCTTGTCGACCGTTTCAGCCGTGTCGTAGAAGTAAGTGGACGCCAAATGAATCGGCGTGGTGGAAGGCGTATAGTCGCGCCGCTTGTGCGCGCCTTCGCCCGCCCGTTTGCGGTCTCCCGCGTGGACTGCGGTGGAATGAATGTTCACGATTTTCTTTTCCAGCGCGCGCCGTCCTTGGTATCCTCCAGCACCACGCCCATTTCGAGTAATTGCGCCCGGATCTCGTCCGAACGCGAGAAGTTCTTGCTCTTCTTCGCCTGGGACCGTTCGGCCACCAAGGCGTCGATCTCGGCATCCGACATGCCGCCTTCGGCCACCGCGGTCTTCAAGACCTCGAAGACTTCGTCAAAGCGAGCCAGCACGCGCCGGGCGCTCTCCACGTTGCCTGCGTGGAAGCCGCCCGCATCCATCGCCGAATTGGTTTCCCGCACGTACTCATAGACGGCGGCGAGCGCCTCGGCCGTATTCAGGTCGTCGTCCATGCCGGCGTCGAAATCGGCCAGCGACTTCGCCGCCCGCTCTTCCAGCGCCGCGTTCACGCCCTCCGGATGCTTGTCGGTATCCAGGCGCAGAGCAAAATTCCGCAGCCGGTCAATCGCCGTCGCCGCCGCCTTCAAGCCGTCGAGCGAGAAGTTGAGCTTCTTGCGATAAGGCACCGACGCGAGTAAGTAGCGCACGGCCTCTGGCGCATAACCCATTTCGAGTAACTCGCGCAGCGTATAAATATTACCGACGGATTTCGACATCTTCGACGAATCCACCAGCAGATGCTCGCAATGTAGCCAGAAACGGGCGAACGGTTGCCCGCTGCAGCCTTCCGATTGCGCGATCTCGTTTTCGTGATGCGGAAACATCAAGTCAATGCCGCCCGCGTGAATGTCGAGCGTGTTGCCCAGGTACTTGGTCGCCATCGCCGAGCATTCGATGTGCCAGCCCGGCCGGCCCTTGCCGAAGGGCGTATCCCAATAGGGCTCGTTCTCCTTGCGGCTCTTCCAAAGCACGAAGTCGCGGGCATCGTCCTTGTCGTACTCATCCACGTCGACGCGCGCGCCGGCGCGGATGCCGCCAAAGTCGTTGTGGGAGAGCTTGCCGTACTCCGGGAACTTGCCGATCCGGTAGTAGACGCTGCCCTCGGTCTCATAGGTGAGGCCCTTGGCCTGCAGCGTCTCGATCATCGCCACCATCTCAGGGATGTGTTCCGTGGCGCGCACCAGCCGCCACGGCGGCAGGAAGCGCATGCGGGCGCAGTCCTCAATGAAGGCCTTCTCGTATTGCGTGGTGTATTCGCCCATCGGCACGCCCTTGGCCATGGAGTTGCGAATGATCTTGTCTTCCACGTCCGTGATGTTCATCACGTCGTGCAGCACGAAGTTGCGCGCACGCAGCCAGCGCCGCAAAATGTCGTTGAAAGTGAAGGTCCGCAGGTTACCGATATGCGCGTAACTGTACACGGTGGGCCCGCAGGTATACATGCGGACCGTGTTGTTTTCGGACGGGACAAACTCCTCCAATTGGAGGGTGAGACTGTTGTAAAGGCGAATCCCCATGGGTGGTTACAGGTAAGTTCCTATCGTACTATGCGGCTCTGGGCGGACTCATTCGCCCGCGCGGCCAAGTGCCGCGTGACGACCGCCTTGACGCTGGCGGGCAGCGTGGGCGCCAGACGCGTCAGCGCGGTGACGTACTGCGGCGAGCCCTGCGCGTTGAAGTTCAGATACAAGGTCACGGTCAGGCCGGCGATCTGCGGATACTTGTCGCCCAGCCCCTTGGCGATGGCCTTGGCGAAGGCTTCGGGCGGCAAGCTCGCCGGCGAAACCGCCCTGATCAGCGCGGTGACATCGCTACGAATCACACCGACGTCGACAAACTGATCGTCGCGTGCATTATCCAGATACACGACGGTGAGCGTCGTTTGGGCGACGCGGGTACCGAGCGGGTCGACAGCGGCCAGAAAGTCGGAGCTGATCAGGCCGCGCGCGGGATCGGCGTCCTGGGCCAGCACGGAAACGCTGAGCAGCATCAAAGAGAGCGCGTACTTCATTCTTTTAGCTTACCCGTTCGTGGTACCAACTCCCACCAGTACTAGCTCCCAGGCGGGTACCAGCCTGCAGATTCAGGGCGTAAGCTCGGGGTGTGATGAGCAACTATCGTCTGGTAAGCATCTTGTACCTGGCCAACTTCCTGGCGTCGTTAGCCATCGGCCGCTGGGGCTTCGCCCTGGGCTGGCTGCTGATGGCGGCGGGTTTCCTGCTGATGGACACGTTGCCGGGCATCGTCTGGCGCGCGTCGCGGGATTTCCAATGGAAATCGCCCCAGTGGGTGGCCGGACACTTTTGCCTGAACCTGGCCGTCGTGCTCCTGCTGGCTGACGTGCTGCAAGACAGGTTGTTCTGGTAGGGCAGTTTTGTTGGGGCACTTCCCATAGCGCCCGACTTTGGGTAAACTAGAAGAGTCACCCCGTGCTGGGAGATCGTTCAACGGTAGGACAGCAGACTCTGACTCTGCTTATCGGGGTTCGAATCCCTGTCTCCCAGCCACTCCCCCCCTCTACCTCTTTCATGGCCATGACCGAACAGCAGCTCCGCGAGCGCATGCGTAAGATCGCCGCGCTCTTTGAGGGCGCGAAGACGGCGGGCGAACGGGAAGCCGCCATGGCGGCGATGCGGCGCGTACAGGAGTCCTTGGATACGATCAGTCCAGGACAGAGCCGTCCCGCGAGCGGTGAGGAACCGTTGATTGAGATGCAGTTCTCGCTGGGCGACCAATGGCAGCGCCGGCTGTTTTCGGCCCTGTGCCGCCGATACGGGCTGGTGCCCTACCGGTACCGGCGTCAACGGCGCACCACATTGATGCTGCGCGTAAAGCAGAGCTTCCTGGACCGGATTCTTTGGCCGGAATACGTCGAACTGCGCGACGCGCTGTATCAATACCTGCTCGAAGCGACCGAGCGCATCATTCGGGAAGAGGTCTTTAACGACGCCAGCGAGGCGCAGGAACGCCCTGGCTGAGCGCGCCTTACTGCTTGTCGAAAACGGTCTTCGTGACCACATCGCCCATGGGCGTACCGGTCATGGTGCGTTGGACGGACATCGTCTTGCCGTCCGCCGAAACTTCCCACTTCTCGGAGAGGCCAATCGTCATGCCCTGCACCTCCCGCTTCGACGTGATGGCGATCTGACTACCGTCCCACTTGGCGACGCTCTTCACCTCGCCCATCTGATTCTTGTTGGTGCTTTCGCTGCCATCCAGCTTGTACTTCATGTCGGTGGAGGCCGTACCGCGCTCGCCGGTCGTGGTGGACTCGACGCGCATCTCGGTTTCGCCCTTCTGGACGATCTTCTGGGTGAGCTTATCGGGTACCATCATCGGCGGCATTTGTCCGAAGTCGCTCTTGGCTTTGTTCATTTCCCAGGTACCGGAAAAATTCGGCTTCTCGGCGGCCCAGGTGGAGACGCTGGCCACGGTGAGGGCCAAGCAGAAGAAAGTAGATCTGGTCAGAGTCATACGACCAGTAGTCTAGCAGTCCTGGAGGAACCGGTGGGCGAGTGCCCGCCACTCGAGCCAGGTAAAGCCCAGGTCGCGCGTCTCGTAGTAGAGCGTCCCGGCGTGCGGCGGCGAGAGGAAGTCGTAAACGGGAGCCGGCCGGGCGCATGCGCGATCCAAGGGAAAGCGGCTGAAGACGTGGCCCTGCGACGGGAACTCGGCAAACATCGCCGCGCGCCGCGCCTGTTGGGCGGGCGTCAGCGAGACGCATGTCTGCGGCGGCTGGATGAACTCGCCGGCCACCAAAGGACCATGCGCCGCGTGATAGAACGGCGACTCCTCCCGCCTGGCCTGCGACACGGCCACCTGACAGGCCAACGCGCAGGCGTCATGGTCAGGATGGCCGCCTTCGTAAGCGTGCGTCAACACGGTGTCCACTCCAGGCAGGCGACGCCGGATCTCGGCCACCAACAGCGGCAACTCGCGCACCGCCTCCTGGTCAGCGACGGGCAGCACCTCGCACTGTGCTTCGGTAACGCCGGCCAGCGCGACGGCGCGCA
This sequence comes from Bryobacteraceae bacterium, assembly GCA_019752335.1. GTDB lineage: Bacteria > Acidobacteriota > Terriglobia > Bryobacterales > Bryobacteraceae > JALHNI01. Next base: position 231,736 of record JAIEMJ010000013.1, read on the forward strand.
GCATCTCCTGGCGGCGGTGCGCGGCGTAGGCTTCGCGGGTGTCGAAACCGGCGCGCGTGAAGTACTTCGGGTTCCGCGGACCCGAGTCCGTGACGTGGAGAATGCGGCAATCGGCGCCGAGCCGGTGGCTGGCGGCGATCACCTCGTCGTCATAGTGGGCTACGACAATCAGGAGCACATGCCATTATGGGCACGTGCGCATCGGAATTACTTGTTACCCCACTTACGGCGGCAGCGGCATCGTCGCCACGGAACTCGGCCTGGAGCTTTCACTGCGCGGCCACGAAGTCCACTTCATCAGCTACGCCAATCCGGTGCGGCTGGAAGGACGCGAGCGAATCTTCTATCACGAGGTAGAAGTGGCCACCTATCCGCTGTTCCTGCATCCGCCCTACACGCTGGCCCTGGCCTCGCGGATGGTGGATGTCGCCGAGCACCATGGCTTGGACCTGCTGCACGTCCACTACGCGATTCCGCATTCGGTGTCGGCGTATTTGGCACGCAACATGATGCGCGCCCGGCGGCGCCTGCCTTTCGTAACGACACTGCATGGCACCGATATCACGCTCGTGGGGATCGACCCGAGCTACTTCCCCATCACCCAATTCTCCATTGAGGAGAGCGACGCCGTCACCGCGATCAGCCAGGACCTGAAGGACCAGACGCAACGCGTCTTCGGCATTCAGCGCCCCATCGACGTGATCCACAACTTCATCTGCCCGGGCACCTACCGGCCGCGGCCCGAAGCGCGGGAAGCGCGCCCGACGCTGATTCACATCTCAAACTTCCGGCCCGTGAAGCGCGTGCTCGATTGCGTGCGCATTCTGGCGCAAGTGCGGGAGAGCGTCGACGCCGATCTGTGGATGGTGGGAGACGGCCCGGACCGGGTCGCCGCCGAACGGCTGGCGCGCGAACTGGGAGTGGAAGCGCACGTGCGCTTCTGGGGCAAGCAGGACCAGATTCCCACCCTGCTGCCGCGCGCGCACGTCCTTTTGATGCCCAGCGAAATGGAGAGCTTCGGGCTTGCGGCGCTCGAAGCCATGTCCTGCGGACTGGTGCCGGTTGCCACACGGGTCGGCGGCGTGCCGGAACTGATCGACGACGGCCGCACGGGTTTCCTCAGCGCCGTGGGGGACGTAGCGTCGCAGGCATCGGCCGCGACGCGTCTGCTGCAGGATCCCGCGCTTTACGCGACCATGGCTGCCGCGGCTCGGCACGCGGCGGAGACGCGCTTCAATACCAACGAGGTGATTCCGCAGTATGAGGCGATTTACGAGAGAGTGGTGGGCTAGAACGCTAGCCTTGAGCGATGGGGCCGCGCAACCAGAAAATGCCTGTTTTGCTCGGGTTTTCGCCGTAAATCGTCGAAACGTGCCCCGCCGCTAACGCGGCGGGCTCTCCGGTTTGCCGGGTGCGCGGCTGGGTGGATGAGTCCCGACTACTCAGCGGGGGTCGGTGATGAGTTGGCTCTCGGCCTCGAACTTGCGGTAATTGCGGAACTCCAGCACGTTCAGACTGCAGTCGGGCTTCCCGCGGTGGCAGGAGAGAATCTCACTCTTCACCGGCAGCAGGAACTTGCGGGAGCCGATGGCGACGAAGTCGTATTCGAGGGTCATCTCGGCTTTGTCGATGGGAAACTCGCCGGGGAACTGGCGGCCCTCCATCTCCAGGCGCAGCACACGCGAGGTCTCGCGGTCGAGCCAGAGGCGTCCGCGCTGGGCCGGGTTATAGGATTGGCCGGCCATCTCGATACGCCAGCCCGAGCGATCCTGCGCCACAGAATAGTCATAACGGAAAGCCTTGCGGCCGTTGATAAGCACTTCCACGCGATTCTTGAACTCGGCGGCGCCGCTGGTGAGCAACTGCGTCGGGGTGGTGACGAACTCGCCGACGCTCCAGGCGCCGCTATCCTCCGGGCGCGTCTTGGCGGGCTTACCGTTGATCTTCAGGTTGCGGTAACGCTCCTGCCGGTCCTCGACGATCAGGTCCGCCTCCACCACGTCGGCGACCTTCCACTCCACCTTGGCGGTATCGCTGTAGCGGCGCGTGGTGAGTTGGCGGACGACGTAGTTGGGCAGGTCTGACGAGAGGCTGGTAATGGCTTCGGCCGCCTTCTCGATGACGGGATCGACGCGCGGTCCGCTGATGGCGGGCGCGGTCGTTTCACGAACGGCACCGGTCTCTCGAACCACGGGCTCCGGGGCGTCCTTCATCGACGCCAGGACTTCTTCCGCCGACGCCAGTTCCTGGGTAGGCTTGCGTTTGGCGCCGCGCGCGAGTTTGGGCCGGTCCGGATCTTCGCCGCCCGGCGTCTTGAGGACCGTGTAGGCTTCGCGCGGCTCGGCGACGGCCTCTTCCGGCGCGGCTTCCGCCTTGCCGGATTTCCTGATCTTCGGCGCCTCGGAGTCTTCGACGGCATCCGGGGTGTTACCCGTCATGCTGGGGCGCGAACTCTTCGCGTCCATCTCCACTTGCTGGCCGAAGGCATCCGGCGGCAGCGGTTGCTTGGCTTGGGCCCGCTCTTCCGGGGTGCCGACGCGGACGCGCTCGACGGTGACCGCAAACAGGTACGCACCGTCATCCTCGCGGGCATCGACGCGGACAAAGTCACCGGGCTGGAGTTTGTCGAGCGAGACCTGGCCAAAGTCGGTCTGTTTGTCGAGTTGGACGAGGATCGTGCGCTTGTCGTCGGTGTTGAGGATCAGGCGTTTGGAGTCGCGCAGGCGGAGCATACCCTCGACGGTGCGCGTGGGGATGGCCTTTTCCGAAGACTTCGTGGTGGTGCGTCCGCCCCGGCCGGGGAGCCCTGGAATGCCGGTGCCGGTACCGGTGCCCGTACCCGGGCGGCGTTGGCCGGGGACACGGCCAGATCCGGGAGTGCCCGGAACCGGCGGGAAAATTTGGCTCAGGAGCGGCAGGGCCACAAGGCACACAACGAGGGGTCGCATTTCACAACTGTGACGCTGGCGGCACACCTAAGGTTGCGCCATTTGCAAATCTATGGTTAATTTCGGCCCCCTTGGCACGACTTTTCGGGCGCTTGTGATTTACTAGATGTATCAAGCTTCAGTCTCACCAGGGAGCTTTGCTTTAGGTTTTGCACACAACATGAGGGGAGAGTTATCAAGATGAAGAAATTCCATACGATCGCTGCGTGGGGGCTGTTTGGGTTGCCTCTATTCCTTTTGGCCAATAGCAGCGGACCGCCCGGAGGGTCGACCAACGTGCCCGGGGAATCCACTTGCGCCCAAAGCGGCTGCCACGTCGGCCCGCTGAATCCTTCGGGCGGCAGCGTCGCCGTGACGTTTCCCTCCGGACTCACCTACACGCCTGGCACGCGCCAGTCCCTGGTGATCACGGTGACCGATCCCACGGCACGTGGCTTTGGCTTCCAGTTGACCGCGCGTCTGGCGAGCAACAGCAAGACGCAGGCTGGCACGTTTGTCGCGGGCGCCGGCACCACCGTGATTTGTAACTCAGGCGACTTCACCCGCGAATCCGACAAGTTCGGCACCTGCCCGGCGAACCAACCCCTCGAGTCGGTAGAGCACAACAACCCGCTGCGAGCGCCGGCCAACAGTTGGACTATCTCCTGGGATCCGCCTTCGACGGCCCAAGGCAATGTCGTGATCTACGTCGCGGGCAATGGCGTTAACCTGAACGGGCAGAACACGGGAGACCGCGTGTTTACGGCGAACTACACCCTGACGCCGGCTACCGGTGGCGGCGCGCCGCGCCCCGCGATTTCAGACGGCGGCATCATCACGGCAGGCGGGTTTGGCGGCAACCGGACGGTGGCTTCCGGCACCTGGATCGAAATCTTCGGGACGAACTTTGCCGCGGGCACCGGCGACTGGGGCCAAGGGTTTACGGGCAATAACGCGCCCACGACGACCAATGGCGTGAGCGTCAGCGTCGGCGGCAGACCCGCCTTTATCTCGTTCGTCTCACCCGGACAGATCAACGCGCAGGTCCCCGGCGATATCGGCGTGGGGCCCACGGCAGTCATAGTCAGGAACGCGGCCGGCGAAAGCAACACGCTGAGTATCACGGTAGCGGCCAGGTCACCGGGCTTGCTGTCTCCACCGCAGTTCCGGGTCAACAATAACCAATACCTGGGGGCGCTCCATCAGGACGGCGCATTCGTCGGCCCGGTGGGCTTCATCCCCGGGGTTAACTCAAGACCGGCCCGGGCGGGCGATGTGATTCTGACCTACGGGGTCGGCTTCGGCGCGGTGACTCCGGCGAATCCGCCGGGGGTGATTACCACAGCGCTGAACTCGCTGCCCAATTTCACGGTCCGCTTCGGGAACGTGAATGCCACGGCAATCTACGCCGGCTTAGCGCCGAATTTCGTGGGGCTGTACCAATTCAACATCACGGTGCCAGCCGGCGTTACCGGCAACACCGTCCCGATCACGATGACGACGGACGGCGTCGCGCTGTCGCAGACGCTGGTGACGGCGGTGCAGTAGACCGTCTCAGTTAGAACGAGGGGAGCGGCAACTATCCGCTCCCCGAGGGAATACGAAACGGACCGGCGAGTGATTGATTCTAAAGCCTTTCCGGAAGCGGCTAGCCCCGGCTGGGCGGCGGCGAGGATACTCGCTTTTGCTCAAGGATTTCGGCCTGAATTCAGGATCGCACGAGGCGCTGTGGCGCTGCCCGGACTGAGGGCCGAAAAGCACCCGTAAGTGCCTGGTTTCGTTCTGTTTGTGATTTTTCGCACGCGGTGTGATTGGGCACCGCCGGGGCGGCAACGGAGGATGAAACTAGGTGAGAGCGGCATTATTCGCCGTCAGAGAGACCACCGTCGTGAACCACCCGGTCACTATCGTTCCCGGCTGGACAGGGCAGCGTTTCTGTAAGCTTGGGACGAAGGATCAAGCGAACCAGAGCTTCGCCGCCAGGATGAGGGAGCCCAGGAGCAGGCCCGCGCCGGCGTTGTACTCCTGATTGCGCAGGTACTGGCTCCAGGTGAACGGTTCGCCGGTGAGCCCCGTACCGAGACGTGGCCACAGAAGCGGCACGCGCGCGGCGTAGCTGGGGAAATCGCGCGGGAAGAGATGGCGCAGATGCTGTTCCTCTTGCTCGATGGTGGGGAAGTAGATGAGGAAAAACGCCGCACCGAAGAGCACGGCCAACTCCCAGCGGCGGGTGGCGAGCACCAGGCCCGCGGCCACGGTGAGGGTGCCGAGGTAGAGCGGATTGCGCGTCATGGCGTAGGGTCCGCCGGTGGCGAGACGCTGATTTTTGTAGAGACAACCGGCGGCCCAGGCGCGCAAGGCTAAGCCAGCGGCGGCGAGCGGCAAGCCCCAGGCTAAAGACGCGAGGCTGGGCGACGAGAGCCAGGCGAAGGCCGCCACCAGGACAAAGCCGAGGGGCACGCGCAAGCGCTGTACCGCGTCAGCGTAGGGCTTAGGGAACCACGTGGGGCGCGATGGCGGCATATACCTGTTCCGGCGAAAGATCACGCATCCGCGGATCGATCGCCTCTCCTCTCTCATAACTCGTCACCGCGGACGGATGCCGCAGCACCCGCAGACTGGCCCCGTAGGGACCATTCCGCGCCGGATCCGTGCCGCCGAAGAGCGCGACGCCCGGCTTGGCTAGCGCCGCCGCCAGGTGCAACGGTCCGCTGTCGACGCCGAGGACGGCCCGCGCGCGACGCGTCGCGTCGATCAGACCGGCGATCGACGAAACATGCACATGCGCGAAGCCAGCCACAGCCTCGGCTTGCGACGGCGCTACATTCAGCACCAGAGGCAAGGGTAACATCCGGGCCAGCGCCGCGTAGTGCTCGAGCGGCCACTGCTTCGACACCCAGCCAGCAAACGGACTCGCCAAAACGAATGGCCCGTCCGGCAAGCGGCCTTCCGGCACTCCCGCAGGCAACGTCACCGGCCGCAAGTCTTCGGGGCGTCCGACGAGTTCAGCGTGCTGGTCGACGATGTGGGGCGAGGCCGTGGTCACGCGCTCTGTATAGAACCAACGCGCCGGGGCCTCACGCGTGCGAGCGGCGCCCGTCCGTCGCGCCGCACCCGACTGCCAGGCGACTAAGCTGGACTTGATCAAGCCCTGAAAGTCGAGCGCCCAAGCGAAGCGTTCGGCCCGTAGCGCCTGCCGGGATTCGCGGAGTCCGCGCCAGGAGTGACGGTCAAACGGCAGCAGGCCCGCCAGGGCGGGATGGCCTTCGAGCAAGGGGTGCCAGCGGGACTCAGCGATCCAATAGATCTTGGCCTCGGGCCGCGTGCGGTGCAGCAGTTCCACGGCCGGCAAGGTGTGCAGAATGTCGCCCATCGCGCCGAGGCGCACCACCAGAATGTTCATCGCTGGCGGATGCGCGCGATTAAGGCTTCGCGCGACGCAAGATCAGCCGCCGTCATGTCGACCACCTGCGGCGAGGCCACCAAGCCGCGCGCGTCGCCAATGATGACGCGCTCGACGCTCGCGAGCGAAGCGACCAATTCGGCGCGGGCCCGGGCGTTCAGAATCTCGTCCGGCGGATCGAGCAGGCTGACGGTGACGGGACCTTCCAGGGCGGCGAGCCGTTCGACGTGCGCGGCCAACACGGGATCGAAGAAGCCCACCACGAGCGTCTTCGCCGTCAGGCCGGCCGCCGCCGTTAATTCGATTACTTTCGCACGAGTATCCAAGCTTCTATTGTGCCAGTTGCAGATTCGGTTGGGGACGCAAGGTGAGGTCCGCGAATTCCCGCCGCGCCAGCTTCGGAAAAGCCGCGGCGGCGATCATCACCGCATTGTCGGTGGAGAGCTTCGCCTCGGGAAAGTACACGGGATAGCCTTGGCGCAGAGCGGCCGCGGCGCGACGCAGTTCCGCATTACAAGCGACGCCACCGGTGACGATCATACTCCGCGCGTCCATCGCTTCGGCCGCGCGCGTGGCGCGCCGCAGGAGTTCAGTGACCACGGCGTGCTGAAACGACGCCAGCAGGTCAAGCGTTTCGGGCGGCGTGGCGGCGCGCCATTCGTCGAGGGTGGCGCGCGGCCGCCGGGCGAACAGAGCCTGCCGGGCGGCGATTTCGGCGCGCAGGTCGCGCTGCTCGGTCCAACGGAGCACCGCAGTCTTCCAGCCGCTGAAGCTGTAGTCCTGCGCCGCACCCTTGATGCGGGGGACGGTGAATTCGTTGGCAAAGGCCGCCGGACGTCCGTAGGGCGCCAACGCGTCAATCAGCGGGCCGCCCGGATAGCCGAAGCCCAAGAGTTTCGCGACTTTGTCAAAGGCTTCGCCTGCGGCGTCGTCGCGGGTGCGGCCCAACAGACGGTAATGCCAGCCTTCGCTTACCTCGAACAGATGAGTATGGCCGCCCGATACGACGAGCGCCAAGGCCGGCAACTCCGGCGCGGACTCGAGTACGGCCGCATGAATGTGACCTTCCAGGTGGTTGACGCCGATCAGCGGCAGGCCCGTGGCCAGGCTGAGGCTCTTGGCGTACGTAAGCCCGACGAGCAAGGCACCGGCCAGCCCGGGGCCTTCGGTAACCGCGATCGCCGAAAGGTCTTGCCAACCGAGGCCGGCGCGCGTCATGGCTTCGCGCACCACGGGCACGATGGCTCGCAGGTGTTCGCGCGAGGCTAACTCCGGCACCACGCCGCCGTACTTGCCGTGCGTCTCTAACTGCGAGGCGACGGTGGACGAGAGAATCCGTCCACCGGACTCGACCACGGCCGCCGCCGTTTCGTCACAAGACGTTTCGATGCCTAGAATCCTGCCGGGAATCCTCAACGCGCGATGAACCAATCCCATTGCGCGGCGGCATTCTTTTCGAGCTGCCCGGCCTCTTCCGGCAAGAGCAGGCGCCGCTGGACGAGTTCCTTGATTGCCGCTTTGCTCTTCTCCAGGTACTCCTCCCGAGTGCCGTACTTCTCCAGGATCTTCGCCTTCGGGAACGGCAACGTGGAGCCCACCATGTTGTAGGTTTCTCCGGTGAAGACGTCCTTGCGCAGGTTCCAGCCGGTGTAGCTGGCCAGCGGTACGGCGACCTGCGGCATCTTGATTCCGGCAATCTCGTTGCCGTCGTCATCCACTTGGGGCACGGGCGCCAGGAACGGCTCACCCACCACGGGCGGATCCTTGGTGACAATACCTTTGCTGGCGAAATCGGGCCCGAAGTACAGGCGCTGTCCGCTGGAGGCATGCGTGGGTACCGCAGTGGTGACGCTCTTCGGAAAGCTCCAACTGCTACTCGACACCAGTTGGCCCTGATCGCGCCGGGGATAGTTCGAATCCGGCGGAGCCGTACCGTCCTTCAGCCATTCGTGCATGTCCATCAGCAAGGCCCGGTAGAGCGGGCGATAGTCGTTGGAATTGGCCAGATTCGTGGCGTTCTTCACGGTGGCGGGTGGAAAGCGCTGGGGCCCGTGCTGGGAGCCGGCCACGAAATAGACGCGCGTATTCTCCGCCAGGGGCCAATCCATTTTGCCGTCGACGGTGGTATGGATTAGCGCCGCCGCGCGTCCCCAATACTCGTAGCTGCCGTTGGTGTAGAAGATCTTGGGCGCCTTGGCCGGATCCGGCAACAGGCCGGCGATGTCGCCGGTTACTTCGTCCTTCTGCGGCAGGTCAGTAAACGGGAAGAGGTCGGTCGGGTAAAGGAAGTTCATCGTGGGGTGGCCATCGCGCGACGCCTGGGCGAAGCGATGGTTGAAGCTGCCGCGTCCGGCGCCGGCGACGTTGGCCCACACGCCGTCGAAAACGGGCTTGCCCTTCTCGTCGGCGTTGATGCCCTGATAGAGAAACGTCCGCAGGAAGCGGCCGCTCTGCGACGTGCCGTAGCCGATGGCGCGCTTCAGAAAGCGCGTCTGGTCCGCCAACAGGAAGTGGCCGGGGCCACCGTACTTCAGGAAAGAGACGAAGTCGCGAATGGCCACCATGCCGAGTCCGGCGATGGCGGGGTCCTTCGACGGATAAACGAGCTCGTAAGTCTGCCCGACCTTAAAGCCGCTGGCCATCTCGATCTGCGTGCCATTCAATTTCCATTGCGCCGCGGGCACCGTGGTGCGCTTGCCGAGCGGGCCGTCGCGCATGGTCAACTCCAGGTCCTTGGCGTTCGACACCGGATAGGCCTGGTGATCGCGGTCCGCCAGATTCATCACGGTGGTTGGTTCGTGAACGGTGAACTCCGCGCGGACGATGCCTTCCACGCCCTTCGCATAGGCGGGGTAAAACCGCAGCTTCTCAGGCGACTTCGGGACGTCCCACTGCCAGCCGACCCACACCACGGTGAATCCCTTCTCGATCAGGAAAGCCTCAGTGAACATGCCGGTGGTTTGCCCGCCGCGATTTACTACGTCCAGGAGAATCGTGCCATTGCCATTCGCCGGTTCGCGCGGCTTGAGCACCTCGACGTCGGCGGAGAACTCGACCAGCCCCTCTTCATTTTTGGGAGCGAACTCCAGGTCCCGAATCAGTTGGTTGGCCGGCAGCTTCGGGTCAAGCGAGAAGCGCGCCTTGGCCCGAATGCGTTCGTAGCGCCCGGCGACGTCTTCGCGCTTCAACACCTCCATCCCGCTCACCGCTCCCCAAACGGGCCCAGATAAGCAAAGCAAGGTAACAAACAGTCGCATGCTTGTAGTATAGCGCTTCATATCAATAACTTGCGGTAGTAAGATAAGGCAAATGTCCTTGGAAAATGATCTCCTCTGTGCCTTCGAGTGTCACGATGCGGCGGCCATATGTGCCGCGCTGCAGGCCGGGCAGAGTCCCGTTGCCTTGATCGAGGGCCAGACGCCGATCATGTGCCTGATCGAAATGTATCTCCGCTCCGCCAAGTTCGCCGAGTGCGTGCGGACGATGCTGGAAGCCGGCGCGGTGATCCCCGATCCGGTGCTGAAGGCGATCCTGCTGGACGACGCGCAGTCGCTGCGGCGGGAGATGAAGAAGCCCGGCTTTAAGCTGGAGCGCAAGTTCGACCTGCGCTGTACGTTCACGCCACTGCGAGGGGCAACCGCGTTGCACATCTGCGCCGAGTACAACTCCGTACGCTGCGCGACGGCGCTGCTGAAGGCCGGCGCCAACGTAAACGCCCGCGCCGCGGTGGACGCCGATGGCCTGGGCGGCCACACGCCGATCTTCCACACGGTGAACGCGAATCGCAACTACTCGCGGCCCATGATGGAGCTCTTGGCGAAGGCCGGCGCGAAGCTTGACGTCCGGCTTCGCGGACTCGTCTGGGGCGGCGGCTTCGAATGGGAGACCGTGCTGTTCGACGTGACTCTGCTCTCCTACACGCAGTGCGGGCTGCTCCGGCAGTTCCAACGGACAGAAGCCGATATCTACAGTAATCTGGGGTATCTTTATCGCAAGCTGCACAGCCGTCCGGCGCCGATTCGCAATGTGCCGAACCGGTACCTGAGCACTTAGCCCGGCGCGCTAGCGGCGGGGCACGTCCCGCCGGTTTCCCGCGAAAACGCGAGCAAAACAAGCAAAGTCTGACTCCGCTGCCCCGCCGCTTACGCGGCGGGCTCAAGGCTAGGAGTCAGGGTTTGAGTCGCCAATTTTCGTCGAAGAAACCGGCCTTCAGCACTTTGCCGGGCCAGTGCGCGTTGGGCGGCGTGGATAGGTCGATTAGCGCCCAATCAGGTAGCACGGGGACTTGCCGGGAATTAGTTCCGTCAGAGTCCTCGCGGAAGGTGAAGCCGCTGTTCAGCACGACATAGCGCGAAGGCGAGAGCGGGTTCGGATAGACCATGACTAACGCCTGGCCGCTCTCCGCCTTGAGGGGCAATTGATCCGCGACCCGAGCCAGGATCTGATTGCTGCCCGCATCGCCCCAAAGAATCAAGTTACTCTCCGCCAGGTCGGCTTCCGTAACTTGCGTGTCGTCCTTAATTCTCACTTCGCCGCGAAAAATGCCGCGCCAGCGGCGAATCGCGCGGTCCATTTCGGCGGCGGCCCAGGCCGCTAACTGCGGATCGCGTGGCTGCCCGGTGGGACGGACAAAGAGAAAACGGTTCAAAAAGGCGTCGTCGATGGGGCCTTGCAGGCCCGGACGCTTGGCCAAGCCAGGCTTCGCGGGACCGGCGACCCACTGGATGCCTTCACGATGGAAGTCCGCCGAGTAACTCAAGTCAGTATTCGCGCCACGGGGGAGCCGGACCGGCGTGCCGTTGATGGTCACGGTGGGCTTCGTTTCGGGATCGAACGGATACTGGCCCGGCTCAAAGTTGAGTCGAAAGGCACTTACATTTTCCGTCCGCAGCGTGAAGAATCCTGGTTCGCGAATTTCGGCCTCGACGCGGGCGCGATCCCAGTGCGATTCCAGGCCGGTGAGTTCCAGCCAACGCATCTTCGCATAGCGGAGCGTGTAGGTAACGAAGCGTAATTTGCGCGGCACGGGCAGACGGCCTTTTTCCGCTAGGAGATCCATTCGGCGCGCCACCTCCAGTTTGGCCGCGGGATGATACTTGTGCTCGGTATCGGGTCCGATGACGTGGGTGAGAGTAAGTCCCTCGCCCTCGAGTGATTTGCCCATAATCTGCGCCGCTTGAATTTGTTTGTCCTTTTCGCCCGAGTAAGCGACGAGCGGCAATTGATAGAAGTTCGCCGCGTAGTCCGTAGCGTCGTACCAGTGGAATAGCTGACGCTCCCAGAGGGGCATGGCCTTCAGGGTCTCCGGAGTCATCTTCTGATACTGTGCCGTCTCGGCGAAGCCCGCCCCGGGGGCCGCCGCCGCAAAAAGGTCAGCAAAGTGGGCGCCCAGGTGCCACGTGGACGCGCCGCCCATCGAAAAGCCGCGGACGAGAATCCGGTTCTCGTCGATGGCGTAACGCCGCTTCACGTCCGCCAAGGCTTCCAGCATATCCACCTCGCCGGCGAACTTACTCGCGTTGCAGTAGCGGCCGTATAAGTGCAAAACGAGGGTATCGCGCGGCGTGAACTGGCCAGAGTCAGTTAGGCGCTGCCACAGGAAGGCTAACTCACTGAGCGTATCGCCACGGCCATGCAGCCAGATATCGAGCCGCCAGCGTCGCGGCGAATCCGGCGAGTAACTCGGCGGGACGACTAAGCCATAAGGCTGTATGCTGTCGTCGAGCCGGGAGATGTAGCCGAGCGGCACTAACCCTTTCGCGGAAACCCAAGGAGACTGCCCGGCGGCGAGACGCTCGGCGCGCTCCATCGCATAGGCGAGTAAGTCATGGGCGCGGGCGAACTCGGCGGGTAAGTAAAATTCGTTGTAGCGCAACGCCGAAGCGACGGCGCGTTCGATGGTCGCGATATCCGCCCAATAGGGGGAGGTCCGCAGAGGCTCCATCACGGCGCGGAGGCGCGCTAACTCGGCTTCGAGCGACTCGCGCTCCTCGGCCGGAATCGGAATCCCGGGCGGCGGCAAAGTCTTTTGCGCAAAAGCGATGGAGGCGAGCAACAGGAAAACAAGGCGAGTCACGAGACTTATGCTATCAAGGAACGCGCGCGTAGAGGCGTCGCAACGCCTCCTGGTAGCGAGCGCCGGCCAGGAACGGCAAGTCTTCGTGGCCCGCGCCGGGGACCAGGAGAAACTCCTTGGGTCCCTGCGCGGCGGCGTACAAATCGCGTCCCAGGCCCAGTTGAATCACCCGATCCCGGTCGCCGTGGATCACCAGCAAGGGCGATCGAATCGCGGGGATTTTGGCGAGCGAGTCGAAACCCAGCGGCAGGGTCCACCCGATCACCGGCAGAATCGTCGCGGCGACGGCGCGGGCGCTCGAGAGCGGCGCCTCCAACACCAAGCCGCCAACGCGGTTCCGGCTGGCCACGTCCACCGCCACGGCTGACCCGAGTGACCAGCCTTGCACGACGATCCGCTCACCCGGATAACCGCGTTGCTTTAGCCAATCGTAGGCGGCTTGGCCGTCGGTGTAGAGGCCAGTTTCGCTGGGCGAACCGGTGCTTTCGCCGTAGCCGCGATAATCGATAATCAGCAGCGACTGGGGAACACTGCGCACCGCCGCCAGATGCTCGACATAAATGGGTAAGTGGCCACCATTTCCGTGTAAGTAGAGCGTGGCGAGTTTTGCGCCAGGCGACGGGAACCACCAGGCGCTGAGCTTTTCGCCATCGGCGGTGGAAATGATCACGGCGTGGGCGTCCGATGGACGGTCATTCGCGGCGCCTTGCGTCGGAAAGTAAGTATACTTACGGCCAATCCAAAGCAGGGCTCCCCAAATGACGGCGGCGTAGAGAATGACACGCAGAAACAGACTCATGTCATTCATCTGACGCCACGCGGCGAAATCCAGTTCCCGCTTTTGCTTACTTCAGCCCTAACACCCGGCGATTCTGCTTCACGTCGGTGGCGACGCCAGCGAAATCGTCAAAGGCCTTGGCCGGCGGCTCAATCAAGTGCGCCGCAATAAACGGCGCGCCTTCGGCCGCGCCTTGTGACGCATCCTTGTAGCAGCACTCCCATTCGAGCACCGCCCAGCTCTTATAGCCAATCGCGGTCATACGGCTGAAGACCTGCTTGAAATCCACCTGACCGTCACCCAGCGAACGGAAGCGGCCCGGACGCTGCGCCCAGCCCTGGAAGCCGCCGTAGACGCCCGAACGCTCGTTGGGCCGGAACTCGGCATCCTTCACATGGAAGGCCTTGATGAAGGGCGCGTAGGTGTCAATGAAGCGCACATAGTCCAGGCATTGCAGGATGAAGTGCGACGGATCGTAGTTGATCGCGACGCGCGCATGGTTGCCGGTGGCCTCTCGGAACATCTCGAACGTGACGCCGTCGTGCGTATCTTCGCCGGGGTGAATCTCGTAGGCGACGTCCTGCCCCATTTTGTCGGCGTAGTCCAGCAGCGGCTTCCAGCGCTTGCCGAGCTCTTTGAAGGCCTCTTCCACCAAGCCGGCGGGACGCTGCGGCCACGGATAGAGGAAGGGCCACACCAGCGCGCCGGTGAAGCTGGGGCAGACGCTGAGGCCGAGGTTCTTCGAGGCTTTGAAGACCAGCTTGAGTTGCTCGGTGGCCCATTGCGTGCGGGCCTTGGAGTCGCCGCGGACCTTCGGATCGGCGAAGCCATCGAACATCTCATCGTAGGCCGGATGCACGGCCACCAGTTGACCTTGCAAGTGGCAAGCGAGTTCCGTAATCTCCAAGCCATTCATCTGGGCGCGCAGATCGTCGCAGTAGCTTTTGGACGAAGCCGCCTTCTGAAGGTCAATGATGCGGGCGTCCCAGGACGGCAATTGGACCGCGAGATAACCGAGGTCCTTGGCCCATTTCGTGATGCTCGACAAGCTGTTGAAGGGCGCTTGGTCCCCCATGAATTGCGCGAGAAAGATCGCGGGTCCTTTGATTTGTGCCATGGCTGTGGGTTCATTGTACGTCAACTTGCTATGCTGGCCGAGGTATGCAATCTAAAACAGCCGCCCTCACTCTGGCACTCGCTGTGGCTTGGGCCACCCCGCTCGCGGCGGGCTTTCGCGCGGGCGCGGCTTATCGGGCCATCACGCCCGAAGTGAATCTTTCCACGGCGCCGGTGTACCTGGCGGGCTTCGGACAGAACCGGGTGGCCACGGGCGTCCACGATCCGCTGTTCGTGCGCTGCCTCGCGATGGCGACGGGCAAGAAGCCGGTGGTGCTGTGCGGTGTGGACCTAATTGGGCTCTTCGTCGACGACGTCGACAAGATCCGGCAGGCCGCGCGGCAGCAACTGGGCCGGGACCTGGACGTGATCATCTCGTCCACCCACGCCCACGAAGGGCCGGACACGATGGGCCTGTGGGGACCGAAAACCGGCGTGAGCGGGCTGAACGAAGCTTACAACCAATTCGTCGTGCAACGCGCGACGGAGGCGGTGGTGGCGTCGGTGCGCGGGATGAAGCGCGCGCAACTGTACTTGGCGCGCACCGGTTTTCCGGACCTGAAGGCCTTTATCAACGACACCCGCCCGCCCGTGGTGAATGACCAGGAGGTGATCGCGCTCACCGTGAAGGACCGCCGGGATCGCACCATCGGCACGCTGATCAACTGGGCTAATCATCCTGAGGCACTGGGATCGAAGAATACGCTGATCACGGCCGATTACGTCGGGGCCTACTATCGCGTGATGGAGACGCTGCGCGGCGGCGTGGCGGTGTTTATGAACGGCGCGGTGGGCGGCATGCAGTCGCCGTTGGGGGCGAAGATCACGGACCCGACCACGCGTGAACTGGCCCCGGCCGGCAGCTTCCGCTTCGCGGAGACGATCGGCGAACGCATCGCGGACCTGGCGCACGACGCACTCAACAACGCCAAGCCCACGAAGATTGACCGCATCGAATACAGCGAAGCGCGTATCCGCATCCCCGTAGGCAACGAAGGCTTCAAGCAAGCCGCGCAGGCCAATCTTTACGGCGGCCGCAAGGCCTTCCGGCCTGACGGCACGAGCGAGACGCCCGTCGGCTATCTGCGCCTCTCCCGCGGCGCCGACGTGAAGCTTGAGGCCGCTTGCATTCCGGGCGAACTTTATCCCGAACTGAGCGTGGGCGGCGTGCAGAAGTATCCCGGCGCCGACTTTCCCGATGCGCCCGTCGAGCCGGCCATCAAGCCCATGATGAAGGCTCCGTTCCGGATGCTCTTCGGCCTGGCCAACGACGAGATCGGGTACATCATTCCAAAGTCCGAATGGGACGAACGCGCGCCTTGGTTGCAGAATTCGGCCAAGCGCTGGTACGGCGAAGTGAACTCGATCGGCCCGGAAGCCGCGCCGATGATCGCGGCGGCGTTCGCCAGTCTGCTGCGGCGTTAGGCCTGTAAATCTGCCATAATCGCGGGAATGCTGTCCGGGCCAAGCGAATCTCATTACGCCTTCAAGGCAAGCGCGTTCAGCAGCCATTCCCTGCTGGTGAATGCCCTTCCCGCCGAAGGGGCCGGCCGCCGGTTGCTCGATGTGGGCTGCGCGGGCGGCTACCTGTCGGCCATCTTCGCTGACCGCGGTTATCACGTGCTGGGGTTGGAACGTCCCGGCGGGACTGGCGACAACTTCCCACGCCAGGTTGACTTAGTAGAAGCGGACCTCGAGCACGGACTGCCTCGCCTGGAAGGCGCTTTCCACTACGTCGTGTGCGCCGATATCCTGGAGCATCTGCGGGACCCCGCGCGCATCTTGCGCCAGACGTGGGCGGTGCTGGAGCCCGACGGCTGCCTGGTGGCTTCGCTGCCGAACAGCGGCCATTTGTACTTTCGTTTGAACGTCCTGTTGGGCCGCTTTCCCCAAGACGATAAGGGCCTTTTCGATCGCACCCATGTTCGCTTCTACATGTGGCGAGGCTGGGTGGACTTGCTCCAATCGGGCGGCTTTCGCGTGGAGAGCGTACGGCCCACCGGCACACCCATCGGCCTGGCTTTCCCAGCACTGGAGGGCAGTTGGCTGGTAAACTTCTTGGAGCGGGTCTCCTACGGGATGGCGCGCCTGTGGAAGACGCTGTTCGCGTACCAGTTTATTGTCGTAGCCCGGCCGGAGGCCATGCCGTGAGTTTGTCGAAACCCAAAGTGGTCGTCGTGATGCCGGCGTACAATGCCGCCAAGACGCTGCACATGACTTATGCCGACTTACCGCAAGATAGCGTCGACCTGGTGATTCTGGTGGACGACGGCAGCAAAGACGAAACCGCGCGCATTGCCCGGGATCTGGGGCTGGAAGTCTTCGTACACCATCGCAATTACGGCTACGGCGCCAATCAGAAAACCTGTTACCGCGAGGCGTTGCGCGCCGGGGCGGATATTGTGGTGATGGTCCATCCGGACTACCAGTACGACCCCACGCTGTTGCCGCAGATCATCCAACCGATTGTCGAGGGCCAGGCCGACGTGGTGCTAGGTTCGCGGCTGATGGGTTCGAGTCCCATGGCGCAGGGGATGCCCTGGTGGAAGTTTATTGCCAATCGCTTCCTGACGGAACTCGAGAACAAAGTCTTCGGGCTGAAGCTCAGCGAGTACCACACCGGTTATCGCGCTTTCCGGCGCGAAGTATTGGAACAGGTGAACGTGGAAATGAATTCCGACGCCTTTATCTTCGACCAGGAGATCATGGCGCAGATCGTCGAAATCAAGATGCGCATCACCGAGGTACCGGTGCCGACGCGCTACTTCGCGCAGGCTTCGTCGGCCTCTTTTATTCAGTCATCCATCTACGGGCTATCGATCCTGACGCTGCTGGCGCGCTACTGGCTGCATCGCACGGGATTGCGCCGGCACTTGCAGTTTGAGAGCCTGGAACGCCGCTATCGTAGCGTCGCCGCGACGGCCGCCGGCAAGAATTAGCCTTGACCAAGAAAACCTATCTACTCGATTCACTCCTGATTTTCGCTCTGGCGGCGGTGCTGATTTGGCCGCTCTTCCAGGTGAAGTATGTCGACAACTGGGCGTCGATCGAGAGCACGTTTATCGCGGATGCGCGTTTTTTGAAGCAGCATTGGCCGCATCCGAACTGGCAGCCACTCTGGTACGGCGGCACGCGGTTTGACTTTGTCTATCCCCCGGCCTTGCGCTACGGTACGGCCGTACTGGCGAAGTATTATCCACGCATGACCGAGGCGCGCGCTTATCACCTTTACACGGCTTTCTTCTATTGCCTCGGTATCGTGGGCGTATATGTTTTCGTGCGAGTGATCGGAGCCCGGCGATATTCGGGATGGCTTGCGGCGGTGGCTTGCGCGGTGATCAGTCCGTGCTTTCTTTTCCTGGCCGACATACGCCACGACTCTTACATCCTCACGCCGCAACGCCTCGGCGTTTTGCTGCGTTACGGCGAGGGCCCGCATATGACGTCGCTCGCGATCCTGCCCTTCGCGATGGCCGCCAGTTTCCGGGCACTGTCGGCTTGGCGGCCGGCTGCGCTGGCCGGCGCCGGGTTGCTATGCGCGCTAGTGGTTTCGAATAACTTCTATGGCGCGACTTCCCTGGCAATCTGGTTTCCGATTCTGATGTGGAGCGTCTGGATCACGCACCTGGACCGCTGGATGCTGGTGCGCGCCGTCGGCATTGTAGCCTTGGCCTATGGACTTACCGCTTTCTGGCTGACGCCGTCCTACCTCGAAGTGACGATGAACAACCTGAAGCTGGTTGCGGCGCCAGGAAACGCCCGCTCCGTGTGGGCCACTTTGGTCGTCTGGATGGCCTATATTCTCGCCAGTGATCGCTTCGCGCGCGGCCGGCAGGACCGAATTTATCCGACGCTAGTGTGGGGAACGTTCCTCTTCTTCTCGCTGAATGTGCTGGGACATTTTTTCTACAACTTCCGGGTGATCGGCGAGCCGGGCCGCATGGTGCCGGAATTTGACATGGCCTTCCTCTTACTCGGCGTAGAGGGTCTGCACTGGCTGGGCAGTAAGCCAGCGGCCGCAGTGAGATCCTTCCGTGGATCCCGCTACGCGTTGGCCCTTTGCGCCGTAGTTGTCCTGGTCAGCTTCTGGCCGTCAAAGAAGTATCTGCGCCGAGCTTACGAGCCGATTCGTACTTACGCAAATCATCAGGACCGCGTGGAGTACAAACTCAGTGAGTGGATGTGGCTGAATCATCCGCAGTCTCGCGCCGTGGTGACGGGCTCGGTGCGTTTCTGGTACGACGCCTGGTTTGACTTGCCCCATATGGGCGGCGGGTCGGAGCAGGGTCTCATTAACCAGCGCATTAACCTGGGCTTCGTCCGTGTCATGAGCGAGGACAGCGTTGAGCGAGCTTTGCAATGGATGCAGGCCTACGGTACGGACTTCGTAGTAGCGCACGAGCCAAAATCGCAGGAGATTTACAAAGATATTCCCAATCCCCGGAAATATGCGGCGTTGCTTTCGCAGGTCTATGACGACGGCGAGGGCAACTTGATTTACCAAGTGCCGCGTCGCTATTCGTCTCTCGCGCGCGTGGTGGATACGAAGTCTTTCACGGCGATTCCCACGCTGGGCGGTAACGAAAATCAAGATATCGTCGCGGCATACGCGCAGGCCATGGAGAATGGCCCGGCGACGCCGGCGTCGATTACCTGGGAAGGCACGGACGCGTTCCGGCTACGGGCGCGACTGGAACCAGGCCAGTCCTTGGTGGCGATGGTGACGTTTGATCCGGCCTTTCATGCCTACGCAAACGGGCAGCCCGTGCCGGTGCGGTCCGACGCGCTGGGCCAGATGCACATTCTGGCTCCGCCCGGCGACACGGAAGTGCGAGTGGTTTTTGAGTTACCCAAGCAGAATATCGCGGGGCGCGCGCTGACGCTGCTCTCGCTTTTCACGGTGGCCGGCCTTTTTTATCTAGGTAGACGGAAACCAGAGTGACCGCCGCGTTCTCGCGGGCGAACCTGCTGGTCGCGCTCGCCCTCTTCTGCTTGAACGTGGCGCTCAACTTGCCGCTCTTCCGGGAGGGCGCGATGCCTTATCGCGACTCCATCGAGCTCGGCTACGCGGCGATGGCGCGCTATTTTTATCTTCACCCGAATCCATTCGGCTGGAACGCGATGCAATATTGCGGACTGCCGACACAGTTTACCTACTTGCCCGGCATCCAGTATTTGGCGGCCATGCTGGCCCACTTACTCCCGCTGGAACCCATTTACGTTTACCGTTTGCTAGCTTCCGGTTTCGCCTGCCTCGGCCCGTCTACGCTCTTCCTCTGTATCGTTTACTTTACGCGGCAACGCTGGTGGGCGCTCGCGGTCGCATTGGCGTATACCTTTTTCTCACCGCTCTATGGCATCGTTGCCGCGATTGACCGTGATCGCGGAAATGTCCAACTGCCCTGGCGCTTGCTGGTGTTGGTGAAGTACGGCGAGGGCCCGCACAACGCCGGACTGACGCTGCTCCCGCTCGCCGTGATTTCCTTGTGGGAAACCTGCACGAATCCGAAGTACTCGCGCCTATTTTTAGCGGCTATCCTTTGCGCGCTGATCGCCCTTACCAACTGGATTGCCGCGTTAGCGCTTGCCGGTTGCGCAGCTTTACTGGCCCTCACGGCATTGGGCACACCAGGAGTGAACTTCCGGTTTCCGCACCTGGTGATTTGCGGCTTTCTTGCTTACGGCCTCGCTGCGTTTTGGCTCACCCCCACCTTTATTTCCACCATCGCCTTTAACTGGCCAGCCGACGCCTTCAACTACCATTTACAAGAGCAGCAACAACTGCTGCTCGGCGGACTGGTGGTGGGTCTGGTTGTACTGAGGGCGCTCTTTAAGTGGCTATTTCCGGCGGAATACTTCACCTGTTTTGTAGCTTTAGGGACCTTTGCTTTTGGCTGGGTATCGCTTTGGTTCTATAGCCGGGGGATCAATACGCTGCCCGAGTCGCGACGCTATGCCGTGGAGTTCGAGTTATTCTTCCTGGTATTGCTCGGCGAGTATTTCCGCCTGGCACTACGGCGGCCTCGACCGGTGGCGATCTTCTGCACGGTCATCCCGTTCTTCTTTCTGCTGGATGCCGGACGGGCGCAGGCGCTACGTTACACCACGCAAGGCTTCGCCAGCCGCAATCCGGTGCCGTTTGCCCAGACGATCGAGTACCGGCTGGCCGCGAAGCTCGCGAGCCTCAAGCCAAAAGGGCGAGTTTATGTTTCCGGTGGATTGCGCTTCCGCCTGAATGCCTGGTTTGAGATTCCGCAGGTAGGGGGCGGCTTTGAGTCCGGCTTGCGCAATCGCACGCCAGTGGTGCTCGCGTATCAGATCCGTACGGGGCAGAACAGCGCGCCGGGGCAGGAAACGGCGGATGCCATCCTGGCCCTGCGCGCCATGGGTGTCGAGTATGTGGTGGTACACGGCAGACAGTCCCGCGAGCACTATCGCGACTTTCAGGATCCTGGAAAATTTGAAGGCGCGCTGGAGTTGGTGCATCGCGAGGAAGACGACTCCATCTATCGCGTGCCCTATCAATCGCTCGCGCACCTGGTTCGTTGGGAGGAGCGGCTAGAGTGGCCCACCACCTCCAAATTACCCGTGTTAGGGCCGTATGTGGCGGCCGTGGAGCGGCGACCGCTCGCCACGGAGTGGCGTGGCCCCACCGAGTTGCACGTGCGCGGCACGATAGTGCCGGACACCTTCGTGGCGCTGCCGGTGAGCCATGATACCGGTTGGCGGGCCTGGCAAGGTGGACAGCCCATCGAAGTGCTGCGCGACAGCCTCGGCTTCCTGATGCTACGCGCCCGACCGGAGACCAACGCGGCGATCGTGTTGCGTTACGGTGGCTCGTTCGAACCCTACGCGATGGCAGTCCTGAGCGCCCTGGTTTGGAGTGGCGCCTGCCTGTTTGGGTGGCGTAAGCGGCTAAACTAGAATCTGCCATGTCGAAAATGCGAATTGGAATTTTGACCGGCGGGGGCGACGTCCCTGGCCTGAACTCCGTGATCAAAGGCGTCACCTACCGCGCCAGCGAATTGGAATATGAAGTGATCGGCATCCGCCGCGGCTGGGAGGGTTTGACCCACGTCAACTTCGACGACCCGGCATCGAAGTCGCGCTACATTCTGCCGCTGACGCGCGACAACACCCGCACCATTGAGCGCACCGGCGGCACTTTCCTGCACTCCAGCCGCACGAATCCATCCAAGATGAAGAGTGTGCCGGCCTTTCTTAACGCGGCCGATTTCCCGGCCACCGAACGCGAGAAGGACGGGCAGAAATACACCACCTACGATATGTCGAAGCGGGTGATGGAGAACCTACAGACGCTGAAGCTGGACTATCTGGTGGCCATCGGCGGCGACGACACCTTGAGCTACGCCTCGAAGCTCGACGCGCTGGGTTTCAACGTCGTGGCGATTCCAAAGACGATGGATAACGACGTCCGCAATACCGAATACTGCATCGGGTTCTCGACGGCGGTGAGCCGCGCCACGGACGCGATTCAACGCCAGCGCACCACGGTGGGCTCGCATGAACGCATCGGTATCTTTCGTATCTTCGGTCGCGACGCCGGTTACACGGCACTCTACACCTCCTATGTAACTTCCGTACGCTGTTGCATTCCCGAGCATCGCTTTGACTTGCCGCACTTACTTGAAGTATTGAAGCGCGACAAGGCGAATAATCCGAGTAACTACGCGCTGGTGGTGCTCAGCGAGGGCGCCGAGTGGCAGGGCTACCAGGTGCGGCATTACGGCGAGGCCGACGCTTACGGCCATCGCAAGAAGGGCAATGTCGGCGAGGATATCGCCGAAGAAGTGAAGCGTGTGCTGAAGGAAGAAACCATCGTCAGCGATCTAACTTACGACCTGCGTTCCGGCGATCCGGATTTTGTCGACAAGATGGTGGCCACGACTTTCGGCAACATGGCCTTCGACACGATTCTGGAAGGCAAGAGCGGACTGATGAGCGCCATTTCGCACGGCTGTTATGACATGGTGCCGATCCCCGATCCGAAGCTGGGCCCCCGCAAGGTGGAGGTAGGGACGATGTACAACGTCGAGCGCTTCCGCCCCAACTACGCCAACAAGATTGGCTTGCCCATTTTTCTTACCAAGGCGTAAATGCCCTGGCCTTTTAAATGGGGGCGGGGTCGTCAGACCCCGCCCACGAGCCTCGACGAAATTCGCGCGTCGTTTGAGCGCGGCGCACAAGACGAAGAGCATTTTCCCTCCACCATTGATCCGCGCATTTATCACGTCAAGCTCGTGCTGGAACACCTCGGGCCGGTACACTCCGCGCTGGACGTGGGAGCGGGCAAAGGACGTTTCGCCCGCATCGTGCGGGAGCAAAATCCCACGGCGCGCGTCGTTTGCTTCGACTTAGCGCTGGAGATGCTGCGCCGCGTCGACCCGGGCCTGCACACCTGCGCCGGCAGCATGACTTCCCTGCCCTTCGCGAGCGGCGCCTTCGACGGCGTCTACGCGACGGAGAGCTTGGAACACGCCGTGGATATTGAGGCGGCGGTGGCGGAGATGTGCCGCGTGCTGGCGCCCGGCGGACGGCTGGTAGTTATCGACAAGAACGCCGAGCACTGGGGCAAACTCAAGACTCCGGCCTGGGAAAAATGGTTCCACCGCCAGGAACTGGAGAAGTTACTCGGACGGCATTGTGCCAGGGTGGAAAGCCGGTTGATTTCTTACTGGGAAGATGTGGAACCGGACGGTCTTTTTCTGGCTTGGTTAGCGGTTAAGTAAATCCATATAACTTCATGGCATTGCCATAGCGGACGGCGGCGCGGTCTGGTGCGGGGATGAAGGCCGCGAGTTGTTCCATGGCTTCGCGGTGCAGTTTGGGCGAGGGGCCGAGTCCGCCTTGGACGATGCGGGTGGGGCCAAAGGCTCGCACCAATCGGCCGACGTTAGCCGTGAGGTCCGGGAAGGGGTGCGGCAGTTTTGAGGAGTAGCCGAGCCCGGAGAATTTGAGCGTCGCCCGAGGTAGATCGGCCAACCGAAGCACCGCATCCCAGCCACCCGGCTCGACACCGGCGCGGCCCAGATGATCGAGAATCACGTTGACGGGCACGTCGCGCGCGAGCGTCGCAATCGCCGGGGCGTGGTGGGGCACGAAGTGCATTTGGATCGCCAGGCCGAGGTCCGCGCAGGCAGCCCAGGTGCGGCGCATCGCGGGATGGGCTAGGTCGCGATTCTTGAGGGGACCGCTCGCGAGAAAGGGCTCGTGGGGAGCGTTCATGGCGTGGATGCGCAGAGCCACAATGCGGCCAGGCCAGCGGCGGGTGAGCTCGCGAATGCGGCCAGGCGTGGCGGCGTCGATGGGATCGAAGAGGCAGGTGCCTTTGAAAAATCCCTGGGGCTGCTCGTGGGTGAAGCAGTATTCGAGATAGCGATGGTCGTCCTGATAGGGTTCGGGATGGACGATGACGGCGTGGCGCACGCCATGGGCGCGGGCGAAGGCGAGATAGGGCGCAAGCGGCTCGGCGGGCGGGCGGTACGTGGCGGCGGGATGGTACGGGAAGCGGGCCGGTTCGAAGAGATGCAGGTGCGCCTCGACGGAATCAGGAGGTGCATCGGCGAGGGCGGCGAGCAAGAAAGTGCGACGGGAGGGCATGTGAGGTTTCCTCTAGCGAAGCCTCCATGCTATCCTACTTGGAGGCGGCGAATCCGCCTCCCACCCCTACGTGGGCGCGTAGCTCAATTGGCAGAGCAACTGACTCTTAATCAGTAGGTTGAAGGTTCGATTCCTTCCGCGCTCACCACTTCCTTCTTAGAAATACAGATCTCGCGGCCTCCTGACGCATTAGGACAACGCCGAGGATGAAAATGCGCGAAAACGGGCTCGGTTCAGCACGTCGATTACCACACTATCGTTCCCGGCTGGTTGGTCCTTAGAGTCCGTTCGTCAAGTCAACTGGTATTCCAGCTGTGTGAAGGGGTTCGTGTGTGTATACTGTCCGCATGAATCGTAGAGCGTTTCTCTCATCGGCATCCGCCGCGTACCTGCTGGCGGCGCAGGCGACAGGACTGCCGAACCGCCCAGTGGTCCCGGGGACGTTGCGTCTGCGGACGCGGCGCGTGGGCAAGGAAGAAGTGCGGCTATGGCCGGTGGCGCGGACGGCGGTCATCATTTGCGATATGTGGGATGCGCATACCTGCTCGCTCTCGGCGCAGCGGGTGGCGGCGATGGCGCCGCGGATGAATCTGGTGGTGAGCGCGGCGCGCAGCCTGGGGGTGATGATCATCCATGCGCCCAGCGACACGATGAAGTTCTACGAGGGTACGCCATGGCGCGAGCGCATGCGGATGGCGCCAACGGCGGCGTCACCGTTCCCCATCCTGAACCGCTGCGCGCGCGTGCCGGACGAAGAACGCAATTTCCCCATAGACGACTCGGCGGGTGGGTGCGATGACCCGGTGGTGCGGAAGGAGACGGGTCCGCCGTACCCTTGGACGCGCGAACATCCGGCGATCGATATTGTGGGCTATGACGGAGTGAGCGAGAGCGGGCAGGAGATCTACAACTTCTGCCAGCAGGCCAAGATCGACAAGGTGGTGCTGATGGGCGTCCACACGAACATCTGCATTCTGAACCGCGGCTTCGGCGCCCGGCAAATGACCCGGTTGGGGTTCGAAGTGGTGCTGGCGCGCGACCTGACCGACGCGATGTACGACCCGCGCACGCGACCTTTCGTGAGCCACACGCGCGGCACGGAACTGGTGGTCGAGCACATTGAGGCTACGTGGTGCCCGTCGATCGTGAGCGACGACCTGACGCGGGTGGTGGCTACTAACTTACGTCAACGCTAGAGGCGGGCCGGGGGGCCCGCCCTACGGACTCCAGGTTATCGAGCAAGGTAAATAGGCGGGGACCGAGGGTCTGTCCGCCGCCGAAGCGGACCTGGTAGTAGAGACCGGTGAGTTCGGCCACCGGCTGGGCGTAGGGCGTGTTGCGCAGCATGGCGGCGAACTCCTCGGGTGTGACCCAGGCGGGCTTCTCGTAGCCGCGTTTGCGGAGGTAGTCGAGCATGCGGACATAGACGACCGTAGCGTCGCGGCCGCGGGCCTTGCCTTCGCCGAAGCGGCGGGCCTGCAAGCGAGTATGCCACCACCAGGCGAGCCGCGGCACCCAGGCCTGGCCGCTGACCGCGACCAGCGCGAGAAAGGCCAGCACGACAAAGAAGCGGGCGTCCAAGCGAGCCAGCCAGCGGCTGAAGGCCTTCAGCCTTTCGGCGCGCTCCTGCAGCCAGTCAGTATTCAGGCCGCGGCGGGCTTGATCCACTTTGAGGGCCAGGCCCACTTGCTGCTCGACGTCGTAGGAGAGCACCCAATCCTGCCAAAAGGTTTCGAGGACGTCGAAGTACTGGCCGGCCTTATTCATGAGCGTGGCGATATCGTTGGTTTCGGTGGCGGCGGGCGTGGGATCGAAGGTGAGCCAGCCTTTGCCTTCGATGAAGGCCTCCACCCAACTGTGGGCGTCGGAGGCGCGGACGACGTAGAGCCCGCTGATGGGGTTCAGTTCACCGGTTTGGAAGCCGGTGATGACGCGGGAGGGAATGCCCTCGACGCGCAGCATAACGGCGAGGGCGGAGGCGAAGTACTCGCAGTGGCCTTTGCCGCGGTCGAAGAGGAAGTAGGCGAGGGGATCCGGCACTTCGCGCTCGAGGAGATCGATCGAATACTTGTAGGAACTGCGCAGACGGCGTTCGAGCTCGCGGGCCCGGACTTCGTCGGTGGCGCCTTCGTCGGCGGTGCCGACGGCGCCGGCCCACTCGTGAGCGAGGGCGGTGATGCGGGGGTCCAGGGGCGGCAGTTGGAGATAGCGGGTATCGCCCAGCGGGGCATCGCCGGGGGCCTCGTCGCCTTTGAGGAAGCTGCGCGCACCGTAGCGGACGATGCGGGAAACGAGCGAGTAGCTAAAGAGGCTGGCCGTGCTGCTGCGGTAGACATTGGCGCCAAAGTCAATAAATTCGGGCACGCCGGCGACGAAGAGGGTGTCGGCGCCGGTGGGCCGGAGTTGGATTTCGTAGGCGATGCGGTGGCCCGGGCGGCGGAGCTGGTTCATCTCGGCGAGCCGGGAGACGCCGTTGGTAACGGGCAGACGGACGCGATCATTGGCTTTGGTTTGCCAGGCGCGGCCGTTGAATTCGACCAGCGCCGCACCGCGCCATTTGACGCCTTCAATGGGCTCGCCGCCTTCGACGCGCACGTGCATGACGGGCTCGCGACGCAAACGGATTTCGCCGATCTGGCCGAGAACGACCTGGTTCGAAAAGCCGCTGAGGTGATAGCGCGGGTCCACCCAGGATTGCAGCGCAACGCGAGCGGTGCGGGGCAGCACGAAGAAGAGCGCGACGGCCAGGACGAGCACGCTGGCAGCGACGAAGAGCGTCGCGCCGGTGAGCCGCCAGCCGAAGCCGGTGAGGGCGCCGCGGACCAATTGGCGCTCCCCCTGCGCGGAGCGCCGTACTTCGGAGGTGGCAAAGGTAGCGATGCTGAAGAGCAGGAAGACGGCGAGCCAGAAGAAGAAATTGAAGTTGACGCTGACGACGGCGGCGGCGAGCAGTTCCAGGAAGGCGAGCACCTTCAGGTAGAGGTAGTCGCGCTCGGTGCTGGCGGTGAGGATCTTGACGACGGCGAGGAAGAAGACGAGATGGACGGTGGCACGGAGGAAGTCGCGCTGGGAGAAGTAGAGGTAGTCGACGGGGTAGAAGAGGATGTAGGCGAAGGTGGCCCAACCGATCCAGCGGGTGGGAATGGTCCAGCGCAGGCCGCCGGCGACTTGGAGGAGGCGCCAGAGGAGTCCGGCGCCGGTGAGGAGGGCGGTGAGGGGGTCAAGCGTGCCGGAGCCGGCGACGGCGAAATAGCCGCTGGCCATCATGCCGAGCAGACTGATTTCGAAGACGCGCTCGAGGGCCGGGATGGTGCTCACTTGAGTTGTTTCTCCAGGCCGGCGAGGAAGTCGTCCAGGCCCGGGCGGCGTCCTTGGGCGACGACGAAGTAGCGGCCGGAGTGAATGGCCAGCTTGCCGGTTTCCGCGCGCCAGCTCTGGAGGGCCGCGAAGGCTACGGAGGAGCCGCTGGTTTCATAGACGATGGCTTGGACGAGTTGGCTACCGCTGTAGGTGAGCCGAACGGCGCGCACCACGCCGGCGGGGGGCACGTAGGGCGGCACGTCGGCGCCGGTGAGCACCTGCTCGCCTTCCAGGGTCAGGCCGGCGACGGTGCGGGGGTACGCCGGATGGGCGGGCGGGGTGGCGCAGCCGGTCAGGAGGAGGATGAGAAGCGAAATTCCGCGGAGCATCTCCTTCAGTTTGACACTCTCGCGGAACGGATGCTGTACTAGAGGGAAGGCCGGTGTAGCTCAGTTGGTAGAGCTCCCGATTTGTAATCGGAAGGTCCTCGGTTCGAACCCGAGCGCCGGCTCCAGAAATGCCAGGACTTACGTCCTGCCCGCTCCCACCACGACCAACTTCGATGAGCTACGGATGGATTGACTTGGCCGCTGGCTGTGGCGGATCGGGATTAGGACTTATGGCACGACAGTTCAAAATGCACACCCTCCGTCTTGTGCAGGACCGTGAGAATGCTCGAGAGGTTTGCCGCGGACGGGCTACCCTTTGGCCCCAGCAGGCGCATGTGGCTCTTAGCGGGGATATCGGTCTGTGCTTCGAGCGCCTGAAACCCGAGCGTCGCGTTCACGTAGTCGCGTAAAACGGCCTTACCCGTCTCGAGGTCGCCACGGAGATAGCTCTCGACCGCCTCCCGTAGCAATGCCTGCCGGAACTTTGCGTCCTGCTGGGCCCGTGCCCGGATCGTTTCTTTGAAGTCATGGGTGAGGGGCATGTTGCTTCCTCCGTTTGTAATCGGTCCGGCACTACTGAGCCGCTGCGATGTTGCTGCCCTGCGGCTTCTTCGTCCCCCCACCGAACAGGATGATCGCTGGCTCTAAAGCTACATCCCCAGTTTCTTCGTCCAGCTCTTGGCGCCGCTGATGGCGCTGTTGACGGCGTTGATGTTGGCGACGCCTTCGCCGGCGAGCCAGTCTTCGAGCGCCTTCACGCCGTGCTTGGCGAAGACGGGGATGCCGTCCTTCCAGGTGGCGCGGCCGCAGAGGACGCCGGAGTAGTCGGTGCCGGCTTCGGAGGCCATGTTCAAGCTCTCGACGAACTGGGCGTTGCTGACACCGGCGCTCAGGTAGATGAAGGGCTTGGTGGCGAGGTCAGAGGCTTTCTTGAAGTAGTCGAGGGCTTCTTTGCGCGTGTAGGCCTTCTCACCTTTGTAGACGGAGCTGCCTTCGACGTAGTTGGCGTTGATGGGCACTTCCACCTTCAGCATGTCGACGTGGTACTGGGGCTTCGAGAATTCGGCCATGGAGTCGATGACGATTTGGGGCTTCTTCTTGGCGAAGGCGAGTCCCTTTTCGTCACCGCCGGCGGGATCGTAGCCGATGAATTCGAGGAAGTGGGGGATGCCGACTTCTTCGCACTCAGCGCCGATGCGTTCGACGAAGGCGTGCTTGATCTCGTTGATCTTGGGATCTTCCTCGGGGGTGTAGTAGATAAGGACCTTAACAGCGTCGGCGCCGAGGGCGCGGATGCGGAGGGCGGAAAGCTGCGGGATGAGGTCCGGCAGGCGGCCGGGCTGCGAGTTGTCGTAGCCGGAGAGCTCGTAGGCGAGCAGCAGGCCGGCATTCGCGCTGCGCGCGGCGGCGGCTTTCAAGCCGTACTCCGTGTCGAGGAGGATTGCGCTCGCGTGCGGCGTGAGCGCCTTCGAGACCGCAACCTTGAAGTCCGACATCATCTCTTCGGTGATGTCCTTGTCGCTCACGCCCTTGGCCGCGGCCAGGGACTTGCGCAAGCTGCCGCGCTGATCCATCGCGGCGGCCGCGATCACTCCCGCGGAGTTAGACAATTTCTGTAAGTGGACGAGTTTGAGTGCCGATAAAGCCATTCTTAGTAGTGTAACCGGTTAAGCGGCCCCGGCGCGCGCCGCGTGCCGGTACCAAGCCTTGGCGCGCTTCACGTCGCGGAAAATCTGCGCCTTCAAAGCGGCTGGATCCGGGAAACGCCGTTCGGCGCGCACCCAGCGCAGGAATTCGACCTGGATGCGGTGCGGACTGGGCGGGGTGAGCGCATCGAGCAGGAACGTCTCCACGGTCAACGCCTCGCCCTGAAAGGTGGGCCGGACACCGACGTTGGTAATCGATGGCCAGCGGCGGCCGGTGTCGACGCAGGTGGTGCGGGTGACGTAGACGCCGGAGGCGGGCAGGAGGGCGTCGCCCCAGTCGAGGTTTAGGGTGGGTACGGTTTGCTCCTTGCCGACGCCGAAGCCGCTGACGACCCGTCCGCTGAGCGAATAGAAGCGGCCCAGATACCGGGCCGCGCGAGCAACATGGCCTTGTTCGAGCAGGCGCCGGATCAAGCTGGAGGAGACGGTCTCGCCGCGATGGACAAACTCGTTGACGACTTCCACGGCAAAGCCTAACCTCTCGCCTTCGGCGCGCAGCAAAGCGACGTCACCGGCCTGCTTGCGGCCGAAGCGGAAGTTGGCGCCAATGACGATCAGTTTGGCGTGTAGCTGGTCCAGCAGGATGCGCTGGATGAAGTCGCGGGGTTCGAGTTGGCTGAGTTCCTTGGTGAACGGCAACACGAAGGCGCGCTCAATGCCGAACGCTTCCATGCCGGCGGCGCGCTGTTCATGGGTGGTGAGGAGCTTCGGCGCGCGCTCGGGCGAGAGGATCTGCGTGGGATGGGGATCGAAGGTGAGCACGGCCGGCACGAGTTGCCGCTCCCGGCCATGACGGGTGACGCGGCGGAAGAGTTGCTGATGGGCCAAGTGGGTGCCGTCGAAGTTGCCGATGGTGAGCGCGCAGGGCTCGGTCGGCGGTTGGTTGACGGCGAGGCGGAAGAGATCGACGGGGGGATCGGCGGCGATGTCGAGTGTGAGGCCGTCGTAGGCCAGATGGACGTGCGGAGGCAGCAGGCTCTCGGTCTGGACGTGGGCGAGGTCATGCGACATGTGCGTGAAGTAGGCGCGGCGCGGACCGAGTTGCTCGACGTAGCGCAAGGAACGGTCGATGGTGGAGTGGGTGGGATGGGGCTTGTGGCGGAGGGCATCGAGAAACAGGACGTCGAGGCCGCGTAGCTGCGCCAGGGACTCGGGGGGGATGTCGCTATGGTCGGTGAGGTAGGCGCAGCGGCCAAAGCGGTAGCCGAGGGTGATGCCGCGCCCGTGCTGCAGAGCGATGGGCTGGAATTCGAGCCCGAAGACGTCGAAGGGGCGGCCGTCGAGGCGGTGAACCGTGACGCGGGGGCGGGAGCTTTCGCTTTCGCCGGTGGCGAAGACATAGCTGAAGACGCGCTCGACGACGTCGAGCGTGTCGGGGGCGGCGTAGATGGGAATGGCGCCCTGCTGGTAGAAGTTGAAGGGGCGGACGTCGTCGAGGCCGAGGATGTGGTCGGCGTGGGAGTGGGTGTAGAGGATGGCGTCGAGGCGGCCGATGCGGTGGCGGAGCATCTGCTGGCGGAAGTCCGGCGTGGTGTCGATGAGGACGACGCGGCCGTCGTATTCGAGCAGGACGCTGGGGCGCAGGCGTTGGTCACGGGGATCGGTGGATTGGCAGACGTCGCAGTGGCAGCCGATGGTGGGCACGCCGACGCTGGTGCCGGAGCCGAGCACCGTCAGCCGGAGACTACTCATGCGAACCGGGCTGGCTCACCTGGACAAAACGGAAGCGCAATTCAGTGACGGAGTTCTCGAGGAGACGCTGTTCGTGCAGCGAGAGGTTGCCCTTGGTCTTTTCGGTGAGCATGGCCAAAAGATCAATGAAGTGGCGGGCGCGGACGAGGTCCTGCCCTTCGTTGTCACCGGGCATCTTGACGAGGCCGAGTCCCATTTCGGCTTGCATTTTGAGGGAGAGGACGAGGAATTCGAAACTGGGTGGCGGAATGGCGGACTGGTCTTCGCTCATACGAAGACTATTGTAATGCGCTCAGAGGGCAGGTTAGGCCGCGGTGTCCACCCGAGAGACGGAGACCTTGACGCGATAGCCCAAAGCCGCCAGGAGCCGAATCAGCAGATCGCTGGAGACGTTGTCCAGATTCCCGTTGAGGATGGAGGTGACGCGCGTTCGAGAAGAACCGCCTCGTTGGGCCACCTCGGCGTGGGTGAGCCCCGCGCCGCTGACGATCTGCCTGAGCCGCTTGAGCAGCGCGTGTTGCACCTGCCATTCCTGCGCTTCAATGCCACTGAGTCCAAGCGTCTGAGCTAAGGTTTCCGGGGTTTTGGCGGTGACGGAATTAACCTTCATCATTCATCTCCTTCAATCGCTTCCTAGCCAGTCGAATCTCCGCGGGTGGGGTTTGTTGTGTCTTCTTGACGAAAGCCCTTGCCGATCCGGGCTCGAATATCGCGAGGGAACGCCCGAATGGCGTCGCGTGCTTTTGGGGTGAAATACGACCGGCCGCACAGTTCCCATGGTAACGGTGTTGGGATGCGGTGTATCAAGACTGGGACACGACCAGATCAGCCGCTCAGGCAGCCAGGAATTGCTTGACCGTGAGGATGAGTTCCTGGGGCTGCACCGGCTTCGAGAGGAATGCCTGCATGCCGTGTTTCCGGCAGAGCTCATAGAATTCACTGGAGGAGTTGGCGGTGAGCGCCAGGATCGGCACCGCCTCATATCCGGGCAACCGGCGCAGGCGATGAGTGGCTTCAAAGCCGTCCATCCCGGGCATCTGCAAGTCCATCAGGACCAGGTCATAACGGTTGGAAGACGCCGCCCGCAAGGCGGCCATGCCGCTGTCGGCACAGTCGGCTTCGAACTCGTTGCGTTCGAGCATGTGGACGACGATCATCTGCGAGACCTTGTTGTCTTCCACGAGCAGGATCCGGGGCTTACCCTGGCGGAGATTCCGGGTAGCCGGCGTGCCGAGGTTTTCGTCCGCGGCGAGCAGCGGGAGGCGCACGGTGAAGGTACTGCCCTTCCCCACGGCGCTCTCGACCGTGATCTCGCCGCCGAGGAGTCGCGTCAACTCCCGGACAAGCGACAGGCCTAGGCCCAAGCCCTGGTACTGACGGGAAAGGCCGCCTTCCAGTTGCTCGAAGCTCTCGAAGATGCGCTCCACCATGTCGGGGGCAATGCCGATACCGGTATCCGCTACCACCACTTCCAGCCGCTCACGGCTCTCGCCGAGACCGCGCAGCCGGCGCACGGAGAGGCTCACTCGACCGATCGCGGTGAACTTGGTCGCGTTGGCCAGCAACTGCGAAACCAAGCGCCGGAAACGAACTTCGTCGCCCAAAACCAACTCGGGTAACGACCGGTCCATCCGTAGTGCGAACTCGAGCCCTTTGGCGCGCGCCTTGGCCTCGAACTCCGCCGCCATGGCGTCCACCGCGCGCACGACTTGAAACGGGGACTGCTCGGCGCGGGTATTGCCGGCACTTAAAGCGGCGAACTCAAGGGTCGCGCTGAGAATGTCGTAAAGAGTGTCGGCACAGGCGCGCGTGATGTCGAGATACTCTCGCTGTTCGGGCGTCAGCGTGGTTTCCGCCATGAGATCGGTCATGCCGAGGATGCCGGTGAGGGGCGTCCGGATCTCGTGGTTGAGGCTCGTGAGAAACTGCCCCTTCAAGTGGCGCATCTCTTCGGCCGGATTCACCGCCGCGGCAGTTCGCTCCGAGGCTTGACGAAGAGCCCACTCGGGCGTCTGCATCCCAAAATCGGGCGAAGACGACTCGTCGATCTGTGTGGGCAGTATCCCTTCCATGGCTCCCTACCTAAAGCTTTCGGCCAGGGAAGGCAAAAGGTTTAGGAAAAACCTTAGTCGTCACTGTTAAAAAGGCCCGTAATGGCGCCCAAACCGCTGCGCTCATCACCGCCACCCGTCGTCGCCGGCGCCAATTCGCGGCGCATCTTTTCCAGAGTCATACTCTGGACGATGGCCCGCCCTGGACCGGTGAGGGTGGCCAGGAATAGTCCTTCGCCGCCGAAGATCGCCGTCTTGATGCCGCCCACGAACTGAATGTCGTAGGAGACGCTCTCGTCGAAAGCCACAATGCAGCCTGTATCTACTTGAAGCATTTCGCCCGGTTTGAGGTCGAACTCGATGAAATCGCCGCCGCCGTGGATGAATACGGTACCGGGACCGGATAGCTTCTCCAGGATGAAGCCTTCGCCGCCGAAGAAACCCGCCCCGAGCTTTTTGGTGAAGGCGATATTAAGCGTCACCCCGGTCTGCGCGGCCAGGAAGCTGTCGCGTTGGACGAGAATCGTCTGGCCCGGCCGGAGGTCAAAGGGCTGGATCCGGCCCGGGTAACTACCGGCGAAGCCGACCTCGCCCGCGCCGTTGGCGCGGAAATACGTGAGAAACAGGCTCTCGCCCATCACCTTGCGCTTTAGGGCGCCCAAAAGCTTCTCGCCGATCGAGTTGCCGCTCATGCGCGTCTCCCAGGTAACGGAAGGCGTTTTATAGAGCATCTTGCCGGCCTCGGCGAAGAGTTCCTGCCCGGAGGACAGGCGCACGCGGACCACCTGGAGGTTATCGCCCTGAATGGTGTAGTCGAGGGGTGACTGCGACATCGACTGAGACGGCATCGGGGGCGGCGCGCCGCCGGCCAGATTGGCGCCGCACTTTGGACAAAAGCGCGCGCATTCCGCAATCTGCGCGCCGCAAGTGGTACAGAAACCCATGATGTTACAAACTCCTCAACTACCGTATTCTACAATCGAGCTAGGCCCGGCGAGTCCCCACGCAAACATGAAACGCAATCTGGCTATTTTTGTTCTGACTATTTCCGGACTGCTGGCCGCCGATGCGCCGCGCGGCTGTGGAACGGTACCGGGGCGCGCGGACGCCATGCGACTGACCCATGAGCAGAACCGCCGTCTGCTGGCGAGGGCGGCAAAAGGCCGGGCGGCGGCCGAGCAAGTGCGGCCCGCGCGGACCGTCGGCGACCTCGTCGTGATGGATTCCGGCAACGGCATCATCGGCCAGCGCAATCCCTTTAACCTCGACCGGCAACTGCTGCGCTTCACGCCACAAAACGCGGGTGGTTACCGCTTCGCCGTGGAGCCTGGGGCGGTGGAAGACGCAGCAGGCACAGCCGTGGCCGGGCTCGGCGACGACGACTCGCGCGAGTTCCCTCTGCCCTTTGCCTTCCCCTTTCAGGGCCGCAGCCGAAATCGCATCTTTCTCAACTCGGACGGCAACCTGACGTTTGACCGGGCGGACAGCAATACCAATGAGCGGTCGCTGGGCCGTTTCACGGCCGGCGGACCGCGCATCGCCGCCCTCTTCACCGATCTGGACCCCAGCGCCGCCAGCCAAGTGTCGGCGTCACTCAGCCCCACCCGCGCCGTCTTCACCTGGAGCCGGGTTCCGGAATACCGTGCCGTGGGCGCCGGCCTGCCGAACACCTTCCAGGTGCGGCTCTATCCGGATGGCCGGATCGAGATCGTCTATGGCGGCGTGAACACGATCGAAGCCGTGGTGGGGATCTCGGTGGGCGATGTGACGCGGCCCTCGCAAGTCGTCTCGTTCAGTACCGGCAGCAATGAGACGTTTCCGGGTTCCGTCGCCGAACTCTTTACCCTCGGCAATGACCTCGACCTGGTGACCCTGTCGCAGCGCTTCTACACCGAATACGACGACGCTTACGACTATCTCGTCGTTTACAACACCATGGGACTCTCCCCGGGGGCCGGAGTGGTGGCGTTTGAGATCACGGTGCGCAATGACCGGACCGGCTACGGCGATACGCCCGCCAACACAGGCGCCGAGTACGGATCGAAGCAGCGCATGCAGGCGATTCTGAACCTGGGCCCGACGTCGCAATATCCGCTCGATCCGTTCGGCCTGGTGCCGGCGCGGAGCGGCGCCGGCGACACGCCGCTATCCATCCTTGGCCACGAAGCCGGGCATCTATTTCTGGCGTACGCCAGCGTCCGCGACCCCGCCAACGCGGACGCCCGCCCGATGCTGGGGGCCCAAATGGCGCATTGGAATTTCGCCTTTAACTCGGAGGCGTCGTTGCTGGAAGGGAACCGTATTCGCGACAACGGCGCTGGGGCCTCGCCGCGCTTTGAGACGGTCGCGAGCGTGGAGGGCTACGCGCCGCTCGACCAATACCTGATGGGTTTGCGCGCACCGGAGGAAGTGCCCTCCACCTTCCTGGTGACGAACTCGTCGTTGGGCAACTTCAACCGGCTACCTCAGCGCGGTGTCCGTTTTGACGGGCAGCGCCGCGACGTCACCA
Source organism: Bryobacteraceae bacterium (assembly GCA_019752335.1). Taxonomy (GTDB): domain Bacteria; phylum Acidobacteriota; class Terriglobia; order Bryobacterales; family Bryobacteraceae; genus JALHNI01. The sequence continues at coordinate 267,304 of JAIEMJ010000013.1, forward strand.
TCGGCGAAATCGTGGAGGCCGAAGGGCGCCGTGCGCCGGACCATACCGTGGCCCAACGGCACTTCCGCTTCGCGTTTATCGTCCTGACGGCCCAAGGGGCTGACCCGACCGCCGCGCAACTCGCCCAAGTGGAGCGCTACCGGCAGGAGTTCCCGGCGTATTTCGCCCGGGTTACCGACAATCGGGCCACCGCCGACACGCGCATTCTTCGCGCCCTCCGGCTGCGGGCGGAGCCCGCGCTGGGCGTCATTGAGGGCCAGACGGTGCAGGCACGCGTGGAACTGGACCGTCCCGCCGCAAGCGCACTCACGTTGCGGCCGCGCTCGGCAAACGGCGCGGTCGCCGTGCCGGAGACGGTCGCTGTGCCGGCGGGCGCCACCGGCGTGAGTTTCGCGGTCCGCGGCGTGCGGGCCGCCGTCGACAACCTGACGGTAGAAGCCAATGCGGAGGGCTTCGAACTGGGCCGCGCCAAGGTGCAGGTGAGCGCGAACGCCGCGGGGCTCAGCCCGCGAATCTTCGACAATGACCGCGTGTTTCCCGGCCCCGGCGACGCGCCGGCGGTGGTGGCCGCCCGTGTCGTGGACCGGAACTACGTCGTCTACCCGGGCGTCGAGGTGACGGCTCGCGCGGTAGACGGCGGCTCGGTAACGCCCGCCAGCCAAATAGCCGACGCCGCGGGCGAAGTCCGCTTTACGTGGACGCCCGGTGCGTCGTTGGAACTGACTGTCACCGGTGGCGGGGGCGGTGTCTCCGCGGAAGCCCTCTATGCGCCCACCGTCTTCGATGGAGGTCTGCTCAACGCGGCCTTCCGCGATGCCACTGCCCAAGGGCTCAGCCCGGGCGTCGTCGCGAGCCTCTACGGCCGCGACCTCACCACCGCCCCACCGGCCATCTCGCTGCGCGGCGCGCCCAGCCTGGGCAACACGCAGGTGAACATCGGCGGACTCGCCGCCCGGCTGCTCTACACCAGCCGTGGGCAGATCAATCTGGTGGTGCCGCTGCTTGCGCCCGGCGTCTACCCCATCACCGTCACCACTCCGGCTGGAACCTCGACGCCGAAGCAGATCGCGCTGGACGCCGCGTGGCCGGGCATCTTCACCGCGCGCCTGAACGGCCCGGTGCTCGAGATCGACGCCACCGGCCTGGGCTTACCTGGCACTCCGCTACGAGTGTTGTTAGGCGAGACGGAGGCCACGCTGCTTTCGGTGTCTACCGGCGACATCCGGCGCGTGGTGGCCCAAGTGCCACTGACCGTAACCGGAGCTACGATGCTGCGACTCGAAGCCGCGGGACGTTTGAGTAACGCGGTGCCGGTAACGCTGCCCTAAGGCGTCGGGTCCTTGGAGTTTGGATCTTTCAGATCGAGTTGCGTGTCGTCCTGGCAGCACCAGCATTCACCGGGCGAGTAGGTGCGGATGTAGCAGACCGGGCACCAGTAGGTGACCATCAACCGCTGGCCATTGCGGTAGGCCCAGATGGCGCGTTCGTGGATGGGGTTGATGACGAAACGGTTGGCTTCGGTGAAGCGGCCCAGGGCCTCGAAGTCCATGCCGTTGAGACGGGGATCGGCGAGAACCTTTTCGGTGGCTTCGTCACCGCGCAACTGGACTTTGCCCTTCGGCGTGGTGAGTTCGCCGGGCGCGAGGAACTTGCCACGGACGGCAGACTTCGGGGCTTCGGCCGCGAAGGCAGCCAAAGGAGCAAGCAGGAGAGCGCGCCGTTTCACTCTTTTATTATAGCGGCGGCGAGGTCCTTCACCGTAAAGCCAAACGGACCGGGCTTGCTCTTGTAGCGGACGATGCCCTGGCGGTTGATGAAGTACAGCCGGTCCGGCCAGCCGGTGTAGGCTCGCTCGACGCTGTTGCGCTCATCGTCGATCAGGGCGGGCAGTTCGATCTTGAGGTCGCGGACGCAGGAACTAGCCACGTGGGAACGCTCGTCGCTCGTTTTGGGGTCAGCGAAGAGGATCTTCTCCCGGACGTTCACGGGCAACTGCCAGCCGTCCGTCGAGTGAGCTTCCTGGATGTAGACCACGTAGAAGTCGATGCGGTCGCGGTACTGGCGATAGAGCGCGTTGAGGGCGGGAACCTCCCGCCGGAAGGGCGGTCAGGTATAGCTCCCGAAGACCAGCACGACGGGCTTGGCGGCGAGGCGGTCAGCGAGGCGGACGCGCGACTGCCGGTCGTAGGTTTCAAGCGTGAAGTCGGGCGCCCGGTCGCCCATGTTGAGCGTACCGCCCCGGGCGACGTTCCACAGCCGCTCAAAGGGAATCGTCATCATGATGGGCATCGGCAGGCCGGAGACCACGCCGGCAAAGGTCTCCGGCGCCTGGCGCATAACGACGAAAAATCCAACAAGATACAGGCCGTAAATTCCCAAGACAGGCCCGAGCCACTTCAAAAGCCGCAAATTCGGTCTCCTCTCGAAAATAATCGCAAAATAAATGAGAGGAATCGATACCCAAAACCACTTATCAGAGAATGGCTGCACTTGCGACTCCTGAATTGACCCGGCTGACGCCGGAAGAAGAGCTTCACTGGCTGGCGTTGCGGATGGTGCCGGGGCTGGGTCCGCGGCGGGGGCACGAGTTGTTGGAACGCTTCCGGACGCCGGTGGCGCTGTTTCGGGCGGGCGTTTCGGATCTGGAGGGGCTCGGCCTGTCCGGCTCCCTGGCGCGGACGATCGCCAGCGGCTGCGTCTTTGAGGACGCGGTGCGGCAGCAGGAGCGGCTACGGCAGACGGGGACGCAACTGGTGACGTTTGTTGACCCGCGCTACCCGGCCCGGCTGCGCGAGATCTTCGACCCGCCGCTGATGCTCTTCACACGGGGCCGCACGGAGTTGCTCAACCGGGTGGCGATCGCTATCGTCGGAACCCGCGTGCCCACGCCGTACGGCGTCCTGGCCGCGGAGCGTTTCTCGACGGACCTGGCGAAGGCAGGGCTCACCATCGTCTCGGGGATGGCCCGCGGCATCGATACGGCGGCCCACAAGGCCTGTCTCGCGGCCGAGGGCGACACGGTGGCCGTCTTCGGCTCCGGTGTCGACGTGATCTACCCGGCGGAGAACAAGCGGCTGTCGGAGGAGATCGCGAAAAAGGGACTGCTGGCCAGCGAATTCCCCCTCGGCGCGCCGAGCTACCCCCAGAATTTTCCCATCCGCAACCGCATCGTGAGCGGCATGAGCGTGGGCGTCGTGGTGGTGGAAGGGGCGCAGTATTCGGGGTCGGCAATCACGGCCCGGCTGGCGATGGACCAGAATCGGGAGGTGTTTGCCGTCCCGGGAAACATCACTTCGAAGCAAAGTTGGGGGCCGAACTTGTTAATTCGTCAGGGCGCGACGCTGGTGCAGGACTGGCAGGATGTCGTGCAGCAGCTAAATCCCGAGGACCGGCGCACCCTTTCCGACCGCCATGCCGCCAGCCTAACTCCAACAAACCAAATGGCGTTAAGCGAAGACGGCAATTCCCTGCCCGACCCGGTACTAGACCCCCGCGGACGCCTGCGTCAGGACATGCTCCGCCAACTGGCATTTGACAAGCCCACCCATTTGGATCATCTAATAGAAGTTCTGGACACTCATTCGTCTTCGGAACTGATCGCCGCCCTGTTCGACCTCGAGCTCGATGGCATCGTGCGCCAGCTTCCGGGTAAGCAATATATAAAGGTCTGGTAGACTCAGGGTGCAGCACGCCCTCAAGGTTGAGGAAAGGTTCGGGTAGTTAAAAAATCCATATGGCGAAAACTCTGGTCATCGTTGAGTCCCCCACCAAGGCGAAGACCATCACGAAGTTTCTGGGTAGCGACTACGTAGTGATGGCCAGCATGGGCCACGTGCGCGATCTGCCGAACAACGCGTCCGAAATCCCGGAGAGCCTGAAGAAGGAGCCCTGGGCCCGGCTGGGCATCCAGGTAGATAACGAATTCCAAGCCCTCTACATCGTGCCGCCGAAGAAAAAGGCGAACGTGAGCGAGATGAAAGCCGCGCTGAAGGGCGCGAGCGAACTCTTCCTCGCAACTGACGAAGACCGCGAGGGGGAGAGCATCAGTTGGCACTTGATGGAAGTGCTGAAGCCCAAGGTGCCCACGCGGCGCATGGTGTTCCACGAAATCACCAAGGACGCGATCGCCGAGGCGCTGAAGAACACCCGCGATATCGACGAGAATCTGGTGCGGGCGCAGGAGACGCGCCGCATCATTGACCGGCTGTACGGCTACGAAGTGAGTCCGCTGCTGTGGAAGAAGATGGCGCCGGGCCTGAGCGCCGGACGCGTGCAGAGCATCGCCGTGAAGCTGCTGGCGGACCGCGAACGCGCCCGCATTCGCTTCCGCGCGGCCGAGTTCTGGGGCATGAAGTCTCTGTTCGCGAAGAGTACGGGCGAGACGGTGGAGACGGAGTTGGCGCTGGTGGGCGACAAGCGCCTCGCAGTGGGACGGGACTTCGATCCCGACACCGGTTTGCTGAACGCCAAGGAAGACTTGCTTCATCTGAAGCGCGAAGCGGCTATCGCGCTGCGCGACCAGATTGAGCGCGGCGAAGCGAAAGTCGTCTCCGTGGAGGAGCGGCCCTTCACCCAGAAGCCGTCGGCGCCGTTTGTGACGAGTTCGTTGCAACAGGAGAGCAACCGCAAGCTGCGGTACTCGGCGAAGCGCACGATGCAGATCGCGCAGCAGCTCTACGAAAACGGCTTTATCACCTACATGCGTACGGACTCGACGACCTTGTCCGAGCAGGCGCTTTCCGCCGCCCGCGGACTGATCACACGCGACTTCGGCGCGGACTATCTGCATCCCACGAATCGGCTCTATGCCACCAAGGTGAAGAACGCGCAAGAAGCGCACGAAGCGATTCGCCCCGCCGGCGACCACTTCACGCCGCCCGACGTCGTGAAGGCGCAACTGGGCGAGGAAGCCTTCCGCCTGTATGACCTGATCTGGAAGCGTACCGTCGCCTGCCAGATGGCCGACGCGCGCGGCACCTATGTCAACGTCACCATCGGCGTGGGCGAAGCGAAATTCCGCGCCACCGGCAAGACGATTCTCTTCGCCGGCTTCCTGCGCGCTTACGTTGAGGGCTCCGATGACCCTGAGGCGGATTTGGCCGAGCAGGAGAAGATCCTGCCACCGCTCGCCGAAGGCGAGTCGCTGAAGATCGCCTCCGTCGAGGCTGTGGAGCGCAACACCCAGCCACCCGCCCGCTATACGGAAGGCAGCCTGATTAAGGAGCTCGAACGGCTCGGCATCGGACGCCCCAGCACTTGGGCCACCATCGTCGAGTTGGTGCTGAATCGCGAGTACGCCTTCAAGAAGGGCACGGCGCTAGTGCCGACGTTCACGGCGATGGCCGTGGTGAACCTGCTCGAGAAGAACTTCGAGAAGCTGTTGGACTTCGACTTCACGGCGCGGTTGGAAGACGACCTGGACGCGATCTCGCGCGGCGAAGAGAGCAACCAGCGCTATCTGAATGAGTTCTACAATGGCGACGGGCATCCGGGCTTAAAGGAGCTCGTGCAGATCGGCGAGAAGCAGGTGGACCCGCGCGAAGTGTGCGGCCTGCCGCTGGGCATCGGCCCCGACGACCGGCCTTACGAGGTCCGCATTGGCCGCTACGGTCCGTTTCTGTCGGACGGCGAGCGGCGCACGTCGGTGCCGGAAGGCGTCGCGCCCGATGAGATGACCATCGAGGCGGCGATGGAGTTGCTGTCGCGCAACAACAAAGAAGCGCAGAGCCTGGGCGGCGACCCGGAAACGGGTTTGCCGGTCTACTTGAAGACGGGGCCATACGGGCCGTACGTGCAGTTGGGCGATCCGATTGAGGGCGAGAAGAAGAAGCCCAAGATGGCGTCGTTGCTGCCGGGCATGAGCGAGAGCACACTCACGCTGGCCGAGGCCGTGAAGCTCCTTACGTTGCCGCGCACGTTAGGCAAGCATCCGGAGACGGGCCATGTGGTGGTGGTTTCGAATGGCCGCTTTGGGCCGTACGTCAAGTGCCACGAAGAGACGCGCTCCGTGCCGCTGGCCGAGATGTCGCCGCTCGATATGACGTTTGAAGACGCGCTGAAGCTGCTGGCGCAGCCGAAGGCGCGCGGGCGGCAGGCGGCGGTGGCGAAGAGTCTGCGCGACCTGGGCGCCCATCCCACGTCGGGCAAGGAGCTATCGATCAAGGCGGGCCGTTATGGTCCTTACGTGTCGGACGGCGAAGTGAACGCGTCGCTGCCGCGCGGCCGGGCTCCGGAGACGCTCTCGATGGAAGAGGCCGTGGAACTGCTGTCGGCGCGGGCGGCGAAAATCGCCGAAGAAGGCGGCTTGCCCGCGAAAAAGAAGCGCGGGGCCGCCAAGAAGTCTGCTGCCGCGCCGAAGAAGAAGAAAGCCGCCGCGGCCGAGGTCGAAGCGGAAGTCGAAGCCTAGGGCGTCGCGGTGAACGCTGTGCCTTGTCCGCGCTGCTCGGCGGGACAGATCGTGGAGCGAGTGTCAGCGGAGCAGAAGCGCTTCTACGCCTGTAACCAGTGGCCACGCTGCAAGTTCACTTCGTCGTACCGGCCGCTCGCGGGCAAGTGTCCGGAGTGCAGTAGTCCGTATCTGGTGGAGCGGCGGCTCAAGTCGCGGCAGTGGGTGGAGTGCCCGAACCGCGATTGCGGCTGGCGTCCGCCGTATTCGGCAGGATGAACCTGAGACCGGCCGGCGCAGGCCTGTCACTACAGTGGAAGCTTGGTTTGAGCAGCTCCAAGAATGGCAGGACTCTACCGGCAAGAGTCCCGCATTGGGCCGGACGCCCGGAACAGTATATAGCCGTCCACTTCATACCTCGCCAGATCCGTTGTCACCATCCGGGCTGGCTCCCGCTTCCGGTCGATTAAGAAGAAGTCAGAGCCGGATTCGGCCGCCAGCACCTTGTCGAAGGTTTCGCCCGTCGACAGACTGCCGTTAGCGGCGGTCCACGGCATCTCTGTCCTCTGTCCGCGCCACTGCACCTCCGCCTGCAGCGGAATGGTAAGCAGCGAATAGGCGCGAATGGCCCGCTCCTGCAGTCGCAGCGCCATGGGCTTGAACGGCTGGTTGCGTTTCGGTCCGCCGTCTTTCCGCATCGTCCGCGAGATATGGTCGGAGCCATAGAATGCCAGCACTGTGGAATAGCGCGCCACGAGGCCGGCCAGGTTCGCGGCGATCGCCTCTTCGCGGCTCTCCAGATACGTCGTCCCTTTCGGCACGCCGATGTTCACTTCCAGCCCCGCCTGCAGCGCCCGGATCGACAACTCAACGGTCCGCAACTCAGCGAGCCCCGCGTCTGTCGGCGCGCGGGACTTCAGCTTCGCCACTGTCCCGAGCCCGCGCCGTTTGATCTGGCCCACAGCTGGCAGGCGAACGTCATCGGCCTTCCATTCGTCCCGAAGAATTCGCAGGTGGCGATGGATCGCCTCTGCCGGCGAGTCGACATCGACTAGATGAATGCGGATGCGGTCTTCCGGAGCAAGGCGCCCGTTCAACTCACGGACACCACGCAGCACGTCGGCGCGCAGGCACAACTCGCGCGGCATTTCGCTCGTCTCGCCGTCCACGAACCGTTGAGCCGCCCGCTCATAGACGGAGTCCTCTTCGATAGCCACGTCGCGTACGCCAGCCGCCGCGCGCAGACGTTCGAGATAGTGAAGCTGAAAGGGAGCATTTCGCTCCGCGCCATGTAGCTCGCCCACCAGGTAGGCATGATAGGTGGCCACCGGCAGCGGGAGTCCAGCCGCGTCCTTAGCAGCCCAAACGCCCGGTCGAATCTCGGCAGCCAGCACTGGAATCGCGACCAACCAGATCATCCACATACCTCATTGTACGAAGCCGCTGGCGCTTTGGCTGTCTATGGAGGAGGCTTCGGAACTGCTGGCGGGGGCGGCCAAGATCACTGCGGGAGAAGAATACCTCCGCGGTGGAAGTCGAAGTGCAGAGCAAGGGCACGGACGGGCTCATCTTTATCAACACCCGGCTTTGCACGCCCTCCGATATTCAGGCCAGTATCCAGGAACTGCACGGGGCGCAAGTCCCCTTCGTGATGATCAACGGAGCGCAGGACCAGGAAGGCATTAACTACGTAGGCGTCGATGAAAGGCAACTCGGCGCGACCGCAGCGGAGTATCTGGCGGCGCAAGGCCACCGGCACATCGCGATTCTGAACGGGCCCCGGTCATCGCCGACGACGCGGATGATGCTCCAGTCCTTCCGGCAGACGCTAAAGCAGAAAAAGCTCCCGTTCCTCCCGGCGTGGAACCCGTTCGGCAACTACCAACGGGAAGAGACGCGCAAGGCCATACGTCAGTTGGCGGGTTTGCGCGAACGTCCCACGGGGCAATCGATTCGATGTATCACAACCAGTCCGATGACGTGATCGAGGAGCCGTTCGTCTATGACCGTGGCACACTCCGGGCGCCCACCGGCATTGGCTTGGGGGTGCGCATTCAGCCGGACCAGCTTCGCAGCCTCGGCACCAGCGTCTTCGCCAACCCATACTTGAATCCGGATCGGCCAGAATGGTTCCCTACCAAGCCACAGTACTAGTTGCCACGCTCATCGTTTCGGCGATGGCCCAATCATAGCAACCCTATCTGGACCCTTGCGACACTTGGGCCATCTAAATCCCTGGCAATCATAGGACATGTCAGTTCCGAGATGTGCTGGGACCGATTCTGTCGTAGAGTCGATTGATCGCGCATAGGCCCTTAACGACTTACCGTCAGCCTGACGAGTAACGGCCAGACAGTGGCGATAAGACGCCCAGCTGAAGGGAGTGTACTCGGCTTGGCAGACCCCTTCTACCTTCGCTTGCCGACGCCAGCGTATTCGCGGCTTTCGAGCAGGCGGCCAGCGCGGTCATAAAATTCTCCCAGCGGCTAACCAGCTAATTGCTGCCGCTGGTGCCGCTACTTACTCCGGAAGAGCTCGCTTTGCACCACCTCGTGAATCAGACTTCTCACGCCGTAGTTCTGCGCCTTGGCTTTCTCGAGCATCTGCTCGATCCTGGCACGATCGCCGAAGCGCACGGGCGCACCCGTCGCAAACACCGTGAGTTGGCGGGCCAGATTTCGGGCCAAGGTTTCGTCCTCCCCCTTCAACAGGCGCTTGAAGTCGTGAACGTTGGCGAATGCCCGTCCGTCGGGAAGAGTCCCGCTCGAATCCACCGGCAACGCGTAATGAAACTCAAAGGGCTGCCCGTTCTTTCCTCGCCCCTTCTCCGCGGGAACTTTCTCATCCACCGCGCGATAGCGGTCGCGCCAGCCGCCCATGATATCGAAGCTCTCCAGCGCAAACCCGGGAGGATCAATCTTGTTGTGGCAGGAAGCGCAACTGGCATCCGACCGATGTTTGTCCAACTGCTGGCGAATGGTTACCGCGCCGCGGATGTCGGGTTCAACCGCGGCAACCGGTGGCGGGGGCGGCACCTCATAGCCGAGAATCCTTTCCATGATCCACTTTCCGCGCAGCACGGGAGACGTCGTCGTGCCGTTGGCGGTGAGCTTCAAAACACTCGCCTGGGTCATAAACCCGCCGCGTGGACTGTCCGCTGGTAACGCCACCCGCCGCATACCGATACCGGTAACGCCCGGAACGCCGTAATGAAGCGCGAGCCGGTCGTTGAGAAACGTGAAATCCGAATTCACGACGTAGCGTGCCGGAAGATTCTTGCGCACCATCTCCTCGAAATAAAGCTGCGTCTCGGCAATCGAAGCCTCGGTGAGCGCATCGTCGAGATAGTAGTCGTTATAGAGGCTGGCGGAAGGAGTGGAGTCCTCAATCTTGCGCAGATCGATCCAGTAGTCGAGAAAGGCATCCACGAAGCGGCGGGCATAGGGCAGCGCCAGTAGCCGCTCGGTCTCCGCCCGCAGAACTTCCGGACGGTTCAACTCCCCCCGGGCGGCTTTGGACCGCAGCGTCTCATCCGGAAGGGAGTTGGACAGGAAGAGAGAAAGCCGCGTGGCGAGTGCGTAGTCATCGAGACGCCCGGGCTGCTCATTGACGAAGACGAAACCAGGCGAGGCGAGCACCGCGGTGTATCCAGCCAGCATCGCCTCGGCAAATGAGAGGCCAGCAGCACGCTGTCCTTCAATCAGACGAAGAAAGCGCTGCACATCGACTTCGGCGACCGGCTTGCGGTAGGCGCGTTTCAGAAAACCACGCAGCAGGCGTTCGGCATCCCGAGCCGGGTTGGACGAAACGACATCCACTTTCATCTCGCCCAGCGCAGTGGCGACGTCGCGGCGAGCCTCGTTCGGCGCCAACCGGTCTTCGATATTCCGGTGCGCGGGAATCGAAACCCCAGGCGACCGGTCACCGACCGCCTTGAGCGGCAGGTCACCAAAAAGCATACGGTATCCGGCCGTAGTAGACGAGTCGTATATCGGCCCTTCCACTTCCATCCAGCGGAAGGCCACGCCAGGAGCACCATCGGCTTCCATCAGCGGATTCCGGAAGTTGTTCGGGCGCGACCGGTAGAGGCGCGACGCATCGGGCACCAGCGTTTCGTTGGCCAGGAGCCACACCTGCCCGATCTCATGCACCTGCGGTTCCGGCGTGAGGTCAAACTCTCCCACGCGCCGGTTCAGCACGCCGTTGCGCGTGTAAACCGTGACCGGTTCATAGCGCCGTCCCTTTGACACCTTCTCAAAATCGGGAAGGTGGCTCTGCTTCCCGGCGAGCGGCGCCACCCAGATCGTATAACCGCTAAACCGGACCTTGTAGAGGCCGGCTACCGGCGCACGAAAGCCATCCCAGCGGTAACGGAAGCCGGTGACGTAGTTACTCGAAACCCAAGCCATGGCCTCTTGCTCGCGAGTCTGCGGATCGGTGCTGCCTACCGTAAACGGAGCCTTCTTGCCGTAGATCTCCGGTTGAGCCTTCCAACCGAGAATCGGATATATTTGCCGGTCGCCGCGTTGATTGGAGTGATTCACTTTACTCGTCAGTTCACTCTGCTCGCGAGCATAAAACCGCGTAGTGGCCGTCGGCGGCTGTGAATACTGAACACTCATCACTTGGCGAATGGCGTAGTCCGCCGCCGACAGGTAGCGGGCGAGATGGACGTGCGAGATGTCCAGAGCTTCCCCACTCTTGTTAAATCGAAACGCCTCGCCATCCTCCGGAAACTGCCCCTTCACCTGCAGCCAGGGCGCCTGCAGCAGATCGCGCAAGGCGTTCTCGTATTCCGTCCGGTTCAAGCGGCGGTCCAGGGCCCTTCCGCCGCTGAGGATTCTTTGCTTTTCGTAAGTTTCGAGGGACGCGGACAACGACTGCAGGAAGGACTTGGTCTCAACCGGATCCGGCCGCTTCGTGATTTGCTTCGGCGGCATTTCCCCAGCGCTGAGACGGTCATGAATCTTCACCCACTGCGCAAAATTGGCGGTTGAAGCGGGGGCCAACTGAGACACGTCCAACCCACCCTGTTTCACTTTGCTGCTGTGGCACATCAGGCAGTTTTTCTGAAGAAAATCCGCCTCTCCCGCCAACGCCAGCGCCGTCAGCACCTGCATTCCCACGAGAATTCGCATCTAGGCCAGTTCCAAACCCCGCATGGTGCCGGTGGAGGAAGAGAATCGCTCCGTTTCGATGCCCATCCGCTGCAGCATGGAGACAAAAAGATTCGGCAGCGGGTAGTTGTTCTTCGGATCGAAAGCCAGGTGTTGCCCGTGCCGGAACCCGCCGCCGGCTAGAATCGTCGGCAGATTGAAGCACGTATGGGCGTTGGCGTCGCCGAAATTGGAGCCGTAAAGCACCATCGTGCGATCCAGCAGCGACTCTTCGCCTTCATGGACGCTCTTCAGGCCCGTCAGTAGATGGGCCAGCATCTTCATGTGCCACTCGTCGATGATCTTCAACTGAGACCGTTTCTCTTCCGATTTGCCGTGGTGAGAAAGATTATGATAGCCATCGGTGATCTTGGCATCCGCGATATCCATCACCGGCGTGCTCACGCCTTCAAGCATCAAGGTGATGGAGCGCGTGGAATCGGTTTCGATGGCCAACCGGGCCAGATCGTACATCACTTTCACCTTTTCCATATAGGCTGCCGGGTTGGCCGGGTCCACGGGAGGCGCCACCCGCACCACGGGTTTGGGCTTCCTTTCCCAGCCGCGCGAGGCCTGCAGACGACGCTCGAGGTCGCGCACACTGGTGAAGTACTGATCGAGGCGGTCGCGATCACGGGCCCCAAGATTCCTCTCGAGATCCTTCGTCTGTTCGGCAACCGTATCCAGGATGCTACGCCCGGTGTCCAACTTGCGAATCTGGGCTTCCACCTGCTCCGGGCTGCCCTGGAAAAAGAGTTCCTGAAAAACTGCCGCGGCCTTGTCTTCCGGCGGAATCGCCACCCCGGTGCCGGTCCACGAAAGACTGCGGATGCGGGTATTCACGGCGAGCGTCAGCGAGGGGAAACGGGTAAGCGTGCCGATCTGCTCAGCGATATGCTGATCCAGCGAAATCGTATTCCGGAAGGAACTACTACCGGGATGCGGGGCCGCGGTGAGGAAACAGACGTCCGCGGGGTGTCCGCCGTCGACGTTGGGGTGCGAGACCCCAGAGAAAACGGTGAAGTCCTGGCGGTGCGCACTGAGGTGTTGCAGACAGGGCGACAAGGCATAGTCGCGTCCGGCGCTCTGCGGAAAGAAATGATCGGCCAGCAGACCCAGGTTGTTACAGACGGCGATCATCCGTCGAGGCTTCGCCCCGGTCAAAGCCTTCTGCGCATAAACCGGCTGCATTGACTCGAGCAGAGGCAGTGCCAAAGCAACCCCCGCACCACGCAAGACACTGCGGCGGGAGAGCGGACGGCGGGTGGTTCGGTTTGTCAAAGTCGTGTGGGGTGACGTCGTCATGATCTACATGCTCCTCCACTGTTGTATCAGGTTCAGCAGCCGGAAGTAGGCTTCCTTGGGCCGCAAATCCTGGCCGACGAGACGGGCGTTCGGGTAGAGCGCCGGGTCGGTAAAGTTCCACCAGGAGACCGCTTCGATCTCCGGCTTGGAATAACAAATTGTGTAGTATTGCTCTACCCAATCCGCCTGAATCTTCTCCGTCCACTGAGCGCCGTGCCACACATCGGGACTCGGCGGCCGCGAACTGGAGTTGTCCGGAACGCTCGAGGCGGACACACCCAACTCGGTCAACCAAACCGGCTTCCGAAATGCGAAGTAACGCTCCAGCTGACGCTCCACATCGAGCATGTCGCGGCGCGGATGATACACCTGCACCCCCACCGCCTCGTAAGGTATCCCTGCATCTTCCACTGCTTTGTAATACGAAATGGGCGACCATGGCGCGGTGCCGTCTACCATTCGCGCCTTCTGTACATTCTCCGCCCACGGAACGTTGGAGTTGACGATGCGAAAGCAGCTCGGGTCGGCTTCCCGAGCGAGCACCGTTGCGTACTGGGTCAGTTCGAGCAGTTGGGTTTTGGTGAACTTGAGTTCGTTGGCGGTGCCGTGCGCTTCGTTGATCACTGGCTGGGCTAGCAAACGAACGGGCCGGCTAGAGTGGTTACGCGGCGGAGTCTCGCGCCGGGGCAAGGCGGCGCCGCAAGGTGAGCCGGCTACCAGGCCAACAAACGTTCTTTACTCCGAGTCCGGCCTGCTTTTTGAATAAGCTCCAGACATCACCAAAGCTTCTTGCCCGTGGAATGTGGTTACCGATTTGCTGGCGGCACGCGGGGAAGCAAGATTGGCCAGTGACAGCCAGCGCCCCGTTTTGCGGCAACTCCGTAAGTGCTACTTACGGTTTCATCTCTCCTTCATTTATCTTGCGATTTAGTACATAAAAAATCGCGCTAGCCGAATCACGTGCATAAAGGTAACTTTTCCCATGGATCCCCTCACAGTAGGACAGTACGATCTCGTACACAATGCTTTTTCGTTTGCGATCGCCGGCATGGGCGCCGCCACCGCATTCTTCTTTCTCAGCCGGTCTCAGGTAGCTCCCGCCTACCGCACCGCCATTACACTTACCGGATTGGTGACGCTCATCGCGATGTATCACTACCTGCTTATCTTCGGCTCCTGGGAAGCGAGCTTCCTGGTGTCGGGCGGCGTAGTGAAAGCTTCTGGCGTCGCATTCAACGATGCTTACCGTTACGTCGATTGGCTCCTCACCGTTCCCCTTCTTCTCGTGGAACTAATTCTCGTGATGCGCCTATCCCGAGCCGAAACCGCGGCCCGTGCCACCAAGTTGGGCGTCTTGGCGGCGCTGATGGTCCTGCTGGGATACCCCGGAGAGATCTCCGCCGACGCCAGCACGCGCTGGCTCTGGTGGAGCCTCGCGATGATTCCCTTCCTGATCATCGTTTATGACCTCTTCATCGGCTTGAAGGCATCGATTGACTCCCAGCCGCCGCAGGTGCGCGGCTTAGTGAACTCCGCTCGCTGGATGACGGTAATCTCTTGGTGCTTCTATCCTGTGGTCTTCATCTTCCCGATGATTGGCCTCACTGGCGGAACCGCTTTGACGGCCGTCCAAGTGGGTTATACCGTCTCCGACATCGTGGCGAAGGCGATGTTCGGCGTGCTCATCTACATGATTGCCTCGCGTAAGTCAGAGACCGACTTACTCTCGGCGGGCGACTTAGCCGCGGTCCGCTGAAGCATCTCTCCCGGGAGGCCCCTAGGCCTCCCCCCCCCAACCTCATGTCCCTTCCAGAAGCGTGATGCTCTCTCCTCCGTACGACCTCATCCTCCTGGGCGGCGGCTGCGCCGCCCTCAGTCTCGCCAATTGCCTCGCCCGGCTAGGCCCCGGCTGCCCACGCACCCTAATTCTCGAGCCGCGACTGGCCTACCTCAATGACCGCTCCTGGTGCTTCTGGAGCGGCGGCCCCTCCCCGCTTGACCCGCTTGTTCGCTACCGCTGGCCGGGCGTCACCCTGCGTGCCGGCGATGAAACCGTGGCTGTCGATTGCGCCCGCACTCCCTATCAGATGATCCCCGCCGACGCCTTCTACGCCGACGCGCTGCACACGATTGCCCAGTGCCCTGCCATTCGCCTGCAGTTGGGAACCGCCGTCGTCAACCCGCCGGCGAAGGTGGACGATCGGTGGGAAGTCGAAACCGAAGCCGGTGCCTTCCGGGGCACCTACGTCATCGATACGCGCCCGCTACCTGCCCCGGACAATACCTCCGGCTCCGCGCTGTGGCAGTCGTTCGCCGGTTGCGAGATCGAGTGCGAAGCCGCCGTCTTCGAACCCTCCCGCGCCACCCTGATGGACTTCGCCTCCGGCAATCTCCGGGACATCCGCTTTGTCTACGTCCTGCCAATGACCGCTCATCGCGCGTTGATCGAAGCCACCGTCTTCGGCCCCACCCCCCTGATGCGCGGCCAACTCGCCCCGGACCTCGACCAGGCCGTCGCCGCCCGCACCGCGGGACGTACCTTCCAAGTACTGCGCTCCGAACACGGTATCCTGCCCATGCGCTGCGCCAATCCGCCGCCCCACCCCGACCCCACCTTCGTCCGCGCCGGCGTGACGGCCGGAGCCGCACGACCCAGCACCGGCTACGCCTTCACCCGCATTCAGCGTTGGGCCGGCGCCTGTGCCGCCTGCCTCGCTGTAGGCGGTGCACCGATCAGCCACGCCGCTGATCCGTGGCCACTTCGCGCCATGGACCATCTCTTTCTCACCGTGCTGCGCGCCCGCCCCCAACTTGCGCCCGCGCTATTCCTGGGCCTCTTCCGGAAAACGGACCCGGCGCGGATGATCCGCTTCCTCAGCGATCGCGCCACGCTCCGCGACTACGCCGCCATCATCGCGGCCTTGCCCCTGGTCCCGTTTCTCTGCGAGATTCCGCACGCGCTCAGCAACCTGACGCACTCGCGCGCGGCGGCTGTCACACCATGAACCCCCTCAAGACCCAAGGCCGCGCCTTCATCCTGTTGGCGACTCTGGTAACCGCCGCGTCACTCGTCCTGCCACGCCTCGACGAAAGGGCCGAGCGGCTCGGCATCGCTTTGCTGGTTGTGGCGCTCGGTGTGCCTCACGGGGCACTCGATGCCGTCTTCGCCCGGCGGCTCTATCGCGTCCAAGGCGTCACGGGCTGGCTTGGCTTCGGGATGAGCTATACCGCTCTGGCCGGCCTCGGTCTGGGCCTTTGGATTTTCGCGCCAAGCCTGTTTCTTCTCGCCTTTCTGCTGATTTCGCTCGCTCACTTCTCCGGCGATCCTGCCGCCGGCACACCGCCGCTCGCGCGGATCCTCTACGGCGGCGCGATCCTGGTGCTACCCGCGCTCCGCCATGCGCCCGAGGTCGCCCGGCTCTTCTCACTGCTGGTGGGCGAAGATGCCGCGTCTTTTGCGGCAGCCTTGCACGCACTTAGCTGGCCCTGGCTCATCGCTCTCGGCATCAGCGCGGCCATTGCCGCTTCTTCCCACTGGCTCACCGCACTGGAGTTGGTCGCCGTGGGTGGGCTCGCCGTCCTGGCTCCACCGCTGGCCGCCTTTGCCATTTTCTTCTGCGGCATGCACAGCGCCCGCCACATTCTGCGCACCGTCGCCCTGTCGCCGGACCCGCCCGCCCGCGTCCTCGGGGAAGCCCTGCTGCCGATGCTGGCAGCGCTGATCCTTTTCGGCGCCGCCCTGTGGAGGCTTCCTGGCCTCAGCTTGGATGCGCGCGTGATTCAGTTCCTCTTCGTCGGCCTCGCCGCGCTCACCGTGCCCCACATGCTGCTGGTGGAGCAGGTCCGCCTTACGGGCTGGTCAGAGGCGCCCTTGGCGCCAGCCAAGCCTCGTGGCTAGTGGACGATGAGACGCACGCTGAGCGGACCGGGAGATTTGGCAGCCTTCGACTGGAATCTCCGAACCGCAGCCGGAACATTAGCGTTATTCCAAGTCCAGGCCGGCTTTTTTGAGTAAGCGCCGGAGGTCACCAAAGCCCTGGTAACCTTGGGCCACGGCACTCATCTTACCGTCGCGATCGATTACCAGGTAAGTGGGAAAGACGGCGGCTTGATAGGCGCGGGGCATTTCGTTTTCGGTGGTCAAAACGATGGGAAAGGGATGGGGATGTTGTTGGAGGAACTTTTCGACCACGGCCCGTTCTTCGCTTACGGAAATACCCACGATGGCCAGATCGTTCGCCTGGTATTTGCGGTAGAGCTTATCGAGCGCGGGAGCATCGGCGCGGCAGGGCGGGCACCAGGTAGTCCAAAAGTCGAGTAAGAGGATCTTCCCTTTGAAGTCCGTCAGACGGACCGGTTTTCCGGCTAAGTCCAGGAAAGAAAAATCGGGAGCGGGCTGGCCAATGAATTCTTTCTTGAGATTGCTTACATTGCGGGCCGAGAGTTGTTTCACTTCCTTCAGCCCGGCGGGCAATTGAAAAGTCGCAGCTTCTGGCGGGCCACCGTAGCGGAGCCGCTTGAGCGTGTAAGTGGACTCCTGGAGGTACTCGCCACGCGGAACCTGCACTAACTCAAGACTGCGCGAAGAGAGGATTAGTCCAGTATCGAGGTCGATCAGGATATTGGTCATGCCGGAGGCGCGCTGGGTTTGGCCGGAGGTAGAAGCGGAGATGACTTTGGCCTTAAGCGGCACTTCGAGCAAGAGGCAAGGGTGGTCGAGTCCGGCGACGCCGCAAGGGCGGCGCGACAATTCACGGGCTTTGCTCCAATCGGCTTCATCCAGGTTGTAGGGAGGAGGAAACTCGGTGTCCTTAGCTTTCTCGCGAACGTACTCTTCGCCCTCGGCTGCCCAGGAGAAGATTCCCGCGCCATCGGAGAGGCGCAGCGTGTCGCCGGAGCCAGAGACGGTCCGCTCGCGCCAGCGGTTGCCGGCAATATCCAGGGTGATCTGCCGTACCGAGGATTGAACGTTGGCGCCGGTCTTGAACGAGCGCGAGGTATCGAACTCCTGATGGAGGCTGGCGAGGGCGGCGCGCTTCGCCTTGAGTTCAGTCCAAATTTGGGCGGCGCCGGTCTGGGCCCGCGCGATCGAAGCTAAGAGCAAAGCTGCAATCACGACGAGAGAATGGCTCATGAAGGTTAGTTTAACGCCGATGATCAGCGATGGCGTCCGGTCCTTCGTACGTCCGGCGCTTACAGGGAAATCTATGCGAAGGGCTGCGCACTCAGAGACGATTACTCACCCCTGTGGCCGTTCAAATGAGAGTAGACATTACGTCCGATATTCATAAATTGGTCTGGCCATATAGCGTCAATCTGCAAGAGGCGGTGCTTGGGCTAAACTGGAGCGACTATGACTCAAGCCGTTCCCGCTCTGCTTAGCTCCAAAATTCCGGCTTGCAGCTAGTTGGCCAGAGTTGAAAATCGGCCTGTATATGAGAATTACGCGCGAACGAATCATCAACGTTCTCGGGCCCTCCCCGAAGCCGCGGGATGTGTGGGAAAAACAGTTTGATGGTAATGACCTGGAACTTGCTCGGTTGGCACAGTTGGATTGGGATCGCGTACCCGATGGGGACCTCTGGTATTACTTTCACGATTTGGCGTATGTTGATCTCCAGCCGAATTTGTTTCGGCACCTTTTCCCCGCGTGCCTCAAATACTGGCACGAGTCCCTCATGCGGAACGAAAGTGCCGCACAGGGGGATGCAGATTTCCATCACGGCCTGATGCGTGGCAAGGTGTTGGAGAAGATACTGTCAGAGACGGAACGGAAAGCCGTCTATGACTTCTTCCGCGACGGACTACTCGACCGCATCGAGTCGGAGCGAGGCTTTTTCTACCACCCGTCCGGAAATCGGATGATTTCCAGTGGCCAGTCAAGCGATGCTTGGATCGGGCGTCTGAACTCCCTCGGCATCGTCGCACCAGTGATCCAGCCGGTCTGGGATGCTTGGTGGCGGCTGGACCATCCCGGAAAAGCTGTTTGTGCCGTCATGTACTCGTCGGGGCTGGTCTACCTGAGTAATGAGAATCCGATCTACTCGGCCTGGACCCCCGAAAGTGGCGGCGGAGGCCCATATCTGACGGAATTAGATAGTTCCATCTTCGACTGGGCGTGGCGGGAAGACAACCTTGCTTTTTTGCGGAGAACTTTAACGGTCGACTACGTCATTCAGAAGCTGCATCAGGCAGCCGAAGCGCTCAGCGCTGAACCAGAGGGGCCGTTAGCCCGTCGCGTGTCTGACGATGCAAAAACACGAAGGGATCTCATCGAATTGCGGATTGACGACCTGCAAGAAAACCTGTCCCGCCTGGACTTTGAGAAAGATCGCTGGGAATAGCGGGGCCATCGAGTGAATTGCTACGTCATGCTGGACCGTCCTGGAAAATCTGACCATGCGTTCTCCGTTAAGACTTTCTTGGAGTTGGTGAGCTATCCGCTGCTGCTCAGGTCTGGATCCCCTTCCCCCGAACTCAGGCCAAGACAGGCAGCAGGACCGCTTCGCGCACGCCCGGATCGGCCAGCGCATCCACGCGAATGTCCACCAGTTGATTCGCTGGCCGGTGGTGGCCCAGCTTCACCGGCACGTAGTTCGAACTCAGGGCCTTGTCGCCGGCCAGAGTGACCACGCTGAGCGTCTTTCCGACCAGGCTTTGGCGGAAGGCCAGGTTCTTCGCCGCGGATAGCTCGCGCAGAATCCGGTTGCGCTCCTTGCGGACCTCCATCGGCACCGGCGCGGCGGAGTCCGCCGCGCGCGTGCCGGGCCGCTCCGAATAAGTGAAGACGTGCAGGTAAGTAAAGGGCAGCGAGGCAATGAACTGGCGGCTCTCCTCGAACTCGGCTTCGGTCTCGCCCGGGAAGCCGACCATGACGTCGGCGCCAATGGCGGCGTCGGGCATCAGGGCGTGAGCGCGGCGGATGCGGTCCTCGTAGTGGCGCGGACGGTACTTGCGGTACATGCGGCGCAGGACCGTGTCCGAGCCGGATTGCAGCGGCGCATGGACGTGCCGGGCGATGCGCGGACTCTCGGCCATCAGGGCGAGCAGGTCGTCTGAGAAGTCCATGGGCTCGATCGAACTAAGGCGCAGGCGGCTGATGCTGGTGCGCGCGAGAATGTCGCGCAGCAGACGGGCGAACTGGCGGCCGGTGGCCAGATCGCGGCCCCAGCGGCCCAGGTTGATGCCGGTGAGCACCACTTCGCGGTAGTCGCGCGAAAGTCGGCTCACCTGCTCGATCACCCATTCCGGCTGCGCGCTCCGGCTGCGTCCGCGCACCGACGGAATGATGCAAAAGGAGCAGCGGTTGTTGCAGCCATCCTGAATCTTAAGGTTGGGCCGGGAGCGCTCGCCGCTGGGGTCGAGGATGGGCAGCGAAAAGAAGTCCTGCGGCGCGCTCACCTCGCCGACGGTGATCTGCCCATGGTAGGTGGGGGCGAGCACGATCTCGGGGATTTGCGTCTTGTGCGAATTGCCAACCACCCAGTCGACCCCTGCGAGCTTGGCCAACTCCTCGGGGGCGCGCTGCGCGTAGCAACCGGTAACCAGAATGCGGCCAGCCGGGTTCTCGCGGCGCACGCGATGGACCATCTTGTGGACGTCAGCGTCGGCGGCGGCGGTGACGGTGCAGGTGTTCAGAATCACCAGATCCGGCGCGTCGCTTTCCGGGGTGAGGCCGCGCGCCTCCAGGGCACTCGCCAGAGCGCTGCCGTCCGCCTGGGTGGCGCGGCAGCCGAAGTTGTGGATGGAGTAAGTACGCAACGGTATCCCTAGTTTAGCAACGGTGCAATATTGGGTTCGCCGGGAAAGTCCGATGAATCTTCCAATGGCTGACCACGTCCTCTCGCAACAGGAAATCGAAAACGTCTTCCGGAGCGTGCAGCAGAAGAGCCCGACGGAAAGCATGGCGAGCCGCGCCCAGCCCTACGACTTCCGCCGGCCGGACCGTATCGCCAAGGATCAACTGCGCGCGATGCACATGATCCACGAGACGTTTGCGCGCTCAATCGGGTCCAGCCTGTCGGCTTTTCTGCGCGCCTATGTCGCCGTGAATATCGTTTCAGTGGAGCAGCTTTCCTTTGCCGAGTTCTCGCGCAGCCTGCCGTCGCCCACCTGCCTGATCAACCTGGGCATGGTGGGCTTCGACAATAGCGCGTTGATGGAACTCAACCCGGCCATTCTGTTTCCCGTACTCGAGCTGATTCTGGGAGGGTCACTCGCGAAGCCCGCGCGGATTGACCGGGAGATCACCGAAATCGAACGTGCGATTCTGGATGGCTTCTTTCGCATCCTGATCAAGGACTTGAAAGAGGCCTGGCGCATCGTGCCGGCCGCGCTCGATTTTCGCATTGACGGCTACGAGACGGATCCGCAATTGCTGCAGATCCTTTCGCCCAACGAAGCCGTGGTGGCCATCAGCATTGAGCTACGGGTGGGCGATATCGCGGGCATGATGAATATCGGCATTCCGTCGATCATCATCAAAATGCTGGGCCAACGCATGGATCAGCATATGGTCCGCCGGACCGATCTCACCGAAGCCGAGCAGGAGCGCATTATGCGGCTGCTGAGACCCGCCGCCGTCCGCATGGACATTCGCCTCGCCGGACCCACTTTGACGGTACGGGACTTGCTCGCCATGCAAGCGGGCGACGTGCTGAGCTTCGACTACCCGGTGCAGCGGCCGATGAACGTCACCTTCAATGGCCGCCGGAAATACCAGGGTCAGATCGTCGCCACTGGCCGCAAGCGGGCCGTCGAGTTGGGCGAGATGATGATGCCCGATGATTGATTCGGCGATAGACTGTAGGGCATGCGCGCGTACGGCATACTCCTATTTCTTCTCGCTGTTTCGGCGCCGGCGGCTGATTTCGGGAAGGACATCCAGCCCTTGCTCGCAGCCCGTTGTGGCGCTTGCCACGCGGCCCAGGTGGCGAAGAGCGGCTTCTCGATTGCTTCGTTCGAGAGCGTGCGCGCCGGTGGCAAGAAGCATGGCCGCGCGGTGTTGGGTGGCCAGCCCGAGACGAGTCCGCTGTTACAGATGGTGCGCGGGACGCTCGCGCCACGCATGCCGATGGGGGCCGCGTTGGCGCCGGCAGAAATCGCGTTGTTGGAGGCTTGGGTCCGCGAACTTCCGGCGGAGGCGGCGACGGCGAAATCCGCGTGGCGTTGGCCTTACGAGAAGCCGGTAAAGCCTGCGGTGCCGGCGGGCGCGGCGCATCCGATTGACGCTTTTCTACTCGCCAAGCTAAGCCCGGCCCAAATGGCGCCGCCGGCCGCGCGACACACCCTAGCTCGCCGGGTTTACCTGGACCTGCTCGGCCTGCCCCCCACACCGGCGGAACTGGACAGCTTTCTGAGAGATACTTCGCCCGATGCCTACCCGAAGCTGATCGACCGCCTGCTGGCGGATCCGCGTTACGGCGAGCGGTGGGGGCGGCATTGGCTCGATCTGGTCCGCTACGGTGAGACGTCAGGCCTCGAAGGCGACGGCGCTATCGGCAACGCCTGGCGCTATCGCGATTGGGTGATCGACGCCTTCAACCAGGACCTGCCTTACGACCGGTTCGTGCGCGCTCAACTCGCCGGCGCCGACGAGCACTCGCAGAGCCGCAACAACTACGCGCCCGACGTGCAGGGCCACATTCCGTTGGGCTTTCTGCGCGTCGCCCCCTGGGACCGCTCGAATCTGGTGGCCGACGAAGTCCGCGCGAATTACTTGAGCGAGATCACGACAACGACCGGCAGCGTGTTTCTGGGCCTAAGCGTGGGCTGCGCTCGTTGCCACGACCATAAATACGACCCGATCCCGCAGGCGGACTTTTACCGTCTGCAGGCCTTTTTCAACGCGATTCAAGTGGAGGATGTAAGCGTCCCGTTCCGCGACCCCGAGTTCGCCGCCCTGGCGAAGACGCAGGTGGAGAAATACGAGAAACTGACCAAGGACGGCCCCGAGAAGAAGGCGCTTGAGGCGCACGAACAGGCGTTGCTGCCGAAGCTGATCGCCTACCGGAAGGCCCATGCGGCGAAGGAGCCGGGCATTTCGGACCTACGTCTGGAGATACGCCGTAACGACCATCGGCTGTTCACCGTGGCCGAGAGCCGCCGCCACGCGAGCCTGAAGGAAGACGCCGACCGCACGCAGGACCCAGCCGAGAAGCAGGCGCTCGAAGCCTACGAAGGCCAGTTGCTGCCTCGCCTGAAAGGGGCCTATGCCCAACCCGGCTTCGACGCCCTGGGCCGCTTCGAGGTGCTGACGGTGGACGATGTCCGCGCCGAGGCATCCCGCCAAACGTCGAAGATCTTTAGCGCCGAGGACCTCGAACGTCATCATGCCTTGAGCGAGACCATCGAGATGTACCAGCGCCGCCTGGGCCGCTGGCAGCCGACGGCGCTTACGGTCCGCAACGTACCCGGCCCTCCGAGTGGCCCCGGCCTGCCGCCGGTGCGCGTGCTGGTCCGCGGCGACTATCGCCAGCCCGGCGAGATCGTGGAGGCCGGCTTCCTTTCGGCGATCACCGGCCGGACAGAAGCCGCGGTCATCGAGAGCGACCGCTACCGCCAGTTCCCCACCCGCGGGTGGCGGATGACCCTGGCGAAGTGGATCGCCTCCCCCGAAAATCCGCTCACTGCCCGCGTGATGGTGAACCGCATCTGGCAGCAGCACTTCGGCCGGGGCATCGTCGCCACGCCCTCTGACTTCGGCGTGAACGGCGAGCGCCCCACGCACCCCGAACTGCTCGACTGGCTCGCCCACGCCTTCGTCGAAAACGGCTGGAGCATCAAGCAGATGCATCGCCTGATGCTGACCTCGGCCGCCTATCAGCAGTCGGCAGAGAACCCGCGCGCCGTCTCGAGGGACCCTGAGAATCACCTCCTGTGGCACTTTAGCCGGCGTCGCTTAAGCGCTGAAGAGATTCGAGATAGCATTCTGCAGTTCAGCCAACGCTTGAGCCCGGACCGTGGCGGACCGAGCGTCTTCCCCGCCCTCCCGGCCGACCTGGCCGACTTTGCCCGCTACGGCCGCGGAGGCGCCAGTATGTGGGAGACGAACGAGAAGGAGACGGACCTGCGCCGCCGGTCCGTGTATACCTTCCAGCGCCGCTCCCTGCCGCTGCCCATGATGGCTGCTTTCGACGCCACCGCGTTTAGTGAGAGCTGCGAACGCCGCACCGCCACCACCACCCCCCTGCAGGCGCTCTCGCTGATGAATTCCGAAATGGTACACGAGGAGGCCAGCCATCTGGCCAAGCGCCTTACCGGCGATCGCCCTTCCCAAATCAGCCAGGCGTTCGCATTGATCCTGGGCCGCGCCGCCACCGGCGACGAAGTCGCCAAACTTTCTGGCTACTCCGGCGGATTGGAGGGAATCTGCCGCATCTTGCTCAATAGCAACGAATTCCTGTACGTGGACTAAGGTCTCGCGGGGGTTCATCCGATTACCCCACATGACCACTGCTCCGGCGCCCGTCGTCGAGATGCCCAAGCGACACGCCGCGACGCCGGCGAAGTCCGGTAGTCTCTCCCGGCTCTTCGCTCCCACCGTCGCCGACTGCCTGTTTGCTTTAGTGATTTTCCTTACCTTTCTCAGCAGCGACAAGGGCTGGCAGAAGCTCTTTGTCGATAGCGACAGCGGCCTGCACATCCGCATCGGCGACCTGATCCGGCAGTCGGGCAGCGTCCCCACGACTGACCCTTTCGCCTTCTCCCTGCCCGGCCAAACCTGGTACGCCTTCGAATGGGGTACCGAGGTGCTGCAATCCGCGATTCATCAGGCTTGGGGACTACAGGGGGTCGCGCTGATGACCGGCGTCGTGCTGGCCGCGGTCTTCGTCACCCTCTTCTTGTCCTGCCTGTGGCGCGGCGCCAATGGCGGCGTCGCCATCTTCCTCACCTTCTTCGCCGTTAATGCCTCCAGCATTCACTTCCACGCCCGGCCGCACATCTTCACGATGCTCTTCCTCGCCGGGGCCGCCTGGCTGCTGGACCGTGACCGCCGCCGGCCCGATGGCTTTGTTTGGTTGCTGGTGCCCGGCACGGTGCTGTGGGCCAACCTGCATGGCGCCTTTCCGATTCTCTTCGTCCTCATCGGGCTCCTCGTGGTGGGGCTCTTTCTGGAGGGTCGCGTGGCGCACTCGCTCCGCTTCGTGGGCCTGGGCGCTGCGTGCGTCGCCGCGTCACTGATCAATCCGTATGGCTACCACCTGCACCAGCACATCGTCGAGACCATGCAGGCCAAGTGGCTGATCGCGCTGGTGGACGAATTCAAGTCGCCGTCCTTCCGTTCGGAGCAACTGCTGGTCTACATGGCGATCCTCTTCCTGGGCCTGGGCTGCCTGGGGCGGTTGCTGGCGCGCAGGCTCTATTGCGAAGCCACCGTGATTCTCTTTTTCGCCTGGGCTAGCTTGACGTCGGTGCGCCACGTGCCGCTGTTTGTGCTGGTGACGGTGCCGATCGTCGCCGTCGAACTCACCGCGCTGTGGAGCGCCTTCGCGGCCAACCTTCCGCGCGCCAGCGTCTTTCGCATCCTCGATGACCTCGCCGCCAAGGTGTCGGCGGGACATCGGCATCCGAGCCTGTGGACCGCCGCCTTCGTCGCCTACCTGGCACTGGTCCCCGGTCCCGTTTGGCCGCGCGACCTCTCGCCCGAACTCTTCCCTACACGGCTGGTAAGCCGTCATCCGGAACTGGCCCAGGCCCGCATCTTCACCAGCGACCAGTGGTCCGGCTATCTGATCTACCGCAATTTTCCCCGCCAAAAGGTCTTCCTGGATGGGCGCCACAACTACTATGGCGAGAAGATTATCGGCGACATGATGAAGATGCGGGACGCGCAACTCCCCGCGCGCGAACTGCTGGAGCATTACCGCTTCGACTACGCGATGCTGGAGCCGTCCATGCCGCTCGCCATGTTGCTGCGCCTGTGGCCCGAATGGAAACTGGTAGACCAGGACAAACAGGGCCTGCTCTTCGCACGCCTACCCCGATGAGCCAGACCTACCACCGCCTGCAAGCTCGCGGCCCGCTCAGCCTGTTGTCGATCGTGATCCCGGTCTACAACGAGGAGGCGATGTTGCCCCTGCTGCGCCGCGCGATGACCCAATTCATGGACGGCGTCCCCTTCGGCGTACAACTACTCCTGGTGAACGACGGCAGTTCCGATGCCTCCATCATGGGGCTCGCGGCTTGGGCCCAAGCCGATTCGCGCGTCAAGGTGATCGCGCTCGCCCGGAATTTCGGCCACCAGATCGCCGTCACCGCCGGCCTCGACTATGCCACGGGCGATGCCGTCGTCGTGCTGGACGCGGACCTGCAGGATCCGCCCGAGGTGATCCTCGAGATGGTGGAGCGCTATCGCCAGGGCTACGACGTGGTCTTCGGCGTGCGCGAAGCCCGCGCCGGTGAAAGCCTTTTCAAGCGAGCCAGCGCGTGGGCCTTCTATCGCCTGATGCGGCTGCTGGTCCACGAAGACCTGCCCGCCGACGCCGGCGACTTCCGCCTGCTCAGCCGCCGCTGCCTGGACGCCCTGCGGGCCATGCGCGAAACGCATCGCTTCCTGCGCGGCATGGGCGCCTGGGTCGGCTTCCCGCAAATTGAAGTCCGTTACCAGCGCGCGGCGCGCGCCGCGGGCGAAACCAAGTATCCGCTGCACAAGATGCTGAAGCTGGCCTGGACGGCGGCGCTCTCCTTCTCCCCCGCCCCTTTGCGCATTAGCTTTTTGCTGGGACTGGCCCTCTTCGTCATCGGGATCAGCCAAGCCGCCAATGCCTTCTTCCGCGCCATCTTCGGGCTGCCGATGGTGCCCGGCTGGGCGTCGCTGATGGTGGTGATCTGCCTGGTGGGCGGTGGCATTCTGGTGAGCATTGGCGTGCTCGGCGAATACGTCGCGCGCATCTTTGAAGAGGTAAAGGGACGCCCGCTGTATTTGGTTTCGGACACGATCAACCTGCCCCGTTCGGCCGATACGCCCTCCGTCCACCAGGATCTCATCCGCATGCAGCAGGAGGTCTTATGAACACCCGGGAATCGGTCCACGCGGCCGAGGTGCATTTCCATGACCAGTGGGCGCTCTCGACGGACCTCGAGCACTTGCCCGTCCGCGAAGCCTTTGAGGCCCCCACCGCGCTCGAGAATCGCTTCATCCTCCGGGAAATGGGGCCCTTAGCCGGTAAGCGAGTGCTCGACATCGGCGCCGGGCTCGGGGAATCCTCCGTCTACTTCGCCCTGCAGGGCGCCGACGTCACCACCACCGACATTTCTCCCGGCATGGTCGCCGCGGCGGTGAAACTCGGGAAGATCCACGGCGTCACGCTCCGCGGTCTGGTGCTGTCCGGCGAGAATCTGGATCTGCCCGCGGCCGAATTCGACTTCGTCTACGTCGCCAACACCATCCACCACGTCACCGACAAGCGCGCTCTCTTCGCACAGATTCACCAGGCGCTCAAGCCCGGCGGGCGCTTCTTCTCCTGGGATCCGCTAGCCTACAATCCGGTAATCGAAGTCTACCGGCGCATGGCGACCCAGGTCCGCACCGACGACGAAGCCCCCCTGCGCTTGCGCGACGTCAAGCTGGCCCGCGAATTCTTCCCGGATACCCGGCACCGCGAATTCTGGATCGCCTCGCTGGTGCTCTTTCTCAAGTACTACCTGGTCGACCGCGTCCACCCCAATGAGGACCGTTATTGGAAGCGCATTTTCCGCGAAACCGAAATGTCTCTCCGGTGGTGGTTGCCTTTGCGGGCGCTCGATGAAGTCCTGGCGCGCATTCCCGGCGTTTCCCTCCTGGCCTGGAATATCGTCATGTGGGGCAGCAAGCCGCTCTAGGCGCCCCCGCAGTCCCAGCCACCAGTACTAAAGCCAGGCCGGTACCGCGAGGCATGGTTGGGGGTAGCCGGGTCTATTTACGGCTTTGCCCATGGCAGGGCAAGATGAGGAATCATCCCATGAAGGTAGCCTCTCTCCCAGCCACCATGCCCAATTCCGCCTCCCTCACCCAAACTCTGTGGAGCTTCTCGTTCCTCCAGTTGTTGGACTTCCTCACCACCGTCGCCTTCCTGGTGAACGGCGTCGGCGAGGCGAATCCCCTGGTGCGCGCGCTGATGTTCTGCGCCCCGAACCCCCTCCTGGGCCTCGCCCTGGTAAAGGTCGCCGCCGTGATTCTGGCCGTCGGCTGCTGGCGGGCCGGCCGCTTCCAGATTGTCGACCGTATGAACCTTTTCTTCGCTCTGGTCGTCACCTGGAACCTCACCGCGCTCATCGTCGCCACCGCGCATCGTTAACGCCGATTACGGGATTATTCTTTACCCATAAAGTGCGAAATTCGAAGAATTAACTTCTTCCGCCGCCACCCCGACACCCTGGCGCGCTATCCTAAGAGCGCCCGACGATGTACCTAGCCGACTTCGACTACGAACTGCCCCCAGAACTGATCGCGCAAGAGGCCCTAACCGACCGCGCCGCGTCCCGCATGCTCGTGATCGACCGCCAACAGCAGCGCTGGCACGACAGCCACTTCCGTGAACTTCCCAAGTACCTCCGCCCCACCGATTGCCTCGTAGCCAACGATACCCGCGTCTTCAATTGCCGCCTGATCGGACAGCGCCGCGGGCACACCGGACGCGTCGAAGTGTTCCTCACCAAGCCGCTTTCGAGCGATGGCTCGCGCTGGGATGCGCTCGTTCGCCCGGGCCGCAAGATGCTCGCCGGCACCATCGTCGACTTCGCGCCGGATCTCGAAGCGACCATCCTGGAACATGGCGAACACGGCCACCGCACCGTCGAAATCCGGCCACAAGGCGATCTCTACGAGATCCTGGACCGCGTGGGTCACACACCGCTGCCGCCCTACATTCACCGCCCGGACCGCCCCGACGACCGCGAGCGCTACCAGACCGTTTTCGCCCGGGAGCGCGGCTCCGTCGCCGCGCCCACAGCTAGCCTGCACTTTACGCCCGAGGTGCTCGCCGAATGCCGCGCCACCGGCGCCAGCTTCGCCACAGTGACGCTCCACGTGGGCTTGGGAACCTTCGAAAGCCTGCATTCTGACACCGTGGAAGAGAACCAGTTGCACACGGAGTTCTACCGCGTGCCGCCGGAGACGGTAGCGGCGGCGAGACAAGCCGAACGCGTGGTAGGCCTGGGCACCACCGCCGTGCGAGCGCTCGAATCGGCTTCGCAAGGCGGCGAACTCGCCCCGGCCAGCGGCGAGACCAACCTCTTCATTTACCCCGGCTATCACTTCCGCACGGTGGGGGCGATGCTGACCAATTTCCACTTGCCGAAGTCGAGTCTGCTGGTGATGATCGGCGCCTTCGGCGGCACCGAACTGATGCTATCCGCCTACCGCCACGCCGTCGCCGAGCGCTACCGCTTCTTCAGCTACGGCGACTGCATGCTGATTTTGTAAGTTAGGGCACGAGTGACCGCACCGCTCGCACGCGCTCGGCCAGTTCACGCTTCCGGTCGAGCACACGCGACAGGCGCGGCACCGCGTTGGCGACGGCGGGCGATGCACTTGCGAGCGCGGTTTGCAGATTCGGCAGGCGCGACGGGTCCTCGAGCGCGGCGAGGTAAAGCGGGGCCAACCGGGCGACGGCGGCGGCATCCACGCGATCCAATAGACGAAGTTCGCGCTTCATCGCTCCGGCCCAGTCGAGCCCGTCGGAACCGAGCGGCTCCAGCGCCGCGCGCAGCGACGCCTGCTGATTCGCGGTCAGTGGACCGGCGCGATGCAAGGTCTCCACGGCCCGCAAGTGAGCCATCAGCAGGGTCTGCGCGATCACCGTGGAAAAGAGCGTGCCGCCCTCGGCCAGGCCGCGCGAGAAGCGTAGCCCGGCGGCCAATGCCCGCACGGCGCCTTCGCGATTGGCGCGATTTCCCTGCCCCGCCAGCCGCAGAGCCTGCAAGGCATTCAGGCGGCCCAGCGCCAGCCCCTTGCGGGCGTACTCGACCGGCGCGTCCGGCCCCAGTTCATACTCCAGGCCCCAGTCGCAGACCGGCAAAGCGGTCCCTCGCGCGAGCGTGTCGAGCGCGGCGCGGTTCTTGTCGAGCACCTCCTGATAGGCCGCCTCGTTGTAGGGGGCCGTCCCGTCAAGCACCCGGTTCAGGTTTTGCGTCTGCGCAGTAGTCCACGCCGCGTCCTGCATCTGGCCAAAAGCTGACCAATACCGCAATGCGGCGTTGGCGCCCGGCCCCTGGGCGAGCGCGCAAAGGTCGAATAGAAGGGCCAAAATCGCGATTTTCATGGCTTTATCGTCTCCTTACTCAAAATGGTGAATGCACTGCGCTCGAAATAAACCGGGGGTGGTGGCTCCAGGCGTGTGAGCAAGTCGTCCCAGGACTCAGCGCCAACGACGGCCGCCTGCGCCGCTCGCAACGTCAGCGGGCCAGCCGCAGGATCCGCCACCGGACGGAGGAAGAGCCAGACCAGGCTAGCCGCCACCAGCAGAGCGGCGGCCGCTGCGAACCACACAGGCGGCCGCTGATACCGGGCCGGAGGCGGCGCCAAAGGGCGAAACTGCCTCAGATAGAGGACAAATTCTTCGTCATTTTCGTTCGACACGGGTATCCTCCTGGTGGGCCATGGCCTCGCGTAGTTTGCTGAGCGCGTAGCGATAACGCGACGCGGCGGTGTTGAGCGTCACGCCCAGCACTTCCCCGATTTGGGCAAAGGTAAGTTCCCCCCAAACGTGGAGCACCACGGCCTGGCGCTGTTCCTCGGGCAATTGCACCAAAGCACGGCGCAGATTCAGTTCCGCAAAGTAGTCCTGTCGCGGCGGGGCAAACCAAGCTTGGCTGGGGTCAATGGCTAAGTTCCGTTCGGGCCGCGGGAGTCCACTCCAGACGGCATTTCTCACGGCCGTGAACAGATACGGCCGAGGGTCCGCAATCTGGCGCAGCCCGCCCTGCTCCAGCAAACGCGCAAAGACCTGTTGCACGGCATCCTGAGAGCGGCTGCGTTCGCCGGTCAACGACGCGGCAAAGAGGCGCAGCGCCGCGCCGTACTGGCGATACCACTCTTCAAGTTGTTGGCGTTCGGCGGCGTTGCCTGGCAAATGCACCTCTCCCTAAGAAGACAGCACAGCCCGCCAGTTTTGTCTAAGTGAGTTGTCGAAGCACGCGCGGGCGGGCTACAGTGACAGCTATGACCATCACCCGGCGCCAGTTCACGGCCGCCAGCACCGCGTTCATCCCGGAGAGCGCCAGTTCGCATCTGGCCAGCCAACTGGAACACGCCGTAACCCGCCGCAAGATTCCCTGCGTCAGTGCGATGGTCGCCAACACGAATCGCATCCTGTACGAGGGAGCGTTCGGCACGCGCAACGACGGCGGACCCGAGACGCGCATCGACTCGATCTTTGCCATCGCGTCCATGACGAAAGCCATCACGTCGATGGCGGCGCTCCAGTTAGTCGAGAAGAAAAAGGCCTCCCTCGACGAGCCTGCCGAGAGGCACTTACCCGAGCTACGTGGACGCCAAGTGCTCACGGGCTTTCACCCCATCACGGGAGAAGCGCAATACCGCGCGCCGAGCCGCCCGGTGACGTTGCGCCACCTGCTGACGCACACCTCGGGCCTGGGCTACGCGCTGTGGGATGAGCTGATGGCCAAGTGGAGCCGCAGCCCCGGCGTAAAGCCGGACACGCCGCCGCCGTTGCTGTTTCACCCGGGCACGCGCTGGCAGTACGGCACCGGCATCGACCTGGCCGGCCGGCTGGTGGAAGCCGTCAGTGGCCAGACGCTCGAAGAATACTTCCAGCAACACATCCTCCAGCCGCTGGGCATGGCGGACACCAGCTTCCGGCTGCCCGCCGCGAAGTTTGACCGCCTGGTGACGGGCTACCGCCGGCAAACGGACGGCTCGCTCAAACCGAACGAACGTCGCATGCCCGATCCGCCGCGCAGCTTCAACGGTGGCGGCGGTCTCTACTCCACCGCGCCCGACTACATCCGCTTCATGCAGGCCATCTTGCGGCGGGATACGCGCTTACTCTCGCGCCGCGCCTACACGCTACTGGGGAGCAACCAGATTGGCGCCGTGCGCGCGGGCGTCCTCAAGACGACCCAGCCCGAAATCTCATCGGACCTCGATGTACATCCCGGCGAGAGCGACCGCCATTCGCTCGGCTTCGTCGTCAACCCGCGCGCCCACCGCGGCGGCCGCGCCGCCGGCAGCCTCGCCTGGGCAGGCTTGAACAACACCTACTTCTGGATCGACCCGAAGCGCCAACGCTGCGCCGTCATTATGATGCAATTCCTGCCGTTCGCCGATCGCGAGGCGGTCGCCTTGCTAGGCGAGTTCGAAGCCGCCGTCTACGCGGACCGCGGCAAGTAGCCCATTCGGGATTCTCCCAGAGTCCGTGGCGCGCTGGCCTAGGTAGCGAGGTCGAGTCCGCCGCGGCGGCGTCCCGCAGTTCGTCGTTCCGGTATGCTGGAACACGAAAGGGCCGTCGCGGCCGGCAAGCTTCCCGCTCACCCGGTTTGGCACTAAAAAGCCAGCCGAGCCCTTGACGCTGCCTTGCGCCGACAGCATCTGCCCCTGGCTGATCTCCAGAGGATGGAAAGAGGATGGAAAGGGATGGAAAGGATGGAAAGTGCCTGGCACCGGATCGGGGGAATCGGAACGGAAACGATGGTTCATTTTGGAACGGGATACTTTTCAATTTGAAACGCATCACGACCTCGAGCCTCCCGCAAACCGTTGTAACCACGTACGCCGACTTTGGTTCGCTGCGTGCCTCTACCTTCCGGTGCGCAAACCGCGTGACTTTCGTCCGGAGCAACTCTACGCCATCACCCAACGCGGCAATGGCGGCCAGTGGATTCATCTCGATGACGAGGACTTCACCCAGGCCATCGCCTTCATGCGGAAATACGCCGCTCTGCATGAGGTGCATATTCACGGCTGGTGCCTGATGCACAACCATGGCCATTGGATCTTCGAGGCGGCCAAACCCAAGTCCATCTCCAATCTCATGCGCGACATGCAGAGCCGCTACTCGCACTACCTCAATGTCAAATATCGCGAGACACCGTGGGCGCTGATCGCGCCCCTCTTCAGCGGCAAAAATATCGCTGACTTCGCACCTTACCTCCGCACCGGCCCCGTCAACTGGACTCCCCGCTTTGACGCCCGCCACCTGGACGCGCAGGGCTTCCGTGAGTTTCTCCGCTACTTAGAAAACAATCCCGTCAAGGCCGGCCTGGTGCGGCACGCTATCGATTGGCGCTGGTCCAGCGCGCAGGCCCATGGTCTGGACGAGGACGCCGATGGCTTACTCACCCTCGACATTTGGCGGCACTGCTTCGGCAACCCCGAGACCATCGCCCGTGAGTGGCGGATTTACTTGCAGGGCCCGATTGACGAGGCCCGACGGAATGCCGCGATCCTGGCCACCTACTATTCAGGCTCCCGGCTGAATCGGCCACTCGGGTGGTATCGCCCCAGTCCGCCCGGCTGAGCCAGTGTAACGCCTTCCGCTTCCCCGCCGCCTTCGTGACCTCTCTCTCCGCCTGCCAGTAAGCCGCTGAAATCCTCGCCCGCCTTCCGTGCCTCCGGGCGCACCTGCCCTCGCTCGCCTACCCAATTGCTCTCCCGTAGTACGTCCGTCTTACAAACCCTCGCTTCTTGCCAAGTGCCCGGCACTGCGCCTTGCCTGTATTCGCCGCCGTTCCGGCCGGCGTTGCCCATGTTCTTGATTTTGGCTTCGTAGAGGTGCGATAGCTCGTGCTTTTCGGTTTGGGAGCGGAAGCGGAGTTCATCGATGTGATCGATGATTTCGCGAAGGTTATAGCCCGAGGAGATCTTGTTCTTGATCTCGGCGAAAATCTCGCCGATTTTGTATTCGATGGTGCCGGGTCCGGTGGCCCTTTGCTTGAAGCCATGCAGGTAGGGGATGAGCTTCTGATTGACGAAGTCGCGGAGATCATCGCCGATCATCGCCTGGTTATGGTCGAGCTGTCCGCCTTTGCCCTTGGGCGCTGCCCAGGCTTCCCACCGGTAAGGCGGGTCGAGGATGAAGCTGTACTTCTTGCCCGCCAGCGCGGCCTCGTCGGCTTTGTCCTGCTCCAGCCCGTCCAGGTACTTGAGGAAAAGCAGCCATGAGGTCTGTTCGGTGTAATCGAGCTCCGTGGTGCACCCGGCCTCTTTCCAGAGAACGTCATCGATATTTCGGAAGGCCTGTTCAAACATAATTCCGGCGGTCTTGAATAGGGAGTATCGACAGAATTGCGGGAAACA
This sequence comes from Bryobacteraceae bacterium, assembly GCA_019752335.1. Taxonomy (GTDB): domain Bacteria; phylum Acidobacteriota; class Terriglobia; order Bryobacterales; family Bryobacteraceae; genus JALHNI01. The sequence continues at coordinate 301,388 of JAIEMJ010000013.1, forward strand.
TCAGAGAAGCCACGAATGTAACCCGCCATCAGAGTGGGTAACTGCTTGCCGACTTAGTGCCCCTTCGAAACCATTGAAAGTAAAGAATACCAGAAGCGCCCGGGACGGAGCGGAAGGTGTCACCCTAAAAGCCAGCCGGTGCGCCGGGAAAGCGATGGCGAAGGTGCCGGGCGCCTATGCCGGTTTACCAGAAGATACCAGAAGATACAGTGCCAGTCACTTTTTGGAGAACCAAAATGAAACGTTATGTCTCATTCTAGGAGCTGAATCTTGATGTGAAGGTGAAGCTTTAGCGTAGAAGGCAACGGCGCGCCAATCCCCTGTGCCGGGAATCGGTAGACAGGGGTCGGAAGGGGGTCGGAAGCGCCAGGCGCTTTCGAGGAAGAGCAACTTGGCGGGCGGGTGAAATCTATCGACGTTTCTCGCCAGCGCCAGTGCCGAGGTGGCTTTCAGCATTTTCAAACTCTCCCGCGCTTCCAGCCTGGCGAAACGTGGCTGAGTTACAGAAGTGCCTTAGCAGTGTGTACCGAGCGTCCCAATACTTCGTTGCTGATTTCCATGTCCTTCTCCTTTGGTAAATTTGCAGTGTGACTATTCACTGCCCCCCCAAAAATCGTCCGCCAAACCGCGAGTCTCCGCCAATCAACCATGAAGCTCCTGCTCTGCACTAAGAACGATCTCTTCGGTGCCGTGATCCTGAACTACCTGCTGCCCGAGCTCCGGCACCACGAAATCAGGGTCCTGCTCTCGGACAAAGCACGCCGCGGCGAAGACACCATTCCCGAACTGCGGGCCGAAAGATTTCTCGAGCGCGAGTATCCGCTCGACTATTTCTTTGTATCCCTCGACCGCGAACGCACCACCGGGCCATGGCTCACCTTCAACGCCCTCGCCGCAGCATTCGGCATATCGATCCAGCGGGAATATGACATCAACGGCAGCGAGAGTACGCTGCGGCTCACCACCTGGGCCCCGGACCTGATCCTCAGTGCCCGCTTCAGCTTAATCTTCCAGCCGCACATCCTGGCTCTCGCACGGCGCGGCGCCTACAACGTCCATCCTGGCGTCCTGCCTGGCTACGCGGGAGTCATGGCCCCGTTACGGGCGGTGTGGAATGGGGAGCCTCGTTTGGGCTGCACGGTTCACCTCCTGGACCAGGGAATCGACACGGGCTCGGTCTATTCGATCTCCCATCTCTCAGCCACCCCGGGCCGGGCGGTTCAATCCTACATCCCCGACCTGTACCGGCTGGGTATAGACAGTCTTCTCGAGTTGGTCAAGTGCATCGAGAGCGGCGACCGTCCCGCCGTGGTGCCGCAAGACACCGCCGCCTTCCGCTACTTCCGCCCCCCAACCGCCGAGGAGTACCGTGCGAACCGCGCGAAAAACTTGCCTCTATACGACCTCGCGGATTACTCAGAACTACTGCGGCAATTTCTCCCCGCCCATGACGCCAGTGAAACCAGACATCGAACCGACCGAACCAATTTGGAATCGCTGCTGAGCGAGCACTTGGGGAGCGCTGTGCGGTAACTAACCCCTCGTTCGAGCATTTCGCCCCTTGTCGAAGACTGGGGAATCAAGGGCGCATAATCTCGGTGCCGACGCCGCCGATCTCGAGACGGAAACGCGATGCCAAGGCGCCCGCGTTCGACAGGCGGGCGTTCACCTGGTAGAGGCCGGGGAAACCGGGCGCCCGGCCCGAATAAAGCACCTCGACCTCGACGCCGTTGTGCGTGACGTCCGGCAAGAGCCGCGTGCGCTGGTTCTCGTCGACGGCGCCGAGTCCGGTGGTCCACAGGGTGAAGGTATCGCGCTCAAAGGTGACCGCGAAGATGCCCGGCGGCCCAGCGCGCTGTAGAAGACGCGGCCGCGGCCGTAGGAGCGCACCCAGGCCAACGCAAAGTCGTTGTCGGTGCGATTGACGCCGTCGGCCTTCAGGTCGACGCTGCGCGTATCAAGCGTCAGCAGAACGCGCACGCGAGCGCGGTCGAAGGCGCGGTGCTGGTAGATTTCGTCCACCAGGCTAACGACGGGGGCAGGCCGCGCATCAGGGCGTGGTCCGGCTCCTCTACATCCAGCGTCACGCGCTGCGTCCACGGATGCCCATCGAAGTAGCCGCCCAGCATCTCGCCGTACTCGGGCCAACTGTAGAGCGTGTCAGAGGCGCTGTGCGTCGCGCCGAAGCCGCCGCCGTTGCGTATGTAGTCGAGCAGGTCGCGCTTCTGGGCGTCCGAGAGGGCCAGTTCGCCCGAAGTGAAGAAGAAGACGGCATCGAAGTCGCGCAGGCGGCTGGCCGTAATCATCGCCAGGTCTTCGGAGGCGGTGATCTGCCAGCGCTGAGGGTCAAGCGTGCGCAACACTTCCCGCGCCGTGGCGATGCTGTCGTGACGGAAACCGGCGGTGTGCGAGAAGTAGAGCACTCGCTTGGGTTGAGCGCTCAGGCCGGCCGCGAGTAGTAATAGTAAAGCTATCCGGCGCGGCATGCCTTTAGTCTAAGCTCGTTTTCCTGCGAGCGGCTCGCTTGCGAAGCAGTTCACTGCCGCTACGCTCGTGTTGCTGGAGCAGCGGGACAAGTACCTACCCGAGCCAACCGGCGCCCCGGCGAGCGTAACCATCCGGCAGGTGATCCGCCACTTCAGCGGCCTTCGCGACTGGCGGCCCGACCGACTGCTAATCTCATCTTGAGAGGAAGTCGGGCTGCGTAGTCCTCGACGGCGCGAATCAACTTCGCCGGATCCGCAAAGAATGTTTTTTTCGGAAAACAAACCCGGCGATCTTGTCTGGCCACTTACTCCCCGCAAGGCCAACACGAGCTCGACTTACTCACCGAAGCCGTCTTCGCCAAGTTCCGCCAACAAAGGCTCTGGGCGGCCGAAGCCGCCCAACTCGAAGTCGCCATTCGCGCAAGGCGAAAAGGACTTCCGCAAAACCCTCCCCAACGCCGACCCCCGCGCCCTCCTCGCCAACGGCATCGCCAAATCCGAGCAAATCCTAAAACTCTACCTCCGCTACGACGCCCAACTCAATCGCCTCTACCGCAATTGCCTCAAAGATCTCCGCGACTTACAAGCCCAACGCCATATCCCGGAGCCGGAAGAAGAAGCCACCCCAATCGAACCCAAATCCGAAACCGAAGCGGCACCAAACGAACCCAAACCCCAGCCGACTCCGGAAGAAGTAGCCGCCGAAGCCAAGCGCCACGCCTTCCAGCGCCACATCAACATCAACCTCGGCCGCCCCGCCGACTACGAGCCGCCCGCGTGAATCATCTCTGTCAGATGGACAGGCCGGAGGCCTGTCCTACGTAGCTATCGCTTCAGGTAGCGCAGACTTACCTTCACCAGGACCGGCTCGCCGGGCTTAGCCGCGACGCGGTAGATGGTTTGCGGCGGGGGATCGTCCTGGGTGAGGAGACGGGTGCCGCTGGCGGCGGCTTGTTGTTCGGCGCGGGTCCAGGTTTTGCCGGCTCCTCCCGCTAGCTCGAAGGTCTCGGTTTTGCCGGTGCCCCAGTCGCGCTCCCATTGGCTCACTTGCTGCTCGGTGAGCGCGAGGGCCTTGGGGCCGATCACGAGGCCGGCGATGGGCTGCGACGTCAGCAGGACGGTGAGTTCCTCGCCGGCTTGATCGGGGCGGCTTTGGCGCAGGGTGAAGTAGTTCGGACGATCCTCCTGGCCGGGCAGGTCAATCAGTTTGCCGGCCGTCACCTGATTCTCGCCGTTGCGCGTGTGGGTGGTGGGAAAGATCAGGTAAGGCTCGCCGCGTTTGCCGTCGGCGTAGCGCTCGCGGTCGATGACGTAGAGGTAGCCCGAGTCCGGCGACTCGATGCTGAGGCGCACGCGATCGCCTTGCCGCAGGTTGGCGTTGGCAGGGACGCGTTCCGGGGCCCACTCCGTCGAGTTCCCTTCCTCCTGCACCAGGATGCGGGCGCCGGGATCGCTCGCCGCGGCGGGACGCAGACGCCAGATGGTGACGCCCACCTGACGCGCCGACGAGGGCGCGCGCATTGAGGCCACCGGGCGCTCGACGGCCTGATACTTCGGCTTCGTGGCAGCCGGCGCCGCTACCGTGGGCCGCGACTTCACCAGCTCTTCCGGCAGGATCCCACGCGTTTGCTCCTCGGCGAGGGCCAACGCCAGCAGACAGACAGAGTGCAACATCACCTTTACCTCCATTCGCCCGTCTGGACGAAAGCTGCCCAGTAGTAGGGCGATTGCCAACGTTTCTGTTTGCGCAGCTCAAGCTGCGCTTCCCGCAAGGCCGCGGACGGACGCAGGCCGTCGCGCAACATGCGGCGGTAGAGCCCGGCCATCAGATCCGCCGTGGCGCGATCACTCACGCTCCACAGGCTCACCACCACGCGCGCGGCGCCGGCGTAAAGGAAGGCGCGCGTTAACCCCTGCAAGCCTTCGCCGCGGACTTCCTTGCCGAGGCCCGTTTGGCAAGCGCTCAACACGACGAGTTCCGCCGGCAGGCGCAGGTTGTAGATGTCGTTGACACGCAGGAAGCCGTCCAGCGGCTGCTGGTGCTCGTCGAGCATGGAGAGCAACAAGGCCGAGAGTCCGGGGCGCTCGGCGTCCAGGTAGCCGTGCGTGGCGAAGTGCAAATAGCGATACTGGCCCAGCGTGGGCGACAGCGCCGCCTCGCGATTCGCCGCCAGCCCCAGGGCCGAGAGGTTTTCGCCGCGCGGCGCGGCTTTTAGAATCTCGCCCGCCTCCTGGCGCGTGTAAGGCAAACGCGGAATGCGCGGACGCACGCCCGGCTCGCCGTTCAGGTGCTCAAGAATCCGAGCCGGCGCGGGCGTCTGGTCGCGATCGAAGACCGGATCGGCGAAGATGGCCAGTTGCTTCGGCGCCACGGTGCGCCCGGCGAGTTCCGTCCGCAGCACGGCCAGCGTGCTGGCCGAAGGCAAGGTGACCGTTTCGTGGGTGTCGACGAGCAGGAGCGAGAAGGGCAGGCGCTGCAGACCGCCGTCCGGCACGATCGCCAAGCGCTTGGTGGCCAGGCGCTGGGCGCTCAACGCGGCCGGACCGAGAATCATGGCGCGTAGCTCGCGGGTGGCCTGGGGCAAGGCGGCGTCATCGCGCTGGGTGATCAACGCGTAGACCCGCGCCACCTGCTCCTCAATCACGCGCCGCGACGGCAGCACATGCCCCGTCAAGGACTGTTTGCCCACCACCCACAGATAACTGCGCGGCTCGCCCAGCGCATATTCGAGCAGCAGGGTTTCGTCATCCAGCAGACCCTGGATCCCGGCCAGCCGCAGCGGACTCGGCTGCGTCACGGAGGCATAACGCGGACTCGCCAAACGAATCCGTGTCTGCGCCTCTTCGAGGTCGCGTTCGAGGGTGCGAATCTCGTTGAGCAGCACCGGCGTCGGGGTCCGCGTGGACTTCGCGGCCAGTTGGCCGGCCAGCGTCCGTTCGCGTTCGAGTAACGCCGGGTCGACGCCGGCGCGCAGGTCGACGCCACTCTCGGTGAGCCGTTCCACCAGGCTCCGCGCGCGGGCGCGTTCGCTCGCTTCCAGGGCCGCGGTCATCTCGCCTTGGCGCATCAAGAGGTCGATGTAGAAGCCGTAGCTCTCCTGGCGCGTCGCAAAGTAGCTGGCGCGCAGTTGCTGGCTTTCGGTGCGGGCGCGATTGCCTTCGGTGACGCGCAGGCCCTCCTCGGCGAAGGCTCGGGCGGCGGGAAGGTCCGCGCGGGCGGCGGCGGCGCGAGCGAGCAGGTCGAGCGCCTTGGCCTCGCCGTCGCGATCCCCGAAGGAGCGGTAGCCGGCGAGCGCGGCCTGCGCCGCGGCGGGCACCGACGTAGGGTCTGTCATCAGGGCAGCCTGCGCCGTCTGCATCTGTACAATCGCTTCGCCGCGTTTGTCTTGCGCCGCGCGCGCCAGTTCCAGGGCCTTCGCGAAGTTCTCGCGAGAGAGCTCGGCCTGGCCGAGTTCAGCGTAGGCCAGGCCCATGGCGGCGCGGATACTGGACTCGCTCCGGCGGTCGCCGACGGCCAGGCACGGAATCAGCGCCTGGGCATAGTATTCGAGCGCCTTGGCCGGCCGCTTCAGCAACGCTTGCGTGCGGCCCAGGCTGGTAAGCGAATTGGCCTCGCCGCGCTGATCCTTCGCGGTGCGGCGTAACGGGACAGCCTGTTCAAAGAGCGGAAGGGCCTGGTCAAAGTCGCCGAGTATCGCATGCGCGGCGGCCAGATTGTGCAGGATGTTGGCCTCCATGCCCGCTGCCCCGCCGGCATGGCGCACCAACGCCAGCGCGCGGCGATAGCCATCAAGCGCGGCTTGCCAATTGGTGAGATTGGCCTGCACTTTACTCGTATTGGTGAGCACCTGGGCCTGCCGCAGCGGATCCGTAAAGAGGCTCTCCGCCTGGGCAAAGGCCGCCAGCGCCGCCTGCGGCTCACCCAGCACGTCGAGCATACCCCCCAAGAAATTTAACGCCGCGCCTTGGCCGGTACGTTCGCCGAGTTGCTCCAGCGAGGCGGCCACCGTGGTGAAGGTGTCGCGCGCCCCCGCAAAGTCTCCGGACTCGGCCTTCACGGCACCTGAAAGATAGGCCGCCTTGGACTCCAGATAGGCGCGGCCGGCGGAGCGAAACGCTCCAGCTGCTTTCGTGTACTGCGCCAAGGCGGCCTGCCGCGCGGCGGGCGTATGGCGAAGCCGGTCCCGGTCCGCGTCGTCGAACCAGGCCAGCGCCGTTACCAGGTCGCGATCCGCCGCCGTCGCCGGACGCGAAGCCAGCACACGCAGTTGATACGCGCCCGCGGGCTGCACTTCCACCCGATAGAGGCCGGCCACATCGGCGACAATAGCCCCTTCGAAGCGCGCGAGGGCATCGAAGGGGCAGTCCGGGAGAGGATGCGTCTGGCCTGCCGGGTCGAGCCAGGCTACGCGCAAAGGCGCCTGGCCGGGCCGCACCTCGAAGTGGAGGAACTGCCCGGCCGCGAGCGTGAACGACTCCGGCTGGGCCAGTGCGTTCAGCGCGAACAACGTCGATAGGACGAGCCAGCGCATCTTACTTGTAGGCCGGTGCCTGGCCTCCCGCGCTGGCCGCCGAAACCGCTTCCTCTTCCTCGGCAATGGGCGTAACGACGTCGTCCGAGCTCCAGTTCACCTGATCCTCCGGACCGGCCGGAGGCGTACCCTGCACATGCAGTTGCCCCGAGGCCGACTTGGCCGGAATGTTGATTGACCCGGAGAGCGAATCGTAGATGACACCATTCGCCATCAGCGTAAAGGGCGGATTGCTGGTGATCGTGCGGACGTTGCCCAAGCGCGTCACCAGCACGGACTGCGGCGGCTGCGGCTGCGTGGCGCCGGCCGGCGTGAATCTGAAATTGCGATTGCCGGCCTGATCGGTCGGCGGGTCAAAGTCCACCTGGCCCGCTATCACGCCGCGTATCTTGATCGTCGGAAATTTTTGGAGTGGCATATGGAGTACCTTCTTTCTCTTACTGGTGTTGTAATTCGACGGCTTCAGCCAGCACCGGCGCGGCGGTCCGCAAGCGGATCCCCCAGGCGCCAGCCTCTCTCGTCGTGATGGCCGGCCGCCAAGCGGCCAGCAAAGTTCGCAGAGTCTGAGTGAGCGGCGGATCGTCCAAGCGGGCGCGGACCGCCACGCGCACCGCTTGATCGAGTTCCGGCACCGGCTCACCAGCCCACACCAGCCACAGCCGCTCCGTGCCGGGGTTCTGGTCAAACACGAACCAGCCCGTCACGGTAGTTTCGTTGGGCTTCGGCCTAGATCCGGGCTGCAGGACGAACAAGCGCGGCGTACCGGTCTGGTCCGGCCCGTCGCTGAGCAGATACAGGTGCCCGGATTGCGGCGACGTGAGCCGCAAGCGAAACTTACCTCCGCCACGGTAGACGCCGTTGGCCGACGGCGGATCGCTCTCAATCGCGTAGGTGAGCGTCCGCAACTCCGGCGCCGGCCGGAAGTACCAAGCCACGGGCAGCAAGGCCAGCAACAGAAGCCACCAGCGGCGCGACGCCGGGGGACGATCCAGCCCTTGAATGATGCCGCCCAGCTGCTCGGCGGCCTCCTGCATCGACTGCAGGCGCTGCTCTCGGCTCTTTTCCAGGCATTGCCCAATCAGTGTGCCGAGCGTGCGCGGCGACGTGGGACGGGCCTCGCGCACCGGCGCCGGCTGCAACGTCGCGACCTGATTCAGGGTGGCTTGCGCGTTCTTGCCCTGGAAGGGGCGCCGGCCCGCCGTAATCTCATAAAGCAGCACTCCGAAGGAGAAGATGTCGCTACGCGCATCCACCGGCTCGCCGATGGCCTGCTCCGGCGACATATACGCCGGCGTGCCCAGCACGGCGCCCACCTGCGTCAGCGCCAGGGTGACGGTGGCGTCGTCTTCGTGCGGCACCAGCGTGGTCTGCTTGGCGATGCCGAAGTCGAGCACCTTCACGACTCCCTCCGGGGTGACCATGATGTTTCCCGGCTTAAGGTCGCGATGGACGATCCCCGCGGCATGCGCCTTGGCCAGCGCGGCGGCGGTTTGCCGGGCATAGTCCAGAAGTTGGGCGAAGTGTGCGGACTTCTTTTCGAGCACCTTGGCCAAGGTCATGCCTTCCACGTACTCCATGGCGATGAAGTCCTGCGCGAAGTCGGTGTTGTATTCGTAGATGGTGACGATGTTGGGGTGATGCAAGGCGGAAGCGGCCTGGGCCTCGCGGGCAAAGCGATGCCGGTCCTGCTCGGTCGCGTGGTGCAGCAGCAACACCTTCAGGGCCACGGTGCGGCCCAGACGGCGATCAACCGCCTTATACACGACCCCCATACCGCCTTCGCCCAGCTTGGCCAGAATCTCGTAGTGGCCCAAATGGGCGCCCGGAGCTAGGCCGCTAGGCGCAACCATGGGCAGCGCGACCAGCGAATGCGTCTCGTCGGCCTCGCGCAGCAGCTCTTCTACTTTGGCCCGCAACTCGGCGTCCGGTCCACACTGCGCCGCCAGGTAGGCGGGCACCTCAGCGGGTGGCAGTTCCAGCGCGTGATGATAAAGTTCGCTGATCCGGGCCCAGCGATCCGGCGGCAAGGGTTTCATGGGTCGAGAGTGGGAACCGAGAGCTTTGCCGCTCAGGAGACGCCGCAAACTCGCCGCCGTAATGTGGTTTGCTTCCTGGGTCATCATTCTAGCCTTGTCCACTCTCTAAGCGCAAGGGTGGCAGGAAAGCGGCCAAAATAATTTGGGGAGCGGGGTGCGAGACTGTTTTTACGGTCGAGCCCCGACCGCGCGCTAAGCCGTCGCCGGGTCGGGAACCGTGTCGCCCTCGCCGGGAGCGAGAAACAGGTTCGCCATCACGCCGTGCTGCTTCGTGTAAAGGTCAAAGTAGCGGCCGCCGGCCGCGTAGAGGCTTTCGTGATTCCCGCGCTCGACGATCTCGCCGGCTTCCACCACCAGAATCTGATCCGCGCGCCGGATCGTCGATAGGCGGTGGGCGATGACGAAAGTGGTCCGGCCCTTCATGAGGAACTCGAGGCCCGCTTGAATCAAGGCTTCGCTCTCGGAGTCTAGACTCGACGTCGCTTCGTCCAGAATCAGAATGCGCGGATCGGCCAGGATCGCGCGCGCGATCGAGACGCGCTGGCGCTGACCACCGGAGAGCTTCACGCCGCGCTCGCCGACAATCGTCTCGTAGCCGTCCGCGAACTTCTCGGCGAACTCGTTTACGCGGGCGATGCGGCAGGCTTCCAGCGCTTCTTCCCGCGTCGCGTTGGGCCGCGAGAAGACGATGTTATCCAGAATCGTGCCGTCGAAGAGAAACGTCTCCTGCAGCACGACGCCAATCTGCGTCCGGTAGCCGTTCAGCCGGATCTTCGACAAGTCATGCCCGTCCACCGTCACCCGGCCGGACTCCGGCACATAAAACGCCGCTACCAGGCCGATGATAGTCGACTTGCCGGACCCAGACGGCCCCACCAGCGCCGTCGACGTCCCCGGCCGCGCGTCGAAGCTGACGCCCTTCAGCACTTCCTTGCCGGCCTCATACGAGAAGCGCACGTCTTCAAACACCACGCGACCGTCGATGGGCCCGATCTGCTCCGTGCGCCGCGGATCCTGGTCCTCACGCGTTTCGCGCAGCACTTCGCGCGTCCGCTCCAGGCCGGCGATCGCTTCGGTGAGTTGCGTGCCGATGCCCACAATCTGGAAGACCGGCGCCACCAGGAAGGCCAGGAAAGCGGTGAAGGTGACAAAGCCGCCCAGCGACAGTTCACCCGCGAAGATCTGGCGCGCGCCCATGTACATCACCAGCGCACCCACCAGGCCCATCAGCAGTGTCGCGGACAGGCTCATCGTCGAAATCGCCGTGAGCGACTGAAAGACGTTGTCGAGCAAGCGGTCCACGCCGGTGGCGAAGGTCTTCTCCTCGCGGTCCTCGGCGTGGTAGCCCTTCACGACGCGGACGCCGCTCAGGCTCTCCGTCAGGCGGCCATTTACCTCGGCGGTGATCTTGCCGCGCTCGCGGAAGATGGGCCGCACGTGGGCGAAGGCCTTTTGCAGGACGGCCGCGTAGAGCACCACCACCAGCAGCGCCAGCGCCGTCATCACCCAGCTGATGCGCAGCAGGATGAAAAGCGACGCAAAGGCCGTCAGCAGGCCGCCGCAGAACTCAATCAGGCCGGTGCCCATCAGATTGCGCAAACCTTCCACGTCGTTCATGATGCGCGACACCAGTACGCCGCTCTTGTTGGCGTCGAAGTAGTTGAGCGACAGCCGCCCCACGTGCGCCTGCACCTTCTTGCGCATCTCCGCGATCAGCCGCTGCCCCTCTTTCGAGATCAACTGCGTCAGCGTAAACGAAGTGATGCCCTGGATGATGGTGGCCGTCAGCACAATGAGCGCCAAGGGCGTCAGCAGTTCTGCTTGCCGCTTGCCGATCACGTCGTCGATCAGAAACTTCGTCGAGTACGGCATCACCAGGCCCGCGACACGGCCAGTGATCATCAGCAGGAGCCCGAAGCCGAGGATCTTGCGGCGGGGCCGGATGAGGTCGCGGATATCGGGCCAGACGTCGCGCAGTTGCTCGCCGGTGCTCTTCTTCGGCTTGGGCAGGTCGGCCTTGTTGCGGCCGGTGGTTCGTTCGCCGTTCATCCCAGCAAACCCGCCAGTTCCGTGGCCGGCACGCGCAGGCCGACGTAGAAGGTGCCGAAGAGGGCGTACATGGCCGACACGGGATCGAACCGCATTTCGTAGATCAGCTTCTTGAAGACTAGCGGATCGTCGGCGTAGAGATCGACGCCCCACTCCCAATCGTCGAAACCGATGGAGCCCGAGATGATCTGCTTCACCTCGCCCGCGTAGCGCCGGCCGATCATGCCATGGTCATGCATCATGTGCGCCCGTTCCGCGAAGGGGACCTGATACCAATTCTTGGTTTCGCCGCGGCGGCGGTCCATCGGATAAAAGCAGACGTACTTGGTGGGAGGAAACTCGGGATAAAGGCGGACGGCCATCGCCTTGCGCTGCCGGTCCAACGTCTCTTCCATGGCCGCGTTCCACTCGGGAGTATGCGGCAGGAGTCCTTTTTCGGTGAGTTCCTTGTAGATCTTCCCGGTGGACTCATACAAGCCCAACTCCACCACCGAGAGGTAAGAGGTCATGGGTTCCAGGTAGTCGTTCAGCCGGAGGCGGGCCAGAGCAAGTTCGGCGGCGTTGAGGGCGTCAAAGCCGGGACGGTAGTGGATGAGCATGAGGTCGGCCTTATGGCCCAGCATGGAGAAGACCGCCGTCTGGGGGTTGGCGGAGAGCCAATCGCTGGCCTCAGCCAGAATCGACGCCCGCTCGGAGGCCGCCAAGCCCCGCCAAGCCGGCCAACGCAGCCGCATCATCTGGTGAAGGACGCTGGAGCCTTCGAGCGTAAGGGGAACAATGGGATCCACAACTCTTAGTCTACTAGCAGCCTCAGCCAGGTCGCCGGAGTCCTAGACATGAAAACGCTTGCACGGCCATTGACAGCCAGGAAAAGTTAACTTTTGATGTATAATCGACTAACCTGTGGCGTACTATGCCACAGCAATTCGCGGTTGATGAAAAATCAGACAGCGAGAATTCAGGGAGCTTAAAAATGATCAAGAAAACCACGTCGGTTTTGCTTGGCCTGCTATTCAGCATGTCGCTGGGTTGGGGCCAAACTGCAACGGGTTCAATTGGCGGACTGGTGTCCGATGCGAATGGCGCGGTAGTGCCAGGCGTGAACCTCACCGCCAAGAACGAATCCACGGGGCAAGAGTCTAAGGCGGTATCCTCCGATTCTGGCCTCTACCTATTTCCGACCCTCCTTCCAGGCCCGTACGTCATCAGCGCCGAAAAGACGGGCTTTAAGCGCGTGAGCCGAGGCAACATCGAAATTCGCATTGCGCAACGGCTCGACCTCGATCTGAAGCTCGAAATTGGCGACGTTCAGCAGACCGTCAGTGTGACGGCCGAAGCGCCGCAACTTGAGACGTCCTCGGCTGAGCGAGGCCAGAACATCTCGGTGAAAATGATGGATAACCTGCCCCTGTTCGCGGGTGGTATTCGCAATCCGCGCGCGTTCGTTAGCTACATGCCGGGCGTCACCGCTAACGGCGAGCAAAGCGTATCTGGCTCCGGCGGTCGTGCACAGGAAGTGTTGATTGACGGCGCCAGCGCACTCAATGTTGAGTCGAGCGCGGTGTTCAACTTCCCCTCGGCCGAAATGTTCTCGGAGTTCAAGATGCTGCAATCGAACTACTCGGCCGAGTACGGCCGTGTCGGCGGCGGTATCGAGATCTACGTTCCCCGTTCGGGCACGAACTGGTTCCACGGCGCGGCTTTCCACAACATGCGCCGCGATATCTGGAACGCCAATGCCTGGGCGCGCAACGCGAGCACGAACCCGGCGAACAATTTCCGCCCCAAGGAACGCTTCAATGAAACCGGTGGTTCGGCTGGCGGACCTGTGTTTATTCCGAAAGTGTACGACGGCCGCAACAAGACCTTCTGGTACTTCACCTATACAAAGGATCTGCGTCCGGCCACGATTAGCTTCCCTCTCCTCACGGTGCCCACGGCCGCTATGAAACAGGGCAACTTTTCCCAAGCCGGCGTCCCGGTGATCTACGATCCAGCCACCACCGAAGGCAACCTGCGCACGCCGTTTCCGAACAACACCATCCCAGTGTCGCGCTTTAGCCGGTTGTCCCGCAATGTGATTCCGCTCATTCCGGACCCCACCCGGCCCGCGCTTGCCGCGAACTACGACTTCGTCAATCAGAGTCCATTCGAACGCACCATCTGGAGCCTGAAGTTCGATCATGCCTTCTCCGACAACAATCGCGTCTCTTACTTCTTCTCGAACGAAGTGCAGACCCAGACCGATCTCTCGAACTTCGCGGGCGCGCTCGGCAATGGCCTCCAGAATGACCAGAAACCTTACAATCACCGCATCAATCATGATTTGAGCATCAAGCCAAACCTTTTGATGCACACCACCTACGGCTTCTCTATCACCCGCCAAACCTGGGATAACCCCTTCCAGAAGGGCTTCGGCAGCAAGCTGGGCTTCGCCGGCCTTTCCGGTGACTCTGACGCCACGCCACGCATTCAGTTTAACGGCGCCGCGGGCCTGTCGCCCTATGGCGTGCAGGACGGCAAGGTCGCCAATGGTCTGCAATTCAACCGTCAGTGGTGGGTGAGCCAAGGCTATACCTGGCTGAAGCGCAACCACGAGTTCAAGTTCGGCGGCAACTGGCGCCGGTACACCACTTTCGGCGCGGACCTGGCCGGCACCAATGGCCGCTACGTCTTCAACCGCGCTCAGACCGCGTTGCCCACGGCACTTACTTCCAGTGGCCACGAGTTTGCCAGCATGCTGTTGGGTACGGCCGACGTGGTCTCGAACATCGTGCCTCCGGTTCTGTTCGATACTACCGTCTACTACGACACCTCGCTCTACTTCCAGGACAACTGGCGCGTCAATAAGAAGCTGACCTTGAACCTGGGCTTCCGCTACGAAGTGCCGATCGGTTGGCACGTCCCCGGCGGTAACGGCTATTCGCACGTGGACATCAACACTCCGAATCCGGGTGCTGGTGGCCGTGCGGGCGCTCTGGTCTTCTCCGGTGTTGGACCGGGCCGTACGGGCCAGCGCCGTTTCTATCCCAACGACTACTCGAACGTCGGACCCCGCTTGGGCTTTGCTTATCAAGTGGGTTCGAAGACCGTCATCCGCGGCGGCTGGTCGATCTACTACCAGGGCCTGTCGAGCGGCGGTTGCGGTTGCCGCGCCGGCTTCTCGGGCAGCAACGACTTGCAAAGCGATGGCATCAATCAGGTGCTGAATTGGGACGGCGGCATTCCGGTACAAGCCGGCTATCGTCCTCCCCCCATCATCGATCCGACGATCGTGAACTTCCAGAGCGTGCAGTATCAGGGCCCCACCGCTGGCCAAGCCGGCCGGATCTACAACTGGAGCCTCAACATTCAGCATGAGGTAAAGGGCTTCCTAATCGACGTCGCCTATCAGGGCAATCGCGGCACGCGGCTCAACTCGACCATCGACTTGAACCAACTGCCTTCCAGCCTGCTGAGCCGCGGTACGCTGCTAGGCGCGCGCATTGACTCGCCAGCGGCGGCGGCGGCGGGCTTCCGCGCTCCGTTCGCCAACTTCCCGGGCAACCTAAGCGTAGCCCAATCCTTGCGGCCTTTCCCGCAATACCTCTCGGTATCGAGCCTCTTTGCGGGCTATGGCCGCAGCTACTACGATGCCTTGCAGACCAAGCTGGAACGCCGTTTCGGCTCCTACCAGTTGCAGGTGAACCACACGTGGTCCAAGAGCTTGGGCTACGGCCACTTCCGCCAGGTCTTCAGCCAACAGGGCGGCCAGGGTTCCCCGCAGGATTACTACAACCTGCCCGATTCGAAGAGCTTCATGCCCTTCGACATCCCCCACGTGTTGAACGTCCTCAGCACCTTCGACCTTCCGTTTGGCAAGGGTCGTAAGTATCTGAACACCAACAACAAGATCGGCCGCACGCTGGCCGGCGGTTGGACGATTGCCAGTGCCCAGGTATATCGCAAGGGTACGCTCCTGCAGTTGGCCACGCCAGGCAACCCGCTCGGCAACGGTGTCCTGTTCGCGCCCCTCACCAAGGCAAACCTCACGGGCACCGCAATTCGCACGGGAATCGACCGGACAACGCTGGATCCCAACGACCCCTCAACGCGTTTCTTTAACGCCGGGGCCTTCGCCGCCGCTCCCCAATACACGCTGGGTACCGGAGCTTTCTACCAGAACGACTTCCGGCAGCCGGCCGTTTTCTCGGAGAACCTGGCCATTGTCAAGCGCACCACGCTTTGGGAGAACGACAAGAACCCCATCGTGCTCACTTGGCGCATGGACGGCTTCAATATCTTCAACCGCACCAACTTCGGTGGTGTGGTGGGAACCATCGGCAACGCCAACTTCGGACGCCCCACGGCTCCCCAGAACGGCTCGCGCATCATCACCATGGGCCTGCGGCTCCAGTTCTAACCGACTCGCCCATCGCAGTTTCGAGAAGGCCCGCCGGCAACGGCGGGCCTTTTTGCGTCCCGGCCCAGGCAAAAAGTGGCTCCCCGCCTTCGCGGGGGGCTACAGGATTTCCGGCCCGGTACCGATGTACCAAGGGTGAAGAGCAAAGCACGCAAAGGCATCGCACTCCTGGCCACCGGGGCCATGATCGTGGTTCTCGTCGGCTTCCTCGGCCTGGCCATGGACGCCGGTTACCTCGCGGGCGTGAAGAGCCGCATGCAGACGGCCGCCGACACGGCGGCGCTGGCGGGAGCCATGGGTACCGCCCGTGGCGAGGCTGCGCCCGACGCTGCCCGTTCTGTCGCCCGGCTGAATGGCTTTGCTCACGCGAACAACACCGTGCAGGTCTCGGTGAACACGCCACCTCAATACGGCGATTTCCGCGGCGACAACGAAGCCGTTGAGGTCACCATCTCCCAAAGCGTACCGACGTCCTTCTTCCGCATCTTCCACATGCCCACCGCCGAGGTGAAGGCTCGCGCCGTCGCGCGCAAGCGCAACCAGCGCGCGGAACTCGGCGAATGAATCGCAGAAAAGGCAACGCGCTACTGGAGACCGCCCTCGCGTTCCCCGTGTTGGTGGTCATCATCATGGGCGTCTTCGACTACGGCCGCATCTTCTCCACCAACCTCTTGGCCGGCAATGCCGCCCGCGCCGGGGCCCAAGTCGTGATTCTCAACCCCGAACGCTTCGCCGGCTCCGACTGGTCGGCCGCCATCGGCGAAGTCGAGTCCGCCATTGAAGCGCAGGACCCCGGCACCAGGAAGCAGGTGCTAGTGGAGCGCTTCTCCGAGTGCGCCAACACTCAGACCGAGCAGGCCTATCCAGCCAGTTGCCCCGGAGCCGCCAGCTATGTGCGCGTCCGCGTCACGCTACCCATGAATCCGATGTTCCGTTATCCCGCCGGAGCCTTTCCGGCGCACGTAGGGGAGGCCGCCGTTGTCCGCATCAACTAAAAGCCGCAAAGGCAGTGGCATTCTCGAAGTGGCCCTGGTGCTGCCCGTCCTGATGCTCACCCTGCTCGCCATCGCTGACCTCGGCCGCTACGTCTACGCCACCAACCTAATGCCCTACCTGGCCCGCGAAGGCGCTCGCTGGGCATCTCTCAAAGCTGGCCATACGAAGCTCGATCCCGCGGCGGTCACCAAATACGTCCGCTCGCTCGCCGCCGGGCTCCCCGAGGACTCCGTCAACGTCGAGACGACCCTCGCCCCCTCCCGCATCGACGTCCAGGTCAGCCTCGGCTTCCAGCCGGTGCTGAACGTCTTCGGCAGCCCCGTGACCGTCCAAGGCCACGCCAGCATGCGGCGTTAGGCCCGTCCCCCACCGACGAAATGCACCACCTCCACCTGGGCGCCTTCGGCCACCAGCTTAGAATTCCAATCTGTTTTGCGAACAATTTGCCGGTCCAATTCCACGGCCACGCGTCCTTCCGGCAGCCCCAAGTGGCTCAGGAATGTTGCAATTGTTAAGCCTTCCGGCACTTCCCGGCGCTCGCCGTTCAATACGACCCATATAGTCTTGATTTGATTCGACATGTATTTGTAAGAAGTTGGGTTTGACACCCCCTTCCAGACCCAATTATATTGGGAATTACTCGTTGGGGCATCCATCCTGGGCATCCTCACGAAAAAAGCCTCGATCGAACATGCCAGAAAGCCTAGCGCAACAATATTTTCCCGTCCTGATCCAGATCCTCTTGGCTGGCTTGGTGGCAGGCGGCATGGTCGCCGCCGGACTCCTCATCGGCAAGAAGGTGAAGAATCGCGTTAAGGAGATGCCCTACGAGTGCGGCATCGTCCCCACGGGCAATGCCCGCGAGCGCTTCAGCGTCAAGTTCTACCTGGTGGGCATGTTGTTCATCCTCTTCGACATTGAGGCGGTATTCCTCTATCCCTGGGCCGTCGTGTTCCGCGAACTCAAGCTCTTCGCCTGGTTCGAAATGGTTTCTTTCGTAGTTTTGATTCTGGCGGGCTTCTTCTACATCTGGAAGAAAGGGGCGCTCGATTGGACCCAGGCCGAAACGAGCAAGGCCCACAAGCCGCCCACGGCCCTGGCCTTGATGCTGCGCGACGATCTAGAAGTGGTTGAGCGCCAGTGACTTTAGGCCAAAGAAAGAGGCGCAACCGATGATTACTGAGTCCGCATTGGCCCGGCCCGACGTCGCCGCCGCCGTCGAAGTCCTCCCGGAGGCCATCGCCTGTGGAGTCGAGGCCCATGGCGAAGTCACCCTCGGCGTACCGCCCACCGAACTCCTCACCCTCGCCAGGTACCTCAAAGAGCAACAAGGCTACGCGCGCCTGAGCGCCGTCACGTGCGTCGACTGGCATCCCCGCGAACCCCGCTTCGAAGTCGTCTATCAGCTTCATTCCATTGTCCATAATCGCCGCCTCCGCCTGAAGGTGAGCCTCCCGTCGGACGCCGCCGAAGTTGACTCCGTGACCGGCATCTGGCGCAGCGCCAACTGGTACGAGCGCGAAGTCTTTGACCTCTTCGGCGTCCACTTCCGCAATCACCCAAACCTGCGCCGGATCATGATGCCCGAAGGCTGGGTGGGCCATCCCTTGCGCAAGGACTTCCCCGTCCACGGCCACAAATACAGCTATCAGGAGGGCTAACCAAATGGAAGAGACTCTCATCGCTTCACCCGAAACCGGCAGTACACGCAAGATGACCCTCAACATGGGTCCGCAGCACCCGTCCACGCACGGCGTCTTGCGCATCGTGCTCGAACTCGACGGCGAAACCATCCTCACCGCGGCCCCCGACATCGGCTACCTGCATACCGGCATCGAAAAGGAGTTCGAGGCCAAGTTCTACGCCCAGGGCACACCGCTGACCGATCGCGTCGACTACCTGGCCAATCTCTCGAACAACCTTTGCTACGCGCTCACCGTGGAAAGGCTTCTGGGCCTCGAAATCCCCGCCCGCGCCAACTATACGCGCGTGCTGATGGCCGAACTGACGCGCCTGAATAGCCACCTGGTCTGGCTAGGCACCCATGCCCTCGATATCGGCGCCATGAGCATGTTCTTTTACTGCATGCGCGAGCGGGAAGACATCTTGCGTATCTTCGAAATGTTCTCCGGACAGCGCATGATGACCAGCTACATCCGCATCGGCGGCTTGGCTCTCGATCATCCGCGCGGCGGCCTGGATACCATCCGCAAGTTTATCGATGCGTTCCCGTCAAAGGTAGACGAGTACGAAAACCTGCTCGACCAGAATCCCATTTGGAAGAATCGCACCCAAGGCGTCGGCTACATTCCGCTCGACGACATGCTTGACCTGGGCGTCACTGGGCCCATGATCCGCGCCGCGGGACTTGCCTGGGACATCCGCAAGAGCGAGCCCTACTCGGGCTACGAACTCTTCGATTTCGACATTCCCACGCGCCAGGAAGGCGACGTTTATGCGCGCTACCAGGTGCGCATGGACGAGATGCGCCAGTCCGCGCGCATCATTACGCAAGCGCTCGACGGCATGCCCGAGGGTCCTTTTAAAGCCGAAGCGCCGAAGGTGATGCTGCCGGACCGCGAGAAGATGAAGACCCAAATGGAGGCCCTCATCTACCACTTCAAGATCGTCACCGAAGGCTTCGCCGTGCCAAAAGGCGAGGCTTACGTCGCCGTCGAATCGCCCCGCGGCGAACTCGCTTACTACATCGTCAGCGATGGCGGCTCGAAGCCCTACCGTGTCCACATGCGCACGCCCAGCTTTGGCAACTTACAAGCCTTGCCCGCCATGGTGGAAGGCGGCCTCATCGCTGACTCCATCGCCGGCCTCGGCAGCATGGATTTCGTCCTGGGAGACGTCGACCGATGAGCCTATCCCTATCCGCCACCACCGAGGCGCGCTGGCAGAAAATTCTCGATGCTTACCCCGAGGGCCGCAAGCGCTCGGCCGTGATTCCGATGCTCATCTTCGCGCAGGACGAGACCGGCATCATCACCCGCGAATTGATGGAAGAGATCGCCCGCCGCGCCGAAGTCGAATACTTGCAGGTGGAAGAGGTCGTCGGCTTTTATTCCATGCTGCGCAAGCAGCCGCTGGGTAAGTACCACGTTCAGGTCTGCACCAATATTAGTTGTATGCTCGCCGGCGGCATGGAATTGTGGCAGCATGCGTGCCAGTCGCTCCACTTGGGAAATAAGCAGACGTCGAAAGACGGCCTGATTTCCATCGAAGAAGTGGAATGCATGGGCGCCTGTTCGTGGGCCCCCGCCATTGAGGTGAACTACGACTTCCACCACCACGTCACCCCGGCGCGTTTTGACGAAATCATTGCCGAAATTAAAGGAAAGGGTTAGGGCGTGTTTAACCAACCGAGTCCGCATGAAGTGAAGATTCTCACCCGCCGTTTCGGCGTCGAGAATTCGTTTCGCATCGACGTGTCGCTGGCGCACCAGGGCTATGAAGGCCTGAAAAAAGCCATCGCCATGGGCGCCGACGCGGTGATCAATGAAGTGAAAGCCTCCGCCCTGCGTGGCCGCGGCGGCGCCGGTTTCCCCACCGGCATGAAGTGGAGCTTCATCCCACGCACCTCGCCCAAGCCCAAATACATCGTCTGCAACGCCGACGAAAGCGAGCCCGGCACCTGCAAGGACCGCTTACTCATCCAGAACGATCCCCATAGTCTCATCGAAGGTATCGCCATCGCTGGCTTTACCATGAATTCGAATAAAGGCTATATTTACGTTCGCGGCGAGTATCGTTATTTGATTTCGATTCTCGAAACCGCCATCGCCGAAGCCTACCAGCACAATTTCCTGGGTAAAAACATTCAGGGCACCGGTTGGGATTTTGACTTACACGTTCACTCGGGCGCCGGCGCCTATGAGTGTGGCGAGGAAAGCGCCTTGCTCAACTCGCTCGAAGGCAAGCGCGGTACGCCTCGCCTGAAGCCGCCCTTCCCCGCCACCCACGGGCTTTACCAGTCGCCCACGTTGCTCAACAACGTCGAGAGCTTCTGCGCCGTCACCCACATCATTCGCGACGGCGCCGCCGAATTCGCCAAGCATGGCCCGGAAAAGAGCGGTGGTACGCGCCTGATGTGTATCTCCGGCCACGTGCAGCGTCCGGGTGTTTATGAGCTGCCGCTCTCCACCACCTTGCCGTTCCTGATCAACGAAGTGGCCGGTGGTTTACGTCCTGGCCGCACCCTGAAGGCCGTCCAGCCCGGCGGCTCCTCCTCGCCGATCCTGCTGCCCGAAGAGTGCAACGTCGGCCTCGACTTTGACTCGTTGGCCAAGGCCGGCACTATGGCCGGCTCCGGAGGCATCGTCGTTCTCGACGACACCGCAGACATCGTCTCTTACGCCTTGCGCATCATCCGCTTCTATCAGCACGAAAGCTGCGGATGGTGTATCCCTTGCCGCGAAGGCACCACTTGGCTCAAGAAGATTCTCGAGCGCCTGGACCGTGGCGAAGGTAGCATGAAAGACGTCGACTTAGTCGGCGAGTTAGCGAAGAATATGTTCGGCCGTACCTTCTGCGCCCTCGGCGACGCCGCCGCCTGGCCCACGGGCTCCATCGTCAAGAAGTTCCGCGGGGAGTTCGAAACCAAATTGGCTACATACCAAGCGCGGGAAATCTCCGCCGAATTGGTCACCATCGGATAACTCATGGCCACTACTACCGCGCCACCTAGCGTCATCAATGCCAAGCTCAACGGGCAGGATATTCAAACCAAGCCCGGCACGCTGCTGATCAACCTCACCAAGGAATTGGGCATCGAAGTTCCCGCCTTCTGCTATTACGAAGGCTTTTCGCTGCAAGCCGCCTGCCGGATGTGTTTGGTGCAGGTGAATAACTCGCCCAAGTTACTCCCGGGCTGCACCACCATCGTCACCGAAGGCATGGTGATCGAGACGGAGAGTCCGCTGGTGGTGGAAGCGCGCAAGTCCATGCTTGAGTTCCTGCTGGTGAATCACCCGCTCGATTGTCCCGTTTGCGATAAGGGCGGCGAGTGCGAGTTGCAGGACATGGTCTTCAAGTACGGCGCGGGCGAAAGCCGCTTCGTCGACATCAAGCACCATGAGCCAGAGCGGCCGTTTTCGCCCGTCGTCTACTACGACCCCGCCCGCTGCATCCTCTGTTACCGCTGTGTGAGAGTCTGCGACGAAGGCTACGGCGTCAACGCCCTCGGCGTCGTCAATCGCGGCGTCCTCAGCGAGATCGCCCCCAACCTCGGCGACCAACTCAATTGCGACGAGTGCGGCGCCTGCATCGACATCTGCCCCGTCGGAGCGCTTACTTCTCACACTTACCGCTACAAGACCCGCCCCTGGGAGATGAAGCACGTCGGCACTACCTGTGCCCACTGCTCCAACGGTTGCAAGACGACGCTCGGCGTCCGCAACGACGAAATCATGCGCGCGAACAATCGCGATGCCTCAGGGTTGAACGAAGAGTTCCTCTGCATCAAGGGCCGTTTCGGTTTTGACTTCAATCATCACGCCGAACGCCTGCAGTCGCCGCTGATGCGCGTTGACGGCGAGTTACAACCGGTAAGTTGGTCGAAGGCTCTGGCCGCCGTCGCGAGTAAGTTCAACGCGGTGAAGTCCGCGGGCGGTAAGTTCGGCGTCGTGGGGTCGAACCATACCAGCAACGAAGAGAATTACTACTTACAGAAATTCGCGCGGCAGGGTTTGGGAACGAATCACCTCGACCACGCGCGCACCGGCGACGTGGTTACCTTGGTCGACGCCCTTTCCGGCAAGAACGGCAAACTGGCCGTCATGGCCGACCTCTACCAGACCAAGGCAGCCCTGGTCATCGGCAGCGACCTCGCCCAGCAACATCCGCTGCTCGCCTACGAACTCCGCCGCAACTTCCGCCATCACCAGGCCCGCGTATACGCCATGACGCCCGGCCCGGTGCGCGAAGACAGCTACGCCGTAGCCAAGGCCCGTGTGCCCTTTGGCGAGGAACTGGCCGCGCTCGAAAGCTGGCGCGAAGCGCTCGCCAAAGAGCCGGAACTCCTCATCCTCTTCGGCGACTCGATCAAAGGCGACGCGGTTCGCCGCCTGGTCGACTTCGGCGAGTCGCTCGGCATCCCCGTCAAATACGTCGCGCTGGTGGACTACGCCAATTCGCGCGGCGCGATCGACATGGGGCTCGTACCCGAGTTGCTCCCCGGCTACGCCGCATCCGGCCAGCCCGGCATGACGCTGCCCGAGATGCTCGCTGATCCGAAACTCGACGTGCTCTGGGTGGTGGGCGCGGATCCGCTCGCGGGCGCGAAGCTGGCCGGTAAGCCTTTCGTCGTCGTGCAGGATCTCTTCCTGACGGCCACGGCCGCCGCCGCGGACGTCGTTTTCCCGGCGGCTTCGGCCTACGAGAAGAAGGGCACCGTCACTAACGTCACCGGCGAACTGCAACGGCTCAACGCCGCCGTCAAGACCATGGGCACGAAGCCGGATCTCGAAATTCTGGGGCTCCTGGGTAAGGAAATGGGCCTCGATCTCGGAATTTGGATCGCCGACGCTGTGCTCGAAGAGATTCGGCGCAACGTGCGTGGCTATAATGTAACGATGCCAATTCTAGCCAGCGGTGGAGCGGCGCTCACCTCTCCGGTGAATGGCCGGGTGAATGTCGCCAGCCGGCCCGAACTCATCCGTTCGGCGGGCGATACGTTGTTTACCTCCGGTACGCTTACGAAATACTCACAGGTGCTGAACTCAGTGCCGGAACGGCCAGGCCAGCTCTATAAGCCGGTATAAGGCATGGATTATTTTCTCGTTAGTCTGATTAAGATCGTCGTAGTTTTCGGCGCGTTCATGACGACGCTGGCCTACTTGCAGTGGGTGGAACGCAAGGTCCTCGCGCACATTCAGTTGCGCTTGGGTCCGCAACGCGTCGGCCCGCACGGACTGTTGCAGCCGCTCGCTGACGTCATCAAGCTGGCCACCAAAGAAGGCGTCATCCCTGCCAATGTCAATACCTTCTTCTATATTCTGGCTCCGTTTATTGCCGTCTCCCTGGCCCTGATTTCGATTGCCGTAATTCCCTTCGGCCCGGCCATTGAGCTCTTCGGCGTGCGCACGAACCTGGAGCTCACCAGCCTCAACATCGGCGTCTTGCTGATTCTCGCCATTAGCTCGGTCGGCGTTTATGGCATCGCTTTGGGCGGATGGGCCTCCAACAATAAATATTCGCTGATGGGCGGCCTGCGTAGCTCCGCGCAGATGATCAGTTATGAGTTACCCATGGCCATCGCTTTGGCGACGCCGTTATTGGTTCTGAATACCCTGGACCTGCGCCAGATTGCCGAGCGGCAGGGCGGCGGTTGGTTCTGGAATTGGACCGCCTTCAGTGCCCCGCCCTTGCTCTTCATCGCTTTCGTGGTTTTCCTGATTTCCGCTTTCGCGGAAACCAACCGCGTCCCGTTTGACTTACCCGAAGCGGAAAACGAGTTAGTCGCCGGCTTTCACACCGAATATTCGAGCCTCGCCTTTGCCGGGTTCTTTATGGCCGAGTACGCCAACATGGTCACCATCACCTGCGTGGCCACCACCATCTTCCTCGGCGGCTGGCATCCTCCCTTCCCTGCCCCTTACTCGAACTATGTCCCGACCGCTCTCTTCTGGTTCTTCGGCGCCATCTTACTCTTTCACGGACTTACTCAGCCGGCCCGGCGCTGGGACCGGTTTACGTTTCCCATCTTCGGCGTTCTCTCACTCGGCCTGGGCGCCATCTTCCTCGGCGCTACGTTTTTTCCAGTGGTAGGCCAGATTCTCTTTCCCGTCTTCTGGTTCGTGGCCAAGGTCGGCCTGTTGCTCTTCATCTTCATTTGGGTGCGCGGCACACTGCCGCGCTTCCGTTATGACCAACTGATGCGCTTCACCTGGACCTTCTTGTTCCCCGTCGCCCTCGGCTGCTTATTGCTGACTGGTTTGAAGGTGGCCTTATTCGGATGATCCCTCTACCCAATCTCGACGTCATCGCCTTCCTGGTTCTCGCCACCTTCGCCGTGCTCTGCGGACTCAGCGTCATTCTGCAGAAGCATGCCGTCGCCAGCGCCCTCTCGCTGGTCGGCGTGATGGGTGCGCTGGCCGTTCTGTATCTGATGCTCGGCGCGGAGTTTCTGGCAGCAGTACAGATGATCGTCTACGCGGGCGCGATCATGGTGCTCTTCGTCTTCGTCATCATGCTTCTGAACGCCGGTAGCGAACAGAAGAGCAATCGTCCGCGTTACTTCGCTTACTTCGCCGGCATTCCCGCCTTACTGGTTTTTCTTGGCTTGATCGCGAACTTCATCCTGCGCGAGCTACCGAATTCGGCGAGTGTCCAGTTTGGCGCGTTCACGCAGGGTGGACCCGCCCCGGTTGGCCGCCTTCTCTTTACCAAATACCTACTGCCCTTTGAAGTCACTTCGCTCCTGGTGCTCATCGCGATCATCGGGGCGATGGTTCTCGCGAAGAAGGAGATCGACTAACATGCTCCCGAATGCAGTACCGGTTAGTTGGTACCTCGTCCTCAGCGCGATTCTCTTTTCGCTGGGCGTGGCCGGCTTTCTCATTCGCCGCAACATCATCACCGTCTTCATGTGCATTGAATTGATGCTCAACGCGGTGAACCTCAGTTTTGTCGCCTTCTCTTACGAACTCAAGAAAATCGACGGCCAACTCTTCACCTTCTTCGTGATGGTGGTCGCCGCCGCTGAAGCCGCCGTCGGCTTGGCGATCATTCTTACTATCTTCCGCCACCGGATGTCGCTCGAAATTGACGACGTCTCGAGCCTGAAAAACTAGATCATGACAGAATCCCAAAGTCTTTGGCTCATCCCGATCCTGCCGCTGATTGGCGCCGCTATCAATGGTCTCCTCGGCCGCCGGCTACCCAAGGCAGCCGTCAGCGCGATCGCCATTCTCACCGTGCTGGGCTCGTTTCTCTGGGTCATCAAGACCATCTCCGCCCTCGGTGACCTCGCCGCGCCTCACTCCGAGCACTACTTTACCTGGATCCAAAGTGGCACGCTCGACATCGGCGTGGACTTCATGATCGACCGGCTCACCCGCGTCATGCTCCTCATCGTTACCGGCGTCGGGCTCCTGATTCACATTTACGCCACCGGCTATATGGACCACGAAGAAGGCTTCGCGCGTTTCTTCAGTTACCTCAACCTCTTCATGTTCTTCATGCTCACTCTGGTGCTGGCGAAGAACTTCTTGCTAGTGTTTGTCGGCTGGGAAGGGGTGGGACTTGCCAGTTACTTACTGATCGGGTTTTACCTGAAGGAGAAATTCGCCGGCGACGCGGGAAAGAAGGCCTTCATCGTCAACCGCATCGGCGACTTCGGCTTTTCGCTCGCTATGTTCCTGATCGTGCTGACGTTTGGTTCACTCGATTTCACGAAAGTCTTTGCAGCCGCGGCCAAGATGCCGGTGGAGGCGCACGCGGGAATACTTACGGCCATCGCGTTGTTGATCTTTGTGGGCGCTTGCGGTAAGTCGGCGCAAATGCCCTTGTATGTGTGGCTGCCGGACGCAATGGCCGGCCCCACGCCGGTCTCGGCCCTAATCCACGCCGCTACGATGGTGACGGCTGGCGTCTATATCGTCGCGCGCGCTAGTGTCATCTTCGACCGTGCTCCGCTTGCGCTCGATGTGGTCAGTTACATCGGACTACTTACGGCCGTCGTTGCCGCCACCATCGGCATGACGCAGTATGACATCAAGAAGGTCTTTGCTTACTCCACCGTTTCGCAGTTAGGCTTCATGTTCATGGCCTGCGGCGCCAAGGCCTATAGCTCCGGCATCTTCCACGTGGCGACGCACGCGTTCTTTAAGGCGGTGCTCTTCCTGGGCGCTGGTAGCGTGATCCATGCGCTGCACGGCGAGCAAGATATGCGCAACATGGGCGGTTTGCGATCAAAGACGCCACAGACATTCATTACTCTCTGCCTAGCTTGGCTGGCTATATCAGGGGTACCTCCGTTCTCGGGCGCCATGAGTAAAGACGAAATCCTGATCGCGGTCCATGGCAAATCGGAATGGATGTTTTGGGTTGGCGTCGTCACCGCCGGACTTACCGCTTTCTACGTTTCACGCGCGATGTTCATGACCTTCTTTGGCGAGTATCGCGGTAAGGCACATCCGCATGAGTCTCCCTTCTCGATGACGGGTCCGCTGTGGGTATTGGGCCTCTTGAGCGCCGTAGGCGGCTATTTAGTGCGCGATCTGGTCCACAGCATCGGCCCCGAGGTCGCGGAACATGGCGACCACTCCAGCCTGGGGTTCATCGTTGTCGCGGCCGGCCTGATCGGCATCGCTCTGGCGGCTTTCGTTTATTTGTTCAGCCGCGGCCTGTCGCAGAGTTTCGCCAAGGCCTTGGGCCCGGTCTACCATCTGGTCTACGACAAGTATCGCGTCGACGAATTCTATGACGCGGTCATCGTGCGGCCCATCCAAGCCGGCTCGACTTGGGTCCTCTGGCGCGGCGTGGACCACTATCTGGTCGACGGTCTAGTACAAGGAATCGGCAATACGATTGGTAACGTCGGAGTCGTACTACGGCGCGCGCAGGGTGGGCACATTCCCTCTTACGCCACTTGGATCGCGGTCGGCGCGGCTGCGGCGTTAGTCGGCTTCCAGATCCTTTCGGGAGGCGCCCGATGAATCCGTTACTTCTGCTGCTTCTAGTGCCGCTAGCCGGTTTCTTAGTGTGCCTGCTGGCGCCCAAGGAACATGATGGGCTGGCTCGCAGCATTGCGCTCGGCACTGCCGTGCTCGCCTTGGTACTGAGCCTCGGCCTCATCGGCATGGTGACGGCGATGCCCACCGGCTTTCAGTACCAGAGTGACATCGTCTGGATCACCACCCCGAATATTCACCTCCATGTCGGAGTGGACGGCATTAGTTTGTGGATGGTGCTACTCACCGCCCTCCTCACGCCGCTTTCCATCCTCGCTTCCTGGAAGCAAGTGAAGCACAATGCCAATCTTTACTACGCCTTCCTGCTCTTGCTCGAATTTGGCGTATTGGGCGTCTTCGTTTCACTCGACCTCTTCCTCTACTACGTCTTCTGGGAAATCTCGATCGTCCCGGTCCTGTTCCTGATTGGCATGTGGGGCACCGAAAAGCGCGCCAAGGCGGCGGTGAAGTTCTTCCTCTTCACGATGACGGGCAGCGTGCTGATGCTCGCCGCGATCATCTATCTCTACACGCAAACCAATACCTTCGATTTCACGCGGCTTGCGTTAATGACTAAGTCGTTACCGATGGAAGCACGTTGGTTGATGTTTCTCGTCTTTTTCCTAGCCTTCGCCATCAAGACACCGCTCTTTCCATTACACACCTGGCTGCCGGACACTTACGCCTCCGCGCCAACTCCCGTGACAGTGATGCTGGCCGGCGTGCTCTCGAAGATGGGCACTTACTCGCTGTTGCGTTTTTGCGTCGGCCTGTTCCCCGGCGAGGCGCAGCACGCGGCACCTTGGGTAGCGACGCTGGCCGTGGTGAGTATCATCTACGGCGCGTTGATCGCCATCGTGCAGCCGAATATCAAGCGGCTGGTAGCTTACTCGTCAATCTCCCACCTGGGCTTCGTCGTGCTCGGTATCTTCGCCTTCAACCGTTGGGGCTGGGATGGCTCGGTGTACCAGATGGTGAACCACGGGATCTCCACCGGCGCGCTCTTTCTGCTGGTCTGGTTCCTGGAGGATCGGCGGGGCACGCTCGAGATACGCGAGTATGGCGGCGTGGCTCGCGTCGCACCTTGGCTGGCGACTGCCTTCCTGGTTACCGCGCTGGCCTCAATTGGTTTGCCGATGCTGGGTAACTTCGTCGGCGAGTTTTTGATCCTGCAGGGCGCGGCGAAAGCTAGTTTCGCCTGGGCCGTGTTTGCTTCTCTCGGGGTGATTCTTTCGGCAGTATATATGCTCTGGATGTATCAGCGGGTCTTCTTCGGAGAGATCTCCGAGGGCGTCGCGACTTATTTCCCTGACTTAACCTTGCGGGAGTGGGCGGTGTTATTGCCGCTGCTCTTCCTGATGGTGTGGCTGGGAATCTTCACCAGCGGTTTGTTGGAACCGATCTCCGCGGCGAATGCAGCGATGTTGAATTTGTTAGAAGGTCCCGCGCGCGTGGCGGTGATGAAATGAACAGCCTTTTTCCCACCCCGGCGGACTTCCTGCGGGTCCTACCCGTATTAATCCTTACTCTATTCGGCACCTTGCTGATGTTACTCGAGCCCCTCACCGGCGACGGCAAAGGGGAGAAGCCGCAATTGCGTTGGCTGGCGATCCTGGGCTTGGCCTTGGCTATGGCCGGCGCGGTGATTGCCTACGGCGATCCTGGCCCAGCCTTCAATGGCATGTTGCTGGTGGATGGCTTTGGCACCTTCTTTACGGTGTTAGTCGCGGGTACGGGACTCCTCACGGTCTTCTGCGCGCAGGACTACTTAGTCCGGGAGCGCCAGGAAAACGGCGAGTTCTACGCCCTGCTACTCTTTTCGATTGCCGGCCAATGTATCATGGCGACGGCGAATGAGCTGATTATTCTCTTTGTCGGCCTGGAGATCTCTTCGATCTCTTCTTACATTCTCGCTGGCTTTCTGCGGGACGACAAGCGGTCCAGCGAAAGCGCGCTGAAGTACTTCCTGCTCGGCTCCTTCGCCACTTGCTTCCTGCTGTACGGGGTCGCTTGGATCTATGGACTTACCGGCTCCACAAACCTGTCCGTGATTCACTACACGCTGGGCGCGGCTCCAGTAAATCCTCGTTTGTTGGCCTTATCTGTGGCGTTGATGTTTGTCGGCTTTGCCTTTAAGGTCTCCGCCGCCCCGTTCCAGATCTGGGCTCCCGACGTTTACCAGGGTGCGCCATCTCCCGTCAGTGCCTTTTTGTCGGCGGCGCCGAAGGCAACGGCCTTTGCGATTTTCCTGCGCGTCTTTATGACGGCTTTCGGCTCGGTGGCCGATCAATGGCAGCCGCTCTTTTGGACGTCGGCGCTGGCCACCATGGTGGTGGGTAACTTCGCCGCGCTGCGGCAGAATAACATCAAGCGCTTGCTCGCATATTCGTCGATTGCGCACGCGGGTTACGTGATGGTGGCGGTAACTTCGCATTCCACCGTCGGCACGGCCGCCGCGATGTTCTATCTGGCTTCCTATGCCTTCGTGAATGTCGGCGCCTTTGCCGTCGTCAGCTACGTGGCCGCGAAAGGCGAGAAGCATTTGAGCATTGACGACTTCGCCGGGCTCGCCGAACGGCAGCCTTTGGCCGCGCTGGTGATGACCATCTTCTTTACCTCTTTGATCGGGGTACCGCTGACGGCGGGCTTCTTCGGTAAGTTCTATATCTTCAAAGCGGCGCTCGACGCCGGCATGGTTTGGTTAACCGTCCTCGGCCTGCTCAATAGCGCCGTGGCCGCTTACTACTACTTACGCGTGATTGTCGTGATGTATACGCACGAACCGTCCCAAGCCGTGAATGACCTGGAGCCGGCTAGCTCCGGTTTGCAGATCGGCTGGGTAACCGCCGCAACGGCGACCGTGGTGCTCGGCGTACTGCCTTCGGCCTTGCTCGAATTCGCCAGCCGCGCCGCGCTGTTGCGCTAGGCCGCATGACATATAATTCCTGAGAGCATGGATTCCCTTTTTCGCGTCGGCGTCACTCCCGACTTTTACCTGGAAGTGAAGGGCAAGTTTGAGGCGCAGATGGAGAGCAAGCTCGGCCACCGCGACGGCCTTGCCGTGACGCCCATGGCCGCCGAGCCCAGCGGTATTGTCTCAGCGAGCTCGCTGAACGAATACGACGCCGTGCTGGCGTTGGCCCTCAAGTTTACGGCCACGAGCGTTAGCGGCATCACCCGGACCGCGCTGATTTCGCGCTGGGGCGTCGGATACGACATGATCGATGTCGATGCGCTGACGGCCAACGATATCGCCTTGGCGATTACGCCGGGAGCGGTGCGACGGCCAGTGTCGGAGGCCATTCTGGCGTTGATCTTCGCGCTCTCTTCGAATGTCGTCGGGCAGGACCGGCTGGTGCGCGCCGGCAAGTGGCGCGGCGATCTGCCCCGGCTGGGCCGCAGTCCGCAGGGGCGGGTGTTGGGGTCGCTGGGATGCGGCAACATCGCGCAGGAGCTCTTCCGGTTGGCCAAGTCGATCGGCTTTGGACGCTTCATTGCGCACGATCCCTACGTCTCGCCCGACATCGCCCAGCAACTGGGCGTCGACTTAGTGAGCCTCGATGAACTCTTCGCCCAGAGCGACTACCTCTGCGTCAATACGCCGCTAGCGGCCGCGACGCGCGGCATGGTGGGCGCGGACTTACTGCGGCGCATGAAGCCCACGGCTTACTTCATCAACACCGCCCGCGGGCCGATCGTGCAGCAGGCCGCGCTCACCCAGGCCCTCACCGAGGGCTGGATCGCGGGCGCCGGGCTCGACGTCTTTGAGCAGGAGCCGCTGCCGATGGACGATCCGCTGCGGCAACTCGACAACGTGATCCTTGCGCCGCATGGCCTGGCCTGGACCGAGGAATTGGCGCGCGACAATAGCCTGGAATCGTGCGACAACATCCTCACCGTGGCGCGCGGTGAGACGCCCACGGCGATCGTGAACCGGGACGTGCTGCGCCGCCCGGGCTTCCTGCAAAAACTTGACCGCTACCGGAGGAAAGTATGAAACCGAATCGTTTTCGTCAGGCGCTCGCCGCCGGCCGCGTTCCCGTGGGCCACATGGTGTGGGAGTTTGGCACGCGCGGCATGGCCAAGATTCTGGAGTCAGCCGACCTGGACTTCGTCATTTACGATATGGAGCACTCGGGCTTCGGCATGGAGCGCGTCTTCGACATGATCGCCTACGCCAAGGCTTGCCCCTTCGCACCGATGGTGCGCGTGCCGCAGGCGCAGTATCATTTTCTGGCGCGGGTGATGGACGCGGGCGCGTTAGGCGTGATGGTCGCCAATGTGGAGTCCGCCGAGCAGGCGAAGATGATCGTCGACGCGGTGAAGTTCGCGCCGCTGGGCAATCGGGGCGTCGGTATTGGCACGGCGCATACGGACTTTCTGCCGCTGCCGGCCGTGGAGTACTTCCGGGAGAGCAACGAGAGCACGGTAATCATCTGCCAGATTGAGTCGCCGGCGGGGGTGAAGAACGCCGAGGCGATCGCGGCCACGCCGGGCGTCGACTTGCTTTGGGTGGGCCACTTCGACCTGTCGCAAAGCATGGGCATCCCGGCACAGTTCCAGCACCCCGACTTCCTGGCGGCGCTCAGGGCCGTGGTGGCGGCGGGCCGCGAGCACGGGCGGCGGCTGGGCATCCAGCCGGGCAACATGGAGCAGTGCCAGCAGTGGCTCGACATCGGCTTCGACGTGATCTCCTGGGGCGCGGACTCAGCGGTCTACCGGCAGGCGCTGGTGGGCGCGGTGACGGACCTGAGAAGCCATCTGGATGCTTCGGGAAAAGCTTGATACGCTGCGGCTGCTGCTGCGCAAGTACGGTGTAGGCGGGCTGCTGACGCTGCTGCGGACCGACGTGTGGTTCGACTACGCGCACGGCGTCGATACCTATAGCGAGGTGAGTAAAGACGAGCTCTTTACCGGCGACAGGCACGCACTGCAGAATCGCTACTTCCCTTCTACCTTCGCCCTGATCGAGCTCGCTTTCGCCGAGGCCCGGGCCATTCTGGGCGATGAGATTCGCCAGTGCAACTTGCTGGACTATGGCTCGGGCAAGGGCAAGGTGCTGATCGCCGGCGCGCGCTATGGCTTCGCGTTGTCACGCGGCATCGAATACACCGAACGGATGCACGCGGTAGCGGGGCGCAACATCGCCAAGCTGGGGCTGGGCCAGCAGGTGGAGTTGATCCACGGCGACGCGGCCGA
Organism: Bryobacteraceae bacterium; assembly: GCA_019752335.1. Taxonomy (GTDB): domain Bacteria; phylum Acidobacteriota; class Terriglobia; order Bryobacterales; family Bryobacteraceae; genus JALHNI01. Next base: position 333,767 of record JAIEMJ010000013.1, read on the forward strand.
GTTCGTGCCCTCGCCGAAGGATCGCGTGGTGTACCTGTTCAACCCGTTCGAAGGCGAGGTGCTGGATCGCGCGATGCGGAACCTGAGGTCGGTTACACCGGAGGGCAAGCGTGTGCTGGTGGTCTACAACCCGATCTGTGACGACATCTTTCAGCGGTACTTCACTCGTGTCGCGGAGAAGGTCGCACAGCCGGGGAACGCCAGGTACAACGTGTACGTGGGCTAGAAGCTGGGATATGCTAAAAAGCTCGCTGTAATGAAAACTGCTGTCATCCGGCACCGCGTCGCCGACTTTCTTAAATCCCACGCACCTTTTGATTCGCTCAACAACGAGGACCTGCTCGCGCTGGCCGGCAGTGGACGGGTGAAGTTCCACGAGAGCGAAGAAGATTTGTTCTCGGCCGGTGACGCGGTGGGCGCTCAGGTGTGGGTGATCCAGCAGGGGCGCGTCGAGATGTGGGAAGCGGACCAGCGGCGCGATGTATTGGGCGCGGGTGACCTATTGGGCCTGGAAGGAGTGGCCGGGCTTGACCGTTACACCTACACGGCCCGCACATCGACCGATGTGATCCTCTATGCCGTGGACGCTTCGCTCTTCGAGAGCATGGTGGCACGTTATGACGACGTAAGCCGGTATCTGGCGGCGCATTTCTCTTTGAGCAGCGTGGCTGGCGTAGGCCGCACTTCGTGGCTCGATGCCGCGGCGCCTCCCGGGAGCTTTCTGCAGGCCCGCTTTGGGGTGACGCTGCCAATGACGACGCGCGAAGCGGTGCGGCAGATGCTGGCGCAGGATACTGAAGAACTGATGCACGAGGGGCGCGTGGCGCTGACGGCGGACGTTTTGGCGATGTTCTGCCATCGCAACCCGGCGCGGTTGCTGCGCGAGATTCGCCAGGCAGGTTCAGCGGAGGAGATGATCCCGCTGCTGGACCTGGCCACCCGCATGGTGATGGAGGCCATGGCCCACGCGACCGATGTGGACGACGGCGCACGGATCGGAGCGGCGGTGGTCTCGGCAATGGCGGAGTGCGCCGTCCGGCTGGCGGAAGAGGGGCTGGACCACTTCGAGCGTCCGGCGCTGCCGTCGGGGTGGCTCACCTTTGGGGCGGCCGCGCGATACGATCTGATTCGACCGCGCTGGCCGAATATGGCCGCCGTTTATGACGACTCCGCGGACGCCACGCCGGACGCAGGGGTCTTTTTCACGATGTGGAATGGGCAAGCAGATTCCTGGCTGCATCGCTTCGGTTTGATGGAAACCGCCGCGGTCTGGCCACCGGGGACCCATCCTTGCATGCCGCTGTCCGCGTGGAAGAGCTTCTTCACCGAGACGATCGCGCGGCCCTTGGGGCATGATCTGTACGCCCGCCGCGAGTTCTTCGACTTGCGGACGATGGCGGGCGACCCGCGAGTGCTCCACCATCTGCAGAGCCACATCGGGGACGAACTCGGCAAACCCAATGCGCTCGTACCGCTGCTGGCCAACGACACGCTCAGCCACCTTCCGCCGATGACGTTCTTCGGCGGGCTAGTGCTCGAACTCGACGGCGGCGAACGGCCCGCCTTCGACGTGACGGAAACGGCGCTAACGCCCATCGCCGACGCCGCCCGGGTATTCGCGCTGGGCCGGCGCCGCTTGGAGGTGACGAACACCTTGGACCGGTTGGCGTCCGCCGCGGCGGACTTCCCGGCGCACGCGCGGCTGTTCGAAGAGTCGGCGGAGGCCTTTCGCATCGCGCTGTACCATCAGACGCTCGCCGGGGGCCCGCGGATTGACCCGTCGCGCTTGGGCCGTTATGACTCGCGGCTGCTCAAGACGGCCTTCGGCTCCATCCAACGCCTGCTCGAACTCACCCACACCATCTTTGTGGCGGGCGCATGATCGAGCGGTATCTCAGCGCGTTCGAAGATACCTGGGCTGGAGATACACCCGCCGAAAGCGTGCGCTTTGTGGTGCTCGATAGCGAAACCACCGGGCTGGACCCGAAGCGCGACAAGCTGATTTCCATCGGCGCCGTCGCCGTGGAATGCGGCGAGATTCGACTGGAGGATTCCTTCGAGGTATTGCTGCGGGTGGCCTACAACAACTCGTCGGTTACGGTACACGGCATCACGCGCGACGAGGCCAGCGCCGGGTTTTCGGAGCGCGAGGGCGTCGAAATGTTTTTGGATTACTTACGCGACGGCATCATCGTCGGGCACCACATCGGGCACGACCTGGAAGCGCTGAGTTGCGCGATGGAGCGGCATTGGGGCGAACGGATGCGCAATCGCAGCCTGGATACGATGGACCTCACCTTGCACCTAGAACGCGACGGAGCGTTCGCGGGCCGCGAGATGGCGCAGGGCTTCTCGCTGGACGGGCTGTGTGAGATGTTCGGCGTCGCGCCGCACGACCGGCACACGGCCGGCGGCGACGCCTTCATCACGGCGCAGATTTTCCTGCGCTTGCTGCGCGCCGCGAAACGCGTGGGCCGGACGACGGTGGAGCAATTGAGCGAACGGTTTGTGGAGGGCTAGTCCTGCCCCGCTGGGGCACGAACAGAACTTAGCCTGCCAGACCTTCGGAATTCATTTTCAGGATCGTATCGAGTCCCACCAGATCCCCCAGAACCCACAACTCGGCGATGGTGTTGTTCTCAAAACGAAAGAGCGCGGCGCCGAGCCAGTGAACCGGCTTGCCGGTGGCCGCATAACCCCGAAATGGCGCTCGATGAATCCCGGAAAACCGCATCTTGGCGAACGCTTGATCGCCTTCGGCGACACACGCCAGAACTTCGCACCGGTAATCGCCAAGCGGGGCGCGAACAGACTCGACATACTCCTGAAACGCGTCCCGCCCTCGCAACTGGGCCCCGAGCGAACCGCGGAAGGAGAACTGCTCGGTCAGCAGCCGGGGTACGGCAGTCATGTCGCCCGCGTTCCAAATGTCCGCATAGAACGCTTCCACAAGACTCGGTGTGCTCATGGATTTGAATCATACACCAAAGCGTGCGGGCGATGAGATCTTCCGGCATGCTCGGCGGACGCGAGGGCCGGGCAAGCCCGATCACTGGTGCGTTGCATCTCGCTGCGCCGCCGTCAGCAGTTGCAACTCCTTCTGTACGGCCACGAAGAGCGAAACCACCAGCGGCCCCCAAAGGATTCCCAACGGACCGAAGCTGAAGGTGCCGCCGATCGCTGCCAGGCCCACCACGATCGGGTGCAGCTTTTCGCGCGATCCCACCACCCAGGGCCGCACGATATTGTCGAGTGACCCGACGATCAGTGAGCCCCAAAGGGCCATCACCAGTGCCTTTCCATAACTTCCCATGACGAGAAACCCGACCGCCACGGGCACCCAGACGAGCGGTGCGCCCATCACCGGAATCGCGGAGGCCAACCCGCCCACGGCCCCCCACAGCCACGGCGAGCGCACGCCGGTGAGCGCAAAACCCACCGTGAGCAGCACGCCCTGGCCCACCACCACCGCCAACATGCCGTTCAAATTGGCGACTACCGAATCATGCGCCGCGGCCAGGATGCGCTGCGTGCTGCGGTGGTCCAGCGGCAGTAGAGCGGCCAGCCGCACGGTCCACGCGCGGCCGTAGAGCAGCAGGAAGTAGAGGAACAGGCTAACCAGGAGGGTGGTGGCCACCAGGGTCACAACCACGCTCAAGGCCAAGTCCAGGTGGCCGAGCAAGTAACCGCTGAGGTCGCGCATACGCCCGATGAGTTCGCCGCGGATAGCGGCTTTGTCGAGCGGCAGATGGGTGGCGAGCAGGTCGACGGCGCGGTCGGCCGCGTGGAGCAAGAGCGCGGGCCAGCCGCCTTCGGCGAGCGAACGCCGGCTAAGTTCGTCGTAGGCGGCGCCCAACTCGGGTGTGAGCGTGATCAAGGCCAGCGCGCACAGTCCGCCGAGCAGCAGCACCGCCGCCAGAGTGGTAACGAAGGTGGCCCAGGGCAGCGAGCCCAGCCGGCTGGCCAGGCGTTGGTTCAGCGGGTGCAGGACTGCCGCGATCATGGCGGCCAGGACAAAGGAAGAGAGGAACGGCCAAGCCATCCACAGCAGCGCGGCCGCCAGCACCGCCAACAGCCCCCCCAGGAAGAGCATCGAGCCGCGTTCCTGCGTCATGCGTCGCCCCGCCTCGTCCGGGCCAGCCACTTGGCCGCTTCCGCTACCCACAAGGCGCTGCTGGCCGCCAGCAGCGAACGCCCCCAGTCGCCGGCCGTCAGTGGCACGGTGCCGAAAGCCGCCTGGAGCGACGGCACATAGATCACCAGACCTTGCAGGCTCAGCGCTAAGGCTACGGCGCCCCAGAGCCAAGGATTCTCGAACAGGCCACGCCCAGCGCTGAGAACGAGCGAGCGGGCGTTAAAGGCATTGAATGTCTGAAACAGAATCAGCGTCGTAAAGACCATCGTGCGGGCGTAGTCCGTGCCGTTGGGCAGAGCGATTCTCCAAATCCAGATTCCGCTGACGGCCATCGTTATCCCCATCAGCAGGATGCCCACCAGCATACTCCGGTTGATGGCGCCTTCACGGCGCGGCCGGGGAGGCCGGCTCATGGCGTGCGGATCGGAGGGGTCCACCCCGAGAGCCAGCGCCGGACCGCCATCGGTGAGCAAATTGATCCACAGGATCTGTGACGCCAGTAAGGGCAAAATCAGACTTCCCTTCGGACCAAGCCCCAGTGGACCAGCGAACGCGATGGCCAGAAAAACCATCAGCACCTCGCCCGCATTTGACGAGAGCAGGTAGATCAGGAACTTGCGAATATTCTGGAACACGGCGCGCCCTTCCGCCACCGCGGCCACGATGGTGGCGAAGTTGTCGTCAGTGAGGATCAAGTCTGCCGCCTGCCGGGCGACATCCGTGCCGGCTAAGCCCATCGCGATGCCGATGTCGGCCGCCTGCAACGCGGGTGCATCGTTGACGCCATCGCCGGTCATCGCGACAATCTCGCCGCCTCGCTGCAGCGCTTGCACGATGCGCAGCTTGTGTGGGGGGTCAACGCGCGCGTAGACGGAAACCACGCGGACTTGCGTCGCCAGCGCCTCGTCGCTCATGGCGTTCAGTTGCTCGCCGGTCAGCACGGAGCCGTCTCCGATACCCAGCTCCCGGGCAATCGCCAAAGCGGTTACCGGATGGTCACCCGTGATCATCACGGGCCGGATCCCCGCGGCACGCGCCTGGACAATAGCCTGACGCGCTTCGGGGCGCGGCGGATCCTGCATCGCGATCAAGCCCAGGAAGGTCAAATTCTCTTCACCCTCCTCCCCGGAAGCCAGTTGCCGGCACGCCACGCCCAACGTCCGTAGGGCCTGCCCCGCCAGCGCGTCAGCCGCCCGCAGGATCGCCTCGCGGCGCCCAGCACTCAAGCGGCGCTCGCCGGCTTCAACCTGCTCACTGGTACACCTCTCCAGCAAACGTCCGGGAGAGCCCTTGGCAAACAGCATGCACCGATCTCCCTGCCGATGGACCGTGCTCATCCGCTTGCGCTCGGAGGTAAATGTCATTTCGCTCAGGCGTGGAAGGCTCGCGGCCAATTCCACCGGGTCCAGGCCCGCTTTGCGGGCCGCCACTAACAAGGCCGCTTCGGTGGGGTCGCCCTGAATGGTCCACACGCCGTCCTGCTGGCGAAGGTGCGCGTTGTTAGCCAAGGCTGCCGCAAGCAACAAGGCTTCCACTTCCTGGCGGTTGCCGCCTTCCACTCGGCCCTCCGGGGAATAGCCCGTGCCGGAGACATTGGCCGTTCCGCTGGCGGTCACGATCACGCGTACCGTCATCTCGTTACGCGTCAGAGTGCCGGTCTTGTCGGAGGCGATCACGGTGGCCGAGCCCAGTGTCTCGACGGCTGGCAACCTCCGCACAATGGCCCCGCGCTGCGCCATCCGCTGCACTCCGAGCGCGAGCACCACGGTCACCACGCCGGCCAGACCCTCGGGAGCCGCTGCTACGGCCAGGGCTACCCCAAACAGCAACGTCCTCGTCACCGATGGCCAATCCCGTACACCGCTTACCCCAAGCAGCGTGATCACCACCACGGCCGCAATCACTAGCACCACGACGCCCAACTGGCGGCCCAGCCGGTTCAACTCTTGCTGCAGCGGGGTCTTCTGGGGCGGCACGCGGCGCAGCAGCCCCGCGATCTTGCCCACCTCTGTGTGCATTCCTGTAGCGGTAACGATCGCGCGTCCGTGGCCCTGACTTACGCTGGTACCGGCGAAGACCATATTGCCGCGATCGGCCAACCCGGCGCCGGCGGCGGTGGGCTCCAGCGTCTTCGGCACTGGACCGCTTTCGCCGGTCAGCGAGGATTCCAGGGTTTGAAGTTCAGCCACCGCCACCAGTTCCGCGTCCGCGGCAACGGTATCCCCCTCGTGAAGGACCAACAAATCCCCTGGCACAAGTTCGCGCGTAGGTAAGCGTCGTTCCGCGCCATCTCGCACCACGCTGGCCTCGGGTGCGGACAGGAGTCGCAAAGCGGCCAGGGCCTTTTGCGCGCGGCCCTCCTGCACGTAACCGAGACTGGCGTTGAGCCACACGATCGCCACAATCACCAACGACTCATAGGGCCATTGCGTATCGCGCTCCGACATCCAGGCCAACGCCGAAACCACCGCAGCCGCCAGCAGTAGCCACACCAGCGCGTCCTGAAACTGAGCGAGAAATCGCCGCCAGGCAGGTAACTCAACTTCGGAGGCCAGCTCATTCGCGCCCCACTGGCGGCGCAGGATCTCGGCCTGCGACGTACTGAGGCCGGGCACGATCAGCAACTCAGCCGCTCAGCCAGGGCTGCGGGCCCGCCTACGGCATGCCAAAGCGCGACGTCCTGACCCGGCGCGTCCCCGAACTTGGTCTCGCCGAACTGACACCCGCGGCCGATGGTAGGAGACATTACTTCTGGATTCCTTTTCGCGACTTGCTGTAGGGCCAGCAAGTCTCTGGCTCGTCAGTGTGGACTTGCTCCCTATTCTAGGTTGAGACTAAAGGGCCATGCAAGAATGAAAGTCTCTGCATGCGAATCCCGTTTACCAAAGCTCATGGCGCCAAGAACGACTTCTTATTAACCTGGGAAGCCCAAGCTCCGGCCGCGCACCTGTCTGCGATTGCTGAAGCCATTTGCGACCGCCATAGCGGCGTAGGCGCGGATGGTTGGTTGTTGGTGCGCCAAGGCGAGAACGGAGCGCATGGCGGCATTCGACTCTTTAACCCCGACGGCGGCGAGGTGGAGATTTCGGGCAACGGCACGCGTTGCGCCGCAGCCTTTCTGATCAATGGCGGCCACGCCCAGGACGCCGTCCACATCGCCACCGGCGCCGGCGTGAAGCATTTGCAGCTGCGTTCGCGTGACGGCAAGCGCTTCGTCTTCGAAATGGACATGGGCCTGCCGCAGGTCGCAGACGGCGACTTGCACTATTCCCTCGCCTTGGGCGAGGGCTACACGCCCGTGGCGATCCTCGACGTCGGTAATCCGCAGTGCGCCGTCTTCGTCGACCACTTCGACTTCGATTGGCGGACCATGGGCCGCGCCATCGAATGGCACGCCCACTTCCCCAAGCGCACGAACGTCTCCTTCATCAAGGTGCTGGACCGTAAGACGCTCGATGTCCGCTTTTTTGAACGTGGCGCGGGCGAAACCTTCTCCTCCGGCACCGGATCCACCGGCGCCTTCGCCGCCGCCCGTTTGCGCGGGCTGGTCGACGATCAGGTGACGGTGAAAACACCGGCCGGTCCACTGGAGTTAAACTGGAAAGAGTCGATCTTCCTCGTAGGCCCGGCTGAACTGATCGCCGAGGGCGACTTTCTGTTCCAACCCTAAGGCCCGCGAACTCCTCCCTCATGCTTGAACAACTGAAGAAAAAATTCCAAGACCGTACCGTCCGCGCTGGCGTCGTGGGGCTAGGCTATGTAGGCCTGCCACTCGCCGTCGAGTTCGCCCAGGAGGGCATCCACGTCACGGGTATCGACCTGGACGCCCGCAAGACCGACGCGATCAACGCCGGGCAGTCCTACATCCAAGACGTCGCGACGGAGCGTCTGGCTCCCCTCGTGGCCTCCGGCCATCTACGCGCCACCACGGACTTTGCCGTGCTGCGCGAACTCGACACCATCAACATCTGCGTGCCGACGCCGCTGCGCAAAACCAAAGATCCGGACATGAGCTTCATCGACGCCGCCTCGCGCGAGATCGCCAAGCACCTGCATCCGGGCATGCTGATCATCCTCGAGTCCACCACTTATCCGGGCACCACCGACGAGATGCTGCTGCCGATCCTGGAGGAGGCCTCGGGCCTGAAAGTGGGCCAGGACTTCTTCGTCTGCTTCTCGCCGGAACGCGTTGACCCCGGCAATCCGAATTACCACACGAAAAATATCCCCAAGGTCGTAGGCGGCATTACGCCGGCCTGCACTGAGGCCGGCGCGGCCTTCTATGCGATGGCGCTCGATACGGTAGTCCCCGTGGGCTCCACGCGCGTCGCCGAGATGGTGAAGCTGCTCGAAAACACCTTCCGCATGATCAACATCGGCCTGGTGAATGAGTTGGCCATCATGTGCGACCGCATGGGCATCAATGTCTGGGAAGTGATCAACGCCGCCAAGACCAAGCCCTTCGGCTTTATGGCCTTTTATCCCGGCCCCGGCCTGGGCGGCCACTGCATTCCCGTCGATCCGTATTACTTGTCCTGGAAGACCAAACAAGCCGGTATCGAAGCGCGCTTCATCGAACTCGCCGGCTACATCAACGGCCAGATGCCGCACTTCGTGGTGGACAAGATTCAGAACGCGCTGAACGACCATACCAAGCCGCTGAAGGGTTCGCACGTCCACATTCTCGGCGTCGCCTACAAGCGCGACATTGATGACGTCCGAGAATCCCCGGCACTCGACATCATTCACTTGCTGCAGGCCCGCGGCGCGCGCGTCACCTACTCTGACCCTTACGTCAAGAGCTGCCGCATCGAGGGCTCCGGCGAGTTAACCGCGCAGGACCCGCTCGCCATGGCCGCCACGTCGGACTGCGTGGTCTGCGTGACGGACCACGGCAGCTTCGATTACGGCGCGGTGCTCGAGAAGTCCACGCTGATCGTCGATACCCGGAACGCCTTTCAGAAGTTCAAGTCGCCCAAAATCGTCGCGCTGTAAACTAGCTGGGGGCCCTTCCCTCCGTCATCCAATTGTGATATCTCCTTAGTCGTTCGAAGAGCTTGGCTCTGTCGAGGAGCCAGGCCGCCAACCCTGGGAGGTATGACTGCCTTGAAGACTTATGAAGGCTCCGATATCAAAAACGTCGCCCTGGCCGGACACGGCCACTGCGGTAAGACTTCGCTCGTCGCCGCCATGTTGTATACCACCGGCGCCACCAATCGCCTCACGCGCGTGGATGATGGCAACACCATCACCGATCACGACGAAGAGGAAATCGACCGTAAATTCACCATCTCCACCGCTCTCACCACCGCCGAATGGCACAAGAAAAAGATCAACCTGATCGACACCCCCGGCTTCAACATCTTCCTCAACGACACCCGTGGCGCGATGGCTGCGGCGGACTCCGCCTTCATCCTCGTTGACGCCGTCTCGGGCGTCGAAGTGCAGACCGAGAAGGTGAATGCCTTTGCCGACGAATACCGCCTCCCGCGGGCCTTCGTCATCAACCGGCTGGACCGGGACCGCGCCAGCTTCGAGCGTGCCGTCGATAGCCTGCACGCGCGCTTCGGGCGCAATTCGATTCCGATTCATCTGCCCATCGGCGAAGAGAAAAACTTCCGCGGCCTGGTGGACCTGATTACGATGCAAGCCTTCTTCTACACGCCGGACGGCAACGGCATCGGCCAGGAGGGTCCCATTCCGGACGACCTCGCCGAAGCGGCTCAGCTTGCGCACGAAGAGTTGATCGAGATGGTGGCGGAAGGCAACGACGAGTTGATGGAGGAGTTCTTCGCCGAGGGCACCCTCCCAGCCGAGCACATCATCGCCGGACTAAAGGACTCCATCGCCGCCGACAAAGTCTTCCCCATTCTGGCCTTCTCCGCCCTGCGCAACATCGGCACGGACCGCCTGATCGACTTCGCCCTGGAGTACTTCCCCGCCCCCACCTGCCGGCCCTCCGCCGTGGGAACGCTCGAAAAAGCGCCGCGCGCGGTGCGCGACCACGAACCGCTGAGCGTCTTCGTCTTCAAGACCGTGGCCGATAACTTCTCGGGCCGCGTGTCGTACCTGAAGGTCGCCTCCGGCGTCCTCAAGAACGACACGGTGCTGATCAACTCCCGCACGGGCCAACCGGAGAAGCTCTCGCATATCGGCGTCCTGCAGGGCAAGAATCTGAACCCGGTAACCGAACTTCGCGCCGGCGACATCGGCGCTGTGGCGAAGCTGAAGGATACGCTTACCGGCGACACGCTACACGACAAGTCCGCGCCGGTAGCCATTCCGGCGGTCGAGTTGCCGGAGCCCTCCATCGCCTACGCCATCCTCGCCAAGAGCCGCAACGACGAGGACCGCATGGGCCACGCCATCCACAAGATCCTCGAGGAAGACCCCGGGTTGCGCTTCTATCGCGATCCGCAAACCAAGGAGTTTCTCCTGGCCGGCAACGGGCAGCAGCACATTGAGATCATCGTTTCACGCCTGCGCCGCAAGTATCACGTGGACGTTGAACTCCACGCGCCGAAGATTCCCTACCGCGAAACCATCCGCGGCAACGCGGATGTCCAGGGCCGGCACAAGAAGCAGACCGGTGGCCACGGCCAGTTCGGCGACTGCTGGATCCGCGTGGAGCCGCTGCCGCGGGGCAGCAAGTTCGAATTCCACAACGAGACCTTTGGCGGGTCAGTCCCGCGGCAGTTCATCCCGGCCGTCGAGAAGGGCATCATTGAAGCCGCCGCCAACGGCTACCTCGCCGGATACCCGATGGTTGACTTCAAGGTCACGTTGTACGACGGTAGCTACCACGACGTGGACTCATCGGAAATGTCGTTCAAAATGGCGGCCCGCAAGGCCTACAAAGCCGCCATGGCGGTGGCCAAGCCCACGCTGCTGGAGCCGGTGATGAAGGTGGAGGTCCGCGCCCCCGTCGAGTTCGCCGGCGACCTGATGGGCGACATGAATAGCCGCCGTGGCCGGATCTCCGGCACGGACATCATCGGCACCGACCAGATTCTCAAGGCGGAAGCGCCCATGAGCGAGATGCTCACCTACCAGAACGACCTCACGTCAATCACGCAAGGCCGGGCGTCCTTCCACATGGAGTTCTCCCACTACGACTACGTACCTTCGCTACAAGCAGACAAGATCATTGCCGCCGCCAAAGCGGCGCGCGCGGGCGAGGTAGAGGAAGAAGAGTAGGCGGAATTAGCCCCCTCTTTGCGGTCATATTGCGAGTGCCAACCCTTAACGAACCCCGACCGTAAGGGGATGGCCTCGCAAGCCCCGTCGGTAAAAAGCCTAATAAAATCGGATGCATGCAGGAACTTGACCGCAGGCCAAGCATCCCCTCCCTTACGGTCGGGGTTCGTTAGGGGGCTCGTTCTCCGTAGAGGTCGGTCTCGCCCAGTTTCATCCTCCGCTGCCGCAACGGCAATGCCGGGTTCTCAAGCCTTCACTTCGCGGTCTTCGTAGAGATCGTCGGCGAGGCTTCTGGCAATCTGCGAGAGCGCGGCGCGGACCGCGGCGAGCGTGGGTTGTGGTTCGTCCATGACGGCGAGCGAGTTCTTGGAACGAACCAGAGCGGGCTTCGGGGGAAGGCGTTTGGTCATGTCTTCGATGATACTTTACTTCGATAGGTCCGGGCGATTGCGCAGGGTTTTCGCACGCGCAGCCTCGGTGCGCCAGCGGCGAATCTCTGCATGGTTGCCGCCCTGCAGCACCTCAGGGACGCCCCAGCCGCGAAAATCGGCGGGGCGCGTCCACTGGGGATAGTCGAGCAAACCCGTGCGCTCAAAGGACTCATCCACCGCCGACTCGTCGTTCCCCAGCACACCCGGCAACAGCCGTGCCGTCGCGTCCATCACGATCGCCGCGGCTAGCTCGCCGCCGCTCAGCACGTAATCGCCAATCGAGAGTTCTTCATCGGCCAAGTGCTCGGCCACGCGCTCGTCAACGCCTTCATAGCGGCCGCAAATCAGCAGCAGTTCCGCGCAGTCGGCCGCGTAGCCGCGCGCTGTGGCCTGGGTAAACAGCGGCCCCTGGGGAGTGAGCAAAACGACGCGTTGCTTGCGGGCTTGCCGCTCCTCACGCGCGGGAGCGAGGATCGCTTCCACGGCCTCGAAGATGGGCGCGGGCTTCATGAGCATGCCGGCGCCGCCGCCGAAGACGCGGTCATCGACGGTGCGGTGGCGATCGTGCGTCCATTGGCGCAGGTCGTGGATGACGACGTCGAGCTTGCCCGAGTCGCGGGCGCGGGCGACGACACCATGGGCCAGGGGGCCGGCGAAGAAGTCCGGAAAGATGGTGAGCAAATGGAAGCGCATGCGGCTAACCGTTTAGGTCACGCAGGCCGAGGGGCAACGTGACGTCGATGCGCTTCTTGTCTACGTCGACGGTGTGGCAGATCTCGGGCACGAACGGGATCATCATGCGGCCAATTTCGAGCAGCACGGGACCGGCGGTCTCGAGATAGCCGTCCACCACGCCCAGGCTGTCACCGTTCTCAAAGACCTCGCAGCCTACCAGATCGGTGAAGTAGTACTGCCCTTCGGCGAGCGGCATGCGCTCGGCATGATCAATGGTCACCTGCTGACCCGCCAGCGGCTCGGCGTCCGTCATCGAGTCGATGCCCGCGAACTTGAAGATGGGCTTGTCGCCGTGCCACCAGACCTCTTCTACAGTGAGGGCGCGGCCCGAAGGTTGCAGCACGATGTCGCGCAGTTCCTCCAGCCGCTCCGGGTGCATGGTAAGCGGGACGCCAACGATCTCGCCGCGAATGCCGCGAGGCCGTTTCAGGCCGGCGACAGTGACGCGGTCCGGCATAGGAGAGATTTATTCGAGGATTTCGAGCGTGTAGCGGCGGTTGAGCTTCATGCTCGCCGCGCCGATCAGGGTGCGAATGGAGCGGGCCGTACGGCCCTGCTTACCAATCACCTTCCCCAGGTCAGTGGGGCTGACCTTGAGCTCCAAAACAGTGACTTGCTCACCGTTCAGCTCGCGCACGCTTACTTCTTCTGGCATGTCGACCAACGCTTTCGCGATGTCTTCCACCAGTTGCTTCATCAATACCGGAGTGGTTTCCATAGGTTCCGCCATCTTGAATGAGATTTGTCTACCGCGCTACAGCGGGGCGTAAATAAAGGGCTTAGACGGCCGCGGGGGCCGGGTTCTTCTTGAGCAACCGCGCCACGGTGTCCGACGGCTGCGCGCCGTTCTTCATCCAATGGGCAATGCGGTCGTGCTTCATCACGACTTCAGCGGGCTTGCAAACGGGGTTGTAGTGTCCCACCACTTCCACCGCGCGAGAGTCACGGGCGCGCTCTTTCTCAATCACCACCAAACGGTAGGTGGGCTTCTTCTTCGCGCCGAAACGCGCTAAACGGATCATCAACATTTCTCTATTGTCGCTTACTTGCGGCGGTTTTGCCACTCCGCCTACCGGCCGAAGCCGGGGAACGACGTCGGGAAGGGCAGTTTCATCTTCGCCATCCGTTTGCCAAGCATTCCGCCGGCCAGTCCGCCGGTGAGTTTCTTCATCATTTTGCGCATCTCCTGGTACTGCTTCACCAGGTTGTTCACGTCCTGTACGGTGCATCCACTGCCCATGGCGATGCGTTTACGACGGCCGCCGTTCAACAGCAGAGGGTTATTGCGTTCGCCCTGGGTCATGGAGTCGATGATGGCGACGATCCGCGTCAGTTCCTTTTCGTCCACTTTGGCATTCTTCATCTCCTTGGGCATGTTGGCCATGCCGGGCATCATCTTAAGGAGATTTTCGAGCGGACCGAGCTTGCGAATCTGCTTGAGTTGATCCCGGAAGTCTTCCAGGGTGAACTCGTCGTCGAGCAGCTTTTGCTGCATCTTCTCTGCGTGCTTCTGGTCGACGGCCTCGCTCACCTTTTCGATCAGGCTCATCACATCGCCCATGCCGAGGATGCGCTGAGCGGCGCGATCCGGGTGGAAGGGCTCAAAGGCGTCAGGCTTTTCGCCCAGGCCGACAAACTTCAGCGGCTGTCCGGTGACGGTGCGAATCGAGAGGGCAGCGCCACCGCGGGCGTCGCCGTCCATCTTCGTCAACACGACTCCCGTAATCGCCAGGCGCTGGTGGAACTGCTCGGCGGACTTCACCGCATCCTGGCCGGTCATCGCGTCGGCGACGAAGAGAATCTCGGTGGGATTCAACTGCGCCTTCAACGCATCGAGCTCTACCATCAGCTCTTCGTCAATGTGCAGGCGGCCGGCGGTGTCCACCAGGATCGTGTCACGGCCGGCGCGGCTGGCTTCGATCTTCGCGCCCTTTACCAGTTCCGAGGGCCGATTCTCGCCCGCTTCGCCGATCCAGATCGGAATCTTGATCTCGCGCGCCAGGACGGCGAGTTGCTCGCGGGCGGCCGGACGGTAGATGTCCACCGAGACGAGCAAAGGCGTGCGGCCTTGCTTCACCAGCCACTTGGCGAGCTTGGCGGTCGAGGTCGTTTTGCCGGAGCCCTGCAGGCCCACCATCATGATCACGCTGGGCGGCTCGTTGGCGAAACGCAACTTGGCCTGATGCTGGCCGAGGATCTTGACGAGTTCCTCGTGGACGATCTTCACCACCTGCTGGCCGGGGCTGAGCGCCTGCATTACCTCCTGGCCCATCGCCTTCACCTTCACGGCCTCAATCAGTTGCTTGACGACGCGGAAGTGGACGTCGGCCTCCAGCAAAGCGATACGAATCTCTTTGAGCGCGGCCTCCATGTTCTCGGGAGTGAGCTTACCCTCGCCGCGAAGGTTCTTGAAGACGCGTTGAAGTTTATCGGAGAGGGATTCGAACATGGCGTGTTGCTAAGATTCCAGGGTAGCAATAACCGGCCACACGCTACAATCGATAGCATGTCGCAGGAGCTTCGCCGCCAGTTTAACGCCCAATGGACACCCGCCAAATACGCCCAGTTCCTGGCCGGCATCGACGCGGATCTCGGCGCGCACGTCGAGTTTCGCATCTCGGAGACGCCCTGCTTCTTCGACACGGGGCTAGCCGAACGCATGTGCGCTTCGGGCGTCGCCTTGCTGGAGCAACTGACGGACCCCGCCTACAAACTCGTCAGTGACCGCGCCGTGCCCGACGCTTACCGCGTGCCGAACGAAGCGGCGCATCCCATGTTCGTCCAAGTGGACTACGGCCTCATCAGCGACGCCAATGGCAATCTGCAGCCTCGGCTGGTGGAGATTCAGGGCTTCCCTTCCCTTTATGGCTTTCAGCCACTGATGGCCGAGCATTACAAGTCCGCCTACGGCCTGGACCCCAACCTCAAGTACCTGCTCGACGGCCTGGACCGGCCCGGCTACAACGCCGTCCTGCGCGACGCGATCCTGGGCGGGCATGACCCCGAGAACGTGATCCTGATGGAGGTAAATCCCGAGCAGCAGAAGACCCGGTGTGACTTTATCTGCACCGAGCGCATTGCCGGCATCCGCACCGTCAACATCACCGACCTCCGCCAGCGCGGCAACCGGCTCTACTATCCGCACGCCGGCCGCGAGATTCCGATTGAGCGGATTTACAACCGCACGATCATCGACGAACTGGAGCGCAAAGGCATTTCGGCGCCCTTCCGTTGGACCGACGAGATCGCCGTGGAATGGGCGGGGCATCCGAACTGGTACTTCCGGCTGAGCAAATTCTCCATGCCTTTCTTAAAGCATGAGACGGTGCCGGAGACGCACTTCATGGATTCGCTGGACCCATTACCGGAGGACCCGGAGAACTGGGTGCTGAAACCGCTGTTTTCGTTCGCAGGATTGGGAGTGGTGGTGGGGCCCACGCGCGCGGAGCTAGAAGCTGTGCGCGACCGCGAGAACTACATTCTGCAGCGGCGAGTCCGCTTTGATCCCGTGATCGACACGCCGCACGGCATGACCATGGCCGAGGTGAGACTGATGTTCGTCTGGACGGACCGGCCGCGACCGGTGAATACGATCATCCGGACCGGGCGAGGCAAGATGATGGGGGTCGACCAGAATAAGGGACTGGAGTGGGTAGGAGCGTCGGCCGCGTTTTACGTCTAAGTGCGACGCCGGCGGGCTACGGCCAGCGCCGCCAGGGCCGTCGCGCCGAGCATCCAGGTGCTGGGCTCTGGAATCGGGTTGCCGCCGCCAGTGCTACTGCTGCTGCTACCGCCACCAGCCAGGGTGGTGAAGCCGGAGGTAACCGTACTGGTGATGTCAATGCCGTTCGAGGCATACTGGTACACGAAGTAACGCTGCTCGAACCCGAGCGAATTGTTATTCAGCCAACCAAAGTCAATACTAAACGTACCCGCCATCAGATTGGCCGAGGAGACGTAGAGACCATAGATGCCGTCGGCGCCGGGCTGCGAGTTCGGCTGGAAGAGATAGGGATTGAAAGTGGCGTTGTTCGGCGTCACCTGATTCTGGAGCTGACCGTAACGCGACACCTCGAAGCGAATTTCGAGGCCTTGGTTCGCGCTGAGGGGCACCCCAATCAGATTGTAGACATACCGGTACAAAGGCTGGCCTAAGCCATTGTTCGTGTTGAGGTTGGTGACGGAGTACGTGATGGTGGCCGCGGAAAGACTTCCGAGGGCGGCAACCGCTAACAGCGCTAAACGAATCAAGTTACGCATCCAAACTCCTCCAAGGACAGAACAGCAAGCTCAACTATAGATAGGGTAGCATGATCGCACCGGCCGACGGCAACCGGTCTTCACCTACCACCCGGTTTCCGTACGGGCAAACCAATCCCGTACTGGGCTACCCAAGTCTATCGACCTCACCACGCTCGACCTTGAGAGCCACGAGACAAAAATCTACCGGCCCAGAATGGTCACGACGCTCGTGGCCCCGCTGCCGCCCAGATTCTGCGCCAGGCCGACCTCGCGCCGCTTCACCTGGCGCTCCGGTTCGGCAATACCACGCATCTGGATCACCAGATCGCAGATTTGTCCCACCCCGGTCGCACCCACCGGATGGCCCTTGCTCTTCAGCCCACCCGACGTATTCACCGGCTTTTCGCCCTCCAGCGCCGTGTAGCCCGACGCCGTGGCCGGGCCGCCTTCGCCCTTGGCGACGAAGCCCATGTCCTCAATCGCCAGGATCTCCGCAATCGTAAAGCAGTCATGCACTTCGAGCAGATCCACCTGCCGCGGACCCAGCCCCGCCATCGCAAAAGCCTTCGCCGCCGCCCGTCCGTTGGCCGCTAGTGTCGTGATGTCGGGCTTCTGGTCCAGCGCCACGTAGTCCGAAGCCTGCGCGATCCCCAACACGCGGATGTCGCCGGGCTGCGCGGCGCGCAGAAGTACGGCGGCGGCACCGTCCGAGACGAGCGAACAGTCATAGACCGTAAGGGGGTCGCAGACTGGTTTGCCGGCCAGCGCCTGGGCCAGCGTGATCGGCTTCCGCAAATGCGCCAAAGCATTCTTGGCGCCATTGGCATGATTCTTCACAGCGACGGCAGCCAGATGCTCGCGCGTGGTGCCGTAGACGTGCATGTGCCGGCGCGCGATCATGGCGAAGAGGGCGGGAAAGGTGGCCCCGGCTCGGCCCTCGCCGCCCACGTCGCCGGCCTCAGCCAGAATCTCGGTCACGCGCGGCCCCGGCTGCGACGTCATCTTTTCCACCCCCGCAACCAGGGCCCACTCCACCATTCCGGCGGCCACGGCCGCGTAGGCGTGGTAGAACGCCGATCCTGAACTGGCGCAGGCATTCTCGAAACGGGTACAGGGAATGCCGATGAAACCGGCTTCACCCGCCACGTAAGGGGCCAAATGGCTCTGTCCGACAAACTCCGGCCCCGCGAAGTTACCCAGGTAAAAGGCGCCCACGGCGCTGGGCTCGACGCCGGCGTCCGCCAGACACTTCGCTACGGCCTCCACCGTAAAATCGCGCAGGCTTCGCTCCGCAAAAGCCCCAAACGCCGTCTTGCCCATGCCCGCTATGCCTACCGGTCTCATATAATAGGAATCATAGTCGTTCCGTGACCTAAAAAAGACTGCACGCTTCCCCAAAATGGAACGTCACCTTTTTTGAGGATGCGAGTGGCGATTCAGCACCGGCCCGCGATAGCCCCTAGCGGGCTCGAGATCTTCACTATGGCTCAAGCCGATTCGAGTATCGACTCCGTCGCCCGCGAGCGGCACGATTTTTTCGTGCAGACGCACATGAAGCGCGTCTTTTTGCTGATTTACCGCATCGTGGGCAATGTGGCCGACGCCCAGGACCTCACCCAGGACGCCTTTATTAAGGCACTCTCCCGTGAAGAGCAATTGAAGGATCTCGAAAAGGCCGCCCACTGGCTCTCCCGCATTGCCACGAATACCGCGCTCGATCATCTGCGGCGAAACGGGCGGGTCCACTTTACCGAACTCGACGAGTTGCCAGAGCGGCTGCACTCAAGCCGCGCCGCCAGCCCCGAAGCCGAGGTTCTGATCGACGAGCGCCGGCAGTTGCTCGAAGCCGGCCTCGCGGTGCTCACGCCGCGCGAGCGGGCAGCCTTGCTGCTGCGCGACGTCGATGAGCTCTCGGCCGAGGAAGTCGCCGCACATTTGAATTGCTCCAAGGCTACCGTACGCAGCCACATCGCCAATGCCCGCGCCAAGTTTAAGAAGTTTCTCGAGCGCCACCGGAAAGGAAGTGCCCTCTAATGTCGAATCCGGCCACCCATCCTAACCTCCGTCAATTGGCCTTGCTCGCGGGCGGCGACCTGCCCTGGTGGCAGCGCCTTCGCTGGTCCCGGCATACGCGGCAATGTGAAAGCTGCCGCCGCGAACTCGAAGCGTTGTCCGCGTCGCGAGACTTCATCGGCGCCAATCATGCTTCCCTGCCCGCCTTCGTCGACTGGGATCGGCTCGCCGGCGAAATGCGTGCCAACATCCAACTGGGCCTCGAAGCCGGCGAAGCGATTCGCCCGCGGGAAGCCGCCCCCTTGCGGTTGGACTGGCGTCCCGCCTTCGCGCTAGCCGCGCTCACGCTGGTGGTGCTCACCGGCTGGTACCTGAACGTAAACCGGCGCAACCTGTATCACCTGCCCGCTGCCTCAGTAGAAGCAGGCGACGCGCGCATTGAATCCGGCCCCGACGGCCTGATGCTCACCCGCGGCGGTGGCCGCATGACGGTGATGCAGCCCGCGGCCCAAGCCGTCAGTTATAGTGTCAATTCGACGGGCGCCGCCATGAGCGCCCGCACGATTGACACGGAAACGGGACAGGTGACGATCAGTCATGTCTATCTCGACTAGCTTTTTGCCGTTCGCGTTTGCTTGCAGCTTGCTCGCGCAGAGCGACCTCGACGTCGCGCGTTCGCTCAAAGTAGAGTTCCCCACCGATGCCCCCGTCGCCTTCGCCGCCCATGACCTGGGCGACTCACGCGTCACGCCGCGCGGCGGCGCCGTGGTCGTCGATCTTCATTCGTCGCTCACCTTGCGCAATGTCGGCACGCAGCGCATCCGCGGCATTACGCTGCTCATCGCGGCCCAGGAAGTGACCCCGGGCGGCAAGGCCTCGGTCTCCGTTCCCAGCCTGGACATCGCCGCGGGGGACACGTTCTCCGTCCGGCTGGACTTGCGGCTGCTGCGTCCCACGGCCGCCGGTCCTTCGGGTGGTCCGCTCGTCCGCGTAACGCTCGATGGCGTCCTGTTTGACTCGCTCGGCTTCTACGGCCCGAACCGGCTCGATTCGCGCCGCGCCATGACCGTCTGGGAGCTCGAAGCCCGGCGCGACCGCAAATTCTTCGCCGCAGCCCTCGCCGCCGGCGGGATCGAGCATCTGCGCCAAACCGTCCTCACCGCGCAGGCCCGCCTCGACGCCCGGCCGCGCCTGGACGTGCAGGTGGCCCGCGGACGCGTCACCGCCTATGATCCCTCGCGTAGCGTCCAGTTCGCTTTTGTGAAGTTCCCGGACTCGCCGATCGAGTCCGTCCGCGGTTCGGCGGCGGTGACGGCCACGGAGATTCACTCGCCCCGCCTGGAGCTGCGCAACACCTCCTCGAAGCCCGTGCGCCACGTCGAAATGGGCTGGATTCTCTCCGATAGCGACGGCCGCGAAGTCTTCGCCAGTTCCGTGCCCGCGAAGGTAACTTTGGCGCCCGGCCAATCCGGCCAAGCCTTAGCCGACACGTTCCTCAAGGTGGCCCGCCCCGAAGGCCGGCCCCTTAACGTCACCAGCATGAAGGGCTTCGTTTCGAGCGTCGAGTTCGGCGACGACACCGTCTGGATCCCCTCGCGGCAGGACCTGTCGCGAGGCAACCTGGACGCGCTCGCCGCTCCTTCGGCCGAGGAAGAGCGTCTGCTGAACCTCTATCGTAAGAAGGGCATCAATGCCCTGGTCAACGAGCTCAAGAAGTTCCAGTAAAGTGCGGCTCGTCGCCTTTGTTACTTACCTGGCGTCCTGGTTCGTCTTCGCCGCCGTAGCGCTGTGGCAGACTTTCACCAAAGTCCGCCAACCGGCTTCGCCCGTCCGATTGCATCCTTCGCTCGTCATCGGCACGCTCTTGCAGTTCGCGGGCGCGCTCGCCGTTACCCTCGCCATGAGTCGCGAAGCGCCCTTACGTCCGGCTACCTTGCCCTTGCTGCTCGTAATGGTGCTAGCCCCACTCGCCGCGATTCTCTTCCTCTGGACCCTGCGCTCGCAGCACCCCGGACTGGTCACGACGGGCGCCTACTCCGTGGTGCGCCATCCGCTCTACCTCACGTTCCTACTCATGCTTCTCGCCACCGGTCTGCTGGTGGCGACGCCGCTGAAGCTGGCGCTCGCACTGGGGCTCTACATCGCGGGCAGCGAAGTCCGGATCGCGGCCGAGGAACGTGAACTCGCGGCAAGTTATCCGGACTACGCCGCGTACCAGCAACGTGTCCGCGCCCGCTACCTGCCTGGCCTCCACTAGCGGGAATGGGATACGATAACGAGCGAATGACCCGCAGAACCTTTCTTCCCCTGTCCGCGGTCGCCCTCGCCCAGACTCCCGCGCCGGTAGCTAAATTCAAGCAGTCCGTCTGCCGCAGCGTCTTCGGGCGCGGCATGGAACTCGACGCCGCTTGCCAGATGGCCGCCCGCCTCGGCATCCAGGGCTTCGACCTCATGCGCCCCCCGGACTGGCCCACCCTCAAGAAGCACGGTCTCGTCCCCAGCATGATCCCCAGCGCCAGCGGCATCCGCGACGGCATCAACCAATTGGACCTGCACGATAAGCTCGAAGCCGGCTTGCGCGAGACAATTCTGCAGGCCGCCGAGTACGGCGCCCCGAACGTGATCCTGCTATCCGGCGAACGCAAGGGCCTCAGCGACGAGCAGGGGCTCGAAAACACCGTGAAATTCTGCAACAAGCTGAAGGCGATGGCGGAGGACAAAGGCGTTACCCTGGCGCTGGAGTTGCTCAACAGCAAGGTCAATCATCCGGGCTACCAATGCGACAGCACCAAGTGGGGCGTGGAAGTGTGTAAGCGCGTCGGCTCGCCGCGTGTCAAATTGCTTTACGACATCTATCACATGCAAATCATGGAAGGCGACGTCATCCGTACGATTCGCGCCAATCACCAGTGGATCGCTCACTACCATACGGCCGGCATTCCCGGTCGCCACGAGTTAAACGACCAGCAAGAGCTTTACTACCCCGCCGTTGCCCGCGCTATCGCCGAAACTGGCTTCACCGGCTACATCGCCCACGAGTACTCGCCGCTGGGCGACCCCGAAACCGGCCTGAAGCAGGCCATCGCCGCGCTCAAGTTCTAACGGGCCCGCACGCCCGCTGGAGCTGCAATTTCGGGAACGCTGCCTGCAATTGTTACGTCTTTGGCTAACGGAGGCCCGGTGATGGTCAAGCGCTTCGGATTCGTGGTAGTTTTCTCCCTCAGCCTGCTGACGGCTCAATTCCGCAAAGTGGGCGAGCCCGCGCCGGCTGAGCCACCTAAACCGAAGGAAGCCACCAAAGACGCCCCCAAGACGACTCCAGAGCCTCCGGCCACTGGCGGATGGCGGCGCGTGGGCGAACCGCCCCGGACGCCATCCCGGACACCACCCGCAACACCGGGCAACACCACGCCGCCCGCCATCGACAACGCGCCCCCCGAAACCCTCGGCGACTCCGTCATCTTCCGCACCGAGACCCGCGAGGTAAACGTCACCTTCTCCGCCACCGGCCGCAACGGCGGCGCTCTGACGGATCTGACACAGAAGGACGTCGAAGTCTACGAAGACGGCGCTCGCCGCAACATCACCGCCTTCTCCCGCGACCGCGATCTTCCCCTCACCCTCGGCATCGTCGTCGACCTCAGCGGCAGCCAGCGCGGCCTCTTCCGCAAGAACCGCCGTGAAGCCCTCGCCTTCCTCCGCCAAGTGCTCAAGCCGCAGGACAAGGTCTTCATCGTCACCTTCGGGCAAGGGATTCGCCTGGTGCAGGACACGACGAGCTCGATGCGCGACATCGAGGAGTCCGTCGGCGGGTGGGAGGATCAGTTCGAAGGCGAAATCTGGAGCTCACGCCCCGGGTCGCCCATTTACGACAGCCTGGACCAGATCATCCGCCGCAAACTCAGCGCCCGCGACGGCCGCAAGGCCTTACTCGTCATCTCGGACGGCGAAGACACCAACAGCCGCGCCGACGCCTCCGACGTCACCGAGCGCCTGCAAACCGCCGACACCATGGTGTATTGGCTGAAGACCGAGAACACCATGAACCAGGGCATGGGGGGCATGCGCCGCGGGCGCGGCCTGGGCGGAATTATCTTCGACAAGATCGACTCGTCGACGAAGGTCCGCAAGATGCGCAAGGTCGCGCTCGAAACCGGAGGTCGCGTCTTCGAGGACGAGTCGCTCGACGCGCAGTTCCGCCGCATGGAAGAAGAGCTTCGCACCCAGTACACGCTCTCCTTCGC
This sequence comes from Bryobacteraceae bacterium, assembly GCA_019752335.1. Classification (GTDB taxonomy): domain Bacteria; phylum Acidobacteriota; class Terriglobia; order Bryobacterales; family Bryobacteraceae; genus JALHNI01. The sequence goes on from JAIEMJ010000013.1 coordinate 356,764, forward strand.
CCCCGGACGCGCCACGGCCGACAATGGCGTCCATCAACTCGAACTACGGCCGGTCAATACGCTCACCAAGCTGCGGCACAAGCCCAGCTACCGCGACAGCCAGTAAGGCTTAATCCACAAACCCACGCCACGTGTGGCCGCGGTCATCCCGCAGCGTGATGCCAAAATTGTCCCCGACCCCCGTGGCGTAGTGGCCCGTGGAATCCCGAAAGCGGAAGCGAATCGAGTCATCGTACTGCCGTTCGGCCGCGCCGCACCACTCGTTCCCGAATTCGTCGCGCAGGCGGATGAAGTCGCCGTCGCCAAAGCCACTCAAGATCCCGTTATGGCCATTCTCCAGGCGGAACTGGCCTCCGCGAATCATGGAGCGCTTTCGTTTGCGAATCTGCATACTACGAGATTGCACCGCCGGGCTAGCTTTAGCCATCGGCGATATGCCTTAGGGGATAGAATCTTCTGCATGACCATGACACTTGTCATCGCCGCCGTCCTGGCGCAGGGCCAAAGCTGGGAGCACTACGGCGGCGACGCCGGCGGGCGCAAGTACTCTCCGCTCAAGCAGATCCATCGCGGCAACGTCACCAGGCTGCAAGTCGCCTGGACCTTCCGCACCGGCGACATCAGCGACGGCCAGCACGAGTGGCCCTTTCGCAGCGCCTTCGAGGCGACGCCCCTCTATGTCGCTGGCACGCTCTACTTCTCAACGCCCTTCAACCGCGTCATCGCCCTCGAACCCGAAACCGGACGCCAATTGTGGGCCTTCGATCCGCACCTCGACCGCAAGCGCGGCTACAACCTGCTCACCCATCGCGGCGTCGCGCATTGGACCGACGGCACGCGGCGGCGCATCGTCTACGGGACCCAAGACGGACGTCTCTTCTCGCTCGACGCCAAAACCGGGCAGCCCGATCCCCAATTCGGCCAAGGTGGTTCCCTGGACCTGCGCACCGGCATGGCCGATGGCTTCGATGGCCGCGCCTACGGCATGACCTCGCCGCCGGCCATCTACCAGAATCTGGTCATCTGCGGCTCCTGGGTGAGCGACGGCGAGCCCCGCGGACCCAGCGGCGACATCCGCGCCTTCGACGTCCGCACCGGCCAACTCGTGTGGCGCTTCGCCACCGCCGACCCGTCCTCTTTTGCCGGCGACGGCGCAAAGCAGCGCGGCGGCCTCAATATGTGGTCCATCGCCAGCGTCGATACCGAACGCGGGCTCGTCTTCCTTCCCCTCACGTCGCCGTCGCCGGACCTCTACGGCGGCGACCGGCACGGGGCTAACCTGTACGGCGATTCGCTCGTCGCGCTGGACGCCAAGACCGGCCAACGCCGTTGGCACTTTCAGACCGTACATCACAACATCTGGGACTATGACCTGCCCGCCCAGCCCTTGCTCGTCACCGTCACGCGGCAAGGCAAGCCCGTCGCCGCCGTAGCCCAGGTCACCAAGACCGGCTTCCTCTTTCTGCTCGATCGCGAAACCGGCCAACCGCTGTTTGAAGTCCGCGAGACGCCGGTCGCGAAGAGCCTGATCCCGGGCGAAGCGGCCTGGCCCACGCAGCCCATTCCTGTGCGTCCGCCGCCTTTCGCGCGGCAGTCCATGCGTCCCGAGGAGTTGAGGCCCACGCCCGCCTGCCAGGAGATCGCGCGCGACGCCACCTTTGGCGCGCTCTACACGCCCATCGGACCCACGCGCACCGTCCTCTTCCCCGGCACCAACGGCGGCGCCAATTGGGGCGGCGCGTCATATGACCCGGCCACCCAGACGCTCTTCGTCAACTCCATGGACGCCGGCATGACTTTTCAGCTTCTCCCCCGGCCCACGGATCCCCTTACGCCCTTTCGCGCGCAGGCCGCGAAGACCAACAGCGGCCGCTTCTGGGACGACGAACTCCACCCCTGCCAGCAACCACCCTGGGGCCACCTCACCGCCATTGACCTGAGTAGCGGAACATTTCGGTGGCGTTCTGTTCTGGGGATTACTCGCCTCGGCGCCACCGGCGCGCCCAACCTCGGCGGCTCGTTGGTGACGGCCGGCGGCCTGCTCCTCATCGGCGCCACCAACGACGACCGCTTCCGCGCCTTCGATCTCCGCAATGGCCGCGAAATCTGGACCGTGACGCTGCCCGCCAGCGCCTTCGCCTCACCCATGACCTTTTGGAGCCCGAAGACGCGGAAACAATACGTCGTCATCGCCGCCGGCGGCGGCAATAAGTATTCCACCAAGTTTGCCGACGCCCTGGTAGCCTATGCGCTCAAATAGCGATACCCTAGCTGAATGAACCTTTGGAAAGCTGCCTTGGGCGTCTCCATTCCTCTCGCGCTGTGGGCCGCCAGCGGCATTGACCGTTCCACGATTGACGCCTCCTGCAAGCCCTGCGACGACTTCTGGCGCTACGCCAACGGCGCTTGGATGGACAAGAATCCCGTGCCGGCTAGCAAGTCCAGTTGGGGGACGATGTCCGTGATGGCCGAGGCCAATCGCGAACGCTCGCGCACGATTCTCGAAACCGCGCGTGACAGCAAGGCGCCCGCGGGCAGCAACGAGCGCAAGATCGGCGACTTCTACGCCAGTTGCATGGACACCGCCGCGATTGACCAGCGTGGCCTCGTGCCCCTCAAGAAGGACCTGGACCGCATCGCCGCCATCGCCACCGCCAAGGACGTCGCGGCGGTGATCGTCACCTTGCAAGGCACCGTCTCCGGCGGTGGACCCGGTGGCGGCATCGGGCCCGTTGGCCTCTCCGGCGGACCGGACCTCAAGAATTCCAAGGACATCATCGCCAACGTCGGCGGTAGCGGGCTCTCGCTGCCGGACCGCGACTACTACTTCAAGACCGACGCCAAGTCCGTCCAGATTCGCGAAGCGTTTCTGATGTACGCGGCAGAAATGTTTGTCCTGCTGGGCGATTCGCCCGAAGCGGCCGCCGCCGCGGCCAAGACCATCATGGCCGTCGAGACGCCGTTGGCCGAAGCCACCAAGCCCCGCGCTGATCGCCGTGACCCGTACTCGCGCTATCACAAGATGGACTTCGCGGCCCTCGCCGCCCTCACCCCGGACTTCGACTGGCAGCCGCTCTTCACGAATCTAGGCGTGAAGACCACCACCGCCATCAACGTCGCCGAGCCCGACTACCTGAAGAAGTTCAACGCCCAACTCACCGCCGTCCCCGCCGCCGATTGGCAGACCTGGCTGCGCTGGCGCCTGGTAAGCGGCGCCGCCAACAACCTTTCGAAGCCCTTCGCCGACGCCGCCTTTCGTTTCAATAGCGGCGTGCTGCTCGGCGTGAAGGAGCAAGCCCCGCGCCACGAATTCTGTGGCGCCGTGGTGGACCGCATGTTGGGCGACGCGCTCGGCGAAGTCTGGGTCCGCAAGCACTTTCCGCCCGCCGCCAAGCGCCGCATGAATGAGCTGGTGGAGAACCTGCGCGCCACCCTGCGCGAAGAGTTGCAGAACGCCGAGTGGCTCGCGCCCGAGACGCGCAAGAACGCCGTCGCCAAGCTGGAGGCCTTTGCGCCTAAGGTAGGCTACCCGGATCGCTGGCGCGATTACTCCTCGGTGAAGATCGACGCCAAGGCTTACTACGAGAACGTCCGCGCCGCCAGTGCCTTCCAGCGCGCCTACCAGTTAGCCAAGATCGGCCAGCCGGTTAACCGCAACGACTGGGGCATGACGCCGCCCACCGTCAACGCCTACTACAGCCCCTCCATGAATGAAATCGCCTTCCCGGCGGGCATTCTGCAGCCGCCGCTCTTCGACGTGAACGCCGGCGACGAACTCAACTACGGCGCTATCGGCGCCGTCATCGGCCACGAAATGGGCCACGGCTTCGACGACCAAGGTTCAAAGTTCGACGCCGAAGGCAATCTCCGCAACTGGTGGACCGCCGAAGACCGCCAGAAGTTCGAAGCCCGGGCCGGCTGCGTGATCGAAGAATTCAACACCATGGACGTCGGCGACGGCCTCCGCCACAACGGGCGTCTCGTGGTTGGCGAAGCCATCGGTGACCTCGGTGGCTTGACGTTGGCTTATCGGGCCTGGAAGCGGTCGTTAAAGGGGAAGCCCGCCCCGCCGGTGATCGACGGCTTCACCGCCGACCAGCGCTTCTTCCTGGCCTTCGCCCGCGTTTGGGCGAGCCAAGCCCGGCCCGACGCCCTGCGGTTTCAGTTGAACACCAATCCGCATCCGCTCGCCAAGTTCCGCACTATCGGCACGCTCCGCAGCATGCCCGAATTCCGCGCCGCCTTCAACTGCAAGCGCGGTGACCCGATGGTCCGGCCCGAGGGCCAGGACTGTAAGCTTTGGTAGCCGGCGCGATGGGGCCGGTCGCGGCCTCCGCTTAAGCCGTCGGGCTGGTAAGCGCGTGGAAGAGAAGGTCCTGCAACGACACGTGCCGTAGCGCGGCCTGATGCGTGGCTTCCAGCACCACGGGCGGCGCCATGCCCGCGTCCAGCGCTTCCTTCCAGCGGTCCGCGCACAAGCACCATTGGTCACCCGGCTTCACGCCAGGGAAATTCCACTGCGGCCGGGGCGTCGACAAATCATTGCCGCGCGACTGGCTAAAAGCCAGAAATTCCTGGGTGGCGCGGATACAAACGACGTGGACGCCCTGATCATCGGGGCCCGTCTCGCAGCAGCCGGTCCGGTAGAAGCCCGTCTTCGGGTCATGGGAGCAAGATTGGAGGGGACCGCCTAAGACGTTCAGGCCGGGTTCTTTCATAGTCATACCCTTACAGGATGCGACAAAACCGACCCCCTCCGCGCACCGTGCTTACTCCACCGTGACGGACTTCGCCAGATTCCGCGGCTGATCCACGTCGCAACCGCGCCGCACGGCGATGTGATACGCCAACAGTTGCATCGGTACGATCTCCAGAATCGGCAGCAATAACTCGCTGGTGACGGGCACCGAAAGGAAGTGGTCCGCCATTTTGGCCACCACCTCGTCGCCTTTGTTGGCGATCGCAATCACCACGCCCGAACGCGCCTTCACTTCCTGAATGTTCGAAATGGTCTTCTCATAGCGCACGCGGCTGCCCTCGTCCTCGGGATCATAGGTGGCAATCACCACCACCGGTAGCGTCTCGTCGATCAGCGCGTTCGGACCGTGCTTCATCTCCCCGGCCGGATAGCCTTCGGCGTGAATATAGGAGATTTCCTTCAGCTTCAATGCGCCTTCGAGCGCCATCGGGAAGTGAATCCCGCGGCCGAGGTAGAGGAAGTCCTTGGCGGTGTGCAGCTTCTTCACGAGCTCCGGATAGATGTCATCGTTCGAAAGAATGCGCTCGAGCTTGCCCGGCAACTGCGCCGCTTCCTGCATCAGCTTCAGCGACGTCTCATCACTCAACTGGCCGCGCTGCTGTCCGAGGTACATCGCCAGAATGAAGAGCGCCGTCAGTTGCGAGGTGAACGCCTTCGTCGACGCGACACCGATCTCGGGCCCCGCGTGCGTCATGATGGTGCCGGACGCCTCGCGCGTCATCATCGAGCCAATCACATTGCAGATCACCAGCGTCTTTGAGCCTTTCGCCTTGCTCTCGCGCTGTGCCGCCAAGGTATCGGCCGTCTCACCGGATTGCGAAATCAGCACGGTGAGCGTGTCCGGCCCGACGATCGGATCGCGGTAGCGGTACTCGCTGCCGTAATCGACTTCCACCGGCAGCCTCGCCAGACGCTCGATCATGAACTTGCCCGCCAGCGCCGCGTGCCAACTGGTGCCGCAAGCGATGATGCGCACCTGCTTGAAGGCGGCGAATTCGGCGGGCGTGATGCTCATCTCATCGAGAAACACGCGCCCCGTCTCCTGCCCGATGCGCCCCAGCATCGTGTCCCGCACGGAACGCGGCTGCTCGTAGATCTCCTTCAGCATGAAGTGCTTGTAACCGCCCTTCTCGGCCATGATGGGATCCCAGAGAATGCGCTGCACGGCGCGCTTGATCTGCTTGCCGGCAAAGTCCGTCAGTTGGACGCCGTCAGCCGTAAGCACCGCCATCTCGCCGTCGCCCAAAAAGAGAATGTCGCGGGTGTGATTCAGAATCGCCGGCACGTCGGACGCCAGAAAGTACTCGCCGTCCCCCAAGCCCACCACCGCCGGCGGACCCGACCTCGCCGCCACAATCTTGTGCGGATCCAGCTTCGAGATCACCCCAATCGCAAATACGCCCCGGATCTCGTTCACCGTGGCGCGCACCGCGTCTTCCAGCTTGCCCTTAAAATGCTTCTCAATCAGATGCGCGATCACTTCCGTGTCGGTCTCGGAAACGAAGACGTGCCCCGCCAATTCGAGCGCGTGCTTCAGTTCGAGGTAGTTCTCGACGATACCGTTATGTACCACCACCAGATTGCCCTGGCTATCGCGATGCGGGTGGGCGTTCTCTTCCGTGGGGCGTCCGTGCGTTGCCCAACGCGTATGGCCGATGCCGTAGGTGCCCTCCAAGGGGTTCGCGCGGACCACCTCTTCAAGATTCCGCAGTTTCCCCGAAGCGCGGCGCACATTCAGGCTAGTGGAACCGTTCTCGCTCTCCAGCACGGCAATCCCCGCCGAGTCATACCCGCGGTACTCCAGGCGTCGCAAGCCATCCAGAATGATGGGCACGGCCTTACGCTGCCCGATGTATCCGACGATTCCACACATGCTTTGTTCCTACCACCTCACCACTCGAAATTCGTCCTCGCGCCCGCAAAACTGTACAATGAAAACGATTTGCTCACCCGCGCGGAACTTCAAACCTTTGTCGATACCCTGCCCTTTAATTCGCTCATCGGCGTCCGCGTCACCGGCGTCTATCGCGACGGCGTGCGCCTGGAATGCCAGTTGCGCGAAGAATTGAAGAATGCCCTGGGCACCATGCACGGCGGGGTGTATGCGAGCTTAGCGGACGCGGCGGTCGGCATGTCACTGGTCACCCACTTTGAGTTTAAGCGCAAAGTCACCACGGTCGAGATGAAGCTGAATTATTTCCTCCCCATCACCGAAGGCAAGCTGATCGCGCGCGGCAAACTGCTCCGCGTCGGCGGGTCGCTCGCGGTGGGCAGCGTGGAGATGTTCAACAGCCAACGCCAATTGGCTGGCGCGGCGCTGATCACTTACAAGCTTTTGTGAGATCCTGTAGTCAGTGGCCCTCAAAAAAGAAACCGCCGAATCCGAATCGTCCGCACCGCTGGTGAAGTGCTCCGTCTGCGAAGCGCCCTGCCTGCCGGTAAGCTATCTGCCCGCCGGCGTCCACGAGACCCTCTGCTGGGTCTGCCGGCGCCTGAAGATTAGCGCCTGGCGCGACGCCGATCTGCAATCGCAGCCGGCTGGCCAGGAATAGGCACTACCTCGCCGCGCCGACGCGCGGTTCCACCAGCAGTTGATTCACCACGCTCTTGACGCCCTTGATCTTCTTCGTCAGCCGCTCGGCGCGCTGCTTGTAGCTTTCCTTATCCACACGGCCCTTCAACGTCACCACGCCATCTTTCACGGCGACATCCAGCGCGCCGCCACGCACATCAGGGTCGCTGGCGAGTTTGAGGCGAACACGGTCAAAGATGGTGTCGTCGGTCACTGGTCCCTTTTGGGCGAAGGCGGCGGGGGCCAGCAAAAGAAAAAATGTGCGGCGTTGCATTGATCCTATTCTAGATCCGATACGATGTTGCCTGTGACGATTTCTCGACGCCAACTTCTCGCAGCCCTGCCGCTCGCCGCCCAAAGCCGCAAGCGCCCCAACATTCTCTGGCTCTCCTTCGAGGATTCGAGCCCCATGCTAGGTTGCTACGGCGATCCGCACGCCATCACCCCCCACGCCGACGCCCTGGCGCGCGAGGGAGTCCGCTTCACCCGCGCCTACTCCGTCGCCGGCGTCTGCGCGCCATCGCGCTCCGGCATCATCACCGGCATGTACCCCACTACCCTGGGCTCCATGCATATGCGCTCCAACGTGAAGCTCGCCGACGGCATCCGCTGCTTTCCCGAATATCTGCGCGACGCCGGCTACTACTGCACCAACAACGCCAAGACCGATTACAATTTCCCCGTGCCCACCGGCTGCTGGAACGAGAACGGCGCCAAGGCCCACTGGCGCAATCGCGCCGAGGGCCAGCCCTTCTTCGCCGTCTTCAATCAGGAGGTGACCCACGAGAGCCGCTATCCGCGCCGCGGCGCTGTCCACGACGCCGACGTCAAGCGTCTGACGCCCGCCCAACGGCAGGATCCCCAAAAGCTCACCACCCTGCCGCCCTTCTACCCCGACACTCCCGAGACGCGCCGCGATTGGGCGAACGTCTACGAGTGCCTCACCGCCATGGACTATTGGCTGCAGGATCGCCTCAAAGAGATCTCCGACGCCGGCCTCGAGAACGACACCATCGTCTTCTTCTGGGGCGACCACGGCGTCGGCCTGCCCCGCTCCAAGCGTTGGCTCTATGAGTCCGGCACCCGCGTGCCCCTCATCGTGCGCGTACCGGCCCGCTTCCGCGCGGGCGGCCAAGCCGCGCCCAACAGCGTCAATCCGTCGCTCGTCAGCCTCATCGACCTCGGCCCCACCGTGCTCAACCTCTGCGGCCTCCCCGTGCCCGCCAACATGCAGGGCCAGCCCTTCCTGGGCGCAGGTGTTAAACCCCGCGAGTACATCTACGGCATCCGCGATCGCATGGACGAGCGCTACGACATGGTCCGCTCCGTCCGCGACGCCCGTTACCGGTACCTGCGCAACTACGAGTCCACCCGGCCCTACTACCAGCACATGGCCACGCCCGAAAGCGGCGCCACCATGCGCGAGATCCGCCGCCTGCAAGCCAAAGGCGAATTGCCGCTCGCCGTCGCGCGCTTCGCCGGCTCCACCAAGCCCGTGGAAGAGCTCTACGACGTCGACGCCGACCCCTGGGAAATCAACAATCTGGCCGCCGACCCCCACCACCGCAAGACGCTCGAACGCCTGCGCGCCGCGCACCAGAAGTGGGTCTTCGAGACGCGCGATCTGGGGCTGATTCCGGAGTCCGAATTGGCCGAAGAGGAGGCCCGCCTAGGCACCCGCCAAGCCATCTTCCGCGACCCCGCTTGGCTACGCGACCTCTACGCCGCCGCCACCGGGCCAAAGCCGGAGCGCTTCCAGAATTCCCCGCGACCCGCGCTGCGCTACTGGGCCGCCCGCCGCGCCGAACCCGTCCCCGAACAGCTCCTCGCGGACCCCTCCGCCGCCGTCCGCATCGCCGCCGCCCGGCGTTTGGGCCAAGTCGATATCCTCGCCAAGGAACTCGCCAGTCCCGCGCAGTACGCCCGCCTCATGGCCGTCAATGCCCTGGACGAAATGGGCGAAGCCGCCCGGCCCGCGCTACCCGCCTTGCGCACCGCCTTGAAAGATCCCGAGAACAACTACGTCATTCGAGTGGCCACGCACGCCGTCAATGCGCTAACCAAATGATTCCGCTCCTGCTCCTCTTCGCCGATCTGCGCGGCTTGGAAGCCGTCATGGGACCGTTGCCCCCGTCGCCGCGCGAGGCGCCCGTCGTCGAGATCCTCAACGAGACGAAGCTCGACGGCGGACTCGTCCGCCGCGAAATCGTCTTCCTCGGCCGCGACCAGGACCGCGTCTCCGCCTATCTCTTCCTGCCCCCCAAACAAGTCCTGTCCAACAAGGGCAAGCGCCCTGCCCTGCTCTGCCTCCACCAAACCACCCGCATCGGCAAAGCCGAGCCCGCCGGACTCGGCGGCAAGCCGGACCTCCACTACGCCCTCGAACTCGCCCGCCGTGGCTACGTCACCCTCGCGCCGGACTATCCGAACTTCGGCGGCTACATCTTCGATCCCTACGCCCACGGCTATCAAAGCGCCACCATGAAAGGCATCGCCAACCATCGCCGCGCGCTCGATGTGCTCGCCAGCCTACCCCAGGTGAACCCGAAGCGCCTGGGCGTGATCGGCCATTCGCTCGGCGGGCACAACTCGCTTTTTCTGGCCGCTTTTGACCGGCGCGTCCGCGTCACGGTGACCAGTTGCGGTTTCACCGCCTTTGCCCGCTACTACGGCGGCAACCTCACCGGCTGGAGCCACGCCGGCTACATGCCCCGCATCGCCAGCGTCTACGGCAAGGACCCCGCGCGCCTGCCCTTCGACTTCCATAACGTCCTGGCCGCCCTGGCCGGCCGCGCCCTCTTCATCAACGCGCCCCTGCACGACAGCAACTTCGACGTCGTAGGCGTCCGCGAAACCGTGGCCCAAGTGGAGCGCCGCTTCCGCCCCGGCCGACTCCGCGTCAGCTATCCGGACACCGGCCACGAGTTCCCGCCCGAGGTTCGGGAAGAGGCCTACCGCTTCCTCGACCGCCACTTGCTACAATGAAGGTGCTGTTTACCACAAGGGGGCGAAACGGCTTCGACGGGATTGCGTTGTTTTGAAGAGGCGTGTCGAGCTCCGGGCTCTCGTAAAACGACCGGAAACTATAACTGCCAACACGCAGTTTGCATACGCTGCCTAATTAATTAGGTAGCCGCTGCTCATCGGGGTGCTCTTGACCCGGTGACTCAGCGTCATCCTCAAGAGATCGGCCAAAGGCTTCTGTTCGTAGCCGGCGGCTTAAATCAATCGGACTGGACGGCTCGTCATCTTGCCTGTTCTGAGGCGGTCGTTAAGATTAAGAACTAGGATACACACGTAGGCTTTTCAGGGCAGACTTTTTCGGACGCGGGTTCAACTCCCGCCGCCTCCACCACCATCACTTGTTGAAATAAAGCAACAAGTCATTCTTACGGAAGTCGCACGTAGCTTGTTCACGACATGCCAGCGCATGACGCGCCAACCAGCCCCGAGCGCTAGAAGCTCAGAAAAAATGTCCGGCACCTCCGAAATAAAGCGAAATCTGGAGAGCCCGCCGCGTGAGCGGCGGGGCACGTTTCGACGCTTATCCCCGAAAATGCCAATAAAACAGCTATGTTCTGCGTAGGTGACCTCATCGCTCACGCGATGGCCTCTCACGGTTGTGCGAGCCAGACACATTTTTCCGAGCTCCCAGCGAGGGGTTTACGGCGTGGTCCCTCGCTGCCCGCAGGATGAACACCCGGATCATGCCAGCAAGCCCGGAGCGAAGCGACGGGTCCCCAAGGAATCGATATCCTTTTCCAGCACCCCCCCGGTACGCGTGAGACGATTTACCCTGGGCCAATCCGAACAGCAGGTATCATCAGGAAGGTCCGCCCCCACAGGAACGCTCTCCGAGTCTGGCCCTATCGCTTTCACTTCGTCGCCCGCGGACCCGCGCGATTCCCCTGCACCAATCCGGCAACACGCCCAGGTCTTTGAACCCACCTGGCTCGCCGGGCCCAGCGGCCTCGCCGCCCCCCCGCGCGCCTTCGTCTTTCGTCCGGCCGGCCTCGAAGGGCGGGCCCTCGCCGCGGGCGAACCCGTCTTCTTCGACCTCCACCTCTTCTCCCCGCGCCCGGACCTGCTCCCCTTCGTCCTCACCTTCCGCCAACTGGGCGTCGCAGGCGTCGGACCTGGCCGCGTGCCCGTCGAGCTCACCCGCGTCCACCCGCTCGATGAGCAGCATCCAGAGCAGACCGCGGTCTTGGCGAATGGCACCCTCGCCGGCGCCGCCAGCCCAGGCCTTTCCCTTGATCTCGCCCCCACGCCCACCGAGTTCAAAGACGCCGGCTCTGTCGCCCTGCGGCCCGCCTTCTGCGCTCTCTACCAGGGCGGGCGCCCGGATCAGGACCTCGCAGCGCTAACCCACTCCGCCGACCACCTCCGCATCGCCGGCGGCACGGTAACTGGGGCCGAAGTCGAGCGCCGCAGTTCGAAGACGGGGCAAAAGCACTCGCTAGGCGGATTCACCGGCTGGGTCGACTACGAAGGAGACTACGTCCTGGCTGGAAGCCGGCCGTTGGACCGGAGTCGGCCGCCAGACCGTCTGGGGAAGCCGCCGCAGGGTAGGGCGGGCCCCCTGGCCCGCCTCAGCCCACTGGTAACACGGCCCCCAGGTCCGTCCCTTACTTTCAACCCCGAACCTCACCCCGCCCTCCCCCACCATCAGCACACAGTTCGACGCCGTAAGGTAGCAAGCCCGAGTGGCCCGCGGAGGTGGCGGAGCCAGTCCCTCCTTCATGTCCTCGTGCCCACGCCACATGCACACAACGAACCCCGAGCGTAAGCGAGGGGATGGTAGGTCAATCCCGGGCACATTCACGAATTACATCTGGCTTGAGAACGTTCTTCGCCCCCGAAGACTTGCGGTCTCGCGCTTCAAATGAGGCCCCAGTAAGTCTACTGGGACAATTGCCTGGCGCATGGCGGAGCGTATCCGCGACGAAAGGCTTCAATGAGGCCCCAGTAAGTCTACTGGGGAAATCGACGAACACGCCGAACCCAGTACTTATAGGGGTTGCTTCAATGAGGCCCCAGTAAGTCTACTGGGGAAATGGATCGCGAGAGCGAAATTGAGGCGAAGAGGGCAAAGCTTAAAAGAGGCCCCAGTAAGTCTACTGGGGAAATCCCAGCGCACGGTGAGCGTGCCAGCGGTGGACGTGGCGCGCTTCAATGAGGCCCCAGTAAGTCTACTGGGGAAATAAATCTACTTACTGATGATTATGGATTAATTAGGTACAGCTTCAATGAGGCCCCAGTAAGTCTACTGGGGAAATCCCCAGCTCCCGCCGGCCTTGGCTGGCTACTTGGTTGCTTCAATGAGGCCCCAGTAAGTCTACTGGGGAAATCGGCTGCTTGGTTTCGCCGAGGGCCAGTGGAGCAAGGCTTCAATGAGGCCCCAGTAAGTCTACTGGGGAAATACCAACGACAAGGGTAGCGACGTGTTGCCCGATGCTACGCTTCAATGAGGCCCCAGTAAGTCTACTGGGGAAATACACTAAGAACATTGAGCCAAGACGTACAACATCTTGCTTCAATGAGGCCCCAGTAAGTCTACTGGGGAAATCACTTCCTTCTTCAGCCGCTGGCGGTGCTTTCGCGCGGCTTCAATGAGGCCCCAGTAAGTCTACTGGGGAAATACGCAGGCCCAGCTTGAATCTCAGATGGGTCAGCAGTAGCTTCAATGAGGCCCCAGTAAGTCTACTGGGGAAATGTTCAGAAACAGAAAAGGCTCCGATCGCATTGCGGTGCTTCAATGAGGCCCCAGTAAGTCTACTGGGGAAATCTGCTTATGCTGCTGCTAGGGCTACTGCTTATGCTGCGCTTCAATGAGGCCCCAGTAAGTCTACTGGGGAAATCTGGAAAAAGAAGAGAAAGAAAAAGAAGAGGAGCATGCTTCAATGAGGCCCCAGTAAGTCTACTGGGGAAATCATGATAGGCTCATGCGTACCACTTTTCTATGGCATCGCTTCAATGAGGCCCCAGTAAGTCTACTGGGGAAATGAAGGGCCTGCCGGCCATGATCTCACCCGCGCCGGGGCTTCAATGAGGCCCCAGTAAGTCTACTGGGGAAATGACGCACCGCTTGCACCTTGGCGCGATCCGCAAGCTGCTTCAATGAGGCCCCAGTAAGTCTACTGGGGAAATGCCCTTCGCCGTCGCCGCCTCAAGGACCGCCGCGGCAAGCTTCAATGAGGCCCCAGTAAGTCTACTGGGGAAATGGCGCGAGCGCCCCGACCCACGGCGGGTATCGAGAGGCTTCAATGAGGCCCCAGTAAGTCTACTGGGGAAATGTAGTGGGCCGTCCGCGCCCGGCCAAATAATCAAATGCTTCAATGAGGCCCCAGTAAGTCTACTGGGGAAATAATGTGTCGCTATCGACGGTGCTTCGGTGGTGCAAAGCTTCAATGAGGCCCCAGTAAGTCTACTGGGGAAATGGTAAAGTTCCCGTTTCGCGGCTTGATCCGCAACGGCGCTTCAATGAGGCCCCAGTAAGTCTACTGGGGAAATATCTTGCGATGACGGGATGTGCGGCGGGCGACTTGATGGCTTCAATGAGGCCCCAGTAAGTCTACTGGGGAAATCGACGAGATCGCGGCACGGCTGAAACCGCCCGGCATGGCTTCAATGAGGCCCCAGTAAGTCTACTGGGGAAATGTAGTCCTTCCCGCCAGCCTAGGCGGCGTCCGACTTGGGGCTTCAATGAGGCCCCAGTAAGTCTACTGGGGAAATTACTCGCCGGCGTTAACCGACAAGGTTGGATTCGAACGCTTCAATGAGGCCCCAGTAAGTCTACTGGGGAAATGTCGACGTTCTGGCGCGCCGTCTCTTCGCTATCCCGGCTTCAATGAGGCCCCAGTAAGTCTACTGGGGAAATGATCGGAATGGCGCTGACTGGGAAACACCACTTACTGGCTTCAATGAGGCCCCAGTAAGTCTACTGGGGAAATGAGCTCCACAGCGACAGCACGGACTTCTTTCACTGTGCTTCAATGAGGCCCCAGTAAGTCTACTGGGGAAATGATGCTTTGAAAGGCACTTTCTCTGTAAGCGGCTCGGGCTTCAATGAGGCCCCAGTAAGTCTACTGGGGAAATGTTGCTATTCAAAAGGTGGCCATCGATGACGAAGTTGCTTCAATGAGGCCCCAGTAAGTCTACTGGGGAAATTTCGAGCTTGGCGTTCAGCCCAGAAACCTGGATCGTGCTTCAATGAGGCCCCAGTAAGTCTACTGGGGAAATCGTGACGTCCTCGCTTCGTGATACCAGTATACGACGCTTCAATGAGGCCCCAGTAAGTCTACTGGGGAAATTAACACTCGGCCGACATTACTGCTGTTGTACCATGTCGCTTCAATGAGGCCCCAGTAAGTCTACTGGGGAAATCGGTCGATATCATCGTGGGGGCTGTGGCCACGGACGGCTTCAATGAGGCCCCAGTAAGTCTACTGGGGAAATGTCGCCAGACTGGTGGCGAAGGCCTCCTTGAGGGGCGGCTTCAATGAGGCCCCAGTAAGTCTACTGGGGAAATAGCTAACGCTCTATCTGTTCTATTATCAATCATCTATCGGGCCGTTTGCGAGCGCCCCTCGTCAGCCAGCCCGAATCCGCCAGCCCAGCCATGCTGACCATTAGCGTTCTGCTGCGTTTTCAACAGTATACACCCTCGCGAGCGCCTCCCGCCTTTTCCGCACCGCCGGACGGCTCGCGTTGCCCTACCTCGTCACAAACACCGGGTACTCCGGGATCTCCCCGCCCATGTACTTCGCCAGCAACCGCGCCTGGATCTCCAGCAACCTCCGGTACGAGACCCGGTAATCAAACAACGGATGCGTCACCAGCGTGTCCATCCGTTGCTCATAAGCCTGGAAAAACGCCCGCCGCCCGCCGGGCGTCAGACCCACCGCCGTCGCGGACCGCACAAAGTCCGTCCGTTGGATCATCCCCGTATTCAACGCCGTCAGCACCGCCGAATCGACGATCAGCGCCCGGAATGGCTCCATCAGATCCAGCGCCAACGCCGGACGCCCGAAGCGTAGCTCGTGGTAGTAACCCACCAGCGGATCGAATCCCACCAGGTAACACGCCAACGTAAAGTCCTTCGCCAGCACCGAGTAGCCCAACGACAGCAGCGCGTTCACCGGATCCCGCGGTGGCCGCCGGTTGCGCGCCGAAAAATCGAACCGGAACCCCTCCGGACTCTCCCCTTCCTCCGTCTTCAGCATCCCCGCGAAGCTCTGAAAGTAGAGCCGCGCCGCCAACCCCTCCACGCCCAACAGGCTATCGAGCGCCGGTTCCTGCTCCGCCCGTTCCGCCAGTTGCTTCATCTGGCTCAGCACCAGCCCCGAGGGCTCCACGTGATTCCGCATCAGGAGCGTCCGGTGGTTGCGGATCTTCGCCGCCACCAGGCTCCGCGCCAGCCGCAGCCGGAACCAGGTCTCCTCGCGCAGCTTGAACTGCATCACCCGCAGATAGACGTTCTTCGTTTGCAGGCCCTGTGTCAAACCGTAAAACCACCCGCCTTGCGAGAAGTAACTCACCGGGATGCCCGCCTCGCACAACGTCTGCAAGGCCTGCGTCGAGATCTGGATGTTGCCGAAGAGGTTGATCTGGTTGATCTCGTGCAGCCGCAACTGCTGCCGTACGGCGTCCTTTTCCTTCACCTGCAGCAGGTCGCCGCTCTTGCCCACGCGGAAGCCCTGCGTATTCAGATACACCGGCCGCGCGTCGTCGCGCGCGCTTACCAGCGGCCGCACGCGGCCCGGACGCTTCGGCACCGGCTCGCCAAACAGGCTCAACTGCCGTTCGGGCTCCAGCGGCCCGGCCGCCAGCAGACTGTTCACCTCATCCGGCAGGCAGATCGGCAGCAGGGAACAACCGGGGCATTTGGGCGAGTCCTCCAGTGGCGCGGGGATGAGTCCGCTGCGCGCCACGCTCCAGGCCTGGTCGAGTAGCGCCAAAGTCTCGGCCACCAGTTCCGCGGTGACCGGCAGCCGCACGCGTTGCCGCGTCTTCGCGTAGAACACGAGCGCCTCGTCGCAGGTATAGCCGTTATCGCGCAGCACAAGCGCCTGGGCGGCCAGTTGCGCGCGGTCCGCCGGCCAGAGTTCGAGTTCTCCGGCCGCGTTCTCCTTGGGCTGCCCGTGCTTGTAGTCCACCGGCGTCACGGTCTTCTCGCCGGACGGGCCCTCGCGTACTTCGAGCAGATCGATCTTGGCGATCAGCTTGTAGCGTTCGCTCGACAGGGTTACGGCCCGCGTCTTGAAGTCGGGCGCATCGGCCAGGTTTTGCGCCTCGGGCAGCGCCTTCCCCGGCGTGTCCACGCGCCGGTGCTGGACGCTGCCCTCCACCGTGTCGGAGCTCTCGCGAAACAGCCCCTCCACCCATTCGTAGAAGAAGAGCCGCGGACAGTAAACGAACTCATTCAGCATCCGCGCGGGCAGATATTCGGGCAACGGCTCCCGCACGACCTTCGGCGGCGCGGGATGGAGATAAAACGGCGATGCCACCATAAGCAAGCTCCTTTGAACAAAGTCACGGACGCGCTGGGGCGCGTCATGAGGAACACCAACCACCCAAATTGCTGCCTGCCAACAAGCCCGGAACGAAGTGACGGGTCCCATACCAACCAATGGTTAACGGGGTGGTTCATGGAGAGGGAACGCGCCGCCAGGTGCCCGTCAGACGATAATGCAGGATGCATCGACCCTGCTATAAGGCTTACCCAGCGCGGAGATGACGCGTTCGCCGCGCCCTTCGGAGGGTCCCAGGTTTACGAATAACACCTGGTCCTCCTGGTGGTGAATGATACCGGCGAGCTCGGCGCGCAGCCGCGCAAACTCGCCGGGGTTCAATTGGCACTCAAAGACTGAGTATTGCAGATGATCGCCCCAGGCGCGCATGGTGCGGAAGACGAGGCGCAGCCGCTTGTCGTCCGAGATGTCGTAGCAGATGAGGTAGGCGGAGCGCATAGATTTATATGAGTTCGGCGGGCTTGACGGAGCGGATGTCAGGGAAGCGGCGGAAGTCAGCTCCGTTCAGCGTGAGCAGGTTCGCGACCCCGTGTACCCGCATATTGGCAGCCCACCGCGCGTCGTGGACTTGCACGCCGCGGACCTCGTGGGCCGTGACGAGGCGTTTCCACTCGGCAAAGACTTCGAGGGTTTCAGGGAGGATCGTGAGGAAACGCTCGATTCGACTTACTTCTCGCTGGACCTCCGGGATGGTGAGACCGAATCCATTCTTTTCGAGCGGACGGGTGCATACATTCCAATATTCAGCAATCACTTGCGGTGTGCCGTACAAGTTGCATCTGGATTGCCTGAAGTGCTCCACCGCCCGGTACATCGCTTCATGCTCGGGTCGGCGCGAAGAACGCAGGAGGACATTGGTATCAATGAACCAACCGTCGTCAGGGTGATTCATGGGTGGATCAATCGTGGTCGGCGTAGATGGCTGCGCGGGTAAAGGCGGAGTCCGGGAGGTCCGGGATCTTGTCCGAGAACTCGGCCAAGCCCGCAAAGAGCTCAGCCAGCTCTTCCTTCGTTAACCGCGGCGACGGAGGCAACGCTGGCTTGGCGACCGCCGCCATCTCTTTCAAGATGATCTGGTCGACATACGTGGCAACATCCAGGCCGCGACGCTCAGCTTCGCGGGCCAGTTCGTCGGGCACTTGGATGGGGATGGTCATGGTTGTCGTTCCTTTCGGATTCAGTCGTGATCGGTGTAGATCGCTTCCCGGGTGAACGCAGAGTCGGGAAGGTGGGGGATTTTGTCGGAAAACTCAGCGAGCCCATCCAAAAGCTCGTCGATCTCCGGCCGAGTCAGGCGCGGTGAGTTAGGAAGGACACGCTTGGCGTGTACGCCGTCGATCAACATCGTATCGGCGTAGCGCGCAACTTCCAGAAGGCGCCGTTCGCTTTCGCGGGCCAGTTCATCCTGAATGTTCGTGGGGAGGATCAAGGCTTCTTTCTTCATTTTAGCGCGGACACGATTCAGGATGGACAGAAGAGACCTAGGCCAAAGTGGGCCGCGTATCCAAGAGCGAAAGGGCCAGGGACCGATTCGCGAAATTCGAGTTCAAATCCGGCCCCATAGCGAGGGGGCTCATCCTTGCGGCTCCGCTGGAACTCGCGCCATTCGATAGAACGGCCGCTTCGTACTCGGGGTGGAGGCGCCACTGAAGTCCTGATGGGCGCCGGAAGCCCGCGAACCATACACTCGCGAGTGATTTCCGCTTTCATCCACTCTTCCCAAGTACCACGCCCTTTCTTGTAGAATCGCGAAGGTACGTAGGGGCTAGCGCTTCGGAAGCAGCGCGCGGACTGTAGGATCGCATTGGACGTTCCCTCACCCACGGGAATCAATTCGATCGGATATCCGTTCGCACGAACGACAGCGCGGATGCGATGGAGGGCAAGGTATTCCTGAGAGTCGAACGCACCCGAAGGTAGAGAGATCAGAACATGATCGAGATAGCCATCGCCGTCACGATCCAGCGGCAGGTAAAAGGCGTGCTGGTGCCCAGTTAAGGGCTTCCCGGAAGAATCCTTGCCACTGAAACGAGGAGATATCGCGCGGGGATCGGGCTCATCGAACAGCTCTCTGACTCTTAGGTGGGCCCCCATCACATTGCGACGCACCTGCTCAGCGAGGCTGACCGTCTCGGTGACGAGCGGCTTTACTTTTGTGTGCATGGCATAGAGGACGCACTCGACTTGGGTCGGGTACTCGACGCTGGGGTCGAGGGCAAAGTGGTCTTCCTCCAAGGAGTAATCGACCCATGTGAGGGCGGGCGGCTGTGAGCGTTTCTCTTTGACTAGATCAGCCGTGGAGTAAGTAAGGGAAGTCAGCCAATCCTCAGAGGACTGGCCGGGAAGCTGAGGCGTAACGGCGGCCACGCGGATCGCTTGGCCAATTGATTCGCGCCCAAGCACGGGACGGCAATTCCAAGCGTGCATAGGCGCGGACTCGGCGAAGCTAGCCGCAATCCAAGACTCGCTTCGTCCCAAGTAATTGAGCTGAGCGAGCAAAGCACCAAGATCCTGCCGGACTGTTGACTCCAGTTGAACTTCCGGCCAGCCGAGATAGACGCGCGCAGCGCGATCAACGACGACGAAGCCATCAAATACCAGGGCTTTTTCAGAGGCATCTTCCTTGTTCTTATGCAGGTACGACCGGGTATGCGAGCTTCGGCTCGGAGGCAGGCAAAAATGCGGCGGGGAGGCGAGCAACCGCGCGACGGCATAGAAGCGATCAGGAGACAAATCGGGAAGCCTCCGCTTCCAGACGTCGAAGAGACCGCGCACGAGGCGGTAAGGCGATGGAGGCCACTCACTAACGCCTTCATTTACGTGGCGCCCCCACTGAGTGGCATGATAACGTCCAGCCGGAAAGCTAAGTTCAATCGTCAGCATGGGGTGAATTCCGGCTTAGTCAACGGAGAGCGCCTCGGTGGCGGGTTTGTCCTTATCGTCGGACGCTTTCAGAACGCATTCGGTGACGAGTTCCGTGACGGAGGGTTCGGCGAAGAGCTTCAGCAGAGCGCAATCGCCAATCGCATTTTTCACCGCAACCAGCAGATCCCGCTCGGAGGGTACCACATATTCTGAGGAGCATCGAAGGTCACCTGCGACACCAAGGTCGCAGGCAGTGCGGAGGCGGAGACCCTGGTTGAGAAACCGGCGAACCTTGAAGAGCGCGAGAGAAAGCAATAGCTGTGTGGCTGCGTCGGGCAGGCGATAGCTTCGGATGAGCGCCAAATCAACGTTGAAGTAGGCTGTGATCGAACTCGCAGTGTACTCCATTCGCTGATACGGCACGTTTCCGTAGACGTTCTTGTCGTAATTCTTGGCACGAATTTCGCCCTTCGGATCGAGCGCATTATTCTTGACGCCACCAGAAGCGGCTTCTCGAACGTCTTGCGCTTCAATGAAACCGGACAGCGCGCGGGCAAGCCGCATGCGTCCATCAAGGAGATTAGCCATAAAGACGCCATGGATGATTGAGCTCGGATCGTAGTACACAATCGTTCTCGCCACTTTCGCCCAATCGATCGGCCGGCCTTTGGCGTAGCCGGTGGCTTCAAGAAAGGGCTTTTGGAAGGTTTCCTGCGTCACGATGTAGGGGGAATTGATGCGGTGAGCCTCAGCCAACGAGGTCGTGACCGTCTCGACGGGGCCCCTGAGTTTGACCCGGACATAAGGAAGGCCTTGCAGATCGTCTAGGATCTCCGGGCCGCCGGCTTCCAGGCAAGCGGCCTCCATCCGGTTGGCCACGGATTGAGCCGACTCAACCAGCAGGCGCCGCTGCCCGGAAGCCGTCTCATAGAGAGCTGCCCCCAGATCGGCAAAGCCTGTAGGCTGAAAGCGTTCACCCTGGATGGGCTTCAGATCCTGCTCGAGCAGTAATCTCGGGGTTTTGCTTAGTGTTTCGAACATAAACCTTGTCTCCTCAACTAACTTTCTCTTGGGGGGCCAAGACGGCATTCAACAATCGGCGCTGGGTAACGGGAATCAGAAGGGCGGCGGCGAGCCGGGCGCCATGCCGACTGTCGGAAAATGTCACCCGATAGGGGGACAGACCAGAAGCCCGCAACCGGCGTTGGGCAATCGCGCAAGCATCTTCTACACGGCCCGCAAGGAGCAGCGGAATGATGGTGGGTTCCGCTCGCACGCTTACGCTCGGTTGGCCTGGTGCGGGGTACAGCGGATCGCCGAAGAATAGGCACTTTAAGAGCGCCCAGTCACGCGGAAGGATACCGACTCGCGAAGTCCTTTCCCAACCACGGGGTGCTTGGACATGCGACCAGTCAAACTGGGTACAGGCGAAAAGCAGATCTTCGATCTGGCCTTCATTGCAGCGTCCCAGAAGAAACGCCGTTACTTCTTCAGGCGCCAGGGATAGGGGCTTTTGGGGCGCGCGCACGGGCGACGGGGCAAAGGCATGACCGGGAACACCTGCGCGTCCAGCCTCCATGAGTCGCCGCGAGGCCACACACGCCATACGATGCGACAAATCTCTCCCAACCCATGCGTGGTGCGGCGATGATCTTTGCAAATACGAATAACTAAAAATCCCATCAATTGACCTGAGCGACGCTAATGCGGCGGCAATTCGGAATTCAGAGGAGCTACCCAAATGGTCAAGCCAACCAGCACTCAGGCGTATCCGAAGGCGGCCGAAATCAAAGTCGAGTTGCTGCACGAGTCGACCGAACGCCTGAAGCACGGAAGTTAAGCGCCCGGGGGCCTTGCTAGTGAGATATTCGAAAATCGTCCGTTCGAGCGCGTGCTTTGCCGATGTTAGCCGAGGAGGCGGTTCGGTTAGACGCGCGCAGTGATCCAGGAGGGGAGTCAGTTCCTGAATTAGGTCTGCCGCTTCGGCGAAATCGACCTGAATCCTCCCAGAGGGGAGCGCGACGTAGCTGTCTCCGCGGCGTTTGAGCAGGCTGAAGCGTGCGAATTCACGAATTCCGCGATCAACACTGAGGCTGGCAACGGCTTGAGCGAACTGTAGTCCGCTCGCCGCGAGATTCTTACCGACATCGGCGCGGCCTTCTTTCAGAAGACTGCGAAACTCCGAAAACGCCAATGGCCGCGACCAGAGGGGCATCCAGACTTCCGCGCGAGCGCCGCTGGTGTCAGAGTCCGCAGCCGATCCGTAGCCAACACTACTGCAAGAAACCGTAAACGGACTCACCGCCAAACGGGGCGAATTCACACGTTGGCGTCTGGACACACCGCCCGCCCAACCCGCCGCGCCCTCGAGAGTGAGGACCTGATCCCAGGGATTGACCATGGTGCTGGACTCAACACCCGTTCCTTGATTGAAACCGCCGGCTCGGCCCGGATCAAATTGCCCCGTAGAAGCATCAACGTAGCCATCCGAGGCGGCACCGTATAGAGCAGAGCGCAAGAGTGTGGCAGAATGCTTGGCGGGAGTAATCAGGAGCTCGCTCAGGCGTAACATGAAGTTATTGGTGTAGTCGAGCCGGCCTTCGTTCCCACCAGTGCCGAGGATCGGAGGGTAGCCAAGGTCCCCATCAGCCCGCACGACGGCAGCAGCGTCCAGCCATTCGACTGCTCGGTCACCGAGGCGATTGCGGCAGGCCCTCACGATTTCAGCTTTTGACCCTCCGCCTGTCTTTTTCACTTTGGTAACTAGCTTTTTGATCGATTTGGCTTGTGCCTTGGCCGATGTTAACTCTGGCGAACCTTTTGCAAGTTTATTGACGTACTTCGTAAACTCGTCCGCCGTCAATTGCCGAAGTGGCGGAAAGACGTTGGTGTCATCCAGGGAGTTCTTAAGACTAATCCAGTCCTCCCGCTCTTCATCTTTCTTCGCGCCGCCAATCGCCACTTCCAGCATGTCGCCGAGTAACATGCCGTCTGTACGGGGCAGTTCTCCAAATCCCTGCACCAGCCGAATCGTTTGCCGGTAGTCGTCGAATCGAGGTTCCTGCGTTTGTAGGATAGCGTCTATGCCGTCGCGTCGGTCTCCAGGGTAAAAGCCGCTTCCGCCATTCCAGGGCGCGATTAACGGTGTGGGAGAGTATGTCGACAAGAAAAATTTTAGGAGAGAATCTGAGTCTAAGGTCGAATCGAGGCAGAAACATTCCCCCTGCCAACAACCTTTCGCCTGCGGGTCAACCTGGGTGGAAACCAAGCGAAAGACGGCCAGTGCCTTGAGGTAACCGGAAAGCGGTTCGGGGCGACATCCGCGAAGTTCAACTATGGCCATTCGAAGCCTCCCGCTGGCTGGCGCGACGGTCGGCGACACAAAGGAGAGCTTCGAGGTACGCCAAGCGAAAGGGACCGAATTCGTCGAGGAGTCCGAGCACTCTTGCGGCCCAGCCTGGATCGCCGTTTTCGTTTTGCCCTAGTTCCATCAATTCCATGCTGAGCACGACGCTGGGCGCAACGACATCGCCACCGAGGTTGACTTCGGGCAGTTCGTCTCCATCTTGGACGCCCCTGGCAAGACGGAACCGGCCAGTCTTCTCCCCAGGCAGAGAACGAATTGAGCCGCGCACTTTGCCATGATGAGCGGCCGCCAGGTAGGCCACAAGATCCTTCCGTTCGGCGGCGATGGAACAGGAAGAGTGAAGAATGGCGAGGGCGCTAGCCAGTTCGTGCCGAAAGTGAGCCCGTTGGTAACGTTGCATGCCACCGGGACTCTTGCCCCAGTCTCCTGATTCGTCCTGCGCGCGAAGGGCACGCTGAAACACGAAATGAGATTTGCCTCGATCATGCCAACGAGCCGCAAGGTGCAGCGCCTCGCGGTCGGCGGCGGCCAGTCCGAGCGTCACGGCTAAGCTCTCAGCATCTGCGACGACATGGTCGGTATGCTCCTGGATCTTCAGCCACACCGAAGAATTCTCGCGTTCGTAAGACTCAGGCGGCTCACTACTTTTCTCGATCTCTGTGACGGCAACCTTGGATTTCGCGTCCCAGCCCAATGTGGCCGTATAACCTCCCGCGGTTCCATTTAACAGATACACTTGTCCAGGAACGGCCTCGCTTTCGCGAAGAGGTTCCCAGACTTTGTCGAGACTGTTCCAACGCCAAGCCGCGCGGACCCCTCCCTTGGCGCGATCGCGAAGAAACTCTCTGAACTTGCCGATTTGTACCGAGCAGAGCTCTCGCCGGGACGGGGTACCTTGGCCAGACGGGTCAGGGTAATCTGAGGAAGCAGACTTGGGCAAGACTCGCCAGAAGACTTGGACATCCGCATCGTCCTGATCGCGAATAAATCGGGAAATGTCGAGGTCAGCTCCGGCCAGATCCGGCGTCGTATCAAATAGCTCGAAGAGGTCCTTACGCCGAATGACGTGAGTGGGCGGTGGAACGTCGGGGAGTCCGACGCGCTCGATTTCGGCCAAGGCGGCATTCGATCCGAGTTCCCTCAGCTTTTGCCGCGAGTCCTCAATACCGGCACAATCATACGGTGGAAAATCTTTCTCGGATAGGTCAAGGACGACGATTTTTGCGCCATCAGTGGTGCCTTCGCGGTTACAGCGTCCAAACCGCTGCACCAAAGAGGCCCAGGGGGCAATCTCGGTGACCAAGAGTTTCGCGGAGAGGTCGACACCGGCCTCGAGAACCTGAGTCGCTACGACGATTCGACCAGCTGCTGAAATCGGCGTGCCTAGCTTCGCAAACAATGCAGTTCTCTCTGCTTCGCGAAAGCGTGAATGGGCCAACAATACTTCAACACCGCTCGACTTCGCTTTCTTGCTGAGTTCCCCGAAGACTTTCTGTGCACGCTCCACGGTATTTACCATGGCCAGAGTGAGACTACCCGCTTCATGCTGTTCATATGCGGCATCTGAGAGATTCGCACCGTTAAGGCTGCTGATCGCCTTGTAGCCCGTAAATCGTTGTTGGAGACCTTTGTCCTTATCCGCCTGATTCAAACGCAAGATGTCCAAAGCAACTTGGTGGTCCGGTGTCGAAAGCCACTTTGGATCGAGCGTGGCAGACAGCCACCAAGTACTTACTGGAAAGATCGTCTGGTATTGAGCTCTCCACGCTGCCAACTGCGCCGTTGTCGCCAAGCCGTTACCCATGAGCTGGACCTCGTCGCAGGCGATCAAACAGTCGTTATTCAATAGCGCAAAAGGAATGGGCCAGCGATAGCGCGACATCGCAAAACCCCGATTGAGCATACGGCTCAGCAGTAAGTCCATGGTCCCGATGATGATGGCTGGATGCTCAGGAAAAGACTCCCAACCCTCCTCGGCTTCTCCACCGAGCATTCTGTAGACCGAAGCTTGGGTGCCGGCCAAGCGCTTCGCTACGGAATAAGTTTGCTCGACCAGAGCTCGCATTGGCAAAAGGTAGACTAAGCGTCTCGGGCCATCACCTCGGGTAAGATGCCACAGCCACGCCAGAATAACCGCCGCCGTTTTCCCGGCGCCGGTTGGCACATGCAGCGCAAGGTCCTGGATCGGTGCTTCGGCTAATTGCGTTTGGTACTCGTAAGGCTGCCTGCCCATCCGCTCGGCGAAGAATTGAGAAAAGGTCATTGAGAGGTATAGCTATCCCATACTGTCGGATGAAACTGGGTAACTCAGCACTTTCCTAGCTGCCTAGATTTAATCACGAATGCGAAAATTTAGCAGATTGTTTTTTAATATCTGGTGATATTTCTTTCGCGGTTATCCAAAATCAATGCTAATGCCTACCGACATTGTGGAGAATTTCGTCAACCCTCCCCATTTGCGGGTGACTCGAATCGTCGTTGCAGACTTTGGTCCGCACCGCCCTCCGCCGGCCACCGCCAAATCCACCACCTGATTATCTCTAGTAACGACCCGCGGAAGAGCGCCGTCCCGCGCCGGTAAATCTTCGTACTCAAGCAAGAGGGCTCCACCGGTCAGCGGTTAGAGCCCACCGTCCGTAGTGCGCTACGAGGCTACTGGTGTCGATTTGCATCGGCACAATCACTCTCGCAACTCACCTAACCGCGCCACCACGGAAACCGCTCCCGGACCCAACCCCGTTGCAACCGCAGCCGCTCCTGGATCGCCGACCACGCGGTCGCGTCCTGCCGCAACTCCACATTCTCGCCCACAATCGCCACCGGACCCTCCACGTCCAGATACTTCTTGTGGACCTCCCACGCCTGCCACACCCCCATCGCCACCGCCATCACCAGGTCATCGTCGATCTTCGTCGCGTAACTCACGTAGCCGCTCTCGCTCCGCTCTTTCTGCAGCATCGTCAGTTCCCGCACCAACTGCTCCCGCAGCGGACCCGGCGCGATCCTCAATTTCTTTGTCCGCAACACGTAGTCGAGCCGGTCCAACAATGCCGGCTTCGGCACCATCAGCCTTCCCTTGTCTTCCTTCGGCTGCAACCCCGACGTCAGCACCATGCCGGTCACCGGCGCCTCCGCGTCCCGCTGCAGTAACTCCAGCACCGGGCTGCCCACGCCCGCCGCGTCCACCGTCAACTTACATCGCCCCTGCAATCGCGGATGCCGTACCAACGCCTTCAGTCTTTCGATCACCTCCAAATACGGCGTCCCCAACGGCGGACTCTCCAAATGCCGCAGCGCCAAACTACACCGGAACAACGGCGCCCTGGTCGCCGGGTCAATCGTGTGCGTCGGTTCCACCATAAACTCCAGCACCGCGAAGGCCGACGGATTCTGCTCCAGCCCCAAGTCGGCGCTGCATTCATGGCCCGGCCGCGCTCCCTTCGGTGCCGCTTCCATCGCCGGCGGTACCGGCGACGTGAGGAAGTCCGGCAGACTATCATCCAAACACTGCCGCACCAGCTCTTCCGTGAACGCTGCCGTCGCCGGCTGCTGAAATTCGCACAAATACTCGCGCCCAAATCGCTCCGGTGAAAACGACCGCTTCGCCTCCTGGATCATCGCCGCCGAAATCCGCGGACAATCATACGCCGTCACCTTCAGCCGCTCCCAATGCTCGCCCTCCTGCGTCCACAGGCGATGAAAGAAACCCACCGGCTGCGCGGGCGTCGACATCAGCCACAGCCAACCCCCGTGCTCCGCCGCGTTCAACATCGGAAATACCGCGTCCCAAATCTCTTCCGGCAAGTAAGCCGCTTCATCCACCACGAGTAACTCCGGCGAATAGCCCCGGATCGTCTCCGGTTGATTCGGCAGCGCCAGAATCCGCGATCCGTTCGGTAGTGTGATGCGCGCTTGCGAGTAAGTCGCTTGCTCTTTCAAATCGCGCAGCATGCGCCCCGCGATGGACAGTAACTCCTCGCTCTGCCGCGACGACGGCGCCACCACCAGCACCGTCGTTTTCGGCCGGTGCGCCGCGAAGTGCGCCGCCTTCAAGGCAATCATCGTGGACTTGCCCCAGTTCCGGCAGCAATTCAACATGCCTCGCCGGATCTCCGGATTCAGAATCCTCCGCTGCGCCTCATCCAACTCCAGGCCCAAGCGCGCCGCCCAATCACTTACCTCGCTCGCCGCCTGCGCTGGCGCATTCGGAGTTACCAAATAACCTACGTTCATCGCTAGTTCTCCTCACCTTGTCCTCGTGGTTGCGGACTTTAGTCCGCACCGCGCAATTGCAACAAATGCCGGTACGCCCGCTGGTAGCACCGTGCATACGCCGCTTCGTGCTGCCGCAACGTCGTCAACAACTGGCCTCGGCTCTCCGCCTGCGTGAACGCCTGCAGCGTCCCCGCCGGACCCGGCAACGCCGTCAGCGACAACTGCTCATTGCCCGCCGCCGCCTCCATACTCATCACCCGCCGCATCCGCCACTTCGCCATCGCCATCTCTTCCACACACAGAAACTCCACATCGTTCGCCGGCGCGAACTGCTCCAGCAGGGCGGCGAGCAACGCCCGAAACTGCTCCGCATCCTCGTTCTTCCACACCGTCAACCGCGCGGTTAACCCATGCTTCAGCGCATTCGAACGAATGCGATCCTTGCCCATCGCCGTTACCGGGCCATGTGACTTCTGCCCGTTAATCCGGGCTGCGTTGATTTGTTTTTCGGTTCTCATCGCATCCGCAGCATACCAGTCGCCCCTTCACCCTCGGCACCTCACAAAGCCCGTAATCATCACAAACCAAAGCCACTTAAAATTTTCAAAATCGTCGTGACCGCCTGTACCACGGACCCCCGGGTCCGTCCTTGCTCTAGTCCGTCGCCGGTCCTGGCCAACAAGCCCCGAACGTAGTGAGGGGTCATAAAGAATCGATGGTTTACGCGGTGGGTCAAAGGAGTGAGCGGCTCGTTCAATCAGACGGCCTTATCTAAGTGGCAATTGGGCTTCAGCCCGTAAGTGCAAGGCGGCCCCCCCGGTCCGTCATCCTCCAGCCAGTCACGCCACTTCGAAATTCCTTAACTCCCACCCCTACCACTACTTAGCGAAATCCGCCGGCCGGAATTTGCCCCTCGCCTGCTACCCTCATCAGCAGAGGAATCTATGACCAACTACCTGGACTTCGACTACGACTCCATTCCCCCCGCCGATCTCGACCTCGACCTCCACTGGATCCAACTCCCCGTCGCCGCATGGGAAGCCAAGCAAGCCGCTCGCCGCCAAGCCGCCCACCCCGATCACCAAATCATCCTCGTACCTTCCCACCCGGACTACTCACCCACCGAGCAGGAACTCTGGCCTCTCGTCAACCAAACCGTCCTCGCCTGCCTGGAACCCCACCCCGAGCTTCGGCTCCAAGTCAGCGCCGCCGTCTCCTCCGCCATTTCCCGGCATCGCGGCTGGCGCAACCCCTACCCCGTCAATCCCAACGCCTTCGAAATTCCCGAACAAAAATAAAATATCGGAAAACAAACCCGGCGATCTCGTTGAAACCATTTGTTGGACACCTTCGCTGGCCACCAACGACACCCGCGGCATCGTCCAGCCCCAATCGAACCCAATCGGAACCGTTTCGCCACACGGACCCGCGCATTCTCTTCCTCGAAAGGAGCATACTAAGTTGCATGACCAAAGACGAAATCATTCTGGCGCAGCAAGAGTGCCTGTTCCCGGCCGTCTTCCATTACTTCCGTGAGCCGCTCGTGCTCACCCGCGCCAAGGACCAGTTTGTGTGGGACGCCGCCGGCCGCCAATACCTCGACTTCTTCGGCGGCATCCTCACCGTCAGCGTGGGGCACTCGAATCCGCAAGTGAATGCCGCCGTGCATGCTCAGGTGGATAAGCTCCAGCACGTCTCCACCGTCTTTGCGACCGAGCCGCAAGCGGCGCTGGCGCGCAAGGTGGCCGAGATCGCTCCGGGGCCGGGCTGGAAGAGCTTCTTTACCTGCAGCGGGACAGAAGCCAACGAAATGGCCATCTTGGCGGCGCGCTGCTACACCGGGTCCTCGGACATCATCGCGCTGCGGCATAGCTACCACGGGCGCTCGGCGATGGGGATGGCGCTTACCGGGAACCAAGGCTGGCGGCTGGGTCCCGCGACGCAGCCCGGCATCACGTTTGCCCACAATGCCTATTGCTACCGCTGCCCGTTCGGGCTGACCTATCCGAGTTGCGAAGTCCGCTGCGCGCAGGACGTGAAGGAAGTGATCCGCACGACGACGCCCGGGCAGATCGCCGGGATGATCGCCGAACCGATCCAAGGCGTCGGTGGCTTCATCACGCCGCCCAAAGAGTACTTCAGCATCGTGGCGAAGATCGTGCGCGACCACGGCGGCGTCTTCATCAGCGACGAAGTGCAAACCGGCTGGGGCCGCACCGGCCACCGCTGGTGGGGCATCGAGCAATACGGCGTGACACCCGACGTCGTGACTGGTGCCAAAGGCCTCGCCAACGGCTTTCCGATTGGCCTCACCGCCGCCCGGCCCGAAGTCGCCAACAGCGTGAAGAAGCTGACGCTCTCGACGTTCGGCGGCGGGCCGATCTCCACCGTCGCCGCCAAGGCCGTCATCGACTTCATCGAGCAAGAGAATTTGGCCGCCAACGCCGCCACTACGGGGGCCTATCTGCGTGGCCACCTGGAAGAACTGCAGCGCAAGCACCGGATCATCGGCGATGTGCGCGGCATGGGGTTGATGCAAGCCCTCGAACTGGTACAGGACCCCGTAAGCAAGGCTCCCGCACCGGTGGAGACGGTGCGCCTGATGGAGGCGGCTCGCGACCACGGAATCCTGATTGGCAAAGGAGGTTTGGAGGGCAACGTCGTCCGCATCTCGCCGCCGCTGAACGTGTCAACGGCGGACGTAGACGATTTCATCAAAGCGCTCGACGCGAGCCTTACTTCTTGCGCAGCTTAGCGGCAACCTTGTCCACTTCGCCCCACACGCGGAGCAAGTTGCCGCTCCACATTTTGCCGATCTGCTCTTCGGTGTAGCCGCGACGGACCAGTTCCAGCGTGACGTTAAAAGCCTCGGCGGCGCTGTTCCAGCCGTCGATGCCGCCACCGCCGTCGAAGTCCGAGGAGATGCCGACATGATCGATGCCGATCAGCTTCACGGCGTAGTCAATGTGGTTGACGAAGTCCTTCACGTTGGCGCGCGGCGCGGGAGGATACTGGGCATCGATCTCGGCCATCTTCTTCTGGTAAGCCGCGCGGACGTCCGGGGGCAACATGTTCAGGAAGCCGCCGCCCCGCGCGCCAGCGGTGGCGTGCTCGGCGTCTTCCACGGGGCAAGGCCTGTTCGGGCCGCCGCGCGCGGCGCCGCCGGCGCCACGGGCACGGCCCGCTCCGCCCATCAGCGGGCCCATGATCTCGGTCCGCATCTTGGCGAGCGCCGCCGCGCGCTCCTTCGACTCCGCCTTCACGTACGCGGCGAAGCCCACCACCTGCACCACGCCGCCGTTCTTCTTGAGCGCGAGCAGCAGTTCGTCGTCCATGTTGCGGCTGACGTCGGCCAAGGCGCGGACGCCCGAATGCGACGCGATCACCGGCGCCTTCGAGAGGCGAATCGCCTCCATATTGGCGCCCTTCGACGGGTGCGAGAGGTCCACCATGATGCCCAGGCGGTTCATCTCGGCGATGGCTTCCTTGCCCATCGGCGAGAGTCCATTGTTGTAGAGATAGCCGTCGGCTTCGCCGGTGTTCGAGTCCGCCAATTGGCTGTTGCCATTGTGCGCGAGCGACATATAACGTGCGCCCCGGTTGTAGAACTCCTCCACTCGCTTGATGTCCGTGCCGAGGGGGTAAGCATTCTCGACCCCGATCACGGCGATGCGCAGCCCGCGCTTGTGCATCGCGCGGACGTCGGCCGGCGTCAGCGCCAGGCCCATGCTATCGGGCGCGATCTTCTCGGTTAGCCGGTGAATCGCGTCGAACTTGGCGATGGCCTGCTGATAGGCGCTATCGTAGCCTTCCGGGGTCAACGGGCCTTGCCCCACGTAGACGATCATGAACGAGACGTCCATGTCGCCTTCCACCATCTTGGGCAGGTTCACCTGCGTGGTCAGGCGCTTGGTGTAGTTGCAGTC
The DNA here is from genome assembly GCA_019752335.1 of Bryobacteraceae bacterium. Taxonomy (GTDB): domain Bacteria; phylum Acidobacteriota; class Terriglobia; order Bryobacterales; family Bryobacteraceae; genus JALHNI01. The sequence continues at coordinate 388,001 of JAIEMJ010000013.1, forward strand.
CGCCGTGAAGTTAGAGGGCTCAATGTCATTGTGCGTGTCGAGCTTTAGCACGCGGTCATGTATCTGCTTCGCCTTGGCGACGAGCGCGGCTTCGTTCGGCTGCGCGGGGCTAGTGGCTACCGTCAAGGGTAAGAGAAGAGTGGCGGCAAGCAGCCGGCGTTTGAAATCTGGCAAAGGAAATTCTCCCTAGTGAAAAAGTCGGAGACCGGACGGGGGCCTTCCCTATCCTAGCAACGTTAATGTTCCGGAATCTCGCAACTGGCGTACGTCTCGCGCATACTCGCTCCCGTAAAGCCGAGAGTCCGCGACATGCCAATCTGCGACGTGAAGTAGCCGTCGCAGGTGAGCGACTTCGCCAGGCGGAAGAAGCGCTCGGGCATCGTCTTCACCCGGCCCTTGTCGAGCACGTCAGAGAGAGGTGTCAATATGGCGACGCGGCCCGCCGCGTCCTTGGCGGCGAAGCCCTGCGCTGCGAGCCACGCCAGGCCTTCGCGCATCAGCTTGCGATGTTCGGGATTCGCGTTCACCACCAGGTCGATGTATCCCGGCACGCCGGCCTCGGTCGCGCCGGGCGTGTCGGTGGCCGGGATCAGCACGTCGGTCAACACCGAGAGCAAAGCGAACTCGGCATCCGTAAAGAACTTACGCGGACCCGTCGGCGCCTGCGCGCCCGTAGTGTGCGCGGCAGCGTGCTCAGCGTGCTGGCCATAGAGCTCATTGCCCGCCGAGGGAAAAGCACAGGTGGCGCCAATGGCGCCGATGATTCTGAGAGTGTCGCGGCGTTCGGGCATCTTACACCTCCCCTTTCTTTAAGCGGTCCGCCAAATGCTCCGCCGCGCGGGCGGCCAGCGCCATCATCGTGTGCGTGGGATTCTTTTCGGAGGCGGAAGGAAACACGCTGCCGTCTACGACATAGAGGTTGCTCACGTCATGCGTGCGGCAATGGCGATCCACCACGCTGGTCTTCGGGTCGTTGCCCATGCGGCAACCACCCAGTTCGTGATTCGCGGCCGGCTCCTGGCGCACGTCCAGAATCTCGCCGCCGGACGCGCGGACAATCTCGCGGCCCCACTGGGTCATGTCGTTGAAGATCTTCCAGTCGTTGTCGCTCCAGTGCAACTCGCGCATCACCTCGGGGAGTCCCCAGGCGTCGAGGCGCTTCTCATTCAGATAGAAACGGCTGCGCCCGTCGGGGATCTTCTCGCCATACGGTGACCAGACAACGTAAGCGGGAAAAGCCTCCTTTACGGCGTTCTTGAAGTCCGCGCCGAAGCCGGGGAACTTGCGCGCCCAGCCGACCCCGCGCCGATTCTGATAGCCGAACTGCGCGCCAAAGCTACGCGCATAGCCGCGGTTGCGCGTGTGCATGAAGGAAGGCTGATAAGCGTGATCGAGGAAGCCTTCGTCATTGGCCAGCGGCTTGCCTTTCAGCTTGGTGAGCACGAACTCGATGCCGCCCGTGAAGTGCGGGATGAAGTGCTGGCCTAAGTGTCCGCTCGAATTGGCGAGGCCCGTGGGATAGCGGCGCGACTTCGACATCAACAGCAGGCCGACACTCTGAGCACAGGCGCAAGAGACCACCACCGAGCGCCCGCGGATCTCGCCCTGCTTCTTCGTCAAGCGGTCAATCGTCGCGACGCCAGTGGCCTTGTTCTCGTTCGATACGAGCACTTCGCGCGCCAGCGTGTCGGTAAACAGCGTCAGCTTGCCGGTTTGGCGAATCGCGGGAATGATGTGGACGTCGTAGGAGTTGTACTTCGCCACCACGTCGCAGCCGGCCATGCAATTGCCGCAGTAGTGGCAAGCAGGCCGCCCGGCCTTGGCCTTGGTCAACGTCGACTTGCGGACGTGAATCACCTTCACGCCCAGGCTGGCCGCGCCACGCTGCAACAGGACGTCGCTGCACTTCAAGGGAACAGGCGGAAGGAAGATGCCGTCCGGCAGATCGGTGAGGCCGTCGAGGTTGCCGCAGACGCCTACTTCGCGCTCGATACTGTCGTAGTAAGGGGCGAGGTCAGAGTAGTCGATGGGCCAATTCTCGCCGGCCCCGTCGTCCCAGTCTTTGCCTTTGAAGTCGCGCTGGGAGAACCGCCAGGCGACGGCGTTCCAGGTTTGCGACTTGCCGCCCGCGCCGCGCGTGCGTTGCGAATCCATGCCGGGCTTGCCGGGCTTCATGGTGGGGATGTGCCGGTTCGCGAACTCGAAGGGCATGGCGTGGGTGTTGAAGTCGGTGCGGGTGTTGAGCTTGGGTCCGCCTTCGATCAGCGCGACGTCGACGCCTTGGCGGGCCAGGCGCGCGGCCAGCGTGCCGCCCGAGGCGCCCGATCCTACTACCACCACGTCAAAGATCTTGGTTTGCGCCATAACTCAATAGGTGTATCACACCGCCCGGAGGTCTGCGAGAATACCTGCGGTCTGCGAGAATAGAGGCGTGAAGAGCCGCGTGATTCTCCTTCTGGCCGCTAGCCTGCTGGCCGCCCAAGCTCCCAAGAAGTCGGCGTTGGACAAGGCGACGCTGGAAGCTTATGTTCGTCATCTCGTTCCCTACCCCGCCCAGATCAAGATTGAAGTCGGCGACCCAAGCCCCAGCAGCTTGCCCGGCTTTTCGCAGGTCCGCGTGCTGGCGTCGATGGGGGAACGCTTCAAGCAGCATATCTTTGAGGTGTCGGCCGATGGGCAGCGCTTCTTCGAGGCCACCGTCTACGACGTCGCGCAGAATCCCTTCGCCGCCGATCTGGCCAAGCTGAAGACAGAGTTCCAACCCAGCCTGGGCACGGCCGGTGCGCCCGTTACTCTCGTCCTCTTCAGCGACTTCCAGTGTACCTACTGCCGGGAGCAGAGCCGTCTGCTGCGAGAGAATCTGCTCAAAGCCTATCCCAAGGAAGTGCGCCTCTTCTTCAAGGACTATCCGCTGGATCAGATTCACCCTTGGGCCCGCCCGGGCGCCATTGCCGCACGCTGCGTCTTCCGGCAGAATGCGCCCGCCTTCTGGGACTTTCATGACTACCTCTTCGACAAACAAAGCGAGTTCACCGCAGCCAACCTGAAGGAGAAGTCGCTTGCTTGGGTGACCGGCAAAGGCTTGAACGTGGCGCAGTTCACCAGTTGCTTCGATACGCGTGCGACGGAGAAAGAGGTCGACCGCAACGTCGCCGACGGACGCAATGTGCAGGTGGGCTCCACGCCGACGCTCTTTGTGAACGGCCGCAAGTTAGCCGGCGTGCTCGAATGGCCCAGCTTGAAGAGTCTGATCGATCTCGAAATCGACTATCAGTCCGCCAACGCCAAGCCAGCGGACGCCGCCTGCTGTAGCGTCGAGTTACCACCCTCTTTTGTTCCGAAGAAAAAATAACCCATGCGCATTCTTTTCCTTCTGCTCGCCACTTCGGCGTTCGCGGCGAGTAATCTCATCGACGCCAACCGCTATCTTGAAAACATCAAATTCTTAGCTTCGGACGAACTCAAAGGCCGGCCAACGGGTTCGCCGGAAATCGAAAAAGCAGCCAAGTATATCGCCAGTAACTTCGAGAAATTCGGCCTGGTTCCCGCGGGCGCCAATAAGAATTACTTTCAGGCTTATAAGATCACCACTTCGTCGAAGCTGGGCGGCAAGAACCGGCTCAGCATCAGCCAGAAGAGTAAGCGCGTGTGGCTCAAGGTAAATCAGGATTACTCGCCCTTCTATTTTTCGGGTAGCGGACGAGTCAGTGGCGGAGTCGTTTTCGCGGGCTACGGAATTACGGCTCCCGAGTATAGCTACGACGACTACGACGGCCTCGATGTCAAGGACAAGATCGTCCTGGTGTTGCGCCGCGAACCACAGGAGAAAGATAGCCAAAGTAAGTGGCAGGGTACGGGCATGACCAGCCATGCGTCGTTCGAGAGCAAAGTCGTAAACGCGAAGCAGCACGGCGCGCGCGCCTTGATTCTGATCAACAACTCGATTACGAATCCGTCCGAGGCCAGCGATATTCAAGGCTTCACCCGCATGTCCGGCCCCGAAGATGCGGGCATCCCGTATGTGCAATTGAAGGCAACCCTCGCCGACGACTGGTTCGCCGCCGCCGGTCGCCCGCTCAAAGAGATCGTCGAAGGTATTGACACGGATCTGAAGCCGCGTTCGTTCGCGTTTCCGCCCGCCGTCCGCGTGGACCTGCAGACCGACGTGCAGCGCGTCGTCCGCGAGGCGCACAACGTCGTGGGCTACTGGCCGGGCGAGACCGACGAGTTCGTCATCGTGGGCGCGCACTACGATCATCTGGGCCTGGGTGAAGTCTTTTCGCTAGCGCCCTCTGAGACGGGCAAAGTTCATCATGGCGCCGACGACAACGCCTCCGGCACGTCGGGCGTCCTCGAGATTGCGCGCCTGCTCACGTCGCAGGGCAAGCGCAAGCGTGGCGTCCTCTTTATGACCTTCTCTGGCGAGGAACTCGGCCTGATCGGCTCCAATTACTACTCGGAGCATCCGCTGCTGCCGAACGAAAAAGCCATCACCATGATCAATATGGACATGATCGGACGCGCAAAGGAAGGCCGGCTGATCATCGGTGGCGCGGGTACCGGCACCACGCTGAAGGAGATGATGGAGGGGTTGATCGCCAAGCATGGCGACCTCAAGGTGGACCTGACGGAGCCATCCGGCATCGGCGGAAGTGACCACACGTCGTTTACCTCGAAGCAGATTCCGGCGCTCTTCTTCTTCAGTGGACTCCACGCCGATTATCACAAGCCATCCGACACCTGGGACCGCATCGACGTGCCAAATGCGCAAAAAGTACTAGCCCTGGTGGCGGACTCGCTCATGGCCCTCACCGACGCCCCCGCGCGGCCTGTGTTCGTGAAGGTAGAACCGCCGGCGGGCCCGCAGATTACGGCGTCCGGCAGCAGCAGCCCTGGTTACGGGCCGTATTTCGGCTCCATCCCGGACATGGCGGGGAAGGACAAAGGCGTACGGTTTGCGGATGTCCGCGCCGGCTCACCGGCGGCGAAGGCCGGGCTGATGGCCGGTGATATCATGGTGGAGTTTGACGGTAAAAAGGTAGAAAATCTCTACGACTACACCTACGCGCTACGGCAGAAAAAGCCAGGCGATGCCGTGGTCGTCAAATTCATTAGGAAAGGACAGCCTGAGTCGGTGACGGTTACTTTGGAACAAAGAAAGTGACCGGCGTAGTTAATGTTTGCGTGTTGTCGCGACGATAACCCCCTTAGAGTTCACGCATGCCCGTAATGACACCAAAGCCCGAAACCGCCTCTTGGCGCCTTCCCCCGCTGATTCTCCATCCTTTCGCCGAAACCTACGGGCCGGACAAACTGGTGGAGAGTTCACGCGCCAGCCTGATGTTGCAGGGTTTGCTGCCGCAGGGCGAGTTGAGCCGCGAGGACTTGGATAAGCGCTTGCTGGATGGCCGCTACTGCGAAATTCGCATGTTGTTTTACGTCGGCAAGGACCTGCTGCGTTGGATTGAGCAGTGCCAGGAGATCGTGGGCCGCGAAGAGACTCTCCGCCGCGCCGGCTTCTGTTATCAGAGCTTTGCCGCGCTGATTGTGGAAGAGCCGCCGAAGCCAGTAAGGGAAAAACTGAAGAAGTGGGGCGTCGCCGACTACAAGTCGATCTTCTCCCGCGCCTTGGGCTTGAACGCCGTCTTTACCGAAGTGCCGGAGCGCCAGGACCTCACCGACGAGTTCATCCGCCACTACTACCGCTACGCCGACCAGCTCTTCGCTTGCCGCCAGTTGATGTGGAGCTTCGGCGACGTCCGCCCCGCCCAGTTCGATTTCGACCTCTACGCCTCCGGCGAATACTCGCGCATGCTCGAACGTCAGTGGCAAGACGGCGAACCGCACGACGACGAATAGTACTCCATAGCTTGACGCGAGTCCCCCAATGTGATTCTCTGGAAGTCACTTGCTGGGGACCATGTGCAGATCGTGTCTCGCCGTTGCGCTCGGGTTCACGTGGCTTGCCTCCGGGCAAACCGTGGAATCGATACCCTTTCGCGCGGTGCTGGCCGCACGTAATGTCGTTCCTCCTATCGCTTCTCCCCTGACGGGTACCGCCACGCTGTGGCTGCGCCTCACGCGGGACGCCCAGGGCACGGTGACCACCGCCTCCGTAGATATAGACGTCCGCTCGACGGCGATCAACGTGACCGGCCTTAAACTCTATCAAGGTCCCCCCAACGCCAATGGCTCGCTCTTGGTGGATCTCGGTGGGAACCGGCAGGCCAGCTTTCCGGTAACGCGGCTCAACGCCTGGCAAGGTCCGGTGTATGTCACGGTGGCAACCGAACAATTCCCAGGGGGTGCCTTGCGCGGCCAGATGGAAGCGGCGGACCACGCGGTGTTGCTCGCGCGACTCTCGCCCGGTCTCGCCGCGGTACACGTCCTCGCGACCCGCGATCCTCGCGGACGGCTGACGTCCGCGGAACTCACCTTCGAGGCCGCTACCGCCGGCCCCATTCGGCTCGAATGGCAAGGCCGCGTCTTCGAGGAATCCACGCGCCTGCCCTTTGACGTGCCCATGGTGATCGCGGCCACCGATATCGTCGCGGCGTTGTTGCGCGCTCCGGCCCAGGTCAGCTTGACGCTGGGCGAAAGCAGCGGAACAGAAAGCCGCGGAACATTGCACGGTACCGACCGGGTCAGCTTCTTTCCCGGACCCGGTCGCGTTACGTTCCACACGCTACGCAACCAAGCCGGCGACGCGATCGCCGCGTTGACCGTGCTCGATCCGCACCCAACCGCCACCGGTCCGGTAGCCTTATCGGATCCCGCTGACCGCGTTTTTGTCCGCCAGGAAGTGACTCCGAACGCGCCGTTCGCCACCGTTCTGCTGAGCGAGGCGGCGGATCTCTCCAGCCTCAACGCGACCCTGCGCACGCCGGACCGGGCGCGTTGGAATCGCGTCCCGTTGGCGGCCCGGGTGCCGCCGCCCGTAGCGCAGAGCGTGATTAGCGCCGTCTGGGATCCGCGGCATCGCACCATCGCTCCGGGCGGTCTTTTCACAGTTTTCGGACAGAACCTGGCCGCCGCGGCGGGAGATCTGGCTGGCTTGGTGGGGACGCGCGTCCCCGTGTCGCTAAACGGCACCTCCGTGATGATCGGCGGACTCGCCGCGCCGGTGATCGATGTTCGGCCGACTCATGTCATCGCTCAGGCGCCGATGGAACTCGAAGCCGGTCCGCAGCCCGTGGTGGTGAGGACGTCAGAAGGCGCCAGCGCCCCCGTGATGGCCACGGTCGCCCCCGTGGCGCCGGCCGTCTTCTTCGAACAAACCTCGGCGCTAGGCAATGTCGCCGTGGTGCGCAAAGCGGACGGCAGTGCCGTGTCCATGGAGAATCCGGCGCGGCCTAATGACTTGCTGGTCTTTTTCGCCACCGGTTACGGGGCCCGCACGACGCCGGCGATTGCCACGGGCATCGCGGCACCCAGTGCCAATCCCGTCCGGCTCCCGCTACCGTCCGTCACCATTGGAGGACGTCCCGCGGCAGTCGTCTATTCGGTGCTGGTGCCGGGCCTCCTGGGCATCGTCCAAACCGCGATCCGGATGCCGCAAGCCGCCGGGTCAGGCAATCTTCCGCTGGTCGTGTCCTACGGCGCTTCCCAGTCGAATCCGGTGATTCTCTTCGGCGCCTTGCGCTAAAGCCCGTCTACTCCGTATAGCGAAATGGCGCGGGCATGAAACAGAGGAAAAACAGGATCACCGCAGCGATCGCCCAATTGCGCCGATGGGAGTCCAACGTCTGCTCATCGTGAATATAGGGATGCTTGCGCCCCAGCCAAAAGAGGATGGCGGCCCAGATCCACCAGGGCCACCAGAAGAAGCCGAGGGGAACCAGCAGCGCCAGGAACAGCCAACTGCGGCGTTGATAGGCTTCGCCGAACCAGGCGTAGAGGATGTGCCCGCCGTCCAGTTGACCGATCGGCAGGAGGTTCAGCGCGGTGGCGAACAAGCCCACCCACGCCGCGCGCGCGACGGGATGCAGCGCGATATCCGTCGACGGCGTGCCGGGAAAGATCAGGGCCTCGCAGAGCGTGAGAAACAACGGCTGGCCGAAGATCATGTCGCCCCGCTCGGCAATGCCCGGGATGACGCGCGAATGCGCCAGGCCGAACAGCATACACGGCAAGAGAGCCGCGAAGCCCGCGAGCGGACCGGCGACCCCGACATCGAAGAGGTCGGCCCGACGGTAGATCAGGGAACGAATCCGAATGAAGGCGCCGAACGTGCCGATAAACGTGGGCGCGGGCAGGAAGTAGGGCAGACTGGCGTTCAGCCCGTAGCGGACGCAGAAGTAATAATGGCCGAATTCATGCGCACCCAGGATCAGCAGCAGCGCGATGGCAAAGGGGAGTCCGTCGAGGAGCAGGGCCGGGCGCTGAAGCGGATCGAGAATCGCGAGCAGGTCATCTTCCAGGCGGAAGCCGGGCAAATTGTGGGTGAAGTTATAGGCAATGCGCGCGCCGGCGGCGCTGGTGGTAAGCAACGTCGCGAGCCACAGCAACCCATGCAGCCACAGGCGTGCATCAAAGGGAATCCATCTCAAGGGAAGCTACTGCAAGGACTGCAGTTCTTTGCCAGGCTTAAAGCGAACCGCTTTACCCGGAGGAATGGCGACTTCGGCGCCCGTACGCGGATTGCGGCCAATGCCGGTCTTGCGCGGGCGGACGTTGAAGATGCCAAAGCCGCGAAGCTCAATGCGCTCGCCCTGGGCCAGGGCGCGCTTCATGGTTTCAAAGACGGTCTCCACCGCCATTTCGGCCTTCGTTTTAGTAATGCCGGTCTTGCCGACGACCTCGTTGATGATATCGAGCTTGATCATGAAGCGAATCCGATCTCGCGAGCCAGACAACGTGAAAACGCGTACATGGCCTGCAAACCTCATGATAGGATTAGGGTTAGCCTCTTGTCAAGCTTCTTCTCCCATGGAAAGCACCCAACCCCTTACCGCTGAAGCCTTCCGCCGCGCTTGTGGTCGCTTCGCCACCGGCATTGCCGTCGTCACCACCCTGGACGCGGGCGGCGCACCCGTCGGATTGACGGTGAACTCGTTTACCTCCGTATCGCTCGACCCGCCGTTGGTGCTCTTTTGCCTGGATCGCGCGTCGCAAGCGCTGCCCTCGTTCGCGAACGCTAATGCTTTTTCTATCAATATTTTAGAAGAATCTCAGCGTGACCTCTCGCAGCGCTTTGCCGCGCGCGAGGCGGACCGGTTTGCGGGCCTGAGCTATCGCCTGGGCACCCTCGGCGCACCGGTATTGCCCGGCGTTTTGGCAGTGCTCGAATGCCGTCGCCACGCCGTGCTGGAGGGTGGCGATCATCTTATCTTTCTGGGTGAAGTGATCGCGGCTGACGCCGGCGACGGCCAGCCGTTGCTTTATTTCGGCGGCCGCTATCGCCTTTTGGGCATGTAGTTAGCTTAAAATCGGGAGATGCCAACCACTCGCCGGGGCCTATTCGCTCTCCTTCCGCCCACTTGGTTTGCCTATACCCAGTCGTTACAGGCCGCCGATTCCACCGAAGCTTACTGGCAGTTGATCAAGCGTGAGTTTCCGCTCGATGACTCGCTGCTTTACCTCAACGCCGCTAACGTCTGTCCCGCGTCGCGCCTGGTGCTCGACAGGTACCAGCAATTCCTGCGTGACTTCCATGCGAACCCCTCTTTCCAGAATCGCGAGAAGTATGTCCCGCTCGAGGACCGGCTGCGGGGCAAAATTGCTTCCCTGCTCCGCGTCAGTGCGGATGAAATCGCATTGACGCGCAATACGAGCGAAGGCTCAAACCTCGTCGTGCGCGGACTCGACTTGAAGCCTGGTGACGAGGTAATCATCACCAGCCATAATCACCCGTCGAACAACGACTCCTGGAAGGTGCGCGCCAAGCGCGACGGCTTCCGCGTGGTGAGTGTCGACGTTCCGGTGCCGGCGGTGTCAGCGGCGGCGCTGGTAGAGTCCATTCGGGCCGCCATCACCAGCCGCACCCGCGTCATCTCCGTGACGCACGTCACCAGCACCACGGGGATTCGCTACCCCGCGAAGGAGATCGCTGCTCTGGCGCGGGAGCGCGGCCTTTGGATGCACCTGGACGGCGCGCAGAGCTTTGGCGCCATCGACGTCAACCTCGGCGAGATCGGCTGCGACTCGTTCTCGGCGAGCGCGCATAAGTGGTCAATGGGGCCACTGGAAGCCGGTTTGCTTTACGTCCGCGCCGCGCGGCACAAGGAACTGTGGCCGGCCGTCGTAACGGCGGGTTGGAGCGAAACGCTGGTCGGCGCGCGCAAGTTCGAGGTCTTCGGCCAACGTGACGACGCGCGACTGGTCTCCTTTGAAGCCGCTATCGACTTCCTCGCCTTAATGGGTATGCCCAAGGTGGAAGCGCGCCTGACGGCTTTAACCGGGCGGCTGAAACAGCAGTTTGCCGCCATCGACGGCGCCTCCGTGAGGACCAATACCGACGCGGCGCTTTCGGGTGGCGTCGTCAAGGTCGACCTGCCAGGGCGAGACCTGAAGCCCATTTATGACCGGCTGTGGAACGAACACCGGGTGGCCATCGCCATGACCGCGTCGGGCGACAGTAAGGGCCTGCGCTTCTCGCCGCACGTCTACAACACCACCGCGGAGATTGACCGAGCCGTGGAGGCTCTACGACAGGTGGCCCGCGCTTAATGGATCGCCTGTACCTCTCCTACTGGATGCGCGGCTACACGGAGCACAACATGCTTCGCCATTACGCCACCGCGCTGCGGAAGTTTCCGTTCTCGCGCCTCTCACCTTCCATGCAACTGCGCATCTTTGAGAGCGAACTGGTGGAGCCACCAGTCTTCGAGCATCTTTACGACGGACCCCAGGACTTTGATTTGATGATGGCCGAAGCCAAGCTGCACCAGGCTCCGGATTATGGCTATGAGCTCGAGGCGCAATGGGACCTGTGGCAGTGGATCCAAAACGAATGGAAGTTGGCGCCGGTGCGGGTCTCGTTGTTTTGCTTCGGGCCCGCCTTTGACGCGCTCAATCGCGATCACCTCGAGGTGGATTTTGGTCTGGAAAGCCACTTTCTGCCGCAACCCTTGGTTCCCGGCAACAGCCTGCCCATGGTGCAATCGAACATTCGCAGCTTGCTCAAGCTGGTGCAGGATTTGGACGGCGGCTTGAACGCGGACCGGCGTCAATTGTGGTCAGAGTCCGGGGATAACTTCGCGGAGAGGTTGGAGTCGGCTTTGGCGATTACTTCCGGCTGAGGCGCTTCCAGCAAAAGTTGCAATTTTTCTTGCAACATACTCGGGAGGAATGGCTTCGGCATAAACAGAACCCGTGCTCCTTCAGGAAAGCCATGAGGTTCGTAGGGGTACCCACTCATCAACAAGACCCGTAGAGTGGAGTCGAATTCCAAAGCTTGCCGCGCGAGTTCGGCGCCGTCATCGTCGCCGAGTGTGAGGTCGGCGATCAGGATTGAACCGGGTCGGCCGCGCAGAGCCTCCAGGGCGTCGGCGGTCTGGCGGAAGCAGGTGGCTTCGAGGTCCAAACGCCTGAGGTAGCGGACCAACAGTCCGGCCAGGGGCGCATCGTCTTCGACGAGCACCACCGGAGGTAGAACGGTCATGTCTACCACAGGGAAACGGGGATATCGGAAGGCGTGAAGTTGACCCCAAACGATACCCGGTTGCCGTTCAGATTGAAGGCCGAGAAACTCTCGGTGACTGAGTTTCGCCGGTCGTAGCGAGCCGTCAGTTGCGCCCACTTCGCTACCTGCCAACCAAAACCGGCACCACCGGTGTGGGCTTTGAAATTGCCTTGGATCTGGCCGACGCTCCGAAGGCGCATGTAAGTGTAGCCAGCATTGAAGTTGAGATTGCGGCTCAAGCGGCGCGTATAGGTCGCACCACCCTGATCCATCTGGGACGTGAGAATGATACCGTTCCCAGGATTCACGGAACGGGAAAAAGAAGTAGTCAGAGAACCGCTCGGCGCGTTGCGCGTGAGGGCAATGGTCCCTGAGCCAAGGATCGGCTTATTGTAGAACACCTCCTGGCCGCTCGAAACGCCAATAATGGCGGCGATAGCAGGATCGATCAGAACCGTTCGCTGACCGAGGGTCTCCACTCGCAAAGCTCCGAGACGAGCGTTCAGTTCCCAACGGCGCCCGATCTGACGGGCCCAAAAGACACCGAGGCCATGGATGTAGGAGTCGCCAAAGGAGCGGGAGAATTGGAAAGTCATGAAGCTATAGTCAATACCGACAGAGTTCCGCTTGTTGATCCGCCGCGTCACGTCAGCCCGCGTTTGGAGTCCGTCCACTCCCACCAACGCCCGATTGCGGCGTCGTACGGTGTAACCGCCACCAGAGAGGGAAATCGATGTCCGGTTGCTCAAGTTGTAGGTCAGGGTGCCATTCACGCCGCCGTAGTTCGTGCGCACATCGAAGAGAGAGTTGGTGGGGAGGCCCACACCGCCAATTGCGTCGGTATTGTTCAGGCCACCAGGATTGACCGCGCCGCCGAAGGCTCGATTGGTGGTACCCGCATTGACACTACCTTGCAGGCTCAGCTTCTTCGTCACAATCGTGCCGTAACTCAAATCGACTGACTGGTCAGTACCATTCCAGAATTCAAAGTTACGATAGTGGCGATAGTCGCCCAGGTATGACAGTTGGAGTTGATTGCGTTTCCAGACCTTCGTGCCATAAACGCCACCAATCACTTCGATGCCTGCCGCGCCGCGGGTAAACACTCCGGTTTCGGTGCCAGGACGAATGGAGGTGAGGCCGCTATCGTAAATCGCCTGGACGCCCAGATGCGGCCGGACGCGCAAGCCATCGCCTTTGCGGCCGTTTCCGGCGCCGCCGCGGCCCAGGATGGAAGGGCCGCCGAAGCCACCGCCGCCACCGAGTCCGGCCAATCCGCCCTGCCCAAACGATAGTTGCGACGTAAGCAGTATCAATAGCAGGGCGCCTAATTTCACTCTCAGATTGCCTCCTCAGCGGCCGTCGGCAAAGTCGCCCAAGCTCGCATTAACCGGCCGCCCACCTGGGATACCGTACCTCCAGTCTCGTTTGACGCCCCTAGTACTGTCAAGCCGGTGAACACCTTAGGCCGCTGCGCCAAGAGCTTGAAAAAGAAGTAACATCCGAACAGGACCATGCGTCCCACGAAGCACATGTACCCTCAAGCGATTCCTGCGATCTCTCTGGCGATCTCTTCCGTCCTGGCCGCGGACTTACCGGTCTCCCAAGTCGTGCTCTACAAGAACGGCGTCGGCTACTTCGAACGGGCCGGCGAATTGAAGGCCGGCGAAGCCGCCCGGCTCGATTTCAAGGCCGCCGAAATGAACGACGTGCTGAAGTCGCTCTCGGTCACCCAGAAAGGCGGCGGCCCGGTCACCGGCCTCCGCTATGACTCGAGCGAACCGCTCAACACCAAACTGGGCGAGTTCCCCTTCCGCGTCGAAAACGGGCAAAGCCTGAGTGCCTTCCTGGACCAACTGAAGGGCGCCGTCGTGAGCCTGAAGTTGCTCTCGGGCGAAACCGACGGAGGCACCATCGTCTCCGGCCGGCGCCTTCCCTCTGACGCGCAACGTAACGAGCGCGAGTTGCTGATCCTCATGCTGGCGAGTGGCGACTTGAAGACGTTCGACCTGGGCGTCGTGCAAACCCTCAAGCTCGCCGACCCGTTGCTCGAAGCCGAACTCCGCCGCTTCCTTTCCACCTTGACCGCCTCGCGCTCCAAGGAAAAGAAGAGCGTGTACCTGGACTCCACCGACGACAAGGCGCGCCAGGTCGCCTTGAGCTACATGATTCCCACGCCGATCTGGAAGTCGAGCTACCGGCTCATCTTCGGCGCGGCCGGTGATCCAACGCTTGAAGGCTGGGCCATCGTCGACAACACCACCGGCGAGGACTGGAACAAGGTGCAACTAGCCCTGGTAAGCGGCCGCCCGGTCAGCTTCATCTCGCGGCTCTATGAGCCGAAGTACGTCGCGCGCCAGACGGCGGACTTGGCGGAGGAGCAGGCGCAGGGTCCGGTGACTTATGACGGCGCGGTAGCGGAACTTCGGCCCATGCTGGCCGCCGCGCCGCCCGCCCAGGCCAGGCGGATGGGCGGCAACTCTCAGTTTCAAGCGAACGCCATGATGGACAAAGCTCAGGTGCAAGGTGGCGTCGTGGGCGGCATAGTCGCCGGCGTGCCCAGCACGCTCGCCGTCAGCACCGAAGGCCGCGACCTGGGCGACCTCTTCGAGTACCGCTTCTCCACTCCCGTTACCGTCCGCAAAAACGAAAGCGTGATGTTGCCCTTCGTGCAGCAAAAGGTGACGGCACGCAAGTTACTCATCTACACCTCCGGCCAAAGTTCGCGCAACCCGATGTCAGCCGCGGCGATCGTCAACTCCACCGGCAAGACGCTCGACGGCGGGCCCATCACCGTCTTCGACGCAGCCGCCTACGGCGGCGAGGCGCTCATGGAGAGCCTGAAAGCCGGCGACAAGCGACTGATCAGCTACGCCACGGACCTGGGTACGCGCATCACCACGAACGCCGAGTCCGGCAGCGAAGTCGTCCGCGAGGTGAAGGCGAAGGACGGCATCCTCACCTCGAAGCTCTCGGTGCAAGAGACCACCACCTACACGATTCGCAATGTGGACCCGCGCGCCAAGACGCTCATCATCGAGCACCCGCTGAAGCCGGAATCGAAGCTCCTGGGTGACGTGAAGCCAATGGAAACCTCCGCAAACCACCATCGTTTCGAGGTGAAACTCGCCGCCAACGCCAATGAGAAGTTCGTCGTGCGCGAGGAGCATCTGCTCGAAAACACCGAACAGATCAGCAACCTGAACGATGACCAGATCCTGATCTACCTGCGCAACAAATCGCTCAGCGAAGCGGCGCGCAAGCAACTGGACGCGGTGCGCGCGAAAAAGTCCGAAATCCAGGAGTCGACGCTGCAGGCCAACCGGCTCAGCACGGAAATCAACGAATTGGTGCAGGACCAGGAGCGCGTCCGGCAGAATCTGAATAGCCTCAACCGCGTGAACGGCCAGGAAGCGCAGGTCCGCAAGTACGCGAGCGATCTGGCCGCCTCCGAAGCCAAACTGGCCACCTTGCGCGACAACCAAAGCGCCAATCGGAAACGCGTCGCGACGCTGCAAGGCGAGCTCAGCGACCTAGTCAACAAACTCGCATTCTAAGCACGTAGGACCGGCCGGTCCCTTTAGGCCTTCTTAGTCGGGTAGCCCTTCGTGATCCAGTCGGTATGGAGGTTAGTCGGGATCACCATCGCTTTCACGCGCGTGTAACCCAGGCTGGCGAGCTTATTGAAAGCCGGCTCCATGTTGGGGCAATGGTCCCATGGGCAACAGCCGCAGTAAAGCACGATGTCCCGATTCTTCGGGACGTCCTTCACTAAGGCGGCGAGCGTTTCGAGCCCTTCCGGCTTCGAGCCCGCACCGCCGTAAACCGCGCCCTCAATGTGCGCGCTGCGATAGAGGAACGGAAAGGCGACGCAAATCACCATCGGCTTCTGGGGCAACAGCGAGACGGCTTCGGCCGGCGTGATACGGGCCTTGGCGGGAATGGCGTCGGCATTGGCGCGGACGCCAGTAGCGGCGGCCAGCAGAAGAGCGGCACGGCGAGTGAGCATTAGGCGAATACCTGTTTAATGACGTTACCACCGAAGTCAGTCAGCTTTTCGTTGCGGCCATTGTGGAGATACCAGAGCTGATTCTGGTCGAGCCCCAGGGCGTGCAGGATGGTGGCGTGGAAGTCGCGCATGGTGTAGCGGTCGCCGACGCCGTTCAGGCCGAAGTCGTCGGTCTGGCCGATGGCTTGCCCGCCCTTCACGCCGCCGCCCGCGAACCACATAGTAAACCCGTGGGGATTGTGGTCCCGCCCGTTGCCGGATTCCGACATCGGCAAGCGGCCAAACTCACTGCCCCAGATCACCAGCGTGTCGTCGAGCAAGCCGCGCGACTTCAGATCCTTGAGCAGTCCGGCGATGGGCTTATCCGTCATGCCGCTCATCTTCTCGTGATTCTTCTTGAGGTGGCTATGCGCGTCCCATTGAATCGACACCGGCCCGCCACCCGAATAAATCTGAATGTAGCGAACGCCGCGCTCCAGTAGCCGCCGGGCGAGCAGGAGCCGACCGCCAAACTCACGCGTCCGGTCTTCGTCGAGTCCGTAAAGGCTCTTCGTCGCTGCGGACTCGCCGGAGAAGTCGACGGCTTCGGGCGCCGACGTCTGCATCTTGAAAGCCAACTCGTACGACGAAATGCGCGCCGCCATATTGGAGTCCAGCGGGTCGGAATCCATCTGATTCATCTTTTGGAGTAAGTCCAGCGTGCGGCGCTGGCGATCCGCCGGCACCGGCGACTTCAGATGCATGATCGGATTGGCGCCGCTGCGAAACACCGTACCCTGGTGTACCGCCGGGAGAAAGCCCGAACCCCAACAAGGCGTGCCGCCCTCGGGCGTTCCTTCTGGTTGCGGCATCACCACATAGGCCGGGAGATTCTCGCTCTCACAGCCCAGCCCGTAAGTCACCCAGGATCCCAGGCTCGGAAAGCCCATGAGGATGCGCCCGGAATGCACGTGATACATCGCCGGCGCATGCACCACGCTGTCCGTTTGGAAGCTCCGCACGAAGCACATGTCATCCACGCATTGCGACAGATGCGGAAACAAGTCGCTCACCCACATGCCGCTCTGGCCGTACTGCTTGAAATTCCACGGCGACCCCAGAATCGGCGTCGAGCCATCCGTAAACTGGCTACTGATTTTGCCAAAGCTCTCCGGCAATTTCTGCCCTTCGAACTTCTTCAGCAATGGCTTCGGATCAAAGGTATCCATCTGGCTGGGCGCGCCCACCATGAAGAGGAAAATCACCCGCTTGGCCCTGGCGGGAAAATGCGGCTGCTTCGCCGCCAGCGGATTCAGCGCCTTGGCCTGCGCCAGCATGCCTTGCAGCGCGAGCGCGCCGAAGCCCTGCGCCGAGCCGCGCAGGACGTCGCGCCGCGTCACCGCCGCGGGAATCCGGTGTTTAGGGAAGGTAGACAAACTCATGGCGATTCATTAGCGCGAGGCAGAATTCCTCGAGCTTTCCTCCTTCACGAAAGAACTTTTGCGCCAAGCCCGTCTCCACCGGACGCGGCGCGCGGGCCAGCGCTAATTGGTAAGCGGTGTCGAGTTGGCAGGCTTGTTTCGTGCCGCAGGACTGCGTCAGCCGCGCGGCCAGGGCCTTGGCGCGGTCCTGTGTGAAACTCGAATTCATCAACGACAGCGACTGCAACGCGTGCGTGCTGCTGGCCCGCTGCGGGCACGAACTCATGGCGTCCGGCTGGTCAAAATTCGTCATCATCGGCAGACGCACGGTGCGTTTATTGAGTAAGTAGATACTGCGCCGGTTAAATTCCGTGGTGTCTTTCACCAACGGCCACAAGTTATCCGGCTCTTGCTCGGTGAAGATCAACTCGTAGAGCTCCGGCTCAATCGGCACGCGGACCGGCGGACCGCCCGGTTTCGCGTTGAGTTCGCCACTTAGGGCGAGTAAGTTATCGCGCAACATCTCCGCGTCCATGCGCCGGCGATGGGCGCGCCAGTAAAGTTTATTGTCGGCGTCCGTCTTGATCTTTTCCGCGTCCAGCGTCGCCGTCTGCTGATAAACGCTCGACAGCAGAATCAGGCGGTCCATCGCCTTCACATTCCACTTCTGCGCGACGAATTCGGTGGCGAGCCAATCGAGCAAGGCCGGATGCGTCGGTCGTTCGCCGAGCGCGCCGAAATCGTTCATCGTGCGCACCAGGCCCGCGCCCATGCGCGCCTGCCAAATGCGGTTCACCATCACCCGCGCGGTGAGCGGATGCTCCGGCGCGGCCAGCCATTCCGCCAGCGCCTTGCGCCGCCCTTCCACCTTGGCCGGCACCGCGATCTGATGGGCGAAGGCCAGGGGCACGGCCGGCTCCACGGGCGCCAGCTTCATCTTGTGGTCGCCGACTTTCAGAATGTGCGTGACCGGCGCCTCCTCCATATTCTCGACGCCGTAGGCGGCCGGCACCGGCGGCGGAGCGATCAATTCGAGCTCGTGCATCTGCCGGCGCAGCGCCTTGCGGCGGCTCTTGTCGGGCTCGCCGATGCGGTTCACCACCTCGTCCCACGTGGAGTCCGTCTGCTTGTTCGCGTCCTTGGCGAGCAGCTTCTCTTCCTCATTTCGCTCGTGAATGGGCTTATCGAGCACCGCCCGCAAATGCGGCGCCAAGAGGAGTTTTTTCTCGGCCTTCAATTGCTCACGATAAGGCTTCTCGATCTCCTGAAGCTGGTCATGGATGGGCTTCACCTTCTCCAGATGCGCCTGCAGCGCCGCGATGGCGGCCTTCTTCTCGTCCGGCGTAACGATCTCTACCTCGGCCGTCTTGGCGCCGGCGAAGATGGCCTGCAACTGATAATAGTCGGCCTGCAGAATGGGATCGAACTTGTGATTGTGGCAGCGCGCGCAATTCATGGTGAGCCCCAGAAATGCTCCGCCCACCGCCGCCGTCATCTCGACAAGTACTTCCTGCCGGTCCATCTCCTTATCCGTATTGCCGCCCACCAGATGCTCCGGACCGGCGCGGAGAAAGCCCGTCGCGATGCGCGCTTCGTGATTGCCGGGCCAGATCTCATCGCCCGCGATTTGCTCCTTCAAGAACTGGTCATAAGGCTTGTTCTGGTTGAACGAGCGGATCACATAGTCACGATATCGCCAGGCCTGGGCCCGCTCCAAATCGAGCTCGAAGCCATTGGTATCGGCGTAACGCACAACGTCGAGCCACTTCTGCCCCCAGCGCTCGCCATAAGCCGGGGACGCGAGCAGGCGGTCGACGAGCTTCTCGTAGGCTTGCGGCGAACGGTCCGCGATGAAGGCGCTCACTTCGGCCGGCGTCGGCGGCAGGCCGGTAACATCCAGCGTCAAGCGGCGGATCAGTTGCGCGCGCGGCAGCGCGGGCGAAGGTGCCCAGCCTTTCTCCCGCAGACTCTTCAGAATGAAAGCGTCCACGGGCGTGCGAACCCAAGGCTCTTGGATCGCCGGGACCGCGGGGCGAACGGGCGGACGGAAGCTCCACCAACTCTTGCGGGCCAGCACCTTCTCGTCGGCCTTGGTGAGCACGGACGCCGGTTCCGCGATACCCAACCAGACGGCAAAAGCAAGAGCAATGGCGCGGCGCATTAAAAAGTCCTCTTTTTTGAGTATATCGAACCAGCCTGCTAACTTAGAATCGTATGCAACCTACTTACGATGACGCCAACCTGATCCTGCGCCTCTATGAGATGCGCCGCGAGGCCACCATGCGCGACGCGCGCACGTGGTTCACCAGTTCCTGCAAGCCGCAAAACCTCGAAGATCTGCTCAAGAATGTCGCGCCCCCCGGCACGCTACACAACGCCTACTATCGGCAGGTGACTTCCTATTGGGAGATGGTGGCCGGCTTCATCACCAGCGGCGTCCTGAACAAAGAGCTCTTCTTTCAGAGCGGCATGGAACTGCTGCTGGTGTGGGTGCGGGTCCACAAGCTGGTGCCCGAAGCGCGTGCCAGCTTCGGCAACCCGAAGATGTGGCGGAACCTGGAAGCCGTCGCCACGGACTTCATTCAGTATCTCGGCCAGGACGCCTACGACGCCTTCGCCAAGCGCATTGGCTAGGCCGGCATGAAGCAGGAACCGGAGTTCTTCGGCGAGCAGGAGCTGGACCTCGTCTACATCGCGAAGAAGCTGCGCGAGGCGCTCCTGCTGGAGGAGCGCCTCACTGCCGCCGGCATCGACTACGCCGTGGAAGTGGACGAGTACCGCGGTGGCTTCATCTTTCAAACGCTGCGCAAAGGCGCCTTCCTGTACGTGCAGAACGCCGACCTCGAACGTGCCCGGCAAATCGTGCTCGACGCCGGGCTGAAACCGCCCTCGACCTGAGATAATCGGGGTGATGCGGCACCTGCTCTCTTTCGTCGTGCTGTTAGCGCCCTTGTGCGCGCAGTCTCCCAGCCCGGTGGAGACGCTGGCGCGCGCAGGTAAAAGCAAGCACGAAGCTTTACTAGCCTTGGCCGCGCAACACCCGCAGGACCGTACCGGGGCTGTCGCCTTGCTCGCGGCTGCCACCAGCGCGTCGCCCGCCGAAGCTATTAATCTCTACCAGAAATTGCTGCCCCGTCTCCCGCAACTGCGCGACTACCTGACATATTTCATCGCCAACAGCCACTATGAGGCGAAGTCGTTTGGCGAGGCCCAACGTGGCGCTGAGAACGTCGCAGCCGGCCCGGGGCCGCTCGCGCCGCGGGCTGTCTTGCTCGCCGCGCGGGCGGCGCTGCAACTGACCGACTACGCTTCGGCCATCCGCATTCTCGAAGCCCATCGGGCCAAGGCTCCGCAGCCCGCGGCGGACCGTCTGCTCGCCGAAGCCGCCGAACTCGCCGGCGACGCCCCCCGCGCCGCCAACGCCTTCCGCCGCATCTTCCAGCTCTACCCGCGCTCCAGCGAAGCCGCCGACGCCGAGAAGGCCCTCACCCGCATGGGCGCGCCGCTCGGCACCACCGCGGAGCTCTTCGAACGCGCCAAACGGCTCATCGATACCGGAGACCCCAATCGCGGCGCCCGGGCGCTCGAAGCCGTGCTGCCGCAGTTGACCGGCAAAGAGCGCGAGTGGGCTAGCCTCCGCATCGGCTACGCCGACTATCAGGCCCGCAACACGCCCGCGGCTTACGCCCACCTGAAGAGCTTACGCCTCGAGTCGCCCGACAATGAAGCGGAACGCCTGGCCCTCCTGGTCAACCTCAACCGGCGCTTGGAGAAGCCCGCCGAAATCGACGCTCTGGTCGCCGAGTTGAGCGAGCGCTTTCCGGCTTCGCCCCGGCGCGGCGAAGCCATGGCCTCTGCCGGAGACTTCTACTACAACAGCAACCAACAGGACCGTGCCGAGCCCATGTTTCGCTCTTGCCGGGCATTCTCCGTGCGCTGCAGTTGGAAGGCTGCGTTTGCCGACTTACTCAATCGCCGCTCCGACGCCTTCCTACGCCTGGCTGAGCATTGGCGCCGCTACCCGGAGTCTCCGCACGCGAGCGCGGCCTTATACTTTGCCGCCCGTTTCGCGGAGAACAACGGTGACCTGCCCACGGCGCGCGCCCTCTACGAACACACCAGCCGCACCTTTCCGAATCACTACTACGCGATGCTCTGCCGCCGCCGGCTGGAGGACGCCTCGGTGAGCGCCACTGCCCCAGCCGCCAAGTGGGTGGCCGAGTTGAACGCCCTGAAGTGGCCCCCGGTCGCTGCGCCCGCGAACTATGAGCCATCGGCCGCCTCGAAGTCGCGCGAGGAGCGGGCCAGTTTGCTCAGCGAAGCGGCACTCGACGAATATGCTGACCTGGAATTGCGCGCCGGCTTCGCCGAACAACCGGCCGTTACCGCGATGCTGATGGCGAAGTTCGCGCAACACCGCGGCGCGCCCGAACGCGGCATCCGACTCGTGAAGTCGCTCTATCCGGCCTACTTCGCCACGCCGCTCGAATCAGCACCGTTCGCCTTCTGGCAGATGGCCTATCCCCTGCCCTGGCGCAGTAACCTGGAGCAACTGGCGCGTGAGCGCGACCTCGACCCCTTTATCATCGCGGGCCTGATTCGCCAGGAGAGCGAATTCGATGCCGCGGCCGTCTCGCGGAGTAACGCTCGCGGACTTACCCAGGTCATGCCCGGTACCGGCAGTTGGCTCGCCAGTAAGCTCGGGCTCGGCCGCTTTTCCATCGGCATGTTGCATTTGCCCGAAACGAACCTAAACCTTGGCACTTACTACATGCGCATGATGCTGAACCAGTTGGACCAGAATTGGGAGTTCATGCTGGCCGCCTATAACGCCGGCAAAGGCCGCGTGGATAAGTGGCGCACTTGGTTCGACTATCGTGAGCCCGCCGAATTTGTGGAAAGCATCCCCTTTGACGAAACGCGCAACTACGTTCAAGTGGTACTGCGTAACGCCGACTTCTATCGCCGCCTCTACGCCGCGCGCCCCGGCGCCACCACGCCGCTACCCGTAGTCGGCGCGCCCGTGTCCTTTATCGGAGCGATGACGAAACCGGCCGCCAAGCGGGCGCCCGTGAAGACCACGCGCAGAAAACGCTAAGCTCAAAAGATGCAAGTTTTGATGGCAAAGTCCTCCGTCCGCCCGAATCAGGTGACGGACCGCCGCCCTCGCTTTGAGGCGCAGCGTACAGTAAGCTTCACCGAGTCAGTGATCCGCGAAATGACGCGCCTGGCGCAGATCCACACCGCGGTGAATTTGGCCCAGGGCTTTCCCGACTTCCCCGCCCCGGCTGACCTCAAGGAGGCCGCCTGCCGCGCCATCAACGACGACCAGAATCAATACTCCATCACCTGGGGCGCCAAGAATTTTCGCCAAGCCATCGCCGCCAAGTACCGCCAATGGCATGGCCTGGAGCTAGACCCCGAACGCGAGATCACCGTCTGCTGCGGGGCCACCGAAGGCATGATCGCCACCCTGCTTGCCGTGACGAATCCCGGCGACGAAGTGATCGTCTTTGAGCCCTACTACGAGAATTATCATCCCGACACCCTGCTCTGCGGCGCTACCCGGCGCATAGTCTCCTTGCAGGCGCCGGACTGGACCTTTGATCCCGCCGAATTACGCCAGGCCTTTAACGCGCGCACCAAGGCGATCATCATCAACTCGCCCAATAACCCCACCGGCAAGGTCTTCGGGCGCGAAGAGCTCGAGCTCATCGCGTCCTTGTGCGAGGAGCATGATTGCCTCGCCATCACCGACGAGATCTACGAACACATCCTCTTTGACGGCGCCACGCACATTCCGCCGATCACTTTGGCCAACATGCGGCACCGCTCCGTGCTGATTAACTCGATGTCGAAGACTTACTCCGTCACCGGTTGGCGCGTCGGCTGGGTGATTGCTTCGCCGGACCTCTCGGCCAGCATCCGCAAGGTACACGACTTCCTCACCGTCGGCGCCGCCACACCCCTCCAGCAAGCCGGGGTCCACGCGCTGAGCCTGCCGGAAAGCTACTACGCGCATCTCTCCACCGACTATGTGCAGCGCCGCGACGCCATCGTCGATATTCTGAAGCGCACCGGCTTCAAACCCTTCGTCCCGCGCGGCGCTTACTATGTGATGGCCGATATCTCCGCCTTCGGTTTCCCGAATGACCAGGCGTTTGCCGCCCACTTAGTGGAAAACATCGGCGTCGCGGCCGTGCCCGGCTCCAGTTTTTTCGAGAATGCCGCCCTCGGGAGCCAGCTGATCCGTTTCTGCTTCTGCAAGAAGTTTGAGACTTTGCACGCCGCGGAAGAGAAACTTAGTCGCCTCGCGAAGTAATTTGCTGGATGGCATTCTTGGCGACTTTGCCTAAGTCAATCGACGGCATCATGCCAAAGCCACGCCCTTGCGAGGGCAGGGCCTCGGCGTGCGCCGCAATCGGACGCAGGCGCGGTAAGTCACTCCTGTCACCCAGGTCTCCCAGCACGCGAATGGCAATTACCTGCGCGGCGACGTCGTCACCCGCCAGATATTGCCGCGCCATTTGCACGACACTCGGATCCGCGAAACGCGCGGCCCGCGCCAGCGCCGTTGCGCCCGCCATCTTTCCCGCTTGCGCAATGCGGATCAGGGCTGGCAATACTTGGCGGTCACCATATTGGGCGAGCGCATCCACCGCGTTTGTCGCCACGAGGGCATTCAGATCGAGGCCGGCATCGGCGATCACCGGGATCAACGCCGGATCGCGCAAGATGCCCATCTCGCGCAGCGCGGCCACCTTGATGTCCGCGTCTTCTTCTTGCAATGCTTCTTTCAACTCGGCTACCGCGCCGGCTTCGCGGAGGTGCCGCGCGGCACAGGCGCGCAGGATGTCACTCGACATCACGCGCCGCATCGCCGTATTTACTTCGGCGGAGCGGTCGTCCTTCAGCGCATAGCAGGCATCGTTGCGCTGGGCCGAACTCAACGAGGGGTTCAGTAACTGCCCCACCGTCTCCTCGACTCCCGCCGAGGCCGAGTAAGTGAGAACAAAGATTCCGAGTATTCCGAACCGCATAGGTTACTCCTTCCAACCTTTCAGTGCCGTAGCAGCCGGCGAGAACTGGGCGTTCACCGCCAAGGCTTTTTCGAGGTGTTTCCGGGCCTCCGCAGAGAGCCCTTGCGCTTTCGCGATCAGCCCCGCATGGTAATAGAAGCTCGCCTCGGGAGTACCCAGGCGCAGAGCCTTCGCCGCGGCCGAGGCGGCTTCTTCTAATCTTTGATTCTTAAACAGTACCCAAGCTAAGGCGTCGTAAGTGTAGATGTCCTGCCGCACCTTCAACTCGGCCTGGGCCAAATCCATCGCCCGGTCCAGCTTCCGGCCCCGATCAGCATAAATTACTGCTAACGTCCGGTTGGCCGCCTGATTGTTGGCGCGCTCCAAACGGTCAATCGTATCGATCATCTTCTGCTGGCCCGCCGCCTCTTCCGGCTTGCCGGCCGCCAGATAAGCATCCTCCAACGCGGCGACATACTCCACCATCGGCACCGACGCCTGCGCCTGTTTCAACTCTTGAATCGCCGCCGCATGCTTTCCTTGGGCCAGATGCACGCGACCCAATCCGTAGTAGGCCGCGTGGTACTGCGGAAAGACCTTTAACGCCGCGTTGAAGCCTTGCTCAGCAATCTCCAGTTGCCCGGTTTTCAAATAGATATTGCCCAAATCCACCAGACACCACGCGACATTCTCCGGTGAGCGGCTGCCGGAAGAGATGGCCTTCTTCATCACCTCAATCGCCCCGGCGACATCGCCCATCACGAAGCGGTAGTAAGAGGCCCGGTTGTAACTCGCCAAGTCCGGACGCAGAGTCATCATTCTCTGGTAAGCGTCGGCGGCCGGTTCGTACTGGCCTATTTCCATCAAGGCATCGCCCAAAGTGCCCCAATTCCAGGGATCATCCGGCGCGATCTTGATTAAGGTACGGGAAACCGTGGCCACAGCGGCGAAGTTATGCCGCTCCAACTCAATTTGGCTGCGCAAGCGGAGAGCCTCGTAATTGCCGCCATCGGCGTTAATCACGCCATCGACAATGCCTCCCGCGCGGGTCAGGTAATCGGGGTTGGCCGTTTCGCGCATCTTCTGGATATAGGCCGTCGCCAGAAGGTTTTGGTAGTGCAGGTTGTCCTTCATGTGCGCCGTCATCGCTTCGTAGGCCTTGATGCGATCATCCGTTTTCATCCGTGATATCTGGTCGGCGATCGTCCGGTCCTTCAACGCAGCCAGAAGGCGATCCGGCTCGGCGCTCTGCGCCAATAAAGTGGCGGCTACAAACAGGTAAATAGTCAGTTTCACGAAAAATCTCCTGAAGAAAAAGTGGGGAGGCGAGGCGGCGCTTCCGGCCGCGCGCCGCGTCTCCCCGAGGGTTACAAAAGGCTACTGCGTCGTACGACCCCGGCCATTCGTACCTTCGATGCCGCTATAGAGGAAGCCGGCATGCGGAGGCGCATGGAAGGGGAAGCGATTCAGGTACGGGATGTCGTTCGAGTTGACGCCATCGCCCAACTGGTTGTTGGGCGCGGCGCCGAAGCCCGGAACCAACACGCCGGCGGCGGCGCGCAGACCAATGTCCACCACGTCGTCGCCAATGCGCCGGCCACCGAAGGGCCAACCCGCGTTGTCGCCACCCAGCGGCCCCAGACGGCTATAGCCCGTATCCGCCGGACCCTTCGGCGCGATGGTGAGATCGACGCGCGTGATGTCCGGTACGAACACACCCAGCAAGTCCGTGCGCGGCGCCGGAGCCGTGTTCAGGTTGAACACGCCCTTCAGCACGGCCGAAACAAAAATCGGGTCACGGATGAATGGGGCGAACTGCATGTCGTTCACCGGATCGTTGCGGTTCCAACGGTCCTTCATCGGCAGCGGAATCAGCAGTTCCACGGTGAGCGGGTTGCCCACGCGGTCGATCTGCACGTAGTTACCCACGTGAATCGGATCCTCGGGGCTGGGGCGAATCGTGACGAACTGGCGCAGCGTGGCCGCCCAGCCGGCGATGCGCGCATTCGGCGCAGTCGACACGGTCGGCACGGTGCCATCGGAGGTCAGCATCGTGATCGGCGCCTCGACAGCGATGAGGCTGATGTTATAGCCCGCAAAGCCATCGGCCGCCGCCGGGTAAGCGGCGCCTTGGCCCTGGTCCGCCGCGCCAGCCAGCACCGGGGCCGGAGCGCGGAAGTTCAGGAAATCGAACGTGGCTGCGCTGTCGAAGTAAAACGCGTCATCGCGGGGACCCGCGAAAACGCGCATGCCATTCGGCAGCTCAAACACGGACGGCGCACCCAGCTTCGCCTCATAGTTCGGCGTGGCCTTCGGACCCTGGTTGGGTGGCGCCACGGAGAGCAGATGGCCGTTCTTGTCCCGGTCGTACGAGACCGACGTACCCTTCTTCAGGTCCCGCACCACCACCGTGTAAGTCTGGTAGAGCAGAATGCCGGGGCTATCGATGGAGTCGATGACGCCGAAGTAAGAAAGGAACGTCGGATTCTCGCGCAGCGTCGTCTTGAAGACGAAGTCGAGTTGGATGTCGGGAGTGCCATCCAAGCCACGCGAGTTATTCACATTGAAGCGGTAGAGGACGCTATCGGAAAACTTGTAATAGCTGGGTCCGTTCCCGGGGTTTTGGAAACCTTGAGCGCTCATGCTCATGACGACACGGTCGCTACGGCCGGCCTCATAGCTGCGGAAAATGTAGAAGTCGTTCAGGTTCGCGGTCTGGTCTTCGAGAAGCAAGGGCCCGTTGCGGTGGCTCGCGGAGAATCCGCTCGCCACCAACACCAGGGCGGCCGAAGCCACTCGACACATACGTTGGATCATGGGTTCCACCTCCTATGATGGATTTCTGTTGCATTGCTTGAGTTCATCCGGACGAACTCTCATGCAAAGTTACGAGGGAGGCGGCGGTTCGGATTTACTACTTCCGAAATAAGGTGTTAGGTGAGATACGGCGTTTTGATCCAGCCCAGCGACGTGAGCGTCATCAGGATGCCGAGAATCATGACGGCTACCGCGGAAAACACAGGCACCAGGCGAAAAACCGGGTGCTGGGACGTACGCTCCGGCAGTAAGTGTTTCGCGTAGATCACCAGTCCGCCGATCGCCATCAGCACCAGCGCCAGGCCCGCGCTGAACGACACCAGGAGCCCCAAGCCCAAAGCCGTGCGGCCCAGCGCGATCGCGCTCAACATCAAGACCAGCGCCGACGGACAGGGCACCAGCCCCCCCGACGCGCCCAACACCATCAGACTCTTGAGCGTAATCTCGTCCGGCAAGTCATGCGAGTGCGTCGAACCATCGTGCGTATGCGTGTGCGCGAAGCGGACCGGCGCTTCGGGATTCACGCGAGAGAGAAAACTCGGCTGGCCGGCCACCGCCACTAATTCAGGTTCCGGTTCGTGCACATGCACATGCTCATGTTCATGCCCGGAAAGTTGCAAACTTCGCCGGTACAGCAAGTAAGTGCCAATGGCCACGATCGAAATCCCCGAGGCCGCTCCGAGCCAGGGAATAATCTGCTCCGGCACGACATACTGCTGGAAAAACAAAACTCCCAAACCCAAGGCGAAGACACTCAGCGTGTGCGTGAAGGTCACCATGCCGCCCAGGAACAGCGCATGCCGCAGCGTCCCCCGGCTGCCCACCAGGTAAGCCGCAACAATCGTCTTGCCGTGTCCGGGCGATAGCGCATGCATCGCGCCCAATCCGAAGGCGGCCAGCAATCCAAGCAGGATCATGCTGGTTGACATCTCCTGGTGTTTCAGCAGTCGTGACAGGTAGTCGCCCCGGACCACCGTGCCGGCCGCCGGAGCCGGCGGTTTGAAATCCGGCAGCTTCTCTTGTATCGGCTGGCTGGCAACCGGCTTTTCCCGCGCCGCGATGCCGGCGCCGGGCGCGCTCCACACGACATGCGCCTCCAGATCCTGCGGCGGCGCCAGCGTCAGGTCTTCGGGATAGGCGGTCAAGGCGCGGCTCAAGTCCCGGCCAGAGTGCGTCGTTTGGGCAATGGCCACCCCGTTACCCCGGCGCACGACGATCTCCTTCCAACCGGCGCGGCCCGCGAAATTACGGTCTGCATAGCGCAGGTCACCGGGACTCAAGGCCAAGTCCGACGCCATTTCCACGCGCAGCACCGGCATGCCCCCAGCTCCATCCACCATCTGGCTCTTCACGTGGCGCAGCCGAGGCGCCACGCGCTGGCCATCCTGCGTCAGCGCCAGTTGCGCCACCCAATCCGCAGCACTGCGCTGGGCCTGCGCTTGCACCTGGGCACTGTTTGGTTCGTCGAGCTTCCATTGCTGAAAAAGCTCAAAAGTGGGGATTTCCGCGAAATCAAGGACATAAGTCAGCGACGAGCCGCCTTGGGGATCCAGATCCAGCCGCGCGTAACGATTCACGCTAAAATTGCCCATCGGATGCGCGCCCAGGGTAAGGGCCAAGAGCGCAAGGACCATCGGCAGGCGTCGCATCATAAGCAGGTACGTCGAAAGACCGGAATCGGATTTCGCTCTACGGCATCATTTCCGTCAACGGCTGTCCCGCCGAGCCGCTCGGCGTCTCCACATTCAAGATCGTGGCCAGCGACGCCGCCAAGTCATTCAAGGCGACGTTGCGCACATAACGGCCCGGCTTGATGCCCGGCCCCATGAAGATGAGCGGGATGTGGCTATCGTAAGAAAAAGGCGAACCGTGCGTGGTGCCCGTCGCGTTTACCGCGGTCCGCAGCCAGTACGGATCGAGCAGGATCTCCAGATCGGGCGACCGTTGCGGGTGGAAGCTGCGCAGCACACGTTGACTGAAGCGATCCACTACCACGTCTCCCTGCAGAATCTGATGCCGCGTGAGCACGCGCGCAATGTGCGGGATCTGCGCAACCGCGCTGGCCGCCACGCGCTCCACTTCGCGCGCATCGAGCTTGCGCTCGCGAATCAGGTCCCAATTCAGATAAGGGCCTGACCCGGCGCTCGACAGCATCCACTTCCCGGGGCCGAAGCTCTCTTCCAGCGCCTTCTCCATCGGCCCAAAGATCGCCGCTCCTGGCAGGCGGCCGCCGGGCATCTTGTCTTGCGCGAGTACCTCCGGCACCGGCGTTACCCCGTGGTCCGCCGTCAGGATCACCAAAACATTCTGCATGCCGACTGTTTGCTCCAGGAAACCGAAGAACTTCGCCAGAATGGCATCCGTGCGGACGGAGACGTCGTGTACCTGAGGTGAATCCGGGCCGGCGTCGTGGCCGATCGCGTCGTTCGAGGAGAAGCTGAGCGTGAGTAAATCCGTCAGGCCCCGCTGGCCGAGTTTCTCGCGCCGCACCGCCTCTTCAGCGAACTGCTCAAGTAACTCATTCCCAAACGGACTCGAATAAATCTCCGCGGAAAGCTTCTCCCCCACCGGGGACATTTTCTTCGTCCCCTTGGGCGAGGACTTATCGAAAACCCAATCGAGACCCGCGTATTTGTCCACCAGCCGGCGTTGATTGAAGGCCTTGGCCCACTCGGGGAGGGCCGGAAAGTAGTAAGTGCTGCTCACCATATCGCCGGTCTTGGTGTCGTACCAATAAGCGGCGTCGGCCATATGGCCCGCCGGCAACACCGACGAACGGTCCTTTAGCGATAGGCCGATCACTTTGGTTCCCGGCCGGGCGCGCTTCATCTCGTCACCCAAGGTGCTTACCAGCATGCGCCGCGGCGACGCACCCGCGACGTTCGAGCCACCCAGTTGCTTGGTCCCGTCATCGGACACGCTAGTCACCGTCTTACCCGACGCACGGTCAAACCAGTCGTTGGCAATGATGCCGCTCGTGTTCGGCGTCGCGCCCGAAAGCATGGTGGAATGGCCAATTGCCGTAACGGTAGGATAGTGCTCCAGGTGCGCGTTCACGTAGTTGGCGCCATTGCGCAATAGGCGATCCAGGCCGCCCTTGTATTCATCGCGAAAACGGGCCAAATAGTCATAGCGAAACTGATCGACAGCGATCAGCACCACCAGCTTTGGTTTTCTGACGGGCGTCTGGGCGAAGGCATGTGAGCTGGCGAGCAGCAACAGGGTGATGGCGCGAAAGTTCATGTTCTCTGAAATTATCGCGCATCTGGCGTGATCTTCAGATTCGTAAAGCGCGCCTCCGTGCCGGGGCCGATCCACAGTGCCACCCCGCCTTCTACGTCACCCAGCTTTAGATCCTTCACGATGAGGCAGGGCTGCGCCGCGCCATGGACAAACAGCTCGGCGCGCGTGCCCTTCACCACAATCTTGTAGCGCGTCAGCACTCCCGGCTCCAGATCCACGTAAGCCTCATACACACTGGGCGTTTCCCGTCGCAGCCGCTCCCAGGGCCATTCCGGCTCGGAAGTGTACTGCACCGAGTGATTGCGGCGAAACATGTCGTCAGCGCGTCCGTTCGTGGGGCGCAAATAGATGTTCTCGTACCGGGCACCGTCACCTTGCACACGAAACGCGATGCCCACAAAGCCCCGTGCTCCGGCAATGGCGCCCGCCGCCGGCTGGCCGGACATCTCCACTTCGATGGTGCCGCTACGAAACGCGACGCCCTTCAGAATGGCGTATCCGTTCACATCGCCGGCGCCTCCGGTTAGGCGCGTCGCAGGCTTGCCTTGGTGCGTAACCACGCTCGCCGTCACGCCTTTCAGGTCAAGGCTCGCCACGGGGATCGCTTGCGCGAACAAGCCGCTGGCGATGGAAAACGCAAGCAGAAGTCTCATGCCCAGCATGATAGCTCAGCGCTCGAAGGAAACGCGTCCCGGCATCTCCACCGGGATGCTCCACAGCGTACCGCCGGCGGTGATGAAGAGCGTGCGGAAGTCGAGCCCTCCGAAGGCGCAGTTGGTCACCTCGTCCACCGGAATCGGAATAAACTCGAGCATCTTGCCCGCCGGTGAAAGCACATACACACCGCCCTTGAACTCGTTCGTCTCGAACGGCAGATGCGGCTGATTACGTCCCGCCGCCACAAAAAGCCGTCCGCGGCGATCCATCTTCACGCCGTCCGGGCCGCGGCCCTTCAGCCAATCGAAGATCAGCGTGCGCGAAGCCGGATCAATCGTGCCATCGCGCTTCAAATTGAAGCGATAGAGCTTCCGCGCGCCGCCCGCCTGATTGTTGTTATTGTCGGCGACATAAAGGAACTCGTCGCCCGTCGACACCAGCACCCCGTTCGGACGCTCCGTCTCATGCGTGATAATGCGCGACACTTTGCCGGGCGCGTCGATGCGATACACGCCTTCCACCAGTTTGCCCTGCTGGTCGCGCATCTCCATGCCATCGCGCGCGCCGTAGCGTGGATCGGAGAAGTAAATCCGGCCGCGCGAGTCAATCGTCAGGTCGTTGGGCTGGTTGAAACGATGGCCCTCGAAACGGTCCGCCAGCACCGTGATCGAGCCATTCAGTTCGGTCCGCGTGACGCGGCGGTTCTTGGCTTCGCACACCACCAGGCGTCCATCATGGTCAAAGAGCAAGCCATTCGAGCCCCCGGAGTCCGTGCGGAACACGCGCGACGTGCCGTCCGGATCGCGGCGATGAATCTGGCCGCCGCCACTGAAGAACAGGCTGTTGGCCGGGCTCCAGGCCGGGCCTTCGCCCGCCGTATTAGTCTTGATTTGCGTGGGCTTCGCCCCTTTCGGAATAGGCGAGTCGGCGCCGAACAGTGGAAAAATGAAAAGCAGAGAAAGCGCGGGCAACTGGGGCATCGGGTCCATCCGCATGATAGCGTGTTCAGAGAGTTTTCGTTGAGGAGATTTGAGGTGCAGAAGATCAGACTATATTTCGTGGCCTGCTTGGCGATCGCCGCCGCCGCCCAGGGCCCACCGTCGCGTCCCACGGTGCCCGCCGTCAAGCCCCGGCCCACCGGCTTTCCCGAGCGCCCGCCGGCTGATCCCGCCATGGTCGAGCGAGGCAAGGCCGCCTACGGTGTCAACTGCACCTTCTGCCACGGCGCCGACGCCCGAGGCGGCTCCGGTGGCCCCAATCTCATTCGTGCCGAACTCGTGATGAACGACAAAGACGGCGAACTCATCGGCCCCGTCATTCGCGAAGGTCGCGAAGGCATGCCCAAGTTCGATATGTCCCCGTCGCAGATCTCCGACATTGCCGCCTTCATCCATAGCTTCCGGGTCGGCGGCTACGACATCTCTCGCATGCCGCCGCCCAGTATCGTGGTCGGTGACGCGCAAGCCGGTCAAGCCTATTTCGCGAAGACCTGCGCCAAGTGCCATTCGGTAACCGGTACCGCCAAAGGCAGCCTCGCCGGTATCGCCTCCAAGGTGACGGACCCCAAAACCCTGCAGCAGACTTGGCTCATGCCCGGCTCCGGACGCTTCGGCTTCGGACCACAACAGGCCGCGCCCATCCGCGTCTCGCCCACCACCGTGACGGTAACGACGGCCGACGGAAAGAAGTTCGCAGGCCGCCTGATTCGCGTCGACGACTTCTTTGTCGCTCTCGCCGACGCCGACGGGAACCAGCGCACCTTCACCCGCAACGGCGATATCCCCAAGGTCGAAATCAACGACCCTCTCAAACCCCACAAGGACTTACTTGGCGGCTATCGCGACAAAGACATCCACGACGTAACCGCTTACTTGGTGACCATCAAATGAAACACCTTTTCTTGCTCTTCCCGATTCTCTTAAGCGCGCAAGCGCTCGATCCGGCCCTGTTGACCAAGCCACTCGCCAACGACTGGCCCACTTACTCCGGTGACTACTCTGGCCAACGCTACAGCCGCCTCACGCAGATCAATCAGACGAACGTCAAGAACCTCACCCTCGCCTGGACTACGCGCGTCAGCAATGGCCCCAGCGCCGCCGGCGGTGGCCGCTTCGGCGGCGGGCCACCGCTCATTGTCGGTGGCGAAGGTACCGGCGAACTTACGGGCGGCTTTGGCGGCGGTACCAATATTCGAGCTTCCATCCTGCAGGTGGAGGGCATTCTCTATTTCTCCACCCCCGACAACGCCTGGGCCGTCGACGCTCGTGACGGCCGCGTGCTCTGGCACTACTACTGGAAGACCAAAGGCGGCACCCACATCGGCAACCGCGGCTTGGGTATGTGGGGTAAGTGGCTTTATATGGAGACGCCGGATGACTATTTAGTCTGCCTCGACGCCGCCACCGGCAAAGAACGCTGGCACAAGCCCATCGCGGACTTCAATCGCCAGTACTTCTCCACCATGGCGCCCATCGTGATCGGCAACCACGTGATCGTCGGCACCGGCAATGACCTCGACGCACCGGGCTATGTCCAGGCTCGTGATCCCGAAACCGGCGATGTCCAATGGACTTTCTACACCACACCCCAGAAAAAAGGCGACCCTGGCTTAGAGACTTGGGGGACCCTGGAAGGCGCCAAGCTCGGCGCGGGCAACGTTTGGATACCGGGCTCGTATGACCCCGAAACCAAGCTCTATATCTTCGGCACCGGTAATCCGTCGCCCTCTTACACGAATCCGAAGAGCCGCGATGGCGACAATCTCTATACCTGCTCCTTGGTCGCCATCCACGTCGACACCGGCAAGATGGCTTGGTACTACCAAATGAATCCGCACGACACCCATGACTGGGACTCGAGCGAAACTCCGATTCTGGTCGATGGCGAATTCAAGGGCAAAATGCGCAAAATGGTCCTGCACGCGGATCGCAATGGCTACTTCTACGTCGTCGACCGTCTCACCGGTGAGCACTTACTCACGAGCAAATTCTCCGACACCGTCAACTGGGTAAAGTCCATCAACGCCAAAGGCCAAACCATCCGCGACCCCGCAAAGGACTCCATCATTGCCGGCTCTCTAGTCTCGCCGAATAACTACGGCGCCACCAACTGGCCTCCGGCTGCCTATTCGCCGGACACCGGGCTCTTTTACGTACCCCAGAGCGACACCTACGCCATGTACTACCTCACCGAAACCGATCCGCGCGGCGCGATGGGCTTGGGCGGCAAGGATGAGCAGATGGTGGCTTCACTGGGAAGCTACCTCACGGCAATTGACTACAAGACCGGCAAGATCGCTTGGCGGCATCGCTATCCCGGCACCGGCGGCTTTGGCGGGGGCAACGGTATCCTTACCACTGCCAGTAAACTCGTCTTCGCCGGCGACATGAGCGGTAACATCGTTGCTTACGACGGGGCCAATGGCAAAATCCTCTGGCACTCGCGGCCAGGCGCGATTTCGAATGCGCCGCAAACTTACATGCTGGATGGCCACCAGTACCTGCTGGTCGCCGCCGGCGACGCGCTCTTCGCCTACTACTTACAATGAACGCTATGCTTACCTGGATACTGCTCCTCGCTCAAGTGGGTCCGCCGGACTTTAGCAAGAGCAATTTAATGAAGGACCCCGCCAGCGTAGAAGCCGGCCGCCGCCTCTTCGCCAGCGCTTGTTCCGGCTGCCATGGTCCGGGCGGAGAAGGTGGCCGCGGACCGAATCTCATGTCCGGCCGCCAGGTGCGGCGCTCCGACGACGCCACGCTTTTCAACTCGGTGAAAAACGGCTTGCCCGGTACCGATATGCCACCCACCAAATTGCCGGACGAACAGGTGTGGCAGTTAATCGCTTTCCTGCGTGCCCTCAACGCACCCGCCTACGAAGTAATCGTCAGCGGCAATGAAGCGGCGGGCCGCGAGATTTTTCTCGGCAAAGGCGGCTGCATGAAATGCCACGCCGTCAGTGGCCAAGGGGGCTCCTTGGGCCCGGACTTGACCAACCTGGGTGGCTCTCGTCCCTTGAACCAAATCCGCGAGGCCGTTCTGGAGCCGAACAAGCGTCTGGCTGAGGGTTATCAACCAGCCGTATTGCACCTCAAGTCCGGCAAGACACTCACAGGCGTTCTGCGCGACTACACCAACTACACCTTTACCCTCGTCGATAACGCGGGCAGTCTCTATCTCCTGCGCGACAGCGAAGTGGCCGACCGTCAGATCACTCAAAAGAGTCCCATGCCGTCCTACCAGGACAAGTTAACCAAACAAGAGCAGCAGGACTTAATCAAATACCTCAGCCGCCTATCTGCCAGGAGCACAGAATGAGATTCGGAATATGGATGACCCTCCTGGCGGCCACGTCCGTCGCCCAGGTGAAGTACGAGGATATTCTCCAGGGCCCCAATCAGCATTGGCTCACTTACGCCGGCAGTTACTCCGGCCAGCGGCACTCTCCGCTCAGCCAGATCAACGCGGCGAACGCCCGTAACCTGACTACCAAGTGGGTCTATCACGTTCCCGACGCCAAGAAGCTCGAAGCGACCCCCATCGTCTACGACGGGATCCTCTACGTGACGAACTCTAACCAGCTCCACGCGCTTGACGCGCGCACAGGGCGCAGGATCTGGGTCTACCGCGACGAACAAGCCGAAGGCCAGCGAGTGAATCGCGGTGCCGCGATCCTAGGCGACAGAGTCTATCTGGTGACTACGGACTGCCACTTAGTCGCCCTGCACCGCAAAACAGGTGCGATTCTCTGGCACAAGAAATATGCCGATACCAAGGACGGCTACTTCGCCACCATGGCGCCGTTTGCCGTGAAGGACAAAATCATCGTCGGCATGGGCGGCGGCGACTCCGGCGCCCGCGGCTTCCTCGCCGCCATGTCCGCCACCACGGGCGAAGAGGTCTGGCGCCTGTGGACCATTCCGGGCAAGGGTGAGCCCGGCTCCGAAACCTGGTCCAGGGAGTTCTCCCTCAAGTGGGGAGGCGCAGGCACCTGGCTTTCGGGCACTTACGATCCGGCCTTGAACTTACTCTATTGGACCACCGGAAACCCGTGGCCAGACTTCTACGGCGGCGACCGCGCGGGGGCTAATCTATATTCAGACTCCCTCATCGCTGTCGACGCAGACACCGGCAAGCTCAAGTGGTATTTCCAGTTCACCCCCCATGACACCCACGATTGGGACGCCCAATCCTGGCCCGTGTTAGTCGACTTAGTCTACGAAGGCAAGCCCCGCAAGTTAGTCCTGCATCCCAATCGCAATGGATTTCTGTACATGCTAGACCGGGTCACCGGCCAATTCTTGAAGGCCACCCAGTTCGTGGACAAACTGGATTGGGCCACCGGTATCGATGCCCAAGGCCGCCCCGTGCTCGTTCCTGGCAAGGACCCCACGCCCGGCGGCACACGGGCCTGCCCCGCCGTGCGCGGCGCCGCCAACTGGATGTCACCCTCGTTTAATCCCGCCACCGGACTTCTCTATCTACCAACGCTTGAGCAGTGCGATATCTACTTCAGTTCCACCAAAGAGCCCAAGCCCATGATCGGCTTCGCGGGCACCGGCGGCGAAAGTATTCCCGCCGAGCCCGGCAAGTTCATGCTCCGGGCGATCGACCCTTGCACCGGCAGGCGCGTCTGGGAGTATGGCTTACCGGGCCCGGCCACGGCCTGGGCCGGCACCGTCTCCACGGCAGGCAATGTCGTCTTCTTCGGCGACGACAACGGCCAGTTAGTCGCCGCCGATGCGCGCACCGGAAAACACCTCTGGCACTTCGGCACTTCGCAGAACATTACCGCTTCCCCGATCACCTATTCAGTCGACGGTAAGCAGTACGTCGCCATCTGCTCCGCCAGCGACGTCTTTGCTTTCGGCCTCTTCGAGCCGGCGGTAGAGTAAGTGCGCTCGCGGCTCGCGGTCTGGCTGATGCTCAGCCTGCTCCCCGCTTCAGCCTATTCCGCGGTTCGCCGCCGCCGTCCGCCCGCCCATTCAGTTTCCACCAGCACTTCCTTGCGGAAACGGCTCCATGTGAATAACCTGATCACGGAGTCAGGTACCGCCGAGTTGGAGACGGGAGGCAACGTTTCGGTAATTGGCGATCTCACCGGCGGCTTTACCTTGCCCACCGTACTGAAATTTACGCCCACGCGGACGAACACCGAATTCAGCGTGGGCTTCGACGGCTTAGCCAGCGACGTGAGTAGCCAGAACCACCGGGTTACCCAGTTTAGTGACCGGGTTACCTTGGCGGCAACCCACGAATTTCCTGCCTGGCACGGCCTTTCGCTGGCCGGCGGACCCCAGGCCTCGTACTTCACGCACAATGGGAATGGCGCCCGCTTGGGTGGAGTGGCATTGGCTCGCGGCAACTATCGCGGCTTCGACGGCGGAGTCTCCGCACTCTGGACGCAAGCGACTCACGCTACGCCGGCCAATCCAACCCGCCTCCTGGACCTGGGCGCCGGGTTGGGCCACAAGCTAAGCCCCCGCCTCACAGCGCACGTCAATTATCTATACGAAAAGGCCACCACCTACTCACCGCAGCATTCCCTGAACGAAGGAGTGGAGTTCCAGCTAACTCCGAAATTCGCGCTCGATGTCACCGTCCAACAAATTGGGTTGGGCGGCACCGTGGACTACGAGGCCGTCATCGGATTAACCGCGAACCTCGGCCGGCCTGGCAGTTGGCTGGTGCGCCGCCATTCAGTTGCTGGCAGAATGGAAGAGCCATGCGGCTTACATTCCTCATCACTCTCTTTGCTGCCACCTTGGCCGCGGCCGATCCGCCGCGGCGAATCACCGAGACGGACCTCTACCAGTTCACCTGGGTCGCTGATCCGCAGATCTCGCCCGATGGACAACGCGTCGTCTATACGCGCGTCACCGTGAACAAGAAGCACGACAACTACGAAACCGCTTTGTGGATCATTCCCTCGGCGGGCGGCGCCCCGCGCCAATTAACCGCCGGGCCGCGCGACGCCTCGGCCCGTTGGTCGCCCGATGGCAAGACGCTCGCCTTTGTGCGCTCCACGGAGACGTCTGGCCAGATTCACCTACTCTCTTTGGAAGGTGGCGAGGCTCGCCCACTAACCGGCATCCCCAAGGGTGCAAGTTCGCCGGTTTGGTCGCCGGACGGCAGGCTAATCGTCTTCTCCTCGACGGCGATTGATGCGGACTTCGACCCGAAACAGCCCGAAGAAAAGAGCGACGTCAAAGTGATCACCCGCGCCGCTTACCGCAACAACGGCACCGGCTACTCCGATCCCGAACGCCGTCCGCATCTTTGGGTGGTGGACGTGCCCACCGTGCCCGCTGGAGTCGCGAAGGCGCGGCAGCTCACAAAGGGCGAGTTCAGTGAGAGCGGCGCGCTATGGTCGCGAGATTCGGCGAGAGTTTTCTTTACCTCGAATCGCGTGCTCGAGCCTTACTACGAGTCGCCCGACGCGGATCTGTACGTCGTGGACGCCAAAGGCGGCGACATCGCCAAGGTCACTTCCATCGACGGAGCCATCAGTAGCCTGTCGCTGAACCCCGCGGGAAACCGCATCGCCTTTACTGGCGCCATCAACCGTTTGGGCAACGCACCTCAGCGCTCCTACAGCCAGACGGATTTGTTTTTCAGCGACACCGCCCCGGGGTCCACGGCCAAGAACCTCACCACCGGCTACGACTTCGACATCGCCGCCAGCATCGGTGGTGACCAGGCGCCGCCGCGCGGCGGCGAGTCCGCCAAGTCTCTCTGGAGCGCCGACGGCCGCTTCGTCTTCGTGGTGGGAGCCGAAGAGGGCCGCGCAAACCTAAAGCGCGTCGACGTCGAGACGGGCCGCGTCACCGCTCTTACCGAAGGCAATCACGCCCTCTCCTCCTTTACCGCTACGCCGGACGGCAACCAGATCGTAGCCTTGATCTCTACGCCGACCAGCATTGGCGAGCTGTTCATCATCGACGGCGCCACCGGTAAGCTCAAGCAACTTACGCAGAGTAACCAGGAGTTATTCTCGAAACTACAACTTACTCATCCCGAAACCATCTGGTACAAAAGCTTCGACGGCAAGCGCATTCAAGCCTGGGTGCAGCGGCCTCCGGATTTCCAGGAAGGCAAGAAGTACCCGCTCATTCTGAATATCCACGGCGGACCACACGCGGCGTATGGCTTCACCTTTGACCACGAATTCCAGTGGATGGCCGCCAAGGGCTACATCGTGCTGTACCCGAACCCGCGCGGCAGCACCACCTACGGCCAGGATTTCGGCAATGTCATCCAGTATCATTATCCCGGCGATGACCACTTAGACCTGATGGCCGGCGTGGACGAACTGATCAAGCGCGGTTGGGTGGATCCTGACCGGCTCGGCGTTACGGGTGGCAGCGGTGGCGGCGTCTTGACCAACTGGGCGATCGGCCACACGGACCGCTTCAAGGCCGCCGTCTCCCAGCGCTCCATTGCCGACTGGACCTCTTTCTGGTACACAGCAGACTTTACGCAATTCACCTCTTCTTGGTTTCGCGGCGCGCCCTGGGAAAGCCAGGCTGACTTTCAGGAGCGCTCACCCATCACCCACATCCGCAAGATCAATACCCCGTTGATGCTGATTGAAGGCGAAGCCGACTTACGCACGCCCCCGGCCGCCGGCGGCGAGCAAATGTTTCGGGCCCTCAAATACTTGAGGAAACCCGTAGTGATGGTACGCTTTCCCGGCGAGTCGCATGAACTCTCGCGGTCCGGAAAACCCGTCCACCGCGTCGAGCGCTTGCAGCACATAGTCGCCTGGTTCGACAAGTATTTACTCGGCCAGGAAATTCATACTTACGACGTGCGTTAGTTTACCGTCTTCATTCCCAGTTGCACCGAAGCAATGGGGGTAAAGATACCCGAACGCATATCGCGCTGCACGCCGGCCCGCAGGCTGACCGTAACTTGATTAGACAGGCGCGCGGCGACCTCCCCCTTGTACGCCCAGAGGTTCTCGGCGTAGGGGCGCCCCACCGAAAGCCGCTCAACTACGGCCGACGTCACCAGCCACTCGCGCCAGTAGCGGAAAGCCTGTAAGTAACTCGCATGCTGGCCGAAGTGAACGGTTTGCAGTAATCGCCGCTGCGTGAAGTCGTGCTCAGCCAGCACGCCCCAGGCGCCGAAACCCAGGCGTGTATAGACACCGGTCATCGCGCGACGGCCAAGTTGATCCTCTCCGCGCAAGGCATTCACGCCGACGATCGTCTTGCCCTTGCCGAGTAAGTCGATCTCCGCCAGCACCCCGCCGCCACTCTCCCGCGCCTGGCGCAATTCACGGTAACTCGGCGCGAACGCAAACGGCGTTACCAACCAGCGCTTACCCCAGAAGAAGGCCTTCGCCTGCGTGTTGACATCGTAGAAACCGAGCCGGTTGCGCGCCTTGATATAGGTAGTCTGGTCCGGAATGATGAGCCCCTGCGGCAACACGTCGCGGCCAAAGCCAAACTCCACACCTTCCTTCGGCCGGTAGTTCAACATCGCGGACGCGACGAATACGCCGCCGGGATTCACCGCCGGATCATAGGGCTTGGCCCGGCGCAACGACGGCATCGGCTCCCCGCTCACGATTGCCGAGGCGCGAAAACCTTTGCCCAGCATCGTGACGTTGCGATAGAAGAAGCGGCTGCGGTTCACGCCGGTCATTGGGCCCCGCGGCACCGCGTTGATCTGTTCCGCGGTAAGCACTCGCAAGTCCTGTTCCACGCGCCCTCCGGCGCGGAGGAACTCCGCTAGGCGGAGAGAACTCGGCTTGTACTCCTCCGAACGCCAACTTTGCGCGGCGTCGATGCCTTTGCCATAGTGATTGAGCAGTCCGCCGCCCTGCGGCGTCACGTGACACGAGACGCAGTTGGGATATCCCAGCCGGATCATGTTCGGCAGCGCGAACACCGGCAGGGCGGCCAACACGAAGACCAATGGCCGCACCTTAGCGCGCGCCACCCTTGCCGTGGTTGCTCTGGCTCACCTGCTGCAATTCACGCGCCAGAAACTCGAGCTTCAATTGCACGTCGTCCACCACGCAGACGCCGAGTTGGCAAGGCGGCTCAATGCCGAAAGAGGTGAGTTTCAACTTACCCTCGCCGCTTACCTTGTAGGTGCCTTGCCCCGCTTGCTTCACCTTCAGCGCCATCGCAAATGGCTTCGCGATACCCCGCAAGCTGAAGCTACCCTGCACTTGGCAGGTGCTCTCTTTGGCCGCGTCCGGCGGCGGGCACTGTAGCTTCGCTGCCGTGAACTTCAGTTCAGGCAGGCTCTGCCCCACCGCGAAAATCTTGTCCCGCATATGCTGGTCCCGCAGCGACATTCCCGTAGAGAGGCTCTTGGGGTCCAACCGGGCTTCCAACTCTTCCACCGTCAACTGCGTCCCGCTGGAAGTTGCTTGCACTTGCCCGGACAACGCCTTCGACTCCCCATGAATGCTGATCGCGCCCAGGTTCGTACTGGCAATGAACTTCACCGTGCCGTTGGCCGCCTCAAAGGAGCGCGGGCCGTCGGCGGCGTGTAAAGCGAAAGTCGCCAGCAGGACACCCAATGACTGTCTGGTAGCACCAATGTTGAACATGACTGTTTCCCTCATCGTTTTTGATTTGCCATCCGTCGCGGCGCGGCGAGGACAGTGATCCCAGCTTAGAGCTATTTTTCCAGAAAACAAGCCTTCGGGGTGCATTTTTACACGTGTCTCAGTAAATCCCATCTTTGTTACATTCGTAACTAAGTAACCCGGCCCGGGCAGCCAAAGAATTTGCATTAAGTTTAGAAATCGAGCCTGAAATGGGGCTAAGGAAACACCTCACTTTGGGGGTCGGTGTTACAGGTCGATCCTTAGGTAAATTGGAAGCTATGACTTTTCGCATCATCCTGGAGCAGCCGCCCGCAGGGGTCGATATCGGCTTGCAGAAGGGCAAAGGCCACGCGTACGAGACGGTGCAGACGCAACGTTCCACCGGCGCCGACCTTGTCTTCGAGTTCACGACGCCCGCCAAGCTCGGCGGACCCTTCGTACAAGGCCCGCCCGCCGCACGCTTCGTCTATCTGGACATCGGCACCGCCGCCGGGCAAGTGGGTTCCATCTGGACGCGCCGCCTGAAAATTCCGCTCACCGGATTGCCGGAGGGCGTGGACTCTGTCGAGACCTTCGTGCCGGGCAAGGCGCGCGACGGCGGACCCAACTGCGGCACGGTGAAGCCCTTCGCGGGCTGGCGTGCTACCGGACCCCGGCCAAACCCAGTACCGTAGTCAGCGCGACGTGCGCGGCCTGTACCTGCGCCGTCTTCTCCACGTCCACCCATTCATCCAGCGAGTGCTGGCGTCCACCTTTGCCACGGCCGATCGTGGCGGCGGGGATACCCAGGCTGATCGGAATGTTCGAGTCCGTGCTGGAGATGCTGTAAGAAGGTTTCAGTCCGAACGCGCGCACCACAGCGGCGATGGTCTCCACTAACGGGCTGTTGCGCGGCGTTTCTCCGGCTGGCCGGTCGCCGATCAGCTTGGCCTCCATCTTGATCTTGCCCTGCGCCGTAGAACGCGCGGCGTTTTCCTCTTCTACCGCCGCAAATAGTAACCCGTGAAACGAATCGACTAACTTACTCAACTCTTCCTTTGACTCGGACCGCATATCGACGTCCATCGACACTTCGAAAGGAATCGAATTCACGGAAGTACCGCCGCTCACTACGCCGATATTGTAAGTAGTCTTCGGCTCCGTAGGCACTTTCAGCTTCGCGAACTTCGCAATCGCGTTTGCCATCGCGTACGCTGGATTCACCAGGCCAAAGGCGCCATAAGAGTGGCCGCCAGGGCCGGTGAATACCACCCGAAAGCGCTTGCTGCCGGTACCTCCATTGGTAATCGACGCCGGCTCGCCGCCGTCAATCGAAATGAAATTCTTCACGCGGCCCTTGTACTTGCCCTTCGTGAGTAAGTACTTCACCCCGCGCAGATCGCCCTCGCCCTCTTCGCCGACATTGCCCACAAATAAAATATCGGAGGCGGTGGTAAACTTTGCCGCGTCGAGGGTCCGAATGACTTCCAGCATCAGCGCCAAAGCACGCGTATCGTCCCCGACTCCGGGCGCTTCCAGCCGCGTGCCACTGCGCTTCACCTTCACGTTCGTACCCTCCGGAAACACCGTGTCCAGATGCGCCAACACAGCCAGCAGCGGACCATTCTCCTGCCCCTTCCGCACGCCCATCACATTGCCTTCGGCATCCATTTCCACGTCGCTCAGGCCCAAGCGCCGCAGCTTTTCGAGATAGGCCTGCGCCCGGACTTTCTCCTTGAACGGTGGCGCGGGAATCTCCGTAAGTTCGATCAATTCGCGCACGAAGAGGTCATAGTCCGCATCGAGAAAAGCCGTGGCGGCTTTGAATTTGGTGTCGCTGGTGATTCGTTTCACCACCTCGTCCGGTGATTGCCCGAAGGCGGCCAAAGCGACGAGGAGAAAGATGCTGCGCATAGATTTCCTGAGGATAACACCGGCGGATACAATTAAACGATGGAATTGCTGGAAAAGCCCGAGGAGTTGCGCCAGTGCTACGAGCCGGCCTTGGAGCGGGCCGTGCTGAAGACCTTGCCTCAACTCGACGGCCACTGCCGCCGCTTTATTGCGCTTTCGCCCTTCCTCTGCCTGGGCACCTCATCGAAGGACGGCGCCGACGTCACGCCCCGCGGCGACAGTCCCGGCTTCGTCCACGTGCTGGATGACCGCACGCTCGCCATCCCGGATTGGCGCGGCAACAACCGGCTGGATGCGCTCACCAACATCATCGAGAATCCTCAGGTCGGCTTGCTCTTTCTCGTGCCCGGCGTCGAGGAGACCCTGCGCGTCAACGGTGTCGCCCATATCACCACCGAGCCCACCGTTACCCAGCGCTGGCGCGTGAATGGCAACCACCCCAAATCCGCCATCATCGTCACCGTACGCGAGGCGTTTCTGCATTGCGGCAAAGCTCTCATCCGCTCCCACCTCTGGCAAGGCACCTACCAGGTGGACCGCTCCGCGCTGCCCTCCTACGGCCAAATGCTGAAGGACCAAATCGTCGCCACCGAGTCCGCTGTGGAACTCGAGCGTTCCATCGCCGAAGCCTATCGCACCAAGCTGTACTAGACTGAAGGGGCCGCATGGCCCCAACTCTAGACCTCGACTCCTACCCGACCCTCGAAGCCCTCGCCCTCGAGCTCACCCCGCACTTAGTGCGTTACAACGACCAGTTTTCCTACGTCTTCACCGGCGTCACCCTGCACGAGGAGGACCTGAAGGACTTCCTCGAAGAGCCCATCACGGCCCTGCCACCCAAGGCGCTGGAACTCCTAGGGCCGGTGGAACTCTTCTTCGTGCCCTATCTCGAAAACATAGGCCCAGCCAGCAACGGCGTGAACGCCGTCCTGAAAGTCGCTACGAAACGGCCGCCCGACGGCTCCTATGGCTTCGCCGCCGGCTACGCGCGCGGCGCCGGGCATGCCTTATTCCTGGCCGCCCAGGAATCGAACCTCAACGACTACCACTACTACTTCTTCCGCTCCATCGCCGGAATGGTATCCGAACGCCTGACACCCGCGAACCAGGACACTTACGTCAACCTGCTCACCGATGAAATCAAGGCGCAGGTACACGGCGAGATGGACGAGACGAGTTGGCGCATGAAGCAGGACTATCTCGAAACGAACAGCGTGCGGAAAAAGCCCGGCAAGGCTTTCTTCGAATACGCCCGCCAGTCGATGATCGACACGATGACCCTATACTTACACGGAATCTGCTGCGACATCGACGTCGAACCCGGCCCGCGCCAATTGGCCAGCCGCAGCATCCGCCGCCGGTTGGAATTCCTGCAGGACCTCATTCCGCCGCCCGAGGGCCGCCGTGCTCTGCCTGCCCCAGCGCGCAAACCCTA
This sequence comes from Bryobacteraceae bacterium, assembly GCA_019752335.1. Classification (GTDB taxonomy): domain Bacteria; phylum Acidobacteriota; class Terriglobia; order Bryobacterales; family Bryobacteraceae; genus JALHNI01. Next base: position 432,664 of record JAIEMJ010000013.1, read on the forward strand.
GCGGAGCAGCCTTAGCCTCTCCGGCGGAAAGCGAACCGCCCAGTGCTCCGCCAGGGGACCCGGTGCCCGGTCCACCAGCAGTCCGCCGGCAAACTCCAGCCGCTCGCCGCCCGTATGCTCGTAGCTGTGCGCCAGCGTCGCCGCGAACTCCCCTTCCCGCAACTCGCCCTCCCTGGGCCGCGCCTCCACATGCCGGTACTCGATGCATCGCCACTGCCCGTTCGGCCCCGGCAGCACGTTATAAGTCCCCAGCAGACGCGCCACCTCCGCCGTCGCCGGCCGCTCGGCGATCGCCCGCGGCACGCCCGTCTGAATCACATGCCCCTCGCGCATCACCAGCATCTGCGCGCCCAGCGCGTAACCTTCGTCCAGATCGTGCGTTACCAGCAGCACCGGCGTCGTCAACCCTGCCAGCACGCTGTAAAGCTCCTGTCGCAGACCCGAGTCGAGTCCACGCGCGGGCTCATCCAACAACAGCAATCGCGGTTGGCCAATCAAACTCCGCGCAATCGACCCCCGCTGCCGCTGGCCGCCCGACAGTTGGCTCGGCCGGCGACCGGCCACTTCGCTCAGCCGGAAGCGCTCCAGCATCTCACCCGTCGACGGTCCGCCGGGCCGCTGCCGCGCGGCGAACTCCAGATTCTCACGCAACGTCAGATGCGGAAACAGCGCGTAGTTCTGAAAGACGTAGCCCGTGCGGCGGCTGCGGGCCGGTAGATTCACGCGCGCGCGACTGTCGTAGAGCACTTCGCCATCCAGCACCACCCTTCCGCTATCGGCCTGCGTGAATCCGGCAATCAAGTCGAGCGTGAGGGTCTTTCCCGAGCCTGAAGGCCCAAATAAGACGGTAACCCCGGTGGCCGCCGTAAACTGCAAATCCAGATGAAACGCCGCCGACTCGGCCCGCCCCGGAAAGCCCTTATGCAGCGTCGCCTCTAACATTCGGCCTTGCGGTTGAGCCGGTTGGCCAACGTCAGAATCACCACCGCCGTTAACGACACGGCAATCACCAGAGTCCGCGCCAAGGCGCCTTGTCCGCTTTCCACCGCATCGTAAATTGCCGTGGCCACCGTCTGGGTGCGCCCGGGAATGTTGCCGGCGATCATGATCGTCACACCGAAGTCGCCCATCGCCCGCGCGAAGGCCAGCGCGCCCGCCGCCGCAATCGGCCGTCGCGCCAAGGGCAAGGTAATGCTCCAGAAGACACGCCATTCAGTCGCGCCCAGATTGCGCGCCGCCCATTCGTAGGTGCTATCCACGCCTTCCAGCGCCGCCCGCGCGCTCTTCACCAGCAGTGGCGCGGAATGAACGAAAGCGGCCACGATCGCGGCCTGCCAAGTAAATACCAGCGGCCCGCCGGTAAGCGTTTCGTAGAATTGCCCTAAGCTACTCTCGCGCCCCAGCACAATCAGCAGGTAGTAGCCCAGCACCGTCGGCGGCAGTACCAGGGGCAGCGTCACCAGCGAATCGAGAATCTCCTTGCCGCGAAAGTCACGGTTAGCGAGCCAATAGGCGCACCACACGCCGATCACCAGCGACATGCCAGTAGAGATGGCGGCGACACGCAAACTCAGCCATAGCGGGGACCAATCGGTCATCAGAGTTTGATTCTAACGTGCAAGGCGCGGGCGTCAAATCCCGGCGTACCAGGAGTATTCGCTCCGGCCCTCCGGGGCGCGGTCCGTCACGGTGATCCGATTGACATATTTCAGGCTGCGGTAGCCCAGTTGCCGCGGCACGCGCAACCGCAGCGGCCCTCCATGCCCCGGCGGCAGTTCGCCGCCGTTCATCCCGTAAGCCAACAGCGTTTGCGGATGCCGCGCTTCGTCAATATCGATGCTGCCCCACCAACCGTTTTGGATCGTGTGGAAGACGACGAACTTCGCGCCCGTGCGCGCGCCCACCAGGTTCAGCACCTCCGACAACGGCGCGCCAGTCCATTCGGCGATGTAGCTCCAGCCCTCTTCGCATGCCAGATGCGTGATTTGCGACCGCGAAGGATACCGGCGCAAGTCGGCCACGGAGAGCGTCGTGGGGCGCGCCACCATGCCGTCCACCTGCACGCGCCAGTCCGCGAAGCCCGCCTCCACGTGCTTCACGTAGGCTTCCTCCTTCGGGGGCTTGCCGTTCTGGTGCGGCGGCCGCGAAATCTCGCTGCGCGGAAACTCGCGCGCCAAGGCGTTGCGCGTCAGCAGCCGGTGCGCGGCGTAGGTCAACGTCGTCCCCGGGCCGTAGATCCCACTCCCATCCGGCGGCACCAGGTCGTACTGCTCGGCGAGTTGTTCAGCGGCCACCAGTCCCGCCGCTCCGGCGACTCCCGTCGTAACTAGCGTCCGTCGCTTCATAAGGACTCCTTGCTCTGTCCAATCGTCATCCCGCGCAGGCCGGCTCGAAAGCCCGTCACCCACACCATCGCCACATGCACCACCACAAACAGCACCAGCGCCAGCGTCGCAAAGAAGTGGATCGTCCGCGCCGATTGCTGTCCCCCAAAGGCAGTGACAGTCAGCGGAAAGGCCGCGGTGAAGCCGGGCGCCATGGCCAGCCCGGTCCAGATCATCAGCGGGAAAAGCCCGAACACCACGCCGGCGTAAGCCAGCCGCTGCAGGACGTTGTAGCCTTCCCCAGACGATGGCTCGAAGCGCAGATGCGCCTTCCAAGACGCCGACATCGCGCGCCAGGAAAGGTCACTCCGCGCGGGAAGCAGGTTGCGGCGGAAGTGTCCGCGTCGTAAGCCGCTGATACCGTAGACCAGCGCGGTGAAAGCCACCAGCCAGGCGGCCTGAAAGTGCAAATTCCGGCTCCAGCCATTCTGATCCGGCAGCACAAACGAATACCCCGTTTCCAGCCCGCGCGAGGCCGGGATCGGCAGCTTGAAGAGGTAAGGCCCTGACGCATTGCCTGCTTCGCCCCAATAGAAGCGCGGATGCGAGATGAGGATCTCGACGCCCGTCACCAGCAAAGCCAGAAAGCTAAGGGCGGTGAGCCAGTGCGTCACCCTCACCAGGACACGATGCCTTGGTTCAGCCATGCCGCTCACCGTGCCGCTGCCGGGCGCATTTGGTAGCCATGCGAATGAATCTCCTAGGCAGGCATCTTACCAGGGTTAGCGGGAAGCTTCGATCTCCTTCGCGTTCCACTCGAATCAGCCTATGGCAGAACCCGCAGCTTCGCCACCGGTTCGGCCATCTCTACCTCGCGATACTGCGCATCGCAAGGATAAGGCTCGCGGCCCGCCTCGCGAATCGCTCGCCAGATCTCGCGGCGATCCAGATCCGGCGGGAAGCCGGTGAGTTCGTCCGCGCCGAAGCGCAGCGCCACTTGCGCCATCGCGTCGGTAAGCACGCTCCAATTGGCGCGGATGTGCGTCGTGGGTGGCAGCGCGAGCCGGGCGAGCGCGATCAGCCGGATCTCCGCCTCGCCGGTGGTATCGCCGTTCATCGCCAGCACCCGCGGCTCGACGCTCGGGCCCTCGCGCAACGACAGCAACGCCGCCACCGCATCTTCCGCGGTCGCCGACGAAGGCAACGCCAACGCCTCCCCGGGCAAAGCCTGCGCGCTGAAGTAAACCCGATTCCCGTGCGCGGCCTCGCGCACCGCGTTCGCGCGCGCGCCCAGCGCCAGCAGCGGCAGCTTCGCCGCCTCCAATAGTTCCGATTCGTCCATCATGAAAGCCAAAGAATGTCCAATACCCAGCATGCGCCAAAAATGACGCTCACCCAGCCGTTCACCGCGAAGAAGGCCGCATCCACGCGCCGCAGGTCCTCCGGCTTCACCAGCGAGTGCTCGTAGGCCAGCAGCGCCGCCGTCATCCCGATGCCTGCCGCGGCCAGCGCATGCAGCCCGTAGGCCTGCCACAGCCACAGCAGGCAGCCCAGCATGACGGCGTGCAGCCCTTGCGCCACGCGCAAAGCGCGGGCGATACCCAGCCGCACCGGGATGCTGTGGAGTCCGCTCGCGCGGTCAAACTCGTAGTCCTGGCACGCGTAGATGATGTCGAAGCCCGCCGTCCAGCACAACACCCCCGCGGTGAGCGCCGCCAGCCGCCAGTCGATCCGGCCTGTCAGCGCGATGCCCGCCGCCATCGGCGCGATGCCCAACGCCAGCCCCAACACCAAGTGCGACAGCGCCGTGAACCGCTTCGTAAACGAGTAGAACAGAATCACGCCCAATGCCACCGGCGACAGCCACAAACACAGTGGACCCAGCATCGCCGACGACAGCTCAAACAGCGCGACCGCGACGCCAAAGAAGCTCCACACGAAACCCACCGGCAGCAGTCCCGCCGGCAGATGCCGCATCGCCGTGCGCGGATTGCGCGCGTCAATGTGCCGGTCGAGCAAACGGTTAAAAGCCATCGCGGCGGACCGCGCCGCCACCATCGCCAGCAGCATCCAACCGAACTTCGCCTCCATCCCGGTCACCGCCTTATGCGCCCCCTGCCAAGCCAACATCGCCCCCGTCAGGGCGAACGGCAGCGCAAAGACGGAATGCTCGAACTTGATCATGTCCAGCGTCAAACGCAGGCGCTGCCAGGGTGAGGTGGAGGTGGTCATGAGGCAAAAAGGTACGCCAAAAAGGTACAGTAGTGATTATCCGATGCAGCCCCTTCGTTTGGCATTTTTTCTCACCCTCATTTTCCTTTCCTCCTGCAGCGAGCCCACCACCCGTCCCGAGGACATCGGCACCCGGCTCATCACCATGCCCGCCGGCCAACGCGTTCGCGTCGAGGTAAAGATTCTTCCCGAGGACATCATGCGCGGCATGATGTTTCGCGACCGCCTTGACCCGGACCGCGGCATGATGTTCCTGCACAAGCCGCCCGGCAAGTACCCCTATTGGATGTACCAAGTGAAGATCCCGCTGGATATTATCTGGATGGACCAGCAGGGCAACATCGTCGAAATCTCCGCCAATACCCCGCCCTGCCCCTCCGCCACCGCCAGCCAATGCCCGTACTTCGGCGGCACGCGCACCGCGCAAGTCGTCCTCGAACTCGCCAGCGGCATGGCCGCCAAGTACGGCCTCGCCACCGGCATGCGCGTGTCACTATAAGAGGAAACACCCACCCATGACCCCTGACAAACTCCGCGAACTACTCGAAGACGTGCGCACCGGCGGTGTCGAGGTCGATGCCGCCGTCAATCGTCTGAAGGGCATGCCCTTCGAAAACCTCGGCTACGCCGTGCTCGACCATCACCGCGCCATCCGCCACGGCATGCCCGAAGTCATCTACGGCGAAGGCAAAGCCCCGGCCCACCTGCTGGGCATCTTCAAGCGCCTGCGCGACCACGCACCGAACGTCCTCGCCACCCGCGTGGCCCCCGAAGCCGCCGAACTCGTCCTGGCCGAAGTCCCCGAAGCCGAGTACTATCCGGTGTCGCGCGTGCTGCGCGCATTTACCGACCGTGAGATTCGCAGCAAAGGCAAGATGGCCATCGTCTGCGCCGGCACGGCGGACCTTCCCGTAGCCGAGGAAGCCCGGCTCGTCGCCGAGACAATGGGCAACGAAATCCTCGCCATCTCCGACGTCGGCGTAGCCGGCATTCACCGCCTCTTTGGCCATCTGGACCAAATCCGCGAAGCTCGGGTGTGTCTGGCGGTCGCCGGCATGGAGGCGGCCCTGCCCAGCGTGCTCGGCGGACTGGTCTCCTGTCCGGTCATCGGCGTCCCCACCAGCGTCGGCTATGGCGCGCACTTCCACGGCCTCGCCTCGCTCCTGGGCATGCTGAACAGCTGCGCCAGCAACGTAACTGTCGTCAACATCGACAACGGCTTCGGCGCCGCTTACGTGGCAACGCTCATCAACCGGATCTAGCCCATCCTCGGGATGGACTGGGTCCTGTACGCAAAAAATACGGGGCCACCCCGAAGGGTGACCCCGCTTTCTCCTGGACTGTAACCAGAATCTTAGAGTCGGCCCGCGCCCAAACCACCCAGACGGCAGGAACGGCATACACCGAATCCGCTACCGTTGGCATTGATGAAGTTGCAGAGCTGATTCATCCGGCCGACTTCGCCGATGTCCGGAGCAACCGCACCCACACCCGTGGAAAGCGTGGCCGGGCTGAAAGGCGTCTCGGTGATCACCGGAGCGGAACCCGCGGTCGGGCCCGCGTGAACCGTCGTGCCCCAAGCCAGCATGCCGTTCGTCAGGTTGCCCGGAGCCGTGCCGACCACCGTACCGACAGCCGCAGCCGAGTTCGTGCAGTTCGCGCCGCCAGTCGTCTGCGGCACCGTCGCCACCAACTTCACCACGATCGACGTCGGCACAGCCGGCGTCAACGTGTTGCTGGTCAAATCCCGGGTAACCGAAAGCGACACGAGGCCGTTCGGCGTCACCGGACACGAACAGCAAGAGATCATCTGTTCGTCGGGCGAAAACGCGTACACGTTCACGCAGATCGCGCCCGTCGTAGCCGCGGTGGTACCCGCCGCCAGACCGGCTCCATTGGCGCCGGAGTTCGTAATATTGATCACCGAGTCGCCAATGTTTAAGTTGGACGCGTAACGCACCTGATAGGGAACGTCAACCGCCTGAGAAAAAGCAGCTACCGAAAACGCAATTGCGAGTAGGGAGCCACGGAAAATGTGCAAGGACATGTAATCTACCTCCGGCTAAACATTAGCACTGGTGTAAGTACAGAGCAAGACTCCCTAGCACACTTTTGACGATTTTTGAAATTTCGGTACCTCCAGTCTTTTTCACAACTTGAGTACTACTGCCGCGGAATGAGGGTCCTAGTTGGGCAAGCGGCATTGTTCCGTCACTGCCCTCATTTGAGGTTACTCTTTCCCCTCCAAGTACTTAGCGGACACCTACCAGCTACTCAACCTGGCTGGAAATTCGCCCATCACGGGAGAATCAACGAACCTCGCCATTTAGTACGTACTCTAGTACTAATCACCCCTTTCGCCTCAAACTATCCCCACCGGTGTGAGGCGATGGAAAAATTGACGCACCCTGCTTCCGTTCTTTAAACTGAAGCTAATCCCTCATTTCTAGGGGACTCCTCTGGCGCCGATCGTTGTATGCGGCCGATTAATGAAAGTGGAGGAGTCCGCCGATCATCCCGGTGTAGGAATAGAAGTAAGTGTGTTCTAAGAGCATACCCGGAGTCGGAAGTGAGCAAAATTGCGGAGGAACCATGCGCGGGAAGTTCAGTCTAGTGAGAGCCATTTGGCTGGCCGGGATCCTGGCGAGTTCCCTCCATGCCGCGTTTATCGCGCCCTACGCGCCCGGCAATTTCACGCTCACCAATATTCAGGCCGACGGCATCATGGACTTCCGCCCCAACGGTTCCCTGGTGATCACGGGAGGCAATGACGGCAGCATCCTTCCAGGCAGCACTCGTGTCCTGGCCACTGCGGCGGGCAGCGGTTTGGTGACTTTCAATTTTTCGTATTCGGTGCTGGATGACGCATTCTTCGAAGTGGCCGGGTATATGCTCGGCAATACGCGCTTTGAATTCGCGGATCGCAATGGCGTGGCGGATGTCGTGAGTTTCTCCGTGAACGCCGGACAGACCTTCGGCTTCTATGTCGATACGGTCGATAACTTGGGCGAACCCGGCTATCTGACGATCACCAACTTCGAGGCACCGCTCGGCTCTGGCGGCGCGCCGGTTCCTGAACCCTCTACCTGGCTCTCCGCTGGCTTGGCGCTTCTTTGCGTGGCGGCCCATCGCAAATTCTGGAAAGAGAACAAATCATGAAAAAGACGCTCGGACTCTTCTTCGCTGCCCTCTCGCTCGGCGCCCAGACTCAGATTACGTACGGCGGCACCAACGTCACCGGTCAACTGGTGCTGGTGCGCACCGTAAACCCGTCCCTATTGGGCGGCCAAAGAGCCCTCGCCGCGCCCTCCACCTCGGCGGCCGCGGTCGACGAACCAGGGAATCAGAACGTACCCGAAATCTTCGAGGAAGTGAGCCGCTCGCTCCGCCGTCTGCGTCCCGAACAGGACCCCGCGCCTACCGCAGAGTCGTTGAAAGCCACCCTCACCCGGTCTGCGCTGGGTCTGCAAACTGTCCCTGGGTTACCTGTGGTCTCGGTGCCAGGCGGCTTTGACGGGCTCACCCACCTCGATCAGCGCAACGCCGGCGGCGGGAACCAGTACAACACGGAGCCGTCCAACCCGGGCGTCGCCATCGCGAATGGCTTTGTTTTGTTGGGCGTCAATAACGCGGTGCAGGTCTACAACTTAACCGGTACGCCCCTCCTCCCGCGCGTACTCACCTCGAACGAGCTCTTCGGCGTCAGCCCGGCGATTGACCGGAATACCGGGATCAACGGTGTCTACCCCACCGACATGCGCGTCTTCTGGGATCAGGGAATCAACCGCTGGTTCGTTCTGCAACGCGCCCAGGACTACAACGCCGCCGGCGATCCGCTCGAAACCTCGCGCTTCTACATGGCCGTCAGCCAAACCGCCGACCCCACCGCCGCCTACAACATCTACGTCATGGAAACAACGGACCGGCCCAACCCCAGTTGCCCCTGCGTCGCCGACTATCCCTCCATCGGCGCTGACCAGCATGGTTTCTATATCAGTTCGAACGAGTTCACGTCCGCGAACCTGGCCTTCGCCAACGCGCAGATTCACGCCATCTCCAAAGCCTCCTTGCTGAGCGGGGTCACCAACCCGGTCACTTTCCGGATCCGCCTGCCCTTCACGACCGGCTACGAGTTCGCCATTCAACCCGCGATTACTCCGCCTGGCGCCTCTTACGCTGTGGGCTCAGGCGGCGTCCAGTTTTTCGTCAGCACCCTGGGCCGCGCAGCAAACGACAACAAGATGGGAGTTTTCGCCTTGGTGAATACCTCGACGCTGGCCACCTCGAACCCGAACCTGAGCTTGATCCAGATCACCGTGCCGATTTTGCCCTACGTCACCCCGGACCCGGCCGACCAAAAATCTGGTCCGATCACCCGGAACGCCTCGGTCTCTTTCATCGATGGCGGCGATACTCGCATCCAAGGTGTCTCCTACGCTGGAGGTCGCATTTTCGCCACGCTGGCCACCGCCGTGAGGGACACGAACGGACGCCAGGTGGTCGGAGGGGCCTTTGTGATCTTCTCGCCCACCTATCGCAATGGAATCCTTGCGGCGCCCGTCCTGCGCCAAGCCTACTTCAGCGTGACCGGCAATCACCTCCTGCGCCCCTCGATCGCCATGAACGCGCAGGGCCGCGGAGCCATCGCCGTCACCCTCGTCGGGCCTGATTATTTCCCCAGCGCCGCCTATTTGCCCATTGACACCTTCTCCGGCCCCACCGTGGTTCGCCTAGTGAAGCCCGGTTTCTCGCCGCAGGACGGCTTCACGGGCGACGGCACGCTCTTCAGCCCCGGCACTGCCCGGTGGGGCGACTACTCTTCGCCCTTTATCGCCCCGGATGGCTCTTTCTGGATGGCCGTTGGCTACATTCCTAACCTTCCCAGAAACCCCTTAGCCAATTGGGGGACATACATTTCCAGATACTAATGGGGAATTTCTACATCCACTAGGCCAAAGATCTTACAACCTTTACCCCCATCGGGGGCCAATTGCAACATTACTCGTAAACTCTAGATTTTATTCGACAACTTCATTGGTTTTCGCAGTAGCATGGGGTACCGAGGAGGAACCAATGAAAACTAACAAATACCTTCCCATTTCGTCACTTCGCGTGGCTTTCCTATTCGCCGCGGCGGTTACCGTCAACGCCCAGACGATCGCGCACCAGGTCACCCTGCCCAACTCCATGTATTGGTGCGACGACAGCATGATTCGGTCCCTATTCACCGAGATCAACTCGCTGCGCACAGATCGCGGCCTTCCCGTCCTGCGTTCGGACCGTCTCGGCGACAAGGTCGCCGAACTCCGCGCCGTCCAGTTCGCCAACTATATGGCGACCCATACCCCCAACACGCCTGGCTTTAACCCCCACGAGGGCTGGGAGGCGACCGCAGCGAGTGTCGGCTACAACATCTGGAGCGAAAACCTCGCCTACCTGTCGCTCTACCCCGGCTGGATCGTCCGTTCGATCTGGCAGGATAACTTGCACTTGGCGGCCATGCTGACTTCGCAAGCGAATGTGGCGGGAGTCTCCTGCGTCATGTTTCAGGGCGCCCCGTATTGGACCTATGAGCCCGGCATCGCGAGCGGCACGTCGACGCCTACCCCTCCTCCAGCGCCGGCACCCACCCCGGCACCCACGCCGTCCACCCCAACTCAGCCAACTGTGACGACCGGCGCGCTCGACGCCGAGCAGGCCAAGTTCCTTAGCCTCATCAACGCCTATCGCGCCCAGAATGGCGCACCCGCGCTGCAGGTTTCTGTCGCGCTACAGAACGCCAGCCAGTGGATGAGCGACGATATGGCCAAGCGCGGCTTTGGCAGCCATACCGACAGCCTGGGCCGGAGTCCTTCGACACGCATGGCGGCTTTTGGCTACACCTATTTTCCGAACGGCGAGAATATCGCGGGCGGTCTGAGCGACGCCCAGGGCACCTTCGATCAGTTCAAGAACGCTTGTGACGCCAACGCCGCTGGCGTGTGTACCTACGCCCATCGGCTGAATATGCTCAACCCGGCCTTCCTGGTAATCGGCATCGGCCGGACCTACGGCCCGGGCACAGTCTACGGCTGGTATTGGGCGACGGACTTTGGCGGCTTCGTCGACCGAACCATCACCCAGGCGCCGCCAGCTAACCCGCCCACTACGCCGACCACCCCAACGACGCCAACTGCCCCGACAACGCCGCCGCCCCCCCCACCCACCGCACCTACGGGTGCGCGACCGGTAATCAACTCCTTCATGGCGAACCCGGCGTATATCCTGCCCGGCCAGACGAGCGTCCTCTCGTGGAGCGTCACGGGCGCCACGTCGATCACGATTGACCCGATCGGCGTGGTTACCGGTACCACCTCGCGCACCGTTTCGCCGACGCAGTACACCAACTACCGGATGACCGCCACCAATGCCGCCGGCACGACGACGGACATGATTACGCTCGCCGTGGCCAACATCTCTGGCCCACCGGCGGCGCCCCCGCCCCCGGCCGGCGATACGCAGCCGCCCACGACGCCCGCTATCACCGCCGCTTCACCCAGCGGACCCTACCAGATCAACCTGACTTGGTCGACCAGTACGGACAACGTCGGAGTCGCCGGCTATCAGGTGCTGCGCAATGGCAGCTTGATCGCTAACGCCTCCGCCGCGGCGCGAACCTATACTGACCTCAGCGTCAGCCCGTCGTCGACCTACGTCTACACGGTGCGCGCCTTCGACGCGGTCTCGAACTTCTCCGGGCCGAGCAACGCCGTGCCCGTCACGACGCCGGCCATCACGCCAGTGAATCCGCCTCCGGCGCCCACGCCAACGCCCGCCCCCGCTCCCCCAGTGAGCGGTGGCGCCTGCCCTGCCCCGGCCACCAACGCCTACACCGGTTGCTACTACAACAACGTCGAGCTCACCGGCAATCCCTCGCTCGTCCGCACCGATTCGGTCTTGGACTTCAACTGGGGTACCGGCTCCCCCTCGCCGGCCGTGACGCCGCTCAACTTCTCGGCACGCTGGCAGGGTAACTTCACCTTCCAGGCCGGCGAGTACACTTTCGCCACGCTCGCCTCGGACGGTATCCGCCTTTACCTGGACGGCGTGCTGATCCTCGACCGCTGGCGCGACCAGCCCGGGTACCGGTTTAACATCCGCCGCACAGTCACCGCCGGTAGTCATCTGGTGACGGTGGAGTACTACCAACGCACGGGTTTGCCGCTCATCGCAGTTAGTTGGGCGAAGAACTAATCAAACCGCCTCAGTAGATTTCGGGGAGCGAGTCATGAAACAATAATCCTACTGAAGGGTAAGTTCATGTCTCGTCTCCCCGTTTTCCTCGCGATTTCTTTTCTTGCGGCCAGTACCGCCAACGCCCAGGAGGCCCGCGGCTCGCTGGTGGGCCGAGTAACCGATAGCTCCGGCCTGCCGATTCAAGGCGCCTCTGTTCAGGTGGTGAACCGGGCGATGGGCACGTCCCAACGCTTGACCACGAATGACACGGGCTTCTATCAGGCCAGTTACCTCATTCCCGGCACTTACCGCGTCGAAGCGGAGTTCTCGGGCTTCAAGAAAAGCGTCCGGGATAACGTCGAGGTACGCGTGAATGACCGTCTCGAAATGGTCATCGCCCTCGAAGTGGGTGGCGCGGAGCAGAGTGTGACGGTGTCGGGCGAAACGCCCTTGCTGAATACGGCCTCAGCGTCACTTGGCACGGTGATCGACGCGAAGCGCGTTGCGGAATTGCCCGTGCCGCATGGCAATCCGATGTTTCTAATTGGCCTGGCGTCCGGCGTCGCCTTCAATCGTGATGCACGCCTCGATCGTCCCTTCGAGCCCACCCACATCGTGGGTTACTCGATGGACGGCACACGCGCCAATCGTAGCGACGTCACCTTGGATGGCTCGGTAGCCACGGCTACGGCGAACAACGGTGAGGTGATCGCGTCCTATGTACCCCCGGCTGACATTGTCGCCGAGTTTAAGGTACAAACCGCCACTTTCGACGCCAGCTTCGGACAGACCGAAGGCGGAGTCACCAATATCTCTATCAAGAGCGGCACCAACGAATTCCACGGCACGGCTTATTACAATAACCAAACACCGAAACTCTTCGCCAACGATTACTTTGCCAACTTGAACGGCGTCGCCCGCGCGGACTTCACTTACAACCGCTACGGTGGCTCTTTTTCCGGACCCGTGCGGATTCCCAAGCTCTACAACGGCAAGAATCGGACTTTCTTCCTCTACGGCTTCGAAGGCATCAAGGAGAATCGTCCGCGCAACAACGGCACGCCCACCGTGCCGACCGCCCGGATGAAGGGTGGCGACTTCTCTGAGCTATTCGGACTACCGAATTCAAATCAGTATCAGATCTACAACCCTTACTCGGGCCGCGAAGTGATTACCAACGGCAACCGGCTGATTGAACGTGCTCCCTTCCCCGGCAATGTCGTGCCCGCGAGCCTGATCAGTCCGGTAGCGACGAAGATATTGGGCTTTTTCCCGAATCCCCTGCAGCCCGGAGTCCAGAATAATTTCCAACGCCCTGAGCTGACGGAGCGTGCGGATTATGCCAGCAATACCATTCGCGTCGACCAGACGATAAGTAACGCCAATCGCATGTTTGTGCGGGCCAACTGGTACGACCGCAATAGCACTTACAATGACTACTTCTCGAATATTGCTACCGGTAACTTGTTCCGCTTTATCTCGCGCGGCGCCGTGATTGACGATGTCCACACGCTCAGTCCAACGATGGTGCTGAATTTACGGTATGGGTACAACCGGTTTATTCGTTCCGACGACAATCCCTATAAGTCGCACGGTTTCGACTTAACCACGTTGGGCCTGCCTTCTTACTTCAACACTCTCACCGACGCCGAGACCCGCAAGTTTCCGCGCATTGATTTAACTGGCTACCAAGGCACTTCCGGCGGTGGAGAATTCCGCCCCAATGACACGCACAACCTGAATGCCACGCTCTCCAAGAGTTGGGGCGCGCATTTCCTAAAGATGGGCACCGAATTCCGCTCCTATCGCGAGAACCGGTTGGAGTTTGGCAACAACACCACAGCGCAGTTTTCGTTCGACACGGCGTGGACGCGCGGTCCGAACGTCAATTCGCCGGGCGCCCCGGCGGGTTTCGGCCAGAGCGTCGCCGCGTTGCTCCTGGGCTTACCAACGGGGGGCGGCATCTGGCGTCCGGCGAGCTACGCCGAGCAGTCGACTTCGTGGGGCACCTTCCTCCAGGACGACTGGAAGGTCAGCCGGAAACTGACGCTGAATCTGGGGATCCGCTGGGAGTTTGAGACGGCGCTCGAAGAGCGTTTCAACCGCTCCGTCCGCGACTTTGACGCTGGCGCCACCTTCCCTTGGGCTGCGCAGGCGCAGGCCGCTTACGCGGCGAATCCAGTCGCCGAACGCGCCGCCGCGAACTTTAACGTACGCGGCGGGCTCACCTTCGCCGGCGTCAACGGCCAGCCTACGGGGCTCTACGCGACCCCCAAGCTCAACTTCATGCCTCGCTTCGGTTTCGCCTATCAAGTGGATCCGAAGATGGTCGTGCGGGGCGGCTATGGCATCTTCAATGGCTTCCTCGGCCAGCGCCGCGGCGATGTCTTGCAGAACGGCTTCAGCCGCCAGACCGATTTTCAGTTGACCAATGACGGCTTCCTGACCCCCGCCGCCACGCTGGCCAATCCATTGCCTACCGGCCAGTTGTTCCCAATCCTCGGCGCCGGTTTGGGCGCCGAAACCGGCATCGATACGGGACTTACTTTCTTCAATAGCCAGCCCAAGGTAACTTACATGCAGCGCTGGCAGTTGGGCATCCAACGGACCCTGCCTGGTAACTTCCTCTTCGAAGCAGGCTATATCGGAAACCGGGGGACGCGCATTGAAACAAACCGCGACTTGAACGCGCTCCCGAATCAGTTTTTGAACGGCGACTTAACCCGCACGGCAGCCATGGTGGCCCAGAATGCCTATTTGGCGGGTAACTTAAACAACCCGTTCCGAGGTCTGGTGGCAGCGGCCGCGCCGAACCTCAATGTGGCCGTGAATCGCTCGCGCTCCGCGCTGCTGCGGCCGATTCCGCAATTTGGCGCCGTCAATACCAGCACCAATCAGGGTTACTCTTGGTACCACTCGCTCCAAGTACAATTGGAGCGCCGCTTCTCCAAGGGCTTCACCGTCCAAGGTAATTATACGTTCTCGAAATTCATGGAAGCGACTGCTTATATGAATGCGGCTGATGCGCGGCCCGTAGAAGTGATCTCGGACTTCGACGTTCCGCATCGCTTCGTCTCCAGCGGCATTTACGAATTACCCTTCGGGCGCGGCCGCCTCTTCGGCGCGGGCACCAATCGTTGGGTGAATGGGCTGATCGGCGGTTGGCAGATGTCGGCGATTTACACCTACCAGGCGGGCTCGCCGATTAACTTCGGCAACATCGCCCACATCGGCAATATCAATAACCTCAAGCTCGACAATCCCACGCGCGAACGCTGGTTCAACACCAACGGGGGCTTCCTGAGTGACCAACTCCAGAGCAACCTCCGCTACTTCCCGCTACGCTTCAGTTTCCTCCGCGCTGACGGCGTCAACAACTGGGATTCGTCGCTGATCAAGAACACCAAGGTGCGCGAGCGCTGGAACTTCCAATTCAAGGCCGAGTTCCTCAACACGCTGAACCGCACGCAGCTACCGGCTCCCAACACTGACCCGCGCAACGCCCAATTCGGCGAGATCCGCGCCGTGAATCAGGCGAACTATCCGCGCCGAGTGCAACTCACGGCCAAGTTTCTTTTCTAGGCAGAACTTGCGAAACTAAGGGCAGGAGTCCTTTATGAAAAAAGTTCTAGCAGTACTCAGCGCTTTGGCCCTGGTGGCCGTAGCGCAGGAGATGAAGAAGAAAACCCCGGCCAGCCCGCCCATGGAAACCACCGTGACGCTGGGCGGCGAAGCTGTCTCGATCAAGTATTCGGCGCCTTCCATGAAAGGCCGCAAGATCTTCGGCGGCTTGGTGCCCTATGGCCAAGTGTGGCGCGCGGGCGCGAACGCCGCCACGGCCCTGAATACTGGCACCGACCTGATGATCGGCAAGCTCATGGTGCCCAAAGGCAGTTACACGCTGTACGTCTGGCCGACCGCCGAAGGCATGCAGTTGATCGTCAACAAGCAGACCGGCCAATGGGGCACGGAATACAGCGAGGGCCAGGATCTGGGCCGTGTACCGATGAAGGTCGGCAAGACGGCCGCGCCGGTGGAAGTCTTCAAGATCACGCTCAGCGGCTCCGGCAAGAAGGGCATGCTGGAGCTGGAATGGGAAAACACGACGGCCTCGGTCCCCGTAACCGTAAAGTAAGGTAAGTCAAAGCTCGGAAGGGGCCCCGTAAGGGGCCCTTTTTCCATTAGAACGGGTCCCCCAAATCAATCGGCCCACTATCGCCGCCGTCGTAGCCGGCCGCCTCCACGTCGCCCGTGCGATTCTCGAAACGCGTGAACTCATGCCGGAAAAAGAGGTTCACGGTCCCCGTGGGACCGTTGCGCTGCTTCCCGATGATCAACTCGGCCTGGCCACGCAGGCTCTCCACGTCGCGCTTGTAATACTCCTCGCGGAAACAGAACAGGACGATGTCGGCGTCCTGCTCAATCGAGCCGGACTCGCGTAAGTCCGAAAGCTGCGGCCGGTGGTCGCCCACGCGCTGCTCGGTGGCGCGGCTGAGCTGGGAGAGCACCACCACCGGGATGCGCAGTTCCTTCGACAGCAGCTTCAAGCCGCGCGAAAGCTGGCTCACTTCCTGGACGCGATTCTCGGCGCGGCCCCGGGTCTGCATCAGTTGCAGGTAGTCGACGATCACCATCGAGAGCCCGTGCTCGGCCTTCAGGCGGCGCAGCTTGGCGTGAATGTCCATCACGTTCGCGGCGGCGGAATCGTCGATGAAGAGCGGCGCGTCGGCCAGGGTATTGGCGGCCGTCATCAGGCGCCGGCGCTCGTCGCCGTCCAGATAGCCGCTGCGGAAGCGCTGCTGATCCACCCGCGCCTCGGAGCAAATCATACGGGTGAGCAACTGCTCCTTGGACATTTCGAGCGAAAAGACGGCCACGGTTTGCGGGTTCTTCGGGTGGGTGGCGATGTAGGTGCCCATGTTGAGCGCCAGAGCCGTCTTGCCCATGGCGGGGCGGGCGGCCAGGATGATCAACTCGCCTTCGCGGAAGCCCCCGGTCATTTCGTCCAGCTTGAGGAAGCCGGTGGAAATGCCGTGGCGGCGCTTGGTGGGGTCAAGGAACGAGTTGAGCCCGCCCTCAAACTCGTCGATGATCTGGCCGGGCTTCTGCAGCGAAAACCGGTTGCGCCCTTCGCTGAGCTTGAGTAAGCCCTCTTCAGCCTCAGAGAGGATCGCGGAGGGTTCGTCCTCCGCGAGGAAAGCGTGGTCCATCACCTTTTGCGCACTGAGAATGATTTTGCGGAGGAGGCTCTTGTCCTTGACGATCTTGACGTAGCTATCGAGATTGAAGATCTGCGGTAGCCCGTCGTCCAGCGAGATCAGATAGGTAAGCCCGCCGACGCTTTCGAGCTGGTTCTTCTTGATGAGTTCGTCGGCTAACGTGACGCGGTCAATCTTGTCGCCGCGTTCGTAGAGTTCCCCCATGCGCTCGAAGATGCGGCGGTTGGCCTCCAGGGAGAAGTCAGCCGATTCCAACAGGCCGGCGACGCCAATGAAAGCCATCGGCTCGAGCAGAATGGAACCGAGGACGAACCGTTCGGCGTCCAGGTTCGCTGGCAATCCACGTTCGTATGCAACGCTAGGGCTGGCCATGATGGGTGTAGCTTCTCACGGTAGCGAGATGGCCTTAGGGAGCGCAATGGCCAATTCAAGCGAACCGAATGATGGGGTTAGCCTGTGGGAAGAACGCGGGAGGACCCCCCCGCCCCTGTGGATCGTAAGCGATTGAAAGGAAACCCTCTACCAACTCGAAACGGCAATATCGACATTTTTCCCACAGACCCTTATAACCTGCGGCCCGGCGTGGCGTAAAGTCTTTTCCGCTCAGCCTCATAGGCTTACGGCTTCGGTGACTTGCGAAAGACCAGAATATGCTGCCACGGGAGGCCGGGAATGACTTTCTCAAGCTGAAAGCCTTCGTCCTCCAGTTCGAGCTTCGCCTCGGCGACGCTCATCTTGTGCTCGGGCCGGATCGGCACGTAGGGATCTTCCTTGCGGAACTCGAGCAACACGAGGCGGCCGTCGTCCTTCAGCGTCTGCCGCAGCTTGCGCAACATCCGCTGCGGCTGGGCGAGTTCGTGGTAAACGTCGACCATAATGGCCAAGTCAATCGAGGCCAGCGGCAGCTTGGGATCGGTCTCGGTGGCGAGGACCATTTCGACGTTGTTGACGCCGCTCGATTCCAGGCGCTTACGCAATAGGGCGAGCATCTCGGGCTGGATATCGCTGGCGTACACCTTGCCGCCCGGACCGACCTTCTTGGCCATGCGGATGGTGTAATACCCTACACCGGCGCCGATATCGGCTACCACCATGCCGGGCTTCAGGTCCAGCAATTCAATGGCTTTGCTGGGCGATTCCTCGCGCTCACGCTCTTCGCGCTCCAGCCAGTCCGCGCCGCCGACGCCCATCACAGGGGCGATGCGCCGTCCGCTCTTGGGATGGACGCCCTGGCCGCAGGCCGGGGAAACTACCAGTACCGCCAGCAGAAGAGCCGCCAACCTGGCCCAGCTTTCGATTAGAATCATGGTTAGAGTTTACCTTCACTGATCATGATGACCCAAACCCGGTTCCCGTTTCATCGCTTATTGCTTCCGCTCGGACTTGCTTTGTTCTTGAGCGCCTGTGGGGAGTCCACCTCCACTGACTCCTTCGTCTACAAGATGGGCGAGAAGATCCCCGTTGGCACCATGGTCTTCAATGTGCTTGAGGCCGAATGGCGCTCCGAACTGCCCGGAGATGGCATGGCGCAAACGCCGAAGAATCGCTTTCTGCTCATCAAGCTTTCCATGACCAATAGCGGCGGCGCCCAAGCAGCCATTCCGCTGTTGACGCTCGAAAACGCCAAGAAGGAGACCTTTATGGAGGTCTCCGAGGTGAAAGGTCTGCCGCGCTGGCTGGGGCTGATTCGTCTGGTGAATCCGGCCGCCACCGAAGACGGCGTGATCGTCTTTGACGTACCCACGGGCGCCTACAAGCTGCGCGTGAATGACGGCAAGGAGACGGGCAGCGAAACGACGCGGCTGGTGGAAATCCCGCTTGCGCTCAGCGAGCCGATCCGGAACTAGGGCTTACCCTTGGTAGCGCTGCTCTTTGTTCTCGGGCTGGCTCAGACACCTCCGGCCTTGCGCCTGGAGGAGGCCACCTTCCGCCAATTCGAAGACGGGCCACCCTTTACGCAAGCCTACCGGGCTGGAGAGCAGGTCTTCCTCGATCTGCGCATCGCTGGCTACGGCCGCACGGACGACGAGAATCCTGAACTGAAGCTGAAATGGACGATCCGCGCGGTGAACGCGGCGGGCCAGCCGTTCGAACCTGCCGTCGACAGCCGCTTCCAGACCGGGTTGGCCTCCCAGGACTCCGACTACCGGCCGCGGGCGCGCTTTTCCGTGGCCATCCCCAGCTTTGCGCTGGAGGGAGATTATCGAGTGGAGGTGCGCGTGACGGACGACGTTACGCAGCAGACGGCTGACGGTAGCTACCCGTTCCGGGTGCGCGGGAAGCAGGTGGCGAAGGACGCGCCGTTGGGGACAGGACCGGTGCGTTTCTACCGGCAAGAAGAAGAGACGGCGCCCTTGGCGCGTCCGGTGTACCGGCCCGGGGCACAGGTCTGGCTCCGGTTCGAAATTGAAGGCTTCCTACTTGGCCAAGGCTATGGCTTTGACGTGGGGTATGGCGTCGTCGTGACAGGTCCCGATGGCAAGGACTTCTTACGCCAGGATCCCGCTGCCGCGGAAACGAAGCAGCCGTTTTATCCCCAGGCGTACGTGCCGGCAACCTTCGTGATTCAGCTACCGCCCACGGCCTTTACCGGAGAATACCGCGTCGCCATCCGGATACGTGACGCGCTGGCCAAGAAGGAAGCTGTCGTGCCTTTAACGTTCCGCGTCGAGTAACGGACTTAGTGATGTTCGGCCGGAGCAACCGGCTTAGTGCCCGGCGCCGGAGCGACAGGGAAATTCGCCCCGATGCCGCGGACCGCGCTGCCGCTATCGGGCATGTAAGCGGGACCCTTCCAATTCGACGGCTTCACATCAGTCCGTGAGTTCGTGTCGATGTAGGGGTAAGCGAAGAAGAGCGCCAGGAAGAAGAGCGTCGACGCGAAGATCATCCCGTTGACCGGCTTATCATACTTGAGGTGCATGAACCAAAGCGCGACAATGGTGGCCTTAATCGTCGCAATCACCAGCGCGATGATGACGTTGGCGCTCGGTGAGCCAAAGT
Source organism: Bryobacteraceae bacterium (assembly GCA_019752335.1). Classification (GTDB taxonomy): domain Bacteria; phylum Acidobacteriota; class Terriglobia; order Bryobacterales; family Bryobacteraceae; genus JALHNI01. The sequence continues at coordinate 452,657 of JAIEMJ010000013.1, forward strand.
CAATCTTCGAGGCGCCGATGGTAATCAGCGTCAGGGCGAGCAGCGCGGCCAGCACTGTGCCGTAAACCTTCGGGCCACCGTGCAGGTGATGACCGCCGCCGTGAGAATCGTGAGAATGCGTGTGTTGACTCATTGTATTTAGCTGAAGGTGTTTAGCTGATCAAGTAGAACAAGGGGAAGAGATAGATCCAGATCAAATCGACCAGATGCCAATAAAGGCCGGTCAGGTCGATGGGCGTGTAGTAAGAAGCGTTATACGCGCCTTTGCGGGCCTGGACCAGCAGGTAGCACAGAACCACGATACCCGCCGTAACGTGGATGCCGTGCAGGCCGGTCATCATGAAGTAGAAACTGAAAAAGACGAACTCCGCATTCTGGTGGGGACCGGTGTAGCTGTAGAAAGCGCCGGGCAGCAGACCCTCATGATACTTGTGGCTGTACTCAAAATACTTCACCACCATGAAGGTACAGGCGCAGCCGATAGTAAGGATCAGGTTGCGGATCAAGGCCTTCTGATTGTTCGTCTGCGCGGACCAGACGGCCATCACCATGGTGAAGCTAGACACAAGTAGGACGATGGTGTTGAGCGCGCCCATGCGCCAGTCCAGGTGGTGATGCGCGCTCTTGAAGGCTTCCGGATGCTGGCCCTGCATCAGCCCGTAGCCGACGAAGAGGCCGCCAAAGAGCAGGACTTCCGTCGCCAGAAACAGCCACATCCCGATCTTGGAGCATTCAAACTGCTGCTCCATTTCGGCGAAATGGTGTTGGAGGTTCGGATCGTGATGCGCGTGCGAATCGTGATCCGCGGTAACTGCGTGCGAACTCATGTTCTAGTGCCTTCCTCCCGCCACCGTGGCCGGCGTGGGTTCAACGCGGAAATCATAGGGGCCGTGCCGGAGAACGGGTTGGCCTTCGAAGTTATGGGTGATGGGCGGGGAAACGGTCTCCCACTCCATGGTGCGCGCGCCCCACGGATTGTCGCCAGCATCGTATTCCTTCTTGCGCAGCGACGCGAGCAGCACGCCCGCCGCCATCACGAGGCCAAAGCCCAGGATCCAGGAGCCGATCGTCGAACCCACGTGATAGCGCTGGAACTCCGGAAGGTACGTCCAGTAGCGGCGCGGCATGCCCTGGCTGCCCATCATGAATTGGTTCAAGAAGGTGACGTTGAAGCCGATGAAGACCAGCCAGCAGGCGATGGCGGCGAGCTTCTCGTTGTACATTTTGCCAAACATCTTCGGCCACCAGTAGTGAATGCCACCGATGAAGGCGATCACCGTGCCGCCCATCATGACGTAATGGAAGTGGGCAACGACGAAGTAGGTATCGTGCAGGTGGATGTCGACCGAGATGGCGCCCAGGTAGAGACCGGTAAGGCCGCCGATGGCGAAGAGGAGCAGGAAGCTCATCGCGTAGAGCATCGGGGTACGGAGGTCAATCGAACCCTGGTACATGGTCGCCAGCCAGTTCCAGATCTTGATGCCCGAGGGAATCGCCACCAGGTACGTGAGGAAGGCGAAGATGGCGCTGGCCAAGTCCGACTGGCCGCTGGTGAACATGTGGTGGCCCCATACCAGGAAGCCGATGAAAGCGATCGAGACCGAACTGAAGCCGATGGCGCGGTAGCCGAACATGGTCTTCTTCGAGAAGACCGGGATGATGTCGGAAATGATCGCCATGCCGGGGAGAATCATGATGTAGACGGCGGGGTGCGAGTAGAACCAAAAGAAGTGCTGGAAGAGCACCGGGTCACCACCGAGGCGCGCGTCGAAGATGCCGATGTGGAAGGCGCGCTCCATCACCATTAGGACGGCGGTGATGCCGAGCACGGGGGTGGCGAGAACCTGAATGAGGGCGGTGGCATAAATGCCCCAGACGAAGAGGGGCAGTTGGAACCAGCCCATGCCGGGAGCGCGAAGCTTGTGGACCGTCGCCACGAAGTTGATGCCGGTGAAGATCGAGGAGAAGCCGAGGACGAAGACGGCCATGGCCATCAAGCCGACCGGGCCTTCCGTCGTAGTCGAGTAAGGCGTGTAGAAGGTCCAGCCCGTGTCGACGCCGCCGCCGATGATCGCGACCAACGCCATCACGGCGCCCGTGCAGTAGACGTAGAAACTAGCGAGATTCAGTCGAGGGAAAGCGACGTCTTTCGCCCCTAGCATGAGAGGCAGCACAAAGTTACCCAATGCCGCGGGGACGGAGGGAATAATGAACAGGAAGACCATGATCGCGCCGTGCAAGGTGAAGACCTTGTTGTACGTGGCCGAATCCATGAAGTCCTGCTTGGGGGTGAGGAGTTCGAGACGCAGCAACAGGGCGAGCGCGCCGGCGATGAAGAAGAAGGACATCACGGCGCCCAGATACATCAGGCCGAGCCGTTTGTGATCGACCGTGGTCAACCACGCCTTGAGCGTGTTGTTCTCCGTGAGATAGTTCAAATGCGGCGGCGCGGTGCCGGTCTTCGTCGGACTACTGGTGACTGTGTTTGCCATGTTCTTCTTTCCCCTACTTCAACGACTTGATGTAAGCAATTACGCCATTGATCTGCTTCTCGCGCAGCAGACCCTGATAGGTGGGCATGATGCCTTCAAAGCCCTTTACAATTTTACCCTGCGGATTCTCGATGGATTGGCGAATGTAGTTCTCATCCACCACCTGCGAGGTACCGTCATTGAATTGATGCGTTTGACCGTAGATACCCTTCCAGGAAGGACCCTGGCCCTTGGTGCCGTCGAGCGAGTGGCAGCTCACGCAACCAGCCTGCTCGTAGGTCATCTTGCCCAGTTCGGCGGGCGGCATCGTCTTCCAGTCAGCTGGGCCTTCGGCGATGAAACGGTCGTAATCGGCCTTGCTGTCAACAAACACCTTGCCAAGCATTTTCGAATGGTCCTTACCGCAGTACTCGGCGCACTGCAGAACGTATTCGCCAGGCTTGGTCGCCTCAAACCAGACTTCGGTGTAGCGGTTCGGCAGCACGTCGGTCTTGACGCGGAAATCTTTCAGGAAGAAGGCGTGGAGGACGTCTTCGGAGCTGAGCACGACACGCACGGGGCGGCCGAAGGGGACATGCAGTTCGTTGATGGAGCGGGTGCCATCGGGATACTCGAAGGCCCAGAGCCATTTCTTCGCAGTCGCCTGGACTTCGAAAGCATCGTTGGGCGCGATCCGAGCCACCATATAGGTCTGGAAGCCCCAGAAGAAAATGATCATCACAATGAACAGCGGGATGATGCTCCAAACGAGCTCGAGCGTCAAGTTATGCGTGACATGCGGGGTACGGTCGTTGGCGCTGCGGCGTTTGTATTTAATGCAGAAAAACACGGCCGCAGCCGCCACGATGATGAAAAAGATGATATTCACCCACGTGACGAAAAGAAATACGTCATCCACCACCTTGGCATGCGTGGACGCCTGCGGGGGAAGGAATAAATTCTCTAAGAAACGATTCATTTTACAGTCACCCAGTCTTTCCCGGCCGGCGCCTCGAAAGCGCTCCGGTCTTCCTTAAACCACATGCGGGCTAATAAACCAATCATGAGCAGAGCAATGAAGCCGCCGCCAAGCTTCATCAGGTTGCGGGCGAAGACGACGTAGCCGCGCGCGGCGGGGTCATAGTGGAAACACCACAACAAAACCCGTTCGCTCAAGCCAAATCTCTCTTGGGCCGCTTCCACCAGAGCGAAGCGCACATCGCGCATCTTCTCCGGCTTCAAAATTCCGTACAGATATCGCGATACCTTGCCCTGGGGCGTGAGCACCATCACCACCGCCGAGTGAGCATACTGCTGCTGCTGCTCGTCGAAGCGGTAGCCAAAACCGATTTGCGCGGCGAGCTTCTTCACGTTCCCCCGGTAATCGGTAAGGAAGTGCCAGCCCGGAGCCTCGCGGCCAAACGTCGCCAGCGTAGCGGCTTTCTTCTTCTGCGCCAGATTGAACTGCTCAGTGGGATCAATCGAGATCGTTACGATCTCGTACTCCTTGCCCGGGGTCCAATCGGAGCTACGCAAAGTCTGAGTCTGGCCATTGAGAACCAGGTTGCAGAGCATCGGGCAGCGATAATACACCAAATCCAAAATTACCGGCCGGCCGCTCGCGAAATACGAGCGTAGAGTCTTCGGGTATCCGGTTTCGTCGATGAACTCGAGGTCGAGGTCGATCGTCTGGCCGAGCTTCTCCTGCACCTCAATTCCCTTGAGTTGCGTGGGAATGGGTTTGTCGGCCGCCCAGAGGGCAGCGGACAGGCCAAGCGCCAGCAGAACCGGATTGGATCTTTTACTTACCATGCTCTCCCGTAGCCGCGG
>JAIEMJ010000023.1 GCA_019752335.1 Bryobacteraceae bacterium
TCCCCTCCCTTACGGTCGGGGTTCGTTAGAAGGTCCAAGACCGCAGGCAACACATTTTTTCTGAGCTTCTGACGCGGTGGGCTGTTTTTCGTTGAACGGCCAACGACCCCCTCACTCCGTTCGGGGCTGGTTGGCACGCAGCAAATTCGGGGCACACGCGTCGGCGCGGGGTGGGGGCGCTCCGCTTTCCCGGCGGCGTTGGGCGTAGGCGGCGTAGGCTTGGGAGGCCTGCTCTCAGACGGCGCGGGGCAGGTCGAAATCGACCGCGATGCGCGCTTCGGTCAACATCGATTGAAGAAGGCTTCAGGCCGGGCACGGCCGCCAGTTCGGCCCACACCGGGGCGCTGATGACCAGGGGACCCTCCTGCTGCAACGAGATCAGCAACTCTAGCGCGCCGGCGTTGGGTTCGCCCGACAGGATCGCGGAGAGGATGTTGGTATCAACCGAAGTTTAAATGCTAAGACCAATTGCGGCGCTGACCGGCGCTGACCCGACGGGGACCAGATGGAACAGCGGCGCCGACCGTTCCCGCCGAATCACCTTCGTGAAGCGGCCTGTACTCAGCACCGCCATGTCGCCGGAGGACTGGTTGAGCACCAAGGCGAACTGATCGTCGGGCGTCACCACGATGTGACCGGGGCCTTGGCCCACAGGTACGGCGGCGACGATGCGTTGGGTAGGAACGTCGATGACGGTGACCGCGTTGGACGTAGGGTTCGCGACGAAGAGATAAGCCGGGTTGCCGCTGGCGGCCATCGCGCCCGGCTGGTGGCCCGCGAGCAGAGTGGCGGCGACTTGGCTTTGGAAGGGATAGACGATGGCGACGGCATCGGCGCCGGCGCCGGTGACGAAGAGCTGGCCGAGGTCGCCGCTGAAGCAGAAGCGATCCGGACGAATGGCGAGCGGGAGATCGACGACGAGGTTGCCGGTGACGGTGTCGATCACCGACAAGAGGCGTTCGCCGGGCAGACCGGCCAGAATCCAAAGGCCATTCTTCAGGAAGCGTAAGGTACCAGCCGGCGAACTCAGCTTCGCGCGACGCACCAGCAAGCGTTTTTCGAGGTCGATGATGGCCAATTCATTCGTGCCGGCCAGGCTGCAGGCCGCGTAGGACTTCTCGAATGAGACGTCAAAGTCCACGGGCAGGGCGGGTAGCGTAATGCGCGCCAGGACGTCGAAATTCTTGCGCCCTACCAGCACCACCTGCTGTTTCACCACCATGCAGAGCGTCGAGGCATCGTTCGCCAAGTGCAAAGCGCGGACGCCCGCGCCGACAGCGACGCGGCGCGTGATTTGCCGCGAGCGCACGTCGATCTCGTAGAGCATGCCGTCGGCGGCGGAGAGCGCGAAGATGGCGCGGCGTCCGGGCGAGGCAATCACTTCGGTGGGGTCCGCCGCGAGCGGGATCCGGCCGGCGAGCGTGAACACGGCCAGGTCAATCACGGCGATGGCGCGGCCTTCGCTGTTGGCGACGAAGGCATAGCTATTGGCGACTGGCTCGGTGCGGCCGCAAGCCGCAAGGCCAAGGCCCGCGGTGGCGGCGACGAAGTCGCGACGGGTTAAGGCGGTCATGCAAGGATCCTTCCGGCCGTTTCGCGAGCCAACTGAATGCAATCTGGAATGCCGATGCCGCGATAGGCGTTGCCGATCAGGTGCAGGCCCGGGTGGCGGCGGGTGCGCTCGTCCACCTCGGCCATGCGGCGCGCGTGGCCCACGGTGTACTGCGCCATCGACCGTGGCCAGCGAGAGATGCTGTGAAAGACGGGCGTGGCGGTGAGGCCGAGCAAGCGCTGGAGGTCGGCGCGCGTGGCGGCGAGGATCTCTTCGTCGCTCTGCTCCAGCACCGCCGCGCGGCCGGCCCCTCCCAAGAAGCAGCGTAACAGCGACACGCCTTCCGGCGTCCGGTGCGCGAACTTGCGGCCGACGAAGGTACAGGCCACCAGCGTCTGGCGTTCTTTGGCCGGCACTAGGAAGCCGAAGCCGGTGAGCGGCTTGGCCAGGTCCTGATCGCGATAGCCTAGTGCCACGGTCATCGACGAACTGTAGTCCACTTGGCGGAGCAGGTTGTGCAGTTGCGGGTCAAGGTCAGCCAGTAGACGGGACGCGGCCCAGGCCGGCGTAGCGATGATCAGGTGCCTGGCGGCGAGCCACTCGCCGCCGAGTGCCACCTCGTAGCCGTCGGCCAAGTACCGTATCGCGGACGCTTCGCCGCGCAAGTGCTCCACGCCCGGCAGCCTCGCGGTGAGCGCCTTCACCAAGTCATGCAAGCCGCCCTTCAGCGTGCGGAACAGGCTAGCCGAGCCAGGCGGCGCTTTTTGGCGGCTGGCGAGCGTGCCGCGGGTGAGGCTGCCGTACTGCTTTTCGAGGTCAACGAAGCGGGTGAGGGTGCTGTTGATGGAGAGATCGGCTGGGTCGCCGCCGTAGACACCGGAGAGCAGCGGCTCGGCGAGGTAGTCGACGGCCTCCTGGCCGTAGTGGTTGCGGACGAAGTCGGCGACGGAGCGCTCGGGCAGTTCGTCTACGGGCGGGCGCCGGAAGTACTCGAGCCCCATGCGAATTTTGGTGGGCCAACTCAGGAGCGGTGTGGTCACCATGGGCCAGATCTTGGTGGGCACCATCATCATCAAGCCGTCCGGCATCGGGACCAGGCGGCCGTGGCGCTGAATGTAGGTGACGCGCTGATGGTCGTTGGAGCCGATGAGGTCATCGGCGAGGCCCACCTCGCGAATTAAGTCGGTGGCGGCAGGCTTGGCGGCCAGAAAGCTGTCGGGCCCGGCTTCGATGACGCAGCCGCCGAGTTGCCGAGTCTGCAGCAGCCCACCGAGCGAAGCCTCGCGCTCGATTAGCGTGACGGAGCGCCCAGCCTTGGCAAGCGTGTAAGCGGCGGTGAGTCCGCTGATCCCGCCGCCGATGATGATGACGTCGCGCATGCGAGTGCCCCCGCGGATTAAAGGCGGAATTCGCGCACGATTTCGACGGCAGCCTTGACGTTCTCTACCGGCGTCTCCGGCAGGATGCCATGGCCAAGGTTGAAGATGTGGCCGGGGCGCGAACCGGTGCGGCGCAAGAGGTCATGAATGCGCGTGCGCAGTTCGGGCAGCGGCGCGAAAAGCACGGCCGGATCCAGGTTGCCTTGGATGGCGGAGCGGTAGCTGATCTCGGTCCAGGCCTGATCGATGTTGATGCGCCAGTCGACGCCGAGCACGTCGCCGCCGGCGGCGTGCAGTTCCTTGAAGAAGCCGCCGGTGCCGGTGCCGAAGTGGATCACCGGAACGCCGGTGGCGCGGATGCGCTCAATCAGCGCGCGCGAATACTGCGCGACGTAACGGACATAGTCATCCGGACCCAGCGCGCCCACCCAGCTATCGAAGACCTGGATCGTGCGGGCGCCCGAGGCCACCTGCATCACCGCGAACTGGCCCAGCACGTCCACCAGTTTGCCCATCAGGCGGCGCCACAGCGTCTCGTCGCCGTACATCAACTTCTTGGTCTCGATGAAGTTACGCGACGGCCCGCCTTCAATCATGTAGCTGGCCAGGGTGAACGGGCAGCCCACGAAGCCGATGACGGGCACGCGGCCGGCCAGGGCGCGCGTCACCAACTGGATGCTCTCGCCGACGTAGCCGAGGTCGTCGGTATTTGAAATCGACAGCGAGTCAATGTCGTTCGACGTCCGTACCGGGTTATCGATGTGCGGACCTTCGCCGGCGCGGAATTCGAGCTTCAGGCCCATCGGCTCCACGGGCAACAGCAGATCGGCGAAGATGATCGCCGCGTCGACGTCCAGCACTTCCACCGGCTGCAAGGTCACTTGCGCGGCCAGATCGGGCTTCTTGCAGAGTTCGAGGATGGTGTTCTTCGCCCGCAGGTCGCGATACTGCTTCATGTAACGGCCGGCTTGCCGCATGAACCATACGGGGCGGACATCGGTTGGCCGGCGCCGGCAGGCGTCGAGGAATCGGCTACTCATTGGAGCCACGCGCATTTGGGTTCCCATCCGTCTTCGCACGCAAAAGCGCGAAAACTTCTTAAATCTCGATTGCGGGCCTGGGCTTGGGCGAACCAGGCGCGGCCATTCACGTAAAGCGGTTTCGTCCAGGCTTCGCTGTCGATGGCCCGGGGGGCGATCACGCTGACGGACAGCATCCCTTCGGCCGGATAGCCGGTGCGGGGGTCCATGATGTGGCTGTAGCGGTGCTTGCCCGCGACGAAGAACTTTTCGTAGTTGCCCGAAGTGGAGAGGCTTTCGTCCTTGAGGAGCGCCTCGCCGACGGAGCGAGCACGATCCTTCGGGTGGCTGATCGTCACCTTCCAGCCCGCTTCGCCCGGCGGCGTGCCGATGGCGTAAACCGTGCTGGTGGAGGCCGACACAAAGCCCGACCGGATGCCCGCGTCGCGCAAAATCTGTACCATTCTATCCACTGCGTAGCCTTTTCCAATACCGCCCGGGTCAATTGACATACCGGGGCGGCCAAAACTCACCGTCCGCCGCTCGGGATCGAGGCGAATGTGGCTAGATCCGACACTAGCCAAGACCGACCGGATCTCCGCGCGATGCGGCAGACGGCCGGTGCCTTTATAAAATCCCCAAACCTTCATGAGCGGGCCAACGGTGATGTCGAAAGATCCTTCACTTCGCCGGCTATATTCCAGGCAGGCGGATAAGAGGTGGAAGCTCTCCGGAGAGACTACCACGGGTCGTTCAGCGGCGAAGCGATTGATTTCACTCCACTCACTGGCCGATTTGTAGTTCGAAAGTAAGTCATCCAGCCGCCGCACTTCATCGAAGGCCGCCTCGGACGCCGCTTCCAACTGATAACGATCCAGGCCATAAAGTACCAAGGAGTAGGTGCCTCCCATGGCATCCAAATTGGCTTCAAACCGGAGCATTTCTCCGGCCGGAAGCGCTTGGCCCAACCATAAAACTAGCACAGTTTGAGTCAGTTGGCGGGAAAATGAGCGGGTTTTCAACGCAGCGTGCCCATCCAGGGGCCTCCTCCCTTATTGGATCAAGTTCGACCCGGCGGCGCAACGCAATTGCGATGTGTAATTTCTCTACGGTTGCAGTACGAGCAGGCCAAAGTCGCTTATTCCTAACGATTTAACAGACGGACGGAGACCGGTTTCGTCCCTGTACCTACCTCCCGAGGGGTACCAGGACGGAAATCCCGGTCTGGCGTGGGAAAAACGGGCAAACCGGGGTAGGGCCTAGTCCTGGGTCGCATCGACCCGGGGGTCCATACGCGAACTTGCACTTCAAACCGCAAGATGGTCCTAAGCCGTATGAGACTTTCTAAATCAGTCCTGCCCATCCTGCTGCTACTAGCCCTGGCTAGCTGCAACCGGCAAGGCACGACAACAAAGTCCGCCGGGCCGTCGCAGGCCGCCGCCAGGAAGACGAAGCTTCCCGAGCTAGTCGACTCGCGGCCCCACTATCGAAACTCCGTCGTTCCCGGTGGCGTCGCCACCCCGGAGGAGATGAAGAAGAAAATCGCGGCGGATCCGGTGGTGCGCTCCCATTACGAGGGGCTCGATCCCGCGAAGATGCGGCCCGCGCGCCAAAGCATCGACGACGCCTACTACGTCTCCTACCGGATCGGCAATCAGGTCTACTGGACGTCCCGCAAGGTCCCCGTGAAGAAGGGCGAACTCGTGCTCACCAACGGCACCGACTGTGTCCGCGGCCGTTGCGGCAACCGGATGTCAAAGATCGCGCGCTTTCCGATCCTGCCGCCTGCGGAACCGCACCCGTCCGTCTTTGACACGCCGCTGCCGGCCGCGATGGCGATGGAGCCGCTGGAAGTGATCCAGTCCCAGGCACTGCCCTTGAACGGCACGTATCTCTCGATTCCGTTTCCGGCAGGCAGCATTCTTCCCGAACCGGTGGCCGTCGTCGGACCGCCCCCGGTCGCCGTCGTGACTACCAACGGCGGACCCGGTGGACCGGGCGGCCCTGGTGGCCCCGGTGCTCCGGGCGGTGGGGGCGGGGGCGGAAATTCCGGTTCCACCGTGATTGTCTGGCCGGGCGCACTCTTCGGTGTCATCAACTGGGGTGACTTCGGCAACCGCGTCATCATGCCCCCCACCAACGTCACCAACGTGGTGAACAACAGCAACCTGGTCAGCCAGTTCTTTACCACGGAAGGCTCGACGAACAATAATTCGACGACCCAGAATTTCAATTCCGTGAACAACTCGATCAACAACTGGTCCTTCGTCACGAACCTCTGCAACACGTGCTGCATAACGTCGAGTTCGTCGAGTTCGTCGTCCTCATCGTCTTCGTCATCATCCTCGTCATCGTCATCGTCATCCTCGTCGAGTTCGAGTGGCTCGAGTTCGTCGTCGTCCTCCTCCACCAGTTCGGGCGGATTCAGTTCGTCGTCATCAAGCTCTTCATCGTCCTCCTCGTCGAGTTCGTCGAGTTCCAGCAGTGGTGGATCCGAGATTCCGGAGCCGGCCACGGTTGGCCTGGTGGGGGTCGCTTTGGTGCTAGCCTACTTCGCCCGCCGGAAGTCAAGGGCCGAAGGTTATTGACCGGGGGGGATCAAGCAGCTCGCTTATCCCCACCACTTCTCGCCGCTCGCCAAGTGCGCCTTCACCGTATCCGGATTCAGCGTAAGGCCTAGGCCTGGCCGGTCATGCACGCGGATGTGGCCGTGCTCAATGTAGGGTTGGTCCAGCACCAGCAACTGGTCCATCCAGCCACCCTTGCCGGTGACGGTCTCGGTGACCAGGTAGTCGCGAATCGAGGAGGCCCATTGGGCGTTGGCGTAGGTGTGGATTTGGCTCGCCGTGTTGTGGGTGGACATGGGGAGGCCGAAGGGGTCGGCCATGTCGGCGATGCGTTTGGTTTCGAGGAAGCCGCCGGAGTTACGCAGGTCCGGGTTGAGGATGTCGCAGCCCTGGTTCCAGATGAAGTCCTTGAAGCCTTGGCGGCGGGAGAGATTCTCGCCCGTACAAATCGGGACGGTGGAACTCGCCACCAGGCGCTTCCAGGAGTCGCTGTAGTCCACCGGCAGCGGGTCCTCGAGCCACAGGGGCTTAATGGGCGCGACGGCTTCGGCGATCTGGATTGCTGTGCGCAGGTCATACTCCCAGTGGCAGTGGACCATGATGTCGTGCTCCCAGCCGATCGCCTCGCGGACGTTCTCGAAGCCCTGCCGCACTTGGAGCAATTCGCGCGTGGAGAGCCAACGGCTGGCGGCGTGCGCGCGTGGGAAGCCAAATTTGTGCGCGGTGGAACCGGCGGGGTCGCTTTTCACCTGTTGCGCCCAGGCGCGGCAGGAGGCCTTATCGAGCATGTCCTTCGGCGCGCTGTGGTCGTAAACGCGGACCCGATCCCGAAAACGCCCGCCCAGCAGCTTCGACGCCGGGACGTTGAGCAACTTTCCGGCGAGGTCCCACAGCGCCATTTCAATGCCGGAAGCCGCGCGGGGAAAATTGTGTGCCGAGCCGTCGGTGCGCGTACCGCTCAGGCTCTTGGCGCCCTCTCCCAGGGTGGTGTAGAGCGTGTCGATCTCGAGCGGGTCCTTACCCTTCAGCCAGCCGCTCAACGAGTGGATCTGCTCCCGAACGCCGAAGCCGGGGGTGCCATAGGCTTCGCCGATCCCGAAGGTGCCGTCGTCCGCTTCCAGCTTCACCAGGAGGTAGGTGCGATCCCCTTGGATCACCATCGTCTGCAAGTCGCGCAGGCGGACTTGGCCCTTCTGAGCGGCGGCGAGGCGGTGATAGGCCAGAAGCCACGGACTGGTAGCTAGGAAATGGCGGCGAGAGAGTAGCATGGCACGCCATTATTTCACGCCGGCCCCGGCGTTTACAGGGCCGCTTCGATCGCCTTGGTGAGTTCTTCGGACGAAGGCTCGACGCCCGAGTCGAACTTCTTGATCACGCGGCCATCTTTGCCGATCAGGAACTTCGCAAAGTTCCACTTCACGTCGCCACCCTTCTGGGTGAGGTACTGATAGAGCGGCGCCTGGTCAGCGCCCTTGACGGAGATCTTGGAGAAGATCGGGAAGGTCACTTTGTAGGTGCGGTCACAGAAGGTCTTGATCTCGTCGTCGGTGCCGGGCTCCTGCCCCCCGAAGTTATTGGCCGGGAAACCGGCGATCACCAGGCCCTTGTCCTTGTACTTCTTGTACAGCGCCTCCAGGCCGGCGTACTGCGGCGTGTAGCCGCACTGGCTGGCGACGTTCACCGCCAAGACCACCTTGCCTTTGTACTTGGCCAAGGGCGTCGCCTGGCCGTCGATCGATTTCATCGTAAATTCGTGGATAGAGTCAGCAGCCATAACGGTAAAAGCGCTAAGAACAAGCGTAGTGAGTACCTTCATCATACGGTGGGATGCGCGCTGCGCGGCTTCCGATTCACCGATTCCGGTAAAATACGGGCCATGCTCACTATCGCGCACCCAGGCTCGTTCACGATTCTCACGCTCAACCAGCCCGCGCGGCGGAACGCACTGTCCTTGGAACTGATGCGTGCCCTGACGGCCGCGCTGCGAGGCCTTCCCGCGACGACGCGCGTCGTGATTCTGGCCGCCGAAGGCCCCGTTTTCTCCTCTGGCCACGACCTCCGGGAAATGCGCGGCCGCTCTCTTGAGGATTACCGCGAAGTCTTTGCCGTTTGCACCGGGCTGATGCAGGCGATCCAAGCCATTCCGCAGCCGGTGATTGCCGAGGTGCAAGGCACGGCTACGGCCGCGGGCTGCCAACTCGTCGCCGCCTGTGACCTCGCTATCGCCGCCGATACGGCCACCTTCGCCACGCCCGGCGTCAAGATCGGCCTCTTTTGCTCCACGCCCATGGTGGAACTGACGCGCTCCATCGGCCGCAAACGGGCGCTCGAAATGCTGCTCACCGGGCAGCCGATTTCCGCGGCCTTGGCCGCCGACTGGGGCCTCATCAATCGCGCCGTACCCTTCAAGCTGCTACGCCCCACGACGCTCGAACTCGGCGAGAGCATCGCCGCGGCCGCGCGCTGCACCGTCGCTACCGGTAAGCACGCCTACTATGCCCAAGCCGGGCTCGACACGGCCCCAGCCTACGCGCTGATGCAAGAAGTGATGTCGACGAACGCCACCGCCGTCGACGCTCAGGAGGGCATCGGCGCGTTCCTCGACAAGCGTCCGCCGGTCTGGCAGCCCTAGGAATTCGACTGAGGCAGAGAGAACGATGAACAACACGAGAGTATTCCGCATGACGTTTGCGAGCGTCTACCCGCATTACGTTGCCAAGGCGGAGAAGAAGGGCCGGACCCGGGATGAGGTGCACGCCATCATTCACTGGCTTACGGGTTACGATGAACCGTCGCTGCAAGCGCAAATCGACAACCAGGTCGACTTCGAGACTTTCTTCGCCCGGGCGCCACGGATCAACGTAAACGTCTCCAAGATCACCGGAGTGATCTGCGGCTACCGGGTGGAGGAGATCGAGGATCAGCTCATGCAACAGATCCGTTACCTGGACAAGCTGGTGGATGAACTGGCCAAGGGAAAAGCGATGCACAAGATCCTGAGGAAGTGAGAGTGGGCGGATCGACTGCACGGGTTCCGTTCGCCAAGGTGACTTGGGGTCCTAAACGCGACTGCGCTCAGTCGAGCTGCTCCTCGTAGATTTCGCGGCGAGACTGGTTGACGAGGCGCATAATCTCGTCATCGGCGTGGCCACAGTGGGTGAGCACCTGGCGGACCATCTCCAAGCCGCCTTCAAACTCAGGTTGAACGGCGGAGATGCCGCGGGATTGCAGGTCTTGAAGATACTCGAGCTGCGTGGTGCGAACCACCAGCCGGAGGGCTGGATTCAGGCGTCGGCTGCGGTCCGCCGCCAGATCAACCGTGTGCTTGTCCGGCATCGTCAAAAGCAGGACGCGGGCGTGGGGAATGCGAGCGGCCAGCAAGATCTCATCGCCGCTGATATCTCCCCAGATGCCAGCGAAGCCAGCGCTTTGAAAATCGCCCATCAACGAGTAACTCGACTCGACGAGAAAGCACGGCACCCCCGCGCGGCGCAGAGCGCGAGCCACGGCCCGTCCGATTCTCCCGTAGCCGGCGATCACCACGTGGCCAGTCAGCTCTGGCGTGGGCATCGCGACGTACGCTGGTACTGCAACCGGCTTCATCCTTCGTTTCCAGGCCCGGCCCAGGGGCAAAGCCGCGGCGGAGATCAACGGCGAGAGGGCAATGGTCAGGACCGTGGCGCTGAGCGCCAGATCGTAGACCGGCTTCGACAGAAGCTTGGCATTAAAGCCGGTTCTGGCCAACACGAACGCGAACTCGCCCACCTGGGATAGGCCGAGCCCGATCACCCATGGCGCCATGTAGCGATATCCGAAAGCGAGGGCCAGGGCTCCGAAGATGACGGCCTTACCGGCGACAATCGCGGCCACCACCAGCAGAATCAGGGCCGCATGGTGGATGACGTAGTGGGGATCGAACAGCATGCCCACGGTCACGAAGAACAGGAGCCCGAAGATGTCGCGCAAAGGCACGACGTCACTCAGCGCCTGGTGGCTAAACTCGGACTCGCTCAGCATGAGGCCTGCCAGGAAGGCGCCGAGCGCGAAGGAGAAGCCGGCCGCGTGCATCGCCGCGCCCACGCCAAACCCGGTCGCCACGACGGCCACGAGGAAGAGTTCGCGCGATCCCCACGAGAGTAAGTAACGGAAGACCGGCGGCAGCAGCCGCGTTCCGGCAAAGAATACCACTACGAGAAATACGGCGGCCAAGCCCAGCGAGGAGACCACACGTTTGAGGAGATGATCCGAATTGCCCAACTGCGGCAGGACGACGAGCATCGGCACGACGGCCAGGTCCTGCACCAGAAGCAGCCCGATCATCACTTTACTGGCCAGCGTGGAAGTCGCGTTGGCCGCCGCGATCACTTTCAATACCACCATGGTGCTCGAAATGGAGATCATCGCGCCGAACCAGAGCGACTCAGACTGGCTGAAGCCAAGCAGATGCCCGGCGGCCAAGGCGGCCAAGGCCATCGTCAGTAGGACCTGCAGCGGTCCTCCAATCAGCGCAATCCGGCGGACCACGTGCAGGTCGCGGAAGGAGACTTCGAGACCGAGAGAGAAGAGCAGGAGGGCCACGCCAATCTCTGCGAGCATCTCGATGTCATGCACCTGCGCGACCGTTGGCCCAGCGGTGTAGGGGCCAACGACGATGCCAGCGAAGATGTATCCGACCAGCAGAGGCAGACGGAGCATCCTGGCGAGAATCGCTCCCGCGAGGCCGCCGACAACAATCAGCACGAAATCTGCGGCGAGGCCCATCCCTTATTGTGTTACCACTGTGGAGTGCCTGAATTGCCCGAGGTGGAAACCGTCGTCCGAACTCTGCGTCCGCGGTTGGCTGGGCGCACGATCCTGGCCGCGACCGGGGGGCCGAAGCTCACCGTGGAGCCCGCCGTGGGTCAAACCATTCGCGACGTCACGCGTCATGGCAAGTACATCGCCCTGCACTTCGACACGGGGCTGCTGCTGGTGCACTTGCGCATGACCGGGAAACTCCTCTACGACGGCGCGCGGACGCCTTACACCCGGGCCGAGTTCGTGCTCGACCAGGGCACGCTGCTCTACGACGATATCCGGCGCTTTGGCCGCATTACCTGGTCAACGGAGTATCCCGCGCAGGGGCCGGATCCTCTGGAGGTTTCTTTCGCCGGCTTTGCCGCGTTGTTTCAGCGCCGGCGCGTGCGTTTGAAGACGCTGCTGCTGGATCAGCGCTTCCTGCGGGGACTGGGCAATATCTACGTCGACGAAGCGCTGTTCCGGGCGCGGCTGCATCCGCTGAGCGTGGCCGGGTCGCTCAGCCGGGCGAAGCTGGAACGCTTGTACACGGCGATGCGGGAGGTGCTCACCGAGGCCATCGCGCAGGGCGGTTCGTCGGTGTCGGACTACGTGGACGGCAACGGCGAGCGGGGGCGCTTTCAGCGCTTTCACCGGGTGTATCGCCGGACGGGGGAGCCCTGCGTGAGTTGTGGCACGCCGGTGGAGCGGATCGTGGTGGGGCAGCGGGGTACGCACTTTTGTCCGCGCTGTCAGCGGGCGTGAGCAAAAAAAGGGGCGGACCCGAAGGCCCGCCCCTTTTTGCAAGTTGAGTCAGTGACTACCAGCGATTGCCGCCGCCGGAACCACCACGGCCGCCGCTGCTGGAACCACCGCGGCCGCCACGGCCACCGCCGCCGCCACCGCCACGGTTGCCGTAGCCGCCGCCGCCGCCGCGATTGCCGAAGCCACCGCCGCCGCCGCCCTGGGGCTTGGGACGGGCTTCGTTTACGTTCATGGCGCGGCCGTTGAGCTCGCTACCGTTCAAGGCGGAAATCGCCGCCTCAGCCGCCGTACGATCCGTCATTTCGACGAAAGCAAAGCCGCGGGATTGGCCGGTGTCACGGTCCGTTACGATATTTACGCGCTCGACGGCGCCAAAGTTGGAGAAGGCAGCGAACAGTTCATCCTGGGAGGTCTGAAAGCTGAGATTACCGACGAAAATGTTGGTCATGGAATTCGGTCCTGAGTAGATTCGTCTCTGTCAGACAGCACAATACACGATAGGGTCGCTCGAGGAAACCAAGAGGGTCGCACGGTAAAGACGGCCAGAAGGCACACGTAATGGAACGGGTAGCGGTCAAAGACAATATAAGCATAGCAGGTTCTGTGGCCTACGGAGTTTTCTCCAAACCACACCCAGCCGCCCGATGTCAAATACTAGACGTACCAGTTCTAGCCCAGGGGAGGCCGGCGCAGGCGCGGAACTCCGGAATCGCCACACCGTGGCGTTGGCGCCATAGCCAATAGTCGTTGCGGGAGTCGGCCCAGAAGTTGCCCGAGAGGGTCGGCCGGCGGGCCGTGTCGCGAGTGAAATGATGGGCATACTCATGGGACAGGGTGGTGTCGACGGCTTGGCGCAGGCCGAGAAAGATCTTGTAGGCCGGCCCCCCACTGGACGACCCTCCGGTGCGTTGGCTGTCGACGTCGAGCCGCAAGGTCTCCGTCACAAAAAGGTGCAGGCGCCCCCGCACCAGGAATTGGCTGGGAATCTCGGAGTACGTCTGAGTGCGCAAATAGGCGCCCTCGGTCACCCGCACGTCGAAGCGGAGGCCGGAGACGCCGAACTCCCGCCGGGCCTGTTCCTGCATGCGCCAGAAGCGCGCGCGTTCGGTGGCGCCGAGTCCGCGGCCGTTGTGCGCGCCTTGGTCGAAAAGCACTTGCACCTGGATCGTGAGCATTAGCGATATAGTATCCCCATGCCTGTTTCTCTCGCCGGTGAGCGAGTTCTCGTAGTTGGAGCTTCCAGTGGCGTTGGCCGCGCGGCGGCCGTCTTGTTTGCCCGCGCGGGCGCGAAGGTCTTCGCGACGGCGCGTCGCGCGGATCGTCTGGCGGAACTCGCCGGCCAGTTGTCGGAGGAAGGCTTCGCCATCGGCACCTTTGCCGCCGATGCCAGCCAGGTGCCCGAAGTGGAGGCGATGGTGCAAGCCGCGCGCGGCTTTCTGGGCGGCGTCGATATCCTGGTCCATTCCACGGGTACGAACACGCCGGACCGCAATCTGAAGCGCCTGAACATCGACATCTGGAATCACATGATCGGCGTGAACCTTTCGGCGGCGTACTACGTGACGCAAGCGCTGTTGCCCGCGATGCGTGAAGCACGCAAGGGTCATCTGATCTATGTCTCGTCGGTCTCGGGCAAGTACCCGGACGTCTCCGGCGCCTCCTACCAGGCCGCCAAGCGCGGACTGGTGGGCTTCACGCACGCCATTCGGGTGGAGGAGAAGGAGAACGAGGTTCGCACGTGCGTGGTGTGCCCCGGGCTGATCGATACCGAACTGATGGAGAAGCGCCCGGTGAAGCCCTCCGCCGAGCAACTCGCCCGCGCGCTGAAGGCCGATGACGTGGCGGAGATCATCCTCGACATCGCCAAGTTGCCGGCGCATGTGACGATTCCCGAACTCGACATCGTTCCGACGACGATTTGATTGCGGTCGTAGCGGTTGTTCGTTAGGTATCGCGATCAGCCCCCCAACCGGTGCTGGGGCAACTCGGTCTGGAGGCGAATGCAGGTGGGGAAATGACGATTGAAGACGGGGCGCTGGTACTACGGCGGCGGCGAATGCGGTTCGGCAGGCTGGGCGGAGGCGGCGAAGGAGCCGGCGAGGCAAAACCGGCCATCCTACCCCGTCCGCGCTTCGTTTACAATCGAGGCCAGATGCCTGCGAAGCCATCCGCCATTCCCCTGAAGTGCCCCCATTGTTCGCGCTGGCTGGCGCGCGACCGGCCCGAGCACCGCTGCGTACCGCCCACGGAACGGGAAGTGGTGGGTCACCTCACCGGCGACTTGAATGACGCCTGGATCAAGCTAAGAGCCGCGGCACTCCAACTCGGACCGCAGGAAATCCATGCCTCCGCCAAAGCAGTCATGTTTTCACGCTCCACTTGCTATCTGTTTGTCCGGACAAGGAAATCAGCCTTGGAGCTATGTCTGTTTTTGCCGGAGCCATTGGCGCACCCCCTGGTGAAGCGCGTGCAGCAGGTGTCCGCCCGCAAACACGCGCACACGATCCTGCTCCAGCATGAGGACCAGATCGAAGCGCCACTCACCGAATGGATGGGGACGGCATGGGGGCATTGCGAGCACTAGCTGATCGCTCGCCAACCGCGGTTGCCGGCTACGCGACTGCACAAATTGCCCCACCGCCGGCCGGCTCGCCGGAACATTCTGCGGCAGCGTCCTGCACCAGAATCCCGTAACTTGCTCACTCCATGGACATCAAGGCGGTTGGCCAAAGACTTGCACTAACCGGCGTATGTCTCAAGTCTCAGCTCTCTGTTTCTTTCTCACTTCCGCGGCGCTGGCCCAGCCCATCTCCCTCGGTTTCAAAGCGGGTGTGCCGATCACGGATGCGTTCCAAACCGTGCAAGGCAATTCCGGCAGCTACTTCACCAACACGAAGCGGTACCTGATTGGCCCGACGGTGCAAGTGAATCTGCCGGGTCGCTTCGCGATTGAGGTGGATGCACTCTACAAGCGAATCGGCTATCAGTGTGAGCAGGCTTCCCCGAGTGCGGTCTACGCCAAGACAGTCGCCAATTCCTGGGAGTTTCCGCTGCTGGTGAAGTGGGCGATTCTCCCCGGCCCGGTGCGTCCTTTTGTCGACACCGGCGCCGCCTGGCGTCATATCTCAGGCATCCAGCAGTTCCGTTCGGTGGCGAACGCGGCGGGCGTGGAATTGAACAATGCTAGCGAATTCAACAAACGGAACGATATCGGGTTTGTCTTCGGTGGCGGCGTGGAGTTCGCGGTGGGACGCCTGCGCATCTCGCCGGAACTTCGGTATACGCGTTGGGGATCGGAGTCGTTTCGTGATCCCGTCAACGCTCTGCTCCGCACCAACCGCAATCAGGGCGACTTCATCCTGGGCTTCCGCTTCTAAGTCAGTCTTTCACGTAGCCGGGCCGAAGCATCCAGCCGCAAAGTGACCAGGCCTTGTAAACACGTAAGTAGTGAAGTCTTCTGAAGTCAGGTAGGGCAGAGCTCGTAGGGCTTATCATAATCAAGCTTGCAATCAATCCGGCTATTCTGGCGTCGCGATGGCGAAGCCGACGAGGCCATGGCTGGCGGCGACGTCGAGCACCTTCTTGGGCGGGCCCGCCATCAGCAGGCGGTCCGCAATCGCCGAGGGCGGCGAAGACTCCCAGTTCGATGCCGGCCTTGAGCGCGGCGGAGCGTTGGTGGGCCGTCATTAACTCCCACACCAAGCCTGAGTTTGGCTGACTCACGGCCGAGAGTCTACCGTGGGCGGGATACACTGGCTATATTCGCCATGGCATCACCACGCATTCTTACTACGACGGTTGGCTCTTACCCGGTACCCGATTGGCTCGCCGCTTTGCCGAGCGAGCAGGCACGCCTGGACGCCACACGCGTCGTTTTCGACTTCCAGCGCCAAGCCGGGATCGACTTACCCACGGACGGCGAACTCTATCGTTTTGACGTGAACCATCCGGATACGAACGGGATGATTGAGTACTTCATCCGGCCGATGGGTGGTATTCGTACGCAGGTGGGCCGGAGCGACCACGAGGCCTTCGCCCGCAAGACGAATATGCAATTTCGTCGGAAAGCGGCTGGCGTGATTGAGGGTCCGTTGGGTGAAGGGTCGCTCAACTTACTCGGCGATTGCGAATTGGCTGCGTCGGTGGCAGGAGGTCCATTTAAGTTCACCGTTACCAGCCCTTACATGCTCGCTCGCACGTTACTCGATCACCATTATCCGGACTTCGAAAGTATGTTGATGGCCCTGGCCGACGTATTGGCGGCGCAGGTAGCGGACTTACCCTGCGACTGTGTGCAGGTGGACGAAGCCAATATTCCGGGCAACCCAGCCGACGCGCCACTCGCCGCCAAGGCCATCAACCGGGTACTCGCCAGGATCAAGGGACGTCGCGCCGTGCATTTATGCTTCGGCAACTATGGCGGACAGACCATTCAGGCTGGCCATTGGGCGACGTTGGTCGAGTTTCTGAATTCTCTCACCGTGGATCACTTAGTGCTGGAATTAGCGCATCGGCCAATTGAAGACTTAGACGCTCTCAAGCAGGTAAACGCCAAGATTACGATGGGGCTCGGCGTGATTGATATTAAGGTAAATCATATTGAGACACCGGACGAAATTGCGCGGCGCATGGAGCTGATTGAAAAGCGGATCGGGCCGGGGCGGTTAGGTTGGGTGCACCCGGATTGCGGCTTCTGGATGCTGAAGCGTTCCATCGCGGACCGCAAAATCGCCAACTTAGTGCGCGGCCGGAATTTGTATCTCGGCTTATGAGAGAAGCACGGCAAGTTACTCGCTTCGCGGCGATTACTCATCCGACTTACTTTCTGCAAAGCTCCTTTTATCCCGAAGGCGGGATGTTTTTTATCTCGTACGAGTCGGGTAGCGCCCAGCTTTGGGAAACCGATCCGGATGGCTTCCGGCAGATGACTTTCGGCCCGGGGATTCATCCTTACTCGCCGGCGCTTTCGCCGCTGGGGCATGAGATTGTCTTCACGCGCGCGGGCGCGGTGTGGGCGATCAACCGGCAGACGCTGGCCGAACGGCTGATCGCTGACTTCGCGGGGGCGTCTGTCGGCGAGCCGTCGCTGAGCCGGGACGGCGAATGGCTGACGGCGGCCATGAAGCGGGATGGACAGCATGGCTTGGCCGTCGCTCGCGTGGATGGCTCCGGCGGGCACTTTATCCCTTATCCGCGGACCGTGATCCATCCCCAGTTTCATCCGCGCGAACCCGAGTGGATCGAATTTGCGGGCGACCCCGCGCCGCGCATGCACCGCATCCGGCGCGATGGCACAGGCCTCGAGTGCCTACACGAACACGGCAACGACGAGTTCGTGGTGCATGAGACCTTTCTGGGCGACACGGGCGACATTGTCTTCACCGTGTGGCCGCACCGGCTCTGCCGGCTGGACTGGACCACGCGCGCGATCACGACGATCACGGAATTCAACGCCTGGCACATTGCGCCCAGCGCGGACGGGTCGCGCGTGCTGTGCGACACGAACCATCCGGATTCGGGCATTCATCTCATCGACGTGGCGACGGGGACTCGCGAGTTCGTTTGCCACAGCGGCGCGAGTAACCAGGGCAGCCAGTGGCGCAAGTCCTGTTATGCGCTGGTGGAGGACTTTGCGGCGGCGCGGGAGGGCGCTGTGTTGAGTTGGATGGAAGCGGCTACGGATACGGTGTACGGTCCGCAATGGACGCACCCGCACCCATCGTGGAGCCCGGACGAAAGCCGGATCGCGTTCGCGAGTGACCGGACGGGAGTAACCCAGGTCTATGTTTGTGCGTTGGCTGAGCCCTGAAATGCCCCCCTTGCCGTCGAGTAAGTGGCTCGTTCTCAGCGGTCGTCGCCCTCGCCCTGCCTCCGTTGCCGCCCTCGGCGGATGCCGTCACAACGATCTTGCCCAAGCCCTTCAACCACTTGCGCCAGTTCCCTGGATTTCGTCTGCTATCCTCGGGAATAGTGAGAAAGAGGGCGACGAAGCCCTGCCCCGTAGGCCCCCGCTAACCTCCGGGAAAACCGAATCGCTTCAATGACTTCCCGGTTCGTTTCGTCGTCCCTAGGTTAGTCGATCAGTCGCAAGAGAGTATCCACCCGGCGCAGGCCGTTTCGCAGTTCGCTCGACAGTTTGAACGCCCGCAGCACCAGGAGCGCCGCTACTCCGGTACCGCCCAGAGCAAACCACTGCAGCCGGTCCAGGTGGCTGGCGTGGATGTACTCAAGTCCCAGGGAAACGAGTACGACCAGATTCAGTACTAAGACAAGTAGTAGCAACAACGGCAGCCCTTTTTCGCGAGTTTGCATTCCGTCCGTATCCTCTGAAGTACTTCTCGGCGGGCTGGACCAGGAACTTTACATTAAGGAAGCCCATTACGTTTGTCTCGCGAGTTCGATATGATGCCGTCCATGCGGAGCGTGTTCCTCTTCCTCCTGGCCCTCGCCGCCAACGCCGCCGACTTTAACCGCGACATCGCGCCCGTGCTGACGGCGCGCTGCCTGAAGTGCCATGGCGCCGCGCTGCAGCTCAGCGGGCTCGACCTGCGCACCCGCGAAGCCGCCCTGCGCGGCGGCGCGCATGGGCCGGCTTTGGTCCCGGCAGACCCCGCCAAGAGTCCGCTCTACCGCATGATCAGCGGCGAACTCAAGCCCGCCATGCCCATGGACGGCAAGCTCACCCCCGCCGAAATCGAGAGCTTCCGCGCCTGGATCGCGGAAGGCGCCGCCTGGGGCACCGTCGCCGCCAAGGACGCCGCAGCCGACCTGCTCGCGCTGGAGAACAGCCCCCTCCCGCCCAACGCCCGCGACTGGTGGAGCTTCCGGCCCCTCGCCACTTCCGCACCGCCCGCCCCTGGCCATCCCATCGATGCCTTTGTGAATGCGAAGCTCAAAGATCTGGTACCCGCCGGTCCCGCCGATCGCCGCACTCTCATCCGCCGCGCCTCGCTCGATCTCACCGGCCTGCCGCCCACTCCCTCCGAAGTAGAAGCCTTCGTGAAGGACACGTCGCCCCGGGCCTGGGAGACCGTCATCGACCGCCTGCTGGCTTCGCCCCACTACGGCGAACGCTGGGGCCGTCACTGGCTGGACCTCGCCCGCTACGCCGACTCGAATGGCTTCGAACACGACTTCGACCGTCCCAACGCCTACCGCTACCGCGACTATGTCATTCGTAGCTTCAATAGCCATAAACCCTATGACCAATTTCTGCGCGAACAGCTCGCCGGCGACGAGTTACCGGAAGTTACTCACGATACCCTTACGGCCACCGGTTTTCTGCGTAACTACGCCAAGGTCGGATTTCGGGAAAAAGACAATCCCGAATTTCGCTATGAGTATCTCGACGACATGATCGCCACCGTCGGGCGCGGCTTACTCGGACTCACCGTACA
Organism: Bryobacteraceae bacterium; assembly: GCA_019752335.1. Taxonomy (GTDB): domain Bacteria; phylum Acidobacteriota; class Terriglobia; order Bryobacterales; family Bryobacteraceae; genus JALHNI01. Next base: position 19,456 of record JAIEMJ010000023.1, read on the forward strand.
ATGCGCACGTTGCCACAACCATAAATTCGATCCCATTCCGCAGCGCGATTACTACCGCCTGCAAGCCACGCTCTTCGGAGTGGTGGAAGTGGATCATCCGTTGGTTTCTCCCGCCGAGGCCGCCGCCTATCAAACGGCGAACGCGCGCATCGACGCCGAAGTGCAGCAGCGCCGCCAGGCGATCGCGAACCTGGAGCAGCCGTATCGCGCGCAGTTACTTCCGGCCAAGTACAAACGCTTTCCGCCAAACGTACAGGAGGCCATCGCTACCCCCGAAGCGCAAAGGACGCCGGGCCAGGTCCTGCTGGCCAACCAGGTCACCCGCACCGTGCAGGTACCGGTGGCGGAAATTCTGAAAATCGCGAGCGCGGCTGATCTGCGCCAGATGGAGGCACTGAAGGCCGAAATCGCGCAATACGAGCGGCAACGCCCCGCACGGATCCCCATGGCTATGGGCATCACCGACGGTGACTATCGCTATACTCCGGACGGCGCGGGCGATGAACCCGCTCCTGGCAAAGGTGTGAAGCAGACCGCCACCGGCGGCAGCTTTCTGCATAACGGAGTGGGCAAATACCAACCGCCGCCGGCTTACTTCTTGCACCACGGCGACCTCAACAGTCGCGGCTCGGAGATGCAGCCGGGCTTTGCGAGCGTCGCTAGTACCGCAGCTACGCCCGTGGCTCTGCCTCCCGCTAACGGCCGTACTTCCGGCCGCAGATTGGCCCTGGCCGAGTGGCTCGTTTCGCCGGAGAATCCCTTGGCCGCGCGCGTCATCGTGAATCGCGTCTGGCACCATCATTTCGGCCGCGGCTTGTTCTCCTCGCTCGACAACGTGGGTAAAATGGGCGACGCGCCCACGCACCCCGAGTTACTCGATTACCTGGCGCGTAACTTCCGCGAGAACGGGTGGAACTTTAAGCAACTCCACAAACTGATTCTCACCTCGGCCGCCTATCAACGCTCTTCGCAGGACGAGAACCCAGTTAACTTGGCCGCCGATCCGCGCAACTTACTCCTCTGGCGTTATCGCGCACATCGGCTGGAAGCCGAGGCGGTGCGCGACCAGATCCTCGCCGTCAGCGGCGCATTGCGGCGCGAACTCTACGGCCCCGCGGTCTTCCCGCCGCTCGCGCCGGAAGTCCTGGCGCAAATGAAAAATGGCATCTGGAAGGAGCAAGCCGAGGAAGCTACTTTCCGGCGTAGCGTTTATGTCTATCGCAAACGCGGCTTGCCGTTTCCGATGTTCGAAGTCTTTGACCTGCCGGACCAGAACATCTCCTGCGGCGGACGCGCCGTTTCCACCGTACCCACGCAGTCCTTAACCCTGATGAACAACGCCTTCGTCCTCGGCCAGGCCAAGCTCTTCGCGGCTCGTTTGCGTGAAGCCCATGCCTCGCCGGAAGCTCAGATTGAAGCGGCCTATCAACTGACGCTGGCGCGTCCGCCGCAGGCCGAAGAGCGGCGCTTGGCGCTCGAGTATCTGCGCTTCGGTACGCTCGAAGGCTTCGCGCATGTGCTTTTGAATTTGAACGAATTCGTCTACTTGCGCTGACCCAGAAACTCGCCTAGGGCGCGCAAAGCCGCCTCGCGATTGTCGTTCAACGTAGCATGGGCCGCGCCCGGGATCACCGCCAACTTCGCCCCGGGAATCATCTTCTGATAACGGGCCGCCGTCTCCGGACGGGCCTCGTCGAACTCGCCCACCATGAGTAACACCGGCAAGCGTAGTTCGCCCAACCGGCTAGTAACATCGAAACTGCGCAGGCTGCCCGTCGCATGAAACTCAGACGGGCCCCACATTTGCTCGTAGATGACCTGGTTTCCCGCGGCCCCGGCGCACTGCGGATCCCGCGTGCCGGCTTTGCGCCGCACAAAGCGTGACGTGTATTCGCGCTCCGCGGTACGATACTCGGCGCTGTTCGTCGTGCCCGCCGCCTCGTGTTGGCGCAAGGTCTCCTGCACGTCAACGGGTAACTGACGGCGCAGTTCGTCGGCGTCGCGAATCCAGTCCGGCGTGCTCAACAGCGGACTCGCCAGGATCAAGCTTTCGATGCCCTTCGTACCCTTGCTGAGTACATAAGCCGCCGCTAAGCTGCCGCCCCAGGAGTGCCCCATCAGGTGCATGCGCTTCAAGCCCAGCCGTTGCCGCAATGCGTGCAGTTCTTCGACGTAACGCTCGACGCTCCATAGTTCCGGCGCCGTGGGACGGCCGGAACGGCCCGTGCCCAACTGGTCATAAGTCACGACCGGGCGCTGCGCGCCCAAAGGCTCCAGCGCGCCAAAGCCACAGGAAGTGCCGCCGGGCCCGCCGTGCAACACGACCAGCGGAATGCCTTTGCCCGTGCCGCTGATGCGATACCAGACGGGTCCGCCAGGCACGTTCAGAAAGCCTTCGCGCGGCTGCCCACCAGCGGGGAGCAGCAGGAGAAAGAAGAGAGCGAGTTGCTTAGTCAAGCCGTTTCCCATCGGGTCCCCAGCCCTTGGTGGAAAAGTGCGAAGCCGGCGCAGACTGATAACGCATCTGGGCCAGCGCGGGCGTCTCGAGTTTTACATAGCCGCGGAAGCGCGACTCCAGGCCGTAGTCGAGAATACCGCTCGTGAGCATCGTCCGCTCCACCGGATAAGGCGCGCGGCCGGTTTCGAACATACTCTCGATGTTCTTCACTAACGTGCCGAAATGATGGTGCGGCCGGTTATTCTGTAAGTTCATCAGCGTGGTCAACGGCGACGCTTGGCCCTCAATATCCAGGGCGACGGTGAAGTCCTCCACCAGGCCGGTCATCAGGAATGCCGCCGCTTTCAGGCCATCCACATAGTCGACGATAAAGACCGCGGGCTCTTTCACCAATTGCCGGGGTGTGCCAGACTTGCGGGTGTTACTGCGGGAAAGCGCCTGGTCAAACAAGTTACTTACCCAGGAGTTACTCGCAATAAACTCCCAACAGGCCTCATTCTGCAAACACTGTACGGCGCGGACCCCCGTTTCGCCGCCGCGGCGACGTTCGGTCATGCACTGTAACGCTTCAAGGACGTGAAAGCCGTAGATATCCAGGCCGCTATAGGAGATCGCGACCGCATGTTTCTGCTTAGCGCCAAACGGCGCGTCAATCGCGGGAATGCGTTGGGCCACGGGCACCGAAGAACCCGCTAGCATCGGGAACCGAAGCTCGCGCGAAATTTCCACCATGCGCCGCGCCTGGCGCCAGTTGTAAGAGAGGTGCTTATCGTTGAAGACCGGTACCGCGCGCCGGCTTTCGCGGAAGACGTCGGTAATCTTGAGGAACATCTCAAAGCGCGGATACAAGGTCTGCGCTTTGTCGTTCACCGGATACGCACCGTGTTCGCCGATCAGCAGGACGCCGTCCACCGCCAACGTATCGCCGCCGAGCGTGAGTGCCTCCTGTACGGTGCGAAAGACGGGGACGTTGTATTTCCGCGCCCGCTCCCGGCTCATGTCGTTGGCGGGTAAGTGCTCCGTAAAGATGGAGGCGATCTTCGAACGCGGGTACGGCGGGCGGTCATCCTGATTGAAGCCTTCGAGGTACTTCCCCACGACGACATCGGCGTGCGACCCCAGCCAATACTCCGTAATAATGGCCGCGATCTTCTTGGGCGCGGATACCTGCGCCGCCAGCGCCGAGGAAGCCAGAAAGTCGCGCCGCATCATACGAAAGTTTTGAACTCCATCACGTCACCATCCTGTACGACATACTCTTTGCCTTCCGTGCGCAACTTACCCACTTCACGGGCTTTCGCAAAAGAGCCCAGCGCGACTAAGTCCTCGTAGGCAATCGTTTCCGCACTGATGAAGGCCTTCTCGAAGTCCGAGTGAATTACGCCGGCGGCGGCGGGCGCTTTCCAGCCGGCGCGAATGGTCCAGGCGCGCGTCTCTTTCACACCGGTCGTCAAGTAAGTCCGCAAACCCAAAATATGATAGGCGGCGCGAATCAGGTTGCCCACGCCGGACTCCGTAACGCCGAGGTCCTTCAGATAATCCGCAGCCTCCGCCGGATCCAGCATGACTAACTCGGCTTCAATTTCCGCCGACACCACGACGGCGATGGTCTCATGGTGCGCCGCCACATACTCCCGCACCTTCTGCACAAAGGGATTCGACTCGGGATCGGCCAAGTCACCCTCGGCCACATTGCAGGCATAAATGGTGGGCTTATTCGTCAGCAGGAAGAACGACTTCGCCACGGCCTGCTCCTCCGCCGTCATCTCCAGGGTGACGGCGTACTTACCGGAAGAGAGATGCGGTTCCAGGCGGGGAATCAAGTCGAGCGCGGCCTGCGCGCGCTTGTCGCCCCCCTTGGCGAGCTTGGGCAGCTTGCCTTTCTGCTTTTCGAGCGAGTCGAGGTCGGCCAGAATTAACTCGGTGTTGATCACTTCGATGTCGCGGACTGGGTCCACCGTGTCCATCACGTGCTCGATCTGCGAGTTCTCGAAACAACGCACCACCTGCACGATGGCGTCCACTTCGCGGATGTGGGCCAGGAATTGGTTGCCCAAGCCTTCGCCCTTGCTGGCGCCGGCCACCAGGCCCGCGATATCGACGAACTGGAAGACGGCGGGCACCAGCTTTTCCGAGCCGGAAAGCTGGCTCAACACCGCCAGCCGGTCGTCCGGCACGGTGACGACGCCCTCATTGGGCTCGATGGTGCAGAAACGATAGTTCGCGGCCATCGCCTTACGGGACTTGGTGAGCGCGTTAAAGAGCGTGGATTTACCCACGTTGGGAAGACCGACAATACCTGCTTGCATGAGGAAAGTACCAGTGTAGCGTTATCCCGCCCAAGGGTGCTTCCAGGAACGCCACCAACCGGTGGCGCCCAGGCCCAGCGCGTCCCAGGCCTGATTGATCGCCGCGGCGTCACCCCGGTTGAGCCCCGCGATGTCGAGGCCGGGAATGAGCACGGCGAACCGCTGTACGACGAGATTGCGTTCCCGGGGGCTCGTCGTTCTTTGGAGTAAGTGCCAAAGGGTCAATCCGTCGCGCGGGCGCGCCGCGGCGAGTAAGCCGGCTAAGTCGCCGCTGTCTTCCCAACGCACGACGGACTGCAGAAAATCAAGCGGCGCGTCGGTGAAGTAGGGCAAGCCCGGACCTGCGTCGCGGCGTGTCCGGCAAGCGGCGCCGGCGGGGATGAAGGACTCTCGGGGTCCCGTCTGAAACGCTACCCAGCCGGTCGACACGGATACCAGTCCCGCGCCACGCTCATCGACGGTGAGGGTATAAGCGCACCCCAAGTCGATGCTGGTGCCGGCGGGGGTGTCCACTTGAAAGCTCTTCGCAGGCGCAAAGATGAACGCGTGCAGCGTGCCTTGGGCCAGCGCCAGCCGTTGCAGCCCCGGCGGGGCCGCCATTACCTGCAGGGCGGAACCGGGATCCAGACGGACCGTGCCGACGCCGTTCGCCGACAGGACGGCACGCTGGCCAGGCCCTGTACTTACTCGCTCGCCCAGGGCAACGCGCCGGCCGGAGTCGAGTTGCCAGGCCGAGGGCGTGGGCCGCGTGAGTTGCCAAGTGGCACCTAGTAAGAGCGTCGCCGCGATGGCAGCGATCCACCGCCAGGAAGACCTACGTGGCTGTGGTCTGAAGGGCCGCGCCGCGTAAGGGCGTAGTTCCTGCTCCAATCGCGCGATCAGTGGATCCGGTTCGCCAGTTCGATCCCAAAGGTACTGGTCATCTTGCATTTCGATCCTCCCTTGCGTAAACCGGACCAAGCTCGTCCCGCAGTAACTTCATGCCCCGGCAGAGATTGACGCGAACCGAGGCGGGGGCAAGTCCGGTCTGCTCGGCGATTTCCGGTCCCGTCAGCCCTTCCACTAAGCGCAGCATGAGTGTCTCGCGATAGGCTTCGGGAAGGCGGCGCAGAGCTTGCAGAACTTCGGACTCTTCTTGTAAGTGAGCGGCCGCGCGCACATGCGTCCGGCCGCCATTATGCTCAGTAAGTTCCTCAACCCGGGCTGGGCCGCGGCGGAAATGGTTCAAGCGAAAGTTCCGCGCAATGGCCGTGAGCCAGCCGCCAAAAGCCGCCGGCTCACGTAATTCAGGCAACTTCCGCATCGCGTGTAGAAAGACGTCTTGCGCAAGGTCTTCGGCGTCAGCGGGGCGCAAATGGGCGAGCAGCAAGCCGTGCACCAAGCGGTAGTAACGCTGGTGCAATTGCCCGAAGGCTTGGCGGTCACCCCGCTGGGCCGCGGCCACCATTTCTGCTTCCTCGCGCATCGTTACCTATTCCGCCAAATGTCGATAGTCCTTAAGCTTGGGTGGCACGCCAAAGTAGTGCTTCATCGTGGCCATTTGCATCTTACGCCCTTCGGCGCGAATCAGGACGCGGGGCTGGTAACTGCCGTATTCCGGATTGGTGACCGTCAGTTCGATAGTAACGTTGCCGTCCGGCAAGGATCCGGAGATCGCGAAGACACCGTCCTGGCCAGGCACGGCGGCCACTTGCAGGGGCTGGCGCCGCAGTTGGCCATCGACGACCGTGACAACGCTGGCGCTGACTGTCGATTTGGCTGGCTCGTGACAGGCGGTGACGCGCGCTGTAGCGAGGGTACTGCCCGTGCCGGGGGTGACCTCCAAGTAGAGTCCGCCGGCGAAGGCCGTAAGACTCAGAGCAAGAATCAAGAGATAACGCATTGGGTAAGGTCCTTTCGCAGATAGAGACACGAACGCCATGCCTCGCGTTAACCGCCAGACGAAAAATCCACTTCGCCCCACCATGGGCCAGCCACCCCAGCTATTTTTTCCGTCCAGAATTCTTTTTGACCCGATCAACGTATTGGTGTGCAAGAGGACACGCATGATTTATCTATTGCTGAGTTACCTCACTCTGAATGAACCAGCATGGCTGGTTTGGCTGGACCGCGCGGAGGCGCTGCGGCGGTCTGGTGACCCTCAAGTTGAGGCCGCCTATGCGGAAGCCCTGCGCGCCGCGCGCGCAGAACCAGCCGAGTCTCCGGCGGTCGCGTTTGTGATGCACAACACGGGTTTCTTCCTGCAGCGCTCTGGCCGCAGCGCGGAGGCTGAACGCCTTTATCTCGCGGCCCACCGTTGGTTTGCCGCGCACCAACCGGAGTATCGCAGTTCGCTGATCCGGCAGGTGACGAACTTGGCCGCGCTTTATGCCGAGTCTGGACGCTGGTACAAGGTAAGCGACCTCCTACAACCCTGGGCGCAGGTCCGCGACGCAACTTACGCGGGCGACTTGGCGCGTCTGCGGGGGGTCTACGCGACGGCTCTTGCCGAGCAACGTAAATTCGCGGTGGCCGAACCGATGCTCGTCGAAGTAGTGAGTACGCTGACGCAAGAAGCGCCGAGTGAGATCCAGCAGGAAAGCCTCGGCTTGAATCTCGGCAACTTGGCCTCGCTCTATCACGCGACGCACCGGTTGCCCGAAGCGCTAACGGCCTTCCAGGAGGCGCTGAAGGTGTTGGATGCCTTGGCTCCGCGAGGTGCGCTGACGTTGGCGGCGACCCTCTGCGACGCGGCCGGCGCCCTGGAAGCAACGCAGCGCGTGGACGACGCGATCATCTACTATCAGCGCGCGCTGGATATTGCCGACGCGCGGATTGACCACGGGCATCCCTTCATCGCCAACCTCTGCTTACGTTACGCCAAGTTGCTCCGGAAGCTTCATCGCCGGGAAGAGGCACGCGAAGAAGAACGGCGAGCGCAGGCGATTCTGGATCGTTATGACAAAGAGAATCTACCCGGGGCGACGGTGGATGTGCGGAGCTTCCGTTAGATGCGGTGGAAGCTCTTGAGAATCTCGCGCATGGAGTAGCGCAGGGCGATGGGCCGGCCGTGTGGGCAACTCATCGGATATTCGCATTCGCCGAGCCGTTTGAGTAGCCATTCCATCTTGGTAAAGTCGAGCGGCATATTGATTTTGATGGCCGCGCGGCACCCGATGGACGCCGCGACGTTGCGGCGTATTTCTTCCAGGCTGACCCGCCGGAGTTCGCTCTCCGCCGTTTCCAGGATCTCCAGCACGACGCGCTCCGCCTGGGCCGGGCCAAGGTCCGCCGGCGCCGACTGCACGGCGATTGCGCGCTTGCCTACGGGCGCAGTATCGAAGCCCGCGCGGTCCAACTCCTGAGCGATGCGCTCGTACTCGATTTCCTGGCCGGCGGTGAGTTCCAAAACCAACGGCACGAGTAACTGCTGCCGCTCCACTTGCCCGGCAGCTTGTTGGCGTAGCACCTGCTCGAAGAGAATCCGCTCATGGGCCACGTGCTGATCGATAATCCACAAGCCATCGCGGCCCGCCGCAATAATGAAGCTATCGTGTAACTGGCCCAGCGGACGCAAATCCTGCAGGGCCTCCAGGTTAATGGCTTCGGTGTAAGTTCCGGCCGGCAGGCCTCCATGAGTATCCGGCACCGGACCGCGTACAAAGCCAGGATGCGTCGCAGCCGTCACCACGGGCGGCGGCAATTCGGGTTCGCCAAAATTGAAGCGCGGCGAAGGACCCACTTCCGGCCGCAATTGCCAGTTCGGCAACGCGGCATCAGAGCCGCGGCCGAGTAACTCGGCGGAGGTGAATAACTCGCCCGGGGGCGGTGGACTGCCCTGGAGCACTTGCGAGAATTCCGAGTAAGGCAAACTCGCGCCGGCCTGGGGGAGCGCCGGAGTAAGTGGCGGCGGGGCGGCGCTGATGGGGCGCGCCTGCGTTAACGTACGCCGCACGGAGTCCCGCACAAAGTCATGCACGAAGCTGCCTTGGCGGAAGCGCACCTCGGTCTTCGAAGGATGTACGTTGACATCCACTTCGCTGGGTTCGCACTCGAGAAAGAGCAACGCAAATGGGTAAGTGCCGGGAGGAATGAGCTGCGTGTAACCGGCGGTGAGTCCGTGTAAGAGTAAGCGATCCCGGATGAGGCGGCCGTTGACGAATAAGTAAATCGAATTGCGATTCAGCTTCTGCACCTGCGGACCACTCACGAAGCCGCGCAGGCGGTACTGATGCAAGGTTCCCGGCTCGTCGCTGGGAAATTCGCGTTCGTGGGTGCCCAGGTCGACTAGCTCACTCAATACCTGCGAGCCAAAGACCTGGAACACCCGTTCACGAATTTCGGCGACGGGAGTGACGGAGAGTAACTCGCTGGCGCCGTGGCGCAGTTGGAAGGACTTATCCGGATGAGCCAGGCTATAGTGGGTGACTAACGCGGCGATGTGGGCGAGTTCGGTGGGCTCCGTCCGCAGAAACTTTTTGCGGGCCGGGACGTTGAAGAAGAGGTCGCGCACGGTGATGGTGGTGCCGCGGGGCAGGGCCATTTCGTCCACCTTGAGCAGCTTGCCGCCGGCGATTTCGATGCGCGTACCGGTGGTCTCCTCCTCGGCGCGCGTTTCGAGCACCAGCCGCGACACCGACGCAATCGACGGCAGCGCTTCGCCGCGAAAGCCCAGCGTGGCGATGGCGAGGAGGTCCTTCACGTTGGCGAGTTTGCTGGTGGCGTGACGCTCAAAAGCGAGCAAGGCGTCGTCGCGCAACATGCCGCAGCCGTTGTCGGCGATGCGGATCAGGCGGCGGCCGCCGCTTTCGATGTCGAGGCGCAGATCGGTGGCGCCGGCGTCCAGCGAATTCTCGAGGAGTTCTTTGACGACGGAAGCGGGCCGCTCCACCACCTCGCCCGCGGCGATTTGGTTGGCGACAGTGTCGGAGAGAATGCGAATGCGGCCCAAGGTATCAGGCTAACGCTTTCGCGGACGGAATGGTGGGAGGTGAACGATGGGGAGGTGGAAAGCGTAGGAGCCTCTCCTCCGAGAAGGCTCCGAAAATTAAAGCGGGGCGGCACATCGTGGAGATGACGTACCCCCCGCACCCGAAAGAGAGAAGCGTCAAGAAGTTGTTTCTCGAAAGTCCTTACGGAATCCCGTTGCAGTTCCTTGGCGCGATTGATTAGTCCCACTTTAGTGATAAGCCGGTTACGCGCCAATCCCGCTGGTGTGGGTTTATTCGAAACGCTTTTGCGGGTATGGCAACTTCCCCCACTTTTGGCGGCAATTGTGCTGACTTACTCAACACCCAAGAAGGCGAGCGTTTGCTCACCCATGAATTCGAGGACATTGCCCAGCTCATGGTCAGAATCGAGCACTTCAAGGCGCACCCAGGGGCGGCTTTCGGCAAAGTGGAGCGAGTCAGCGACGGGGACGATGTCATCGTGCTGTCCGTGGAAGATCAGCGTGGGCTGCCGGACTTCGGGGTAGCCCTCATACTGGTGCGCATCGTCGATCAGGCGCGGCCACAGCGGGCGCTCGCGCTGTTCGCCGTAGTGGAAGACCTGGATCTCGCCGGAGGCGCGCCAGTCAGCCATCGCCGCCGGGCCGACGCGCGCTTCCCAACGTTCGGCCATCCGAAACGCCGGCGCCAGCAGCACGACGCGGGCCACCTCGGGATGCCGGGCCGCGTAGAGCGCAGCCAAGTAGCCTCCCATGCTGGAGCCGAGCAGGTTGACGGGTTCGCCCGCGGCCAGCCGCTCAACCAACGCCAACTGGGCCGACAGGGTGAGGCGCGAGAAGTCGCCCTCGTCGAGCGTGGGCACCTCCAACGTGAGTCCCTTTTGGGCGAAACGGGCCACCAGATCCCGCGCCTTGCGCGAGGCCGGGGACGACGCGAAACCGTGCAGGTAGATACTTCTACTTGGGGGGATCTTGCACCTCAAACTTCAGTTCGGAATCGGCGGCGAACTTCTGAAAACGCTGATACTGAAAAACGTTCTCGGCTACCACTTGGCCATCGGCGCGCCGCGTGTGGACCACGGTGACAGGAAGCACAAAGCCGTACTGGCTCATGGCGTAGTCCGTCACGCCGATGTCGACAATCACTTGCCCGTTTTCGCGAATGGCGGAGCCGAGTTCAATGCGCAAGGGCACGCCGGTGGCGCTGAGCCAGATTTCGCCTTGCAGTTGTTGCCGGATGAGCTTGTTGCCCTCGTAGACGCTCATTTGCCCTTCCCCGGCCTTCTGCTGGAAGCGGACGACGAGCGCGGTGTCCGTGCCTAATTGCCGTGTACCCACGGGAACGAAGGTGTAATTGAGCATCGCCTGACGGCGGAAGAGGAGCAGGCTGAGGCCGAAGTCGACCGCAGTGCCGATCAGCCCGTGCTTCTCAAACTCAAGCAGCATCTTGCGCCGCAGGGTATCGTCGGGCGACTTCATGCCCATCGCCAGGCTCAACCGCGCGTCGCGCAGCTTCTGAATCTCGCGGCCATCGACGCGGGTAACGCGGCGTACTTCGTGCAAGCCGCCGTTCGATTCGGCAAACGCGGCCACGGCGTATTCGGACTGCAACTCGCGCGTTTGAAAGTTCACCGGCGGCGGCGCAGCCTGGCCAATGCTGGGGCGGAAGCGCGTCCCCCGTTTCTGGGCGCGTTGTTTGAGCGTCTCCTGGCCGACGACGAGAGTGATGTTCTGCTGAAACATCTCGGCCTCTTCACTGGCGCGGTGCAAGAGGTCCTGCACGTCGGCCGCGAAGGGCGGAACGAGCAGCAGGGGCAGAATCGCGATCACCCTTCCATTCTAGGATGGAAGAAACGATTGCGCCTCTCCGTCATCATCCCCACCTGGAACGAAGCCGAACAACTGCCCCGGTTGCTGGCGGCCTTGCAGGATTGCGAGGTGATTGTCGCCGATGGGGGTAGCACGGACGGGACGCGCGAAGTCGCCCGGGCGCGCGGCGCGCGGGTCGTCGAGAGCGTGCGGGGCCGCGGAGCACAGTTGGCCGCCGGCGCCGACGCCGCCACCGGCGACGTCCTCTGGTTCCTGCACGCCGACACGCTGCCACCGCCCGAAGCTCTGGCGGCGATGGCGCCGCACTATGGCGCGGGCAACTTCGCCCTACGCTTCGACGGCGAGAGCACGGGCGCGCGTTGGCTGACTTGGCTCTATCCGCGTCTGCGACCGTTGGGCCTGATCTACGGAGACTCGGGCATCTTCGTCCGCCGCGACCTCTATCGCCAAGCGGGAGGCTTCGCGCCGCACCCGGTCTTTGAGGATCTGGACCTGGTCCGCCGCCTGCGCCGTCTGACGCCGTGGGTACACTTGGAGGCCGAGCTCGTAACGTCCTCCCGGCGCTTCGAGCACCGTTTTGGGCGTCAGTTTGCGCACTGGGTGCTGCTGCAGGCGCTGTACTGGCTTGGGGTACCGCCGTCGTGGTTGGCGCCAAAACAAGTGATACGCTAACCCCATGCGCAAACTACTCTGGACCCTCCTGTTGATGACCCTGATGACCACCACCTGGGCCCACGCCCAATTGGCGACCAAGAAGGCGCTGACGCTGGAAGCCGCGAAGAAGATCGCCGAAGCGGCGAGCGCCGAGGCGGTGGCTAATAAGTGGACCATGGTGATCGTCATCGTCGATGACGGCGGGAATCTCATCTATCTCCAAAAGGCCGATGGGACGCAGATTGGCTCTCTCGACGTGGCGCAGGAGAAGGCGCGCTCGGCCGTGCGGTTCAAGCGGCCCACGAAGGCCTTTGAGGACACTCTGGTGGGTGGCCGGCAGGCGATTCTGAAGCTACCCGGCGCCATGCCCGTGGAAGGCGGCGTGCCGCTGATGATCGATGGCGTGATGCTCGGCGCGATCGGAGTGAGTGGCGCGACTTCGGCCCAGGATGGGCAAGTGGCGGCGGCGGGCGTCAAGGTCTTTGAGAAGATGGCGAAGTAACAGCTAAGGCGCAGGCCTTAGTACGAGCGGCGGCCGTAGTTTATTCGCGGCGGCGTTCCTAATCCGTTAGCGGGAAGACGCCGATCTTCCGCGCACTATGTCGTCCTACGTCGAATACGGTTATCAGGCCGAGGATCAGGATCAGGTGGCGCGCCGCGACCTGATGCGCACTTGCAGCTTCACCGAAGCCGACCTCGTCGAAAACCGGCAGGGCCGCATGAGCAGCGCACAACTCGTGCGGGTCTCTGCGAAGGCCGTTTGGCCGATCCTGGCGCTGGGCGTGCCGCTGGTGGGGCTAGTGCTGATGGCTGTTTTCGCCGGGACGGTATTCCCCTACATCATCACCAAAGTACGGCTGATGATGACGATGGGCAAATACGTAGTGGCCTTCGGCGGCGCTTTGGTTTTCGGCCTGATTGCCTTGGTGATCAACTTCGTCCTGCACTCGGAACGGTTACTGCTTTATCTGGCTGACCTCGCCTCGGGCAAGGTACTCAGCGATAGCGGACGGCTGCATGCGACCAAGGGCGAAGAGATTCAAGACGGCATTGACCAAATCCTGCGCCGCAAGACGCTCACCTACAATTTCGTCGTGAAGGGCCAAACCTACCAGGTAAGCGAGGCCGCCTACGACGCCTTGCTGGACCAGGCGGGATCCGTTTTTCGCGTCTACTTCACTCCGAAGAGCCGCTTCCTGCTCTCCATCGAGCCTTTCCGGCAAGAGTGACGTTCACTGCTCGGCCGGACCCGTCAACCAGCCTAGAATCTGCTGGACGTAATTCTGGGTTTCGGCATATGGCGGCACGCCGCCGTGCTGGTCGACCGGTGTGGGCCCGGCGTTGTAGGCCGCTAGCGCGCTGGCGAGGTCACCCGGGTAGCGATCCACCAGTTGGCGCAGCAGCCGCGCCCCGGCCTCCACGTTCTGCTTCGGATTCAACGCATCCCGCACCGCGAACTGACGCGCCGTCGCGGGCATGAGTTGCATCAGGCCGAGCGCGCCCTGCCGGGAGACCGCACAGGGATAGCCCGCGCTCTCCTGACGGATCACCGCCCGGAGGAGGTCGGGGGAAAGCTGCTCCCGCCGGGCCGCGGTTTCGACAATCGGATTGAGTTGCCCAGGCCCGAGCGGCTCGCAAGCCTGGCTCCAAGCCGCGACCGAGGGCGCCGGCGGCACTGGGGGCGACGGGGGCTTCGGCCACGGCGTCGTGAAAAAGCCGTCCGGCGCGTCGTCCGCATGGAGCCCCAGGGCCTTCATTTGCCGCGTGGCGGACTCGCGCTGCTTCTGAATGGAAGCCGCCATGCGATCAGTGGGCGGAGGATCCTGCGCAAGCAGGAGGAGCAAAATCAGCATCTGCCGAGACTATCGGCGTGAAACGGGCGGCCACACTATGGGGAAAAGCGCGTAGGGCTGCTAGTCCAGGGAATATCCCCCGTGGCCGGCGCTCTGTCTTGATGGCCACTCAACGGTTCTGTCTTCCGCGACGGCCAACAGAGCCCCGGCCACGGGGGACATTACTCTAGACGGTAGTTCGGCGCTTCCTTGGTGATGATCACGTCGTGGACGTGGCTTTCGCGCAGTCCGGCCGAGGTCAGGCGGCAGAAGCGCGCCTTCTCCTGTAACTCCTTAATCGTGGCCGATCCGCTATAGCCCATGCCGGCGCGCAGGCCGCCGACGAGTTGAAAGACCCAATCAGCCAGCGGACCCTTCGAGGGCACGCGGCCTTCAATCCCCTCCGGCACCAATTTGTCGGAACGCGCCTGGCCGTAACGGTCAGCGTTGTTGCCCTCCGACATCGCCCCCAGCGAACCCATGCCGCGATAACTCTTGAAGGTGCGGCCCTGATAGAGAATCGTCTCGCCCGGGCTTTCGTCGGTTCCCGCGAGCAGGCTGCCGATCATCACGCAATCCGCCCCGGCGGCGATCGCCTTGGTGACGTCGCCTGAGAACTTGATGCCGCCATCGGAGATGAGGGGCACGCCAGCCGCGCGGGTGGCCTTCACCGTCTCCGCAATGGCCGTTACCTGCGGCACGCCGGCGCCGGAGACGACGCGCGTCGTACAGATGGAGCCGGGGCCGATGCCGACCTTTACGCCGTCGATCCCCAGATCAACCAGATCGCGGGCGCCTTCGAAGGTCGCCACGTTGCCGGCGACCAGCTGTACTTCGGGGTAGGCCTTCTTGATGGCTCGCACCGCCGCCAGCACGCCTTCGCTGTGGCCGTGCGCGGAGTCAATCACGATGGCGTCCACCTTCTTGCGGACCAGTTCCCCGGCGCGTTCGAGGTAATCGCCAGTGGACCCAATCGCCGCCGCCACGCGCAGCCGGCCCTGGTCGTCCTTGGCGGCGTTCGGATACTTCAGCTTCTTCTGGATGTCCTTCACCGTGATGAGCCCCTTCAGGGCCCCGGTCTCATCCACCACCAGCAGCTTCTCCACGCGATGCTTGCGGAGGGCGCGTTCGGCGTCCTCGAGCGTGGTGCCGACGGGCACCGTGATCAGCGGATCCTTGGTCATGCGGCTGGCGATGGGCTGGCGAAAGTCGGTTTCGAAGCGCAGATCGCGGTTGGTGAGAATGCCGACGAGCTTGTTTTGCGTGTCCACCACGGGCACGCCGGAGATGCGGTACTGCTTCATCAGGTCCAGCGCCACGGAGATCGGCTGGTCCGGATGGACGGTGAAGGGGTCGACGATCATGCCGCTTTCGGAGCGCTTCACGCGATCCACCTCTTCGGCCTGCCGCTCAATGGTCATATTGCGGTGAATCACGCCGAGGCCGCCCTGCTGGGAGAGCGCGATCGCCAAATGGGACTCCGTGACGGTGTCCATGGCCGAGCTCACCACCGGTATGTTCAGCGGAATGCCGCGGGTAAACCACGTGCGCGTATCGGCTTGCGCGGGTTGCACCGCGCTGTGGGCCGGCACTAGGAGGATGTCGTCGAACGTGAGGCCTTCAGGGATGAACTCCGGAATCATGCTTGTATCGCATTGTAGCTGATAAACTAGAAGAAACCGATATGCAAGCCACTCAGATTCGCCCCGGCATGGTGATTAAGTTCAACGGGGAACTTTATTCGATCTTCAGCTTCGTCCACCGGACGCCCGGCAACCTACGCGCCTTCGTCCAAGTGAAGATGCGCGGATTGAAGAGCGGTTCCTTCGCCGAACACCGCTTTGCCTCCACCGACAACGTGGAAAAGATCAGCCTGGACGACCAGGACATGGAGTTCCTGTACAAGGACGGTACCGACTACCACTTCATGAACATCGAGAACTATGAGCAGATCCACCTGAGCGAAGATCTGCTGGGCGACAACGTCAACTACCTGATTCCGCAGCTCAAAGTGAAGGTGACCTTCTTCGAGGAGCGCCCCATCAGCGTGGAGCTGCCCCCGGCCATCATCATGACGGTGGTGGAGACGGAGCCGGGCTTGAAGAGCGCCTCGGTGTCGAATGTGGGTAAGCCGGCGACGATGGAGACGGGCCTCGTGGTGACGGTGCCGCCTTTCATCAACCAGGGCGAGAAGATCCGCGTCTCGACGACAGACGGCGAATACCTCGAACGGGCTTAGGTGTAACGTCCAGCAACGACGAGACGGCCCTCCGGGTCACTCACCATTTGGGCGGTGGGGGTCCCGGCAGCCGACGGCGACTCCGGCAGATTCAGCGACCACCAGCGAGCGGCATCCGTGCGCGACCATTCCTGGATGCCCGCGGCGGCTTCGATCGCCTCGGCCAGTTCCTGCGCGCTGCGCGGCCGCTGGTCCGGGTCCTTGGCGAGGCAGCGCAGAATCACCGCTTCGAGATCCGCGGGGATGGGGGTTTCCACCCTTTCGGACGGCCGGGTGGGCGTCTTTTGGACGTGCGCCAGGGACATCGCCGTCGGCGTGGGTTCGTTGAAGACGAGTTGGCCGGTGAGCAGGAAGTAGGCCACGCAACCGAGGCCGTAGATATCCGCCCGCTGGTCAATCGCGTCGCTCCCCAACGCGACTTCCGGAGCCATGTAAGCCGGCGTGCCCGTGGCTTGGCCTTCCATGGTCATCAGCGTCGCACCACTATTCGAGGTGAGCGTCTTCACGAGGCCAAAGTCGAGCACCTTGGTGAAGTCGTAATTCATGCCGAGGCGGCACAGGAAAAGGTTGGTCGGCTTGATGTCGCGATGCACCAGACCCTGACGGTGCGCTTCCTCCAAGGAATCACAGGACTGACGGATGATCTGGGCGACGCGGCCGGGCGGCAAGGGGCCGAAGCGCTCGACGATGGTTTGCAGGTCGAGCCCGTCCAGCAATTCCATCACGTAGAAGAAGCTCTGGTCGCGCGCCATGCCGAAGTCGAACAGGGCCACCGTGTGCGGGGAGCGCAGGCTGGCCGTCGCGCGGGCCTCTTTTTCGAAACGGCGGCGCAGGGTTTCGGCTTGGCGTCCGCCCTGGTTGGCCAGCACTTCGGGGCGAATCACCTTGATGGCGGCGTCGCGCTGCAGCATCTTGTGGCGGGCGCGCCACACTTCGCCCATGCCGCCCTTGCCGATGAGGAAGTCGAGTTGGTAGGAGCCCATCTCCTCGGCTTTCTGGCTGGCCATATGCATGTGGAAGAGCCGTTTGTTGAAAAGATGGCTCCACAGCACGGCCGTGATGAGCGGCAATAGCCAGACGGCGAGCCGGTTGAGCGGCAGCGGTTCGAAGCCGTAAACCTGCAGATTCACCCAATAGGCCAAGGGCCACATGGAGGCCGAAATGATGGAGGTGGTGAGCTTGAGGCCGGGCGGATTGGGGATGAGCAATCCGTTGAGGACGATCCACAAGGCCACGAAGGAGACGCCGCGGACGACTTCGTCCTGATGGCTGATGCTGGTTTCGAAAGAGGCGCACATGAAGGCGCCCGCCGCCTCAAAGACGCCGCCCAGGTGAATCAGCGTGATCTTCGAGAACCAATTGAAGCGGTGCGCGGCGGCAAAGCCCAAGGTGAGGAATAAAGTGAAGAGCGCCGTTAGGCGCAGCAACGGTTGGTTGAGCGCGAGCCGTACTTCCGGCTGAAAGTAGCCCTGCAAGACAATCATCGCCACCGTGGTGATGGCGAAAAGATTGGACATCCAGCACAGGCGCGTCGCGGCCTGATTCACCAATTCCGGCGGCATGACGAAGCGCAGCTTGTCTGGCCCACCGCTGGTCTGGTTCGGCGTGCTGGCCGCTTGAACTACCGGCATAGTGACACCCTCGAAGGACCCATAGAGATAAGATACAGCTCCCATGAGAAAAGTTTCATTGACTCCCTTACTTACTTACGCGCAATCTGGAACGAATCCAGCTCACGGCCATCGGCGCCGATTTGACGGATACGGAGCAGTTCGGGGTTGGCGTCGATCTGAGTGAAGGAGTGCTGGCGGGCCTCGAAATGAGCGGTGAAGGGTAGCCAAGTGCTTGGACGGCCAGTCTTTGCGCCGTCCACCAGGCCCGCGCCGCCAGCGCCCGTAAGGACGTAAACGACTCCGTTGGGGTCGCGAATTGTCTGGCCGGGAATGGGCTGCTGGCTGCCGAGCGGCGTCGGGTAGGGCTCCGCAACAAACCGGATCGGATGGGTGCGCTGGTAGTTATGGACGTGCCCGGCGAAGACGACGGCGACGCCATGGGCTTCAAAGATGGGCGACAACACTCGCAGACGCTGGTGCTCGGCGTGCTTGCCGGACGAGTGAAAAGGGGCGTGGTGGAAGACGACAAACTTCCAGGGGGCATGGGATTGGGCGAGGTCGTTTTCGAGCCACTGGCGGAGGTCCGGGCGGGTCCAGTCCATGACGTGGTTGGAGTCGAGGATGGTCCAGTGGACGGGGCCGTAGTCGAAGGAGTAGTTGGCAGCCTGGGGAAACTTCGCGCCGGCCAGGGCCTTGAATGCCTGCTGATCCGCCGCTGGACCCATAAGCGCCACGGCGTTCCCCGCCGGCCCGTTCAGCGGCGGGCTCCAGACGTGGAAGTAGGCCAGGCAATCGGGCTGCGCAAGATCGGCGCACTCCTCGAAGTCATGATTGCCGGGCGCGGCCGCGCTGATCCGGGCGCGAAAAACCGGCTGGTAGATGGGGAACCACTTGCTGAGGTAGTGCTTCAGGCGTCCATTGGGATAGACGATGTCGCCCGGCACGATGACGGCGTCGGGCTGCGCAGCGTTGATGCGGGAAGCCACGGCACGCTGCCCCGCGCTGCCGGCGCCCGGGTCACCCACGACGGCAAAGCGCGCCGGCGCCTGGGGCGGGGCGATCGCTTTGCCGCGTGCGGTAAAGACGGGCGCGCCATCCCGGAGGACGCGATAGTCGAACTCAGCGCCGGGCCGCAGTCCCGCCAGTTCTGCCTCATAGATGCGGAACGGCCGCGTGCCGCGCAGCGTGACGCGGCGTTGGACGATGCGCTGGACAGGCATCCAGGCGCCGTCGGCTGACTGATGTTCCAGCGCCCAGGTGGCGTCGGCGTCCGGCGCGTGCCAGAGGATACTCAACCGGTCCGGCGCGGGTCGCGGCCCCAATTGCAGATAGGGTTCGGTGACGAAAGCGGCTTGCGCAAATGACGCCAGCAGCGCGAGCAACAGCATCTTAGAAGGCCCGGCGGCGGTGCTCCGCCGCAATCCGCGACACCACCCACAGCCACACACCGGTGAGCGCGACGTTGATCCAAGCGAACTCCGTGGTGGAGAGCTTCAACACTTCGGAGCCCAGGTAAACGATTCCCGCTTGCAGCACATCGCCGGAACGCATGAAGAAGGTATCGATGGCGGCCTTCGCCTTGTACTTCGCCTCGCGCGACGTCGGCAGGAAGAGCGCCTGCCGGGCGGTGTTCTGGATCGAGTAGTCCGTCGCGTTCTCAAACGTCTTCGCGACGCGGACCACGCTCAGCAGCGGCACCAACGCGAGAATGCTGTAACTCATCAGCGCGATCACCGGCAGGATAAACAGCGCGCCGCGCACGCCCATAAAGCGGAATAGACGCGAGACGAAGAAGGCTTGCAGGATGGCCCCGGCTAAGTTCACCCAGCCGAAGAACTCGCCGTAGAAGGCGCCAATGTATTGCTTCATGGCCACGGCCGGATTCGCGGCGTTAGCCGTGGCGGCCTTCGCCGCGTCCACCACCAGATTGCCGAGCAGATACTCGCCGGAGCTATTCACGATGTTGAGCAACACCATCAGCACGGCGATCCAACGCAGGTAGGTATCGCCGAGCACCATTTGAAAGCCCCCGCTGGCGCCGAGCGGCTTCTCCGCCGCGGCCGTCCAGACCTTGTCCGCGCGGGCGGACTCCAGGCGATCGACGGCGTACACCAAGGCGGCGCAGACGAGCAGTACGCCGGCGCCGAGGAGCATCAGAAAATACGGGTCAGAGCCTTTGACGATCTGTCCGGCGGCTTGCGCGCCCAGCCATGCGCCAAGGGAACTGCCGAGGCCAATGAAGGGGAACAACCGCTTGCCCTGGCTCTCCGTGAATAGGTCGTTGGCGAAGGCCCAAACCTGCGAAATGACAAAGACGTTGAAGATGCCCACCCAGACAAAAAATACGACGCCCTCGCGCGCGCCCTGCTGGCCGGCCAAGTAGAACAGCACCAGATGCAGCGCGAAGAAGAGGATCACGCCGGTAACCAGCCGCACGCGCTCTACCTTCGACGCCACCCAACCGTACGCGGGCACGACCACTAACAACAGCATCGCCTGCAAGGCTGACGAGTAGCTCTTTACCTGGGCCCCGCCTTCGCTCAAAATCAGCGACTCGCGAGCTGTTTTGAGTAAGTAATACCCCGCCAGCAGCAAGAAGACATTCAAGGTGAGCAGGAGCGTGGTTAAGCCTTCGCCGGCGCGAATGTCGGCGAAGATCGAGAGTACTTTTTCGAGAGCGTTGCGCGGCTTTGCGCCAACGTGGGAAAACGACGGAAACGAACGCTGCGTGCGCAGCTCCGGCTGCGACTGCAACTGTTCGCGTGGCGTCACCAGGTACGCTCCACGCCGGCGATGCACGGGCTTTCGCCGCGCCGCAGATAAACCAGCACCTTTTGTTTCGGTTGGGCGGCGCGAGTGAGTTCCGCCAGCAAATAGCCGGAGCTATTGAAGTCCGGCAGCTTGGCGCTGGTGGCGTTGGGAATCGCCGTGCGTTGTTCGCTTTGGTTGTCGAAATGATGCCACTGGATATTCACGGCGCCGGCCGAACCGCTAATGTCTTCCCAGGCCAGAGCACCGTCGCGAATCGCGAAACGATCCAACGGCAGAACTTTGCCGAGGAGCGCCTTGCCGATTTTGTTGCGGCGTTCGATCAGGGTTTGCGTCACCCACTCCGCCGCTTTCGGGTCACTATATTCACCCGTCTCCACGATAGCCTTCAGGTCGGCATCGGTCAACGACATCACCTGCTTGGCCGCCCAGAACTCGTCGTCGGGCAAGGCATTCAGGAAGGCCGGATTGGGATACTCCGGCACCCAACGCACGGGGTCAAACGTAGTCGCTTCGAACCGGCCCACTGAGGGCAGGTCAGGATACTTGGCGAAGTCGACGTAGGAGACGTGCAGGCCGAGCGAGAAGAAATTCTTCGCCGACTCTGACCAGGAGAAGAACGGCAAGCCGGAGCGCACGCTGTTGGGCTTGGTGCTGGCGCTACCCAACGTGGAGCCAAAATCAAGCAGGTAGTGGCGGACATAGCGAATGCCATCCGCCTGCAACGCCACGTCGATATTGTTGATGGCGCGCGAATCCTCGTGGCCCAGCCAGGCGCAGAAGACACGCAGGGCGCGCTGGTCGCGGCGATGCTCGTGGGGCACCACATCGTTGGGATCGTCCGTGCGGCTGCCGTAGTAGCGCGGGGGCCCGATCGGCTTGCCCGGCAAAGCGAGTGACGCGGTGCCACGATACCGGCCATCGGCGGTCTTGGGCACCTTCAGCAGAATCTCGTAGAGGTCACGCAAGGTCATCTTGCGCTTCTTGCCGGCGGCGTTGGCCAGTTCCACGTCCTCGCCCAACTGGAGTTGATCCTCCTTGAAATAGATGAGGTAATTCTGCGGCACATGGTAGCCCATCGCGTGGAAGATCTTTGAACTGATCCGATCGGCGGCCGTCGCCATCTCGGGGTTCGACATTGGATCGAACTTGACGAAGTACTGGCGATTGTCGGCGTCCAGCATGCGAAAGCCCGGGGTAACGCCTTCGCTCTTCACCCCGACGATGGTCCACTTCCCACGCGTGGACGGAGGCGTCGCGTCGCCGGGGCCGCGGCGCAGTTCGTCGGGCGTCATGCGGCGGAAGTAATGGCGCGGCTCCCACCAATTGTCGTCAAAAGGATTCTCGATGGTGTTGATGCCCATCGCCCGGATCGGCGGCTTGGAACTGCCCGCGGGAGGCTGACGCTCGCCTAAGTCGCCGAATTGGAGCGAGAAGAGATCGTAGATGTCACTCAACTTACGCGGCTTAAGATTGCCCGTATCGCGCGGTTTGGGCGCGCGCAGGATCGGGTCATCGTCATAGAACTTACGCGCGGTGGCGGCGCTGGCGGTGAGGAGAATTAGGAGGGTGAGGCGTCGCATAGTCATCGTCCTTAAAAAACCGGCTGCGTGATATCGGCCCCGAAGCGGCGCTGCCGGAAAACGTCGTTAAACTTTACCCAGACTTGGAAACCCTCCCGGCTGAAGCCAACGTCCACACGGAGAAAGGTCGCATTGCGCGCATTGCCGCGCAAGCCGAAACCGTAGCTGCGTTCCAGATTCGAGAAGTTGAGTTGGCCGCGCCGGGAAAAGACCTTGCCCGCGTCCATGAACAAGGCGCCATCCAGCCCCGCGAAGATCTCCCAGCGGTACTCGGCGTTGAAGACCACCATGTCACGATCACTAAAGCGGAAGTTGCGAAAGCCGCGCAGATCGTCCGAGCCACCCAGAATCGGCTGCAGATAGAAAGGCGCGGTTTCATTGCCATTCGCCTCCGTCAGGACGGTTTTGGCGCGCAAGGCAAAAACCCGGGAGCGGTTCAAAATCGGGATAAACTGCTGCACCTCGGCATCAATGCGGCGGAAGTTATGGGTATTTAGCTTGATGTCATCAAACCACGTGTATTGAAAAATGACATTTCGCCCCGCCTTGGCCGTGATGGGGTTATCGCGCGTGTCGTGCTGCAGAAACACTCCGTAGCGGAAGAAGTTGGTCTGCCGTTGAATACCCGGCGCCTGGGCTTCGGTGAAGATCCGGTCAGCCGAGATAAAGCGACGGTCGTTGCCCGGTCCAATGTTCATCCACAAACCGCCCACCGTACCGCCAATGGCGAGTCCGCGGACGGGAGTAAAAACGCTGGTAGCTTCGGCGGAAGTATCTTCCAAACGGTAATTGGAGCGTCCGCCCTTGGTGGAGTTGGCGCCGGGGCCGTAGTAATTGATGCTGGCGTAATTGTGGTGAACCGTGTAGATGTCCAGGGCGAGTTTGTTTTTAGCCAGGCGCGGCAAGGTCCATTGGTTATCGATCTTGTAATAACCGCGCGTGGAAACCTGAGCCGCCGTCCGGAACTGCAGGTATCCCTTGAAAAGATCCTCGCGCGAATACTCTGGCCCTATGGCGAAGCCGCCGCCCGTCACCATGTTGCCGATCTTGGCGCGAATGCCGTTGAAGCCCTGCGAGAAACGCTCGAGCAGCTTCTCATCTTTGAACCGGCTGAGTAGGTTCTCTGTTTTCGAAACTTCGTCCGGCTTCAGCCGGGCAGCTTTTTCGCTCCGTGCCTTTTCGATCTCCGCCATCCGGCTATCTTGAGCGAACAAGCCGGCGCCTTGTAACAGAAACGAAACTATAACCCCAACTGCTAGGTTCCCATTGCGCATACTCGATCTTAACAGGAGTACGCGCGCTAGGGCCTGCCGGATCTCCCATCAGGAAACTTTAGTTGCACCATCGCTTGCGATTGCATCAGGCGCTCCAATGCCTCCGTAGGTGGCTCCGTGCTTTCCGGTTTCGGCGAGCCCTCCAGGACATCCCAGAGCCGGGTGCGTACGCTGGTGGGCAGAACGCTTTCCAGATACTCCAGCGCCAAGCCGCGCAGTTGCCGGTCTTCGGTGTGCAGCGCGCGAAAAGCGATCTTCAGCGGTTCGCGCGGCAACACCAGCGCGAGCAGGGAGAAGACATGCTCCAGGCTGAGATTGGAACGTTCGCGGAGTAAGTCGTCGAGAAAATTAAAACGGTCCTCGGCTTCGTCGCCCGTTGACTCGCGCTTCTCCAAAAGACGATAGCCCTGCCAGATCGGCAGGTTCGTATTCAGTTCGCGTTCGATCACCGCCCAAATCGCCGGCTCCGGCAGCGCCAGGCCCGGATGGTGCTGGCGCATCGCATCGAGCGCGCGGCCACATTGAAAGCGAACCTCGAAGCGCGACGCGTCCAGCGCCTCCACCAGGGCCGCGGCCGCCCGGGGCGAGTGGTGCGCGCGCGCCAATAGCCGCGGGATGCGGCGGCGGATAGCGAAGTCCTCCTGCTCGTCCAACAGGGCATCGGAAAGCTGCCCCGTGATGGCGGGCATCGACGCCGCCAGACACTTCTCCACTCGCGGCCGCACCTCATCCCAGGCGAGCAGACGGATGAGCTGGGGCACCACCAACGGGTCCTTCCATTGGCTACCGTCCAGCGCCGCTTTCACCTGCGCGGCATCGCCGGACCGCAAGCTTCCGAGCGTGTCGGCCAACGGGTCCAGGCTCACCAGGCGAGGAGCGGTGATCTCTGGTTTGGCCGGAGCCGCCGAAACCGGCACCGCGCTGCGCATGATGATCGACATAGTGGTGGAGTCGTGGACATCGACCAAGTCCAAATCGACGGCCCGGTCAATCAAGCCTCGCTCCAGGATCACGCGATAGGCCTTATCGAGCCAACTGGCGATGGTACCGGCCAATACGGCGAGCAGGATGGTGGCGGCGAGCAACTCCGTGCGGGCCAGCGCCGGGCCCATCCAGATGGCGAATTGGACGATGCCGGCGCCCACGGCGTCACCCAGCCGGTCACAGCCGACGTCGATCAAGACCTTTACCGAACGCTTGTCGCGCGCCGCGATTGGCGTGTAGAAGATCTCATAACCCGCGCGAAAGAGCGAGCCGCGCAGGATCAGTTCTAGCGCTCGCACGCTGGCGATCGCCGAAAACACAGGCAGGAAAAGCGCCAGCACGCTGCCCGCGCCCACCGCGAACGGCAGGCTCCCGACGGTTCGCGCCAGGCCCAGTTTCTCGAGCGACAGCCGGCTCAAGCCCACTTGCACCAGGAACGTCAGCACCTGCGCCGCCGTGTAGAAGAGCGCGAAATAGCGCAACAAAGCCGGCGAGCGCCCGCCAAATTGCTGCACCGCGCCGGACTTGAAAAGGTAATCCAACATCGCCGCCGATGTGGTGCCCACCAGCACCAGCACCGCCAGGCTCCACAGGAAAGGCGCCCGCCCGAAAACGTCGCGCGGCGAAGGTAGCGCTTCAGCCGGCTTGTGCGAGCCCTCGGCCTCACCGCGCAGCAGACTCAGCGCAACGCCCACGGCCAGATGGCAGGCCGCCAACAGCAGCAGCACCGCGGAGGGCGCAAACCACGCGGCCGTGCGCTCCGCGAGCAGGCCGCCCGCGATGCCTCCCGCCGTCCCCATGCCGGCGATGCGCCCAAAGCGGACCTTGGCCTCGCGTGGGTCAAACAGTTCACTCGCCAAGGCCCAGAAGCCGGAGAGCAAGATCGCACCCAGCCCGACGATGTGCAGATAAATGCCGATCACCGCGATGCGCGGCGCCACCGGCAGCATGATCCACTCGGCCAGATGCAGCGCGGCGCTCACCAGGAAGGTAACCGGCACGGCCAAGCGGGGGCCGGAGTTCGCGAGCAGCCGCGAGAAGAAAAAGCTCAGCACGATCGCCGCTCCCGCCGCGGCGATTACCATGCCGGGCAAATCCTTGGGCGTGTATTCGGCGAGAAATAGGGCGTCGCGAGCGGCCTTGCCGGCCACCTGATGGGCCAGCATAAAGGCGGCGCCGGTCATGGTGGTCAGGGTCCACCGCTCGTAGCTGTCGCGCGCACTCCCCATCAGTCCGGCAGCCCGAAGACTTCCTTGGCGGTGCCAAATAGAATGTTGCGCTTGTCCTCATCGCTGACAGGTAGTTCAAGTAACTTGAGTAACTCCATGCGCAGATTCTCGGGTAAATCCGTACCGGCCATCAGCCGCTTGCTCGGGATGCGATGCAGCACTTCCAGCACCTGATGCGGCATCAGGCTCGATAGTTCAAGGTAGATGTTCGCGAACAGCGACGCGGCGACAATAGCTTCACCGTGGAAGAGTCCGCCGCCGCCGCAGTGCGCGAGGACAAACTTCAGCTCCGGATAGCGGCGCGCCGCAAGTAAGTACATCGACGGCAGCGAAAAGGGAATTCCTGAACCGGTGTGGACAATCAACGCCATCCGGTTTTCGAGGGCCGTCTCGAAGAGAAACGTACTCGAATCGAGCAGCGGATTCAGCGGCTGAAACTGCGGCTGAAACTTGAGGGCGCGAAAGCCGTGCACCTCCCGGCAGCGGCGGACCTCATCCCGGAACTCGCGCTCCGGCACAAATGGATTCAAGCAGGCCGCGCCCACGAAACGCCCGCGGTAAGTCCGTTGCGCGGCAGCAATTTCGTCGTGCTCCCGGCGGTAGTCCTCCACCAGAGGAAACGGAATCGCGACGGCGTGTTCAATGCCGAAGCCGTCCATGGCGCGCACGAGATCCGCGGCGTGATGACGGCGGCCACTGTGCCGCGCGCTCCCGATGTGGACGTGGGTGTCGTAGATGGCAAAGCCGTCGCGCATTTAGGCCCCGGTGACTTGCTTGAGTAACTGGAAATAGGCTTTCTTGCGCGCGCTGCTCAGGCCCCAATTCACGGGCGGGCATTGGTAGCCGTCGGCGTAGTCGCTAGCGCCGGGGTCGAAGTAGCCCCAGGAGGCGTACTCGCTCAGGGCCGACAGGAAGTTGTTCTCGGGCCGGTCGAAGTCGAAGTGGTCGTCTTCGTTAAACAGGATCGGCATCGGTCGATAGCCTTCCACGGCGCGCGTTTGGCGCACCATCTCAGCGATACGCTTCGGGTCCTTCACGCCGTTGCCGTGGATGAGCAGAAAGTCAGCGCTCTTCACCACGTTGGGCAAGGGAATCGCGCCACCGCCGTACGAAGTACTCGTCAGCAAGCGCCGGCCCCCGCGATTCATGCCCTTTACGGCGTCGATGAGTTCGTGAATGCGGCCGGGTTTCAGAATCTCGTGGTCATAGGCTTTCACGTTCGTCTCGTTGTTCACCTCCACCAGGACGTTGCGATAGCCCCCGTCGAGCAGCCAGTTCGTCGCATTCGCCACCGCGCGGCGGACGGCAGCTTCGTCGCGCACGTGTTGATCCTGCCCGAAGTAGAAGTAGCCGACGATGGGCACCATGCCGAGCTCGTCGGCGCGGCGCAAGATGCGCGCCAGGCGCTTCATGAAGGCGGGCCGCAATGAGCCATCGGGGGCGATGCCTGAAGTTACCCACGGCTGGCTCTTCGAATAGCCCTCCGGACTGCCGCCCTGCAGGTTAATCGTGAAAGAGAGCAAGCCATGCTGCCGCCAAATGGGCATGGCGGCGAGAAACTCGCGCACGTTGCGCTCCGCGTCCCACTTCCTGGTGTCAGGATAGGCCCAACGCTTGACGGTTTCCGGATTCAGGTCGTCGAAGATCCCCTGCACCATGCGGGAGTTCATCAGCAGGCCTTCGATCTTGCGGCCCTGATAGCTGCGGCCGGCGTAGGTGGGTTGGCCGTTGATGAGGAACTGGTCGCCGCGAATCGCCACCTCGGTGGGTTTGGCGGCGGCCCGCAGAAGTGTTGGGGCGGCAAGAAGCGTACGTCGAGTGAGCATCGGTCTGCCCATGATATCCCGCGCTACAGCACGTTCGCCGGGAGCTTATCGCCCTTGCCCCGGAAGTTGATCTGCAAGGAGTGCAACTCCTCGCCGAGCAGGCCACGAGCCAGCGCCACTTGCGCGATCAGCCGCAGTTCGACGTCCTTCACTTGCTCGAGCAGCGGCTCCGCCAGATCCGGATGATTGGCCCCCAGGCCCATCATCAAGCCGCGCATCAGTTGCGTGGATGGCCATTCGTCGCGATCCGCCAGGTTGGGCTCGTCGGGATCGAGATCGCGCTTCAGGCAGCGCGTGATCGCCGCGAACGATCCTTCAACCAACTGGCTTTGGAGTTGAGGAGTGAGTAACTTGATCAACTCGTCATCGGCCATCGCCATGATCACGCTCAAGATCGACATGGCGCGTTGCAACTCCGGCAGTAACTCGATGGCGCGGGTGACGGTAGCCCGCGCGGCATCGGCGTCTTTCGTACCCACGGCGTCGAGAACGGTTGCCAGGGCGCGGGCCTTTAGGTCAGCGTCCTTCATCTGGCCCGCTTGCTTCATCGCCTCCCGCGGATCCTTTTGCGCTAGCTCGCTTAAGCGTTGCAACATCTGCCCCTCTATAGCGAACGGACCCATCATTTCGGCGGCCTTCTGGTCACTCTGCCCCGTCCCGGACGCGCTCATGGAAGTCGTATTGTTGCCCAAAGATTCCCGGCCCTTCGGGTAGCGTTCCAGGGCCTCCTTCAGCATCGGCCGAGATACGAGAATCTCGTCGAGTAACTTCGGCTCAAATTGCCGGATGACATGAGACGTATCGAAGATCATCGCATCCATGGCGGTCTGCAGCAGCACCGGACCCTTCTCGCCGTTGAGCGAGAGCGCGCTGCCCTTCGCAAACTTCGCCTCGGCGACACGGCCGAGTAACATCGTGACGGCGCTCTGCACCGAAGTCCTCGGCAGCGTCGCGGCGCGCTTTACGAGTAAGTTGGGGAATTCGCCTCCGCCGTTGGCTCCATACGCGGTCACCGCGCGGCCGAAGAGAATTACCTGGCGCGGATCGTCGACGGGAAGTTTCTCGAGCAAAAGATTCAACGCCAGAAACGGATAATACCCGCCGGAATAAGTCTCGAAGAGTTCCACCGCGGCGGCCGTCTTGTCACGTTGCAACAAGGTGCGCACAAGACTCTCATAAAGGGCCGGCTTGCGGCTGGGATCCGCCGGTTGGTAGATGCCCACACGTTCGATAGCCTCATCCAGATCGACCTCAGCCAAACTCGCCAGTACCCTTCCCTGCTGCACGTCCCGAACTTCCGCCGGCAACTGCTGCGTGCCGGAAAAAGCTTCGGTGAGTAGTTTTACTGATTTCTTGCGGTCCAGTTTTCCGTAAAGCTCACCCAGGTCGCGCAGCAGCAGTACCTGGACGCTGGGGTTCGCCACGGAGACTGATGCCGCGGTCTGATCCAGAATTTTCCGTGCCTGGGCTTTCCGTGCCGCGTTCGGCTCAGCGGCGTAAGTTAGCGCGGTGATCAGCAGCAGGGCGAGCTTCATAGTGCCGCCGCCGCGCCGGGAATCTCGCGGCCGGCGAAACGCGGATCGCCACCGGTGGCCTTGAGTAACTCCTCCATCCGGCCTTGTAAGCTATCGACGAGCTTCTTCAATTCCGGATTGTCGATCCGCATCGCCAAACGCGTGCGCTGATGCGGGAGTAACTTGTACTTCCCCACTAGGTTATTCATCTGGTGTGGATCTTTTTCGAGATCGTATAACTCGTCCAGGTCCCAAATGCCGTAATACTGCATCAGGCTATAGCGCTCCGTGCGCAGGCCGTGAATCGTCGGCGTGGCCGGGAAGTCGCGCTCCCATTCGTATTCGTAGAGAAACTCGGTGCGGCCCGGGGCCTGGGCGCTACGCATCACCGGCAGCAAGGATTGTCCATGCATCGACGGCGGCGGGCTGATGCCCGCGGCGGCCAGGAACGTCGGTGCGATATCGAGGTTCAGCGCGAACTGCTTGCGGCGCCCCGGCGAGAACAGCTCCGGGCAATGCATCAGCAGCGGCACGCGCAACGAAGGCTCGTGCATGGTGCGCTTGTCCACCAGGCCATGCTCACCCCACAGGTAACCGTTGTCGCCCATGTAGACGATCAGCGTGTCGTTGAGGATGCCCTTCTTCTCGAGCGCCGCCACCACGCGTCCAGTGGACTCGTCAATCGCCGCGAGACAACGGGCATAGCCCAGGTAGAGGTCTTCCAACGGCATCGTCTGGCCAATCGCTCCGTCGACGCCATGCCGCGTGAAGCGTCGGCGGCGCAGCCATTCGGGCTTCTGCTCGTACCAATCCTCGCGATACCACATGCTCTCCGGCCGCGGCATACGCTGGCCGGCGTAGAGGTCCTTGTGGCGCGGCGCCGGCTGGAAAGGCGCGTGGACCGCCTTGTGCGAGAGATACAACAGGAACGGCCCGTTTTGTTTCGCGATGAACTGCTCGGCCTCGTCGGTAAGCGTGTCCGTGATGTAGCCCGCCTTCTTGCCACGCTGGCCATTGATGTTCAGCTCGCAATCGAAGTACTGCCCTTGGCCTTCGAAGCTCACCCAATGATCGAAGCCCGGACGCGGCTCGTCCGAAGCACCGCCCATGTGCCATTTGCCGAGAAAACCCGTGCGGTAGCCGTTCTTTTGCAAGAGCACGGGAAAGGTGGGCAAACGCGGATCGAGCGGCGTGAAATTGTCCTGCACCTTGTGCGTATGCGGATAGACGCCCGTGAGAATGGACGCGCGGCTGGGCGAACACAACGACGACGTGACGAAGGCATTCTCGAAATAGAGGCCGCCTTGCACCAACCGGTCCAGGTGCGGCGTCTTCACCCAGGGGTGGCCGGCGCAGGAGAGAAAGTCGAAGCGATGGTCGTCAGTCAGTATAAAGACGATATTGCGCTTGCGCGCTTGCGCGGCCAGGGCAGGAGCGAGAGCGGCTTGCAGAGCTTGGCGTCGAGTCATGGAACTGCCCTTGATTCTACCTCTCGAGGCTATGTACGCAGTCGCTTCAGCATCGCCTCTACGGCCGGTGTGCGCCGAATTGCCATGGCGCGCTCCAGGTAAATCGAGGCGAGAGCATAGTCTTGAAACTCGGCCGTGATGGCCGCCAAAGTCACTAAGCTATCGAAGTGCTTGGCGTCGAGCTTCAGCGCTTCCTCCACCAAGGCGCGGCCCGCGTCCAAGCGGCCGGCCGCGGCATCTCGTAAGGTTACTGGGTAGGCGGCTCCCAGTCGGGGTGGCGGCCTAGGTTGATGTTGATGTGGCGCTGGAAGGCGCGGCGCTTCTCTTCGGCGGCTTGTTCTTCCGGGGTGGGTTTGGGTTCGATTGGGGTGGGCTCTTCTTCCGGCTCCGGGATATGACGTTGGGCTTGTAAGTCGCGGAGATCTTTGAGGCAATTGCGGTAGATGCGATTGAGTTGGGCGTCGTAGCGGAGGTAGAGCTTTAGGATCTGTTCGGATTTGGCGATGCCGTTGGCGAGGTGGGCGCGGGGGTCGGCGTTGGGGAGGGTTTTTCGGAATTCCTTTTCGTCTTGGGCGATGGCGACTTCGAGTTGCGCAGCTTCGGCGGCCCAGAGCCTTTGTTGGCGGAACTTGGCGAAGACGGCTTCGGTGAGTAAGTCGAGCTCGTGTTGGCTTTGCGGGGAGTAAGTGGCCAGATATTGGTTGAGCATGCCTAAGTACTGGTCTTTATCTTCCATTTGCAGGAAACACGCTGCGGCGAGCGGGTTGCGGTTGAGGCTGGAGAGTCCGTGGGTGGTGGCATTTTGCGCGGAGCGGGCTTTGCCTTCGGGGGGCCGCGGACCGGTGGAGCGCTGCGCGTTGCGGCGGTTGGCTTCGATTCGTTTTTCGGATGACATGTGGGGTTCCTTTCGTTTGTTGGTTTTTGTCGGGCCAGGGGGCCCGAGTTACAGGTGTCGGGCCAGGGGGCCCGACCTACCAATGATTGTTTTCAGTGAGATCGCCGGGTTTGTTTTCCGATATTTTATTTTTCTAGGCTGGGTGTGGGTTGCGCCAGCCGCCGTGAGCGGTGAAGCGCGGAGCAGACGGCGTCGCTGACGGAGAGGCGGATTTCGGGGTGGGGTTCGAGGCAGGCGAGGACGGTGCGGTTGACGAGGGAGCCCGGGTGAGCGGGACGAGGATGATTTTGTGCTCGGGGTGGGCGGCCTGGAGAGCTTCGCGCCTGGCGGTTTGTTTCGCTTCCCATACGGCGACGGGGAGTTGGATCCAGTGCAGGTCGAGGTCGAGATCGACGGGCGGGAGGGTGTCGTAGTCGAAGTCTGTGTAGGCGGTCATGGTGTCCTCTGACGATGAGCGTAGCAGCCGGTTGGAAGTTTTCCGGGTGCGGGAAACGGCTAACTGACTCAGCGGGAAATGAGTTATGCGTTTTCAATTCGTCGTGAACGAGGCACCGCCGTGGGCGGGAGAGAATACCGCCGAAAACCACCCGGTCACTATCGTTCCCAGCTGCACTGGCGCGGCGCCGCCGGGAACGAGCCACTTACTCGCGTGCGTGGCTGGGGGGACGTCGCGTTCTGTGGATGGGAGAGAAAATATGTGAGAACTTTGGCGCGCGAAACCCACTTATAAGCATGAGAGATCTACGCGATTTCCAGCCGCAACACCTTTATGGGGTGACGCAGCGGGGGAATCAGGGTAAGTGGGTTTACCGGGACGATGATGATTTCCGGAAGGCTCTGGAATTGATGCGCCGCTATGCGCGGAGGTACGAGGTGCGCATTCATGGGTATTGCTTGATGCATAACCATGGGCACTGGATCTTTGAGGCTTCGACCGAGGATTCGATATCGAATTTGATGCGGGATATGCAGGGCAACTACTCGCGCTATCTCAATCAGAAGTATAAGGATCGGCCTTGGGTGCTGTTTGTGCCTTTTGGGCGTAAGGCCGATCCGGGGATGATGGCCTACTTCCGGGCCGGGCCGGTGAACGCGCTTTGACGCGGAACTGCTTGAGGGAGCAGGCTTTAAGCTTTTCCTGCGGTACTTGGAGAATAATCCGGTGCGGGCTCGATTGGTGTCCAAGGCGCGGAAGTATAAGTGGTCCAGCGCGGCGGCGCATTGTGCTGGCAAAGACGATACCGGCTTGTTGTGCCTGGAGCGTTGGCAGCATCTATTTGCCCGGCCCGCATTCATCGCCGAGGACTGGCAGACGTTCGTGGATGGGCCGATTCAGGAGCACGAACGGAACGAAGCGGCGACGGCGCTTTGGTGTGGGCCGTATAACCGGGTTCGCGGGTGGCGGCGTCCGGAAGTAGCCCAGTCGGCGGGGAGCCGGGCGGGGTAGGTCGGGGGTAGCGGGTGGGGGCGAACCCTCACCAGATCTTGCACCGTAGCCTACCGCTCAAGCTCCACTAAGTCGCCCAGAAAATCCCTCGCTCAGTCACGGCCGTCCGGCCGATTGCCCCCGCTTGCGCAGTCATTTTCACCCTTTTGCGGGTAGGGCCTTTTTTCATGAAATGACCGGCGCCGAAATTTTGGTGCCGGTCGCGTTACCTCGTGGCGTTACCTCGCGACAGGTCCAGGTACACGTCCCGGTCACCGGCTTGGCGGAACACATCTTGCCGATCCGTACCTCGTTGGGTCACATGATAGGCGTATCCAGGCAGAACATAGCGTTGATTTCTCGGCATCTACAGATAAGTGTCTTTTGCCGGCCATTATTCTCATCCTTGTTGCGGGTAGACCGCCTACTCTTTTGCGGGTACAGTGGGGTCATAGCAGTCTGTGCCCGTCAGCCCGTCGTGCCCGTCAGCCCGTCAGCCGTGTCCCCGTCAGCCGCCGTCAGCCGTCCAGCAAATACAATCGAGGCAGCACTTGTCATGGCTGGCGCAACTCCATTTCTTTGGATAGTTGCTCAGCCTCTTCAGCGATCAACGCCAAAGCAGCCTGATTCTTTGGAGCAAGGGAACGCTCGGCTAAGCCAGCGTATTCTCGAGCGATTCTCGCCTGGCCACGTAATCTAAATGCGAGGGCCAATGTTTCATAGGCAAAGTGCGGTTCCTTCGCCACTGACACAAAATTCAGGAGTGCGCGGACGCCAGCGGCGAAACTGCCGCAACTAATTTGCCACTCAGCGCCCACTACTGCGGGTCCGCCCCAATGCTGGTCTTCGAGTTCTCGCGACGACCGAGCGAGAAGTGTCTTCGCCTCACCGCAATGCGTTCCGGCATCGGTTTCACGACCGAGTTTCCTTAGTACCCGTCCGCTGCCTAGTTCCAGCCGATACCGAACAGCGGACGAAACGCTTCCAGCTTGCAGACCTTCCGTCTCGCCGAGAGCAGCTTCAAATAGCTTTAAGGTTTCTGACCATCTGCCAAGCGCCTCCAGTTTCTCACCCAAGACTTTCTGGCCTAGCACGATTTCGTAGGGTGCGACGAGAGGAGCGTGGAGTTCGCGCAGATGCTTCATGGCCCGCAATCTGTCTGCCAATGTGCTGGCGACTGCGTCCGGGCGATCTAGGTTTTCAAACAGGGTCTCCGCGACCAGCGCCGCTTGTATCTGGACCGGAAGTGGAGGGCTCTTTTGCTGAAATTCGTCAAGCGCATGTTCAGCCCCAAGCGTGTTGCCGGCGCTAAAGAAGGCCCGGATCAATCCTATGTGTGCCTCCCAGAAGTCTGGCTTAATCTCTAGTGCGATCCGAAAATGCCTGATCCGCTCCGATTTATTCTTCACCAGCCCATTGGCTACGGCAAGATTGTAATGCGCGACCTCGGAGTTAGGAGCGAGCTCCAACGCCTGGCCAAGGCACTGCAGAGACTCTCCCGCATGGTGGCGATTGCCATAGCGAATGCCTTGAGCAGTCAGCTTTTCGAATGTCCAACCGCTGCTGGCATCGCAGCGTTCATCTTCCCCGACACCTCGCAAGAACGCCAACAATGCTGACTGCCGAGGAGCCTTCGCTACTACTATTGTGCGGCCCGCCGGGTCGTTGGTCCGGCCGAAAAGTTCCTCGATCTCGCTCCATGCGAGGCTCACCCCGGCCAGTGGACTGGCGCACTCGAGCGGCCCGTTCAGCCGCTTTGACATTAGGACGATCGAGGACTGAGGCGGTAACCAGAGCAGTGCAGCGCGCCATTTTGGATGACTCTCGATCGTTTTTACTGCGGCAGATCCACTCCCGCAATGTGGTAGCAGTTCTGGTGTTGCGCTCGCCGGCTCTATCAGAGCTGATAGCAACATCACACACCGCGTCACCGCCCTGGTCCTCACCGGTGCAACTCCCTTGCGCGGTCCTCGTTAAGTTCCTCAAGGTAGCACTGCGCTCCGTGGCATCCCTGGTCCGTCTCAATCACTCGAACCCTCGAATTGCCCCCGAAAATGCGCGACCAAATTGAGGGACGAAGATGACCACCTGGCGCGGAAAGAAGACGGTTGTCATTTCGGCTAGAGATAATGCGAGTCTGCCCGGAGTTTGCCGCCGCGATGTTGGAGACCCGACCCGGATTCGCGGTATTCGGTGCAATGACCACAGCGTTCGTGATCCCGCCTGAAGGAAGGCCAGAGGCAAATTGGCCAGCCGCGTTGACGCCATTGCTGTGAGTGATGATCTGGACACCAAGCCCCGCTTTCGTCGCGTCTGAATAGACCGCGTTGGCAGTGTCAACTTCGGGAAAAGGGGTCACGCTGGCAAGAGCCCTCTGTACCAGGGTATCGCGACTACGACCGGACTGCACCTGGACGATGAAATCATGATGCGGAGGCCGCCTTTGGGGTAATCTGGTCCAAGATAAGAGTCAGCTCGGAGTCGACGAGTTCTTTGTCGAAAGTCCAGCGCTTCCAGCGGCGCCCCAGCTTTTCCTCAAATTCCGCGACGAAACTTTCCGGCCCGAATGGCCGTTCGGCGTGGCTGCAGCGACGAAGGAAATGATTCAAAACTTCGGGATGCGTTCGGCCAAGCATGGTTCTCCACCCCTCAGCACTGCCTCCTCGTTCTTTCCAAAATTCCACGTCTAGCAGATCCTCCGAATCAGCCAGTCCACCACCATGAGCCGCGGCGCTCGACCATCGGTAATCCATTGGATTCAATACGATACCGGCCCGTACCGGGTTGTATTCGACATACCGTAAGGCGATTTCCAGATGTTGCGGAGACAACGGACAGGAGAAGAAACGGCCTTGCCAGAGGTGTCCGCTGCGCCGGTAGCGCGCGTTAAAGTATTGCGCGTATCTTCCATGCACCCGGCGAAACAGCACGGCCAGCGAATCGCCATGCTCCGGCGTCACAATCAGGTGAACGTGGTTGGACATCAGGCAATAAGCCTGCACGCTCACCCCCGCATCCTGGCGTTGGTCGCGTAGCAGGTCCAGGTACACGTCCCGGTCACCGGCTTGGCGGAACACATCGTGCCGATCCGTGCCTCGTTGGGTCACATGATAGGCGTATCCAGGCAGAACATAGCGTTGATTTCTCGGCATCTACAGATAAGTGTCTTTTGCCGGCCATTATTCTCATCCTTGTTGCGGGTAGACCGCCTACTCTTTTGCGGGTACAGTGGGGTCATAGCAGTCTGTCCCCGTCAGCCCGTCAGCCTATCTCCGGGAAGTTTATCTGGCCCCGGTCTTGCTAATCAGGAATCGCCGGAGTGCTTCCGCTCTGGAAGTAGGTACGAGGATTCGCCCCCCCTTGAGATTGATCCAAGATGACCCGATTTCCTCGGCATCGGGATCGATTTTCAACTCGTGGGCATCGACTGGCCGTAGATCAACGGCCACAAAGAGTTCGTCATAGAGGCTCTCGCCGCCTAAATTGTAGATCGAGCACGCGACACCCATGCTTGGCTGTGCCGGGGAAACGCATACTTGCCACCAACCGCCCTTCGGGCCAGGCACCAGTACGGCGTTCGTCGGCACTCCCTTGGGTGGGTGATCAAATGTGCCTGCGCGCCAACAGGAAAAAAGGACAAGCACTAACAGGAAGAGGATCGCATGCTTCGTCCTAAGCGATGGAAAAGCGATGGAAAGTGCCTGGCACCGGGTCGGGGGAATCGGAACGGAACGATGGTTCATTTTGGAACGGGATATTTTTCACTTTGAAACGCTTCACGACTTCAAGACTCCCGCAAACCATTGTAACCACGTACGCCGACTTTGGCCCGCCGCGTG
This sequence comes from Bryobacteraceae bacterium, assembly GCA_019752335.1. Classification (GTDB taxonomy): domain Bacteria; phylum Acidobacteriota; class Terriglobia; order Bryobacterales; family Bryobacteraceae; genus JALHNI01. The sequence continues at coordinate 56,126 of JAIEMJ010000023.1, forward strand.
CCTCTACCTTCGGGTGCGCAAACCGCGTGACTTTCGTTCGGACCAACTCTACGCCATCACCCAACGCGGCAATGGCGGCCAGTGGATTCATCTCGATGACGAGGACTTCACCCAGGCCATCGCTTTCATGCGGAAATACGCCGCTATTCGAGGCGGCCAAACCCAAGTCCATCTCCAATCTCATGCGCGATATGCAGAGCCGCTACTCGCATTACCTCAATGTCAAGTACCGTGAAACCCCTTGGGCGCTGATCGCGCCCCTCTTCAGCGGCAAAAATATCGCTGACTTCGCTCCCTACCTCCGCACCGGCCCCGTCAACTGGACTCCCCGCTTTGACGCCCGCCACCTGGACGCGCAGGGCTTCCTGAATTCCTCCGCTCGAGGGTTCGCCCCCACCCCGGCTCTTTTGCCGTTGGCTACCACTCAAGCTCCCCTAACCCCACCCAGGCAGGCCCCCAAGTATTCGGTCCGCCCTCGAAACCGTTCCCTTGATACTCTGGAGACGTATGCCAAGAATCCTGCAAGGAGAATGTTGATGAAATTTGTTCGCACCGCACTGCTGTTCACGCTGGTGTCCACCGCGGTTTGGGCCCAAATGAATGTGGGCAGCCAAGTCCCGGAAGCCACACTACCCTTCAAGATGACCACCGTGTCGACGTTTGGCCTGCCTTGGCGAATCGCCTTCCTGCCCGATGGCCGCATGTTGATCACCGAGAAGATCGGCCCCGTGTGGCTGGTATCGGCGCAAGGAGAAAAGATCGCGCCGCTGGCCGGTACGCCGGCCGTCTACTGGCAGGGCCAGAACGGCATGCTCGGCGTCTTCATCTCGCCCCGCTACGCGACGGATCAAAGCATTTACCTGACCTACATCGAGCCCGGTGACTACGGCGGCGGCCAAGCTCTCGCGCGGGCCAAACTGATCTCCACGGGCAACCGTCCCCGCCTCGAAAACTTCGAAGTCCTTTGGCGCCAGTTGCCCCGAGGTAAGGGTGGCCAGGCGGGCGGCCAAGTGGTCTTCGCTCCCGACGGCCAGTCTCTCTATATGACCGTCGGCGACCGCCAGCGCATGACTCCTGCCCAGGACCCGAATCAGCCCGTCGGCAAGATTCTACGCCTCACCCTGGACGGCAAGCCCTTCCCCGGCAATCCGAATTTTGGCAAGACCGGCGCTTCCAGCATTCCGCTGATCGATCCGCCCCGTGACACCGAAGCCGCCAAGACGGCCAAGGTCGTCAGCACCTATACCTTTCCCGGCCCCAACCTGACGCCGTCCGAAACCTGGGCGAGCGGCTTCCGCGCTCCCTACGGACTTGCCCTTTCGCCTACCGGAGAACTGTGGGAAGTGGAACACGGCCCCGCCGGCGGCGACGAACTCAACCTGATCGAAAAAGGGAAAAACTACGGCTGGCCCGCGGTCTCCTTCGGCAAGAACTATGACGACGTGCCGATTCCCAGCCACGATTCGAAGCCCGAGTATGCCAAGCCCGTGCTCTACTGGGTCCCCGTCGTCGCCCCGGGCAATCTGATGTTTTACCGCGGCAAGAGTACCTTTCCGCAATGGGACGGAAGCGGTTTCATTAGTGGCTTGGCGACCACGTCGCTGAACCGGATCATCTTCGACGGCAAGGGCGGCGCCAAAGTCGCCGAACGCTGGAACGTCGGCAAGCGCATCCGCGATGTGGAGCAGGCCCCGGATGGCTCGCTCTGGTTGCTGGAAGACGCGAACCCCGGCGCCTTGATCCACGTCACGCCGAAGTAGAGCGGCTTCAATACGCCCGCACGGACACCTCGCGCGACGCTGAACCCGCGCGCACTTGCAACGTCACGTCGGATTGTACCCGCAGCTGTAACTGATAGAGCCCCGGCACGGTGCTGTTCCAACCCGCGCGCAGCACTGTGCCTCCCTGGACGCTAATCGTCGGTACCGCGCCCGCCACCACCAGGCCTTGGGTATCTACCACGCGCAAGCCGAAGTCAATCGCAGCGCCGCGTGGGGCGGACCGCGGGAGGTCAATGGTCGTGATCGAATCGGCTGCACCTACCACTTCCGGCCGCCAGTAAGGAACGCGCAGCTTCTGCGCCGCGCCTTCGCAGCTCACCGTCACAAAACCCTCCGGCGCGTTCGCCTCGACTCGTAGACTAAAGGGCGCGTCGCCCACGAACTGCGTGGCCGACAGGGTCAGACCGGGAGCGTCCACGGTGCAGAGACCAGCCGAGCCGCTCACCGGCTCAACGGTCAGCGTTGCTCCCTGGCCGGTCAGCTTCAGCGAAGACGGCGCCGCCGTGAGCGTCGCCGCCAGCGCCTGGGTGCCATCGAGCTTCCCCGCCCCACCTTCCACCACCTTGAACGGCAGCGCGGTCGCGCTGTTGATCAGCAGCGAGCGGTATTGCCGCACCGCCAAACCGGGGCGTTCTGCCTTCAGGATGGCCGCGAGCCCCGCAGCGATGGGCGCCGCCAGGCTGGTGCCGGCGACGGTGCGGTAGCCCGTGGAACCGGGGCGCTGCAGCGTGTCGGCCGTGTAGAACTGGTCACCCACGGCCAGCAGATCCGGCTTCAGGCCATCGCCCAGGTTCGGTCCGCGGCCAGAGAACCAGGCCAGTTGCTGCGTGGCCGTGTGCGCACCCACCGTGATCGCGCGCGGCGCCGTACCGGGGCTCGAAATCGAATTCAAGCCAGGTCCGGCGTTGCCCGCGGCGACAACCACGATCACGCCCTGGTCTATCGCGCGTTCGAGCGCTTGCACGATGATGTCGTCTTCGGGGCGCGGCGCGAACGCCGAACCCAGGCTCAGGTTGATGACGTCCATGCCGTCCGCCACGGCGTCGTCAATCGCCTTGAGAATCCCGGCCGAGGTGCCCGAGGCGTCGTCGCCGATCACCTTGTAGTTCCCCACGAAGGCACGCGGCGCCACGCCCGATACGGTGCCTTCCGGCGCCTCGTGCCGGACCCCGGCCGAGATCATGGCCGAGCCCGTACCATGGCCGTATATGTCGCCGGCATCCGTACCAAAACCTTTGCCGTTGAAGCGCTCATAGCTGCGCGCCACGATCACCTTGCCGCTGGTGTGACGGCGGTTCTTGGCGTTGTCGACGCGGGGATAGCCGGCCGGTGCTTCGAGGCCATTGGCGGCCAACCCCGGATGCGTCGCGTCGATACCGGTATCGATGATCCCGATCTTGATGCCCGCCCCAGCCCGGTCCTCTCCGCCCACCCGATCCCACACCTGGCTAATAGCCTGCGTCGCCTCAATCACGTCGCCCGTGGGCTTGTAAGTTACCACCGGATACAGGCGCTTCACCGTGGGATGGCTGGCGACGGGGTAGAGGTCAGCATCGTCGATGTCGGTGATCAGAGTGTGGACCGTGCGGCTGGTCCGCGCCGTCACCTTGGCGCCACGCCGGGCGATTCCAGCATCGACGCCCGGAGAAAGCAACTCGACGATGTATTGACCAGCTTGAAGAGAAACGCAGAAACTAAGGGAAACGATGAGGAACCGGGTAAGCATCTGAGTCGATTCTCAGGGAAAACTCCTAGAACTAGAAGCATCTTGAGTCCCTATAGCTGGCTACACCGGGGGATAAGTAAGGAGTAAGGCGCGACGGACACCTCATCTCGCGCGGTTGCCATGCTCGTTTTATCCTTCGCCTTGGTCCTGGGGATAGGCTCGTACCGGCAAAGCGCTATCTCCAGTAGGAAAGAGCCCATCGCGTGAGCTGAGCGATGGGTTACAGTGCGGAGGATGTGCTTGTCTTGCTGGGCTTCTCGCCGGTCCGACAACGTAACCCACCGCTCAGAAGCTCAGAAAATCTGTCCGGCACCTCCGAAATGAAGCGAAATCTGGAGAGGCCGCCGCGTGAGCGGCGGGGCGCGTTTCGACGCTTTTCCGCGAAAACGCCAATAAAACAGCTATATTCTGCGTAGGTGGCCCCATCGCTCACGCGATGGGCTCTCACGGTCATGCGAGCCGAAACCATTTTTGCTGAGCGTCTGAGCGATGGGGCACCTGACACGGAATTGAGCCTGTTTTCCTTTGCCTTTCGCCGCAAAAGCCGACACGTGCCCCATCGCTCACGCGACGGGCTCTCGGTACTCGCGTACGGGGCCACTATCCCCCGGCAGGTTCTGCTAACGTGAAGGAGGCCGAGGGGAGTCCGGGAGTATCGGACTGAGAGGCTGAAAGCAGCGACCCTTCGAACCTGATCCGGGTCATGCCGGCGAAGGGAATGGCTCCCGCGCCTTGTGACGTCCGGGTCTCCAGATGAATTTAGGGAGATCGAACAAATGAGCACTCAGTTATTGGCCCCGCAGGAAGTCACCACCGGCGCGCTGCCCGCTTCCACCAAAGTTTATGAAGGCCCGTTGCGAGTGGCTTCGCGCCGCATCGCCTTAACCGGCGAGCCGGACCTGACGCTCTACGACACCTCCGGCCCCTACACCGACCCGGCCGCCGACATCGACCTCACCCGCGGACTCCCCCCCCTCCGGAAACGTTGGATCGCCCAGCGCAAGCCGGTGAACGGCGCCGTAACGCAGATGGCCTACGCCCGCGCCGGGATCATCACGCCGGAGATGGAATACGTCGCCCTGCGCGAGAACCTTGGCGACCCCCACGGCAAGATTACCGCCGAGTACGTCCGTGAAGAGATCGCCCGCGGCCGCGCCATACTGCCCGCCAACATCAACCACCCGGAAACGGAGCCCATGATCATCGGCCGCAATTTCCTGGTGAAGATCAACGCCAACATCGGCAACTCCGCCGTCAGTTCCTCGGTCCCCGAAGAGGTGGAGAAGCTCGTCTGGGCGATCCGCTGGGGGGCCGACACCGTGATGGACCTCTCCACCGGCGACAACATCCACGAGACGCGCGAGTGGATCATGCGCAATTCGCCCGTGCCCATCGGCACCGTGCCGATTTACCAGGCCTTGGAGAAGGTGAAAAAGGCCGAAGACCTCACCTGGGAGATCTACCGGGATACGCTGATCGAGCAGTGTGAACAGGGCGTGGACTACTTCACCATCCACGCCGGCGTCCGCCTCTCCTACATCCCGCTCACCGTCAACCGCATCACTGGCATCGTCTCCCGCGGCGGCAGCATCCACGCCAAATGGTGCCTGGCCCATCACCAGGAGAACTTCACCTACACCCACTTCGACGAGATCCTGGAGATCTGCCGCAAGTACGACGTGAGCCTCTCGCTGGGTGACGGTCTGCGGCCCGGCTGCATCGCCGACGCGAACGACGAAGCGCAGTTCGCCGAACTCCAGACGCTGGGCGAGTTGACTAAGCGCGCCTGGGCCCGCGACGTGCAGGTGATGATTGAAGGCCCCGGCCACGTGCCGATGCACAAGATCAAGGAGAACGTCGACCGCCAGATGGAGGTCTGCCACGAAGCGCCCTTCTACACGCTCGGCCCCCTGGCCACCGACATCGCGCCCGGCTATGACCACATTACGAGCGCCATCGGCGCGGCGATGATCGGCTGGTTCGGCACCGCGATGCTGTGCTACGTCACGCCCAAGGAGCACCTGGGCCTGCCGGATCGCGAAGACGTGAAGCAAGGTGTGATCGCTTACAAGATCGCCGCCCACTCGGCGGACTTGGCCAAGGGCCATCCCGCCGCGCAGAAGCGCGACGACGCCCTGAGCCGCGCCCGCTTCGACTTCCGTTGGCGCGACCAGTTCCACCTCTCGCTCGACCCCGACACGGCGCTCAAGTATCACGACGAGACGCTGCCGGCCGAAGGCGCCAAAGTAGCCCACTTCTGCTCGATGTGCGGCCCGAAGTTCTGCTCGATGAAGCTCACCCAAGAGGTCCGCGACCTTGCGGCCGCCGGGCTAGCCGAGAAGTCGGCGGAATTCCGCGAGGCCGGTTCACAGGTCTACGTACCCGTCGAGTCGCTAAGGTAGGGCGGGCCCCCTGGCCCGCCCGCCTCTACTTGTCTATCTCACAATGGCCTGGACCAGTCGGTAAACCGGCGGCCTTCGGTTGCCAATTGGACCAGCAGTGGAGCGGGCGTCCAGCCAAAGCTCTTCATCTTCTCCACCACCTTTGCGAGGCCTACCGTGTCGGCATAGAACATCGGACCGCCGCGCCAGGCGGGAAAACCGTAGCCCATGACGTAGATCATGTCAATATCGACCGAACGCAGAGCGAAGCCCTCTGCGAGGATATGCGCCCCCTCGTTGATTAAGGCGTAGATGGTGCGCGTCACGGTCTCTTCGGCGGAGATCGCGCGCGGCACGATCCCGTTTTGCTTCCGTACTTCCTGAATGAGATTCGTAACGAAGGCATCTTCCTGCGGACGGCGCGACGCGTCGTAGGTGTACCAGCCTTGGCCCGTCTTCTGGCCGTAGCGGCCCGCCTCCACGAGCCGGTCTTCGATCACCGGTTGCCGGACGCCGGCGAAGTGGGCCGGATTCTCCTGGCGCACGCGCCAGCCCACGTCGAGGCCCGCTAAGTCGCCGGTCGCCAGCGGACCCATGGCCATGCCAAAGTTATACAGCGCGGCGTCCACCTGCTGAGGCGTCGCGCCTTCCTGCACGAGTAACTCGGCTTCGCGCCGGTACGGGCCAAACATGCGATTACCGACAAAGCCAAAGCAATTGCCCACCATGACGCCGGTCTTTTTGAGTTGCTTGGCGAGGGCCATGGCCGTAGCTTGCACCGTGGGCAGCGTGCGCGCGCCGCGTACCACTTCAAGTAAACGCATCACGTTGGCGGGGCTGAAGAAATGGGTGCCGATCACCCATTCCGGGCGCTTCGTGGCGGAAGCGATCGCGTCAATGTCGAGCGTGGAGGTATTCGAGGCCAAGATACAACCAGGGCGCGCCACGGCGTCGATCTCGGCGAAGATCTGCTGCTTCAAGGCCATGTTTTCGAAGACGGCTTCGGTAATCAGGTCCACCGCGTCGAAGCCGTCGTAAGTCAGCGTGCCGGTAATGCGCCCTAAGCGCTGCTCCATTTCGGCCTCAGTGAGCCGCCCCTTTTGCACCGTGTTGGCGTAGTTCTTGCGAATGGTGGCGAGGCCGCGTTCCAGCGCTTCGGGCGTCGATTCTTTGAGCAAGACGGGGAAACCGGCGTTGGCATAAACCATCGCAATACCGCCGCCCATGGTACCGGCGCCGATCACCGCGACGGACTTCACCGGCAGGACGGGCGTGTCCTTGGCTAAGTCCGGAATCTTGGCGACGGCGCGCTCGCCGAAGAAACTATGGATCATGCCCTTACTCTGATTCGAGAAGAGGCACTCCTTGAAGTACTCGGCTTCCTTGGCGCAGCCGTCGGCGAAACTCAGCTGCGTCGCGGCTTCAATCGCGTCAATGGCCCGGGTCTCGGCCAGGAGAGCCCGGCCTCGCTTTTCAAGCTTGGCCCGTGCTGCGGCAATGGCGCCGGCATCGGTTAGCTTGTCCTGGCGATCGCGGACCTTCGAAAAAGGCAATCCGGCTTTATCGCGGGCGAAGTCAATCGCGCCCTGGAGTAAGTCGCCCATGATGACGTCGTCGAGGATGCCGCAGTCGAGCGCGGCAGAGGCGGAAATCGGCGCGCCGTAAACGCACATGTCAAGCGCCACCGGCAACCCAGCCAACCGCGGCAGACGCTGCGTACCGGCGGCGCCCGGTATGATACCGAGCTTCACTTCGGGTTGGCCCACCTGCGCCGAAGCCACCGCAACGCGGTAATGGCCGGCCATGGCAGTTTCGAGACCGCCACCGAGCGCCGTGCCGTGAATCGCCATGATCACGGGCTTGGCGGAGTCCTCAATCTGTAAACAGACGTCCACCAGTCCAATAGCGGCGGACTTCTGGCCGCTGGTGATCTTACCGAATTCCTTGATGTCCGCGCCGGCAATAAACGTGCGTCCACCGCCGATCACGACGATAGCCTGAATCGCTGGGTCAGCGTTGAAGGTGGCGACGCCGGCGGCGATGCCTTCCGGTACGCCGGGACTTAACGCATTCACGGGCGGGTTGTTGATCGTGATAATGCCAATTTCGCCATCACGGGAAAAGACGACCAGGTCTTGCGGTTCGCTCATTTCCAAGAGCGTAGCATGGAAGAATGACGGAATTGCTATTTGTTTACGGCACGCTGAGGCGCGGCGCGTATCGTGGCGGACAGGTGAATCCCTTCGCCGTCCGCTTGGAGCAGGAAGCCCGCTGGCTCGGACCCGCGAAGGCGCCGGGCCGGTTGTATCAGGTGAATCCGGAGTATCCCGGTATGCGTCCGCCGGAAACTGTCGACGAATGGGTAACCGGGGAAGTGTGGGAGTTTTCGGATGTGGACTTATGGCAGGCGCTCGACCACTACGAAGGCGCGGAGTATGTCCGGACATTGAGCAAAACGGTCCTGCACGACGGCAGCGAGCGGCAGGCGTGGGTGTATCTTTACGCCTCCAAAATCACGACGGCCATGGCCATTACCGGGGTGTGAGTGAGCGAAAGATGAATATGCCGGGTGCCCATGCGCGCGGCATACTCGGCGGCCCTGCCATGCAGACGTAACGTGGGGCGTCCGGAAACTTCGTTCACCACCTCCAGGTCGTGCCAACTTACTCCGCCGGCCCAGCCGGTGCCGAGAGCCTTCATGCCCGCTTCCTTGGCCGCAAAGCGAGCTGCGTAGCGTTCGGCGCGATTGGCTTTGCTTTCGACGTAGGCAATTTCAGCCACGGTAAAAACACGATCCACAAAACGGCCACCGAAACGGGAGAGCGATTCCGCGATACGGTCAACATCGGCCAGGTCCGTGCCGAGGCCGGCGATTTTCGCGTGTAGGGTCATAGGTTGTCTTTGAGTATAAAGAAAAAGGCCGCCTCCCAATGGGAGACGGCCTTTTTGGCACGAAAACAAATCTACTTAGGATTGGTTTTGCGGAACTCTTCCCAGCGGCGGCGTTGCGCGATGGCGATGGCCTTGCGGGCCGCGGCGCTCAACTTACGACGGGGTTTCTTCCCGGCGGCGGCGGCGGGAGCTTCGCCACCGGTGGCCGCGGCGGCAGCCGCTTCCTTGGCCTTGGTGGAAGCATTCTTCGAGCCCTTCGGACGGCCGGGCTTACCCTTCTTCTTACCCTTACGACCCTTACGCGGGGCAGGAGCCGCTTCCGCAGGGGCGGCCGCCGCAGCAGGCTCGGGTTCTCCCGCAATCGCCGCGCGAACCGAAGCGATCTGAGCGTCTAAACGCTGCCGGGACATTTGCAAACCTTCGAGCAGTGCGCCCAGGAGGGCGGGATCGCTCGGTAGTGTAGTCTTAGCCATTTCGATAATTCTCCATCAACTCAGTTTTCTCTCGGTGGGCGCCGAACCGCTTCCTGTCGGTAAAAGTCTTCAGAACTAGTTTTCCGGACCCTCGAGAATTATTTAGAGTGTATCAAATCAATTTCGCGGCGTCATAAATAAAAGTTACCGGACCATCGTTGACCAGGTGGACCTGCATATCCGCTTGAAATATTCCCGTGGCTACAGGGACGCCGGTGGCCTGCAATTGCCGTACGAAATACTCGTAGAGATTCCGAGCCAAATCGGGCGGAGCGGCACGGTCAAAACTAGGGCGCCGGCCCTTGCGCAGGTCGCCGTAGAGGGTAAATTGCGACACCACCAGGATGCTGCCGTGGACATCCTGTACTGAGAGATTCATTTTCCCTGCTTCATCGGTGAATATGCGTAAACCCAAGGTCTTGGTGACCAAATAATCGGCATCTTTTTCGGTGTCTCCCGCCCCCACGGCGACCAAGAGGAGCAATCCTTGGCCGATAGCGCCGGTAACTTGGCCGTCTACTTCGACGCGGGCTTCCCGGACGCGTTGCAGCACAATGCGCATGCTAGGCGCGCCCCTGGTTTTGCAGTTGAGAGTGAATCAATTGGGTAAGCGGCTGTAGCGTGTCGAGTTCTTCCAAAGGTACCTTCATCTTGCGCCGCCAGTTGGGATACTCGGCGGTGCTGCCGGGTAAATTCTGCTGATGCGCCTCACCGGTAATCTCTTCCTGATTGAGGATAAATACGGCGGATTTCGCTGGCGCCAGGAAGTCGATTACGGCTTCCGCCAGCCGATCACCGGAGAGGGGCCATTCTTCTTTCGGTGTACCGAGTGCGACGCGTAAAGGCTCAAGCGACTCGCGCCGTTCTTGCCATTGGCGGTCGTAAGAAGACCGGTCCGGCAGCAGGCCGGCGGCCAAGCGAGCTTCAATATCGGCGCCGGAGAGAAAGCCGGAGAGCGTAGGTAAGTCGTGCGTGGTAACCGAAGCCGCGGCCAGCGCCGGGTAGTCTTCGGCGGCGCGAAAAGTATCTGCCTGGCGCTCAAAAATTAACAGGCGGTAGCCGAGAATGCCGAAACGGTCGAGCAGTTCGCGCATTTCTGGCGTCACGGTTCCGAGGTCTTCGCCGATCACCAGGAACTTCTCACGGACACTCTCGAGCGCGATGATCCGCAACAGAGCTTCGGCCTGATTACGAACATAGGCACCCTGGCGCGCGCTAAGTTGTCCGGGAATCCAATAGAGGCGGAAGAAGCGCATGACATGGTCGAAACGAAGGGCCCCGCCGGCGTGGGCATTAGCCCGGATGAGTTCGCGAAAACTACGGTAGCCATCTAGGTCCGCGTAGGTGGGACTGGGCGGCGGAAAGGCCCAGTCCTGGCCTTCGGGGGAAAATCCATCAGGCGGCGAACCAACGCGAACCCCCTGCGCGAAGGCGGCCTTTTCGTACCAGACGTCGAAGCCGTAACGGTCACTGGCCAGGGCTAAGTCATGATAGAGGCCGAGTGACATCCCAGCGGCGTGTAAGTCCTGTTGTACGCTCTCTAATTGCTGTTCCAACACCCATTGCAAATAGATGTGAAAGCGTAACGAGCGCGGATGACGGCGGGCAAACTCGGCCACCGCCGGCGAATCAGGACTACGGTATTCATCGGGCCAATCGGTGAACAGCCAAACGTCGGGGCGTTCACGATGGATGGCTTCATCGAGGGTACAGAAGGTCGCGAAGGCCCGCAAACGATGCAGTTCGGGGCGCTGGCAGTAGGCATCGAAGGCGCCGCGCCGCGGAGAGTCCTCGCGTTCTAACCGGCGGTGTGCGAGGCGGAGAAGGCGTTTCTTCAGGCGCCAGACGCGTTCATATTCGACATACTCCGCCGCGCGGAGCGCGGCCAACTCCTCTTGTATGCGACGCGGCAAGACGCAGGAATCTAACTCAGGCACCGACGCGACGTCGATATAAAGCGGATTCCGAAAAAAGGCGCTTAACGGTAAGTAAGGGCTGGTGTTAAATGGTTGGCGGTTATGGATGGCGTGTAAGGGATTGAGTCCGATGAAGCTGACCCCGAGTTCTCGCTTGGCCCAGAGGCCGAAGGCGCGTAAGTCCTCCGTATCGCCCGCGCCCCAATTGCGCGCGGATCGCAGACCATAAAGACTAATCGCGATCCCAGCGGTCCGTAGGCCTTCCGGCATCCAGGCTTTTTCGGGGCCAACGATTAAAGCCATCGTGGCCGTGGTTTCCGCGATGCGAACCGTCAATTCGTGATAGCCGAGCGGTAACTCGTCGTAGAGGGGAATTTGCAAACGGACAAAGCGCTCGCCCCGCAATTCAGCTTCGGCCAGAACCGGGAGGGAGCGGCAGGCAAAGTCACCTCGTTCGAGCCGGCCGTCCTCGTGGCGAAGAGTCACCTCCACGCGGTGGTGGAGGTGTGCGGCGCGTAGGTGCAGAGTAAGTTCGCCAGCGCTAGGTTTCGTGCCTACGACACAGGTGGGCGGGAGCAGATGATTCCAGTGCTGCCACAGACGTTCCTCTTCGGCGGCGTTCAGGGCGGCTAAGGACGTCGCGTCGATGCCGAAGGAACGCAGGATTCCTTGCTGCACTTCGCCGGTGGCGAGGTGGGTTTCGCCCCAATTATCGGTATATCCCGGCTCGATACCATGGGCGGTGGCGGCGCGCTGCAAGGCCTCGGGGAGCGTCTGGGCGGGTTGAAAACGGATAAGCTCTCGCAAGCCTCAAGTTTATCGCTACACTGAAGGTGTCTATGGAAAATCGCATCCAACTCGGACCCGCCCCCGAGGATCTCTTCGCCCGCATTGACCAAGCCGGGCTCGGCGCCGACCCTGGCGAAGGCATCATCACCACCACGGTAGATTCGGCCATCAATTGGGCCCGCAAGAACTCCATTTGGCCGATGTCCTTTGGCTTGGCCTGCTGCGCGATTGAGATGATGTCGATGAATGCGTCGCGCTACGACGCCGCGCGTTTCGGCGCGGAGGTGTTTCGCGGTTCGCCGCGGCAGTCCGACTTGATGGTGGTGGCGGGACGCGTCTCAAATAAAATGGCTCCCATCGTGCGCCATTTGTATCAGCAGATGCCGGAGCCGAAGTGGGTGATCTCGATGGGCGCTTGCGCCACGTCCACCGGCGTGTTCAGCAACTACGCGCTGATCCCCGTCAATCAGGTGATTCCGGTGGACGTCTACGTGCCCGGCTGTCCGCCGCGGCCGGAGCAATTGATCCACGCGCTGATGATGTTGCAGAAGAAGATTCAGGCCGAGACCGGCACGCTGATGAAAGTGCTGAACCTCGACTAAGCTATGATGCTCGTTGAATGCGAGCTATCGTCTTAATCCTCTTGCCTCTGGCCCTGGTGGCCCAGAATACGAACTGGGCGGTCTACGGCGGCTCCCCAGACAACGACCGTTACTCCCCGCTGAAGCAGATCACCCCGGGCAACGTAAAGAAGCTGCGCGTGGCGTGGACCTACGACACAGGCGATGCTTTTCCGGGCTCTGAAATGCAATGCCATCCCCTGATTGTCGATGGCATCATGTACGCCACGACGCCCAAGCTGCGCGTGGTGGCCGTGGACGCGACGAACGGCAAGGAGAAGTGGCGCTTCGACCCGCATGAGGCCCGCGAGAAGATCGGCAAATCCCGGGCGCGCGGCGTCACTTATTGGTCGAGTGGCCAGGACCGGCGTATTTTCGTAACGGCGCGCCATTGGCTCTATGCCTTGAACGCCGACACCGGGCAGCCCGTCGCGAGCTTCGGTACCAATGGCAAGGTGGATCTGCGCGAAGGCCTGGGCCGTCCGGCGCGTGAGGTAACGATTACGTCGACCACGCCGGGCGCGTTGTATCAGGACTTACTCATCATGAGCGTCCTGGTGAGCGAGGGCCTGCCGTCGGCGCCGGGCCATGTCCGCGCCTTCGATGCGCGCACGGGCCAGGTGCGGTGGGTCTTTCACACGGTGCCCCAGCCGGGCGAGCCGGGTTATGAAACTTGGCCCGCAAACGCCTACCAGTACACGGGCGGGGCGAATAATTGGAGCGGTATGACGGTGGACGTGAAGCGTGGACTGGTGTTCGCGGGAACGGGCTCCGCCGCCTTCGACTTTTACGGGGCGAATCGCGCCGGCGACAATCTGTATGCGAACACGCTGCTCGCGTTCGACGCGGCGACGGGCAAACGCGTGTGGCATTTCCAAGCCGTCAAGCACGACGTGTGGGATCGCGACTTCCCCGCCCCGCCGAACCTCGTTACCGTGAAGCGGGACGGCAAGGCCGTCGACGCGGTGGCGCAGATCACGAAGAGCGGCCATGTCTTCGTGTTTGAACGGACGACGGGTAAGCCGTTGTTTCCGATTCAGGAGGTGAGCGTGCCGACGCAAGGCGTGGATGGCGAGGTCCTGTCGCCGACGCAGCCCCTGCCCACGCTGCCGCCCGCTTTCGCCCGCCAAAGGCTGACGGCCGATATGCTGACGCGCCGCACGCCGGATGCGCATTCGGCGGCGTTACAGCGCTTCAAGCAAGTTCGCTCGAACGGACAGTTCGAGCCGCCCAGCCGCGAAGGCACGGTGATCTTTCCTGGCTTCGATGGCGGCGGCGAATGGGGCGGCGCCGCGTTCGACGCGACCACGGGTATGCTCTACGCCAATGCCAATGAGATGGCGTGGATTTTGCGGTTGGTAGAACGGAATACCACCGCGCCGCCCAGCGGCCGCGTGTTGTATGAGAGCCAGTGCGCCAGTTGCCACCGGGCAGACCTGGCCGGCGCCCCGCCCGAGTTTCCGTCGTTGGTGAAGACCGGCGACCGGTATACTTCAGGCGAGCTGCAAGCGCTGATCCGCGAGGGCCGCGGCCGCATGCCAGGGTTCTCAAACCTGTCCGCGGCGGCGAACCAGGCCATCGCGCGCTATGTACTCACCGGCGTGGATGAGAGCGTCGTCGCGACGAGTGCCAAGCCGAATCCGATTGACCAGAAGTACACCCACGATGGCTATAACAAGTTTCTTGACCCCGACGGCTATCCGGCCATCTCACCGCCGTGGGGCACGTTGAACGCGATTGACTTGAACAAAGGCCGCATCGCCTGGCAGATTCCCTTCGGCGAGTATCCGGAACTCGCCAAGGCCGGGATGAAGAATACGGGCACCGAGAACTACGGCGGCCCGGTGCTGACGGCCAGCGGACTGCTGTTCATCGGGGCGACCAACTACGATAAGAAGTTCCACGCCTTCGATAAACGCACCGGAAAACTGCTGTGGGAAACGACGCTGCCGCACGCCGGCAACGCGACGCCGAGCGTTTATCAGGTGAAGGGCAAGCAGTACATCGTCATCGCGGCCGGCGGCGGTAAAGCCGGGCCGCAATCTTCGGGCGGCAGCTACGTCGCATTTTCCTTGCCGGACTAAGGCGATAACATAAAGGCGTGAAACGTCTGCTCTGGATCCTTTTGCCGTGCCTGATTTCGGCCCAAGCCGTTGACGACCGTCCGGTGGCCGAGTGGGTACTGCGAGCTAACGGCCGCGTCCGCGTCGTGGGCCAGGTGGGGGTCGTGAATAGCCTGGAGGCCCTGCCTCGCACGCCGTTCCGGCTGGAGGCGATCGACTTAGTAGGCACCACGGTGCCGTCAACCGAACTCTCGAAATTGGCCACGGCGACCGAGGTCCGCGAGTTACAGCTTCCCGCGCCGATTTTCACGACCGGCGCCGGTGATCGTCTCGACGCAAATCACGAATTGAAGGCCTTGGCGTCGTTGACGAAGCTCGAAAAACTGGACTTCAGTTTGCATTTCCTCTTCAATACGAACGTGCAGGATAAGGGGCTATTGGAGTTCGCGAAGGTGACCTCGATCCGGGAGATGCGGCTGACCCAAACCAAGGTGAAGGGCGCGGGGCTGGCGCCGTTCGTCAACCTGGAGCGCCTGGAGATGAGTTACACCTTGCTCGACGACGCTGGCGCCGCTAGCCTAGCGGGTTTGAAGCATTTGAAGAGCTTGTCGGCGCGAGACGTGCTGTTGACGGATCAGGGCCTCGCCTCGCTCGCCGGGCTGACAGCCCTCGAAGAGCTCGATCTCGCCGGCGCGCGCATTACCGATGCGGGAGTGCAGCACCTGGCGAAGCTCACCCAACTGCGCCGCCTGAACTTACTCGGCGCGTCGATCAGTGATGACGGGGCTGCCATCTTGGCCGGATTGCCGAAGCTGGAGGAGTTGAATCTTTACCGGTCGCGGGTGACCAATGCGGGGCTGGTGAAGCTGGCCGCCTTAAGGAATCTGCGGGAACTCGACGTGCGCTATTCGAAGGTATCGCGCGCCGGCATCGACGCGTTGCGCGACGCGCGGCCCGAGTGCAAGGTGAATTTCCTCGACGCGGCGCCGCGACGGGATACGGGCCTGCGCACCAGCAAGCCAGCAAACGGGGCCGAAGCCGCCGCGATTGCGTGGATCACGAAGATGGGTGGCCGGGCGGAAGGGGACGTGGTGGACCTGACGTCGACGCCGGTGACCGATGCGCAGGTAGTCTATTTGAGCCCCATCCGGAAGCTGCGCAAACTGGTGCTCAACTCGACGGAGTTAGGCGACCCGGGAGCGGCCGCGATGGCGAAGTTATTAACGGTGGAGCATCTCGAGCTCAACCATACGCTGCTTACCGACAAAGGTTTAGCGCTGCTGGCGGCGCTACCTCGCCTGCGCTATCTGTCGCTGAATCACGCGCCCATGCTGGGTACGGGCCTGGGACAGTTGCGGCAGGTGGAGCACCTGGAATTGGCGAATACGCAAGTGAACGATGAAGGTGTGGCGGCGATCAGCCAACTTACCGGTCTGCGTAGCTTGCGGCTCGCGTATACCGACGCCACCGATGCCGGACTGCTGCCCCTGAAGGCGCTCACCAATTTGACCTCGCTTGACCTGACGGCCACCGACCTCAGCGATAAAGGACTGCCGGCGATTGCCAGCCTGCCGAATCTCGAAAGCCTGGTGCTGAGTTATGCGCGTTTCACCGACAAGAGCTTTCTCGCTCTCGCGAAGCTGAGTAAGTTGAAGCGGCTCGAAGCGGTAAAGACGCGCGTTACCGACAAGGGTCTCGCCGCGCTAAGTGGACTCGCCGAGTTGCGGCATTTGAATCTCGATTACACGGGCGTGACGGATGCCGCGCTGGGCTTGTTTCCCGCGCTCGAATCGCTGAGCCTGGATACGGGCAACATTACGGACCAGGGCGTGGAGACGTTAGCGAAAATGACTTCCCTGAAGGCCTTGAATATTTACCATACGCTGGTAACGGACGCAGGGATTGCGCGGTTGAAACAGGCGCTGCCAGGGTGCACCGTCGTCTATGATCGCGAAAGCGCGCTGCCCACGCGGAGGAAGAGTTAGCGCATGTGGACGGCAATTTTGTTTCTCAGTTTGGCAGCGGACGGCGATTGGATTTCGCGCGTCGGCGGAAGAGCGACGCGGGGTCCGCAAAGCGATATCGTGGCGCTGGACTTGCGCGGCACGTGGATCGGCGATGCGGACCTGAAGGCGATTGCCTCACTACCGACGCTGAAATTACTCGACCTTTCGCACACGATGATTACGGATATTGGCTTTCAATCCTTGAAGTCAGCGCCGGCCATCGAAGAGCTGAATCTTTATTACGCCGAGCAGGTCGGCGACGGCGTACCGACGGTGGTGAAGGGCTGGAAGAAGCTCAAGAAACTCAACATGCGTGGCACGAAGATCACCGATGTGGGCGTCGCGCAATTGGCGGGGCATCCGAGCCTGGAGTGGATCGACGTTGGGTACTCGCTCTTCACCGACAACGGCTTTGACCCGCTGGTGTCGATCCCGCGGCTGCAGCATGCCGCCGTGGGGGGCAACAAGCTCACCGACGTCGGCCTGAACGCGTTGCGCCTGCTGCCCGGCCTCACTTCGCTGGACCTCAGTGGCGCACAACGGACGGACTCCGGAATGTGGTTCGCCACGATCACGGATCGCGGCATGGAGACGATTGGTGTCTTGACGAAGCTTACGTCGCTGAATCTGCGGGCGAGTAAGCTGAGTGACATCGGCGCCGTGGAGTTGAGTAAGTTGTCCGTGCTCACGCGGCTCGACCTGGCGCAAACGAATCTGACGGCGCGAGGCCTGGCGAACCTGCCGTCGCGCCTGCAGTGGCTGTCCTTATGGAAGTCCGCGAAGGTGGACGACGGCGCCGTGGAGGCGCTGGCGAAGCTGTCGCAGTTGACCTGGCTGGACCTGGAAGGCACAGGCATCACCGAAGCGGGAGCCGCGAAGCTGCGCGCGGCTTTGCCGAAGTGCGAGGTCAAGCGCTGAGTTAGCGCGCGAAGGTATTGCAGGCTTCGAGCGAACCGCTCTTCAGCCCGGTCTGGAACCATTGCACGCGCTGCGCGGCAGAGCCATGGGTAAAGCGTTCGGGAGAAACGCGGCTACCGCTCATCTGCTGGATGCGGTCATCCCCCACGGCCGCCGCCGCTCCCAAGCCGGACTCCACGTCTCCTTGTTCCAAGAGATTTCGCTCCGCCGTCGAGTGTCCCCACACGCCCGCAAAGCAATCGGCCTGTAACTCCATGCGCACCGAAAGCGCATTTTCCCGCGACGGATTCTCCTGCTGCAGTCGCCGGACCTGGCTTTCGATGCCCATCAGCTTCTGGATATGGTGGCCCACTTCGTGCGCGAGGACATAAGCCTGGGCGAATTGGCCAGGCGCGCCAAAGCGCCGCTTGAGCTCGTCATAGAAGCCCAAGTCGATATACACTTTCTCGTCCGCCGGGCAGTAGAAGGGTCCCATGGCGGAGTCGGCCGCGCCGCAGCCGGACTGGGTGCCATCGCGAAAGAGCACCAGCTTGGCGCGGCGATAATTCGGCACGGTGCGTTCCATGGTCCGCTGGACGTCGTTGAGGACGAAGGTGACGAACTCCACTTGCGGCTGTTCGGCCTGC
Organism: Bryobacteraceae bacterium; assembly: GCA_019752335.1. Classification (GTDB taxonomy): domain Bacteria; phylum Acidobacteriota; class Terriglobia; order Bryobacterales; family Bryobacteraceae; genus JALHNI01. The sequence goes on from JAIEMJ010000023.1 coordinate 74,317, forward strand.
GTCCGTCCGGGATCGGCCGTGCTGGCAATGGGCGCTTCCGCGCTGCCGAGGAAGGGCGAGATGAGGTCGCGCTTGAAGACAAAGCTCAGCACACCCAGTAAGATCAGTCCGCCGATGCCGACCCGAGGACCGCCGAAGCCACCCCCGCCGCCCCCCTGGTCGCGACGGTCTTCGATATCTTCGCTGCTCTCACCCCGGTTCCACTTCATGGCATCTCCTTCTTCCTTCCCGTACGTCCCCAGTTTAAGCCCTCCCTAGCGCCCCGTCATCTGCTCCAGGCGTTCGGGGTAGCGCGCGCCTTGTACGGTGACCTGAGCCGCGGCTTGGGCGATGTCGCGCAGATCGGCAGTGGTGAGTTCGACGGCGGCCGCGCCGAGATTTTCCTCGAGGCGCGTGAGTTTCGTGGTGCCCGGAATCGGCACGATCCAGGGCTTCTGGGCAAGCAGCCAAGCCAGCGCGATCTGCGCGGGCGTCGCCTGTTTGCGTTGGCCGATGCCGGCCATCAGTTCCACCAGCGCCCGATTGGCTTGGCGCGCCTCGGGCGTGAAGCGCGGGAGGATGTTACGCAGGTCAGTACTGGCGAAGGACTCGCTTTCGTCGATCTTGCCCGTGAGGAAGCCTTTGCCCAACGGGCTGTAGGGCACAAAACCGATGCCGAGTTCTTCGAGCGTGGGGAGCACTTCCTGCTCGGGGCCGCGGGTCCAGAGCGAATACTCGCTTTGCACGGCGGTGACGGGTTGCACGGCATGGGCGCGCCGAATGGTGCGGGCGGCGGCTTCGGACATGCCGAAGTGGCGGACTTTGCCGGCCTGGATGAGGTCGCGCACCGCGCCGGCGACGTCCTCAATGGGGACCGCGGGATCCACTCGGTGCTGATAGAAGAGGTCCAGCGAGTCGACGCCCAGACGTTTGAGTGAAGCTTCCGCGACTTCGCGAATGTGCTCCGGCCGGCTACACAGGCCAGAGTTCTGGCCGGTGACCGGGTCAATCTGAAAGCCGAATTTGGTCGCGATGACGACTTGGCCGCGGAAAGGGGCCAGGGCCCGGCCGACGAGAACTTCGTTGGTGAATGGCCCGTAGACTTCGGCGGTATCGAAGAAGGTGACCCCGGCTTCGACGGCGGCGTGGATCAAGGCGGTCATCTCAGCGGGGTCGCCGGGGGGGCCGTAGCCGAAGCTCATGCCCATGCAACCGAGTCCGAGGGCGGACACTTCGAGGCCGCTTCGGCCGAGGGTGCGTTTCTGCATCCGGGAATTCTATCGCAGGCTGACGCAAAATTCGGTGGGCTGATCGGCTCCGCCATTGGTAGACTTAGGGCGATGATTCGTTTCGCTTTCTTCACCCTAGCGATCACCCTAGCGATATTGAGCTATGGACTGGCCTTGGAGCCACCGGCGAAGGAGGCCGTGAGCGCGCTCGAAAAGGCTTGGGCCGCCGCCACCGTGCAGGCCGATGCGACCGCGCTGGGCAAAATTCTCGCCAACGACCTGAACTACATCCACTCGACGGGCCTGATCGATTCGAAGACGATGTTCATCGACAAGCTGAAGAGTGGCCAACAGAAGTACTTCAAGCTGCAGCATGAGGGCATGGAGGTGCGCCTGTACGGGTCCACGGCCGTGGTGACGGCGACGGCGCTGATTGAAAGCAGCACCAAGGGCCTGAAGAATCCGCCCGGGCGGCTGCGATTTATGCACGTCTGGTATTACTCGAAGGGGGCCTGGCAGTTGGTGGCCCATCAATCATTGCGCTTGCCGTAACTGAAGGGGACTGAGGAGAAAAGCATGATCATAGGCGTACCGAGAGAGATCAAGGATCACGAGTCGCGCGTCGGTCTGGTGCCGGCGGGCGTGACGACGCTGCGCGAGCACGGCCATGAAGTGATCGTGGAGACGGGGGCCGGGCGCCTGAGCTCGATTCAAGATGTGGAGTATGAAGAGGCGGGCGCACGGGTGCTTTCCTCGGCCAGCGAAGTGTGGGCCAAGGCGCACATGATCGTGAAGGTGAAGGAACCGCAGCCGAGTGAGTACCAGCATTTCCGGCCGGATCTGCTGCTGTTCACCTACCTGCACCTGGCGCCACTTCGCCAACTTACCGACCACTTGGTGAACGCCAAGGTGACGGCCGTGGCCTACGAGACCATCCGGGAGAAGGACGGTTCCCTGCCCTTGCTTACCCCGATGAGCGAGATTGCCGGACGCATGTCCGTGCAGGTGGGCGCGCAGTACCTCGAAAAGCCGATGGGTGGCCGCGGGATTCTGCTGGGTGGGATTCCGGGAGTGCAGGCGGGCAATGTGGTGATTATTGGCGGTGGCGTCGTGGGCCACAACGCAGCCAAGATCGCCGTGGGCCTGGGCGCGCACGTCACGTTGATCGACAAAAATCTGAACCGGCTGCGCGAACTCGACGACATCTACAACGGGCAGATCGTCACGCTGGCTTCGAATACCCACACCGTACGGGAGAGCCTGCGGCTGGCCGATCTGGTGATCGGCGCGGTGCTGGTGCCCGGGGCTTCGGCGCCCAAGGTGGTGCGGCGCGACATGATCAAGCTGATGCGTCCGGGCTCCGTGGTGGTGGACGTGGCGATTGACCAGGGCGGGTGCATCGAGACGGCGCATGCGACGACGCACTCTGACCCGGTCTACTACGTCGACGACGTGCTGCACTACTGCGTCTCCAACATGCCGGCCGCGGTGCCGCACACGTCTACCTACGGGCTGACGAACGCCACCTTCCCATATCTTTTCAAGATTGCGGATCGCGGTTTGGCCGCCGCGTGCCAAGCCTCACCGGCCATTGCCGAGGGCGTGAATACCTACCAGGGGCACGTCGTTTATCCCGCCGTCGGCGAAAGCCAGGGACGCGAATGGAAGGACGTCGGCAGCCTGTTCTAGCGCGATGCGGCAGACAGTAAGACCATTCAATGCTGGTTGAGTTCAGCCTCATTGATCGTGCAAGCAAAGGGGACGATGCGGCCTTTAACGAGATCGTGCGCGCCTACCGGCGGAGGATTCTCGGCACGATCGGACGGCTGATTGGCCGGCCGGAAGACGTGGAAGACGTGGGGCAGGTGGTGTTCCTACGGCTGTATGAATCGCTCGACCAACTGCGGACGCCGGAGATGTTTGAGCCTTGGCTGTACCGCCTGACGGTGAACGCGTCTTATGACTACTTGCGGCGGAAGCGGCGGCGGCCGGAGTCCCGGATGGCCGACCTCTCCGAAGAGCAGGTGATCCTCGCGGATGCGTCGGCGTCGATGGACCGGGGTTCGGAGGATGCGCGCAAGGCGGCTACGCGTGAACTGGTGGATTCGCTACTGGCATCGGTGTCGGAGGAGGATCGTATCTTGTTGATGCTGAAGGAGGTGGAAGGTCTTTCCATCCGCGAGCTCGAGAAGATCTACAACGCCAAGGAAAACGCCATTAAGGTTCGGCTATTCCGGGCGCGGCAGCGCGCATTAAAAGCGTACGAAAAACAAAGGGAAGGCGAAGGTGCGTAACCTCGCCGTGGCGGTAGACGTTATCATATGGAGTACAGTGCGATGGACGAAGATCTAAAATCTCCCGAACTTGACCAGCTTTTTTCCGAGTACCGGCAGGCTCTGCCGGATACGGACGGCAGCGCTGACTTCATGCCCGGCCTGTGGAAACGCATTGACGCGAAGAACGCATTCAATCGCCGCTTCCGGCTGTGGACCCACGGAGTTTTGACCGCCGCGCTCGGTTGCTGCCTCGCCATGGGCGCATTTCTCTTCACCCAGAACGCGCCGTACTCGGATTACCTGGATGTGCTCGAAGCGGACACCCACGTCGAAACCGACGGTGGCGCATTCCAGCCCGCCAGCTATGAGCCGAGCCAGAATCCGGCTGCTTCGGCCGAACCTTGGATCGTAGTCGAGGACGAATAACGTGAAACGGTCGAATTGGAGCATCGCCCTCTACGTGGTGCTGATCTTTGCCTCCGGCGTCGCCGCAGGGGTGATGGGTCAACGTTTGCTCGCCTCTAACGTAGTGAGCGCCTCGTCGACCCCGCGTACACCGGAGCAATGGCGCGCCCGCTACGTGGATGAGATCCGCCAGCGGCTAAGCCTGGATGCCACGCAGTCGGCCAAGGTGAATGACATTCTCGGCGTGACGCGCGCTCGCTACAACGAAGTGCGCGAGCGCAATCGTCCGGAGATGAAGCGCATTCACGACGAGCAGGTGGAGAGCATCCGCGGCGTATTGAGCGACACGCAAAAGAACCTCTATGCGCAGTTCCTGCTCGAAAAGGAAGCCGAAAAGAAAGCCCGCACGACTTCAGATTCGCGCTAGCCTGAGGAACTCAATCGGCAGCGCACTGCGGCCTTCCATTGCCAAGTCCGCCAACGCTTCGCCGATCACCGGCGCGAATTTGAAGCCGTGGCCGGAGAAGCCGCACCCGAAGACGACTTGTGGATGGCGCGGATGCCGGTCCAGGATGAAGTCGGTGTCCGGGGTCATGGCATAGAGGCAGCTCTCGGCCCACAGTAGTCGCGTCGCGCTGCCTGGCAGAATGCGCTCCATCGCCGCGCGAAACTCCGCAGCCTCCTCGTCGCTCACCGCCCGCTCCACCGTGTCCGGGTCGCACGCCATGGCGGCACGGTGCAGACCGAACTTCACGCCTTCGCTCGCGCGGTACGGAACACCGTAGTAGTAGACGCCGGGGGCCCAGTCAATCAGCCAAAGCGGCGACCGCGCGAAGCGCGTGGGCTCAGCGGGCTCACAATGCAGGTAGTAGACGCGGTGCGCCTCCATCGGCAAGGCCAGATCGGCGAGCACCTTGGCGGACCAGGGTCCCGCGGCGATGACGAGGCGATCCGCCGTGAAGCGCATCTGGTCTGTCTCCACCGCGACACCCGCGCCATCGGCGGACCAACGCAGCACCCGCTCACCGAAGCGCAGACGGGCGCCGGCTCGCTCGGCTTGTTCAAGTTGGGCGCGAACGCACTCCTCGGGCTTCAGCACCCCGGCGTTGGGTTCGAGCAATCCCCAGGTCTCGTCGCTGACCTGGAACTCCGGGTACCGGTGGCGGATGCCGGCGGCGGAAAGAAGCTCATGCGGCAGGCCATGGCGCTCGGCGCTCAGCCGCGCCCCGGCCACGATAGGCGAATCCAGGGGACCCATCCACAAACCGCCGGTGATCTCGATCAGGTTGCTGCCGCTCCGCGCCTCCAGGTCGCGCCACTGCCCGTAGGCGCGCCGAACGAGCGTAACGTAGTCCGGTTTCTCGAAGTAGGCCTCGCGGATGAAGCGGCTTTTGCCGTGGGAGGCGCCCAACTGGTGGCCGCGCGCGTGGGCGTCCAGCCCGAGCACGCGGAGTCCGCGGCGGGTGAGATGATCGGCGGCGGCGCTGCCCATGGCGCCCAGGCCGAGAACAATACAATCAAAATTTGCCATTCGTGCGATAAACTAATAGTTTCGCAAAAGCGCGGTGCGGCCCGAATCGTGCCGCGTCCAAATAGACGAAGTACAACAACATCCGAAAGTCCAACCAACTATGATCCGAGTCGAAGGCTTAACGAAGCGCTACGCCCAAAATTTGGCCGTGGACGGCATTTCCTTCGAAGTCGAGCGGGGGCGCATTGTCGGTTTTCTGGGTCCGAACGGGGCCGGAAAAACCACCACGATGCGCGTGCTCACCTGCTTCATGCCCCCTACGGCGGGCAAGGCGAGCGTCGCCGGCTTCGATTGCGTCGAGAACCCCCAAGAGGTAAAAAAGCGGATTGGCTACCTGCCGGAAACGCCACCGCTGTACCCGGATATGTCGGTGAACGAGTATCTGCTCTTCGTTGGCGCCTTGAAGGGGATCCCCTCAGCTGAACTCGGCAAGCGCGTGGCCGAAGTGGAAGAGCGTTGCGCCGTCGCCGACGTGAAAAACCGATTGATCAGCAAGCTATCGAAAGGTTACCGGCAGCGCGTCGGCCTGGCGCAAGCGATCATCCACAATCCCGACGTCCTGGTGCTGGACGAGCCGACCTCCGGCCTCGATCCGCGGCAGATTATGGAGACGCGCGACCTGATCAAGGGCCTGGCCGGCGACCACACCATCATCCTCAGCACGCACATTCTGCAGGAAGTGGAAGCGATGTGCGAGGAAGTGATCGTCATCGCCAAGGGCAAGCTGCGCGCCATTGAGTCGCTCGACAATCTCATCGCGCGCGGTGTAGGCGCCGTCGATATCGAGATTGAGCCGCGCGAAGGCGAACTGAGTTTCCCGTTCGTGAAGCAGGTGCTTGAAAAGACGCCGGGCGTCACGCGCGTTACGCAGACGGGCGAAGTCCGCAACAATCGAGTCCGCTTTGAGGTGGAAAGCCAGTCCGGTCACGATGCCCGCGGCGACATCGCCCGCGCCGTGGTGGGCGCGAACCTCAATCTGAACGAATTACGGTCCGGCCTTGAGAAGATCTATCTGGAACTTACCGGCGCCCCGGCTGTTGCCGCCGCGCCGGAGGAGACGTCGGCATGAGAAATATATTTACGATCTGCAAAAAAGAAATCAAGAGTTACTTTTCGTCACCCGTGGGCTACTTACTGCTCACCATGTTCGCCTTGATCATCGGGTTCTTCTTCTGGAATGTCGTCGGCTACTTCGCCATCATGGGCGCCCGGCAGATGCAGAGCGGCGGCAACATGAACGTCAACGAGTTTGTGATCCGTCCGCTCATTCAGAACATGAGCGTCGTCGGGCTCTTCCTGATTCCGCTGATTACCATGCGTCTCTTCGCCGAGGAGAAACGCCAAGGCACGATTGAGTTGCTGCTTACTTCGCCGATCACCGATATCCAGATGCTGTTGGGCAAGTGGCTCTCGGCGGTAGTGATGTACGGCGCGATGGTGGGCTTTGCGTCGATCAATTTCTTCTTTCTCTTCGCGTACAGCAATCCCGACGTGAAGCCGATGCTCATCGGACTGCTAGGCCTGATGCTGCAAGCGGGCGCGTTGCTCTCGATTGGCCTGTTTATCTCGACTACCACCAAGAACCAGATCATCGCGGGCGCCACCACGTTCGGCGTCGCGTTGTTGCTGTGGACATTTGAGTGGGTGGCGGGCTACGAAACGGCCGCTTGGGCCAAGGTGATGTCTTATCTCTCGGTGATGTCGCACTTTGAGTCCTTTACGCGAGGCGTACTGGATACGAAAGATGCAATTTACTATGTGTCGCTCACGTTCCTGGGCCTGTTTCTGACGGCCCGTTCGCTTGAGTCGCTGCGGTGGAGGTCCTAAGAATGGCTTCGGATTTCATGAAAAAACGACAGACGCAGTTTGCCGCCTATACTTCGGCTTACATCCTGGTGGTCCTGGCGGTATTGGGCGCGATCAACTGGCTCGGGACACGGCATAGCAAGTCCTTTGACACGACGGCGAATAAGCGATACAGCCTTTCGGAACAGACCGAGAAGATCGTCAAGAACCTGAAGCAGGACGTGAAGATCAGCTTCTGGGATACACCTGATCAATTCCGGGGCGCGCGCGACTTACTCGACCGCTACGACGCGCTTTCCGACAAGATGACGGTGGAATACGTCGACGGCAATAAGATGGCGCGCTTGGCGCGTGAAAAAAGCATTAAACAACCTGGCACAATTCTGGTGGAGAGCGGCAGCGCGCGCCAGGAAGCGAAGAGCCTCAGTGAAGAAGAAGTCACCGGCGCCCTGGTGCGCCTGCTAAAGGGCACGGAGCGCGAAGTCTGCTTCCTGCAGGGTAGCGGTGAACGCGATCCGGGCGACTCGCAGAAAGGCGGTGGCTACGCTCAGGTGAAGACGCTGCTGGAGCGCAATAACTACAAAACGCAGACCATTAGTCTGCTGGAGAAGCGAGAGATTCCCGCGAGTTGCACGATTACGGTGGTGGCGGGTCCGCGCTTTGACTATCCGGCGGAGATCGTCCAAACCTTACAAAATCGCGTGGAGCAGAACGGCGCCGTGCTCTTCATGGTGGATCCACCACTGCAACTGGGCTCGGAGAAGATCGCCCCGAACGCGGCGTTGCTGGCCATGTTGGCGAAGTGGGGCGTGACGCTCAACGCGGACCTCATCATCGACGACAGCCGGGCCGGCCAGATGTTCGGCTTGAACGAAGCCACGCCGCTGGTGGCCGCCTATGACAATCACCCAATTGTGCGGGAAATGACCCGCGCAGCGACGGCTTTTCCCTTGGTTCGCTCGCTGGAAGTGAAGACGAGTGCGGGCGAAGCGACGGCGCAGAAGCTATTCTCCACCTTGGAATCGAGCTTCGCGACGTCGAACCTGGCCTCGGCACAAATCGCGCCGAGTAAGAATGATAAACCTGGGCCTTTGCCCATCGCTGCCGCGGGCAGCGTAAAGAAGGGACGTTTTGTGGTCGTCGGCACGTCGATGTTTGTTTCGAATAGCGTCCTTCGTTTCCAGGGCAACAGTGACTTGTTCCTGAATATGTGTAACTGGCTCTCCGCCGATGAGGACCTGATTTCGATCCGGCCAAAAGATCCGGATAGCCGGCCGATGAACTTAAGCCGCGCGCAAATTCTTACCATTCGCACCTTTAGCCAATTCGTGCTGCCGCTGTTGGCGATTGGCGCCGGCATCATGGTTTGGTTGAAGCGGAGATAGTCGGTATGAAACAACGAGGCCTTTATGTGGCGCTAGCGCTCGCCCTGCTGTTGGGCGGCGGCGTCTGGTGGTCCTTACAGGAAGAGGAGAAAGCGGCGTCGAAGGGGGGCAAGGATCAGCCCGCTGCGGATGGCAGCCTAACGAAGTTACTCGATATTCCGGCGTCGCAGTTCAATATCATTGAGCTGCGAAAATTGGGCCAGCCGCCGATTACCCTCCAGCGCGGCACCGGCGATAATTGGCGCATCACGGCTCCCGTGGAGTATCGCGCGGATGGACAGACCATAACGACGATCATCACCAGCCTCGCCTCTTTGGTGGCGGACAAGACGGTGGACGAGAAGCCTAAGACGCTCGACGAGTACGGCTTGGGGATTCCCGCGATTGACGTGACAATTCGCCGGAAAGACGGCAAGACGCACCGCGTGTTGGTGGGCGACCAATCCAGCATGTCAGGCAGCTTTTACGCCAAGGTCGATAACGATCCCAAGGTGTACGCGATCGGCACCTTTGTGCAAGCGGGCCTGAATAAGTCGCTCGCCGACTTACGCGACAAACGGCTGCTCACCTTTGAGCCCAACGACATTACCCAAATAAGCTTGACCGCCAAAGGCGCGACCACCGAAGTCGCTCGGACGGGACAGGGTAAGTGGCAAATGACCAAGCCCAAACCTTATCGCGCCGACGTACTCACTTGGGAGGAGATGGTCGCCAAGTTGGGCGAAGCGAAGCAGGATTTGACGCTAGCTCCGGAAGAAGCCGCGAAATTAGTCAGCGCGTTCGCGACAGGTACGCCGGTCGCAACGGTAAGTGTCCGGACTCCGGCCGGAACCCAGTCGATGGAGGTACGCAAGGCAAAAGACGATTACCTGGCCAGGGCGACTTCGGCGGAGGGCGTACACAAGATCAGCAAGGAAGTGGCGACGGGGTTAGATAAGTCACTCGACCAACTCCGCACCAACAAACTATTCGACTTTGGCTTTGCCGAAGTCAGCCAGGCGGGCTACCGCGAAGGGAGCACGAATCTCACCTTCACCCACGAGAAAGATGAGTGGAAGTCGGGTGGGGTGAAAATGTCTGGCGTCTCGGTGCAGAGTTACATTGACAAACTCCGCGACCTGGCCAGCCTGCGTTTCCTCGACTCAGGCATGCCGGCGGAGACCGTAGAACTGACCCTAACCAGCAACAAGGGCGCGGAGCGCGTCACGCTCGGCAAGCAAGGCACACAGTGGTTCGCCCAGCGTCCGGGTGACCCCGCCGTCTACGAAATCGACCCCAAGATCGTAGAAGAGTTACAGTCCGCCGCGCGGGGCGTGAAGCCGGACGCGCCCGAAAAGAAGAAGTAAGTGGACTCAGTCCTCTTAACCGACCTCTACCAACTGACGATGGCCGCCGGCTATTGGGCGGCGGGAAAACAGAACGACGTCGCTACGTTTGACCTCTTCGTGCGCCGTCTGCCCCCGCAGCGAGAGTATCTCGTCGCGGCCGGGCTAGCGCAAGCATTGGCTTATCTGCAGGAGGCGAGATTTACCGCCGAGGAGATCGCCTGGTTGCGGCAATTACCGGTCTTCGCCCACACGCCCCCGGAGTTCTTCACTTACTTAGCCAATTGGCGCTTCACGGGCACGGTGCGCGCCCTGGCTGAAGGCACGGTGGCCTTCGCGGGCGAACCGTTGCTTACCGTTCAGGGTCCGCTGATTGAAGCGCAACTTGTAGAGACGCACTTACTCGCAACGATCAGCTTTCAAACCATGATTGCGAGTAAGTCTGCGCGGCTGGTGCAGTTGGCCGCTGGCCGCCAGGTGATAGAGTTCGGCACGCGGCGCGCGCACTCGCCCAGCGCCGGACTCTACGCCGCGCGCGCCGCCTACCTCGCCGGCTGCCAGGGCACCAGCAACGTCCTGGCCGGGCAGCGTTTCGGTATCCCGCTTTACGGGACATCGGCGCACGCCTGGGTGTTGTCGTTCACCAGCGAAACCGAGGCGTTTCGGCATTTGCAGGGCTTACTTGGCGAACGCGCCGTCCAGTTGATCGACACCTACGACACCGCGGAAGGGGCCCGAGCAGCGGCCGCCTTGGGGAAGCCATTGGCGGCCGTACGCATCGACAGCGGTGACCCGATTGCTCTGTCGCGTGAAGTGCGCGCGATTCTGGATGCGGCGGGCCTTCATGAGACGCGCATCATGGTTACGGGCGACCTGGACGAAGAATCCATCGCGGCGATTGTAGCCGCGGAAGCGCCGGTGGATTCCTTCGGCGTCGGCACGCATTTGGTTACCTCCGCCGATGCGCCCGCGCTGAGCGCGGTCTACAAACTGGTGCAGTACGAGACCCAAGGCCTGGTTCGCTATCCTGCCAAACGGTCACCCGGCAAGGCGACGCTGGCGGGCGCGAAGCAGGTTTACCGCCAGGCGCACGCCGACTTACTCGCGACGCCGGAAGAACTAGCCGCAGGGGAGCCGTTGCTCACCACCGTGATGGCGAACGGCGAGGTTCTGGCCAACCCCAGCCTGACCGAAGCGCGCGAGCGTTGTGCCCGCCAGCCCCGTTATCCGCGTACCATCGAAGTAAGCGAGAAACTCCGTGCGCACCGTATTTCTTGACGTCGATACGCAGCTCGATTTCCTCTATCCGGCGGGCGCACTCTATGTGCCCGGCGCCGAGCACCTCGTGCCGTTGCTGGCACAGCTGAACCACTATGCGGCGAGCGAGCGCATTCCGCTGATCTGCACCATGGACGCGCACACGGAGAACGACCCCGAGTTTCAGCGGTGGCCCCGTCACTGCGTCGCCGGCACCCTCGGCCAACGCAAGCCTGAGGCACTGCTGCTGCCTCAGCGCGCCCTGGCGCCGGTTATTGCGCCGCAGATGATCGTCGAGAAGCAGTCCGTCGACTGCTTCACCAATCCCCACCTGGCCGGTTTACTCGCCACGCTCCAACCGGAGCGCTGCGTCGTCTACGGCGTCGTCACCGAGATCTGCGTGCTCCACGCGGCGCAGGGGCTAGTGGATCGCGGCTACCGGGTGCAGATCGTGGCGGAGGCGGTCCGCGAGCTTTCGCGGGAAGCCGCGGATGCCATGCACGCGCGTTTCCCCTTTGTCAGCTTGGGCCACATACTGTCGGGCGGCGAATAAGCCGATAGAATACGCATCATGCGGTTCGTTGCCTTACTTTCTGCCCTGCTTTCTGTTCTCCCGCTCTTCGCCCAGCCCAGCCAGCCACCGCTGAGCGCCACCGAGCGGTTGGCCTGGTTTCAAGAAGCGAAGTTTGGCATTTTCTTTCACTGGGGCGCCTATTCCGTCATTGGGCGGCATGAGTGGGCACGCCAACGATTCCAGATTCCGCAAGCCGAGTATGACACCTACGCGAAGCAGTTTAACCCGGTAAACTTCAACGCCGAGGAGTGGGTGAATCTCGTCCAAAACGCGGGCGCCAAGTACATGGTGATTACGTCGAAGCACCACGACGGCTTCAGCATTTTCCGTTCCAAGGTTTCGGACTACGACATGGAGATCACGCCCTATCCGGGCGATCCGCTAAAGCAGTTGGCGAACGCCGCGCAACGCAAGAATGTGCGGCTGGGCTTTTACCACTCGATCATGGACTGGCATCACCCGGACTACCGTCCGCGCCGCGATTGGGAGAGCAAAACGCCGAAGGCGGGCGGAAACAACGGCCGCTACGTGGATTTCATGAAGGCGCAATTGCGCGAGTTACTGACGGGCTACGGTGACGTCGCCATGATCTGGTTCGATGGCGAATGGGAACACACCCTGCGCGACCTGAAGCGCGACGACGAGGTGTATGACTTTATCCGCAACCTGCAGCCGAACACGCTGATCAATGACCGCCTCTACGAGCGCCAAGCCGGCAGCCGGAGCGACTTCGGCACTCCCGAGCAATTCGTCCCGGCGACCGGCGTGCTGGATCCCTCCGGCAAGCCCGCGCTGTGGGAGTCCTGCGTGACGATCAACCAGGATTCCTGGGGCTACAACAAGTACGAGACGGAGTTTAAGACATCGCGCGACTTAGTGCGCATGCTGGTGGAAGTGGTGAGTAAGGGCGGCAACTTACTGCTAAACGTCGGCCCCACGCCGGACGGGCGCATTCAGCCCGAGTTCGTCGAGCGGCTGGACCAGATCGGCCGTTGGATGAAGGTGAACAGCGAGGCCATCTACGGCACCACCGCGAGCCCCTTCAGCCGCCTGCCCTTCTTCGGCCGCGCCACGGTGAAGAACAACAACCTTTACCTGCACGTCTTCGAATGGCCGAAGAACGGACAGTTGCGCGTGCCCGGCCTGAAGAACCCCGTCTTCTCCGCCCGCGTTCTCGGGATGCCGAACGCCGAGGTGTCAGTGAAGAAGGAGAACGACGACGTCCTCTTGACCTTACCCGCGACGCCGCCTAACGACTTCGCCAACGTGATCGCCCTGAAGCTCGACACGGCGCCGGTGACCGTCCCCTTTTCCATCCGGCCGGACCGCGACGGCGCGATCCACTTGGGCGCGGAGTCCTCCGAGATCGAGACGCGCTTCGAGCAACGCGCGAAGAAGGAGAACGCCCTGGGCCACGTCTTCATCACGAAGTGGACCCGCAACGACGACGTTCCCGCGTGGAATTTCACCGCGCCGGCGGGCCGCTACCGCGTGGAAGTGGTGTACGGCAAGTCCGGCCGCATGGATTCCACGGCCGAATATACGATCAGTGTGGGCGCGCAAAAGCTCACCGGCAAGATCGAGCCTACCGGCGGCGACTGGGTCTTCAAGCCGCACGCTGCCGGGGTACTAACGGTACCAGCCGGGGAGCAGTCGTTGAAAATTACGACGAACGTGAAGGGCGCCGAGGCCATGCAGTTGGAGCGGATTACCCTGCGACCGGACCGTTAAAGCCATCATTTCAAAATACTTAGGCACTCTGATTGCCAGGATGGCCCTCCGCCTGTTAACCTGTTAACTAGAGGACCTCATCAGATTATGGCGGCAAAACCTGCCTTCGCAACGGGCGCGCAAGTTGAACATGTAAAGTTTGGCCTGGGTTCCGTGCAAGTTTGTAGCGAAGAACACGTCTCGATTAAGTTCGACGACCACGGCGAGAAGAAGTTCGTTCTGGCCATTGTTCTCCCCAACCTCCGGAAGAGTGATCGTACTCCTCCCCCCGAAAAGCGCAAGCCTCGTAAGACCAAAGCCGCCGCGACGCCAGCGTCGAAGGTGCCGTCCGGCAGCGGCAAAGCCGTTGCAATGTCCTAAAGGGCGCAGGCCCGTTTCGCCTGTTCGCCCGCAATCCTAACCGCGCGGTGAGCCTTAGCCAAAAAGAAGTCCGCTGATGGCCGCGCGGCCATTAGGTGCTCTACCTCCGCGTTGTCACGCGCCAGAATCACCGTGCCCAGGCTACGGCGATCCGGCAGGCCCCAAGCCAGCACGTCCTCTCGCGGCGGCGTTCCGCTCAGCTCTTCTTCCACCGTTCGCGTAATTCCCAGCGCATGAAAGTCGAGCGACTCGGAGCCGTACTCGGGTGGCGGCGCGATGAACACGTAGCGTACCCGGCCGGCCAGGGGCAAGAGCGTGGCGTGGAATTCGTCGGGCGTACCCAGGATGTAGAGGTCGTTGGCGCGACGCTCGGCGCAATAGGCGTGCAGTTCGGCGGCCATGGCGAGCGGCGGGTCCGCCGAGCGGCGCAGTCCACCGGGCGTGAAGAGAGACAGAAACGCGATAGGCGCCACCCAAGCGAGTTTCGGGTGGCGATCCAGCACTTCGCCGATGGCCATGGCGAATGCGGGAATCAGCGGCAGCCAATACGAGACGTTGCGATACTGATAGCCGAAGACCGCAGCCACCACCGTCAACCCTAGCGCCCACGCTACATTCGATTTAGCGCGAAACAAAGCCAACGCCCCCAAAACGAACAACGCCGGCTCCAAGCGAAAGAAGCGCCCGGCGTAGAAGAGCGCCGTGGATTCGGTGGACGTCTGCGGTGGAGCGCCCAAGCCGTAGCGCAGAATTTCGACGCCCACATACTCGGCCAGGAACCAGCGCGGATGCACGATCCACTGGTAGATGTGCCAAGGCGCGGCGACGGCGATAGCCACGCCAAAAATCATGAGCAGCGCGGACCACGGCGCCAGCGGCTGACGTCGAAAAAGGCGAATGGCCTGATGCGCTCCCAGCGCAATGAGCGGCAGTAACCCGGCGATGCCCTTAGTGAGCAGCGCCAGCCCGGTGAGCACGCCGAAGGCGAGTGCCGTGCGACGTAGAGCCAGCGTCTCGTCTTGTCGCAGCAGGTCCAGCGCCAGCACGATGAGCGCGGTCAAGAGGACGTCGGTGAGGGCGAGTCCGCTAAGGCGGGCGAGATACTCGTTGCCGGCGAGGGTGAGCAAGGCGAGCGACACGGGCAGAGTCCGCGCGCGCCAAGCGAGCAAGGCCACCATAGCGGCCGCGGCCAGCATGGAGCCGAGCCGTAGCGTGAGCACGGAGACACCGCCCAGCTTGACGATCGCCGCGGTCAGCCAGTAAAAGAGCGGCGGCTTGTAGAGCGCGAAGCGATCCATGAAGCGGGGCGTGAGCCAGTCACCCGCGTCGGCCATGCGAATCGCGGTGTGGCTGTAGACGGCCTCGTCCTGCGCGCGAATGCGGCCGATGGGATCAACATAAGCGGCGCCGACGCTGCCCAGCGTCACCTTTAGCCAAAGGATTGCCAAGGCGGCGGCGAAGCAAAGCAGGAAGCGGGTCATGACGTCTCAATCGCCATACCGTCGTCGCAGAGCACCTGGCAGCTCTTCACGTGCGGCACGCCATCGACGCGCACGCGGCACTCCTGGCAGATCCCCATGCCGCACAGCGGCGCGCGCGGCTCGCCGCTGACGGACCGGCGAAAGCTGGTTTCGCCCGCCAAATAGATGGCCACCGCTATCGTGGTACCGCGGTGGACATCGAGCGGACGTCCGTTCACCGAGATCCTCATGCGACACGCTCCCGGAAGCGGCCCGGCAAGTACGGCGCCACGGGAATCGCCGGCTGGCGACGCAGGATCTGGTCGGCCAGCAGTCGCGCCGTGCCGAGCGACGTCGTAATGCCAAGCCCCTCGTGGCCGGTCGCCAGGTAAATCCCGGGCCGAGTGAGGCCGATCAGCGGAAGCTTGTCCGGCGTCGCGGCGCGGAAGCCGGTCCAGGTACGCAGGATATTCAGGTTCGCCAGGGCGGGCATGTAGCGCAACGCGCGCTCAATCATGCGGCGGAGTAAGTCGTCGTTGATTTCGCCGGTGGTCTGGGAAAACTCGCGCGACGAGCCGAGTAACACTTGCCCCGTCCGGCGCGGTTGCGCATTAAAGGCGACGGACTCATTCGAGTCGCCGTGCGCGCTCTTCAAGTAACCCAACTCCACTAACTGATGACGCACAAAGCCAGGATACCGGTCCGTAATCACCAAGTGCCCCTTGCGCGGCCGCATCGCGAGATTCGGAAAGTACTCCGCCGCGGCGGTGCCGAAAGCGCAAACGGAGAGGTCACAGGCGAGTCGTTTATTCGTTAGCCGGACGCCACCCTCTTCAAAGGCCACCACCGTACCGGTGATAAACTTCGCGCCCTGGCTGATGGCGCGGTCCAGCAGCCACTTCGCGGCGCAGGGCGCATAGATCACGCTATCGCCAGGCACGCGCAAGCCACCGGCCAAGCCACTTACTAAATTGGGTTCAGCGCGCTGAAGCTGTCCCGCGTCGAGTAACTCGGATTCCACCTGACGTTCAGCGTAGTAACGCTGCTTCTGGCGGCAAGCTTGCAATTCTTCTTCATCGGCCGCCACCCACAACGTTCCCGCGGGATCATGCTCCACTTGCGGCGGCATCTCAGCGACGTAGCTTTGCCAGAGGTCGCGCGAGTACTTCGTCAGCGCAAACTGCGCTTCGGAGTCGTCCATCACGACGACATGCCCCATGCCGGCCGCCGTCGCGCCGCCGCCCACCTGGGCGCGTTCGATGATCGTCACGCGGACTCCCGCCGACGCCAAAGCCTCGGCAATAGCGGCGCCGACGATGCCCGCCCCCGCGACGATCACTTCGGCGCTCATTGGCCCAATCCATGGCAGAAAGGGTCTCGCGGATCCAGTAGCAGCGTCGCCTCCGCGGTGACGAAGGCCGTGCCGCGAATGGTGGGGCGGATGCCGCCCTCTTCGGCCGAGTAACTTCCCGTAAAGACACTGCCCACGATGCTCTCCTGCCGGAAGTGATCACCCGGGGCCAGTTTGCCATCGGCCGCCAGACAGGCCAGCTTCGCACTGGTCCCCGTGCCACACGGAGAGCGGTCATAAGCGCCGCCGGGACACAGGACGAAGTTGCGACTATCGGCTTGGGTGGATGGGCCGAAGAGTTCGACATGGTCAATCACCTGGCCGTCGGCGCCGGTGATACCCTGCGCGTCCAGGGCCCGTCGAATTTGCTTCGCGCAAGCGTCGAGCTCCGCTAGGTGGGCCAGATCGACGCTCAACCCGTGGTCATCCACCAGGAAGAACCAGTTGCCGCCCCAGGCGATGTCGCCGTGCAGACGGCCATAGCCCGGCACGTCGAGCGGCACGGACTTCGCCAGGCGATAGCTGCGTACGTTGCCGACGCTCACGTCCCCGTTCTCATGCAGCGTCGCCGTCACTTCGCCCACGGGGGTCTCAATGCGGTGCGTTCCGGCGGTGATCCGTCCGAGGTGAGCCAGCGTCGCCACCAGCCCAATCGTCCCGTGGCCGCACATGCCCAGGTAACCCACGTTGTTGAAGAAGATCACGCCCGCGGCGCAGGCCGGATCCACGGGCTCACAGAGCAGCGCGCCGACGATCACGTCGGAGCCCCGCGGCTCCAGTACCGTGGCGCCGCGTAGCCAGTCCTGCTCGTCGCGCAAACGCGCGAGCCGGCTGGCCATGTCGCCGGGCCCCAGGTCCGGCGCCCCCGCGATGACGATACGCGTCGGCTCGCCTCCGGTGTGCGAGTCAATGATGGAGAGCCGCTTCATGCGTAACGTCGTAAGTCCGGCCGGCCGGCGATCGCGCGGCGAATGATTCCCAGCACCTCCTCGCGCTCGGCCCCCTCAATGGCCAGCCGCGGCGCGCGTGTCGTTTCGCTGCCCAGGCCGACCTCGGCCATGCACAGCTTGATGTATTGGACCAGCTTCGTTTTAGTGTCCAAGTGCAGCAGCGGCGTGTACCACCGGTAGAGCTCTCGCGCTTCGGTCCAACGGCCGGCCATGGCCAACTCCCACAGCACGCGATTCTCGTCGGGAAAGGCATTCACCAGGCCCGAAACCCAGCCCTGCGCGCCCAACAGCGCGGACTCCAGCACTAAGTCGTCGACGCCGGAGAACAGTAAGAAGCGATTGCCGACGGTATTCACTAAGTCAGTAATGCGCCGCACGTTGTCCGACGACTCCTTAATGGCGACAATCGTCGGCTCGTCCACCAGATGCAAGAACATCTCGGGCGTAATGTCCACGAAGTAAGCCGGAGGATTGTTGTAGATCATCACCGGCAAAGACGACGCGCGCGCGACGGTACGAAAATGCGCCAGTGACTCGCGACCGTCCGCCTTATAGACCATCGCGGGCAACACCATCAGGCCGTCGATGCCGATCCGCTCGCAGTCCTTGGCCAGCCGGCACGCCGACGCCGTCGTATACTCCGCCACGCCGCTCAACACCGGGATCCTTCCGGCCACCGCGGCCTTCGTGGCGCGCAACACCTCGAGCTTCTCGTCGTAGTCGAGCGCCGTGTTCTCGCCGACGGAGCCCAGCATGATCACCCCATGGATTCCCGCCCGAATCATCACCTCCAAATGCTCCAGCGTTGCCGCCAGATTGAGACTCTCGTCGACGCGAAACTGCGTGGTCGCCGCGGGAAAAACACCGTGCCAGGAGATTGCCATAATCCGGTCAGGATACCACCGCTGAAAGATTTAGCTTGCTAGGCATAGGATTCTAGGTGTAGGATTCTAGGTATGCGAGCTTCGCGACAAGATATTCTTCAAGGCACGCTCACCCTGCTGGTGCTGCAAACGCTAGGAAGCGGCGAAAAACACGGCTACGCCATCGCCCAGACGATCGAGCAGGTCTCCAACGAACTCCTCCGCGTGGAGGAGGGTTCGCTCTACCCGGCGCTGCACCGCATGGAGCAGGACGGCTGGATCCAGAGCGAATGGAAGCTGACCGAGACGAATCGCAAGGCGCGTTTTTACTCGCTGACGGCCGGTGGCCGCGCGCGGCTGCAACAAGAAACAGAGAACTGGGAGCGCCTGAAAGCGGGCGTCGGCCTAGTGCTCGGATGGGCGCAATAGTATGTCCTGGATCACTCGCTTGAAGAACACGCTGCTGCGCCGCGATGGCGTGGGGCAAGAAGCCGATGACGAGATGGCGTTCCATCTGGAGGAGCGGACGCGCGAGAACATCACGCGCGGCATGACTCCAGCGGAAGCCCGGCGCGAGGCGCAGATGCGCTTCGGTTCGCGGTCCCGCATTAAGGAAGAGACGCGTGAAGCCGACACGGTGGCTTGGCTCGAAACGCTGGGCCGCGACGCGCGGATCGCCATGCGGGGCATCACGCAGCGGCCAGGGCTGGCCGTGACGGCGATCCTCTCGCTGAGCCTTGGCATCGGCGCTACCAGCGCGATCTTCAGCGTGGTGGACACCGTGCTGCTGAAGCCGCTTCCCTACCCCGACGCCGGGAATCTGGTGCAGATCCAGGAGTCCATCAGAGGCGAAAAGCTAGGCGGGAACCCGGCCCGCCGGAGGGACTGGCAGCAACAGGTGACCGCTCTCACCGGCATCATTGGGCTCTACGGCGAGGGAGTCGTGCTAACCGGGCGCGGCGAACCGCGCCGGCTCACCATGCAACGCAGCGTAGGGCCGTTCTTCACCGTGCTGGGCGTGCCGCCGGCCTTGGGTCGGCCCTATCGCGAAGGCGAAGAGCAGGCGGTCGTGCTGTCGCACAAGGCATGGCAGACCCACTTTGGCGGGAATCCAAACATCCTGGGCATGAGTCTCAATTTGAGCCAGGCGGTGTTCACCGTAGTGGGCGTAATGCCGCCCAGTTTCGGCGACAGCACTCGCGCTGACCTCTTCGCCGCCGCCCCGCCCGATCTGGACTCGCCGCGCCGCACCGGCAACTGGCTCGACCTGGTCGCGCGCTTGAAGCCGGGCCAGACCATCCCCAGCCTGAATACGCAATTGACGACCGTCGCCCGGCGTCTGAGCGAGCAGTATCCGGCCACCGAGTCCGCACTAACGGCCTACGCGCGGCCGCTCCTCGAAGCCACCACCACTGAAGCGAGCCAGCCCCTATGGCTCTTGCTCGCAACGATCGGCGCGGTGCTGTTGGTGGTTTGCGCGAATATCTCCAGCCTGTTGCTCGTGCGCGCCAATGAGCGCCAGCGAGAGTTCGCCGTCCGTTCCGCCATGGGCGCCGAGCGTTTCGCCTTGGTGCGCCTGCAACTCCTCGAAAGCCTGTGGCTGGGCCTGATCGGCGGCGGCATCGGCGTGTTGGTGGCTTACTGGGGCGTGGAACTACTCAAGTACTTGCTCCCCGCCGGACTCCCGCGTGTCGAGTCCGTCGAGCTAGATGGTCGCGTGGCGCTCTTCGCCTTTGGCCTCGCGCTCATCGCGGGCTTAGTCTGTGGACTGCTGGCGGCACTCGGCGGAGCCAGCCGCTCTACGGCGAATCAACTGCGGGACGGTGCTCGCACCACGCGCCGTACCTGGCTGCGACCTGCCTTTGTGATGCTCCAGGTGGTGCTATCGACTCTGTTGCTCGCCGGCGCGGCTCGCTTTACCGAAAGCCTGATCGCCAGCGTGCGCATACCGCTCGGGTTTGAGCCACAGGGCCTGATCGCGCTGAGCTACTCGTTCCCCTGGGATACGCCCGGGAAGAAGCTGAAAGCCACTTTCGACAGCTCGCTCGAACGCTTCGCCGCGATTCCCGGCGTAACCGCCGTCGGCTTTGTGGATCGCTTGCCGTTGCAGGGGGGGACGCAGTCGGGGCACATCGAAATCCCGGGGCGTGATTTAGTCCCCGCCTTGCGTGACGTTTCGGTGTCGCATCGCGCCATCAGCGACGGCTACTTCGCCGCGTTGGGTCTGCCGTTGCAGGCGGGCCGCATGTTCCTCCCGGCTACGAAGGACTCCGTCGAAACGGTCGTGAACACAGCGTTTGCCAAGTTGTATTTCCCCGGAGAGGACCCCATCGGACGCAAGTTCACCTTCGACCGCAAACGTCCCGCCGGTAAGCCCATCGAATGGCTCACCATCGTGGGTGTCGTCGCCGACCTCCGGCAGAATCTGCGCCAGACACGCCAAGCCCCCGAGGCCTTTGTACCCTACGCCAGCACCTATTGGCCCCAGGCGAATTTCGTCCTGCGCACCAACGGCGACCCCGCCACCATCATGGCCGCCGCGCGTCAGCAAATGCTCTCCGTGGACCCCTTGATGCCCATCGAGTCGCTGCGGCCCCTTACCGATGACCTGCGCGAAGCGGCCTCGCAGACGCGCACCATCGCCGGGCTCCTCGGCGGCTTCGCCCTTACCGCTTTGTTGGTCGCCGCCATTGGCCTGTATGGCTTGTTAGCGGGCGAAGTGACGGCCCAGCGCCGCGAAATCGGCATCCGCCTGGCGCTCGGCGCGGAGCCGAGTGCGGTGCTCACCAGCGTGGTCCGCCGGGGTCTGGTGCTCGTCGTCGCCGGCCTCGCCCTCGGCCTTGGGCTCAGCTATCCGGCCTTGCGCTGGCTGGCCAGCCAACTCACCGGCACCACCGACTCGCCGTGGAACGCCGCTTTGTTGACCGCGGCGTTGATGCTGATGGTGGCCCTGGTGTCCAGCCTGCTTCCCGCGCGCCGCGCTTCCCGCGTCGATCCCGCGATTGCGCTGCGGCACGAGTAAGCTCGAATATAATAAGCCCAGCACGCTATGACTTACCGTCTCTGGGCTTTTCTCTTATCGCACGTCGTTTTTGCGCAGAACCAATTCATGCTGCCCGGCCCCGCCGCGCGCACGCTGAACCTGGCCGTCGGGGCCACCGTCGAAGTGAATGCCGGCATCGTCAAGCCCAGCCAGCTTCCCGCCAACGCGCGCGTCGCCGTGGAATTCGCGGGTTACCGCAAAATCCTGCATGCTTTGGACGCGGACTTTCACCTGCTCTACCGCGCCCCCCGCGCGGGCACTTACACCCTGAAGGCCACCATTGTGGAGGACGAAGAAGCGATCTTCAACCAACCGCGTTGGCGCGAACCCGGCACCGTGCAAAAAGTGAATCCGTTTCCGCGCCGCACGCCCTGGCCCGCCGGTAAGACGGCCGCATTGACGCTCGAGCTGAAGCCAATTGCTCTCGGCGCCTCCACGCGGGGAATGCATCTGGAGTTAGAGCCGAATAACTCCATCGCCGAGGCCCAACCGATCTCCTTCGGCGCCAGCGGCCAGGATGAGACGCTCCACATTACGGGAGGCGCCGATGATTTGGAGTACTTTGACAACGGACAATTCGGGAAAGCCGGCGACGATTGGTTCAAGCTCGAATACCGCGGCAACGAGCCGCGGCTCTTCACCGGTAACCTCATGTTGCCGGATCCGCTCGTTGTGGCGCAGTTACAAATCTTCACCGCCGACGGCAAGGAGTACCGCGAGGGCGCCAATCCGAATGAGCGCGTTCATCAGCAACTCGAAGGTCACCGCACCGCGATGTCGCGCACTTTGCAGCCCGGCGGCACTTACTATTTGCGGGTGGAATCTAACTCGCCTGGCTACGAGGTGGAACTACGCCTGCGACGCCTCGCGCCTTACACGGATCCACGTTACGCGGTGAAGATGGCCATGTATGACCATTCGAGCCAAGTCCACGCTTGGCTCTTGAATCGTCCGCGCGGCGCCGCCGTCGAGCGGCGCCTACGCGATACCGGGTCGCTCCTGGGTACGCATTGCATGAGTTGCCATACGCAGTCCGGCGTCTGGGGACCGATGGGCGCCTTCGTACACGGCTACCGGCCGGAGAACGTGGGCAACTTGCGGCAACTCATGAACCTGATGTACGAGAGCCTGCGCCCGACCAACGTGCTGCAGGACGCAGCCAACAACACCAGCCTTTCGCCCCTGGACCTCGGCGACGGCCCGGCCGGCACGCGCGCGGCCGGCTTCAATGTCGCCATGGCGGAGAAGTTCGTCGCGCCGCGCCGCTTGCATTCCGCGCAACAGATTCGCACGGCCAATTTCGTTTTGCAGTCGGCTGACCCCAGCGGCATCAACGCCGCCGGGCCCGGTTCGAACGTCGGAGCGGCCGTGGTTTATCGCTTCGCCGGAGAGATTCTGCGTCTCGCCTGGAACGATTCGGGAGACGAGAAGTATCTGAAGGCGCTAGAAGATAAAGCAGAACGCATTTTAAATATCAACGTTCGCTACGCGGACGATCCGGCCAATCGCATTCTCTTTTTCCGTGACGTCTTTCCGGCCAATTACCTGAAGCTCCGTGGCGAAACCGATGAAGCGAAGAAATTCTGGGCTCGCGTTACCGCGCAGTTACGGGAAGACGAAGCCCGCCTGCGCGCGCTGCAAAAGCCGGAAGGCTGGTGGGGCTTCGACCCTGGCCGCCGCGCCGGCGACAAGTGGGAAACTACGACTCAGGATCCTAAAGATATTGACCCGGCACCCACGGCCCTGGCACTTACCGCGCTCGCCGCGTTAGGTTACAACGACTCTGATCCTGCCGTGAAGCGCGGAGTAAGTGGCCTGCTGCGGCTGCAAGATACCTTTGGCCGTTGGAATCGCAACGCACTTACCGGCTTCGTGACGACGGCTTATGCGGAGCACGCCTTGGCGCGCCTCTACCCGGAGACTCCTCGCGAGGCCACGGCCAAGGACTTTGAACCAGCGCCCGCCGAGTCTTTGCTAGATACCGTCGCCCGTTTTCGGGCCATGGCTCAATTGGGCCTGCGTCCCAACGATACCGCCTTTTTCGCGTTGGTACTCCCCGGAGTAAGTCATGCGAACGCCGAAGTCCGCTACTGGGCGCAGCTTGCGCTCGGCGCCTTGCACGACGAGCGCGGCGTCACCGCGCAGCTGCAAGGCCTCGGCGACCCGGTGAAGTTAGTCCGTGAGGCGGCGCGCTGGGGGATGCGCCAGACTTTGCTGGACGACAAAGGCTGGGACTATCTCTACGCCACTTACGCAACCGGCGACGACCGTACCCGCGAGGGCATCGCCGGTGCTTTGATCATGCGCGCGGACGCCGTGATGACGCGCTCCAATGCCGGATTCGTCCGCCTAGGCCAGTTACTCGGCCGCATGATGAACGACGATCCCCATCCGGCCGTCAGAGCTTGGTCCACGCGTGCGGCGTGGAATTGGTGGATCTGGAATCCGCCGATCCGCGCGGCGGTGAACGCAGCGGTGCTCACCACGCTGGAGCGCCCTGAGGATAACTGGTTAACTGAAGAGGCCAAGCGCTATCAGATTGAGGCATTGTTTATCGCCAACGGCCAGAAAGCCAATCCCAGCGCCGAGCATCAATATCCCCAACTCAATCAGTTGTTTCAGACGATCTCTCAGCGCCTGAACCAGAATCCCCCGGACCGCATGATTGGCCGTCTGGCGGCCATCGCGGGCACTTACTATAGCCAAGCTGGCGGCGACGGTGGACCTGGGCAAATGGGTTACATCACCGAGCAAGCCGCGCCCATGATGGCCAAGGCCGTGATGCGGTATTGGACCAGCGCCGAGTCGGCGAAGAGCGACGCTCAGTTACGGTTCGCCATTGAATCGGCCGCCAATATCATGGACGATCCTTTGCAAAAGAGGTTGCTGACTTATTCGAGCAGCGGCCCCGAGGCTTACCGGACTCTCGCGGCGACGTCTATCTCCGATCCGCGCATCATCGCCCTGCAGGGGACCCACGAGTTTCTTGAGCCCCTAATGGAGCAATTCTATCGCGGGGCCAGCGAAACCGAACGCCGCGGCGAATTGGCCGGCCCGCTCTTGAAGCTCTTCGGGCGAGCGCGTTGGAACTTGCCCAAAAGCGACGAGCAACAGCGCCTCTTCTACAACGTCCTCTTGCCCCGCTTCGCCCCGGAGCGCGGCACGCTCGAAGAAAATACGCGCGTCCCCAAGCAAATGGATCCTGACTCGCTCGATTGGTATGTCGCCCGCTCCTTGGCCAACGTCGTTCACGGCAACGCCGACTTACAAACGCCTATGCTGCTGAACCTAATGCCGGCGCGGTTCGCCACGCCGATGGAAGAGGCCTTCTGGCTACCTAGCCTCGGCTGGCTGCTCCGCCACGGGACAGAAATTCCCGAAGTACACGCACCACTGAAAGGCCAGGAAGTGGCTGCCGAGCAGAAGGATCGCATCGCCGCCTTGCTCGTGAAGACACTGCTGGAACCGAAGGTGGACGGCCGCCTGCGCAACACGGCCTTGGCCTTGGCCAACGACGTCATCGTGCGTCAGCATCCCAAGGTGGCGTCAACTCTCCGTCAGAAGCAACCACAGTTCTACGAAGACGATCCGGCCGAAGCCCAGGCGCTCAGCGCCGCGGCGAAAGAGAATTGGGACTATTTCCAGAATTGGGTGGCCCCGGAAATGACTAAGGTCGATCGCAATGACCAGCAATCCTGCCTCGGCTGCCACGCGGTTCCCGGCCGCGTTCCCTCTATGGAGTTGGCTGGGCCCAACGGGAATGGCTATATGTCGAAGAAAGCTCTCTGGAATAACTACAAGATTCTGATGGAGCGCGTCGACGAAAAGGGAGTAGAGACGAGTAAGTTACTCCGCAAACCCCTCAACGTGCAAAGCGGCAAGGAAGACGGCCACCAAGGCGGACGCCGCTTCAATCCCAACGACCGCGGTTACGAGATCCTACGCCGCTGGGTGCTGGACTCTGCCACCCTCAAGGCTAGCGTGAAGTAATCACAAATACCGCTACTTCCGACATCAGGTTCGGAAATTGGTGGATTTCGCGTTGCCCCGCCAGAAAGATACTCCGCTCCACGGGCCAGTTTTCCTTGGCGCACAGCATTTCGAAATCGTCCACCGTCAGAAAGTGGATATTGGGAGAGTCGTACCATTCGTACGGAAACAGCCGGTTGCGCGGCGCACGGCCGCTGAAGAGATGCGCCAGACGGACGCTGTAATGGCCGAAATTCGGAAACGCCACGATGGCTCGCTTCCCTACCCGCAGCATCCCGCGCAATACGCGCAGCGGATGCCGGGACTGTTGCAACGTCTGGCTCAAAATCACATAGTCAAAGGCTTGGTCGGGATAGTCGCGCAGACTGGTTTCAATGTCGCCCTGGTACACCGACGCGCCGCGCGCGATGGCTGTCTGCACCAGTTCGGGCATTAACTCCACGCCGCGCGCATCCACGTTTTTGTGCTCCATCAGCCAGGCGATTAATTCGCCATCGCCACAGCCAAGATCCAGCACGCGAGAGCCTTCCGGGATGATCGACGTGATGATCTTGTAGTCGAGGCGGCTCAGGACATTCTGAACAAATTGGCGGCTCATAAGGACGCCGCCCGTCCGATATTGCGGAAGGTGCTGGCGAGAAAGCCTCTCACGAGTTCAGTCTGCTCCTCCACCTCCAGCAGGAAGGCATCGTGGCCGTAGGTGGAGGGTAACTCGCAGTATGCGACGTCGCGATTGCGCCCACGCAGAGCGCTGACAATCTCCAGCGACTGGTAAGTGGGATACAGCCAGTCCGACGTGAAGCTGATCACCAGGAAGCGCGCGCGCGTCTTCTCGAACGCCGCGCCTAATGAGCCGTGGCCCGACGCGAGGTCGAAGTAGTCCATCGCCTTGGTGATGTAGAGGTAGGAATTCGCATCGAAGCGATCCACGAATTGGCTGCCGCGATAGCGCAGGTAGCTCTCCACTTCGAACTCAGCCGAAAAGTCATAACCGAGTTCAGCGCGTTGGCGCAGGCGGCGGCCGAACTTCTCCTTCATCGAGTCGTCGCTCATGTACGTAATGTGGCCCACCATGCGCGCGACGGCCAGGCCGCGCTTCGGCGGCGGCCCGCTGTAGTAGTTGCCTTCGCGCCAGTCCGGATCACTCATGATGCTCTGCCGGCCCACTTCGTTGAAGGCGATCTGCTGGGCGCTGTGGCGCGACGTCGACGCGATCGGAATCACGCTTGCCACGGCCTCGGGGAACAGCACCGCCCACGCCAGGGTCTGCATGCCGCCCATCGAGCCGCCCGAGACACACAGCAGGCGCGCGATTCCCAGATGGTCAATCAGCAGCTTCTGCAGGCGAACCATGTCGCCGATAGTCACCACCGGAAAACCCATGCCGAAGGGAGCCTTCGTGGCTGGATTGGTACTCCCAGGACCCGTAGTACCCCGGCAGCCGCCCAGGACGTTCGCGCAAACGACGAAATACTTGTCCGTGTCGAACGCTAATCCCGGACCCACCATGTCGCTCCACCAGCCGGGACGGCCATCTTCCTTGCTGATGCCAGCCGCATGGGCATCACCCGAAAAGGCGTGGCACACCAGGATCGCGTTGGAGCGCGCCTCGTTGAGCGTGCCGTAAGTCTCGTAGGCACAATCCACTGGGGCCAACGTGACCCCGCAATCCAGGGCGAGCGACGGGAATGTGACTAGCTGTGTTTCAACGACCATCGAGGAGGGGTGACGTCTACGATTATAGCCTTTGCGGCCGCGTGTGCTAACTTAGAAAAAATCCCCCCCACGCGAATAAGGAGAGCTACGGTTGAACACAGCCATCCTCGCCCTGGAAGATGGAGCCATCTTCGAGGGACTCGGTTTTGGTGCGCCCGCGGAAAGCCAAGGAGAGGTCGTCTTTAACACGTCCCTCACCGGCTACCAGGAAATATTCACCGACCCATCCTATGCCGGGCAGATCGTCTGCCTGACCAATCCCCAAATCGGCAACTACGGCACCAACGCCGGCGACGATGAAGCGGCCCGGCCGTTTATCGAAGGCCTGCTGGTGCGGGAGTTGACGGCGGCCAGCAATTGGCGTTCGGAAAGCGACGCTGACGCGTACCTGAAGCGGCATCGCATCCCCGCCTCCGCCGAGATCGACACCCGCGCCCTGGTGCGCCGCCTGCGGACCAAGGGCTCACTGCGCGGGATTCTTTCCACCATGCCCGGCGCCGACGCCAAGGAGCTCGTGGAGCGCGCGCGCCAAGTGCCGTCGATGGCCGGGCTGGACCTGGCGACGCGCGTCAGCACAAAGGCGCACTATCCCTGGACCGAAACCATCAGCCCGGCGTTGCCATCCGAGGTTCTGCGCGCGGTAACGCCGCCCGAGTTCAACGTGGTCGCTTACGATTTCGGCATCAAGCGCAACATTCTGCGCTGCCTTGCCCATGCCGGGGCGAAGCTAACCGTCGTCCCGGCGGGCACCAGCGCGGCGGACGTGCTGGCGATGAGGCCCGACGGGGTCTTTCTGTCGAACGGTCCAGGCGATCCGGAGCCGCTCGAATTTCAGGCGAAGCAAATCAGCCAACTGATGGGCCGCGTGCCGATGTTCGGCATCTGCCTGGGCCATCAGATTATGGGCCTGGCCGTCGGCGGCAAGACGTACAAGCTCAAGTTCGGCCACCGCGGCGGCAATCACCCGGTGTTGAACAAGCTCACGGGAAAAGTGGAAATTACCGTGCAAAACCATGGCTTCGCCGTGGACCCGGACTCGCTCGACGCCCAGCGCATCGAGCTCACGCACATCAATCTGAATGACCAGACGCTCGAAGGCTTCCGCCACCGCGAGCACCCCGCGTTCTGCGTTCAGTACCATCCCGAAGCGGCGCCGGGTCCGCATGATTCGCAGTATCTCTTTGACGATTTTGCTCGCCTGATGCGCGACTGGAAGAAGGCCTAAGCCATGCCCCGCCGCAACGACCTGAAACGGATTCTCATCATCGGCTCCGGCCCCATTGTGATTGGCCAAGCCTGCGAGTTCGACTACTCCGGCACGCAAGCCTGCAAGGTGCTGAAGGCCGATGGCTACGAAGTGGTGCTGATCAATTCGAATCCCGCCACCATCATGACGGACCCCGAAATCGCGGACCGCACTTACGTCGAACCGCTCACCGTCGAGTACGCCACCGAAGTGATCCGGCGCGAACGCCCAGACGCGATCTTGTCGACGGTGGGCGGCCAAACGGGTCTGAATCTGTCGATCGCGCTCGCCGAAGCCGGTGTCCTCGACAAGTACGGCGTGGAGCTGATTGGCGCGAAGATCGACGCCATCAAGAAGGCCGAGGACCGGCTGCTCTTCAAGGACGCCATGCGCAAGATCGGCTTGGCGACACCGACCTCGATGCTCCTCAAAGACATCGAGAGCGGCGTGAAGTTCGCCGAGCGCATCGGCTTTCCAATGATTCTGCGCCCCAGCTTCACCATGGGCGGCTCCGGCGGCGGCATCGCTTACAACCTCGAAGATCTGCACGAGATTCTCGGCCGCGGCCTCGAGCTATCGCCCGTCGGCGAGGTTCTCGCCGAAGAGAGCGTCCTCGGTTGGAAAGAATTCGAGCTCGAAGTAATGCGGGACCAAGCCGACAACTGCATCATTGTCTGCTCGATCGAGAATTTCGATCCGATGGGCGTCCACACGGGCGACTCCATCACCGTGGCACCCGCCCAGACCCTCACGGACCGTGAGTACCAGATGATGCGCGACGCCGCCCTGGCCGTGTTGCGCGAGATCGGCGTCGATACCGGCGGCTCGAACGTCCAGTTCGCCATCAACCCGGAAGACGGGCGCATGGTGGTGGTGGAGATGAATCCCCGCGTGTCGCGCAGTTCGGCATTGGCGTCCAAAGCGACCGGCTTCCCGATAGCGAAGATCGCCGCCAAGCTCGCGGTGGGCTACCGTTTGGACGAGATCAAGAACGACATCACGCGCCTGACGCCAGCTTGCTTTGAGCCGACGATCGACTATGTCGTGGTGAAGATTCCGCGCTGGCAGTTCGAAAAGTTCCCCGGCGCCGAGACCACGTTGGGCACGCAGATGAAGAGCGTCGGCGAAGTAATGTCGATGGGCCGCACCTTCAAGCAAGCCCTCGGCAAGGCGATTCGTTCACTTGAGACTGGTAAGAGCGCCTCCGCGGAGGTCTTCGATCCGCAGTTGATCAATACTCGTTTGATTACCGCGACGCCTGAACGGTTAGGCTACATCCGCTACGCCTTCGAACAAGGCCGAAGCGTCGAAGAAGTGCAGGAGATGACTAAGATTGACCCTTGGTTCCTGCGGCAATTGGCCGAAGTGATCGCCGAGGAACAGTCCTTCGGCGGCCGGGCGTTAACGAGTATCACGAAACCGGAAATGCGGCGCGCTAAGCGCAATGGCATCTCCGACGTTACTTTGGCGCGCAAAGTAAGCGCGACTCCCGACGAAGTACGAACTTATCGGAAATCGCTTGGCGTAGAGGCAATCTACAATCGCGTCGATACCTGCGCCGCCGAGTTCGAGAGCTTCACGCCTTATCTTTATTCGAGTTACGAAACGGCTTGCGAAGCCGAGCCGACCACGCGCAAGAAGGTAATGATTCTCGGTGCGGGTCCGAACCGGATCGGCCAGGGCATTGAGTTCGACTACGCCTGCTGCCACGCGTCCTATGCGCTACAGGAGTTCGGCGTCGAGTCGATCATGGTGAATTGCAATCCGGAAACCGTGTCGACCGACTACGACACCTCGGATCGTCTCTATTTCGAGCCGCTCACCTTGGAAGACGTCCTGAATATTCAGGACAAGGAAAAACCCGACGGCGCCATTGTCCAATTCGGCGGACAGACGCCGCTCAATTTGTCGATTCCGCTGAAGGCCAACGGCGTGACGGTGATTGGCACCCAGCCCGAAGATATTGACTTAGCCGAGGATCGCAAGTTATTCGGCGCCTTACTCGATGAATTAGGCATTCCCTCGCCCGCCAATCGTACGGCGCGCAGCGAACAGGAAGCCGTCGATGCGGCGCGCGAGATCGGTTACCCGGTGTTAGTGCGGCCCAGCTACGTACTCGGCGGCCGCGCCATGACGATCGCATACGAAGAAGATACCGTGCGTAAGTACATGCGCGAGGCGGTGCATTTTTCGCAGGACCGTCCGATTCTAATTGATCGCTTCCTGGAGGACGCCGTCGAAGTCGATGTCGATTGCCTCTCCGACGGCAACGATGTCCTGATCGCCGGCATCATGGAGCACATTGAGGAAGCCGGCATCCACTCGGGCGATAGCTCCTGCGTGCTGCCGCCCATCTCCCTAGGCGCCTCCGAACGGCAGCAGATTGAAGACTACACGGTGAAGCTGGCGCGCGGCCTGCGCGTCGTGGGCTTGATGAACGTGCAGTACGCGATCAAGGAAGGTACCGTTTATGTGCTCGAAGTCAATCCGCGCGCCTCGCGGACCGTGCCCTATGTCAGCAAGGCGACCGGCATTCCGCTCCCCAAGGTAGCCGTCGGCTTGATGCTGGGCAAAACGCTGAAGGAGTTGTCGTATCTGACCAACGGACAGATCTCCGGCGTGCTTCCCGTGCCGCAGTTCTTTGTGAAGTCTCCGGTATTCCCCTTCGCGAAGTTCCCCGGCGTTGATCCGGCCCTGGGGCCGGAGATGCGTTCCACGGGCGAAGTGATGGGCGTCGGCGCGAATTTTGGCGAGGCGTTCGCCAAAGCGCAAGTGAGCGCCGGCACTCCCCTGCCCTCGTCGGGCTGTGTCTTCCTGAGCGTCAGCGACCGGCATAAGCAGGACGCCGTCGAAATCGGCCGCCGCTTCGCCGAACTCGGCTTTGACCTGGCAGCGACGCGCGGCACGGCCGCCGTGTTGAAAGCGGCCGGCTTAAAGCCGAAAATCGTCTTCAAGGTAAACGAAGGCCGCCCCAACGCGGTCGACTTACTCAAAGCCGGCAAGGTCCAACTCATCATCTACACCACCTCCAGCGCCGTCAGCTTTAGCGACGAGAAGGCGCTACGGCGTTCGTCGTTGACGAGTCGTGTACCATGCATCACGACGATCAGCGGCGCCAAAGCGGCCGTAGAGGCCCTCGCCTCGCGTCTGCGCGACCCCATCCGCGTATGGAACTTACAGGAGATCCACGCGGGCGTTGGTACGGCAAAGACGTAGAATGGGGTTCTGTGTTCCTCCAGTCTCTCCATCTGCGCGACGTGCTCTCATTTCGAGACTGCAAGCTCGAACTTAAGCCGCTCAATGTCCTGATTGGGGCCAACGGTTCAGGAAAATCCAATTTCCTCGACGCCATCTCGTTGCTGCCCGGTTTCACGGCGGATTCGGCGGCCTTCCTCCGGACCCAAGGCGGACCCGGAGCCTGGCTTTCCAAGGGCATCGGAGCCGGTCCAGCGGCAAAGCTGGCCTTCCAATTCGACGGTGGCCAGGATTACGAAGTCGTCTTTGGAGCCTTTGGGCCGAGTTTGCATATCTATGCGGAGTATCTTCGCAAATCCGGAAGCAAGAGCGCGGTGCTCACCCGCCACGAGTCGGAAATCTCAGGTAGGACTCCCATTGCGAACTACTTCAAGTCTGAGTCTCCCCAGTCCGAGCGCTCCCTGCTTAGCTACCTATTCCCAGCGCAGACTGAATGGCGTGCGTGGCAAGACAGTCTGCGAAAGATTCGGACCTATCGTCTCGCCGGATTCAATGAGATTCGGCAGGGCGTGCCCATCGGTTCGGGAGATCGATATCTCTCTCCGACGGGCGACAATTTAGCCAAACTGATCCATGACTTTTATCAGGCAGGCTTGGCTGATTCGATTGATGAAGCGTTGCAACGATTCGGTGAAAATTACCGGACCGTCAAGCACGACGTGTCGGGACAATATTGGTCGCTACGGTTAGACGAAACTCGACTGGAAGGGTCAGTGTCCGCATCGCGTATTTCAGACGGAACATTGCGCTTCCTCCAATTACTGGTAATCCTCCGCCATCCTGATCCACCTCCGCTGATTTTGATCGAAGAGCCGGAACTCGGCTTGCATCCCGATGCCATTCGCATTGTCGCGGAGGAATTGTTGGTGGCGTCAGACCATACGCAGTTAGTGGTGACTACTCATTCAACGGAATTGATTTCGGCGTTGCAGCAAACACCGGACTCCATCCTAGTTTGCGAAAAAGATTTTGACAATGCCACGTCGGTGCGCCGACTGGATGGAACCACTATCCGCCGTTGGCTCAAGGAGTTTTCTTCACTCGGCGAACTTTGGTTGTCGGGAGCTATCGGGGGAACCCGCTGGTGAAGATGATTCGGATTTACTTTGAAGGCGACCGCCGGCTAACGGAAGGGTTGACAGCGTTTCTGAAAGACGATGTCGACTTGGCTCGGGAACACAAGATCAGGATCGATTTAATTGGCGCCGGCGATAAACGAGCCGAGAAGGCTTACGCCAACGGCCAGAAGGACTGGCCAGATGCTCGTCATTTCGTCCTCAAAGATGCCGAAGGGCCTCTTCCGCGCCATCGCCCAAAGCATACTTACTATTGGGTGGAGGTGATGGAGAGCTGGTTCATTGCGGACCGAGAGGCGATCACCAAGGCACTCGGTGCATGCGCTAAGGCGAAGAATATTCCCGATGCATCGAACGTAGAGCAGATTTCCCATGCTCGGGGTTTCAAGCTAATCAGCGCAGCCACCTAGCCCTGCGGACAGGAGAAGCACTACGACCAGGCGCATCCGCCCCTATTGGCCAATCGGATCTTGAAGAACTTAAATCCGGAGACCGTGAAAAATAAGTCAGCCGAATGTCGGAGATTTCTCGACGCGCTAAGAGACATCTTCGTCAAGTTGGCCGCTGAAACAACGTAATCGCTGCGATCCCCACCGCACCGGAATCGATACAAGCCGCGGCGTTTGATTCGGTCACTCCCCCCAAGGCGTAAACTGGCCGGATCGCACTCGCCCGCTGAATGCCGTCGAGCCCGATTACGGGCCCATACCCCGGCTTCGACAACGACTCGAACACCGGCCCCAGCACGACGAAGTCAGCGCTGGAAGCTCGTTGCACATCGTCCAACGAATGGCAAGACACGCCAATCAAAAATCCATCTGGCAACGAATCCCGCAACCCAGACGGCGCAGGTGCCCCACCGCGCAGATGCACCCCGTCAAGACCCACCGCCAGCGCCACATCCAGGCGATCGTTGATGAGAATCTTCGTCCCATGCGGATTCGGCAACGCCCGCACCCGCCGCGCCAAAGCCAACAACTCGCGCATCGACAGATCCTTCTCGCGCAACTGCACCATGGTGATCCCTTCACGCAGCCAATGCGCGATGTTCTCCACCAGAGCTTCCACGCCGCCCAACCCATGCCGATCCGTAATGTAATAGCGCGCAAGCAAGCCGTTCCCATGATACGATTTCGAGCGATGTCTCTCACTCGACGTTCCTTCGCTCTCTCGGCGGCCACGGCCGCCGCCGCGCAACGCGTGCTCGGCGCCAATGACCGTGTCGGAGTCGGCTTCATCGGCTACGGTCTCATCGGCGCGCAGCACGTCTTCGACTTCAAGAACCAGAAGGACGCCGACATGGTGGCCCTCTCCGAGACTTACGCGCCGCGTTTGGACGAAGGCGTCAGCAAACTCGGCGGGCGCACCAAGCCCTATCGCGACTTCCGCAAGATGCTTGACGACAAGGACGTCGAAGCCGTCGTCGTCTCCACGCCCGATCACTGGCACGCCTTGATGACGATGATGGCCTGCGCCGCCGGCAAGGACGTCTATGTCGAGAAGCCGATGACGCTCTTCATCGATGAAGGCAAGTGGATGCGGCAAGTGGCGCGCAAGCACAACCGCGTGGTCCAAGTGGGCACGCAGCAGCGCAGCGGCAAGCACTACCAGTCCGCCAAGCAACTCATCGCCAGTGGCTACCTCGGCAAGATCCACTCGGTCAAAATGGACTCCTTCCGCAACATCATGCCCGGCTTCGGCAAGCCGCCCGAAGTGGTAGCGCCTCCCGAATTCGACTACGACATGTGGCTCGGCCCTTCGGCCTCCGCCAAGCCCTACTCGCCGCACCGGGGCATCTATCACTTCCGTTGGTTCTGGGACTTCTCCGGCGGCCAGATGACCAACCTCGGCGCGCACTCCATCGACATCATGCAGTGGTACCTCGATCAGAAGGGGCCGCTCTCCGCCACGTCGATCGGCGGCCGCTATGCCCTCGAAGACGACGGCGAAACGCCGGACACACAGGACGCGCAGTTCGAGTACAGCGGCTTCACCGCGACGTGGGCGCATCGCGAAGCGAGCCGCGGACGCGGCAACGGCAGTGGCCTGGAGTTCTTCGGCACGAAGGGCTCGATGACCGTCGGACGCGGCGGCTACGAAGTCTTCCCTGATCCCAGGATCAACCCGGGCAACGCCATTCCCGTTTTCAAGGGCCAGCCCACCGGCGGCGTCGCGCGGAGCGAGGCCGTGCCCGAACCCTGGGTGCCCGCAAAGAAAGAAAAAGGCTCCTCCGATGAGCAGTTCGACCTACATGTGCGAAACTTCTTGGATTGCATCAAGTCACGCAAACGGACGATCGCGGACGTGGAGGACGGCCACTGGACCGCCGTGGCTTGCCATCTCGCCAACATCAGCCTGCGCGTCGGCCGCAAGCTGAAGTGGGATCCGGTGAAGGAAGAGATCGTCGGCGACCGCGAGGCCGCCGCGATGATGCGCCGCCCCTATCGCAAGCCATGGGATACGCTCTTGCGCTCGCTCTTGGCTTAGTCTGCCTGACGTCCTGCGCCGCGCGCCACCGTGCCAGCGGACTCGTGCTCGACGTCCGCGCCCCGATGGTCACCATCTCCCACGCCGAGATTCCCGGCGTGATGCCCGCCATGGCCATGGAATTCCGCGCCGCTTCGCCTGAGGAGTTGAAAGACTTGCGGCCCGGCTCACGCGTCGACTTCGTCATGTCCGGCCAACGCGCCAAACGCATCCGCGCCCAAGCCTCCGTCTTCGAAGGCGTCGACCGCGAGTTGCCCTTACGCAAGCCCGCCGAAACGCTGAAAGTTGGCGATGCCGTGCCGGACTTCACGCTCACTGACCATCGCGGCCAGCCCTTCACACTGTCCCAGGCCAAGGGCCGCGTGGTCGCCGTGAACTTCGTCTACACGCGCTGCCCTTTGCCGGAGGTTTGTCCCCGCCTTTCGGCTCAATTCGCGCAGTTGCAGAAACGCTTCGCCGGGCGCGAGGTCACCCTGCTTTCCGTAACGCTCGATCCGCAATACGATACGGTGCCCGTGCTGGACGAGTATGCTAGAAGGTGGCGCGCGGATGGCGACACTTGGCATCTGTTGACTGGCCAATTGAAGGACGTGGCGCAGGTGGCCGCGCGTTTCGGCATGATCTACTGGCCGGAACAGGGTTTGTTGACACATACATCGATGACTGGTGTCATTGATCGGCAAGGGCGATTGCGGGCGATCATTGAAGGATCGTCCTATCAGGCTCGGCAATTGGGAGACCTGATCGAACGAGTACAGGAGTCACGATGAGAGTAGTCTGCTGCTGGTTGATGGCGGTCGCGTTGTTCGCGGCCGACGCGAAAGACGCCAAGAAGGAAGCCCAAGGCGGAGGCATTTGCACGCCACCGGTGGACAAGGCGTCGCCTTCCTTGCCGGCCGTCCTGATGCCCGAGATGGGCGTTGTCCACATGCCGATCACCACTTCGAGCCAGCAAGCGCAGAACTTCTTTGACCAGGGCTTGGCCCAAATGCACTCCTTCTGGGCCCGCGAAGCCGAGCGCAGCTTTCTGCAAGCGGCGCAGTTGGACCCCGAAGCGCCGATGCCGTGGTTCGGCGTAGCGATGGTCGCCGCCGGTGACTACCGGCCGCAGTTCCAGAGTGAAGCCGGGGTCGCCTTGTTTGGCAAGGGTCTCAATACGAATCCTCGCGCCACGGCCGCCGTAGAGCGCGCGCTGAAGCTGGCCGAAGTGCCCGGCAAAGCCACAGAGGTAGAAAAGCTCTACATCAAGGCCATCGCCGCCCGCCGCAACCTGAAGGCGAAGAATTCTTATGAGGATTACGTCGCCGGCCTGCGGGCCGTGCTGAAGGCGAGTCCGCAAGAGGTGGAAGCCCGCCTGTTTCTGGCCCTGCAGTTGATGCGTGGGTACGTACTTCCGGCGAAGACGCCACGTGAGGGCACGATGGAGTCAGTCGCCATTCTGCGCCAGTTACAGAAGGAAGTTCCGGACCATCCGGGCGTCCCGCACTACATGATCCATGGCTGGGAAGGGAGCACCTTCGCCGCTGAAGCCGAGAACCCCGCGCATCACTACGCGACGCTCGCCGCCGGCATTCCGCACGCGCTGCACATGCCGGGCCACATCTTCTCGCAGACCGGGAAGTGGGACGTCGCCGCGAAGTATTTCGAGCTCTGCCTCGCCAAAGAGACCGGCATGATGAAGGCCGACGCTCTCTATGGCACTGGCCATCATGCGCACAACGCGCACTACCTCTCAATGTCATACTCCTTCGGCGGCGACTTCAACAAGGCCATGGCGACGGCCACCGCGCTTTATCAGGACTGGAAAAATACGCCGCGCGAGGACGCCCAAATCGACGCCGCTCGCTCACCCGCGCAGCAGGCCCAGTTTGCCATGCTACGTACCTTGGTGCAGCATGAGAAGTGGGACGTCCTCCTCGACGAAAAGACCGTGCCCGTGATTGATAAGGCCCGCCCACGCGCTTGGCGCGCTTGGGCCATGGCCCTCGCGTACGCCGCCAAGGGCAATCTGGAAATGGCGCAGAAGCAGGAAGAACTGCTCAGCATCGCCGTGGACGACGTCCGCAAAACCACCTTTGACCGCGAGGCGCCCGAACTCGCCGTCGCCAAGCTCGAAGTGCGCGGCCATGTGCAATTCGCCGAGGGTCGCACCGACGATGGCATTAAGAGCCTGTTGCAGGCCAGTGAACGCGAAGCGCGTCTGGTCTATTCGGAACCAAGCTGGTACCCGCGTCCGGTGGCCGAAGGCCTGGGTTGGGCAGCACTGCGTCATCAGCGGTTGCCGGAAGCCAAGCGGGCTTTCGCCGAGGCCTTGCGTCAGTATCCGGCCGACGCCCGCGCGCTGGCCGGGATGCGCGCCATCCAAGAACTGAAGCCGAGTCCGGCGGCGGAGTAGCTTGCCGGAGCGGGTCCTGGTAGTGGGCGGCGGCTTGGCGGGATCGGCGGCGGCCATTGCCGCGCAAGCCCACGGCGCCAGCGTCACCATCGTCGAGAAGTCGCGGCTGCCCCGGCATAAGGTCTGCGGCGAGTTTCTTTCGCCCCGCACGTTCGAGATTCTCCGCGACTTGGGCGTCGCCGATGCTTTTCACTCCTGCCGCCCAGCCCTCATGCGGCGCGTGGTCCTGAACTTCGCCGGGCGCGAGAAGCGCTTTGCCCTGCCCGCCCCCGCCTACGGCCTTAGCCGCTACGCCCTCGACGAACTGCTCCTCTCCCACGCCCGCTCGCTCGGGGCCACCCTAGTGAGCGAGCGCCCCCAGGAGGTCTTCGGCCGCACCGTGCTGGCCTACGGACGGACGCAGTCCGCGCCCAAGGGCAACCGCCTCTTCGGCTTCAAGGCGCACTTCGCAGGCGAGGCCAACGACGCCGTCGAACTCTACTTCTTCGGCGAGGGATACGTCGGCGTCAACCCGGTGGAAGGCGGCATCACCAACGTCTGCGGGCTCGCGCTCGAATCCGTCATGCGCCAACATGGCTTCGATACTGACACGCTCATCGCCAGCATTCCTGCCCTCCGCGAGCGCGTCCGGCCGCTCACCCGGCAGATGGATTGGCTGCGAGTGGGGCCGGTAATCTTCTCCAACCGCTTCCGCGAGTCACCCGCACCGGGCGAGTACCGCGCCGGGGACGCCCTTTCCTTCGTCGATCCCTTTACCGGCTCCGGCATGCTCGGCGCCCTGCTCAGCGGCCAGGCGGCGGGCCTCGCAGCGGCCACGGGCCAAGCGCCCCAAAGTTATCAAAACGCGATGCGTCAAGTCTTGGGGAGATCTTATGGAATTTCGGGGATAATTCGCTGGGGACTTAGGAAGTCCTGGGCACCCTGGGCGGCGCAGGCTCTGTCAGGTAGGCTACTGTTCGCCGCTACCCGGCCCTAGTACGTACTACCCTCATTTGGGGTCGTTAAGTACCCCTAAAAAACGAGTGCCGGTGAATACTCGGAGGAGGGTACTCACCGGCGGGTCCTACAGATGAGGGAGTAGGACCGGACTATGGTTAGTCCCAGTATAGGCAATGCTTCCTCAGAAAATCAACAACATCCGCAAATAAGTTACGGGGCGATGACGAATTCTACAGGGCCTCCCCCAGTGAAGGATTTCCCCTCATTTAGGGGGATCCAGCACCCCTACGCCGGGAGTAGATCGAGGATACAGCAACGGAGAGTCCTGGAGCGTTCGGCGTCGGAGACTAGTACAAAAGTTGAGAATGAATTTCATTCCATCCCGAAGGCCAATTCAACAAAATTTTACTTTTGTAACGGCGCGGCGAGCATATCTTGCCACGCCTCCTCATCCTGCCCGACGCTCAGCCGATTCGTCGACGAACGCACCAGGGGCAAGCGAAGCAGCTTCGGCTCCCGCTCAATGCGCTGGAGGAGTTCGGGGTCGGGTAGGCGGATATACTTAAGCCCGGCGTCGACGTAGGCAGTGCCCTCACGGTCAATCAGATTCGCCAGCCCAAAGCGGTCAACAAAACGCTTGATCTCGCCTGGCGACATGGGCTTCTGTTTCAGGTCGACCAGGTGGATCGTGATGCGCCGTTCCTTAAAGAAACGCTCGGCGGCGCGGGTGGCTGGGGAATTCTTCACCCCGAAGATTTGCACAGTTAACATCTGTACCTTATTGTGGCAAAATCCCCGTCTGGCTTCCGGGCGCGATCTGGTATACATTGATCCCCAATAAAGGAGAATCTCAGAATGTACGTAGTGAGTTGCCGCCGCGGCTTCGAGTCCGATCAGTTCCTGGGCGCCGAGAACCGCTACCGGAATTACACCAACCCCGCCAACCCCAACGCCTTTACTGACTTGAACCTGACTGACCTGCTGGCCCTCGCCAAAAACAAGCACGTCTGCATCCTGGTGCATGGCTTCAATAACCAGTTGCCCAACGTGATGAGCGCCTATTGGGAAGTGGTAACGCGGATGAATGACCAGGGGGTCTTCGGCCCGGCCGGCTATGGCCTGGTGGTCGGCTTCACGTGGCCCGGCATGGCGACTCCCTTAGGCTACTTCACGGCGATGCTCACGGCAAAAAAAGCAGGCCCGTTCCTGCTGGACCTCGTCAATCAACTGCGCGGCGAAGCACACACGGTGGACGTACAGACCCACTCGCTCGGCGCGCGCGTCGCGCTCACCGCCGTCAAAAACCCCAAGAAGACCTTCGTCGACAATCTGATTCTCTCGGCGGCCGCCGTGGATAACCATCTCCTCGAACCAGACGAGGACTTCTTCCCGGCCATGGACAGCTGCAACCGCTGCCTGGTCTACCATTCCCGGCAGGACTCGGTCTTGCGTAGCGCTTTTCGCCTCGCCGACATCGCCGACGGCTTCCACAAGGCGCTCGGCCAGACCGGCCCGCGCAGTAAGTCGATCACCCTCTCGAAGACCCCCAACGTCTACGTCGTGGATTGCACGGCGCGCGTCGGCAAGGACCATAGCGGCTACCGGAAGACGAACCAATACTTCCAGCATTGGGCCAAGGTGCTCCAGGGCGGCGCGCTGTCGCGTTATGACGAACTCAGCTAAAAGGTCACCATCCGCGCGCCGCGGATAGCGGGATTGGTGCGCAGTTCCGCGATCACTTCGTCAGACACCAACGCGTCGACTTCCACCACGGCGATCGCCGTCAGCGGTTCGCCCGTCGCCGGGGCGTGCGGCTCGCGGCCCAGCGAGAAGTTCGCGATGTTCACGCCGTGCTTCCCCAGCACGGAGCCGATAAAGCCGATCACGCCGGGGACGTCGTCGTTCTTGAGCACCAGCAAATGGCCGGCCAGCATCGCTTCGCAGTAGATGCCGTCCACCATCAGCAGGCGCGGACGGTTCAGCACCACGGCGCCTTCCACGGTCACCGTACGGGTGCTGGTTTCGAGCTCAATACGCACCGTATCCACGTGCGCCGCGCGCTTCTCATGGCTCTCGGAGATCGAAAGCCCACGGTCACCCGCGATCTGCATGGCGTTCACCAGGTTCGCCTTCATCGACAGCGAACGATTCAGCAAACCCGCCAGCGCGGCGTTGCGCACCAGTTGCGTATTCTGCTCGGCGATCCGGCCGGAGTACGTGATGCGCACCTTGGCCGGGTTGCCGGTGGAGACATAAGCCGCGAAGAGGCCCAAACGCTCGGCGAGGATGATGAAAGGTCCCATCGCCCGGTAGGCTTCTTTCGACATCGCCGGCATGTTCACGGCGTGGATCGCCACGCCTTCGGTGAGGTACTGAATGATCTGGTCGACAATCCGGTGGCCGACGATCTCCTGCGCCTCTTCGGTGGAAGCGCCAATGTGCGGCGTCGCGATCAGATTCTCCTGCTGGAGCAGCGGATGATCCGCGGGCAGCGGCTCCACGTCAAAGACGTCCAGTGCCGCGCCGGAAACCTTGCCGGAGGCGAGTGCATCCACCAGGGCGGCGCTATCAAGCAGTTCGCCCCGCGCGCAGTTCACGATCTTCACGCCGTCCTTCATCTTGGCGATGGAGGCGGCATTGATCATCTTCGTGGTCTCGGGCGTCAGCGCCACATGGACCGTCAGATAGTCAGCGCCCGCGTAGAGCGCGTCCAGTTCCACCAGTTCCACGCCCAGGTCATTCGCGGCCTGCTGGCTCACGTAAGGATCGTGGCCCAGGATGCGCATGCCAAAGGCCTTGGCTCGCAGCAGGACCTCGCGGCCGATCGCCCCGAGGCCAATCACGCCGAGCGTCTTGCCCCGCAGTTCGGAGCCCATGAACTTCTTCTTTTCCCACTTGCCCGCCTTGGTCGACGCAGCAGCTTGCGGAATGTGCCGAGCCAGCGACAGCATAAAGGCGAGCGTCTGCTCCGCCACCGCGACGGCGTTGCCGCCGGGCGTATTCATCACCGTGACGCCGGCCTGCGTGGCCGCTGGCAGGTCGACGTTGTCCACGCCGACCCCCGCTCGTCCAATTACCCGCAAGCGGCGGGCCTTCCGGAGAACATCGGCGTTCACCTTCACCGCGCTCCGTACGATCAGCGCGTCGCAGTCATCCAGGTGCTGCTGGAATTCGCTGGGCGATGAGACGACCACCTCCCAACCCGGCTGCTGCATCAACTTATCGATCCCGGCTTGCGCCAAGGGCTCGGCAATCAGAATTTTCATGTTTACTTTACGCCCCTACCAGAACGGGCTGCGGTACGGTGGGCTGGGGTACTGCGGCGTCCACGTAGATTTGTTGCACGGCGGCGACGCCGGCGCCGTACGGCACGCGGTGGCCGTGCGCGTTCAGGATCACTTCGAGCGCGGCCACCATGGCAAACAGATCCATGAAGTCGAAGTAGCCCAAGTGTGCGATGCGGAAAATCTGCCCCTTCATCTCGCCTTGGCCGTTGGTGATGATGGCGCCGAAGCGCTGACGGAATTCCTTGACGATCACGCCCGAATCCAGACCCTTCGGCGCGCGAATCGCGGTGACGCTGCCGCCGGGGGCCGACGAAAAGACCTCCAGACCCATCGCCGCGGCCGCGGCGCGCGTCGCCAGCGCCAACATCTGCGCGTTCGCCACCAGCTTGTCCATGCCCAGATTCTTGATGTACTTCAGGCTCTCGGCCATGGCCAGCAAAAGCGCCGTATTCGGCGTCCAGGCGGATTCGCCGTTCACCGCATTCTTCAATTCGCGCTTCAGGTCGAAGTAAAAGCGCGGCAGCTTCGCCGCGTCGTTCAGCGCCCAAGCCTTCGGGCTGATCGACAGGAAAGAGATCCCGGGCGGGATCATGAAAGCCTTCTGCGAGCCGCCCACCACGATGTCCAGGCCCCAGCCGTCGATGTCGAGCGGCATCGTGCCCAGGCCGGTGATCGCGTCGAGCACCAGTATGGCGGGCGTCTGGCGCACCAGCGCGGCAATCGCCTGGACGTCGTGCGCCGAACCCGTGGACGTCTCCGACGCCTGCAGCATCACCGCGCGAACGTCCGGATTTTCCGCCAACGCCTGCGCGACGCGTTCCGGCGCCACCACCTCGCCGTACGGCGACTTCAGCGTCACGGCGCGCAGCCCGTAGGCCTTCGCGACGTTTTCCCAGCGCTCGCCAAACTTGCCGGCGCTCAGGATCAGCACGGCGTCGCCGGGCGAGAGGAAATTGACGGCCGACGCCTCCAGGGCGCCCGTGCCGGAGCTCACCAGAATGATTACGTCGTTCTGGGTGCCCATGACGGTCTTGAGGTCAGACAGCACCGACTTGTAGAGTAAGCGGAAGTCCTCGGTGCGATGGTGAATGTCCGCGCCCATCATCGCGTGCAGGGCCTGGGGCAGCAACGGCGTGGGGCCAGGCGTAAGCAACCGTTGTTTCTTGATATACATGATTGAAATAAAAACAGTGACGCCAGGGGCGCCTATTCCCTAGAATATCAGACAGCATGTCACTCCTCGCGCAATTGCAGACCGATCTGGTTACCGCCATGAAGGCCAAAGACGAAATGAAACTGGGCACGGTGCGGATGTTGAAGACCGCCCTCATGAAGTGGAAAGCCGACAACATGAAGGAGCCCGACGAAGCCGCCGAGCTTCAAGTGATGAATACCTTGCTGAAGCAACGCCGCGAATCGGCCGACAGCTTCCGCAAGAACGGCCGCGAAGAGGCGGCCCTGAAAGAAGAGGCCGAGTACGCCTTGATCGAGACCTATATGCCCTCGGCGCCGTCCGAGGAAGCGATTGACGCGGCCATTCTGGAGGCGATCACCGCCACCGGTGCCACGTCAGCCAAGCAAATGGGGCTAGTGATGAAGGCCGTCCAAGCCAAGTTCGCCGGTCAGCGCGTCGACGGCAAAGTGATCAGTGAAAAAGTGAAAGGCAAGTTGGCATGAGATTTGGATTCGTTTTCCTGGCGGCGGCTCTTTGGGCTCAGTCTCCGAAGCAGTTGCATCCGACGGTAGAAAAAGTGGCAGCCGCGGTCTCCACCGAACGCATCGCGGCAACGCTGCAGAAGCTCGAGTCCTTCGGGACGCGCGATATTCACTCGACGCAGATTCATGAGGCCACCGCCTGGATCGAGCAGGAATTCAAAAGCATGTCACCCCGCCTGCAGGTGACGCTCGACAAGCATCTGGCCAAGAAGCGCGGCCGCATGATGCGCGACGTCGAGGTCACCAACGTGGTCGCGGTGCTGCCCGGCAAGACGCAGCCGGCGGTCCACGTGCTGATCACCGCCCACTATGACTCGGTGGTGCTGGTGCGCAAGCCCGCGGTGGGCAACGCGCCCGCCGCCATCGACAACGCCGCCTCCGCCGCCGCGCCTAAGGCGCCCGGCGTCTCCGACGATGCTTCGGGCGTCGCCGCCGTCATGGAACTTGCCCGCGTGATGAGCCAACATGAGTTCGACAAAACGGTAGTCTTCATCGCTTTTTCCGGCGAAGAGTACGGCCTGCTCGGCGCGCTCGGCTACGCCACCGCCGCGAAGAAAGCCGGCATGAAGATTGAAGCCGTGCTCAACAACGACATCATCGGCAACGACGACAATGGGCAAGGCCTGAAGGTCTCGAACGTGGTCCGCGTCTTCTCCGAGGATCCGGCGGACTCGCCTTCCCGCGCCATCGCCCGCTACGTGCGCGACACCGGCGAGCGCTACATCCCCGGCATGAAGGTCGACGCCGTTTTCCGCAACGACCGTTTTGGCCGCGGCGGCGACCACACCGCCTTCAACAACAACGGCTACCCCGGCGTCCGGCTCACCACCGTCGCGGAGGACCTCAAAAAGCAGCACTCGCCCGACGACACCTTCGCCAACGCCTCGCCCAGCTACTGCGCGCAAGTCGCCCGCGTCAATGGCGCGGCTCTGGCCAGCCTGGCCCTCGCCCCGGCGCCGCCCATGGTGACCCGCGACGTGACGCGCACCGAAGCCGAAACCGGCTACAGCGTCCAGCCGAATCTGGCCCGCGGCAAGGAGAGCGTGGACGCCGTGCTCAAGTGGAAGATGGGCACCGAACCGGATCTGGCCGGCTACGCCGTCGTCGTTCGCTCCACCACGTCGCCGTTCTGGGAACGCGAAACCTACGTGGGGAAGGTGAGCGAGTTTACGCTCAAGAATCTCTCCATCGACGACGCCGTCATCGGCGTGAAGGCGATCGACAAGGACGGAGTGGAGAGCATCGTCTCGGCCTACGTCCTGCCGAAGCGCAACTTCGCCCCGGTGAATTAATGCCTTGACCGAACGGCTAGCCCATCGGGATCCGGACAGCCCATCGCGCAAGCGATG
The DNA here is from genome assembly GCA_019752335.1 of Bryobacteraceae bacterium. Classification (GTDB taxonomy): domain Bacteria; phylum Acidobacteriota; class Terriglobia; order Bryobacterales; family Bryobacteraceae; genus JALHNI01. The sequence continues at coordinate 119,298 of JAIEMJ010000023.1, forward strand.
GGTTACAGTGCGGGGAATGTGCCTGTTTTTCTGGGCTTGTAAGGATTCCGAATCGCGTTTCGCCAGAACGACTCAGCCAACTCCGGGAGATCAGACAAGTCGGGCTTGGCGGCGAGCAAAGCCAGTTCCCGTTTCTGCGCGGGAGTTGGCGGATAATCCGTAAGGGATTTCTTCATACTGAGTCAGCGCTTCAGACGCTTCACCATCCGCAATTCGTTCTTCTCGCCGGGCACGATCTGATAGTGGACGTCGTCCATAATGCTCTTAATCAACCGCAGACCCAGCCCGCCATTCTTCCGCTGCGCGACCAGTTCCTCCAGGTTGAGTTGGCGCACCCCGCCCGGATTGAAGGACTGCCCGTTGTCCACAATCACGATCTCGATCTTGTCCGCGTCGAGCAAGGCGCGGATCTTCACTTCCTTGCTGTGGTCCATGCCGTAAGCATGTTCAATGACATTGGCGCAAGCTTCGTCGACGGCCAAGCCCAGCTTCATCACCTCGCGCTCATCCATCCCGGCCATCTCGCCGAGCTTCGAGACAAAGTCGCGGATCATGGCGAGATTCTCGGTAGATGACGGCACGTGCAGCGCGAAGGTTTTTTCCATCTCAGCCATGCGTAATTCCTATTCTGGGGTTCCGATGCCCTGGGCGAAGTGCGACATGGCGTCGTCTACCGTACTCACCATGTCAAAAAGCGCCGGAAAGCCCAGCACCTCGAAGACCTGGTAGACCTTCGGCACCACACCCGCCAGCTTGATGTCGCCGCCAGCGGCGCGGATCTCTTCGATGAAGCTCATGAAGACGCCCAGTCCGGCTGACGAGATGTACGTCAGCTTCTGGCAATCCACGGCGATCCGGTTACGGCCGGCCGTATGTTCTTCCTGAATCGCTTTCTCAAATTGAGGAGCCGTGTGGGCATCGAGATAACCATCGAGCGCCAGCAGCACCACGCCGTCCTTTTCCGTTCGTTCTACTCCGAATGCATTCGGCATGTTTGGTCTACTTCCATCCTCCTGGCGAGATTCTCCATCTTAAACCCTCACTACAAACAAAGTCATGTCATCATGCGGTGGCGCGCTGCCGATAAACTCGCGCACGGACCGCAAGATCGCCTCTTCGGTGGCGGCAGCGTCCAGGCCGTCGGAGGCGTCGACCACCGCTTGCAGACGGTCTTCTCCGAACTGCTCCCGCTCCTCATTCATCGCCTCGGTGATGCCGTCGGAGTAGAGCACGAACGCATCGCCCGGTGAGAGTTCCACCTCTTCCAAGCGCAAAGCCCGCTCAAACAACAGCCGGCTGGTGAGGCCGAGCCCCATGCCCGGCGGCGTCAGATATTGGCTCTCACCCTGGCTCGCCCGGCGCCACAGCGGCGAGTTGTGCCCCGCCCTCGCGAGCGAGATGCGCCGTTCCTCCGGCGAAAAATAGGTGAGCGCCATCGTAACGAAAATCTTGCGCTTGCCGGCCGCATAGAGGTGCGAATTCAATTGCGACACCGTCCCCAGCAAGTCGTCCGAATCGCGGCCCGCGGCCGCCAGGAAGCCTTTGGTGAGCGTCATGTAGAGCGACGCCGGCACGCCCTTGCCCGACACGTCCGCTACGCCAATGGCGTAGCGTCCATCGCCGGTCGGGTAGAAGTCATAAAGGTCACCGCCGACGTCGCGCGCCGGGATGCACGTCGCGGCCAGCGACGTCTCGCCGATCCGCGCCGGTACCTGCGGCAGCATCGCCTGCTGCGCGCGGCGGGCCACATCGAACTCCGACGACAGCCGCTCGCGCTGCGACTTCACTCCCGTCGCGGACTCAGCCACCATCGCGCGGACCTCCGCCGCTTCGTCCACCGCCGTCCCCTAGCGCATGATCACCATGCCGGCCGCGGCCGTCGCCAACAGCGGCGCCGCCACCCACCAGGCCCGCAAGCTGAGCGCCGCCACCGGTTGCACGCCATACTGCGCCGTCAGCCACACCGCCACCATCGTTGCGCCGCCCGTCAACGCCGCCAGCGCGCCGTACTCCCGCTCCACCAGCCACATCGCCAAGGCCATCAGCAAACTGGCGCACAGCGTAGGCGCCCCCCAATCATCAAAGGGCGACCGCATGATGAGCCAATTCACGCCCACCGTCACCACAAACACCGGCGCCTGTAGCCACGCGGGCCGCAACCAGTGCGTGAGCGGCAGCACCACCAGGACGATCCCGACGATGTCGATCAGCAGGAACGGTTGGAAGATCCCCGACAGTGGATTCGGAGCCATCAACGCGGCGACGCCGCTGAGTTGCGTCTGCGCGGGCCCGAAGGCTGGCGCCACCAGCAGGGGAAGCGCCGCCAGCGCCACGCCGCAAAGCACGCCGTGGAAGACGCTCGCCCCCACTGGCCGCAGCAGGAACCGCCGCGACAGCAAGGCTTCCAGCCCCAACCAACGCGGATGATCCTTCGCCGCCAAATAGCCCCGGCCGGCGCCATAAAAGAGCACCAACGCGCACGCGAGCACCACTTGGCTGAAGATGAAGCCCGCGATGCGGCCCCATACACTACCGAATTGCCGCGCGCCCTCGATCCTGGTCTCGTCAAGCCATGCGCCGCCCGCAAGCCCCACCAGCAAAATGACGCCCGCCAGCGCCGCCGCCGAAAGGAGGCGCCGCATCCTCAGCCGGCGATGGACCAGCGCGCGGAAAAAGCTGGGGAAAGCGAGCGTCACCACGACGAAGTCCGAAACGAGCGTGAACGCAAAGGCGTAGCTTTGCCAGGATTGCAGCGTGCGTACCTGGGCGCGAAAAGAGTCCGAGGGCTCGGTCACTAGCGCGGCCTGCACCAGGCGTTCGTCGCTGAAGCTCGCCTCAAACCGCAACACGTGCGGCGAGTCCGCCGCATCGTTGAACTCCCAGGAATAGAGCAATTGGCTGCTCTGCGTGATGCCGCGGTTCACCGGCCGGAAACGGCTGGCGAACTCGCCCAAATACTGCGCCCGTGTGCCATCGGCCAGCGCGTCCAGCGTCTCGCTGGCATGCACATGCCCCACGCCGTCCGCGACACGGGATAGCGCACTGAAGCCCACCACGCGGCCATCCGACGCAAACGTGACTTCCACTGTGCGCTCGTCGCCCGGCTGCCGCAGCGAGACGCGAACGACGTACGGCGTCACCAGCGAACTGAAGACGCGCGACTCCGGATGCAGCCGCCGCCAAAGATAAATCCAGGCCCCGCCGCGCCAATTCTCCGCTTGCACCGCGCTCCACCAACCTGCGGTGTCCACGCCATTCAAACGCGCCACCTCGCGCGCCTTGCTGATCGCTGCCTCGCGCGACAGCCGGAACTGGCCCAGGTCCGCGGCACGGTCGTGCTGGGGAAAGAGCCACCACACCGCCACCGCCCCCAACAGCGCCGCGAGCACCGCCAGCCAAGTGCGCTGCCGCATCATCCTAAGCCACCCCCCGCAACGCAACGCTCGACCCGGCCTGCAACTGCGGCACCTGCATCTCCACCACCACTGCGGTGATGTCGTCCTGCAGATCATGGCCCGAGGCTTGCACCGCCTGCATCAGGTCGGCGTGGAAACGTTCCGCGGTCTTCGACAACCCACCATCCAGCCACGCGTCGAGCCGGCAGCCCAGCCGCGCTTCTAACCGCGAAACCAGCCCATCCGTGCAAAACAGAAACAAGTCGCCGGGGCCGAGTTGTAAGCGCGTCTCCGCGCCAGCCGTGCGCGGCTTCACTTCCTCGATCGCCCGCGCCTGGCCGCGCATATGGAACAGACGCGGATGCTGACCGATGCGGGCAAACCGCAACTCTCCAAGCGACGGATCGAGCACCGCATAGCAGAGACTAAAGTGATGCGCGGTCGACGAAATCGCCTGCGTCAGCACGGGCTCCAGCCGCTCGAGCGCCTGCGCCGGTGGCCAGTCCCGCAGGGCGGCATAGGAGAGGAAGCCTTTCGCCAAACCGATCGTGAGCGCGGAGGCGAGTCCGCCAGAGCTGCCGTCCGCCACCAGAATCCCGTAGCGATTCCGGGAGAGCCGGAAGAAGTCGTAAAAGTCACCACCCACTTCGCGCGCCGGATGGCAGGACGCGGCCAGTCCGAAGCCGGGGATCTCCGGCACGCCTTCCGGCAGCAGCCGCACTTGCGCTTCCCGCGCCGCCGACACCTCCTGCTCCAGCTGCAGACGCTCCTGGAGACGATGCGCATGCTGCGGACGCACCTCGGCGTCGCTGAGCTTCCGTCCGCGGTAGACGGCGATCAGCGCAAAACACGCCGACGCCACAGCCAGGCCATAAATGCGGTACTCGGTGGCCGCCCATCCCGCCACCACATCGGTGATCTCGTGATTGTGCAAAAAGACGAAGAACCAGCCCAACGCCACCACGACCGCCAGGAAGTCGCCAATCCAAAAGGTCACCAGCGCCAGCGCCGCAATCAGCACGGGCACCGCAATTGAACTCGGCTCATCGAAATTGATACTGAAGCCCGAACTCACCGCCCCCAGCAGGCAGAAGAGTATGGCCAGAAAACGCCGCAGCAAGCTCTGCCCCAGGTGGCGGCTCAGGTAGAGCAGGGGGAGCAGCAGGCAAATACAGGCGATAAAAAAAGCGGTGATGGGATCACCCATCACGGAGATCAGGCCCGGCGACCGGCCATAAACCATACCCAGCAAGCGCTCCCGCAGATCACTGCTCCCGGCAGCCTTCTGCACCAGACGGATCGCCAGAAAGGCCCACCCGCCCGCGGCCGCGCCGGTCACCACCGAGCGACCCACATTCGCCGACGTGACATAGCCGCTGAACAGCGCGTCGAGCGACGTGATCTTGCCCGGATAGCTCTCGCGCATCTCCCCTTCGCCGGCGCCGTAAACCAGCGCAATCAGAATGCCCTGCAGCGTGGAGGAGAGCACCACCGACAACGGAATCAGCATCGCGAAGGGGCTGATCATCTGGTCCGGATTGAGCGCACCGTCGCCCATGGTCGGGTCGGCGACGGCGACGAAGATCCCGAACATCGTCATCGCGCCTACCATAACGGCGCTGCGCGTCCAGGAGATCTCGCGCTCCAGCGAGCGCCGTGAAAAGCGATAGATCGAATACAGCACGCCGAGCGCCAGCGCGACCCCCGCCAGCCCCGACACAATTCCGTTCGCGCGCGACTCGCGCACCGGCAGTTCGCCGCGGTTCACCTTCAGCTTCAGGGTGCGCTCGGTAATGCGGTCGCAGTGCACCTCCACGGTGAGTGTGCTCTCCAGGCCCGGCATCACCGGCGTATTCCACAGATACCGGCGCGCCGCATGCGACCCTTCCACCGCCGCCGATTCCACCTCCGGCTCTCCCCAAGCATGGCCCGGAAACGCCCGCTTCGCTTCCGCCAACGCCAACGCGCGGCTCTCGCTCTCCGGCGGAACATTGCCCAACGCCAACAGATTCGTCGACATGTCGAAGCCGTGCAACGCCCCGTCCGGCCGCAACCACACCGCCAGCCACCGCTGCTTGTCGGGAGCGATTAACACCACCCGAATGGTCGTGATGGGGGCCAGCAGCTTGCGCTCCTGAGGCAACGTCCGCCAAGCTTCCGTACGCGCCAGAACCGCGTGCTCCGCACCCAACGTCGGATGGATGGCCGGGCTCCAGTCGCTTACGTTGAGTCCCAAGGTCCGGCCGAAATCGACCGCGCGGCGCAACGCCTCCGCCGAGTCAATATGCGGCTCCCGCACTTGCGGGACCCGCAAGCTCAGCCCCAGCCAATAGGCAAAAGGAGCCAGCGCGAGCACCGCGAACCAGATAAGGGCCTTCCTTGTCGAGTCACCCGCAAAGGGCGACATCCAGCGCATCAGCATCGGCGAACCACCATCATGGTGATATCGTCAAACTGCGGCGCCTCTCCGGCGAACTCGTCAATGCGCTGGAACATGTGGTCAATGATGCGGTCCACCGGCCACTCCCGGGACTCTCGCAATGCCCCCACCAGCCGCTCCATGTCGAACTCCTCGCCCCCCAGGTTATTCGCGTCCGGCACGCCGTCCGAGTAGATGAAGAGGATATCGCCCGAATGCAATTGCAAGTCACCCTGCTCGAACTCGCGCTTCGGAAACATGCCGATCGGCATCCCGGTGGTGCCCAGCAGTTCCACGCTCCCGTCGGCGCGCAGAATCACCGGATCATTGTGCCCGCCGTTCACATACTGGCCCGCCCCCGTGGCCGGGTCATACCGGACCAGAAAAGCCGTGGCGTACTTGTTGGGCGGCGTACTCGCCCACAGCAGATCGTTGGTGCGCACCGCGATCCGCCGCACATCAGTCTCATGCGCCAGAATCGCGCGCAGCGTAGCCTGAATGTTGCTCATCAACAACGCCGCCGCAATGCCCTTCCCCGAGATGTCGGCGACGCAAAGCAGATGCTCGGGTTGCTCGCTGCCGTGGCAATAGAGGACGTCGTAGTAGTCGCCGCCCACCTGCCGGGCCTGCCGGTTCCGCGCCGCGATCTCCGTATGGTCCAAGGTAGGAAGCGTCTTCGGAAAGAGGTCTACCTGGATCGAGGCCGCCAGGTACAGCTCCTTCTCGATCTGCTGCTTGGCGAGCGTCTCCCGGAAGTGCCAGGCGTTGTCAAAGGCGACGGCGGCTTGGGCCACCAGGCCCGCGCCGAACTCGCGGTCAGCCTCCGTGTAGGGCTTGCCGCCCAGCCGCGGACCCAGCACCACCACGCCATGGCACAGGTCATTCGAGCGGATAGGAAACAGCAGGCTTCCCGAGGGCAGTTTCACTTGTTCGCGCAAATCGGCCGGCAAGTCGCTTTCGAGGAACGCGGCCTCCGTCAGCGCGGTGACGGCCTCCCGGAGTTTGTCGCCATGATGCAGGTCAATGCCCTTCTCGCGTTCGAGCGGCACTTGACCCGGCTTCCACGTGAGCACCGCATGTTTCAGCACCGCCCACCGGCCGGCCAGCGTCAGCGTTAGCAGTTGGGCGATCTCGTCCGGATCCGTCGTCGCGGCCAAGCCGCGGACCAGGTCCAGCAAGGCCCGCAGTTCCTGAATCTTCTGGTCGAGCGACCGATTGCTGATGACGGTCTGCTCGTGGGAGCGGGCATTTTCGATACTGGAAGTGGCCAGACCCAGCAAGGCCTCCAGAAACTCGCGCTCGCCTGGATCAATCTGGCCTTTGAGCGACGGGCCCGTCGCCAGCAGACCCAGCCCATCCCCAAAGGGATAATGCTGATCCAGTCCGGCCGCGCGCGCCTCCTCGGGCCCAAACCGTTGGCCCTTCTCAATCCCGCTCAAGCCGCGCCAAAACGCGGCTTCCAGTTGTCCATGCCGTTCAATCGCGATCACCGCCTTGGTCACCAGCAGGCGGCCCATCACCGTCCGCAGCAGGTGTTTCAGCAAGCCATCGAGTTCGAGGGAGTTCAACAGCCGCGCGGATTCCAGCAACGACTCCAGCTTAGCGGCTTCAAAGTGGCGATCCATCACAAACTCCCAATCTAACAGTTTGGCACTGCTATATTGAGCGCAGTGGCCGCGTTATTCCATAATTTCTGTCTCACAGCCCTTTGGCTCGCTCAAGACGACTTGGTCTTCCGCTCCCGGTCCGCCTTCATCTCCGTCGACGCCCAAGTCCTTTCCAACGGCCAAGCCATTCGCGGACTCCGCCAGGAAGACTTCCGCATCTTTGACAACGGCCAACCGCGCCCCATCTCCAGCTTCGGAGCAGAGGACCAGGAGCTCGACGTCCTGCTCCTCCTCGACGTCAGCCAGAGCACCGGAGCCCTCCAAGCCGCCATCCAACGCTCCGCCGCGGCGGCAATGGGCCACCTCTACCCGAAGGACCGTGTGGCCCTGATGATCTTCGCCGACGAACCCTTCGTCCAGGTACCCTTCACCGAGGATCGCGCCCTGCTCAGCGCGAAGCTCGCCGCCTTACCGCCCGGACGCGGCGGCACTGACCTGCACGCCGCCGTCCAGAGCGCGGCCAAGTACCTGCAGGACCATGCCCGGCCCGGCGCGCGACGCGCCATCGTCATGCTGAGCGATAACCGCGGCTACGGCTCGGTCAACGCGCCAGAGGTCCGCAACCAGCTCTGGGCGGCGAATGCCGTCTTCAACCTACTCCTCTTTCCAGCACAAGGCCCCGGTAGGCAAGCCGATGTGCGCGAATTCGTGAAGGCCACCGGCGGCGAGTTACTCGCCTTTCGCCCGGAAGGCTTACCCTTAGCCGAGTTATTTGAGCGCCTCCGCCGGCGCTATTACTTGCTCTATCCCGCCCCGCCGGCGAAGCCCGGTGAACTCCGGCAAATCCGCGTAGAACTCCTGCGGCGCTACCCCGCAGCGGCCGTACGCGCCCGCACCGGCTATGTCGCGGCCCTGTAAAACGAACCCCCTGGTCCGTCACCCTAACTCTGTCTCTCGCCCAACTTCATCTCTCGTTGCTGCCCAACTCCTGCTTCTTCTGCAGCAGCAAATAAAATCCCAGCAGCAAGAGTAAGTCCAGGTCCACCCGTTCCAGTGCCTCATCGGCCAGAAATACCATCGCGCTCGGCTTCCCGGCCCGTTGTAACTTGAAGCCAATCAAACCGTCACCGGCGGGCGTCAGCCATTGCCACTCGGTATCGAAGAAATTGGTCGCCTGAAACTCCAGCGTCTGCCCTCCGGCATAGGTCAAGGTACCCTTCTTGCCGGTGAAATTCGGCTCGTACACCGCGAAGTTTTGCTCACTCGTCCCCAGCCGAATGTTGATATGGCTCTTCAACATTCCTTGCCGCTCAAACGAGAACTGCGCCCGCGCTGTAATTCCCTGCCCGCTGGCGCCGTCCAAACCCTTCAATTCCAGACGCGCGTAAGTACCAGCCTCGCCACTCAACTCAAACTTACGGCCCAGCGCCGGCTGCCGCCATTCCAGTTGTCCCTGATCGAGTTGCGCGAGGCTGAGCAGCATAGGAACTAACGAATCCCCTTGCGATAATCCGGCGCTTGCGGCATGCGCACTACGCGGCACATTTCGAACAAGCGCGAATGAGCCCGGCTCCCAATCGCCTCACTCAGTCCGCGCTTCGTCTGCACTCCAATCGCCGACTTCTCGATCATGTTACTCCCGAAATCAGCGTCCGGCAAATTCGTCGTGGCAATCAGCGGCTTCTGTTGATTACAGCGATGCGTAATGATCGAAGTAACTGTATCTTCCACCCAATCGCTGATGCGGTGCGCGCCCAAGTCGTCGAGTAACAGAACTTCGGCATCCAGCACGGACCGGTAAACTTCTTTATCCGGCTGCCCGGATGTCGGGTCATAGCTGGTGCGAATACGGTCCAGCAGCGTCTTATAGTCAAAAAACAGCCCTTCAAAGCCCTTCGCAATCAGGCTCCGCAATGCCGCCACGGCTAAGTGCGTTTTTCCGGTCCCAGGGTCGCCCACTAACAAAATGCCGCGTTTATCCGTATTCGGAAAATCACGCGCGTAGGAGCGCACCGTCAAAAGGACACTCGCCAAGGCCCGATTCGCGATGGGATTGTCCTTGGGTAAGTTGAAATTCTCGAAACTACTTTGACGGTACAGCGGCGGAATTCCCGACGAAGACTCTACTTCCGCCGCCCGGCCTTCCTTCAGACAATCACACTTCGACGCGCTGGTGAGGCCATCGCGCTCCTGGTACACCCAGCCGCTCCCGTGACAACGCGGACACTTGGGATCAGCCGGCATCTATTCGATCACCAACAGCGCCTCGCCCGCGGCGACGGTGCTGCCTTCCTGAGTCTTGATCGCCTTCACCACTCCGGCCCGCGGCGCTTTCATTTCGTTCTGCATTTTCATCGCCTCCACCACCACCACGCCTTGTCCCACTTCCACCGCCTCTCCTTCCGCCACCAGAATGCGCACCACTTTGCCCGGCATCGGCGACTTCAACGTAGCCTGGCCCGAGCGGCCCGCCGCGCCGCCACCAGGACGGCCGTTACGCGGATCCCGCAAATCCAATTGCAGACGCCGGCCGTCCACATCCACCCAGGTCAACCCCTCCGGCAGCGGGCCGCTGCGGACCTCGTAACTCCGCCCACCCAGCAGGATACTGTAAGTCCCCGGCTCTACCTCCAGCACATCCACGGCACCCGCCTCGCCCGCGTAGCAATACGTCCAGGCGCCTGGCTTAGCTCCGGGGAGTAACTCGAGTAAGTCGGAATCAAGCTCGTACTTCATCGGTAGAGCCCCTCGCTTGTCTTCCAACGCGATACCGCCGGCGCCGTCGGCGCACTACTCCGTGGCTGCGCCAAAGCGGCGGCAATCGCCGCCACCGTATCCACTTCCGTGCGCCCAGGCGCCTTCGGGCGCCGCGAGAAAAAGCCGTCCAGGAAACCGGTATGCAGATTCGCGGCACGAAACTCGGGGTCGGCGAGTAAGTCGGCGAAAAACGAAATATTCGTGGTAATTCCCGCGATCGTATACTCGCGCAAAGCCCGCGCCATGCGATTCGCGGCCAGGTCCCGCGTCTCGGCCCACACGGCGAGCTTGGCTAAGAGAGGATCGTACTCCATCGGCACGGTCCAGCCGGAATAGACGCCCGAGTCGAGCCGGATCCCAGGCCCCGACGGCCGCGACAACTCCTGCATGCGGCCCGGCGACGGCAGGAAGCCCGCGTCCGGATCCTCGGCATAAACGCGACACTCCATTGACCATCCGTGCCAGCGAATATCCTCCTGGCGCAGAGTAAGTGGCTCACCAGCGGCGATCCGCAATTGCCAATGCACTAAGTCGAGGCCAGTGACTAATTCCGTTACTGGATGCTCCACCTGCAGGCGCGTATTCATCTCCAGAAAGTAGAAAGCGCCGGACGGATCCACCAAAAATTCCACCGTACCCGCATTCGTATATCCGGCCGCCTTCGCCGCCTTCACCGCCGCGGCGCCCATCGCCTCCCGCAGACCCGGCGTGGCGCTCACCAGCGGCGACGGGCACTCCTCAATCACCTTCTGATGGCGCCGCTGAATGCTGCATTCGCGCTCGCCCAAATGAATCAAGTGGCCGTGCTCATCGCCCAGCACCTGAATTTCAATGTGGCGCGGATTCAGCACTAGTTTTTCGAGGTACACCTCGCTCGACTTAAACGAGCGCTCCGCTTCGCTCGCGGCGTCGCGCAAGGCGCCGGGCAGGTCTTCATGCCGGTCCACGCGCCGCATACCCTTCCCGCCTCCACCGGCGGCAGCCTTCAGCAGCACCGGGTATCCGATGCTGGCCGCGATGCGCTGGGCCTCCTCCGGATTCGTCAGCGCTTGCTTCGTGCCGGGCGCCAAAGGTACACCGGCCTGCTCCGCCAGGTGGCGAGCGGCGGTCTTCGAGCCCATCGCCCGGATGGCTTCGGGCGTCGGGCCGATGAACTTGATCCCCGCGTCGCGGCAGGCTTCAGCAAAGTCCGCGTTCTCCGACAGAAAGCCGTAGCCCGGATGGATCGCCTCAGCGCCATGTGCCTTGGCGGCGGCCAGAATCTTGTCGGCGCGCAGGTAACTCTCGCTCGAAGGCGACGCGCCCAGGTGCGCCGCTTCGTCGGCGTGGCGGACGTGCAGCGCCGCGCGGTCGGCGTCGGAATAGACGGCGACGCTCGCGATCCCCATCTCGCGCAGACCGCGAATGATGCGCACCGCTATTTCTCCGCGATTCGCTACGAGCACTTTACGGAACATGGATACCGAATTTTAGCATCCACTCCAGCCCCGTGGCCGATTATGCGACCATGTCAGCATAGTCCTGATGCCTGCTACCGTTCGTGCCTCAAAAAGCAACGCGACCGCCAAGGATGCCCTCAAGGAGCAGGGCGTGCGGTTGACGCGCCAGCGCCAGATTTTGCTCGACATCTTAAATTCCGCCTCCACCCATTTAGACGCCGAAAACCTCTACCTTCTAGCCCGCGAGAAGGACCCCAAGCTCAACCGCGTGACGGTCTATCGCACGTTGAAGATGCTGAAAAAAGGCGGCTTAGTCGACGAGCTCGACCTGATGCACTTTGGCGGCGATCAGCATTATTACGAGTCCAAAATGAAGCCCGAGCACGCGCATATCATCTGCATGCGCTGTGGACGCGTGGAAGAGTTTTTCGGCGAACCCCTGCAGAAGATCCGCCAGCAGGTGGAGCAGGACTTCGGCTTCGAAATCCTCATCGCGCGTACCGAAGTGGGCGGTTACTGCGCGCTGTGCCGCGCCTTGCGTGCCCGCGAAGGCCCCGAGGCGGAGGGGAAGTAAGGACCTTGTCCGTCACCCCCCACCTGCTGCTGGAGCATCCGGCCGGCGGACGCAGCCGTCACGCCATTGACCATCTGCCCTTTGAGATCGGCCGCCAGCCCGACAACCAACTCGCCGTCCGCGACAACCGCATCTCCCGCCGCCATGCGCGCATCACCCACGCCGACGGCCACTACGTCATCGAGGACCTGGACTCGCGCTCCGGCGTCTTCGTCAACGGCCAACGCCTTACCGGACCGGCGCCCCTCGAGAGCGGTGACCAGATCGACTTTGGCGTCGAAGACGGCTACCGCCTCACCTTCTCGCTCGATAGCGCCGGCCTCGCCCGGCTGATGGGCAGCATGAGCGAGTCCGGCGCAGCCGCGCCCGGCGCCCAGAATCTGGCCAAGCTCCGCAGCCTGGTGGAGGTTGCGCGCGCCTTGCAGACGTCCCTCTCGATTGACGACGTCCTCGAAGCCGTCGTCGACGCCGCGCTCACCATCACCGCCACCGAACGCGGTTTTCTGATGCTCCGCCAGGGCGAAGACCTCACCACGCGCGTCGCGCGGGATTGTTCCCGCCGCGCGCTCTCGCCCGACGATCTGCGCGTGCCGGCCAAGCTCATCCAACGCGCGCTCAACAGCCGCCGCGACATGCTCTCGATGAATTTTGACCCCTACGCCGGGTCTGACCCGAGCATGACCGTCGCCCAACTCGAGCTGCGCAGCGTCATCTGCGTACCGCTCGTCAAGCTGCGCTCGGCGAGTTCCGATAGCACCCAGCAGTTGGACGCGGCGCAGGACACCGTTGGCCTGCTCTACCTCGATAGCCGCGCCACCCACGCCGACCTCTCCGCCGGCAACCGCGAACTGCTCCAGACGCTCGCCCTCGAAGCTTCCACCATTCTCGAAAACGCCCGCCTGCTCGACGAAGAGCGCAAGCGCGTCAAGCTCGACGAAGAGATGGGCATCGCGCGGGAGATTCAGCAAAGCCTGCTGCCCCGGATTCTGCCCGTCGATGAGTGGTTCTCCGTCTGCGGCTCCAGCCAACCGGCGGCGCAAGTGGGCGGCGACTACTTCGATGTCCGCCCCGCCGAACAAGGCGGCTGGTCGATCGTCGTGGCGGACGTCTCCGGCAAAGGCGTCAGTTCCGCCCTCATGGCGTCGCTATTGCAGGGCGCCTTCATCGCGGCGCATCACCGGCCCGAACTGATGACGGACCACTTGGCCCGCGTCAACCGCTTCCTGTTGGAGCGGATGGAAGGCGAGAAGTACGCCACCGTCTTCTACGCCATCCTCCAGCCCGATGGCTTGCTCCACTACGCGAACACCGGCATCTGCCCGCCCGCCGTGGTGAGGACGAACGGCCAGATCGAGCGTCTGGAGTCGAACGGCATGCCGCTCGGCTTGTTTGAGGAAGCGACCTACGAACTCGGGCAACTGCGCATGGAAAAAGGCGACGTCATCGTCGCCTTCAGCGACGGCGTCGAGGACTCATCCAACGCCGCCGGCGAAAGCTTCGGCAAAGCGCGGGTCCGGGAGGCGTTGCGTCCCGGCGGGACGCCGAACGAACTCCACGTCCGCCTACGCGACGCCGCCCTAGCCTTCGCCGCCGGCGCCCCCCAAGCCGACGACCTCACGGTGGTCGCTTTCGGCTATCGCCCCAACGAAGCGTAGCCTCGCGAATCAGACCGGCAACTCGACTTCGATCTCACGAAGCTCTGAGGTGGGGGAACGTTCTTCCCGAAGAACCTCCCAATAGATTTGGATCGCCTCCGTGGCACGGCTGAGCAGTTCCTCCGCCGAAGCACCGGTTACCAGGATCGACGGTAGTTCGGGCACGTAGCCGCTGTATCCAGTCGGGCCGCTCTCCATTACCAGTGAGTACTTGCGGGTCATCTCTTATCGTCCTCAATACCAGTTTGCCTCAGAATCGCCTTGTATGTGCCGGGCCGAACATCGTCCCCGAGCCGTCCGGACACAACCGCGATGCGGCCGTCGGGGCTGCGGAATACATGATGATCGCCGGAGGTTCGCACGAGCCGCCAGCCCGCTCTTTCGATCTTCCGAATTACTTCCCGAACCTTCAACGGCACAAGCTTCAGTCTACCCAACTGCGATTTCTAGTCTTCGTTGCGACAATCACAGCTTTGTCTACGAGCCATCCGGATCATTCTCCCTGGCCCTGGGTCAGTTGCGCGACCTCGCCGCGAGGCCACATCATCTAACCCCGCTTGCTTCGCGGTCGACCAAGACTTGCGTAGCCAGTCTGGGACGATGTCGCGTTCAAGAACCTGTAGAGCATATTGCTCGGTGGACAATCACCTGTTCCCGTGTCACGTCAAACCACTCGATGATCTCGTCAACGGTAGCACCGGACTCGAGGTTCTCAAAGACGGTAGAAACCGGCATGCGGGAGTCCTTGGGACCAGTCAAGTTGTGCCATAGAAGAACTCCTTCGTCTTTTTCGTAGCTTGTTCCTACCCGAACATCTGGGCTGCCACGTAACCAGGAGCTACTTCGCGGTAAGCGCCGCGACGCCGGGCAGTTCGATCCCCGAAAGGAATTCGAGCGACGCGCCGCCGCCCGTCGAGACGTGGGATATCTGGTCGCTCAGGCCAGCCGTCTTGATCGCCTTCTCCGAGTCGCCGCCGCCGACGATGGAGATCGCGCTCGAGGCGGCCACGGCGCGGGCTAGCGACATCGTGCCGACGTCGAAGGGCGGCATTTCGAAGACGCCCATCGGTCCGTTCCAGATGATCGTCTTGGCTTGGTTCACCTCGGCGATGTAAGCGGCCAGGGTGGCCGGGCCGATGTCGAGCGCCATGGTGCCCTCGGGAATCACCGTCACCGACTCATGCGCGGCCTGCGCTTCGAATTTCTCCGCCACAACATGGTCCGTCGGCAGCATCAGCTTCTTGCCGGCTTGCGCCATCAGGTCCCGCGCCAGCTCCACCTTGTCGGCCTCCACGAGGCTCTTGCCCGTCGGCTGATGCATGGCGCGCAGGAAGGTGTAGGCCATGGCGCCGCCGATCAGCACGCGGTCGCAGACCTTCAGAAGATTGACGATCACTTCGATCTTGTCGGAGACCTTGGCGCCGCCAATGATGGCGATACAAGGGCGGTCCGGATTCGTGGTCGCCTTGCCGAGGTACTCCAATTCCTTGTCCATCAGCAGTCCCGCCGCGGCTTGCTTCACGTGCGCCACCATCCCCACGGTAGAGGCGTGGGCGCGATGAGCGGTGCCGAAGGCGTCGTTGACGTAGAGGTCACACAGCGCGGCCAGTTGGGCGGAGAACCCCGGATCGTTTTCCTCTTCCGCCGCGTGGTAGCGCAGATTCTCGAGCAACAAGACTTCACCCGGCGCGGGCAACATCGCCTCCACCGCGGCGCCGACACAATCGGGCGCCATGCGCACGGGCCGCTTCAACAACTCCGCCAGCCGGACCGCCACGGGCGCCAAGCTCATCTCCGGATTCGGCTGACCCTTGGGCCGGCCCAGGTGGCTAGCCAGCACGACCGCGGCGCCCTGGTCCAGACAGTATTGAATCGTCGGCAGCGAAGCGCGGATGCGCTTGTCCGAAGTAATCTCGCGGCCCCCGTTGGTAAGAGGGACGTTAAAATCGACCCGGATGAACACACGCTTGCCGGCAAGGGAGAGGTCACGTACAGAGAGTTTGGCCATGGGGAAATTTCAGGCTAACACGGCCCGCTGCCCGTAAAGGTTCACGGCTCCGCTAAGCGCTGGTTCACTTGCCGGATCGCGGACGCCAGATCTTGCGGGTAAAACAGCCGGAAGCTCTTGCCCTTTCCCTTCACGATCTTCGCGATCAGGTCCTCGGGATCCGCTAACGTCAGAGGGAAGCAGAGGTAGAACATTTTGCCGGCGTCGAGCTTCACTTCGGCCTGGCGCTCGGGGAGTCGCGCGTTCGAAGGACGCATCTCCGGACCCAGAAAAATGACCGGCTGGCCCTTCGCGGCGGCGATCTCTTTCTCCACCACGCGGAACAGAAACTCACCCGCCGGCGGACCGGTCGCCAGAGTGTTGTAGTCGATCGTGCCAAAGTCAGCGCGCTCCAGGACGCCGAAGAGGCGGCGGTAGTCGCGGGGACGGAAGTCGGCGGAGCGGAAGAGTTCACGCCGACCGTCGACGTCGAAGACAACCACCCGGGCGCGACTGACGTGAACCTGATCCAGCACCGACTTCAAGCTCGTCAGGAGGATCGTCCGGTCCCACGGCGACAGCTTGGTCACGTAACGGCGACGGGCGACGGGCGCGGCGTTCAACATCACGGTCACCTCACCCTTCGCGTCAGTTGCAGGCTTGAAGCCAGACCAGTCTTCCAGGCGGACGCTGGTTACCGTATTGGGCGGCGTCGCCATCTCTACCTTACCCGGCTGGTTCACGCCGAAAGTCCAGCTCTTCCGGCAGACCTTTCCATCGCGCTCCACCAGCAGCCAGTCCACCTCATACTTGCCGACTCCCACGAAGAAGCCACCGCCATACCAGAGATCGACCTTCTTGTCCGCAGGCACCTCCGGCAAGACAGACTCCTGGAAGAAATACGTCCAATCCCCGCTTGCGCCGCGCGGACGTACGCGGAACGACGTTACCAAGCGGTTGCCCGCCTCGCCGGCCACTTCCTGCGACGGAAGCGTCACCTCGAAGCCGGACCAATATTTGAAGCTGAAGCTCAGGCGCGGTGGCACATGGTCGACCCGGCAGCGTAGCGGGGGCGCCTTGCGGTCCTCCCAGACGCTGGTGAAGCGGCCGGGGAGCACGTGTCCAGCTTCGCTCTTCGCCTCGACAAGAATCTGCGCGGCGAGCGGGAGGGCGATAATGAGCAGCGATAGCGGTCGCACGGCTTTTGCCTATGAGATGCGGAAACGCGTCTAGCGTATTCCCTCTATTTTTCGTTGGGTTCGCCGGCCGGTAAGCCGGTTTCTGTTCCCGCCGAAGCGGGTGGCAGCCATTCATCTAGACCGCGCCTTACGGCGCGGCTCAAGCAACCTACCCGGAAGTGAAACGGGACGGGCCGCCCCTCCTCCCCTATTTGGTCTTGCTCCGCGTGGGGTTTGCCGTGCCAGCCCGGTTACCCGGACCGCGGTGCGCTCTTACCGCACCTTTTCACCCTTACCCCAGCTTGCGCCGGGGCGGTATATTCTCTGTTGCACTTTCCGTCCAGGAACCGTCGCCAGTTCCCTGCCCGGCCATTAACCGGCACGCTGCCCTATGGAGACCGGACTTTCCTCCCGCCAGCACCCGGGCCGAGACCCACGCACCAGCCGGCGGCTGCCTGTCCGGCGAACCCATCTGTACGGTAGCACGCTTCCGCCCGGAAACCAGGTCTGGAAAAGTATACAAGTTGGCTTGACATTTTGGGCTATACTGAAGCTACCCCGAGAACTAACATTTCTACCCCGAAATGTTTGGCATCCACCTCTGCGACAAATTCGAGCCCGGCCAACAAGAGCCGGGGAGCGGTATCAATGAGGAGACGTTATGTTCAGAACGAATCGTTTGCCGCGCGCCGGGATGAGCGCGCTCGCTTTGGTTATGGTGGGCTGGCTGGTGGCGGAACCAGCCGCGGCACAGTTGAACATCACGACCTACCAGACGGCGCAACGCGACGATTGGGAAGAAATTAACTTCGAATACAACCAGTCCGTGTTGACCGATGGCTTCCCTAGCTTACTCCGGTTGGCCGAGCTCCTCAAGGAGAACCCCGGCTACAAGGTAAAGCTGGAGGGCCACGGCGACCAGATTGGGCCCGACAATTACAACGACGCCCTTGGCCAGCGCCGCGCCGATAGCGTCAAGGCGTTCCTCGTGAAGTACGGCACGAAGTCCTCGCAGCTTGAGGCGATCTCGCGCGGCAAGCGCAGCCCGAAGGTGCCGGACACCTCGCCACTCGCCCGCTTCATGAACCGGCGCGTGACGATGACGGTTACCGATGGCGACGGCAAGCAGGTCTCGGCCGGCGGCGTCGGCGACGCCATCAAGGCCATCATGGATCAACTGAAGATGATGCAGGCCAAGAGCGAGCAGTGCTGCACGGATATCCTCTCCCGCCTGAATAAACTCGACGACATCCTGAAAGCCCTCCGCGACCTGAACCAGATGAACGGCGACCTGCGCCGTGAGTTAGATGGCCTGAAGAATGGCCAGTCGAATCTAGGCAAGACGCTGGATGAGCAAGGCAAGCAGTTGGCGGCGTTGGGCAAGATGACGGGTCCGGCAGGTCCCGCGGGTCCGGCAGGCCCTGGAGGCGCGATGGGCGCCACGAATTCGCAGCAGTTGGCGCAAGGAGGCCCGGGTAGCGGTCCTGGCGCCGGTTCGAGCACCGGCTCTGGCGCGGGCGGTCGCGGCAATGGCAACAACGGCATGAGCGGTTCAGGTTCATCAGGTTCAGGTTCAGGTTCGGGCAGCGCCAATGCGAGTGCCAAGGCCGGACGCGACGGGTCGAGCAGTGGCGGCATGAACAGCACGAGCTTCGGCAATGGCCGCTTCAGTCTGCTCGGCGCCAATGTCGGCATGGACGACTCCCGCAAGCTGACCTTCACGGGCCGCGGCCGCTACTTCCAGACCTTCGCCAAGAATTTCGCCGTGCAGGCGCAAGGCGAATACATGTACTTCCGCGATCGTCAGGAAGGCCAGTTCGACATCGGTCTCGTCAATCGCTTCCGCAGCAATTGGCAAGCCGGCGTCTTCACCAGCTTCCGGACCGTGAACCTCCGCGCTTACGACCGTAACGGCACGCTCGGCCAGGCCAGTATCACCACGGACTACCTCTTCAAGCGCGGCCGGCTGGGAGCCTTCGGCACCAAGGCCTTCCTCGACGAAGCCATCATCAACAGCCGGCAAATCTCGGCCAACATCCGGCTCGACACGTACCTGAAGGCCGTCGATCAGGTCGGCGTCGCGGGCGCCATTCAGCTCTTCAAGGAGAACTACGTCGAAGGCAACTTCGGCTACCTGCACGGCCGTGGCGTCGCCAGCCGGCCGGGCGGCACGCTCCGCTTCGTGTTCCCGCTGAACGACATGGTCGCCCTGACGCTGGAAGGCGGCATGAACGAGACGCTCCTGTCGCGCGGCCAGAACGGGCGAGTGGTGGGCGGTGTACTCTTCGGCAACCAACTCCGGCCCAAGCAGTTCCTGGCCCATGAGGGTCCGGTGCCGGTCGACATTCCCCGCGTCCGTTACGAGACCCTGACGCGCACCATCCGCACGGGCTTCGCGACGCCCGTCGCCGACGCCGGCCCCGACCAGATCGGCGTCGCCGCCGGTTCCATTTTGCTCGACGGCTCCGCCTCGTTCCACCCGGACGGCGACCCCATCACCTTCCAGTGGACGCAGGTCGCTGGCCCCGCCGTATCGCTGGCGGGCGTCAACACCGCGCGGGCCACCTTCACGGGCGAAGAAGGCCAGCTCTACGCCTTCCGTTTGACGGTCCGGGATCCGCGCGGAGCGCAAGCTCTGGCTCGCGTGACGGTTACCACCCGCGCCGCGGCCCCGCTCCGGATTCTGCGTTTCACCGCCAATCCTTCCAGCGTGCGTAGCGGACAGAGCAGCACGCTTACCTGGCAGGTCGACAACGCGACGAGCGTCGAGATCTCCACCATTGGACGCGTCGATGCGCGCGGTGGCAGCGTCACCGTGGCGCCCGGCGATACCACCGTGTACCGGTTAACCGCCCGCGGCGCAAACAACCAGGAGTTGAACGAAACGGTAACCATCACCGTCGAGAAGCCCTTGGGCCGCATCATCACCTTTACTTCATCGCCGATGAATATCTCCCTCGGCCAGAGCTCGACGTTGAGCTGGCAGACCGAAGGCGCCGAGACCGTAGAACTGTCCGGCACGGGTCCGGTGGCGGCGAATGGCTCGCAGTCGGTGTCGCCGACGCAGACCACCACCTACACCTTGATCGTACGCACCCGTTTCGGCGAGGTGACGGCGAATACGACGATCCAAGTGACGCCGCCTTCGGCGCCACGCATTCTCCGCTTCACGGCCGCGCCGCAAAACATTGTCACCGGCGAAGCCGCCACCTTGCTCTGGAGCGTGGAGAACGCCACCGACGTCACGATCTCCACGATCGGCTCGGTCGGCAACAACGGCACCTTCAACGTGACCCCGGCGGGCACCACGGTTTACCGCCTGACGGCGCGTAACCAGTCCGGAGAACCGGTGACGGCGGAGACCACGGTAACCGTTTCTCGCCCGCCGGCGATCATCAGCTTCACCGCGAATCCGGATACCACCCGGCCGGGTGGCGAAGTGACGCTTACCTGGATCACGGAGAATACCAACAACGTCTCCATCTCGGGAGTCGGAACGGTGGCGGGCTCGGGCTCAGTAGTGGTGAAGCCCAACACCACGACGGCTTATACCTTAACGGCGAGCGGCGCCCGGACCACCCTAACCCAGCAACTCATCGTCACTGTCATCGTGCCCCCGGCGCAAGGCGGACGGCCTCCCGTCGCCAACGCCGGCGCAAACATCGTCACCACGCGGCAGGAGATCCTGCTGGACGGTTCGGCGAGTGCGCATCCGGATAACAAGCAGTTCCGTTATTCGTGGCGCGCCATCGGGGCGCGGACGCCGCTCGAAATCCGCGGCGCCGACACCGCCACACCCACGGTCCGCTTCAATCAGTTGAGCTACGGAGAGTACCAATTTGAGCTCACCTGCACCGACGGCGACGGCCGCTTCTCCACCTCCACCGTGAAGGTCTTCTACGGAGCCTTCTAGCCGGAAGGCGCGCCTTCAGGGCAAGTCGCCTATGCAGGTGGCTTGCCCTGCCGGGGCCGTACGAATCGAACCGGGGAGTAATTGAATCCTAAGGACTTACGGAGAGCAGGCAGGTGCGGCACAGGACGCGCCTTCTCCCCAGCCTTCTCTGAATCGAGGATAGCAGGCCGCCCCAAGCATTGTTCGTTAATAGGTTGATTCTGCTGGACAACACGCGTGTGAAGCACACCGCCGTGGCGGCAGCGGGGGACGAAAAAGTGGCCGCCGCTGAGAGCGAGCTACAGGAACCGCTAATCGAACCAAAGGCGCCAAGCGGCGGCGGCAGTGAGGAATCCGAAAATGATGAGGCCGGTGTAGATCAACGTCGCGTGGGGTGAAACTATAGCCGTATTGTGCTTCACTTCGCCCGGCCGGTCTGGATCGTAGCGAATCGCCAAGGTCGAACCGGGCCGAATTTCCCGCCAAGTGGCCTTCGATACCGTGATGCGGCAACGGCGACCGGCAAACTCCACCCACGTGTGGAACGCACCGCGAAATGGCAGTTCTTCTTTCTCGACAATGGTCGCCACGCCCGGCACACCTCGTTCGCGCGAACGCAAAATGTACAGCAGTCCCCAGGTAGGAACCACGATCATCAGCAGCGCAACGAATCCCAACAGTGCCGGCAAAGCCGGATGATGCAGCACCCCACAAGTCTAGCGGATTCACCTGAGTTCCCCAAGGGGTTTCACCCGGACCTTGGGTTCAAAACGATGCCTAGTACTCGACCTTCCGGGGTACGGGCCGTGGCTTTCTGCGCCTCGGCAAACCGCGTGTGACCCGGCCGGATCACCAGCAGGCTGGCGTCAGCGATTTCGGACAGGATTTCCGCGTCAGAGGACTCGCTGAACGCGGGCCCGTCGAGAATCACCCAGTCGAAGCACTGGCGCCAGTGTTCAATCAAGCTGGGCAACTTCTGCAGATCGACCGTATCAATCGCCGTTGCGCCACCGGCGCCCAGCGTCATCACAAAGAGATTGCAGCCCGGAACCCGGTGCAGGACGGTCCACCAGGCCTGATTCGCCAGTCCGCGCGGACCCTGTAAAGCTTCCGTCAAGCCCGGTTCAGCCGGCGCTCCCAATTGCCGGTGCAGCCCGGGAGAAGCCGTATTCACATCTACCAGCAGCACTTGCGCGTCCGACACTGCTAGCGACGCCGCCAAATTGGCGGCCACAAAGCTGCGCCCATCGCCCGCCGAAGGGCTCAGCACGCTTACCACCCGCAGATCCTGCCGCTGCAGGCTCCAGTTGCGTTGCTCCAGGCACAGACGGGTCCGTAAAGCGCGAAACTGTTCGAGATACTCGCGCCGGCACTGGGGATTGAGGACGGCAAAGGTCTTGCGGCAAGCGGACTCGTCGAGGGCGGGCGGCTCGTAGGAGTCCTCCACGGGCTCGACTACTGGTACGTCCGGTACCACATCGGGTACCGGTTCGGCCGCCGGTTCCGGAGGAGCGTCCAACTGGTCAGCTAGATTCAGCAGAGTCTGCGCGAACGCTTCCGGCGCGGCGGCGATGGCTTCCTGCGTAGTCTCCATGCTCTAGTTCTCCTCAAACTGCCGCAGAGCGGCGGGACGGTTGCCCTGGCGTACTTGGGCGAGCAGGCGAGCAATTTTGAGGTCCTGCGGGCGTGCGGCGGACATCTCCTCCAGCACGGCAATGGCGTTGCGGTCCATGCCCATGGCGACGTAGACGTACGCCAGCGTATCGTTCACTTCGCGGCTGGAGGGCAGGATCCGCTTCGCCTGTTCGGCGTACTGGAGGGCGGAAGCCAAGTCCTTGCGGGACCGGGCGATCACGAAAGCCAGATTGTTGAGCACCAACGGATGATTGCGATCCCGCTTGAGTGCCTCTTCGTAAGCGTGCTGTGCCTCCGGCAGGCGGCCTTTCGCCGAGAGCAACGCTCCGTGCAAAAGCCAGGGCCGGGGATCGTCGGGCTTCGACTTCTGTAAGCGCTCGAACTCCGCGGCGGCTTCGGTCTGCTTGCCGAGCAGCGCCAGAGCGCCGGCAAGCCCTAGCCGGTAGGTGTCGTTGTGCGGAGACTGCACCAAGAGCTTCGCGTAGAGTCCACGCGCCGCTTCGGGCTCGCCGTGGCGTAGCGTCAAGTTTGCTTGGGCTTCGGCGACGGCGGGCTGGTCCGGCCATTCGCGCGCGGCGCGATCCATGGCCTTCAGCGCGCCAGCAATATCGCCCTGGGCGGCGTCGAGTTCGGCGGAGAGGAGCGCCGGACGGAACTCGCCCGGCTGCGTGCTGCGCGCGGCCGCCGCCGCAGAAGCGGCCGACTTGCGCGCTTCCGCCAGTTTCTTCTGGCTGATCTGCGCGCGGGCCAAAGTAAGCCAAGCCTCCACGTTGGTGGGGTCTTGGGCGATCACCCGTTCCAGGCTCGCCTCGGCCTCACCAGCCTTGTCTCCCGCCAGGTTCGTCTTGGCCTGCATCAGCAGCGCGGGGGTGAAGGTGGGACTGCGTTGCAGCACGGCCCGCAGGCGATTCTGCGCGAGCCCGACACGCCCGCTCATCAGGTCAGCCTCGGCTAGCGCGACCCAGCCGGGCGCGTAGTTCGGGTCCAGCATCACGCACTTCTCGAAGTGCTGGCCGGCCTTTTCGAGTTCGCCCGCCTGCAGATACGCGCGACCCAGATGAAAGCGCACGAAAGGCGAATTGGGCATCTTGCTAAGGATGCTTTCCAGGCGCACGCGCGCCTGATTGCGCTCGGAGTTAGCGGGCGCATCGAGATCCATGGCCGAGGAGTACGCCAACAGCAGCGGATCGTTGGGCGAACGTGCGAGTTCCCGGCTGAGGTACTGCCGGGCCACGGCTGGACCTTGCTTGGCGGCGAGCAATTCGGCGATGCGTCCCGCATAGACGGTGCGATTCTTCGCGTCCTGGGCAAGACCCATTTCGTAGAATTTGCGCGCGCGCTCCACGTCGGCCCGGTGGACCCAAAAGTCGCCCAGGTCGGAGAAGGCCAAGGGCGTCTGGGCATGCTCCGTGGCAAGCGTTTCCGTCTCCTGGGAGGCCCGCTGATGCTCGCCATTGGCATAGTCGTGGGCGGCGAGTTGCAACCCGAACGCCACGCTGTGCAGGTGCGTGTACTTCTGTTCGAGCACCGCGCGCGCAGCGGCCAGTTGTCGCCGGTCCATCAGTTGCAGATAGAGCAGGTCGTAGCCGGGCGTGTACTTGGGATGCGTGGCGATGAGTTCGCGCAGTTGCGTCTCGCCTTCGGCCGCGTGTCCGGTCTGGTAGAGGGTGGATGCGAGTTGACTCTTGAGCGCCGCGGCCCCGTCGGAGGTGTTGTCCGTGAGTTGGCCAAGGGCTTTCTCCATCAGGGCGACGGCTTCGGCTGGCTGGCTGCGTTCAATCATCACTTGAGCCAGCAGCCGGTGCCCCGCCGGATTCCCGGGCCAACGCTGGACTAGTCGCAACGCCGTCTCTTCCACTTCGCGCAGCAAGGCGCCTGGACGGCCTGGATCGCTGAAGTAGAGTTCATAGCTGAGGTCGCCCAGCCGGACCTGCAAGTCCTGCCGCGTAGGCCAGGCTTCGGCGGCCCGGATCAGACTTTCGCGCGCAACTGCGGCGGCGCCTTCCTTCAGCAACAGTAGGCCCAATTGGTAGTGTGCTTCGGGGTAGCGGGCATCAAGTTGAATTGCTTTTCGCAACAGCAGTATAGCGGTGGCCGTGTCGCCCTGCTTGAGGGAGACTTCCGCGCGGCGCGTCAGCGACTGCGGCGTGTCCTTCTGGCAGCCGCTCAACAAGAGCAGCAGCGTGAGGGTCGTCGCCACGCGTTGCAGCGCTTTTCCCTTGCGCGCGCTGGCGAGCAGCGGCACTCCGCGGGGCATTTCCGCGAGCACCGGGAAATTGCCCAACAAAGCGATATGGTCCGCGGTGCGGATGCGCGGATGCCGCAGGTAACTGTCGAGCGCCCAGCTATAGCCCAAAACGAGACCGAGGAAGGCACCGATGGAGAGCTTGATGGGCCAATTTGGCATTTCCGGCAGGCTGGGCGCGGAGGCAGGCTCGATCAGTTCCACGGTTTCGCCTTGGCCCCGGCGCTCCATGTCCGAAGCAATCTGCGATTCACGCTGTTTCTTCAGCAGTTCCGCGTAATGGTCCTTCAGCATGGAGTACTCGCGCTGAATCACGATGCGATCCATCTCCGAATTGCTGTCGGGCAGGTAGCGAGTCCGCAGCGACACCACTTGGGCCGCGAGTTCGCGCTCGTCCTTCTCCAGGCGCTTTACCGTGAGCTCATACGCTCGCCACTCGGCGCGCACGCGGCTGATCTGATTCTGCATGTCCTCGCGCCGGTTGTCCATTTGCGCGCGGGACTCGTTGCGTTCCAGGCTCTTCAAGCCTTCTTCGGCTGCTTTCAGGGCGTTTTCGGCGAGCGTCCGCTCGGGAAAGCCCGGAGCGTAGCGCATCTTCATCTCTTCGGCGCGGGCGCGAATCGTAGCCACCTGGGAACGATGCGTTTCGAGAGCCCAAGTCGCCGCGGGCGTCTCCGATTCGCGGCGCTGGCCGAGAGCCTCCATTTGCGCCTCCAGCGCTCCCAGGAGTGAGCGCTTCAGGTCGCGGTCCACGATGGAGAGATTCAACTGGTGCTGCAGGTCGGTATGGCGTCGCGACAGGTCGTGCAGTTGCCCGGTCTTGATCACGCCCCGGTAGTTGTGATCGTTTTCATTGGGATCTTCGAGACCGGCCAGCCGCTCTTCCACCTCGCCGAGTTGTTCGAGCACCGTCCTTACCTGTTGTTGAAGAAACTCGGTGGTGCCCAGGCTTTGGTCGCCCCGGTAGCGGCGGTTCTCTTCGTAAACCAGTTCGACGATGCGCTGCACCACCTTTTGCGCCAGTTCCGGCTGGCTGTAGCGGAAGGAGATCACCAGCGTCGGGACGGTCTTTTGGCTGTCGCCGCTCTCGCTCACCATGCGCTGGATGTGCAGATCCTCCTGGAATTTTACGACGAGGTCGGCGACGGGCAGAAAGCGCCGGCGTTCGGGGTAGAGTCCGAAGCGCTCGATGATCTTGGTGGCCGTCAGGCGGCTGCCGACGAGTTGGGCCAAGGCGTGTACGCGCTGGTCCACCTGCATCGCGACGTTGGGCACGACATACCGGTTCGCCAATTGGGGAGGGATGAAGCGCACCTCGGCGCGCGACACGTAGGTATCGGGGTTGAAGTGCAGGTAGACGAAGCTGGCGCCGAGTCCGAGCAGGGTGAGCAACAGGATGCGCTTCCAATAGTGGAGCACCACCCAGCGGGCGTCCTCCACCCAGGAGACTTCCAGCCACTGCGCGAGCGCGAACCCTCGCTTCGGGATCAGCCGCGTCATGCGGCACCGCTTTTTGTCTGCGCTGTTGTCAAGTGGGAATAGTCCTGATACCCTACTACCCGAAGTATATGGACCGGTAGTAGGGTCTGCCTATCACCCGTTGGTACTAAGGGGGCCCTTAGAACCACCGGAGGGCTTCACCTGAGATCCCGCAACGCAACGGTGCCCGCCGCCGTCATAATGAAGCTGTGACTTGGCTGATTCTTTCCCTGCTTCTCGCGCAATCTCCTAAACCCCGCGCCGCCAAACCGGTGGCCAAGCCGACCGGCGATCCGGGGCCGACCGTGAACCAGGTGCGTTCGCTCGCCGTCCAGGGCAATCGCAATTTCACGGCGGCCGGCATTCTCGAGTTCAGCGGCGTCCGCGTGGGGCAGAGCGCGGACGCGGCCGCCTTCGAAGCCGCCCGCGTGAAGCTGGCCAATTCGGGCGTCTTCGAACGCGTGGGCTACAAGTACTCGCCGGCCACGGGTGGCGGGGTCGACGCGGTGTTTGAGGTCGTCGAGATTCCGCAGGTCTTCCCCTATCGTTTCGAGGACCTCCCGGCCTCGCCGGCTGAAATGACGGCTTACCTCAAGCAGAGCGATCCGCTCTTCGCCGAACGGATTCCGGCGACCAAGGAGTTTCTCTCGCGCTATTCGCGAGCGCTCGATACCTTCCTGCAGACGAAGGGCGTGAAGGAGGCGGTGGTGAGCAAACTGGTGCCGGACGTCGGCGACAAGCTCGTCGTCATCTTCCGTCCTGACCGTCCGTTGCCGACCATCGCCCAAGTCGGCTTCCAGGGCAACGAGGCGGTACCGACCCCGGCGTTGCAGATTGCGATGAACCAGATCGCCATGGGTGCGGTTTATAAGGAAGACATGGTCCGGCAGTATTTAGAGACCACCATTCGCCCCATCTACGAGCAGCGCGGACGTCTCGAGGTGACCTTTCCCAAAGTGAGCGCGCAGCCGTCCAAGGACAACGGCGGCATGAACGTGATGGTAGAGGTCGTCGAGGGGCCCAGCTTCGACATTGGCGAGATTCGGCTGCGGGGTCCCATTCAGGATCCGAAGCCGCTCTACCAGACGATGGTGCTACAGCCCGGTGACTTGGCAAATATGACAGAAGTCGCAGCAGCGACGCGTCGCGTCAAGGCGTATTTGGTCCGGGAGGGATACCTGAAAGCCGAGGCCAAGTTCGAGCGCAAGCTGCGTCGCGAGAAGGACAAGCCGCTCGCCGATATCGTCGTCAACGTCGCGCCAGGAGCGGCTTATACCTTCGGCAAGCTGAAGATTGAGGGCCTCGACATTCTCAATGAGCCCCAGTTACGGAAGCTGTGGTCGCTGGAAACCGGCAAGGCCTACAACGGTGAGTACGCCGAGCTATTTCTGAACCGGATCCGCGACGACGGCCTGTTTGAGAACCTTGGGTCAACGAAGGCGATTCCCGTGGTGAACGAGCAAAGCCGGGTGGTCGACGTGACGTTAGTCTTCGGCGCGGCGGCGAAAATGCCTCCCAAGAAGCGGCCGTTCTAGCGCAAAAACCTTGTCCGACGAGTCTGTAAGTATCTTTATCATCAGTAGATTACAAGCAAGTAGGCCCTTTCCGGCGCGTCGACTGATAGCGTAAGTCCTTTTCCTTCAACGAGATACGGAAACCGCTGATCGTATCTCATTGTTTCGAAACGACTTCGAACTATCGCATCACCACGACGCTCACCTCGCCCGTCACCCGCGCCCGGATCCGGAGCGACTCCCCTGTCAGCTCAAATGCCCCGGATTCAACGCGCTCCAACTTGCCCTCCAGGCGCAGTTCCCCGCCCGTCCAGCCGGCCCGCAGCGCCTCCTCCAGCCGTTGCCGCTGCGAACCCAGGAACTCCACCAGATCCACCCTGGCCGACTTCGTAAACTGCCGCCGGTACAAGTCCTGCCGAAGCCAATTCGCCAGCCGGATCAACATGCTGTCCGTCTCCAAGCTGTAGCGCAACTCCTCGAACGACAGCACGCCGTCCCGCACCACCGGACGCCCGCTCATCGCCAGTTGCCCCTTGAACGAACCGTCTACCGATGCCTCCAGCACCAGCCGCTCCCCATTCGGCGCCGCCGAGATCGCCGTGAGCCTTAAGCGGCGGTTGCCAGCCGTCTGGAAGACCTTCCCCACCATCGACTCTTGTAGTCGCGCGTTGAACTCGGGCCACGTCAGGTCGACGTCCAGGTCGAGATCAAACGACGCGGGTCCCGCGTCGCCGGTTAGCGACAAGGCCGGTAGCGGACCCGCAGGCGATGGCGTCGCCACTCCCGACACGCGCGGGTCCCCCAACAGCCGTAGACCGGTGCGAACCTCGCCGTGTTCCAGACGTGGCCGGTCCAGGCTCACCCCGCGCGGATGCAGTTCCAGCCACAGCTTGGGCCCAATCGCCACGGGCTCATGCAAGCGCGCCCACAGGTTGGCCGCAAGGCGCCGCAGGTCAGCCCGTTGCGCGATTTGGGCGTCGAGTTCCCGCGCCGCCCGTTCCAGGCTCGTCGTAAAGACGCGCCGCACTTGCGGCGTGATGTCGAGGTTCAGATTGCGGAGGCGGCAGGGGGCCGCCAAGTCGAGCACCGGACGGCTGTGCGCCTCAATCGCCCAGTTCGGCTGCAATTCCAGCCGGGTCTCCACCCGCAGTACCGCACCTGGCTTCGGCTCGCAGTAACTCACCTGGCGCCAGCCAATCCGCAAACCGCGCTCGATCACCGGCACGCCCAACTCGACGCGGTAGACGACGGGCAGGCGCATCTCAATCCGGTCGCCCAGCGTTTGCCACTCGATCGGACTTCGGCGGAGCGAGAAACGAGTGGCCAAAGGCGCCTTCAAGCTCTGCCCAAAGGCCGACTTCTCCAGCGGTTGCCACTCCGATTGGTGGCGCACCGGAATCCAGCCTTCGGCTTCCCGAACGAAGCCATCCAGGGGAATTCGCACGGGTACGACAATTGTCGAAGAAGCTGCCCAGGTGAGAGGGGAAAGCACGGCGAACAACGTGAGAATCCAGGGGCGCAAACCCGGATTATCGCATCCTGCCCCCACATTTGTGAAAACTGTTACCCTTCGATCCAGGACTGTATTCTGGATACCCGTAGGGTCGGCTACCAAATTTGGAACTCTGGTCTGGACCGGAAACGTAAGCCACTGAAAAAAAAGGATAATTGATGGGTCATGGAACTGCCGAATCGTGGCCCCAAACGTGCAAGCAAAAATGCATAGGGGAGAACTGTATGCTCCCGTCGGAACCATCGTGAAAGAGTTGAAAAACCAGATCGCCGGTGCGCTGCTCGTCATTCTGACGCTGGCAGCGATGGCGGCGGCTGGCTTGAACTTCCGGCAACAGTACCTCTACCCAACTCCCGAAGACGGCGTCGACTGGGTGAACCGGCTCGACCGGCATCCGAAAGCCCAGGCGGGACCCGGCTTGGTAGAGGCCCGTTATGTGGCCCCCAATAGCCCCGCCGACAAGGCCGGCATCCACGTGGGCGACGTGCTCGAGCGCATTCAGACGGTGCCGATAGAACACGCCGAGGACGTCCCGCAAGTCCTTTACCGGATCGGCCCCTGGCAGAAGGCCGATTACTTCATCCTGCGGCGCGGCGTCGAAACCAAGGCCAAGCTGGTGGTGGGCGAACGTCAAGTCACCACCGCAGTCTACTACCAGTACTTCGTCGGCATCGCTTACATCGGCATCGGGCTCTTCGTGTTTTTCCGTCGCGGCGGCGCGCCGCGCTCCCAGCTCTTTTACATCCTGTGCCTGGCCAGCTTCATCCTGTGCTCTTTTCACTACACCGGCAAGTTCAATCTCTTTGACCGGCTGATCTACTGGGGCAACGTCGTCGCCGGCTACCTGGCGCCGAGTCTCTTCCTGCACTTCTGCCTCACCTACCCCGAACCAGAGAAGCGCTGGCGCGGCTTCTGGCGCTCGGCGGTGCTCTACGTACCGGCGATCTTGCTGGTGAGCATTACTTTTGCCCTCGGCACCGGACTGGTGCAGGTGGCCACGCCCCTCGGCGCCCTGCGCTGGGCGCTGGACCGTTTCTGGATGGCCTTCCTGGTGACGGTGTACCTGCTGGGCGCCGCCGTGGTGACTTGGCGGCAGCGCGGCGTGGAGGACTCGGTGCTGCGGCAGCAGATGAAGTGGGTCCGGAACGGCGCGGTGCTCGGCATTCTGCCCTTCGCCATCTTCTACGCCCTGCCCTACGCCTGGGGCGTGATCCCGTCGGGCGCCGCCGAACTTAGCGTCTTCTCGCTCGCCCTCATCCCGCTCACCTGGGCCTACGCGATTGCCCGCTACCGGCTGATGGACGTGGACGTCATTTTCCAGCAGGGCTACGTCTACACGCTGGCGACGCTCTCGGTGCTCGCGATCTTCTACGGCCTGGTTTACTCCGTCACGCGGCTCGGCAAGATCGAGGAGTTGAGCCCCTCGGGCTTCGGCATTCTCATCGTCATCGCCACCTTCGTCTTTCAGCCCATCCGGCAGTGGATTCAGGAGAATCTCGACCGCTACTTCTTCTACAAAGAGAGCTACAACTACCGGCGGACGCTGATCGAGTTCGCCCGCGAGTTGAGCTCCGAGACCGACCTGGACCGGATGCTCTCCAGCACGGCCGAGCGCCTGTTGCGCACGCTGTCGATTCAGCATCTCGCCTTCTTCCTGGCCGATGAGCAAGGCGACTTCGAACTGGTACACGCGGCCGGCAACCGCTCCCAGCCGCTGCCGGAGTATCAGGATCTGGCTTTTCTTGAGCCCTCGGGCGGCAAACCCTACCTGTTCTTCGAGCGGACGCGCGCGCAGCTCGACATTCTCTTCCAGCACCTGCCGCCCGGCGTCCGCCAGACCATCGGCGACCTGGATCTGACTTACTACATGCCGTGTACGGTGCGCGGTCGCACCATCGCTTATCTCGGCGTCTCGCGCACCATCGAGGGCGACTTCCTCACTAGCGACGATGTCGAACTACTGATGACGCTTTCGGGCTATGTCGGTATCGCCATTGAAAACGCCCGCTTGTATAACTCGCTACAGCGCAAGGTGGACGAGTACGAACGCCTGAAGGATTTCAGCGAGAACATCGTGGAGTCGATTAACGTGGGCATCATGGCGGTGGACCTGGATGACCGCGTCGAAAGCTGGAATCATCAGATCGAACGCCTTACCGGCATTCGCCGGGAGCGCGCCGTCGCGCGCCGCCTGCCCGAATTGCTGCCAGTGGAACTAGCCGACCGTTTGGCCGCGCTACGCGGCGAAATGGGCATTCACCATATCGAGCGCTTCCGTCTGCGCCTGCCGAAGCCGGCCCCGGCCAATGGCCACGCCCGCCAGCATGCGGCGATGAACTCGACCAGTGGCGGTGTGGCCGTCGCTACGGCGCCCGTCCAACGCGAGGCCATTCTGAATATCGCCATCGCGCCGCTGGTCTCCAAGGACGGCCAGCAGATCGGTCGCATCATCCTCTTTGACGACATCACGGATCGCTCCGAACTTGAGCGGCAGTTGGTGCAGGCCGACAAGCTCAGTTCCATCGGGCTGCTCGCGGCGGGCGTCGCCCACGAAGTGAATACGCCGCTCGCGGTGATCTCCACCTATGCCCAGATGCTGGCCAAACAAGTCGGTGGCGACGAGCAAAAGTCTGTGCTGCTCGAGAAGATCGCCAAGCAGACCTTCCGCGCGAGTGAGATCGTCAATTCGCTGTTGAACTTCTCGCGCACCTCCACCACCGAGCTTTGCGACGTCGACTTGAACAAGCTGGTGCGCGACACCGTCTCGCTGGTGGATCATCAGTTGCGCGAGGCGCACGTGACGGTGAACCTGAATTTGGCCAAGAGCGTCGCGCCCGTGCGCGGCAACTCGGGCAAGCTCCAGCAGGTCCTCCTGAATCTGTTCATCAACGCGCGCGACGCCATGGAGCACTCTGAAGGCAAGCGCTTGAATATCTCTACCGTCGCCTCCAGCGACTTCGCCACCATTGAGGTCTCCGACAACGGTAGTGGCATTCCCGAAGAGATTCTGCCGCGCATCTTTGACCCCTTCTTCACCACCAAGGGCGCCAAGAAGGGGACGGGCTTGGGCTTGTCCGTCTCGTATGGTATCGTGCAAGAGCACGGCGGAACTATCCTGGTGGATAGCCGCGCGGGAACCGGTACACGCTTCCGCCTGGAATTCCCGCCTGCCCCTCCGCATGCCTGATCTCCGTATGCCCTTTGCCAACTTACCGCCCGACGACGTCATTCTGGACGCCGTCCACGGCCGTATTCTCGTCATCGACGACGAAGCTGATATCCGCGAGTCGTTGGAGGCGCTGCTCACCCTCGAAGGCTACCAGGTGGAGCTCGCTTCCACGGCCAATGAAGGTATCGCGCGCGTGGAAGCTACGCAGTATGACCTGGTCCTGCTCGACCTGATGCTACCCGACAAGAGCGGTATCGACGTCATCACCGAACTGCGCGAGCGCGACAACGAGACGCCCATCTTTCTCATTACCGCCTATGGCTCCATCGAGGTCGCGGTGCAGGCCGTGAAGGCCGGTGCGAACGACTACTTCTCGAAGCCTTGGAACAACGACAAGCTCGTGATCGAAATCGGCCGCATGATCAGCGCCCGGCGCCTGGCCAGCGAGAATCTCCAACTGAAGCGCGCCTTGAAGCAGCGCTACGAGTTCCCGAACATCGTGGGCAAGAGCGAGAAGATGATTCGCGTGCTCGACATGGTGGCGCAGGTGGCGCCGACCCGTTCCACGGTGCTCATCACGGGCGAAACCGGCACTGGCAAAGAAGTGATCGCGAAGGCGATCCACGCCAATTCGGCCCGCGCCTCCCAGATGTTCGTCGCCGTGAACTCGGGCTCGCTGCCGCCGGATCTGCTCGAATCCACTCTCTTTGGCCACATGAAAGGCGCATTCACCGGCGCGGTGAGTTCGCGCAAAGGTTACTTCGAAATGGCCGACCGCGGGACGATCTTCTTCGACGAAATCGGCACCATCGGCGCCGAGACGCAAGCCAAGCTGTTGCGCGTGATCCAGGAAAAAGAGTTCATGCCGCTGGGCTCGAACGAGACGATCAAGGTGGATGTCCGCATCGTCGCGGCCACCAATGCCGAACTCCGCCGCCTGGTGGAGGAGGGCAAGTTCCGCGAGGATCTCTTCTACCGCCTCAATGTCATCCCCATTCAACTGCCCCCGTTGCGCGACCGCAAGGAGGACATCCCGCCGCTGGTGGAGCACTTCTTCAACGTCTACTGCCGCGAGAACGAAAAGATGCTCGGGCCCAACGGCAAGAGCCAATTGCGCTTCGATCCCGAAGCCATGCAAGTCCTGATTGACCACAACTGGCCCGGCAACGTGCGCGAGCTCGAGAATGTGGTGGAGCGCGCCGTGGTGCTCGCCTCGTCGATGGTGGTGGGCGCCGACGTCCTCCCGGACCATCTTTTGCACGCGGGCGGCCTGCGCATCCGCCGCGACTCGGCAGGCAACCTCGCCCCCGATGCTTCGCTCTACGAAGTGGTCGCAGACTTCGAGCGTACCCGCATCGTGGCCGCGCTGGAGGCGACCAATTGGTCCCAGACCGAGGCGGCCGAAGTGCTCAGAATTCCGCTCTCGACGTTGAACCAGAAGATCAAGCGGCTGAACATCGACGTGAAGCGCCGCGGCGCTTAGCCGTGTAGCCAGTACATGGACCAGGCGGCGGTCCAAACGCCGACCAGGCCCGTTGCCGCATGGTACGCAAACCGGCGCCAGTGGCCGCTGTGGCTGTCGCGTCCCATCAGGGCCGTGCAGGCGGCGCAGACTAGAATCCCTCCGACGGTGAAGACGAGATGCGCGCTCATTTTTTCTCCTTGCCTTCGATGATGTCGGCCAGGGCGAGCACGTTTACGAGTCCGGCCATGGTGAGCAATTTGGTGCCGTATTCGTTAGCCAGTCCGGCGAGGAAGGTGGGCGCGTAGCCGCCCAGGGAGAGCGCGAAGTAGGGCAACCCGGCGAAGCTCTTAAGGGCAGCCCCGCCCCAGAACATCAGGCGCGAGGTACCGTCGAGCCCGGCGAGTTCGGCTTCGCCCGGCATCGCGGTGGAGCCCTGCAACAGCACTCCCGCGGTCACGAGCGTGAGCACCATCCCGGCATAGACGATGGCTTTGCCACGCTGTCCGGTGAGCCAATGGGCGGCCCCGGGCATGGCAAGTCCGGCAGCGAGAGCGAGCGGCTTCATGGTTGCACCTCCTGGGCGCGTTGTGCGCGGGGGACGGAGAAGGTCCGCTCCCAGCGCGTCTTGGTGAAGAAGTTCACGGCGACGTCGAGCAGATGTTTGGCATCCCAGTCGGTCGGATAGCTCTGCCCCGCGTCGAAGGACCAATACACCAGCGCCGGTTTGCCAATGATGTTCTCGCGCGGGACGAGGCCCCAATAGCGGCTATCCTCGGAGTTGTCGCGATTGTCGCCCATGGCGAAGTAGCTGCCCGCGGGCACCACCAGTTCGCCGTCCACGATGTGCCGGGCCACCATGTCGCGCCCACGCGGGGTCAGCGCCGCCGACTCGGCCCCTTGCGGGAAACTATCGCGAAACGTGTCCGGCCACCTGGCGATGTACTGCGCATAGGGTTCCACCAGCCGCTTGCCGTTGCGGATCACCTTGCCGTGGTCGAGGTGTAAACGGTCACCCGGCACGCCGATCACGCGCTTGACGTAGTTCTTGCGCGGATCCTCGGGATAGAGGAAAACGATGATGTCGCCGCGCTCGACGGGCCGGTAGGGAAGCAAAGCGTAGGGGCTCGGCTCGGCGTAGACCAAGCGGTCAACCAGCACGTGGTCACCCACGAGGATCGTACTCTCCATGGAGCCGCTGGGCACGACGAAGGCGTGCAGGAGGCTGGTGGTGCCGAAGGCGAGGACCAGGAAAGTCAGGCTCCAGTCGGCAAGCGGACCGCGCGGACGCTTCTGCCGTCCGTCGGTCCAGATTTGGCGTAGTTGTGACCACATAGCCGATCATACGAGAGCCCGCGCGAGGAAGTTCCCGCGAAATCAGGCCGCTTCGAGATCGAGCCGCACCCGGAAGCCGAGCGCCGTGCAGATGTTCAACTTGGCGTCTAAGGAAAATCGGGACACGCGGCCGCGCAGCAAGTCGTTCATCCTGGGTTGGGTCACCCCGCACCGCCGCGCCGCATCAACCTGGGTCCAACCCTCGGCTTGGACAATGGCGGTGACCTTCTGCATCAAATCGGCCCGCGCCCGCAGATTGGCGGCTTCCTCCGGCGTATCCGCCAACGCATCCCACACACTCTCATAGCTCTCCGTATTGCTCACTTTTCACCTCCCACCACATTGAACTCGGCACCGCCGGGAGCAGCAACGGAGGATGAAACTGGGGGGAGCGGCGTTTTTCCTCGTCAGAAGACCACCGTCGTGAACTACCCGGTCACTATCGTTCCCGGCTGGACCGGGGAGCGTTTGTGTAAGCTTTTTTCACTTAACCCGCTTGATATCCACGACGTGGCTTTGGAGTAGTTTCGAAGCAAGCAGGTACCGCCGGGGGGCCCGAGAACCGCCCGGCCACTAGCGTCCTTGTCGTGACCACCTCGCTGAGGCGGATCTGGGGGTCCGGGGAGTTTTTGCGGACGGACCAGGGGGTCCGTCTTACAGTTAGCGGACAGGCCTGTCCTACGATTTCATCATTTCGGCCCAGGTGACTTCGCGGCGGGCGTCCATGGCCATGCGGCCTAGGATCGCTGTGAGGGTGCTTTCGGCGCCGCGGACGGCGGTGTTCTCGGGCTTGCCTTCGTTGATGCGGCGGACGAATTCGGCTACGGCGTCGATGGTGAGATTCCTGGGTGTCTTCTCGATGGTCTCCTGCCCCGGACCCTTGAAGTGGCGCAGGAAGTTTTCGGAGGTCTCGATGAGTCCTTTTTCGCCGTAGAAGAGTTCGGAGACTTCGCGGTAGCCGGGAGGCGCCAGCGTCGTGCCGTTGAGTTGACCTTGCACGCCGCCGGGATACTCGTAGGCTACGAAGTTGTGATCGCGGGAGTCGCCTTTGGCCGGTATCGTGGTGCCGCCGGCGCCGATGGCGCTTATGGGGCGGGCGCCGAGGAACCAGTTCAGGACGTCGATGGAGTGGATGTTGTTTTCGACGATGAGGTCGCCGGAAAGCTCTTTCCAGGCACCCCATTGTTCGGCCTTCTCGCGGGCGGTGCGGGGCTTGGGCGTGGGTTGGGCGCGTTGGCCTTCGCTCTTGATGAACTTCGCGTGGCCCAAGCGAATGGCGCCGATGGCGCCGGAATCGGCGAGTTGCTTGCCTTTGCGGTAGAGCTCGGCGTAGCGGCGCTGGAAGCCGAAGGTGATGTTGAGCTTGCGATCGGCGGAGTCGGCGAGGGCCATGATGCGCTTGCAGCCGGCGACGTCGACGGAGGCAGGCTTCTCGAGGTAGATGTGCTTGCCGGCCTTCACTGCGGCCTCAAAGTGCTCTACGTGCAGGAAGACGGGCGTGGCGATGATGATGGCGTCGATGTCGCTCGCGAGCATCTGGCGGAAGTCCGTGTAGAGGCGCGGATTCTCGACGCCGATTTGCTGCTTCGCCTTGGCCATGCGCTCCTCGGAGAGGTCACACAGGGCGGCGATGCGGGCGGTGGTGTGTTTGCCCATCAGGCCGGCGACGAAGGGTCCGCGGTTGCCGGTGCCGAGGAGGCCGACGTTGAGGGCCGAGTTCGCGGCGGAACTGGCGGCGGTGGTGAGGGCGATGGCGGTACGGCGGGTCATGCGATTTCTCCCGAGGCGCGCAGGAGGGTCTCCTGCAAGAGGATTTCGTGGTCGTAGGAATAACGGAGGGGCGTGCGAGCTTGGATGGCTTTGCCGAGCTCTTCGAAGTCGCGCAGAAAGCGGGTCTGGCGGGGCACGCGGACTTCCTGCCAGCCCTTCTGATAGGGGCCTTGGGCAGCACGCAGGTAGATGCGGAGCACGGGCTCGGGCTCAATCGGCTGGATCATGATGGAGCCATCGGTACCGATCACCTCGAACGACCGATGGGCGTCGGCGCCGGCCATTTTGGCGGAGCTGACGATCAAACCGAGGCCCTGATTGAATTCGAAGACGGCGAGGGTATTGTCTTTGAGGGTGTCGGGGGACTTGGTGTCGTGCCGCAGCCAGTGGTGGACCTTGGTGGGGCGGCCGAGGAAGGCGAGCATGCGGTCAATCATGTGGCCGCCGAGCTCAAACATGGCGCCGCCGGGATAGCGGGCTTCGACGGCGCGTTGCGCGGCGTCGCGGTCGGAATTGATGGTGCCGCGCACCATCTGAAGCTCGCCGAGCCAGCCCTTCTGGTAGGCTTCGAGCGCCGCGTCGACGCCGGCGTGATAGCGGTAGAGGTAACCGAGTTGGAGCAGACGCTGGCGGCGGCGCGCCGTTTCGACGAGGTCGCGGAAGGGGGCTAGCGTATTACCGGGCGGCTTTTCGAGATGTAGATGCTTGCCGGCTTCGAGGATGCGCTTGCCGAGGGGGATGGCGTCTTTGACGACGCCCTCGAAGACGATGAGGTCGAGCGATTTGTCGGCGAGCATTTCGTCGACGGTGGTCCAGCGGAGGCCGTTGAGCAGGGGTTGTTGACCTTTGGCGGCGCGGACAGCGGGGTCGGGCTCGCAGACGGAGACGAGTTCAAAGGCGGAGCCGGGGCCCATCGCCTGCAGCTTGCCACTGAGGTGGCTGTGCTGAATGCCGAGGATGCCGACGCGGATTTTGCTTTGGGCCGCTAGGGCCGTCGCGCCGAGGAGAAGTTGTCGTCGATTCATGAGTTGGTCCAGTTGTGGTGAATACGGGGTTGACGGACCTAGAAGGTGAGGCGCAGGGCTAGCTGGAGGATGCGGGGCTCGCCGGCGCCGGTGATGCGGAGGAAGTTGCCGTTGTTTTGCGCGGTGGTCGGGTTCGCGAGATTGACGCGATTGAAGGCGTTGAAGGCTTCAAAGCGGAACGTCGTCGCGATGCGCTCGTTGATGGCGAAGCGCTTGCCCATGCCGAGGTCGACGGTCGCGATGCCGGGTCCGTTGAAGACGTTGCGTCCGTGGTTGCCGAAGGTGCCGAGGGCATTGGGGGCGAAGGCGGCGCGGCGGAGCCATTCGGTGATGAGGTCATTGCGCGCTCGGTCCGTACTCAAGCGCGCGTCACCGATGAGGTCCGCGCGTTGGCCGCCGGTGCCGGTGCGCGCGTTGTCGACGCCGCTGCCGATGGTGATGGGCTGGCCGGCGTAGAGGTTCATGATGGAGTTCAGGCTCCAGCCACCAATCAGGGTTTGGGCGGCGCGATGGCGGAATTTGAGGGGCAGGTCCCAGAGGCCGGAGAAGGTGAAGACGTGCGCGCGGTTGAAGTCCGAGAGCCCTTTGTCGAAGGCCTGGTTGTTGGGATTTGTGCGGACCTGTCCAGTGCCTTTGTTGGCCGAGGTATCGTCGATCGACTTCGAGAACTGGTAGTTGGCGAGGAGGGTAACGCCTTTGCGATAGCGGCGCTCGACGGTGAATTGGAGCGCGTGATAGGTGGAGTTGCCGACGGGCTCCACCAAGGTGACATTGCCGAGACCGGGCGCCAGCGGACGGCGCTGATTCGTGGTACCGGTGGTGGCGCCGACGGCGTAGACGGCGGCGTTGATTTCGCGCAAGGTCATCAGGCGGGTGCCCTTGGAGGCGGCGTAGGCGAGGCGGGTGATGAAGCCGGCGGGGAGTTCGCGCTCCAGGGTGAAGTTCCAGGATTGGATGTAGGGATTGCGGAAGTCGGCGGCGTTGAGGAACTGGGTGCTGAAGTCCGGGAAGATGACATTCGAGGGGGGGCTCTTCTGGCCGGGGAAGGGATTGGTGGTGCCGAGCCAGGGATCAGAGAAGCTGTTTGCGGCGTTGCCGAAAACCGTGACGACGGTGCCGAAGGGCGCCTGGTTGGCCTGGCTGTTGGTGGCGATGGAATTGAAGCTATCGAAGAAGATGCCGTAGGCGCCGCGAACGGCCGTCTTACCGTCGCCGAAGACGTCCCAGGCGAAGCCCAAGCGCGGACCGAGATTGCCCCAGGCGACGGGCACGGTACCCTTGGGGACGCCGGGGTCGCCGGCGTAGATGATGCCCTTGGGCGCATTGGGATAGCGGCGGCTCTGGTTGCCGGGCTGCCAGACGGCGACGCGGTCGAGTTCATCGGTGAAGGGGAAAAAGGGTTCCCAGCGGACTCCGGCGTCGAGCGTCAGGCGGCGGTGGACTTTAAACGAATCCTGCACGAAGAGCCCCAGGCGGTGAAAACGCGTGTTTTTGTATTCGCCGATGCCCTGGGTGAGCGAGTTGAATTTGCCGAGGAGGAAGTCGCCGAGGCTGTCGCCGGAGAAAGGCGCGGCGCCGTTGAAGTCCCAGACGCCGTTGGCGCGGAAGTTGTTGACGATGTCGTTGCGGCCGCGGCCGTACTCGCCACCGAAGGTGAGGTTGTGCTTGCCGAGCGTCCAGCGCAGGGTATCGACGAACTGAAGCTCGCGGCGGGGGAAGCCGTTGGTGTCGCCGGTGTTAATGCGGAAGAAGCCGGCGATGTTGACGTCCCACTTGATGATGGGGTCGTTGTAGTATTTGATGCCGAGGTCGGCGAGGCTGCGGGTGGGCTGCGGCGGCGTGAAGTAGCCGTTGGTGCGATTGAAGCTGAAGAGGGCCTGGTTCAGCAGGCGGGGCGAGAGGGTATGCGTGTCGGTAATCGAGATGGACTCGTTGAACCACTTGCCGCCACTGGTTTGTTCGAGCAAATTGCGCTGATTGAGGAAGGCGGGCGAATCGGCCCAGGAGCGGTAGTAGCGGCCGGAGAGGCGATTGGCGGAGCTAAGCTGATGGTCACCGCGGGCCAGGATCTGCTGGTCATTGAGCGGCGTGGGGACGATGGTGGAGAGGCGTCCGGCGGCGCCGGCGTCGGG
The DNA here is from genome assembly GCA_019752335.1 of Bryobacteraceae bacterium. Taxonomy (GTDB): domain Bacteria; phylum Acidobacteriota; class Terriglobia; order Bryobacterales; family Bryobacteraceae; genus JALHNI01. Next base: position 159,480 of record JAIEMJ010000023.1, read on the forward strand.
GATGGTGTTGTCGAGGATGAAACGCGAAATCGGGCTGACGCGCGAAGCGGGAATCAGATTGCCGGGGAAGGGCGCGTTGGTGGTGGGGTCACGCAGGGCGCGGGCCTGGGCGGAGAAGTCGCCGCGGCGTTGCAGCGTGGTGGGCACGATGCGCAAGACTTCGGCCGGTACACGGCGCTCCAGGGTGCCTTGGTAGGAGAAGAAGAAGAAGGTGCGGTCCTTGCCGTTGTAGACCTTGGGAATGACGAGCGGTCCGCCGAGCGTGCCGCCGAACTGATTGCGCTTCAGGCCGTCCTGGCGGCGGCGGCCGGTGGCGGGATCGACGGGGCCGAAGAAGTTCGTGGCGTTGAGGGCCTGATTGCGGACGAACTCGAAGGCGCTGCCGTGCCATTGGTTGGTGCCGCTTTTGGTGATGGCGTTCACCAGTCCGCCGGACTGGCGGCCGAACTCGGCGCTGAAGTTGTTGGTCTGTACGCTGAATTCCTGTAAGGCGTCGGGATTGGGAAACGGATTGGGGGCGTTCGAGTAGAGGTCGTTATTCTGCGCGCCGTCGAGGACGTAGTTGGTGGCGTTGGCGCGTCCACCGTTGACGGAGACTGGTGTTGTACCCGGGTAGGTGGTACCGCTAGTGACATCGGCGCGGGGGTCGGCGACCACACCGGCTACCAGGCGCATCAACTGGGTGGCGTTGCGGCCATTGAGCGGCAACTCTTCGATCCGTTTTTGATCGACCACGGTGCGCAGAGTCGCGCTGGTGGTGTCGACGTTGACGACGGCGCTCGAGACTGTGACGGACTCATTCGTAGAAGCGACGCTGAGCGTGACGTCGAGTCGCGCGGCTTCGTTCACCTGCAGCCGGATGTCGCGGACTTCGCGGGCCTGGAAGCCGCTGGCTTCGAAGCGCACCTGATAGAGCCCGGCGGGCAAGGCGCGGAAGACGTAGCTGCCGTCGGCTTCGACGACGGCGTCGAAGGTAGCTTGCGTGCCGGTATTGGTCGCCCGGACTTTGGCGGAAGGAATGCTGGCGCCGGTGCCGTCCTTGATGAGGCCGGTGAGGCTGGCGGTGACGTTTTGGGCGGAGGCGGCAGCGGAACAGAGGAGGAGCGAAACTGCGAGACGATGAAGCATAGTCAATCACCCTTTCGCGAGACAGCATACTACAACCGCTGGCGCAATGTCGAAGATTCGGGAAACGTCATGGTATTACTAGTACTTAGAGAGCAGGAAGTAATATTTGACGCGGCAGAGAATACGTTGGTAGGCTCATGGAAATCGACTCCGCGAAAGGGTTTTAAATTGATGTGGAAGTATTGCCTTGTTGCGCTCTTGGGTGCCCTGAATCTGATGGCCGTCCCGGCGCACTGGATCGAAGCACGGAACATCCGGCTGGTCGAGACGATTCGCATCAGCGAGACGGAGGTCGACCTGATCTTCCGCGTCGACGCGTATAACAACGACACGCAACCGGCCACGAACGTGGTCGCTTCGGTGCGCAGTATCACTTTCAATTCCGCGATCCTCTCGCAGGTGGTGTTGTTCTTTCCCGACATTCCGCCGTTTGGCCAAGTGACGAGCCGGAACACTTTCTCCGTTCGGCAGCGCTTGAGCGCGCAGTTCAGTGAGAATTTGCTGCGGTTCTTCTTCGAGATCGGCGAGGCGGCCTGCCAGATCAATGGGCAGACGGTGGCCGGTGGCGCGGTGAATTCCAGCAATCCTTGCCAGATATGCGTGCCTGGCGCCAATCCGACGGGTTGGACGAATGTTCCAGCAGGGACGTCCTGTAACGACGGCAATTCCTGCACGTCCGGGGATGTCTGTAACGGCAATGGGGTCTGCGGAGGCGCGCCTGTGCCAGTGGACGATCGAAATGCTTGCACGATCGACAGTTGCAGTGCTGGGGTGGTCACGCACACTCCCATCAGTTGCGACGACAACAATGCGTGCACGATTGATATCTGCGATACGGTTCGAGGCTGCGTCAACACACCAATGGTCTGCGACGACAATAACGTTTGCACGACCGATCGTTGCGATTCCACGACAGGGAAGTGCGTGTTCACGCGGAACGATTCCATTGTTTGTGACACCTGCGCCAACCCTGGAAATGCCTGCGACTTGAGCTATCGCGAGCCCGTCTCCAACAATTGCGTTGTGCAGGCGCAGACGTGCTCGCCGCATCCGCTGAAAATGCCGTTGGAGTTTGAGGGCGGGGCGCCGAAGCTGAATCTTTGTCTGAGCCTGGACACGACGCAGGGCACGCTGCTGGATCCGCTTTGCGACCCAAACGTGACGACGTGCCAGCGCAGCGGTTGCGGCGCCGAGTCCGCCGCTTGCGCCTATGCCGCTAAGGTGTGCCTGTCCGACACGCAAGGCGTGGGCATGTGTAATCCCGATACGGGCGGCTGCGTCTTTGGTGGCCGGGAGGAGTTGCCGACGACGACGTCGCTCGTGGTGTCGAAGCCGGTGGCGGCGGTGCCGACGGTGAATGGCTGCCAGGAAGTGATCGATGGCCGGGCGGAGGACAAGTGCGCTCGCTTGACGGAGCGTCATCCGGAGTCGATTTATGCTTGCGTGAACGACGCTTGCGTGGCGCGGGCGCGGCAGAGTTCGGACGCTTGCGTGGCGCAGGATCCTTGCCTGGAGGCGCATCGCAGCGCCGAGGGCGCCTGCACGTTCGCGCCGCGCGATTGCGGTGCGGAGTTCGGCAACGACGTACGGTTTACCTACGCTTGCCAGGTGGATCGCAGCGGCAGCCTGCCGCAGGCCGTTTGCACACGGGCGGCGAAGTGCGAAATCGGCGGCCGCCTATTGGCCGATGGCACGCCCAATCCGGAGAACGGCTGCGAAGTGTGCGATGCGGCGGTGAACCCCACGGGCTGGTCGAACCGGCCTGAGTTGTCGGCCTGCTTTGCCGGCGCTGGCGTCGCGGGCGTCTGCCGCGTCGCCGGCGTTTCTACCTTGGCCGGCTTCTCTGGCCTGAAAGCGTCCTGCCAATGAAACTAACGATTCTGCTGCTCTGCGCGGCCGGGCTGGTCCCCGCGCAGGATAACGCGGCGCTCAAGAAGGAAATCGAGGCGCTGCGCGAGGGCCAGAAGGCGATTCAGAAGGACCTCGAAGAGATCAAGGCACTGCTGAAGAGCCGTCCCGCCGCGGCGGCCCCGCCGACGGGCCCTGCCCTGCAGAATGTGCTGGTGAGTAGCGATGGCGTCCTGGTGCGGGGGGACCTGAAGGCGCCGGTGACGATTATCGAATATACCGACCTGCAGTGTCCGTTTTGCAGCCGCCATGCGCAGGGCACGTTCTCGCAGATTGAGAACGAGTATGTGAAGTCCGGCAAGGTGCGCTATATCGTGAAGGACTTCCCGCTGGAGAGCATTCACCCGAACGCTTTCAAGGCCGCCGAGGCGGGCCGTTGCGCGGCCGAACTCGATAAGACGAAGGCCTGGGACATGCATGACCGGCTGTTTGCCAATCAACAGCGGCTGGGGCCGGAGCAGTTACCGCAGTACGCGGACGCCCTGGGGCTGGACGTGGAGAAATTCAAGGCCTGTTTGTCGTCGGGCAAATTCGCCGAGGCCGTGCGCAAGGATATGGCGGAGGCGCAGGGCGCGGGGGTGACGGGTACGCCGGCTTTTCTGATCGGCGTGACGGATCCGAAGACGCTGAAGATGAAGCCGCAGAAGTCGTTGACGGGGGCGCAGGCGTTTAACGCGTTTAAGGCGGCGATCGACGGGATGCTGCCGGCGAAGTAAGCCGCTTGATCACTTTGCTGCCTTGAACCGTTGCACCAAATCAGCTGGCGCAATGATGACGGTGGACTTGTGCTGTTGCAGTCTGTGCACCGGCTTGTCACTGGTGACCAGATAGTGCGCCAGTCCGGCCTCCGCTATCGCCAGCAAGATTCGCTGACCACGACCGCCGCAGAGAACGAGCCGCTCACCCTATGAACCATGCCGTAAACGGCTGATTCTGAAAGACCCCCTCACTCCTCTGAAAACGTCGGCGCTCCCGAAGGACCCCCTCGCTGCGCTCGGGGCTGGTTGGCGCGGCAATCGGGGTGCCTCCGCTTGCGTGAAGACCGGTATACTGCAAATCATGCGTTTCCTTTCGATTCTGTGGGCGTTTTGCGCTCTGGCGGCTACGCCGACCCTTGACGAACTGTTGAAGCTGAAGGCGATCAGCGGGGCTCAGGTCTCACCTGACGCGCGCTGGGTCGCCTATACGCAAGGGGAGACCGACTTTGACCAAAATGCGTTTCTGTCGCAGGTCTTCGTCACCGACGGCTCAGGCAAGAACCGGCAATTGACGCGGGCGCGCAAGAGTTCCACCGATCCGCATTGGTCCCCGGATAGCCGCTGGATCGCCTTTCTGAGTGACCGGGAAGGCGGCAAGAATCAGATCTTTGCGATCTCGCCGGAGGGGGGTGAGGCGGTGCAACTGACGAAGTCCGAGACGGCGGTGACGGCTTTCGAATGGTCACCGGACGGCGAGTGGATCGCCTTCGTTGCCGCGGCCAAGCGTCCGGAGGAGCGGAAGAAGACGCTGGGCGAGTTTGACGTGGTGCGGAAGGAGTACGCGTATGCGCATCTGTGGCGGGTGAAAGTGGCCGACGCGCTGAGCGCGCCGCAGGCGGGCGCGAGCTTGACCACGGGTACGGCGTATTCCGTGGGTGGCTTCGATTGGTCACCCGACGGCCAGCGCATTGCCTTCGCCGCGCAGCGCAATCCGGACCTGATCCAAGGCCATACGTCGGACATCTACATGCTGAGCGTGGCCACGAAGGAGGCGAAGAAGGTGGTGGACCTGCCGGGTCCGGACCGGGCGCCGCAGTTCTCGCCGGACGGGGCGTGGATCGCGTTCTCGTCGGCCATGGGCAATGCGAAGGGCTTTAGTACGATCAACTCGCGGGTGGCGATCGTAGCGGCGACGGGTGGTGCGGTGAAGTCGCTGACGGATGCGTTCGATGAGAACCCCAGCATCGCGGCCTGGAAGAAGGACGGGATCTACTTCACCGCGTCGCAGAAGACGGAGGTGCATGCTTATCGCCTCGATCCGGCGACGGCCAAGATCACGCGGCTTTCGGCGTCGTCGTTGAATGGCGGGCTGTCGTTGAGCGGCGACGGCCAGCAGGCCGCGTTTCTCACGGCGGGCGCGGAACAATTGAGCGAGGTGGCGGTGACAGCGGTGGCGGCGTGGAAGCCGCGGGTGCTCACGCAGTCGACGTCGCAGACCAGCGGCTGGACGTTGCCGAACGACAGGGTGATCCGCTGGGCGAGCCAGGATGGCACGATGATTGAAGGCGTGCTGAGCCAGCCGAAGGACTTTGACCCTTCGCGCAAGTACCCGTTGCTCTGTGTAATCCACGGCGGGCCAACGGGGGTGGACCGGCCGCAGATGGTCCACGCGCGCTATTACCCGATTGACTTGTGGACGGCGCGGGGCGCTTTGGTGCTAAGGGTGAACTATCGCGGTTCGGCGGGCTACGGCGAGAAGTTCCGCCAGTTGAATATCCGCAATCTGGGCGTGGGAGACGCTTGGGATGTGGAAAGCGGCGTCGACTACCTGGTGAAGCAGGGCTGGGTGGATCCGCAGCGGGTCGGCGTGATGGGCTGGAGCCAGGGCGGCTACATCTCTGCTTTTCTCACAACGCATTCGACGAAGTTCAAGGCGGTGAGCGTCGGCGCGGGGATTTCGAACTGGGCGACGTACTACTACAACACGGACATCACGCCCTTCACGATTGCGTATCTGGGCGCCAATCCGGCGGCGGATCCGGCGATTTACGCGAAGACGTCGCCGATGACGAAGATTCAGTCGGCGCGCACGCCGACGCTGATCCAGCACGGCGAACTCGACCGGCGGGTGCCCATCGCCAACGCCTACGAATTACGGCAGGGGCTGGAGGATCGCGACGTCCCGGTGGAGATGATCGTTTACAAGGGATTTGGGCACGGCATCACCAAACCGAGGGAAATGCGCGCCGTCTTGCTGCACAATCTGCTGTGGTTTAACCACCACATCTTCGGAGACCCCGCGCCAGACTTTACGCTGGCGCCGAAGGGCGAGTAGGAGCCTTAGGACAGCACTCCGTGCACGACGTTGCCGGCGACGTCGGTGAGGCGGAAGTCGCGGCCACTGTAGCGGTAGGTGAGGCGCTTGTGGTCCAGGCCTAACTGGTGCAGGATCGTGGCGTGCAGGTCGTGCAGGTGGACCTTGTTTTCCGTGGCGGCGAAACCGAACTCGTCTGTGGCGCCGTAAGCCGTGCCGCCCTTGAAGCCGCCGCCCGCCAGCAAGTACGTGAAGCCGTCCGAGTTGTGGTCCCGCCCGTTTTGTACGTTGATGCGGCCGGACGTCTCCACCGATGGCGTACGGCCGAACTCTCCGCCGATCACCACAATCGTGTCTTTCAAAAGTCCGGACTGCTTCAAGTCGGTCAGCAGTGCCGCGATCGGCTGGTCGGCCTGGCGGGCCAAGTCGCGGTGGACGAGGATGTCATGGTGGCTATCCCAGGGGATGTCTTCCCCGAAGTAGACTTGCACGACGCGGACGCCGCGCTCCACGAGCCGGCGGGCGACGAGACAGCCGCGGGCGAAGTCGCCGTCGCGCGTCGCTGAGCGCCGCTTTGACGTGCTCTCGGCGATCTGGTCCGGAATGCCGTAGCGCTCGCGGACAGCGGCCGTTTCCTTGCGGACATCGAAGGCGTCCAGCGCTTCCACCTGCATACTGAAGGCGGTCTCCATGGCCGCGATCCGGCCCTCAAGATTCGTATCCTGCCCACGACGTTCCAAATCCAGCCGGTTCAGCGCGCCCACGAGGTCGAGTTGCCGGCGCTGCTCCGGCCGCGTGATGCGGCGATTCGTCAGATTCTGGATCATCTTCTCCGGGTCACTCTCGTCCGTGGGGACGTAGGTGCCTTGATACGCCGACGGCAGGTAGCCGTTGCTCCACAACTGCGGGCCGACATGGGGCGTGCCCGCGCACAGCGCGATGAAGCCCGGCAGATTCTGATTCTCCGTACCGAGGCCGTAGGTGATCCAGGAGCCCATGGAGGGGTGCCCGGCAATCAGACGACCGGAATTCATCTGCGTAATCGCCTGCTCATGGGAGGGAAGATCGGTATGCATGGAGCGAATCACACAGACATCGTCGATGCAAGCGCCCAGTTTGGGGAAGAGCTCACTCACTTCGAGGCCACTTTGCCCGTAGGGCTTGAACTGCCATGGGGAGCCCAGCAGGCGCGCATTGCGCATGTCCTTGCCCTTTTTGGCGTTCTTCAGGAACTCTTCGGGAATGCCCTGGCCGTGGTACTTGGTGAGCAGCGGCTTGGGATCGAAGGTGTCCACTTGGGAGGGCCCACCATTCAGGAACAGATAGATGACGTGCTTGGCTTTGGCGGCGAAGTGCGGCTGGTTAGCGGCCTGGGCGACGCCCAACATGCCGAAGCCGGCTCCAAAGGTGCGTAGGGCGTCTCGCCGGGTGAATTGCATAGTGGATTCCTTAGTTGATCAGCACGAATTCGTTGGTATTCAAAAGGGCCTGCGCGTACTGCGCCCAAGTGCCGCCGCCGGCCAGAAACTGCTGGGCCAGCTTCAATTCGCTTTCGGCCGGCGCGCGCCCCAGTACGGCGCGATAGAGTTGCTTCACGTCCGGCGTCCTGGCGAGCTTGGCGGCGCGGTCCATGGCGAAGTCGCCATTGAGCAGGAAGAGTTGCTGTGGCGGCGTAATGGTGGCGCTACGCTTGTCCGCCGTCAGGTTCGGGTTCGGAAAATCAAACAGCGACAGTGACCCATCCAGCTTCCGGCGGCTGATAAAGCCATAGACACTGCGCCGCTGATTGCCCGGATCCTGCAGCCGGACCGGTGGGCCGCCGGCCGTCAGGTCCAATTCGCCCGTCACAGCCAGCAGCGAGTCGCGCAGGCTTTCCGCATCCAGCCGGCGGACATTGGCCCGCCAGAGCAAGCGGTTGTCCGGGTCGGTGTCGAGGTTCGCGGTCACCTTGGTGGCGCTGAGTTGGTAGGTGGCAGAGAGCATGATCTCGCGATGGAGCGCCTTCTGGCTCCAGCCGCTTTCTACGAAGCGCGCGGCGAGGTAATCCAGCACTTCGGGATGGCTGGGACGATCGCCCATGAAGCCAAAGTCCGAGGGGGTGCGCACAATGCCCGCGCCAAAGTGGTGATGCCAGATGCGATTCACCGCGACCCGCGCAGTGAGTGGATTCTTCGGGTTGGCAATCGCCTCCGCCAGTTCCAAGCGTCCCGCGCCTTGCGTGAACGGCTGGCCGTCGGAGAGCACCGTCAGAAAGCGGCGCGGCACTTCTTCGCCCAACGTAGCGGCACTGCCGCCGATGCGCACGCGTTCCAGCTTCATGCTCTTGGCGTCGGCGATGGTGTGGAAGAATGGATACTGCGGCGGCAGCTTCGCCTGCAGCGTCTTCAAGCCCTCGCGCAGCCGCGCCAGATGGTCCTTAAACTCGCCGCTCAGAAAACGTTCCACCGTGCCGTCGCTCTCGTAGTAGCCGCGATTCGGGCCGTAGAAGAGCAGACCGTCGTCCTCTTGCTTGAACTCCCGGCCGTAGAAGTCGTTGAAGAAGAGGTCGCGCCACAGGTAGAAGCTTTCGGTCTTGAGCGAAGTCGCCTCTTCCGCCACGCCGCCCTTGCGCTTCTTGAGCGCTGCGCGCACCAGATTCTCGTCGTCGACTTCCTGACGCTCCTTTAGCACGGTAAGGACACGTTCCTGGAAGGCGGCGGCGTCGAAGTGATCGGTGTTCCAGTCCCTCAGGTACGGGTGATCCTTCTGCGGATTCCCCAGATACTGGATCCAACGGTGGAACGTTTCCGCATCAAGCTTCTCGCGCGTGGCCACGGTCTTCTCGTCCTGGCCCTGCTTCAGCACCAGCCGGGCGGAGGTGACGTAGCGCTCGGTTTGCAGCGCCAGCATGCGCGCCACCTGCGTGCCCTGGTCCTGCAGGAAGTCCCGGATGACGAGCTTCTGCTGATCCACCTGCTTCTTCTGCGCCTTCCAGTTCTTCACGGCAGCGTCGTCAGCCAAGGGGAACTCGCTGTCGGTGGTGCTTTCGAAGATGCCGAGCAGCGCGTAGTAATCGGTGGTGGGGATGGGGTCGAACTTATGGTCGTGGCATTGCGCGCAGCCGGTGGTGAGGCCGAGAAAAACGCGGCCCGTGATGTCGACGCGATCATCCTGGGTATGGGGACGCAGCCCGAAGAGGCCGAGGCCGCCGGCGTACTGGCGGTTATCTCCCATGAGGTCGCCGGCGATTTGCGCCTTCAAAAACTGGTCATAGGGCAGATCGCGGTTCACGGCGTCAATCACCCAGTCGCGATAGCGGAAGGCGTTGGCGTAGGGCGCTTCCACTTCGGCTTCGAGCTTGTCGTCGGAATAGCGAGCCAGGTCCAGCCAATGACGCCCCCAGCGCTCGCCGTATTGGGGCGAGGCCAGCAAGCGGTCAATCACTTTGGCGAAGGCGTTGGGCGACGAGTCGTTGACGAAGGCGTCGATGTCGGCGGCTTTGGGCGGCAAGCCGGTAAGGTCGTAGTAGGCGCGGCGTAGCAAGGTCCGTCGGTCCGCCGCCGGCGCCGGAACGACGTTCTTCTCTTCCATCTTGGCCAGCAGCAGCCGATCCAGGTCGCCCCGGGGCCAGGCGCGATTTTTGACGCTGGGAATCGCCGGCTTCTTCACGGGAACCAGTGACCAGAAGTTGCGCTGCTCCGGCGTAATGACGTACTTCTTGCCTTTGTTGGCTACCGCCGCGGCGGACTCTGGCCAATAGGCGCCCGTCTTCACCCAGGAGGAGATGTCGGCGATCTGGCGGTCCGACAGACGAGGCTGCCCGGCCGGCATGCGTAAGCGCTCATGGGTGTGCGTCACGGCTTGCACGAGCAGGCTTTCGTCCGGCTTGCCGGGAACCAGCGAGGGGCCGATCTGGCCTCCCTTCAGAAGCCCTTCCCGGGAAGACATATCCAGGCCACCCATACGCGTTTCGGAGTGGCACGGCAGGCAGTTCTTGACGAAGACCGGCCGGATGCGATTTTCGAAGAAGTCGCGCGCGTCGGGGTCAGGTGCCTGGGCGGCGGCGCAAGCGGCAACGGCGAACAGGACAACAAATAGCCGTAGTATCACAGTGCTTCATATTGGATCACAACTGGAGGCGGGTGAAAAGGCCCCTTTGGGGGAGGTGATTTGGGGGTAAAGTCCTATGTCATACTGTCGAATGACAGATTGTTCATACGACAGTCTGTCAGTTTAGAGAACGCCCCGGTGGGGCAGTGAGGAATTAGTGGTTATGCGTTTGTTTCTTGGGAATCTCCCGTTCAAGGCCTCGGAAGAAGATCTGACGGATCTATTCCAAAGCATTGGAGTTACGCCAGATTCGATTCAAGTGATGCGGGACCGGCAGACGGGCCAGTCGCGTGGATTCGGCTTCGCCGAAGTGCCGGACGACCAAGGCAACCAAGCCGTCCAGGCCGTCAACGGCCGTCAGGTGATGGGGCGGGCAATTGTCGTAAATGAAGCTCGGCCGATGGCCGAACGCGGCGACGGCGGCGGCCGCCCTCCGCGCAATCGTTACTAACGCCAACGAGACAGAGCGAGCATTGGAGCCATGCGGGGGGTGTCCCGGATGGCTCCTTCTCTTTCTTATCTTCTGTATCTTTTCTTCTCTGCTTACGTACCGAAATGCTCGCAGCGGAGCGGTCCGGAGGGCTACCGGAAACTAGAGATGAACAGTGACCCGCAAGAAGGTGGCGGAGATCGAAATGCCCGTGGCGCTTGAGTTCTGCGCTTTCGCCAGATCCACCAACTGGTCGTAAAGCTCACCGGCTTTCCCGTTTTTCTCCGCAGCTTCGAAAGCGTTCATGGTGGGCCCGTAGTAGCGCCGGAACAAATCGATTAGGCCGGACGGGCTTTGGTCCTCGGACGAGAAATGAAACGTATCTTTCCGCAGAGAGATCTTCTCTTCGGACACTCCGGCTTGGCCAAAACGATCCAGAACGTGGGCATCTACCCCCCAGGTCATGGGGCTGATGAAGCCTTCGGGTGGGGGAGGCGTAAAGGCCGAGCTGATTTTGAGCACTTGCGACACGTAGGATGTGGGGTCGTTCGGAATCCAGTTGCCCATGACGATGCGGCCCCCGGGTTTTGTCACGCGGACCATCTCTTTGGCGACGTCGAAGGGCTTGGGGGCAAACATGGCGCCGAAGACGGATAGGGTGAGATCGAAGGAATGGTCCGCGACGCCTTCGAGACGGCAGGCATCGCCTTGTTGAAATGCCAGGTTGGCGAGTCCAGCCGCAGCGGCGCGCTGGTTGCCGGCGTCCACCAAGTTCCGGGCGATGTCGATGCCGACGACTTCGGCACCCCGTTGCGCAAGCGGAAGGGCGGTGGTGCCGTCGCCGCAGCCGAGGTCGAGCACTCGAAGGGGCGGTTGAATGCCAAGCGATTGGACCAGCGCTTCGCCGGAATGGCGCATCATTGCGGCGATCGCGGTGAAGTCGCCTTTCTCCCAAAGGAGTTGATTCGGATTGACCATGTTGCCGCCATCGTACCGCGCAAAGCCGAATGCTCCTAGTTCATTTTCATAAATTTGCCAAAGCGACAAGGCGCGGCTGCCGTTCAAACCGTGATGGTTTCGCCGGCGGCGGGCCGCCAGATGCGCAGCGGCAGGTCGGCGACTTGGGCGGCGAAGGCTTCCGGGGTTCCGGTGAGTACGGGAAAGGTTCCCCAGTGGATAGGCAGGACGGCCTTGGGCCGGAGCAGGCGGCAGGCGTAGGCGGCTTCCTTGGCGCCCATCGTATAGAGGTCGCCGATGGGGAGGACGGCCAAGTCCAGGGGGCCATGGATTTCAGCGATGAGGCGCATGTCGCCGAAGACGTTGGTGTCGCCGGCGAGGTAGACGCGGCGGCCATCGGCCTCGACGACAAAGCCCGCGGCTTCTCCCAGGTACACGTTGCCGGAGGTTGACGAGCTGTGCTGCGCGTGGGTCATGGTGGCGCGGAGGTAGCCCAAGTCGGCGGTGCCGCCTTTATTCATGCCGATGGTGCGGCCGACTCCCTGCCCTTCCAGCCACACCGCGAGTTCATGAATGGCGACTACTTGCGGCGTGAAGCGCTGGGCGAGCGGCACGGTGTCGCCGAGGTGGTCGCTGTGGCCGTGCGTGAGCAGAATGGCATCGCAGCGGTCGACTTGGTGCGCGGCCGGGTAGGTGGGATTGCCTTGGATGAAAGGGTCAATTAGGATGACTTCGCCGGAGGCGAGGGTGATGGAGAGGGTGCTATGGCCGAGCCAAGTGATTTGCATTGCGTTACTCCTGTTGCCCGGTTTGTCCGTGCACGACGGCGGTGCGGCGTGCTAATGGCAGGCCGTCGCCGACGGCGGAAAAGCCGGGGATAGTCACCGGTAGTTTACCGGTAATGTCGATCTCGCCCCACAGGGCGCGAACGGCGGCGAGTTCGGCGGTGGGGGCGCCGCTACAAGTGGCCAGGATGGCTTGCGCGTTCGGAAAGCCCCTCACAAAATACGGGCTACCGAGGGAGACCAGGATCAGGGGCACGTTGCTTTTGGCGAGGGTCTCGACGAAGTCCGGGAAGTTGCCGGCCAAACCGACGTTGCCGCGATAGGCGGCCGTATTGACGAAGGCGCCGAGGACGATGGTGGCGCAGGACTTGGTGAGGTCGGCGGCGAGTTCGGCGAGGTCGGCCTTGGGGAGAGCCGAGTCGATCCAGTGGGTCTTCATGGTAGGCGTGCGGAGTTGGGCTTCCTCTATCAGACGGCGGCCTTGCGTGGAGTAACGGCCTTCGGCCAGAGCTACCAGGCAAGCCTGGGCGGGCTCGCGCAAGGGGACCAGGTTCGCGGGGTTGCGCAAGAGGGTGACCGCGCGGTCCGCGACGGACTGGGCGCTTTCGGCGAAGACCGGCGAATCCACTTGCTCGCTCACCATTTCGACGTCGACGAGGCGTTGCTTGTGCAGGCCGAGGCGGACCTTAGCCGCGAGTAGTTTGGCGACGCTTTCGCGAATTTGGTCCTCGCTCAAACGGCCACTTTGAATGGCCAGCAGAACGGCTTGAATGGCTTGTTCGGGCCGGGGCGACATGAGCAAAACGTCGGCGCCGGCTTCGAGGGCGCGGACGGCGGCTTCGCCGGCGGAGAACTGCTTGGTAAGGCCCTGCATGTCCATGGCGTCGGTAACGACGAGTCCGCGAAAGCCGAGGTCACGGCGGAGAACGTTGGTGAGGACGTTTTTGGAGACGGTGGCGGGGATTTCGGCGGGCTCGATGGCGGGCACGCTGAGGTGGGAGGTCATCACGGAGTCGACGCCGGCTTGGATGGCGGCCTGGAAGGGGACGAATTCGAGGGCGTCGAGGCGGGCACGGCCGGCGGTGACGACGGCGAGGGCCATGTGGGTGTCGGTGGCGGTGTCGCCGTGGCCGGGGAAGTGCTTGACGGTGACGAGCACGGGGGCCTGCGGGTCAGAATGCGCGCCTTCGATAAAGGCCTTCACATGGGCGGCGACGGCTTCGGGGCGCTCGCCGAAGGAACGGGTGTTGATGATCGGGTTATCGGGATTGTTGTTGACGTCGGCGGACGGGGCGAAGATCCAGTGGACGCCGAGGGCGCGAGCTTCGCGGGCGGTGGCGTAGCCTTCCATGCGGGTGGCTTTGAGGTCGTTGGCGGCGCCGTAGGCCATGGCGTGGGGGAACTTGGTGGTGTTGGCGACGCGCATGCTCGCGCCGCGCTCGAAATCGCCACCGACGATGAGGGGCACTTTGGCGACTTTCTGCATGCGGTTGAGGAAAGCAGCCATGGCGTGCGGTTCGGCGTTGCGGACCTGGCCGTTGACGACGCGGTTGATGACGATCATGCCGCCGACGCCGGTGTCCTGCACGAGTTGGACGTAGCGGCGGAAGTCCGCTGACTGGGAGCTGTGGGCTTCGCCGAAGCAAGGAATGATGACGAGTTGGGCGATCTGGTCGCGCAGGGTCATGGAGCGCATCCAGCGCTGGACTTCGGCGGGCGCATGCGCCGGGGGCGCTAAGGGCTTGGGCGCGGGCTTCGCTTTCCCAACGGGCATGGGGGGCTTCTTCGCGGGCAGCTTTGCCTTCGGCGGAACGGCGGCAACGGTAAGGCACACCGCGAGCAGCGGCAAGAGTTTGAGCATGGGGATTCAGCTATGAGTATAGACTGGAGGTTGGTGCTTGTGCCCATGCCCACCGTTATGGCCCCTACGTTTTTGGCAGCCCGCGCCTGCGTCCTCGAGAAGATCGCCGTCCGTGTGCCGGAGGTGGAGCGCGTGGACCTGCTTGACGCGGCCGGACGCGTGCTCGGCCTGGACCTGGCTGCTGACCGCGACTATCCCCCTGTCCCGCGCTCGATGCGTGACGGCTTCGCGGTGCGCTCGGCCGACCTGCCTGGCCGTCTGCGGCGGATTGGCGAGGTTCGCGCGGGGGAGAGCTTCGTGGGCCGGGTGGGTCCGGGAGAGACCGTGGAGATCATGACCGGCGCGCCGATGCCGGAGGGTGCTGACCAGGTGGTAATGGTGGAGCATGTTCATCGGCATGACGGCGAGATCATCGAAGTGCCGGCCAGCCCGAAGCCGGGCGATAACTTCAACGAACGCGGCGTGGAGGCGGCGGCCGGACAGCGCGTGCTGCAGACGGGCCAACGGCTGAGCTATCCGCAAATCGCCGAACTGGCGACGATCGGGGTGACGCGGGTGCCGGTGTTTGTGAAGCCGCGCGTCGCGATTCTGGCCACGGGCGACGAACTGGTGCCCATTGAGGCGAAGCCGCGGCCGGATCAGGTACGGAATTCGAATGCCTATTCGCTGGCGGTGCAGGTGCGGCAGGCCGGGGGCGAGCCGGTGATCCTGAGCCCGGCGCACGATACGGCCGATAGCACGCGGCACTTGCTGACCGAGGGCCTGGAAGCCGATCTGCTGCTGATTTCGGGCGGCGTGTCAGCGGGCAAGTATGATTTGGTGGAAACGATCCTGGCGGAACTGGCGGCAACGTTTTTCTTCACGCGTGTGAAGCTACAGCCCGGCCAGCCACTGGTGTTTGGCCAGTGCCAGGAGAAGTTTTTCTTTGGTCTGCCGGGGAATCCGGCGTCCACGATGGTGACGTTTGAGCTGTTCGCACGCGCGGCCATCCAATTGCTGTCAGGAGAGACGCCGTCGTTGCCGTTGCCGTTTGCGTCGTTGTCGGCGCCGCTGCGGCAGAAGGCGGGCTTGACGCGGGTGTTGCCAGCGGTGCTGTCGGCGGATGGCGGCAGTGTGATGCCGTTGAGTTGGAAGGGATCGGGCGACACGGCGGCGCTCGCGCGGTCTAACTGCTTCACGGTCTCTGACCCGGAGCGCGAGGAGTACGCAGCGGGCGATTGGATCCGCGTCTTAAAGCAATGAGCCAGTTATCGCACTACGACGAACAGGGGCAAGCCCGGATGGTGGACGTGTCCGGCAAGACGGAGACCGTGAGGACGGCGCGCGCGCACGCCGCAGTGAGGATGAATGCCGCGGTGATGGCGGCTTTGCCCGCGAATCCCAAGGGCAATCCGCTGGAGACGGCGCGCATCGCGGGGATCATGGCGGCGAAAAAGACGTCGGAATTGATTCCCATGTGTCACCCGTTGCCGCTGAGCCACGTCAGTATCGATATCACGCTGACGGCGGCGGGCGTGGAGATTGTGGCCGAAGCGCGGACGACGGCGAATACCGGCGTCGAAATGGAAGCGCTGACCGCGGCAGCCGTCGCGGCGCTGACGGTGTACGACATGACCAAGGCGCTCGATAAGGGCATCGAAATTCAGGACGTCTACTTGCTGAACAAGACGGGCGGCAAAGGCGGCGATTACCAAAGGATGAAAGCATGAAACGACGCGACTTTGCCCTGACGCTGGCCGGCGCTACTCAACTCGCTGGACAGCAGACGGCCACGGGACCCGGCAGCGGCGACACGGTGATCCGCGTCGGCACGTCCGAGGTGATCGCGCCGACCACCGTCCTGGATCGCGATGGCAATTTCGTCTCCGGCCTTACCGCCGACGATTTCCAGCTGTTCGACAACGAACGGCCGCAGAAGATCAAGGTCGACGTGAGCTACATCCCCATCTCCATGGTGATTGCGATCCAGAACAGCGCGCAAGCCGAGAAGGTGCTGCCGACGATCGCGCGTATCGGCGGGATGATTGAACCGGTGATTACGGGCGAACAGGGCGAAGTCTCGGTATTGGCGTTTGACCATCGGCTGCAGCTGCTGCAAGGCTTTACGAACGACTTCACCAAGGTGAAAGAGGCGCTGGGCAAGCTGCGTCCCGGCAGCAACACGGTCCGCTTAAATGACGCTGTGATGGAAGCGGCGCGGATGCTGGGCCGCACGGACAAGAGCCGGCGCCGGGTGCTGATGCTGATCAGCGAGACGCAGGACCGCGGCAGCGAAGGCCGCGTGAAGGATACGCTGTACAAGCTCGAGTTCGAAAACGTCATCGTTTACCCGGTGAATATGTCGCGCTGGGTGAATCAGTTGACGGCCAAGACGCCGATTCCCCGCCCGGACCCGTTTCCGGTGGGCACACGCATGTCGTCGCCCGGCGGACTCGACACGCCCACCACGGCGATGCAAAATGGCTTAGGTGGCGGCTATGGCAACTACA
Organism: Bryobacteraceae bacterium; assembly: GCA_019752335.1. GTDB lineage: Bacteria > Acidobacteriota > Terriglobia > Bryobacterales > Bryobacteraceae > JALHNI01. The sequence continues at coordinate 176,139 of JAIEMJ010000023.1, forward strand.
CGCCGGTCTTCAAGGAGATCTTCACCGCCGTGAAGGCCGTTTTTGTGGCGAATCCGCAGGAAGCTTACACGAAGTACACGGGCGGCAAAGAGTATTCGTTCGTCAATCTGAAGGGTCTCGAGGAGGCCATTCAGCGATTGGGCGAGGAGTTGCATAGCCAATACCTGCTGAGCTACGCGCCGACCACGGAGACCCGGCAAGACGCCGGGTGGCACAAGTTGCAGGTGTCGGTAAAGCGGCGCAACGTCGAAGTCCGGACACGAGCCGGCTATTGGGCGGCGGCGAAGTTCGAGCCGTAAATGCTTTAATTTGTTGCTTTTGTCAACACTTGTAGGCAAATTCGACGGTTGACGAAGTAAACTTCGCAACCGGACCGCGCAAATGCGCGTCATGTAGCGCAGGCAAAGAGCGGTACAGAAGCCGCCAATGCTAAGATACCCAAATTGCCCGCAAGGGCGTTTCCGAGAGAGAGAAAGAGAGATTTCCATGAGCCCAGAAGCAAATTATGGCCAGCCGCAGAACAAGAGCGTCGTCCAGCCCATTCTGATCGGCGCGGTGGTGGCATTGTTTGGCGGCCTCATCTATCAGTTCGTGCAGGCGGACAAGCTGAACACCAAGCTGCTGCAGGTGGAGAAGAGCTACAAGGAAGACGTCGAGGCGCTGAAGATTGCCTCGTCCCAATCGGCCCAAGCCAGCCGCCGTAACCAGGAGACTTTGCAGGCGCAATTGGAGACGGCACAGCGCCAGGCCGCGATGGCCGTGGGACAGGCCAAGGAACAAGCCGTCGCCCGCGCCGAGGCCCTTTCGAAGGCCATTACCGCGGAAGCCGCGAAGCAGAAGGCGATCGTCGCCGCAGAATTTGACAAGGTGAAGGCGGAGACGGAGCGCGTCAGCACCGAAGCCGCGACTAAGATCGGCGAAGTGAAGACCGATGTGGTCGCCGTGAAGGACGAAGTAAAGAGCACCAAGAGCGAACTCGACAAGACGATCAACAACCTGAAGGCCGTCCAGGGGGACCTGGGCGTGCAGAGCGGGTTGATCGCCACCAACGGCACGGAGCTTCAGGCCTTGAAGGCGCTCGGCGAGCGGAACTACTTCGAGTTCAACCTCGGCAAGACGAAGGCCCCGCAGCGCATCGGCGACATCCTGGTGCAACTCAAACGGACCGACAACAAGCGTAACAAGTACACCGTGGAGATCACGGCGGATGATAAGCGCGTGGAGAAGAAGGACAAGGGCGTCAGCGAGCCCGTGCAATTCTACACCTCGAAGGCTCGCCAGCCTTACGAGATTGTGGTGATGGAAGTGAAAAAGGACCAGATTGTCGGCTATCTGGCGACGCCGAAGGTGATGGCGCCGCGGAAGTAAACGGGGCCGTTACAAAAGTGAAAAAACGACGGCCAGCCTGATTTTGGGCTGGCCGTCGGCTTTGCTGGTGAGGCATAATAAAGTTCTCGCCGTTCTCTCCCGATCTACATCTGTAGGTTGCTTCGTAAAACGAGGCCTAAAGCGATGACGATTAAAGTAACCCTCCGCATTACACCACTGCGACTGAAACCCCTTACCTGGCCCAGCACGGAAGCGTTTCCGCGCGTCGACCAGGCGATGGTGTGGCTCGGGACTTGCGTACCGGACCTCGCCCGCTGGACGGCCTATGTAATCCGCATGACGTCCCTAGGTTGCTTTGCGTTAGCCGCATGGCGTTTTGCTTACGACCTGAAACTGGCACAGCCGTTCTTCTTGAGCGACGGCGTGTTGTCGCACTGGCAAACCTATGCGGCCCTGGGTAGCGCGAGCGCGATGTTGGCCTCGCAGTGCGCGAAGTTAGCGCCGGAGGGTGCCCGCCGCCGGGTGCTGCGCCTGGACGATCAAGCGTCTGCCGCGGTGGTTTGGCAGGCCCGGCAGTTCTCGCGTCCGCTCGAACAAACTGAGTAGATTCTCTTCGCTTTGGTGATATTCTCAAGGAGACAGTTCTTCTTGCGATTCTCGCCTTTCGATGCCCAACTATAGCCGCTCTGTCGACACTTATTCGCCTTTCTACACGCCGCTGGGCGTGAAGTGGCTGGTGATTGTCAATTCGGCGATCTTCGTCGTCTACTTCTTCTGCATGCAGTTCGACGTGGCGCAGAGCTTCTTCCAGCTTCTGCCGCTGCGGCCCTTGTTTGTGCTCAAGATGTTCTTCATCTGGCAGCCGGTCACGTACCTCTTTCTCCATGCCGACTTCGGCCACATTATCTTCAATATGCTCTCGCTGTGGTTCTTCGGCAAGGACCTGGAGATCACGTGGGGCACGAAGCGCTTCCTGCAGTTCTATTTTCTGTGCGGCATCGGCGCGGCTTTCTGCGTCATCCTCGCCAATCTCCTTTTCGGCGACCTGAACTCCAGCACCGTGGGCGCGTCGGGCGCGATCTACGGGTTACTAATGGCCTTCGGGATCCTGTTTCCTGACCGGACCGTGTACTACTTCTTTTTCCCGATCAAAGCCAAGTATCTGGTGCTGATCTCCGGCGCCGTCGCCTTTATGATGTCGTTCGCGGGGTCAAGCTCCGGCGTCTCGCACGTGGCGCACCTGGGCGGGATGCTCTTCGGCTACGCTTACCTCAAGACGAAGTACCGTAACAGCATCGACATCCTGGGTGTGATTCGGCAAGCGTACAAGGACTGGAAGCTGCGCCGGGCGCGGAAGAAATTCCAGGTCTATATGTCCAAGAACCGTTCGGACCAGGATCGCTGGACGCATTAGTCCGCCGGTGATAAACTAACGGGCGCAATGCGCAAACGAATTCTGCAGATCAGCTTAGCGGTCGCCGTGGCGACCGCGGCCCTGGCTGGCTATGCCCGCTATTCGACGAAAGAGTCGATGACATTGGCCGCCACCCACCTCCTCAACTCACTCACCGACGAGCAGAAGGCCAAGGCGATGGCCACGCTCGACAAAAATGGCGACGAACTCTCGTTCTGGCATTACGTGCCGACGGAGAATCTGCTACAGACGCAGAAGCGCGGACGCGTCGGCCTGACGATCGTCGAAATGACGGCGCCGCAGCGGCACTTGCTGCACGCGCTGCTGAGTTCGGCGCTGAGCCAGCGTGGCTACAACAAGGCCGTCAACATCATGAGCCTGGACGACATTCTGCGTATTCAGGAGAAGGACACCACGGGACGTCGGAACTCCGACAAGTACTTTCTGACCATCTTCGGTGAACCGAGCGACACCGCGCCCTGGGCGATGCGCTTTGAGGGGCACCACCTCAGCTTGCACTTCACGGTGGTGAAGGGGCAAATCGCCGCCAGCCCGACTTTCCTGGGGACGAATCCGGCTGAGGTCCGCGAAGGACCGCGCAAGGGTCTGCGGGTGCTGGGCATTGAGGAAGAGATGGGCCGCGATCTCTACAAGAGCCTCACTCCCGAGCAGAAGAAGGCCGCGCTGATCGATCCGAAGGCCTATAACGACATCCTGACGGAAGCCAGCCGCAAAGCGGCGCTGAAGGGCAAACCGTCCGGATTGATGGCGTCGAAGTTGAACGCGAAGCAGAAGGAGATGCTGCAAACGTTGCTGGAAGAGTACGCCAATAACCTGCCTGGCGACTTGGCGGCCATCCGTTTGCAACAGATCAAGGCGGCGGGCAACAACCTGCACTTCGCGTGGGCGGGCGAGGCGGAGCGCGGACAGCCGCACTACTACCGCGTGCAAGCGGACGCCTTCCTGGTGGAGTATGACAACGTCCAGAATGGCGCGAACCACGTCCACAGCGTGTGGCGCGACATGAAGAGCGACTTCGGTGAGGATCTGCTGGCCCAGCATTATGTGGCCAGCCCGCACGTGGTGGCGGCAAATTTCCGCCGCTAACGGGCTTCGGCCATCGGGGTCGTGCTAGATTTTGAGAGGGTCCCTCGACGGGCCCTCATTCCCATCAGAGACGCATGTCGGTTCAAATATTTTTACACGGTAAACTTCTGGGCATCGAGCCCTTCCTGTTCGGAAGCGGCGCGCGGGCCGAGGTGTTGCTGGGGCGCTCTCGCTGGGTGACCTTGCTGGCGGAAGTGTTGCCGCGCGCCTTGCTGCGCCAACTCAACCTGTCGCCCCTGTTGCTGGGCACGGTAGGCGGCGGCGAGTTCCTGGTGGTGTTGCCTGCGGAGATGCGGGAATCGGCCGACGACTTTCTAGCGAAGGCCGCGGGCGAAATCAGCGCGCTGTCGGCGGGCGAGATGAAGTTGATCTGGACCTCCACGGAAAACCTGGGCGACTGGACGCTGGTCCGCCGCCGGCTGACGGACGGCATGACGGCTCGGCGGGGCGCTCCCGGATTGCCGTCAGAGGCGGCATTTGCGGCGTTCGACGCCGAACCGGTGACCGCAGCGGAAGAAGAGTTCGCGACGCTGGCGGCGGGCTTGCGAGAGGCCAATGCGGTCTCCTGGTCATCGGCATCGCCGGGCCATGTCCGCACCGGTGGCGAAGGCGAGTTCTCCTGGAGCCTGCAAACCGCGCCGCCCGAAGGCTTGATGCTGGCGCTGCATGACGCCGATTTGCCGGGCCGCACGCGCTTGGGCGTCCTGCGGGGCGACGTGGACAACTTCGGCGCCCGTTTGCGCCGCATCGAGACGGTGGACGAGCACATCCGCGTCTCGCACCTCTACAAGGACTTCTTTGCCGGGGAATTGCAGGTGCTGATCGCTTCCCTGCCCGACCTGGCGGGCCGCGTCACGATTCTGCACTCCGGCGGCGACGACTTCGCCGTCTACGGCGCCTGGGACTCGCTCATCATCCTGGCGCGTGAGATTCAGCGCGTCTTCGGCCTGCTGGTGGCGCACCATTTGCAGGACCTGTTGGGGCCGGAAGGCAAGTCGATCACGATGGCGCTGGTGGTCGCCCCGCCGGGGCAGGCGAACCTAGCCGCATTGTACGAAGAGAGCAGCCGGAAGCTGGAGCTCGCCAAAACGGGCTTGAATGATAGCTTCTACCTCTTCGGCCGCAGCATCGAATGGAAGCAGTTGGCCGATGCGGAAGAGCTACAGAAGCAGCTCACTCGCCTGGTGGACGAGTTCGATTGTTCGCCGCAGTTTCTGCACGAATTACGGGGCTTTTATCGCGAGGGCACCAACGCGGCGACGCGCCGCCGGGCGGTGCGGTTTGACCGGCCCTGGCGCTTTCACCGGCGTTTGCAGCAGGTGCTGGAGCCGCCGCAGTTGGGCCGGCGCCGCGAGCGGGATTTTGAGCGCCTCTGCCAAGGGGTGATCGCCGAGTTTATCGGCAAGCAGGCGGGCCAAACGCGCTTGCGCCCCACGGGGCGGGTGGCGCTGGAATGGGCGCAGTTGAGTCTGCAAGCCGGAAAGTAAGATTGACGAAGGACGCATAACATGGCTGAAGAAGTCGAGAATCCAACCCCAGAGCCCGCGCCGCAGGAAGCCGCGCCGGCCGTCGAAACGCCTGTCGTGGAAGCCCCGGCTACGGAAACGCCGGTGGCCGAAGCAGCCGCGAAACCGGCCGTCGACACCAGCAAGCTGATCGAGCATCAACAGCGCAACCGTGGCCCCCGCCCCGAAGGCGGCAGTGCCCTGCGTCCGGACGGGCGCCGTCAGGAACGCACCCCGCGCGCCGACCCCGCGCGTGATCCGAATCGCCCGGAAGGCAACCGGGGTCCGCGTCCGGAAGGTGGTCGCGGACCTCGTCCCGAGGGTGGACGTCCGGGGGGCGACCGTGGACCCCGCCGGGATGGTGGTGGAGATCGCGGCGGTGACCGTCGTGGTGGCCCGCCCGAGGGAATTGAACTCGAGAAGCTGATGGCCGATTCGCTCTATCTCGACAATCAGGCGCACAACGTCGTGGTCCGGCTGGGCCTAATGGACTCCGGCACCAAGAGCCAGTTGCGGCGCTTGTACAACGCCGTCCGCCGCGCGACGCGGGCGCCGGAGACCGAGCGGCAGCACGAGTTCGTCATGCTGCGCGCCCGGCTGGCTTACACCATCGCGCGCCATTCGCTGCGCAGCCTCGACACGATCGAACGCTTGCTGCTGCAGGTAACCCGCAAGAACGATCCGAAAGGCTATGAGCGCTTCCGCGATCTGTTTGAAGCCATTGTGGCCTACAACGAGTAGAAAGATTCACCCATGAGTTCCCACACCGCGCAAACTGAATTGAAGTTCCTGGGCAAGTTGCTCATCGACGCCGAACTGCACTGCGAGACCGGCCTGCACATCGGCGCCGGCAAAGGCTCGCTCGAAATTGGCGGGGCCGACAATCCCGTCGTGAAGGACGCCTTTGGCCGTCCTTATGTGCCGGGTAGCTCCCTGCGCGGACGCTTGCGTTCGCTGCTGGAGCAGGCCACGGGGAACGCCGTGCCCGCCGAGTTGGCGTACCTGACGCGCCGCAAGGGCGTGGAGGTCCGCGTCCATCAGAGCGACCGTCCGGACGACGAAATCTGCCTGCTCTTCGGGCGCCATCCGGGCAAGCTCGAACGCGTGCAGGGCGAAGCGTTGGACGGCGGCGCCGTGACGCCCGCCCGCCTGACGGTGTATGACTCGCCGCTGGTGCCTGAGAGCATCACCGCGGCCATGCGCGAATACCTGGATGACGAACTCACCGAAGTGAAGAGCGAAACGGCCGTGGACCGCATTACGGCCCAATCGAATTCCCGCACACTCGAACGCGTGCCCGCCGGCGCACGCTTCACCGTGCGCATGGTGCTCGATGTGCTTTGCCCCGAGGATCGGGAACTGGCGGCGCAGGTCTTCATGGCCATGCGGCTGCTGGAAGACGACGCCCTGGGCGGCGGCGGCGCGCGCGGCAGCGGCCGCGTCCGTTTCGCCAACGTGAAGCTGACTTGGCGCAACAAGGCTTACTACTCGGGCGGCGCCGAGACGGCTGTCGCCTCGGCGGCGAACCTGGCCGAACTCCAGGCCGCCAATCTGACTGACTCCTTAACCGACTAACGCATGCCCAGCCGACCCGGCATTCTCGTCAAATTTCGTCCCGCTGGTCCGTGGCGCTTCGGTCCGGATGACGGCGCGCGCGACCGCGCGGGCGTCACCGGCCACAGTGACCTGGTCTACGCGGCGCTGTGTCAGGCCATGTCCGAACTCGGCCATCTGCCGGCTTGGCTGGCGGCGACGGCGGCGGCGGAAACCACGGCCGTGCGCTGCTCCTCGCTATTTCCGTTTCAAGGCCGCGTCCTGTTCGCGCCGCCCCCGGCCAATCTGTGGCCGCCGCCTTCGCAACGGCTGCGCTTCAAGGGCGCGCGCTTTGCCCCGCTGGCGCTGTTGCAGGATCTGGCCGCCGAACGTCCGGTGCGTGAAGAGCGCTGGGAGGTAGACCCGGAGTCGGCGTGCGTGATTCCTTCGGGCGGCGACGCCCCTTATCGCATGGTGACGCGAACTGCTGCCGGCGTGGACCGGTTAACGGGCGCTTCACAAGTCCACCGGACGGCGGGCGTTGAGTTCGGCGCGGGCTCCGGTTTGTGGTGCTGGGTAGAATTTGCTTCGGACGAAGCGCGCGAATGCTGGTCGCCGGTCTTGAAGGCCGCGTTCCGCTGGCTGGGCGACGCCGGAATCGGCGGCGAGCGCACGCGCGGCTGGGGCCGCAGCGAGAGTGTGGAATTCAGCGAGAGCGACACGGAAACGCTGCTGCTGGGCGGCCCGGCGGGTGACTCCAACGCTTATTGGCTGCTTTCGCTCTACAGCCCCGCGGCGAGCGACACGGTGGACTGGTCGCGCGGCGAATACGCGCTGATGACCCGGCAGGGCCGTGTGGCTTCGGGCGGCGCGCTGAAGCGTTCAGCGCGGGTGGTGACGGAAGGGTCAGTGGTAGTTGCTGGGAGCTTACCGGGCGGCGCCGCGGTGGACGTCGCGCCGGCCGGACATCCGCATCCCGTCTATCGCGCGGGCTTCGCCATCGCGGTGCCGGTGCCGTGGAAAGAAGTGGTGGACCGGCCGTTGGCCACGCTCACCGACGTCGTCGTCGAGCCAGTGGAGCCGACCAGTGTAGAAACGGAGGTCCCGGCCTAATGCAGTACGAAGTAAAGGTGCTGACGCCGGTGCTCGTCGGCGACGGAGACCGCCTCTCGCCCATTGACTACATGGTCTGGAAGGACCAGGTGAACGTGCTCGACCAGAAGCGTATCTTTAAGCTGCTGTCGAAGGGTCCGCGTTTTGACGGCTACTTGCAGCAGCTGCTGCGCTCGGAGAAGCTCGACTTCGCCAGTTGGGGCGGCTTCGCCCAAAATTACGCGGGCCGCCGCATTGCCTTTGAGAGCGCGGGCGTGGGCCAGATCATTGAGCGCACGCGCGCCGAGTTCTGCCACATTCCGACGTTCGCCAATTCCCCATCGGGCCATTACCTGCCAGCCACCGCGCTGAAGGGCGCGTTGCGCACGGCGGTGCTGCATCGGCTTTGGGCGGAGAGGCAGGAAAAGATTCATGCGCAGACACTCGAGCAACTGAACAGCGACCGGCCGCCGCGCCGGCCTGCCGAACAGCAGGAAGAACGCTCACTGGGCTCGGGCGGCACCAACCGTCTGCGGGCCTTGAAGCTGGCGGACTCGCGGCCCGTTTCGGTCAACGACTTCCGCGTCTTCCTGGTGCGGACCTCGACGCTGGTGGGTCGTGGGCAGTCGCTGGAGTTGGGTTGGAAGAACGCGGGCGCGGGCGCCGTCGACGACCGCCGGCGGGACGACGCCGCGGCATTCTTCTGCGAAATGGCCTCGCCCGGCGCCAAATTCACCGGCGACGCCTGGGAGCCTGGCTTCCTTTCGTCGGACGAGGTGCGGCCCGAATTGCGCTGGCGTGATCCGTACACCGCCGCCTGGCAGATCGAAGCGGCGAACCAGTGGGCCGAGAGCGTGTTGAAACTGCAGGCCGCCTATGCGGAACGCGCCAAACTCGTGTCCTTGCAGCAGTCCGTCGCCGGGCTGTTGCGGCACTTGGAGCAGGTCCGCCAACAGCCGAATCGCTGTTTGCTGTGCATTGGCTGGGGCGGAGGCCTGATTGGCAAGGTGGCCAACGGGGAGAGCGAAAGCGAGAACGCCCGCAAGATCTTCGGCAAACTTCCGTACTATGCCCGCGCGGTGGCGTCCGGACTGCCCTTCCCCAAAACGCGCCGTATCGTCTTCGCGGGCAACAAGCCCGCGGCTCTACCTGGTTGGGTGGAGTTTGGCGTCCATACATAAAACGAATCTGGTAAACTCATGCAGTTCGTGGGGTTAGCCGATAAGCCTTATGTTATAGTCGTGTTGATGGTCCTGTAACGTTCTATCTCGGTAGTACTGTTCTTCGGGCAGTTACTCAGAGCAATAGGGCGGGCCGGTACTGTCGAGGGCGCTCGGAGGACCGTGGCGTCCACTGGATCCCCCATGTATAACGCATACTTCGGCTTTCGCGAAAATCCGTTCAACCTCAGCCCCGACCCGGCTTTTCTTTACCGCAGCCCGCACCACGAAGAAGCGCTCGCCAACCTGATCTACGGCGTGCAGAGCCGCAAGGGCTTCATTGTCCTCACGGGCGAGGTGGGTACCGGCAAGACCACGATGCTCGAATGCCTGCGTGACTTCCTCGAAGCCCAAGGCGTCGAATTCGCTTTCATCTTCAACTCGCGCATCACCCCGGACCAGTTCTTCGAGATGATCGCCTATGACCTGGACCTGCGCTGCACGCGCACCTCGAAGACCGATGTCCTTTTCTCGCTCAATCAACTACTGATCCAGCAGGCCAATCAGGGCCGCACGACGGTGTTGATCGTGGACGAGGCGCACAATCTGGATCCTGATGTCCTCGAAGAGATCCGCCTCCTGGGCAACCTCGAAAATCCCCGCATCGGCAAGCTGATGCAGATCATTCTGGCCGGCCAGCCGGAGCTCGACTACAAGCTGGACTCCCCCGGCCTGCGGCAACTGAAGCAGCGCATTGTGCTGCGGTGCAGCCTGGAACCTTTCAAGACCGAGGAGACGAAAGAATACATCGTCAGCCGCCTCACCAAGGCCGGCCTCCCCGATCAGAAAGTCTTCACCGACGCCATTCTGGACGAAATTCACGTGCGCTCGCAAGGCATCCCCCGCATCATCAACGCCCTGTGCGACAACCTCTTGCTGACGGTCTTCGCGACCGAAGGCACGGAAGCCACCCTTCCCATGCTCGACGAAATCTCGAAAGACATGCGGCTCGATTGGCCCGGCCACCGTCCCCGCTCCAGTCGTAGCTTCGCCGACACGCTTGAGTCCACGCTGAAGCAACCCTCCTAATCCGAAAAGATGTAGAAATATTCATCCATCCCGCATTCGCGGGGTGGGGCCTCCCTTTGTGCCTGTAAATTTTCCAACTTTTCACATTTGTTCTCCCCTCTTTACCTGAATTCCCCTACCCTTTCTCTGCTAATATTAAAATCACTAGACCTTAGTACCCCGAGGGTGGTAGTCCCAAGTGGCTTGAGGTATAGAAATTTCAATGCACTTGATTGGGAAAGGATTTGAATGAAGACTAACATCTATACGAAGTTGCTGTTCGTTGCGGCCGTGATGACCGTGATGACCGTGATGGCGCTCGGGGTGATGAATATCGACCCGAATGCCTGCACGTTCCCCTGGGAAACCGCGATGATCGACCCGAATGCCTGCACGTTCCCCTGGGAAACGGTAGCCATCGACCCGAACGCCTGCACGTTCCCCTGGGAAACGGCGTAGTCTGTCGGAATCATCCGGAACCATGGACCAAAGTGGTTTTGCCAGATTAGTGTAGGCTGCGCGAGACCTCCGGAAACCATCGAAAGCGAGCCAGCCCTCACCGGTTGGCTCGTTTTCTTTTTGGAGACGTGTGCAGGAGGTGATAGACTGCCAGATGAAAAGGACGTATTCGTTACCATGCCCGACTCTTCCACCCGACGCAACTTCATCGCCACTTCCTCGGCCGTCACCTCCAGCCTTGCCGCCGCCGGCAGCAACAGTAAGATGAATGCGGGGCGCGTGATCGGCGCCAATGACAACATCAACGTCGCGCTGATTGGCGCCGGGGGACGAGGCACCTACGTGTCGCGCGTCTTCAAGCAGGTGGGCGAGAAGGATAATCCAGCCAAGATCGTCGCCGTTTGCGACGTCTACCAGAAGCGCCTCGACGCCAACAAGAAGTTTCACGAGTGCGACGGCTCACTCGACTATCGCGAGATTCTCAACCGCTCCGACGTCGACGCGGTGATCGTCGCGACTCCCGATCACTGGCACGCCAAGATCGCGCTGGAGGCGATGGACAAGGGCAAGGACGTCTACCTCGAGAAGCCGATGTGCCACACGATCGACGAGGCTCGCCAGCTTTCGCAGACGGTGCGCGAAACGAAGCGCATCCTGCAGGTGGGCTCGCAGACCACGTCGGGCGACCAGTGGCATAAGGCCAAGAAGGCCATCGGCGACGGCATGATCGGCAAGATGCTGCTTTCGCAGGGCAGCTACCATCGCAACTCGGTGGAGGGCGAATGGAACTACGTGATTGACCCCGGCGCGGGTCCGGACGGCAAAGGCGAAAACTACATCGACTGGAAGATGTACCTCGGCTCCGCCCCCAAGCGCGATTGGGTGAAGGATAACGGCGCCGACCGCTTCTTCCGTTTCCGCAAGTATTGGGACTACTCGGGCGGCATCGCCACGGATCTCTTCTTTCACGTCGCCGCGCCGATGAACGTTTGCTGGGGCGAAGCCCAGTTCCCCACCAAGGTGATGGCTGGCGGTGGCATTTACGCCTTCAACAAGCTCCCCGAGGACCCCTCGAAGCCGGACCGTGAAGTGCCGGACACGTTCAACGTGATGGGCGACTATGCCAAGGGCCACTCGGTGGTGCTGAGTTCGTCGATGGCCAATTCGCAACACATCCCGGGCCTGATCCGTGGCCACGGGGCCTCGCTGATTATGGTGGAGCACGGCCGCTTTGAAGGTGCCGCGCCGTATATCACGCTGAAGGCCGAGATGAAGGGCAAGAAGTACATCGTGCCGGAGCTCGAAGACAAGTTTAAGGGCCAGGCCGAGATCAAGATCGACGTCGACCCGGTGGACACGATGAAGGCGCACGTGGGCAACTTCCTCAGTTGCATCCGTTCGCGCCAGCAGCCGACGCTTAACGTCGAAACGGCTGCCCGCGCCCAGGTGCTGATCTCGCTGGCGGTACAGAGCTATCGTCAGGGCAAGACGATGTACTTCGACGAGCGGACCTGGAAGTTCGGCGACCGCCCGTTCCGCTCGTAAGTCGCGCCCGGTTCGAAGAGTGTGAAGCCCGGGAAGAATGTGCTGGGATCCGGGACAGCCCATCGCGTCAGCGATGAGTTACAGTGCGGGAATAATCCTGTTTTGCTGGGCTTCTCGCCGGTCAGACAATGTAACCCACCGCTCACGCGGTGGCTGTTTGGCGATTTCGGCCCATATTTTCTGAGCTTCTGAAGCTGAGCATATTCTGACTGCGTTGCCCCGCCGCTTACGCGGCGGGCTACTCTGGCTCTTCCCGGCTCGCTTTCGCCGGCCCTGGCTGTGTGCCTGAGGCGCCCAACAGTAGACCCTGAATCTGCACGGCGCGCTGCCAGGTATTGACCAGCGCGGCGATGTAGCTATCCTGCAACTGAAAGAGATTCCGCTGCGCGATCAAGGCCTGCGGGTATGCACCAGCCATCTGCCGGAAGTTAGCCAAGTAAAGGTCATAGGCTTGCCGCGCTTTGGGCAGAATGCGGGTGCGGTAGCGCTCGACGGCGATGGACGAGTCGCGGTAGTCTTTGTACTCCGCCGCCAGACGCGCCTGCAAAGAGAGCTTCGTGCGGTCCACTTCGAGACGTGCGTGCGCGGCGTCCGCCTTGGCAGCCTTCACTCCACCTTGGTTGCGATTGAAGAGGGGGATCTGCACGCTGACGTCGAAGATGCCTTCGAGGCCCCGGCGCTGCGTGGGCCCGAAGGGGCCGATCTCGCCGAATTCGCGATTATTGCGTAAGCCGCCGCGGACGAAGATGTCGGGGAGCTTTTCCACTTCGGCGCGGCGCACGGTGAACTCCGAACGGCGTACGGCGACCTCGGCGGCGCGCAGTTCGGGACTGTCGCGGTAGATGGTTTCGAGCGCCTGGTCGGCGTCGAGTTGGGGCACGGCTTCGAGGTCGCCTTCGAGCGGCGACACCCGCAGCGTGGGCTGATTCACGACGGCCGCCAGTTGGCGCCAAGTGCGCTCCTGGGCATTCTGCGCGCTGATCAGTTCGAGCTCAATCCGTTCGGCCTCCGTTTCGGCTGCGAGCAGGTCCGGACGATCGGCTTGGCCGACATTGGCCAACTCGCGCGACACCCCCACGGCGCGCAGCGCCAGGTTCGCTAAATCGCGCCGGACGTCGATCAGGCGTTGATCGCCGAGGGCCTGGTAGTAGAGGCTCCGCACCGTGTTGAGCAGCCGTTGCTTCTCCGCGCTCTGCATCTGAACGGAAGCGGCCTGGTCCTGCTGGGCGACCTTGCGATTCAGTCCCAGTTTGCCAGCCGTGATGAAGCGCTGCTCAACAAAGCCACCGAGCGCGCCGCCGCCGGTTACCTTCGAGACGTGCTCGCCGTTGGCGCCAAAGCTGGGATTCGGCCAGAGTCCGGCCTGCTGCGCGCGGCCCGCCGCGGCATCCACCATCGCTTGGGCCTGCCCGATCACGGGACTCTGGCCGATCGCCATCCGTTCGAGGTCGGCTAGGGTGAGCTTGGGACCGGTAGGCCCGGCTACGGGAGCCTTGACGGGCACCAAGGCCATGCCGCAGCGCGGACACTTGGCGCCCACCGCGCCCTTCACGTCCGGATGCATGGGACAGACATGCGAGTCAGCCGGCTTGGCGGCTTCATGGACATGCGGCTGCTGTGGCGGAGCCGCGTGGAGGACGAGGGCCAAAAGGAAAACGAGGTGTCTCATTGGTGCCCCTCGTGCTGATGCGTAGCCGGCGCCTTGGGTTTGGCCGCCGGTTTCGGTGGCTGGTTCTTCTTGAGCTCCATGATGCGGTCATACATCTCGGGCGTGACGACGCGCACCAGGGTCATCATGCCCATCATCGACGCGGTCCAGCCCTTGCGCAGACCCAGATTCTCTGGCTTGGGCGGGATCAGGTCATCCATCACCATCCACATGTCCTGCGGATAACCGGGGACCTTCTTTTTCTCGGGGTCGTCCTTGGGGTACATCTCCATGGGATCCCCGGGCTTGGTCATGTCGTGGCCGGCATGCTGACTGGCGTGCTGACTGGCATCATTGGCCACGAGGTGCGACGTCGGCCGGTCACGGTCCGCGCTCATGCCGAGGCCGCGGCCCAAAGTTGGCCCGAACTCCTCTGAAAGCGCGTCGCCCTTCTTCAGCATGCCCATGCCTTCGGGCATGCCGCCGCCGGTGTGTAGACCGTGACCGCCGTGCGTCACCGGACCGACCATCGAGGCCATCTGATTCATCATGTGGTGCGGCAGGTGGCAGTGCAGCATCCAGTCGCCGAGGTACTTGGCTTCGAACTCGATGTTCCGTGCCTGGGCCACGCCGACGATGATCGTGTTCATGTCGTGCCACTGATGCTGGGGCACGCGCCCGCCCTCGGTGCCGGTCATCACGAACTGGGCGCCGTGCATATGAATCGGGTGGTGGTCCATGCCGATGTTGAACATGCGGATGCGGACGCGCTCGCCCTGCTTCACGATCATGGGTGTGCAGTCCGGACCCGCCTTGCCGTTGAAGGTGAGCCAGTTGAACTCCATGCTCAGGGTATTTGGCACGTGGTTGTTGGGCAGCAGGGCCCATTCCTGGAGGACGAGGCCGAAGTCGCGGTCCACGCGCGGCTCGTACGGCACCTTCGGATGCATGATGAACATGCCGATCATGCCCATCATCTCCTGCATGGCGAAATGCGAGTGGTAGAAGAAGGTGCCGTGCTGGTTCAGTTCCCACTCGTAGGTAAACTGCCCGCCGGGCGGGATCGGATCCTGCCCCAGGCCGACGCTGCCGTCCATTTCCATGGGTACCTCGAAGCCGTGCCAGTGCATGGCCGTCATCTCGGGCAGTCGATTCTCGACGATCACCCGCACGCGGTCGCCTTGATTTACCTCGATGGTCGGGCCGGGGATGCTGCCGTTGTAGCCCCAGGCGGTCATGGGACGGCCGGGCATCAACTCGGTCTCCACCACCTCGGCGACGAGGCGGAACTCCTTCACGCCGTCCACCAATTTGAAAGGCAGCTTGGGGAGGTCCGGCATTTCCACCGGCAGATTCTCGGCCGGCCTCGCCGTGGTTTTCACCGGCGCCACCTTGGCTGCCGGAGCATGGTGCTCATGCTGCGCGGCCGCGGGGGCCGCCAAAAACGCCGCCGAGGCAGAGGCCAGGCGCGCGAAAAAAGACCTTCGTTCATTCATGATGCAAGTCCTTACAGAAATACGAATTGACGCGGGGTTTTCGCCGAAGATGCCGAAACGGTCCCTATCGCTAACGCGATGGGACGGTGCGGATTACGCGTTCTAGATACGCAAGCCAGTCAGCAACGGTGGCCGGTGCGACGGAGAATGCCGCACGGGGTCGACAAGTTCGAACTCGGTAGCCAAATAAACCGGAGCGGCGACGGCTTCCGGGAGCAATGCCGGAAGGGGCATGGCCACATCGAAATTCTGCTCCGCCAACAGTTCCAGATGGGCGCAGGTGGCAGGCTTCTGGTGGCAAGGGGGTAGATTGGCGTGCTGCTGCTCAAAGGCAACAAACGCGCAGAGCTCCGCACACTGGCTACCGCTAAGCACAGCGGCGATCAGCGACAGGGCGACGATGGAGAACGGTTTCCACACCTTCCTTGATCCTATCGCCATTCCGTCCCCCCGGCAATAGGGCTGATTTTTGGGCGAACGAAACGCTGGTGACGTGGGCCGCATCTTATGCTGAGAAGTAACTGCCATGCCTAAAACCGTAGAGCGCTTGCTGCATGCCGCCGGCCAGCTCTCTGGCGATGACCTTGAGCCGGTATCCATTCTCCATCCGGAGCCCGCCACGCCGAAGCGGAACTGGCCCTGGTTGTGGATCCTGCTGACGCTGATCACATTTCTGTTGATGGCCGAGGCGCGCTTCTCCTGGCTGCAAAGCTTTGCGCTCTCCTGGCTCGCTAGCCACGCCACGTACCGCGTGCAGCCCGGCGACGGACGGATCCCGGCATTGACCGGCGGCCCCTACGACGCCCGCCTGGGTTACTCGCTGCTGCCCACCTTCACCCAGCGCCTGACGCGCGAGGGCTTCACGGTGGACGCGCAGGCAAGATGGTCAGAAACACTCGGCCGGTTGGCTTCGTTTGGATTGCCGCCGATTTACCGCGAGAAGAACCAAGCCGGGCTGACGCTGCTGGATGGCGCGGGGCAGAATTGGAGCGTCGCGCGCTATCCGGGGCGCATCTATCCGACGTTTGAGTCGATCCCGCCAGTAGTGATCAAGAGCCTGTTGTTTATCGAGAACCGCGAATTGCTCGATGAGGAGGCGCCGCATCGGAATCCGGCAGTGGAATGGGACCGCTTTGCGCGGGCGATCGCCGACCTCGGGATGCGGCAGATCAAGCGCGGTACGCGGTCCAGCGGCGGCAGTACGCTGATCACGCAACTCGAGAAGGTGCGCCATTCACCCGAAGGCCGCACGGCCACGCCCGGGGACAAGTTGAAGCAGATGCTGACGGCGTCGTTGCGCGCTTATCAGGAGGGGCCGTCTACGCTGGCCGCGAGGCGCCAGGTGGTATGCGACTATCTCAATTCCCTGCCCCTGGCCTCGGTGAGCGGCCATGGCGAAGTGATCGGGTTGGGCGACGGAGTTTGGGCCTGGTACGGCGCTGACTTTGAGCGGACGAATCGCTTGTTGAAACAAGCGGACTCGGGCGTCAACCGGGCGTCGGCGGAACAGGGCGCGGCTTACCGGCAGGCGCTGAGTCTGCTGTTGGCGATCAACCGTCCTGGGCATTATCTGCAGCGCGATCCTGCCGCGCTGAGTAACCGGACGGCGGGCTATATCCGGGTGCTGGCCGAGATGGGCCTGATTCCGGAGACGCTACGCGACGCCGCGCTGGCCGCGCCGCAGACGCTGCGGACCAAGGCGCCCGCCACCGAAGTAGTCAGCTTTGCGGAGCGGAAGGCGCTGGATTCGGTGCGCAACGAGTTGGTGAACTTACTCGGCGTCGATGGGTATCACCAACTGGACCGGCTGGACCTGACGGCGAAAACGACCATTAACCGGACGGCGACGGACGCGACGACGGCGACGTTGCGCCGTTTGGCTGAGCCGGAGTTCGCCGCCAGCAGTGGGATTTTCGGTGAGCGTCTGCTGCAGCCGGAAGCGATTTCGCAGGTAATTTATAGCTTCACGCTCTACGAACGGGGGGCCGGGGCCAATTACTTACGCGTGCAGGCCGATAACTACAATCAGCCGCTGAGTATCAACGAAGGGACGATGCTCGAACTGGGTTCGACGGCGAAGCTGCGCACGCTGATCACTTACCTGGAATCGATCGCCGCCATCCGGACGCAGTTACTGTCGGAAAAGCCCGCCAATTGGCGCGCGGAACCGCGTGACCCATTAACGCAGTGGTGCATCGACTATCTGCGTACCGCGAAGGACCCGAGTCTGCGCCCGATGCTCGAAGCGGCGATGGACCGCACTTACTCCGCTTCGCCCGGCGAAGGCTTCTTTACTGGCGGCGGCCAACACGTCTTTAGCAACTTCGACCCCAGCGACAACGGCCGCATCTTGACGGTCCGCGAGAGCCTGCATCGCTCCGTCAATCTAGTGTTTATTCGCGTGATGCGCGACGTGGTCAGTTACTACCTGTGGAGCAAGCTGAAGAAGCAGAGTGACATTCTGGATACCGACTACGCACCGGAGCGGCAAGGCTATTTATCGCGCTTCGCTGACCGTGAAGGCAAAGAATTTCTGGCGCGCTTTCAGGTGACTTACTCGGGGCTGGCGCCCTACGAAGCCTTGGAGAAGTTACTCACCGCGCGGCCCGTGACGCTGGACCGGGCAGCGTTGATTTTCCGCTCCATTCGCCCGGACGCCGGTTGGGGAAATTTCGGCGCGTTCCTCAAAGCGCATGCGCTGGAAGCGGAAGACCTCGAAGCGCTCTATGCCCGCTATGACCCAAGCCGGCTGAGCTTGAATGACCGGGCTTACCTGGCACACGTGCATCCGCTGGAGCTGTGGCTGGTGGCTTACTGGCAGGTGCATCCGGAGGCGGCTTGGAGCGAACTGGAAGCGGCGAGTTCCGAGGTCCGGCAGGAGAGCTATCAGTGGCTTTTCCGGAGCCGGCATAAGCACGCACAGGATGTGCGCATCCGCACGTTGATGGAGGAAGAGGCCTTTGTCGAGATCGCGAAGTCCTGGCGGAGGTTGGGCTATCCTTTCGTCACACTGGTGCCCTCCTACGCGACGGCCTTGGGGAGTTCTGGCGACACGCCCGCGGCGCTGGCGGAACTGGCGGGGATCATCCTGAATCAGGGAATTCGCCAGCCGGCGGTACGGCTGCAAGGCCTGCACTTCGGCGCGGGGACGCCGTTCGAGACGGTGCTGTCGCGCCAGACGGCGGCCACCGAGCGCGTGCTGCCGGTGGAAGTGGCGCAAGTGGTGCACGAAGGGATGCTGGGGGTCGTCGCTAAGGGTACGGCGCGCATGGCGTTCGATGCGGTGCGCCGCGACGGGCAGATCGTGCCCGTGGGCGGCAAGACGGGCACGGGCGACAACCGGTACCAGACGTTTGCCGCGCCGGGCGTGCTGTCGAATTCGCGCGCCGTGAACCGGACGGCCACATTCGTCTTCACCATCGGCGACCGTTACTTCGGTACGGTGGTCGCCTATGTGCCGGGAGACCTGGCCACGGGCCAACGCTTCACCAGTGCCCTGCCCGTGCAGGTGTTTCGCACCTTGATTCCGGCCCTGGAGCCAGTGCTCGCCGCGCGCTGATATAGTGGTTCGGATCATGCCGAACGACGAACGACGAAGCTTCCTGAAATCAGCGGCGGCCACGGCCGCCTTCACGACGAATCTCTTCACGGGCCAAGTCCGCGGCGCGAATGACAAGGTCTCCGCGGCCTTCATTGGCGTGGGCCGCATGGGCTCGGCCAACCTCGGCCACGCCATGCGCCAGGAGAATCTGGAAGTCGCCGCCGTGTGCGACGTCTTTGAGCCGAACCTGGCCGCTGCGGTGGAACGGACCAAGGGCAAGGCCAAGGCGGTGCGGGATTTTCGCGAGATCCTCGCCGATAAGAGCATCGACGTGGTTTGTATCGCCACGCCGGACCATTGGCACGCCTATATGACGGTGGAGGCCTGCAAGGCAGGCAAGGACGTTTATGTGGAGAAGCCGGTGTCGGTGTGCATCGACGAAGGCAAACGCATGATTGAGGCGGCGCGCAAGTATAAGCGCGTGGTGCAGGCCGGAACGATGCAGCGCTCCGCGGTCCACTTCCAGAAGGCCGTGGAGATTGTGAAGAGCGGGGCGTTGGGCAAGATCACTTTCGTCCGCACTTGGAATACGGGACTGGCCGCGCCGGCTGGGATCGGCAATCCGCCGGACGCCAATGCGCCCCAGAATCTGAATTGGGACATGTGGCTGGGCCCCGCACCGAAGCGTGCGTACAACGCCAACCGTTTTGGGGTCGACCAGGAGCAGGTGAACCGTCAACGCTGGTTCCCGCACTTCCGCTGGTTCTGGGACACCGCGGGCGGCATGATGACGGATTGGGGCGTGCATTGGCTCGACATCGTCCAGTTCGCTTTCGATGAACAGATGCCGACGTCGTGCGTGGCCCTGGGCGGCAAGTACTTCGTGCAGGACAATCGCGAGACGCCGGACACGCTGCAAGTGACGTACGAGTACCCGAACGGCATGATCGCCACCTACGAGAACCGCATGGGCACGGGCCTGGCGAATCCGTACGAACGCGGCGGCGGGATTACGTTTCAAGGCACCAAGGCGACGATGTACGTCGACCGGTCACTCTACCGGATTATCCCGGAAGGCAAGAGTACCGACATTGAAGCCGTAGAGGTGAAGTCCACCGATTCGGGCAATGACCGGCATTGGAAGAACTTCCTGGAGTGCGTGAAGACCCGCGGCACGCCGATCAGCGACATTGAGCGCTGCCACCGTTCGTCGTCGACGTGCCATCTGGGCAACATCGCCCTGCGGAGCAAGATGCGCGTCGATTGGGACGACGCCAAGGGTCTAATTCAACAGACCGAAGCGCGCAAGTATCAGATGCGTGAGTATCGCAAGCCGTGGAAGCTGGTGGTGTAGCGACGTCCCGTGGACAGGCCAGGAGGCCTGTCCCTGGAGTTTCTACATTTGGACAGGCCGGGAGGCCTGTCCTACTATCTACACCCAGACCTGCTCGAACTCGACGCCGGTGCGCATCATGGCTTGGGCCTGATCCTCGCTGTAGTATTCGGCGTCGATGCGGGCCAGGTAGTACAACGGAATGTCGCCGAAGCTGGCGGTGACCGGCATGGGCTGATAGACCATCACGGCGAGGCCCACCACCTCGGCGCCGCGCTCTTCCACGATGCGCTTGACGTTGGTGAGGTTACGGCCGCTGCGGAGGATGTCGTCCACCAGGAGGATCTTCTCGCCCTTCTGGGGCTCGACGTATTGGCGAAAGCGCTGCGGCTGGCCTTCGATCTCTTCCTCGGCCCAGTAGACCATGTTGGCGCGCAAGGCCTCGACGATGCCATAGGCTACGGCGAGGCCGCCCGTCGCCGGCGAGACCACCGAGAGTTGAGGAATCATCGCCCGGAGCTCGGTGTTGGCGCGCAGCTTGCGGCTCAACGCGACGCTCATGGTCTTCATGTGCTGGTAGTAGCGCATGGCGTGCGCGATCTGCAGGTACTGATTGGCGTACATGCCATTGCGGTACTTGTAGTGGCCATAACGCAGGGAGCCCGTTTTTTCGAGCAGCGTCAAGATCTCTTCTTGCGAAGGCAGTAGGTTCATAAGCTTAGTGTGCTCCTTTGCCGAGCAGGACCTGGGGAATGGTCCGCAGCATAATCATCCAGTCGAGGCCCAGGGACCAGGAGTCGATGTACTCCATATCCATGCGCATCCAGGTTTCGAAGTCGAGGGCGTCGCGGCCCTTGAGGGCCCAGAGGCAGGTTAAGCCGGGACGCATGCGCAGGCGGCGGCGTTGCCAGCGCTCGTAGCGCTCCACTTCGTTGGGGACGGCGGGCCGCGGGCCGACGATGGACATGTCGCCGCGCACGACGTTCCACAATTGGGGCAACTCGTCCAGGGAGAACTTCCGCAGCCAGCGGCCCACGGCGGTCATGCGGGGGTCGTTGCGAATTTTGAAGGCGGTTTGCTTGGTGTTGAGATGCTCCAGCGCCGCCTTCTGTTCCTCGGCGTCCTGCACCATGGAGCGGAATTTGTAGACGGTGAAACGGCGTCCGCTGAGGCCTAAGCGCTCCTGACGGAAGACGGCGGGGCCGCGCGAGGTGAGGCGAATGAGCAGCGCAAGGAAGGCCAAGAGGGGCGAGAGCAGCAGCAGGGCGGTGCCCGCGACGGCGACGTCGATGATGCGCTTCAGGAAGAGTTTCACTTCGTCGTGGGGTGCGGCGGCGAAGGTGAGCAGGGGCATGTCGTTGAGGTCGTCGAGATCCAAGCGGTCGAGGTAGATCTGGCTGTTGACATGCGGGAAGAAGTCGACGGCGACGCGGGTGCGCACGCCCTCTTCGTCGCACATGAGGAACATGTCTTCGAGGCCGGCCAGGCGCTCACTCTCCACGGCGAAAATGACTTCGTCGATGACGTGGGAGGCGAGCAACTGGGGCAAGGCCTTCAGGTCCCAGACGGGATACTCGCGTTCGAGTTCCAAGGTTTCGCGGGGCGGTTGCGTGTCGAGAAAGGCGCGGAGATGAATGGCGTAGGGTGCGGAGGCTTCAATGGCCCGGCCAATCGTAACGGCCCGCTCGCCCAGGCCGACGATGACGACGTAGTAGGGCGTGGAGAACTCGCGCCGGATGGCGCCCACCAGGTGCCGCGCATTGATGCGAAAGCAGCACAGCAGGACGAAACTATAGAGCAGAAAAAGTAGTACGAAGGGACGGCTGATGTCGAAGCGCAGGAGGAATTCCACCACGACTAGGGCGACGCCGCCCAAGGCGCATTGCTTGAACGTGTCGCGCAGGACGACGCGCGGATGCGCGGCGTCCAGCCGGTCATAGATCTCATTCCAGTAGGCGATGGCGACCCAGGCCACGGCGGCGGAGCCTAGCAGGAGGGCGATCGCCAGCGAGGGAATTTCAAAATCGTTGGTAAATTGCGAGAAAAAGCGAGGCAACAGCAGGCGCGTCTGGTACGCCGACTGGAAGGCCAGCGCGACCAGGACGATGTCCGATAGGGCAAACAAGGCGCGTGCCTTGCGATGGTGCCGTTGAAACACTCTCCTCTAGTTTACGGCCTGTGGGGTGACATTTTCGCCGAGCTTGCGCCCGAGGTAGGTCAAATATTTGCTCATGGTGTCCGCGGGGTCCATGAAGATCATCACGAAGCGGTAGAGCGCGGGCTTGACGAAGCCGTCCTCCGTGATCTGCAGGCGCGAACCGCCCTTGGCCGTGGGTGAGAGTTGATAGGTCCAGGTGCCGCCGAAGGGCAGGTCCGGATCGGCGATATCGACCATCAGCTTGCGATTGGGCTCGATCGCCCGCTCTTCCATCGTGACCACCATGCCGTCCGACATCGTCTCTTTCCAGCGGGGCTTGCCGCTCGGCGACGCAGCGGACTCGACCTTCGTGACGTCCAGGCGCCAGGCCGGTTGACTCAAACGGTCCACAATGACCGGCCAGACCTGCTCAGGCGGCTTGGTGAATTCCACAAAACGAGAGACGGAGTGATTCGTAGGCCGCAAGGACCCAATCCCCATCACCGCTGCAAAGAGTCCGACCAACCCGACCAAGACGCGTATGAGCCATTTCATTTGCGTCATTCTATAGGAGATGGACGAAGAACGGAAGCGACTCGACGAAACAGCCAACCGGACGAAGCATTGGCGGCGCTGGGGGCCTTATCTGTCGGAACGGCAATGGGGCACGGTGCGCGAGGACTACTCCGCGAACGGCACGGCTTGGGACTACCTGCCGCATGACCATGCCCGCTCCCGCGCTTACCGATGGGGCGAGGATGGCATTCTCGGCATCAGCGACAATCACCAGCGTTTATGTTTCGCCCTTGCTTTCTGGAATGGCCGCGATCCGATCCTGAAGGAACGGCTCTTCGGCCTGACGGGTCCCGAAGGCAGCCACGGCGAGGACGTGAAGGAGCTTTACTACTTCCTGGACTCGACGCCGACGCACTCCTACATGAAGGCGCTCTACAAGTACCCGCAAGGCGAGTTCCCCTATGCGCGGCTGGTGGCAGAGGGTAAGCGTCCTCGGACGGCCATGGAATTCGAACTCCTGGATACCGGCATCTTTGACCAGGACCGTTACTTCGATATCTTCGTCGAATACGCCAAGGCCGACGTGGACGATATTCTGATCCAGGTGAAGGTGATTAACCGCGGACCGGAAGCGGCGAGCCTGCATTTGCTGCCGACGCTTTGGTTCCGGAATACGTGGAGTTGGGCTCCGGGGACGGCCAAGCCGGCGCTGTGGCGGTCCAGCCCGGAGACGATCGACGTGGATGAGCCGACGTTGGGTCGGTATCAGTTGTGGCTGGAGGGCGCGCCGCCGCAACTCTTCACGGAGAACGAAACCAATACGGAGCGGCTCTACGGCCACCCGTCCGGGACGCGCGATTACAAGGATGCTTTTCACCGTCACATCATCGGCGGCGACGCCGAGGCCGTCAATGCGGGCCAGATCGGCACGAAGGGTTGCGGCTGGTATCAACTGGAACTCGGCCCTGGCGAAGAGCATGTCGTCCGGATGCGGCTGCATGCGCTGCGGCAGACGCAGGTAGCCTTCGACGAAGTGATGACCGCCCGTCGCGAAGAGGCCGATACCTTTTACGCCGAGCAGCATTGCGCCTCGCTGAGCGCCGAGGGCAAGAACGTGCAACGGCAGGCCTATGCGGGCCTACTGTGGACAAAGCAGTTTTATAGTTACTCCGTGGAGGATTGGTTGAAGGGCGATCCGGGGCAGCCAACGCCACCCGCCGGGCGACGGAACGGCCGCAACAGCGACTGGAAGCACCTTTATAACGAAGACATTCTTTCCATGCCCGACACCTGGGAGTACCCGTGGTTCGCGGCCTGGGACACGGCGTTTCACATGATCCCGTTTGCGACGATTGATCCTGATTTCGCGAAGCATCAACTGGGTCTTTTCCTGCGCGAGTGGTATCTGCATCCGAATGGACAGATGCCCGCCTACGAATGGGCGTTCGGTGACGTGAATCCGCCGGTGCATGCCTGGGCATGTTGGCGTGTCTACAAGATCGACCAAAAGCTGGCGGGGAAACCCGACGTCGCGTTTCTCGAGCGCGTTTTTCACAAGTTACTGATGAACTTTACGTGGTGGGTAAACCGGAAGGACTCGGCGGGTAACAATATCTTCGAAGGTGGCTTCCTCGGCCTCGACAATATCGGCGTCTTTGACCGGTCAAAACCGTTGCCCACCGGCGGCTATCTCGAGCAATCCGACGGCACCAGTTGGATGGCGATGTATTGCCTGAATATGCTGCGCATTTCGCTGGAGTTAGCCACGGCGAATCCCGTTTACGAAGATATTGCGAGTAAGTTCTTCGAGCATTTTCTCTATATTGCCAACGCGATGAATCGCGGCGATGAAGATGGCCTGTGGGACGAGGAAGACGGCTTCTATTACGACCGGCTGCGCGTGCATGAGCGAAGCATGGCCGTGAAGATCCGTTCCATGGTGGGGCTGATTCCGCTGTTCGCGGTGGAGAGCTTGGACACGGAAGTCCTGAACCGCTTACCGGGCTTTCGCAAGCGGATGGAATGGTTTATCCACAATCGCCCAGACTTGGCCGGGAATCTCGCTTCCATGACGCGCGAGGGCGTCGGCGAGCGGCGTTTGCTTTCCTTAGTGGGCCGCGAGCGGCTGCGGCGCTTGATGCAGCGGATGTTGGATACGGGCGAGTTCCTTTCGCCTTACGGCATCCGGTCGCTCTCGAAGTACCACGAGCATTCGCCTTACGAATTGCCGGTGAATGGCGACATTCACCGGGTGAACTATGAGCCGGCGGAGTCCCGCACGGGTATGTTCGGCGGTAATTCGAACTGGCGCGGTCCGATCTGGTTTCCGGTGAATTACTTGTTGATTGAGTCGCTGCAGAAATTCCATCACTATCATGGCGACGCGATTCAGGTAGACTTTCCGACGGGTAGTGGGCGGCAGATGAACTTAGGCGAAGTGGCCGCGGAGCTATCGCAACGTTTGGCGCGTTTATTTATCCCGGATGCGAATGGCCGTCGCCCGTCTTATGGGGGGGTAGAGAAGTTACAGACCGACCCGCATTTCCGCGACTATCCGCTCTTCTTCGAGTACTTCCACGGCGACAACGGCGCGGGGCTGGGCGCCAGCCACCAGACGGGTTGGACGGCGCTGGTGGCGAAGTTACTCCAGCAAAGCGGCGAGTAGGCTTTAGGCGCGGCGGGCCACGCTGGCACAGGCGGCGATGACGAGGAAGAGGTGCAGGATCTCGGTATTGGCGAGGTTCCATTCGGTGAAGCCACTCACTACGACGCCCAGCCAGACCGCGATGGCGCCTTCCGTGATGGCGCGCGCTTCTGTGGGCTTGGTGCGCCACCAGTCCGCGAGCATCGCGCCGAGTAGCCACAGTAGGCAGAGCATGGTGGGAATGCCGCGGTCCGCGGCGTACTGCAGGTAGTTATTGTGTAAGTGGCCATACCAGCCTTCGGGCAACGGCCGCGGGATGTCGGCGGGCACGTAGCTCTGAAATTGCTTTTGGATCTGCTCCGGGCCCAGGCCGAACCAGGGATGCGCGCGGACCATCTGCAAACCGGTGCGCCAGGTGACGATGCGGTGCTGGTTCGAATCGAGTTCGCCATGCGGCCAAATCACCGAGGTCGCGCGGTCGCGGACGGGCGGCACGAGGAGCAGCGCGCCGAAGCAGAGAGGCAGGGTCCACAGCAGGCGGGGCCGGGCCTTGACGACGAGGTAAACCAGGGCCAAGGCCGCCCCGATCCAATTGCCGCGGGTCTCATTCAGAAGCAGCGCGACGCTCTTTAGCGCAAGCGCCGTCATGAGCCAGCGGCGATGGCGCTCCGGGGCAAAGAGCAAAAGGGCGAGGGCGATGGCGAAGAGCATCATCATCTGGCCGCCGAAGGTCTGCCAGTGGCTCATGAAGCCGGTGGTCCGCTGGGCGACGTAGTGGCGGTAGAAGTCCACGTGCAGGGCTTGGGCTTCGAACCAACGGCGTCCGAATTGGACGAAGCTCCACAACGCGCTGAGGCTGCCGGCGGCGAGCGCGGCGTAGAGCAACTGCCGCACGTGGGCGAGGCTGACGAGCGTGGTGGCGAGCAGCGGGAGGATCAGATAGACGAAGAACTTCTTGATCTGCGGCCAGCCGCCAGCGGGGTCGGGCGAGAGCGCTACGGCCACGAGCGTACCGGTGAAGAAGGCAGCGAGCGGCCAATGGTAGGGCCAACGCCAGGGCAGGCGCGCGACGAGCGTTGCGACGAGGGCGACGCCCATCAGCACTTGGGCGGCGGCGATGGAAAAGACGATGGCGACGGCCGCGGCGATGGCCAGGCCGCGGGCCCAGTTTTCCTTACTGAAAGCGTGGGACAAGCCTTGAGTATGCCAGAATGCGACTAACCAATCCCGATGGAACTTTATCTGCTACGTCATGGCATCGCTGAAGAGGGCCATGCCACCCAACCCGACTCGACGCGTGCCCTGGTGCCCGAAGGCGAGCGCCGCCTGCGCCACGTGCTGAAGCGCGCCGCTGGTGCAGGCGCGGCGCCGTCTTTGATTCTCACGAGTCCTTACTTGCGCGCCCGGCAGACGGCGGCGCTGGCGCGGGAGTTGCTGCCGGGGGTCCGCGAGACGCTGGTGACTGACGCGCTGACGCCGATGGGCCGTCCGGACGAAGTGTGGCAGGAACTGCGCGTGCATCGCGCGGAGGCGAGTGTATTGCTCGCGAGCCATGAGCCGCTGTGCGGCCAACTCACGATGCTGTTGCTGCGCTGCCCCGCGTTGCGCATCGATTTCAAGAAGGGGATGCTGGTCCGGATCGACTTCGACAGCCTGGGGCCGGTGCCGCACGGGACGCTGCGCTGGATACTGACGGCGGCGCTGGCGGGTTAAGATTAACCCAGGGAGTCATCGCTTTGTCACTCAGCATTTTTCGCAATTTGGCTGGAGTTCTGCTTCTGGCCGCCAGCCTTGGCGCACAGACGAGCGGAACCATCAGCGGCACGGTAACGGACGAAAGCGGGGCGCCGGTGCCGAACGCGAAGGTGTTGGCGCGCGCGCAGAGCGCTACCGAATCCCGCGAGACGGTATCGTCGGGCACAGGGCAATACGTCTTTCCGTTCCTGGCTCCGGGGCCTTATCAGATTGAAGTGTCGCTGCCCAGTTTCGGCACGGCCGTGGCGAATGTGATTCTGGGGGTGACGGAACGGATCGCGGTGAACGTGGTGCTGAAGCCAGCGTCGGTGAGCGAGCGGGTGGAAGTGACGTCGGCGGCGCCGTTGTTGCAGACCGAGTCCGCCGCGCTGGGACGCGTGGTGGAGGGCACGGCGGTGAAGGAGTTGCCGCTATCAACGAGAAATTTTACACAGTTGCTGGCGTTGTCGCCGGGAACGTCGGGACCGTTGAACGACGCCGGGGCGTTGGGCCGGGGCACGCAGAATATCTCTTCGGGCGGTGCGCGGCTGGGGTCGAACTCAGTCTATATCGACGGGGTGGACGCGGTGAATATTCACAGCAATACGTCCAACGAGAATGCTTTTGCGTCGAACGGGCTGGTGGCGCCGTCACCGGAAGCGATCCAGGAATTCAAGGTGCAGACGGGCCTTTATGACGCGCAATCCGGCCGCAGCGGCGGCGCGGCGGTGGTGTTGGTAACCCGTTCGGGGACCCCGCAATTCCATGGCACTCTCTTTGAGTTTTTCCGCAATAACGCCCTGAATGCAAATAGCTTCTTCTTCAACGCGACCGGCCAGCAGCGGCCGGTGCTAAAGCAGAATCAATTTGGCGGTAACTTAGGCGGACCTGTAATCAAGAACAAGACGTTCTTCTTTTTCTCTTATCAAGGTACGCGCCAAGTGAATGGACTGTCGGGCTCCAGTTCGCTCACGCTGCCGAATATTCCCTTGGACCGTTCGCGAGCGTCGCTGGGTCAGGCTTTCGCTGGCTTACGTGGCACGCGCGGGGGGCCCGCGATTACCGCGGATGGAGCGAATATCAACCCGGTGGCACTGTCGCTTTTGAACTTGAAATTGCCGAACGGACAGTTTGTGATTCCTTCGCCGCAGAACTCGAACACCGGCGTCAACTACGCGGTATCGATTCCGGCGCGGTATGAGGAGAATCAGTACATCGCGAACGGCGATCATCAACTGACGTCGAAGAACAGGTTGATGTTTAAGTCGATTATTTCCGCGCAGCCGGCCTTTCAGTCGTTACCGGCGGCAAATGTGCCAGGCTTTGGCACCACGCAGGACTTTAAGAGCCGGATTATGAGCCTGACCGATACGCACGTGCTCACGCCGAACCTGGTAAACGAAGCGCGCATGGGCTTTTCCCGTCTCCTGGGCGTGGTTCGGCAAGAGAATCAATTGCCGCTCAGTTCCATCGGCATGCAACGTTTCAATGCGCGTGAGTTTCCGGACATTCCGCAGATTACCGTCACCGGCGTTTTTAGCTTGGGCTACAGTGTCAATGCTGACCAGGGGGTGAACCAGGATACTTATCATTTCGTGGATACTTTGTCCTGGATTCGCGGGCGCCATCAGTTACGATTCGGCACTGAGTTACGCCGTTACGTGGACGACTATTATTCGAACAATCGCTTCCGCGGCACGATGACGCTGCAAAGCTTCGGTGACTTACTGACTGGGCTGCCCGGCACGCCAATTGCACAGGGCGGCAATGGCACAGGATTTAGTAACATCAATAGCTCCAGCGTGGCGAGCGGCATCACGGATCGCATGGACCGCATTACGGACTGGTCCTGGTATGTGCAGGACGATTGGAAGCTCACCTCACGACTCTCGCTGAACTTAGGCTTGCGCTGGGATTATCTGGGTTATGCCGTGGACACGCTGGGCCGGAACGGCTCCTTCGACACGCGTCGCTATCAGGCGCCGCCTGCGGGAGGCGCCACCAGCGCCGGCTTCGTGCAGAGTTCGGCGTCGAAGAAGCCGGTGCCTGGGATCCCGGGCGTCTCGCCGACGTTGGTCGACCGGACGCCGACGCGTAATTTTGCGCCACGCTTTGGTCTGGCTTACAAAGTAAGTGAGCGGATTGTTCTGCGCGGAGGCTACGGTATTTACTACGACCGCCTCTCGAATCAATTGGGCTTGCTGGAAGCGCTGTCTTTGCCTGGCTATGTCCGCACGGACTTACAGGCGGCCGCGAACGCAGCGGCCTCTTTGCAGAATCCTTTTCCGGTCCTGCCGCGGCAAGCGGATTTCCCGGTGGTGCCTTTGCTTTATGCGCCCCCGTACACTACGGACCGGCCCGCGATCGGGCTGAATGCGGTGGATCCGACGCTCCGCACGCCGTATCTGCAGCAATGGGGACTGAACACGCAATACCAATGGACCCCGGCGACCATGGTGGAAGTGGGCTATGTGGGGACGAAGGGTTCGCGCCTGGCCACGCAGCGGCTGATCAACCAGCCGTTGATCGCGAGCCCGACGAATCCGGTGAACGGGCAAACAACGACAACGGCAGCAAACGCGCAACTGCGTGTGCCGTACGTGGGCTTCTCGCCGACCGGCTTAGTGTGGCTTGAAACTTCGACGGACTCGAGCTTCCACTCGCTGCAGGCTTCGGTGACGCGGCGCTTCTCGAAGGGCCTGCGTTTTTTGGCTTCCTACACCTGGGCGAAGGCTTTGGACAATAACTCGGGTTCGGCCACCGGCGCGACGTTCACCCAGACGGACGGCGACCAGACGCGCCTGTCGCTGAACCGCGGCCCGGCTGACTTCGACCGGACGCAGCGGCTGGTGATCAACTTCAGTTACGCGATCCCGTCGCCGGGGCGGGCCAAGCGCCTGCTGGGCGGCTGGCAACTCGCGGGAGTGTCGATTATCCAGAGCGGTACACCGGTAAGCATTCTCGATACGAGCGGCGCGGCTCTCTTCGGCACGGCCAACAGCCGTGCCAGTTGGGCCCCGGGCGCCACGCGCGATACCGCGCAACGTTCGGGCCGCACGCAGGACCGTTTGAATAACTACTTCAACCGCGACGCCTTCGTTCGCTCCGGCAATCTGTGGGGCGACACGGGCCGGAACATACTTCGCGGCCCCTCCCAGCACAATGTTGATCTTTCCGTGAATAAGTCGATCGCGTTGAATGAGCGTTTCGCCGTCGAATGGCGGAATGAGTTTTTTAACATCCTCAACATCACCAACTTCGCCAACCCGGGAGGCAGCATTACAGCGGCCAGCTACGCTACCATCCGCAACACCACCGGCAATCCGCGCGTGATCCAAATGGCCTTGAAGCTCGTCTTCTAAGCCTGGGTACACTGGTAATTAGTGTCCCCCCGCAATGTACTGCGCATTCTGATTCTCGGGTTCACCCTGGTGGTGATGCTGGTGGTGGCTGCGGCGTTCGTCGGCTATCAGGGGTCAAAGGCGATTCACACGGAAGCGCAAGAACTGGTGCGCGGCCACTTTGTTAGTTCGGGGCGGGGCGCGGAACTGGAATCGCGCATTGAAGAGCAGAGCCAGAACCTGCTGGACGAATTGGAGACCGTGCTCGCCGTCTGCCTGCTGCTGGCGCTGGGGTGCGCCGGGCTTACCGTCTACAGCACGAAACGCGCCTTCGACAAGCTGGCCTGGCAATCGCAAGAGCTGGACCGTGTCTCCTGGAACATGCTGCAGGACCAGGAGGTGGTGGCGCGCCGTTTCTCACATGAGATGCATGATGAACTCGGCCAGAGCCTGACCGGGTTGCGTAGCATGATGAAGCGGCTGAATGCCAGCGAGTTTGAGGCGCGCCGCGGAGAATGCGTCCAGGTGCTCGACGAGGTGCTCGCTAACGTCCGCGAGCTCTCGCAGTTGCTGCGGCCAGTGATCCTGGACGACTTCGGCCTGGATGCGGGTCTGCGCTGGGTGGCGAACCGGTTTACGCAACGGACGGGGATTGAAGTTTCTTACCGGTCGGCCGCCGCCTACCGGCTGACCGACGAACTGGAGACCCACCTGTTTCGCATCGGACAAGAGGCGCTCACCAACATCGCCCGCCATTCGCAGGCTAAGCGAGCCTGGATGAGCCTGGAGATGGGACGGGGGCTGGTGACGTTGACAATTGAGGACGACGGCTGCGGGATCCCGGAAGGGCCGAAGCTGGCCAAGGCCGCATCGAGCATCGGCATGGTGGGCATGCGAGCGCGCGCGCGCCACATTGGTGGGTCGCTCGAAATGGAAAACCGTCCCAACGGCGGATTGAGACTGCGGGTGGAAGCCCCCGCGCAGAAAGCGAGTGCGAACGATAGTGGCCATAGCGACAAAACCCATCCGCATCTTATTAGCTGACGACCATGCCGTAGTGCGGCGAGGTTTCCGCATGATCCTCTCTTCGCAACCGGATATGGAGGTGGTGGCGGAGGCGATGAACGGTCGCGAGGCGGTGGAAATGGCGCAAAGCGTACAGCCGGACGTCGTCGTGATGGACGTGTCGATGCCGGAAATCAATGGCATTGAAGGCACGCGCCGCATTACGGAGCTGTGCCCGCGGACGCGCGTGCTGGCGCTGAGCATGCACCGCGACTCGGTATACGTCCGCGAGATCCTGCGGGCCGGGGCCCGCGGGTATCTGGTGAAGGACGCCGACGACGACGCGCTGATCGGCGCGGTGCGGGCGGTGGCGCAGGGCGAGGGGTATCTGAGTCCGTCGGTGGCGGATGCGGTGCTGGACGACTATCGCAAGCATGTAAGCAATCCGATTGACCTACTCACCAGCCGCGAGCGCGAGGTGCTGCAATTGATCGCCGAGGGTAAGACGAACAAGGAGATCGCCAACGTACTGGTGCTCAGCGTCTACACGGTGGAGAGCCATCGCGGGCGCATTATGGAGAAGCTGAACCTGCACAGCGGCGGCGACGTGGTGCGGTTCGCGCTGCGGAACGGGCTGATTACCTAAGGCGATGTCTCAAGATTTGCAAGCCAAACGGGCCGTGAATCCGGTGAAAGAAGGCCTGGAACGCACGGGCCTTTATCACAGCATGCGGCTCCCGGACGGAAGCGTCCTTGAAGGGGCCATGCCGCTGAGCTACCAGGAAGACCGGTGGCGCTGGTTTCAACTGCCGGAGGACCTTACCGGCCTCACCGCTCTCGACGTCGGCCCCTGGGACGGCTACTTCACTTTCGAGCTTGAACGCCGCGGCGCGCAAGTGACGGCGATCGACTATGCCGACCTCGACACGTTTCGCCGGCTACACCATCTGATGGGATCGCGCGCGAAGTATCTCAAGATGGACCTCTACGACGTGACGCGCGAGTCGCCCGGGGAGTTTGACATCGTCCTGCTGCTGGGCGTGCTCTACCACCTGAAGCATCCGCTGTTGGCGCTGGAGCGCGTCTGCGCCATCACCAAGGACACGTGCATCATCGACACCTTCGTCGCTGACCCGGAGGCCTACGCCCGAGGCGAGCGTCCGGCGATTCCCTACGCTGAGTTCTACGAGACCGGCGAACTCGGGGGACAACTCGACAATTGGTGCGGCCCCACGGTGACGCAGGTGAGCGCCTGGGCGCGGGCCGCGGGCTTCGTGCAACCCGTCGTGCTGAAGGTGACCAGCACGACGGCCTGCATCCGCGCGAGCCGCCGTTGGCGCGATCTGCCGCCAGCGACGCTGCCCGCCATTCAGTTGCACGGGGTGAACGCGGCGTCGCATGGCGGAGGTACCTTTGAGTCGCGGAAGGAGGAGTACCTCGTCTATTGGTGCGACTGGCCAAGCGAGCCCGCGCTCGACGACGTCTTCCCCGAAGTGGACGGGTTCGGCGTGCCGCCGATGGCGGTGCGCCGGTCGGCGCAGAGCCTGGCCGTGACGACGCGCGTGCCCCCCGGCCTCGCTCCGGGCCGTCACGAAGCGCGGCTGCGGGTCGGCGCGGGAGATTGGTCCAACGTGGTGGCGTTTCACATGGACGTCCCGCCGCTGGCGGGCGAACTCAAGCTGACCGCCGTGCAGGACGCGGTCACGTTTGGGGAAGCCGATTGGGCGAACGGGGGTTGGCTGGCGTTGTGGGTGGAGGGGCTGAGCGAAGTCGCCGATATCGGCAACGTCAGCGTGGAAGTGGACGGCGTGCCGCATGGGCCACGTGCCATTTCCGGCGCGCAAGTGAACGTGCAGTTGCGCCCGCTGTTTGAGGCGGGGCCGCACGAATTGGTGGTAACGCATCGGGGCGCGCGCAGCAACCCCTTCACGTTTTACTTGAAGGGAAATCGGCCGCCGATTCATGGAGTCGATTCGATTCAAGCACTTAGCTGAGGATATGTAAAGTCAGCACGGGGTCTCAAGTTAAAACAGATCTTGCTCTCCGGCTGGCATTTTGAAACCATCGTAGGGAACATGAAAGCCGCCAAGCCCACCCCACCCAAGACGCTCGACCGCGTTATCTCCAAGATGGGGCTGGGCTCACGCACGGAAGCGCGGGCGTGGATCGCGGGCAATCGGGTGAAGGTGAACGGTAAGGTGATCCAGAATCCGGATTTCTGGGTGAACCCCGAACGGGACAAGGTGGAGTTCGACAACCGCCCGCTCGAGAAGAAAAAATTCCGCTACCTGCTGCTGAATAAGCCCACTGGCTACATCACCACCTACAAGGATCCAGAGGGCCGGCCCACGGTGTACGACCTGCTCACGGGCGTGACGGACTTTCTTTCGACGGTGGGCCGACTCGACCTCGACACCAGCGGGTTGCTGATCCTCACCAACGACACGCAGTTCGGCGAGCGGCTCACCAACCCGGACTACCATGTGCCCAAGACGTATCTGGTGAAGGCCGCCACGTTGCTCACCGATGAGCAACTCCAGCGGTTGCGCACCGGCGTAACGCTTGACGATGGTCCCACCCGGCCCGCCGAGGTAACGCGGGTGCGCGACGCTGCGACGAAGAGCTTCATCGAGATCACGGTTACTGAGGGACGCAATCGCCAGGTGCGCCGGATGCTGGAGGCTGTGGATAGCTTTGTGCTGAAGCTGGTCCGCGTGCGCATCGGCGGGCTGGAGATCGACGGACTCCCGTTGGGCAAGTGGCGCAACCTGTCGCCGGCCGAAGTGCAGGATCTGGTCGCGGCCAGCCGCAGTACGAAGGGACCCAAGCTGAAGGCTCTTCCCCCTGGAGCTACGATAGAAGCCGAGGAGTAGAGCATGCATCGTTCGATTCTGGTTGGCCTGCTGGGCGTGGCGGCAGCTTACTGCCAGGCACCGGCACTGACGATCTCGCCCTCGCCGGTGACGCAATGCAACGCGCGCGGCCAGGGCACGGCGCAGTTGAGTTGGCGCACCAGCGAGACGAGCGTGCAGGTGCGAATCGGGTCGGCGACGGGTCCGGCGATGACAGGATTCGAGCCCGGCAATGGCGGCGCGCCCACCGGAGACTGGGTGAGCGACGGGCTCGTCTTTGTCCTGGTAAACCCGAGCGGCAACGAAGTGGCCCGGGCCACGGCTCGCGTCAGTTGCCAGGCGCCTTCGTCGAATTTGGCGGATCAATTGGCCACGCAGTCCTACTTCCCCCTGGAGGTGGGCAATCGTTGGGTGTACCGGGTGAACGACCGTCTTGCCACGGGGCTGCATAAAGTGCGCTGGGTGGATCGTACGGTGCAGCAGGGTGGCGAGACGTGGTTCGTGGTGCGGAGCCAGATGGTGCCAGGTGCGTCGGCGAACGAAGTCCTCTGGCGGGTGGACGCCAGTGGACGCATCTACCGGCGCCGGAATAACGTGAGTGAGCTGTACCTTGATCCCGGCCCGAACCAGGACGCAAGCGCCGCCGTGCAGGTGCAAGGGCGCAACGTGGGCGCGAACACACCGATTGGCCGCGTCACCAACGCGGTTGATTACCTGTCGCGCGAGGTGCTGCTGACGGAGACGGGCACCTACGCGCGCGGGATCGGACTGGTGGCTTCTTCCAGCAATCTCATCGCCGGTTCGTCGGGTGGCTTTTCGCAGTCGCTGCAACTGGTGGACGCTTTCATCGCGGGCGGGGTCCGGCTGGTGTCGCCTGCGAATGGCTTGGAGCTATCGCCGGAGAGCCAGACCTTGGACGTCGTCGGCCGCACGGCGCGCAACTGTGCCCTGCCCTGCTACTTCGTCGCCTGCGGACTGGGTGGCGCGCCGCCGGATCCTCCTGGCACTTACAAGCCGTGCCTGTCGACGCGCGTGAAGGTGCAGCACCCGTCGGCGCGGTCGTTGGTGCTGGAACTGCTGAACTCCGATAACGAGGCCGTGCATAGCGTCACGCGGCCGGTGGGGCTGAGCCCGGACGAGCAAATGTGGTTCGAGACGATACCATTCTACCGGCCGACGGGCATTATGCTCCCGCTCGGTGACTATCAACTGCGCGCCACCGTGAAGGCCGCGGGCGGCGAGACGATTAACAGCAGCATGGCCCTGATTAAGGTGCAGTAGCCGCCAAGGTGAGTCGTGCGGGTTCGTACTCCGGGGCAAGCTTCTTCAGTTGACCGAGCGCGTTGGCGCGGTCACCGAGGTTGAATTGCGCCAAAGCCTGGAGGTATTGCGCGCTGAGGTTCGCCGGATCGGATCGTAGGGCCGCGCGGGCCGCCCGCAAGGCCGTGGGGTAGTCGCGCAGGTGTACCGAGACGAAGGCGCGGTTGGTGAGGGCGAGCGTACAGCGCGGATCGAGGCGTAGGGCCTGGTCTACGTCGGCCAGGGCCTTCGTCCAGGAGCGCGTGCGGGCGTAGAGAGCGGAGCGGTTGACCCAGGCTTCGAGCAACTCCGGATCGGCGGCGAGGGCCTCATCGAGCGCGTGCTCGGCGCCGGCTTCGTCGTGGGCCGCCCGGCACTTAGCGTAGCGCCCCATCGCCTTCCGGGCCGCCTTGGGCACGACATGGTGGAGCGACCGGGCGTCCACCGTACCGCGCCCCTCAGGCTTCGCTTCGTCCTTCAGACGGACCGTAATTTCGGCCTCGCCGGCCGAGAGGAACACGCGCTCCTCCTTCAGGGCATCGCCGCGATGCGTCTTCACGGCCAGGGTGTAATGGCCTTGCTTTAGACCGTGAAAGTCGAACTGGCCGTTGAGGCCGGGCATCACGGTGACGCTGTCCATGGCGGACGCGCCAGCGGGCCGCATCTCCACGAGCAAGTCCTGGGCGCTGCGCTGGGTCTCCACCGTACCGCGCAAGTGTACCTGAGCGAAAGCGGACACGCAGAGAAATAGCGTGCCGGAAAACACACGTCGAGTAAGCAAGGGATTGTCTCCAAGTAGTGAAAGTTAGAACAGACAGCGCAGGTGACGGCAAGGACCTGGAGGGAGAAGACTGGAGGGTGTTTTTACAGACGAGGTAGCATCGGGCCGGCGAACTGTCGCCGGGCCGTGGGGCTAAGAAAGACGATTGGGGCTAGGCCGCAGTCATTGCAGCAACAGCGCGTTCGGGTTGGGGCATACAGGCCCGCAGCAGACCACCGAGCCGTTGAGGCTCAAAGGGCGCCGCGAAGTAGCCCAGTGCGCCCGCTTCTTGCGCATCGATCTGCCGGGACTCTTCCGGCAAACGGCTGACCACAATCACTGCCGGGTGGGACTTCATCCGCCCGGTGATGCTCATCAAGCTTCGCAGTTCGTGGCCAACGGCCGAGCAGAAGATCAGATCGGCATCATCGATGCCATCGGGGCAATCGGCGTTGCAGGAGGCGACGTTGAAGCCTCCCAGAACAGCGACCAGCTCTTGTTCCAAAGCAGAGTCGAGGCCAAATAGTAGGATGGACGGTTTTCCGTTGCTCATTCGATATTCCTCATAAACTTCAAAGAGGACCCAGCAATTGCAGCCATGGCCGGATTCAGAAACGACGGGTTGTACAAGCGGAGGCGATGTGGCGAAATCCATCAACGGGGGAGCCATTCTCATCGGAATGACAGGGTTTCGTCTGAACAGTACCGCTAAAAAAAGGATAAGACAATTCAATGGTGGAAGCCAATCAATAATCGTAATGGCATTGATGATTGATAATACTTAGTACTTATGACCCAGGGGAGGGTAAGTACTAGTGTTCCAATTCCGGGCGACGCGTCCCAAAAGCGAACACCGCCGTAAGCTGTTGGTGTTGCAAAGAAAAGTCGGGCCAGTGGCCCGAGAAATGCTGTTTGAAAGAGACCGCTCATGATTTCGCTACGCAATATTGAAAAGTTCTTCCAGCACGGGCCCACCAAGTCGTTCGTGTTACGACGTGTAAATTTAGAGATCCGGGAGGGCGAGTTCCTCTCCATCATGGGCCCGTCCGGGGCCGGTAAGTCGACTTTGCTGCACCTGATCGGCATGCACGACACGGACTGGACGGGAGAATACGACCTGCTCGACCACGCCGTCCACCGCATGAGCAAGCGCGACCGGAGCGAACTTTACAAGCGTTACTTCGGCTTTGTCTTCCAGAGCTACCATCTGTTGGATAATTTGACAGTTTACGAGAATCTCGAAATTCCGCTTTCTTACCGCAACTACAAGCGCGCCGAGCGCGAGAGCATCGTCGCCGATGCGCTCGACCGTTTTCACATCGTCGGCAAGAAGGACCTGTACCCGAACCAGCTTTCGGGCGGGCAGCAGCAACTGGTGGGCGTCGCGCGGGCGATGATCGCCAATCCCAAGGTGATCCTGGCCGACGAGCCGACGGGCAACCTGCATTCAAACCAGGGCCGCGAAGTGATGGAGCTCTTTCGCAAGCTAAACGACGAGGGCACGACTATCATCCAAGTGACGCATTCGGAAGCCAACGCCGCCTATGGCCATCGCGTGATTCAAATTGAAGACGGCTGGATTTCGAGCGAGACGAAGAACCGGTAAATACCCATGCGCTCGAACGACACTCCCCGCGTCCTGATCGCCGATGACCAGCCCGATGTTCTGGTGGCCTTGAAGCTGCTGCTGAAGGGCGAGGGCTATCAGATTGAACAAGCTGCCAGCCCACAGCAGATTCTGAATGCGCTCGAAACGCGCGAGTACGACCTGGTGCTGATGGACCTTAACTACACGCGCGACACGACGTCGGGCCAGGAAGGGCTGGATCTGTTGAACAAGATCGGCGCGATTGATCCGGCGATTCCCATCGTCGTGATGACGGCCTGGGGCAGCGTCGAGTTGGCCGTGGAGGCCGTGCGCCGGGGAGCGCGGGACTTCATCCCGAAGCCGTGGGAGAATGCGCGCCTGCTCACCATCGTCAAGACACAGCTCGACCTGGGCGCCGCCTTGCGTAAGGGCATGCGTCTCGAAGCCGAGAACAAGCTGCTGCGCCTGGAAGGCGGGCCGCTGATGATCGCGGGCAGTGAGGCGATGCAGCCCGTGCTGCAGATGATCTCGCGCATCGGCCCGTCGGACGCGAACGTGCTGATCACGGGCGAACCGGGCACGGGCAAGGAGGTGGTGGCACGAACGCTCTACGCGCAGAGCAGCCGGGGCGCGAAGCCGATGGTGACGGTGAACGCGGGCGGCCTGGCCGAAGGCGTTTTCGAAAGCGAACTCTTCGGGCACGTCCGCGGCGCTTACACGGACGCGAAGGCGGATCGGGTGGGCCGGTTTGAGCTGGCCGATGGTGGCACGCTCTTCCTGGATGAAATCGCCAATGTGCCGATGCCGCTGCAGGCCAAGCTCCTACGCGTCCTGGAGACGGGCGAGATGGAGAAAGTGGGCTCGTCGCGGACGGTGAAGGTGGACGTGCGCATTATCTCCGCCACCAACGCCGATCTGCACGCCGAGGCCGCCAATCAGCGCTTCCGTGAGGATCTGCTCTTCCGTTTGAACACGATTGAGATTCACTTGCCGCCGTTGCGCGACCGGCGCGAAGACATTCCGCCCCTGGCGGCGCACTTCCTCAAGACCCACGCCCAGCGCTATCGCAAGCCCCTAACCGGTTTCGACGCGCCGGCGCTGAATGCGCTGATGGAGAATCGTTGGCAGGGCAACGTCCGC
The DNA here is from genome assembly GCA_019752335.1 of Bryobacteraceae bacterium. GTDB lineage: Bacteria > Acidobacteriota > Terriglobia > Bryobacterales > Bryobacteraceae > JALHNI01. The sequence goes on from JAIEMJ010000023.1 coordinate 215,385, forward strand.
GAATTGAACCACGTGATTGAGCGCGCCGTGCTGCTGGCGCAGGATACGCAGATCCGGTTGGCGGATCTGGCGCTGCGCACGGGCCCCGGCATCGTGCCGCGCCTGGAGGAGATGTCGCTCGAAGAAGTGGAGAGTCATTTGATTCGCAAGGCGCTTGACCGGTATCAGGGCAACGTGTCGCAGGCCGCCGGCGCGCTGGGTTTGAGTCGTAGCGCATTGTACCGGCGACTGCAACGTTATGGACTTTAACACGCTCGTGGCATTCGTACGCGTTTGGGAACGAACCCCGACCGTCAGGGAGGGGATTGCTAAGTCAGCGCTAAATGCCCAAGCCGGCCTTCTAGCCCACCTCGTAAGAAGCTCAGGAAAAATCCACTCGCTCCCCGAATTGGAGCGAGCCCCGGACAGCCCGCCGTGTAAGCGGCGGGGCACGTTCCGCCACTTTCCCGCGAAAACCCCAGCAAAACAGCGGTATTCTGAGTGCGTGGCCCCATCGCTCACGCGATGGGCTGTCCGGGTTTCGGCAGCCAGCAACATTCTTTCTGAGCTTCTAAGAGGTGGGGCACCGTGGCCGCTTTCCGGCGAAACCCTCGGGAAAAGCGGGACAATTCGTGATCGTTGCCCCGCCGCTGACGCGGCGGGCTCCTCGGCGAGGTCTTCACGGTGACCCACGAACGACGCATCCAACTGCTCGCATTGGCCGCCGGCGCGCCCGCGGTTACGACGGTCCTGCTCATCCTCTGGTGGCAGGGCGACTACACGCCCAAAGTCCAATGGACGCTGACGGCGCTGGCCGTGGGTACGTGGCTGGGCTGTGCGGCGGCCGTGCGCGAGCGGGTGGCCTCACCTTTGCGCACGCTGGCCAATCTGATGGAGGCTATGCGTGAGGGCGACTATTCCATTCGCGCCCGGCAGGCACAAGAAGACGACGCGCTCGGCGACGTGATGCAGCAGGTGAACCAGATGAGCACTACGCTGCGCGCGCAGCGTCTGGGCGCCCTGGAAGCGACTACGCTGCTGCGCAAGGTGATGGCCGAAATCGACGTCGCGCTTTTCGCTTTTGATCCCGAACAGAAGCTCAAGCTGATCAACCCGGCGGGCGAACGCGTGCTGGGCCAACCCGCCGAGCGAATCATGAACCTGACCGCCACGGCGCTCGGCCTGGCCGATTGCCTGGGCGAAGAGACCGTGGCGCCGGAGATCGTGCAGAAGAGCTTCCCTGCAGGCACGGGCCGGTGGGCGCTGCATCGCGGCCTGTATCGTGAGGGCGGCGTCCCGCATCAACTGCTCGTCTTAAGCGACCTCACCAAGACCCTGCGCGAGGAAGAGCTACAAGCCTGGCAGCGTATCGTACGCGTCCTGGGACACGAGATGAACAACTCGCTCACGCCGATCAAGTCCATCGCGGGCAGCCTGGGTTTGCTGCTGAAGCGCGAGCCGCTGGACGAGGACTGGCGGCAGGACACGTTGCAGGGCTTAGAGGTAATCGCTACGCGCTCAGAGAGCCTGAGCCGCTTCCTTGGCTCCTACGCACGCCTGGCCAAGTTGCCCAAGCCGGTGATGGCGCCGATTGACGTACCGGCGCTGGTGCGGCGGACGATCGCCCTGGAGACGCGTCTGCCGTGCACCATGATCGAGGGGCCGGGCGTGACGGTGCGCGGCGATAGTGACCAGCTGGAGCAGGTGCTGATCAACCTGGTGAAGAACGCGGTGGACGCGTCGCTGGAGGCGGGGTGGAAGTCGCACGAGAAGCTGGTGGAGGTCGGCTGGGCGGTGCAGACGCCGCTGGGAGGCGCGCCGCAACTCGAAATCTGGATCGGCGACCGCGGCCCTGGCCTGGCCAGCACCGCGAATCTCTTCGTGCCCTTCTTCACCACCAAGCCCGGCGGCTCTGGCATCGGCCTGGTGCTGGCGAGGCAAATCGTGGAAGGCCACGGCGGCAGCCTGACGCTCGAGAATCGCGAGCCCGGCCCCGGGTGCGAGGCCCGCGTGATTCTGCCGTTTAGCTAAAGAATATTGGCGAGCGTGCCGCCATCGATCAGGAGCGTCGTGCCGGTGATATAGCTGCCGGCTTCGCTGCCAAGCAGGAGTGCTGCGCCAGCGATCTCTTCGGGGCGTCCCCAACGTTTCAGCGCCGTACGTTCGGTGAACTCCTGCTTCTGCGTCTCGTTCAAGAGGCCCAGCGGCAATTCGGTGAGGAACGGGCCGGGCGCGAGGCAATTTACGGTGACGTTGTAGGGCCCGAGGTCGAGAGCGCTGGAGCGCGCAAGGCCGATCAGGGCGGACTTGGTGGCGCTGTAGGCGTTGCGCTCCTTCTTGCCGCCCAAGCCGAGCACCGACGAGGTATGAATCACGCGTCCCCAGCGGCGCTCCATCATCTGCGGCAGCAGGGCGCGGGTGAGGCGCATGATGCCGGAGAGGTTCAACTCAAGTACGCGATCCCAGGCTTCGTCGGTGATTTGATCCGCGCGTTGCGGCTGATTGCCGCCGGCGTTGTTCACCAGGATGTCCACGCGGCCAAAGCGCTTCAGCGCCTCATCGGCGAGGCGTTGGGGCTCGGCGCGATTGGCCAGGTCAGCAGTGATCCATTCAACGCGCGTGGAGAGGCCGGCTTTGACTTCGGCGGCCGCGGCTCGCAGTTCTTCCTCGCCCCGCGAGCAGATTAGAATTTGGGCGCCGTGTTCGGCGTAGGCGCGCGCCATGGCCTTGCCGAGTCCGCGGCTACCGCCGGTGATGAGGGCCACGCGGCCAGAAAGGTCAAAGAGTTTTTCGTACATGGAGATTGATCATATCCCGGGACAAGACTCTTAGAGGCGTGCCGGAGCCGTCACACGCGGTCGACACCCGCGGCTTTCAGGGCGGCCAACACCCGCGCCGCGCGGAACGGCACTCTTCGCAAGCGGACGCCGGTGGCATCGAAAATTGCGTTGGCGATGGCGGCTAAGGTGGGCTTGCAGGTTGCTTCGCCACCCCCATAGGGCGAGAGATCAGGCCGGTCCGGCTGGGGATCCCCGTTCACCAACAGGACGTCGATGGTCTCCGGGACGTCGGCGTGGCGCAACGTCGGATGCGAGATCCAATCGCGGCTGGTGACTTTTTCCGTGTCGAACATCACCTCTTCGTGGAGCGCCCGGCTCAGCGAATGGAGCATGCCGCATTCAGCAACCCGGCGCAGACCTTCCGGATTCACCACCAGGCCGCAATCATAGGCGCACACCATGCGCTTCGCCCACACGTGACCGGTCTCGCGATTCACCTCTACCTCGGCCATTTGCGCGACGACGCTCTGGCCCCGGAACGAATAAGCGACGCCGCGGCCCGTGAGGACTTGACCCTTGCCGCGCGGCTTGGGCCCCACGCGTTTCTCCCAGCCAAACTTGGCGGCGGCGGCCTGCAGCACGGCAAGGGAGCGGGCACGCCGGAAGCCGCTATCCTCGCGTGCGGAGGCGCCGAGCAACTGCAACCGGAACTCAAGAGGATCAGCCTTGGCGGCCAAGGCGAGTTCGTCGATGAAGGACTCGGAGGCGAACGTCACTTGCGGTCCGTCGGGGTCGCGCAGGTTCCCCGTGCGAAGCGGCGTTTCCCAAATTAGCGGCAGACCCACCACCTCGCCCAGCATGCGGCGATGAGGAATCGCGTAGACATCGGAAGGCATTGAGGCGCGGCCCGGGGCTGGCGTTTTCCGCCGGATGCCCATCAAGTGGGCGATCAAAACGGAGTCCGGCTCATTGTAGCCAGTGTGGTTGTAATCACAGGCCCGGGCATTGTATTCATAGGCCGTCAATGCTCGTTGGGCATCAAGCGCGCCACGCATTTTGATGAGATACGCGGGCCCCTTGGTGTCCCACGCCGTTTCTTCGTCGCGCATCCACTGCATCCGCACCGGGCGCGCGATTTCCTTGGCGAGCCAAGCCGCCTCGCAAGCCGCGTCCTCGCAGGCGCTGCGGCCAAAACTAGGTGCGCCCTGCATCCAAACCACGCGCACCCGGTCACGGTGTAGGCCCAGAAAGTCCGCCACGCAGGTACGCATACTGTAGGACTTCATGTCGTTCGAATAGATCGTCATCTGCCCATTCGAGGGGTCGGCGGTGGCTACGGCGCCCGAAAACGAGGTATGGCCTTGAAAGGGGATCTCGTACTCGGCTTCGACTTTCAAGGCGGCGCTCGTGAATGACGTGTCGGGGTCGCCCTCTACGACTGGCGCCGACTTCGAAGTGGGGACCGCGGCACGCATGTACTCGAAGAGATCCTCAGACCGGGGAAAAGGCGCGGCGGCGGGCTTTTCCCAAGATGTTTTCAACTGCCGCGCGCCCTCAATGGCCTGCTCTTCGCGTTCAAAGACGACGGCCACATAGTTGCCCTTGCTCAACACGCGAACGAAGCCAGGCAGGCCCCGGACGGAGGCTTCATCGACGCTCAGGAGTTTCGCGCCGGCATACGGCGGTTTCACGTTGCGGGCGTGTACCATGCCGGGCAGCTTCACATCCCCTGCCCACTTGAGCGACCCATCCACTTTGGCGGGAATGTCATCTCGCTGCAGCGATTGGCCCGTGTACTTCAGTTGCTGTACCGGCTTCACCTTGGCCAGCCCGGTAGCGGACATGACGTTGTTGCCCGTGAGGGTGACGTTGAATCTTTTGCCGGCGATCAGTTCCCCATAGCTGACGCGCTTGGACGGATCGGCTTGGAGCGAGATCACCGCGTCGTGCACCGCGAGTTGATCGACCGGCGCTCCCAGGCGGGCGGAGGCCATTTCGAGCAGCACGCGGCGGGCTTCGGCGGCGGCCCGGCGCATCGGGCGCGAGTCATACTCGAGCGCCGTGGACCCGCCGGAACCGCCCTGGTTCACCGTAATGTCGGTGCTGCCCATAATGCAGGCCGTGCGGTTGAAGGCGATGTCGAGTTCGTCGGCCATCAACTGCCGGAAGCTCGTGCCGGTGCCTTGGCCGGGGTCGGTCTTGCCGACGTAGAAGGTGGCGGTATTGTCCTGGTGAATCACGATCCAGGAGTCGAGTTGGCGGAAATCGGGGTCGCGGTAAGGACCTGGCGGGGGATTCGTTTGGGCCACACCGGGCGTCGCGAGGCTGACGGCGAACAGTCCGGCGCTCTTGAGAAAATTACGGCGGTGGGAGGAGAGAAGTTCCTCAATCTGGCGAGGGATCACACTTTCGACGCTCATGCCACCACTTCCTTCTCTTCGCCGGTGGCGGAGGCGCCGGCGATGGCCTTGGCGGCGCGCTTCACCGCGGCCTGGACGCGATAGTAAGTCATGCAACGGCAAAGCGTCGGGTTCAGGGCCGTGCGAATTTGACCATCGGTGGGATGCGGATTCTTGTCGAGCAGCACCTTCGCGGCGAGAATCTGTCCGTTCTGGCAGAAGCCGCATTGGGGCACCTGCTCGGCGATCCAAGCCTGTTGGAGTGGATGTAGCTGGCCGTTCTCACTCAATCCCTCGAGCGTCGTAATCTCGCCTTTGACGGAGGACATGGGCAGAACACACGATCGCTGGATGGCGCCGTTGATCAACACGGAGCACGCGCCGCACTGCGCGAGACCGCAACCAAAGCGCGGCCCATGCAGATCGAGGTCATTGCGCAGCACGTACAACAGTGGGGTGGTGGGATCTACGTCTACGGTATGCGTTCGGCGGTTGACCTTGAGAGTGAACTTGCTCATTGGGGTAATCGCGTCTCCTTCTTTTGGATGCTATCACTCCGCGCCGGCTATAGACTCCGATAGCCGCTGAGGACGATACCCTGCGTGGCGATGGCTTCCCGGACGCGTGGGTCAGTGAGGGCGTCGAGTTCCACGACGCGGCTGCGCTTCAGCCGGGTCCGGGCTCCGGTGAGTTCGGGGCCGAGGAAGGCGGGGTGGACCATGAGTTCGGTGGAGCCTTCGGGCAACAGCGGTAGGAGTTCCAGGAGGCGGGCGGCGTTGAGATAGCCGGTGAGGGAGAAGCCGGCGAAGTGGTCTGTGGTGCGGCAGCGGTAGCGTTTGAGGGTGGCGTCGAAGCGGCGCTCGCGAAAGAAGCGCAGCAGGCTGGCGACAAGACGTCTCTTGCGAGAGACGTCCTGGCCGGCCGGCAAGTCGAAGGGGCGGCGGACCCAGGGAATCTTGTAATTCTGGCTCAGGCGCCCCACGGCTTCGAGAACTTGCGGCAGGAGATGCGTATGCTTGTGGGTGTCCAGATGCACGGGGATTAGTTTCGCGTCGAGGATGCGCTCAACCTGCGCGCGGAGTTCCTCGTAGGGCTTCACCTTGCCGCGCGCCAGGGCGCGGACGAGTTCGCCGACGGACTCCGGAAAGCGCTGCGCGCTCAACAGTGAGCAACCGCCGACGAGAACCAGGTGGCAGCCGATGTCGAGCGTCGGGACGTCGCGAGCCAAATGAACGGCATGCTCAAAGGCGTCGCCATTGGCCATCAAGGTGGTCGCGGTGAGGATGCCTTGCCGGTGACAGTGAACGATCCCTTCGTTCACGTCACGCGTGAAGCCGAAGTCGTCGGCGTTCACGATCAGGGTCTTCAGAAGAGCCCCAGCTTGATGTGGAGGAATTTCTTGGGATTGGCGCGGAAGTCCTTCATCAGGCCTTGCATTTCGCGCGCCGTGCCATTGAGGTTGTCGTAGAGCGAGGCGTTCACCAGCAACTGGCCGATGGTGCCCTGGCCCGAATTGATCTTGTCGATGGTGGTGTCGAGGCGCTTCATACTGGCCGAGAGCTGATTGTGCAGTTCGTCGGAGCGGAGAAGCTTGCCGGCGGTGCCCTGGCCCGCGTTCAAGTTATCGATGGTTTTGCGCAGGGCGACAATGGCGGCGCGGGTTTCGTCGTAGACCGCGTTGTCCTTCAGCAGCTTACCGGCGGTGCCTTTGCCCTCTTGGACGTCGGCGACAAGGGTGTCGACGCGAGTGAGGGTCTTGCGGAGGTCGGTATAGAGAGCGTCGTCGTAGACCATCTTGCCGATGAGGCCGTTGCCGCTGTTGACGGCTTTGGTAAGCCGGTCAATCTCGGCGGTGATGGAGAGGACTTTTTTGTAGAGGGTCTCGTCGACCAGCAGTTTGCCGATGGTGCCCTGGCCGGTCTCCACCTGTTTGACGATGCCTTCGATCTTGGCCAGGATGGAGTTAGCGCTTTCGAGCAACTGTAGGCCTTGCACCTTCATGTCGTCGATTTCAGGCTGCACTTTGCTCTTAATTTCGCCGTCGGCGGCGATGGTGGTCTTGCTGACGCCGCGCAAAAGAGCCAGGTACCGACCGGAGAGCAGGTTTTCGCTGCCCACCTGCGCGGTGGAGTCGACGGGAATCTCTTTGAGCATGTCGTTGTCGACCAACATGGTGATGCGGACGGTGCGTTCGGCGTGCGAGTCGCCGGAGAGTTCGACCTTGTCCACTTTGCCGGCAAGGATGCCGTTCAAGCGAACGGGTTGGCCGGCGGAGATGCCGCCAGAACTGACGAAGTAGGTGTAGAGGCGGGTTTCGCGGGAGAAGAGGCTCTTATTGCTGGTCATAAAGAAGATCAGCACGCCGAGCATGGCCAAGGCGAAGATCGCGGTTAAGCCGACGCGGAGTTGCGTCCAGCTTTGATTCTTTGCGCTTAGTGCCATATCTTCGTTACGCCTTGCCCCTTCAAGCAGACCACTTTACGCGGACTGCGCTTGCTCCAATACAAATTTTGCCACATAGGGATCGGGCGAGGCGTGGAGTTCGTCCTCGGAGCCCTCAAAGACGAGACGGCCCTTCTGCAGGACCATGAACTTGGTGTGGGTATCGAGGGCACCGGTGTGGCGCTGGCGCTCGATCTTGCCGGACTGCGAATTAAACCGGTAGTTGGCCATCAGCGCCCCATCCTGCAAGCGGTGGGAGACGATGACGGTGGTGGTGTTGCGCTGATCACGCTGTTTGATGACCAACGACATAATGTTGTTGGCGGTTATCGGATCGAGGCCGGCGGTGGGGGAATCGTAGAAAACGAGCTTCGGATAGGTGACGTTCGCGCGCGCGATGCCGACGCGGCGGCGCATACCGCCCGAAAGCTCATTGGGAAACTTGTCGAGGGTGTGCCCGAGTTCGACGTCTTTCAGGATCGCCTCGACGCGAGGGAGCACTTCGGCGGGGTCGACCCGGACGCCAATTTGATTCTCGAGCGGATAGGCTACATTTTCTTCGATGGTGAGCGAATCAAACAGGGCGCTCTCTTGAAAAAGCATGCCCACTTGGGCGCGGATGGCGAAGAGTTGGCGTTCGCGCAGTCCGGTGATCTCCTGGTTGAAGAGCGAGACACGGCCTTCGTCGGGAGAGATAAGGCCGAGGGCGGTCTTGAGGAGCACCGTCTTCCCCGCCCCGGCGGCGCCCAGAATGACGCGCGTTTCACCGGCGGCGAGCGTGAAGCTGACATGGTCGAGAACGCGGACGCCATCGTAGATCACGCTGACACCGTCAAATCGCAAGATGGATTCGGGCGCTGGCATTAGAGGTTCACGAAGAGCTGCGTGAGGAATAGATTGATGACAAAGATCCAGACCGAACTGACGACGACGGCTTGCGTAGTGGCGCGGCCCACGCCTTGCGTACCGCCGGAAGTCGCCATGCCGTAGTAACAGCCGACGAGCGAGATGACCAATCCGTTCACCAGGGGCTTGATCAGACCCTGAAGGACGTCGGCGAAGACGAGAATGTCGTAGACGCCGCGCCAGTAGAGAGCGCTGGTGGTGCCGATGAGACCCAGGGCGACGAGCCAGCCTCCGAGCATGCCGACGAAGTCGGCGATGACGGTGAGGAAAGGCAGCATCACGGTCATGGCAAACATGCGTGGAGTAACGAGCTTCTGCACCGGGTCAGTCCCGAGGGCGCGCATGGCGTCAATCTGCTCGGTGACTTTCATGGAGCCGAGTTCGCTGGCGATGCCGGAGGCGTTGCGTCCGGCCACAAGCAAAGACGTGAGCACGGGTCCTAGTTGCGCGACCAAGGTGATGGAGACGATTTGTCCGACTTGGCTGGAAGCGCCATAGGTATCGAGCGCCTTTGACATCTGCAGCGCCATCACGGCGCCGGAGAAGCCGCCGGTAAGGCAGATGATGGGGAGGCTGCCAACGCCAATGCGATCCATCTGGATGAGCACGTCATCCCAATAATGGGGCGCGCGAAAGAGGTTCGCGAGAGCCTTGCCGGCCAGGAGACAGAAGTCCTGCAGGGTACTGACGGGGGCTTTGAGGATCTCTAGCAATGCAGTTTCAGCATTGATGCTAACATACGGCGCACGGGACATCAGAAGCTGCTAAGCTATCTGGGTTGTGACCAAAGGCTTGACGGACATCCCGGGGCTGAAGGTGGGCCATGCAACGGACCTGGAAGGGTTGACGGGTTGCACGGTGATCCTGTGTGAGGGCGGCGCCACGGCTGGCGTCGAGGTCCGCGGCGCGGCGAGCGGCACGCAAGAAATCGACACCCTGAATCCCATGCACGTCACGGACCGCATTCACGGTCTGGTATTCGCGGGGGGCAGTGCGTTTGGCCTCGAAGCCGCGAGCGGCGTGCGTCGCTATCTGGAGCAGAAGGGCTCCGGCTTCGACATGCGGGTAGCGCGAGTGCCGATTGTGCCGGCGGCAATTCTTTTCGACTTGGGGCTGGGCAAGGCGAGTGCGCGTCCGACGCGCGAAATGGGAATGACGGCGGCGGCGATGGCGAACGACGGTCCGGTGGCGGAGGGGAATGTAGGAGCGGGAACGGGGGCGAGCGTCGGGAAGATTCACGGCATGACCCGGGCGATGAAAGGCGGGATCGGCACGGCGACGGTGGGGCTGGAAGGCCGCTACCACGGGGTGCTGGTGTCGGCGCTGGCGGCAGTGAATGCGTGGGGCGATGTGCGGGATCCGGAGTCCGGGAAGATTCTGGCGGGCGCGCGGGTGAGCGCGGCGTCGCGAGAATTCGTCGACACGGTGCATGAAATGAAGCGCGGGGTGACGGCGCCGCCGGTGGGCGGTCCGACGAACACGACGTTGGTAGTGGTGGCGACGAATGCGGCACTGACGAAGATCCAAGCGACGCGCGTGGCGCAGTTGGCACAGGTGGGGCTGTCGCGGGTGGTGTCGCCTTGTTATACGCGGATTGATGGAGACGTGGTGTTTTGCCTGTCGCCGCTGGGGATCAAGATGGCGGCCGACGTGGATACGATCGGGGTAGCGGCGGCGGAGGCAGTAGCGGAAGCCATCGTGCGGGCGGTGAAGCGGAGTGCGGGGTTGGGGGGAATTCCGGGAATCGGGAGCTAGCAGGGGAGTTTCTGCCGGGGCCAGAAGCTCCCCCGTTCAGCGAGGATCGGGGTATCGTTAGGATCCAGTACCGGCCGCCCGGGTCATCACACTCCCCACCCTGGAGAAGATGGTGCTAATGCTGGAGGAGACAGTAGGCATGATGGCACCAGCGGCGACGGCGACAAAGCCCGCCATCAAGGCGTATTCGATCAAGTCCTGGCCACGAGTATCCTTCCAAATGCGCAACCGGAGCAACAGCTTGGGCAAACGATACAAACAATCCATGAGGTTCCTTTCTTGTGCGTTGGGGAGGGTCGGGTGCCACCAGGGCCACCACAGCCCGCACTAAAACCATTCTGAGCCGGTGTTGGACGAAGCCGTCATCATGCTGCCAGCCTTCGAAAAGCTGATGGTCTCCAAGCTGGGCACAATGGGTCGGCTGCGCCGGCTACGAAGCAGGTCGTCAACGCGTACTCGATCCGTCTTGACCGCGAGTATTCCATTGGATTCGCAGCCGCCACAGAAGATGCAGAATTCTTCATGTTACATGTTCTTTAATTATTATTTGGCCAACAAGATTCGGCCACCTAACGGAGGGCATCGACATAAACAACGGTGGGCTGGATGGCCGCTCCCACGGGGGGCAGGTTACGCCACTAGCTGTGGTGAGAACGCGGGGAAATTCGTCGGCAGGAAGCCGTTGACGCGCGTATTGACTGTCGCCGTTGTAAATCAAAATGGCGACCGGCGTAGATACGATCAGGGTAGCTGGAGGAAATCGGGCGGGCGGTGCAGCGGCTTGCGAGGTGAGGGAGATTTCGGGAGTCGGGAGCTAAAAAGGGGAGCTTCTACTGGGGCTAGAAGATCCCCAGTTCAGCGATGATTGGGGTATTGTTAGGATCCGGTACCAGCGGCCCGGGTCATGACACTTCCCACCTTGGAGAAGATGGTGCTGATGCTGGTGGCAACGTTCGGCATGATCGCGCCGGCGGCGACGGCGACAAAGCCGGCCATCAACGCATATTCGATCAAGTCCTGGCCACGAGTATCCTTCCAAATCCGGATCCGGAGCAATACCTTGGGCATACAATGCAAAAGATCCATGAGTTTCCTTTCTAGTGCATTGGGCGGGCTGGGTGCCACAAGGGCCACCACAGCCCGCCCTTAAGCCATTAGGAGCCGGTGCCGGACGAGGCCGTCATCACGCTGCCGACCTTCGAAAAGATCGTGCTGATGCTGGTCGCCACGTTGGGCATGATGGCGCCGGCGGCCACGGCTACGAAGCCGGCCATCAACGCGTATTCGATCAAGTCCTGACCACGAGTGTCCTTCCAGATTCGCAGCTGCCACACAAGATTCATAACGTTCTTCATTTTGTATTTCTCCTTAACGATTCGGTCATTCACTAACTACCGCGGAAGCGAGACGATCAGTCCCGCGCCCGCGGCCTGGCTCTCTGAGGGCAGAGCCGAAAATGGATTACGAGCCAGTGCCGGCCGAAGCCGTCATCACGCTGCCCACCTTCGAGAAGATGGTGCTAATGCTGGTCGCCACGTTCGGCATAATCGCGCCGGCCGCGACGGCAACAAAGCCTGCCATCAACGCGTATTCGATCAAGTCCTGACCGCGGGTATCTTTCCAGATCCGGAGCTGCCAGACAAGGTTCATAGCTTTCTTCATGAGGTCCCCCTCCTTCAGGGATGTTGTTCGGATGAATTGAATGTAAACCGATATGGGCCGGAGAGAAATTAGGGTTTTTCCTAAGTTTTGGAGCAAACCCCCTTAGGGCCCCTGTGCCCTGCCCGGATCTCGTACTAAGCCCCGGCCTTGGCCGCCATCTAAAGCTGCGCTCCGATCCTGCCGATTCCCTCCTAAGTCAAGCCTTATGAATCACTCAGCCGCTGACGCCGCCACTTTTCCCCTGCCCCTTCCGGCGGGGCGACCCCTCTGGTATGTTCCTTCCTTATCGGATCTTTTGTTCGCCGCCTTGATCTTTTGGCTGATTCTGTTCACCAATTCCGGTAGTCCGAACGGCTTGCTGTCCGACGCGGCGACCGGATTCCACATTAGAACTGGCGAACGGATACTAGACACCGGCAGCCTTCCGTACCAGGATCCATTTTCCTTTTCGAAACCAGGCCAGACCTGGTATGCCTGGGAGTGGCTGGCGGACCTGCTTTTCGCTGCGATTTTCCAGATGGGCGGGCTCAAATGGATCGTGGTTCTTTCCGCGGCCACCCTGGCCGGCTGCTGCTGGCTCACCTTGCGCGCCATGGTGCGGGCCGGAGCCAACGCGCTGGCCGCGATCTTTGTCCTGCACGCGGTGATCGGCGCGGGTTCGGTTCACTTTCTGGCCCGCCCCCACATCTTCACGATTCTGTTTCTCACCATCGCCTTCGGACTGCTCTGGTGGGACCAACCCGGATCCCGGCGCATCTGGTGGCTGATGCCCTTAACGGCCGTCTGGGTAAATCTACACGGCGGCTTCGCGGGCCTGCTGGTGACGTTGGCCGTGCTGAGCGTGGGCTCGGTGCTGGAGGGCCAATACCGGCGGGCCGGACGCTGGGGCGGCCTGCTGGGAGGCTGCCTGGCCGCATCCCTGGTGAATCCTTACGGCTATCACCTGCACGTCCACATGGCGGACTACCTGCGCGCGGACTGGATTCGCAAGATGGTGCAGGAATTTCAGGCGCCGGTGCTCGAAACGGCCTCCGGCGTCTACTTCGAATGTCTCCTGTTTGCCGGACTGGCCGCAGCCGCGCGCCTGGCCTGGCAGGGCAACTGGAGTTGGGCGCTGCTGGTCGCTGCCTGGGGACACGCCTCGCTGCTCTCGGTGCGCCATGTGCCAATCTTCGCCGCGCTGGTAGCGCCCCCAGTGGCCTTGATGCTTTCCGATGCCATGGGCTGGTTCGCTGAACGCGACGGACGCAAGTCGGTGGCGGCGATGCTGCAGGCGATCGGCCGCGAGCACGCGCCGAACGTCCTCCGGATGAGCGCTATGATTCCCGCACTGCTGCTAACCTTGCTGGCGAGCGATGCGGGATTGAGCTACCCGGCGGACTTCCCCGAGGGTAAGTTCCCGGTGGCGATGATTGCCAAGCACCGGACGCTCATTGAGCAGTCGCGGCTGTTTACGCTGGACGCCTGGGGCGACTACCTGGTGTACCGGCACTACCCGCGCCAACAAGTGTTTTTCGACGGCCGCACGGACTACTATGGCCGCCGGATGAGCGAGGAGTATCTCGCTTTGGTAAACGGCGGACCAGGCTGGCGGCAGACCCTCCACAAATACGGCGTGAATGCGGTTATGCTGAGTACTGCGAGTCCGCTGACACAGTCGTTGGCACTGGAACCGGGCTGGCAGCTAGTTGACACGCAGGACGCCGTCGCGCTTTACCGTTTGTCACGCAAGCCTTCAGGGGGGGCAAGTGCCCGATGATGCGTGTTTTCTTGAGTAGTGTGGTGCTTTCTTGGGCGCTCGCAGCGTCGCCGCTGCAGATTACGACGACCATTGGCTCTGTCGGGACGATAACCAGTTCCACGTATGCGCCCACGGCGGCGGAGTCCGGCGTGGCAAAGCTGATTTTTGCGAACGGCGCTCTCTGCTCGGGCGTCGCGATCACGCCCACGGTGGTCCTAACGGCGGCGCACTGCATCGGCGGACTCGCCACCAGCGCCACGGCTACCTTCACGGATTCGGGCGTGAATACGGCGATCTTCAATGTCGCCAGTTTTCTGGTGCATCCCAGTTGGACCAACAATCCGCTTGACGATGTCGATCTGGCCCTGGTATTTCTGACGTCGCCGCTGGCCGCCTGGGTGAGCATGTATCAGCTCTACAACGATACCGACGAAATCGGGCAGAATTACCTCGTGGCGGGCTGGGGCGCCATGGCGTCGGGCGGGGCGGCCCAGGGCAGCGCGGGTGCCGCGGGAACCCTGCGCGTCGGCAACAACGTTTGGGATTCCACCTTTCAGTTTTACCGCCCTTTACGGAGCGACCTGCTGATCTCCACCTTCGATGGCCCAGGCGTCAACAGCGTCTTCCGCGAGGCCACCGTAGCGCCCGGAGACTCCGGCGGGCCCAGTTTCCTCAACGGCCGCGTCGCGGGCATTACGTCCTTCATTGCGGCGCCGACGACGCCCACGGGCGCCTACGGCGATTTGAACGGCATGACGCGCGTCTCCTCCCACCTAACCTGGATCACGACGAACTCCGTGCCCGAGCCCGGAACGTTTGGGCTGGTCGCCTTCGCGGCTTACTGCGTTTGGGCGAGACGACGCGCCTCGGCCACTTCGTAGATCACGCCCCGCGCGGACCGGTAGACGGGCTGCAACGCGGGATGGCGCCGGAGGGCGTTCATCACCGCGGTCTTGTCTTCTTCAGCCAAGTCCCGGCGAAAGTCGCTCTGGTTGACGTAAAGATAGCGGAAGCCGCGTTCGCCGGCGAAGCGGTCGATGTCCCGAAAGCACTTGACGGTGGCCGCGCTGTCCTCGCCGTACCAATACTTGGTGGGAATCACGCGGTGGATCGAGTAACGGCCCGTGAAGAGGTACAACGTAGGATCGTCATAGGCCATCACGCGTTCGCCGGGGGGCAGATGCTGGTCCATCCAGCGGTAGGCAGCAAGTTTCTCGGCCAGGTCCTGCCGGCCTTGCGCGTAGCCAGCCGGAATGACGCTAAAGTCCGCTTCGACGTGCCGCCACAGGCTGAGGCCGATGGCCAGGAGCGCGGCTACGGCCAGCAAGGCGCCGGCCACTTTCTGATCCCGGGCGGGCTTCGCCATTACCTGGCGGATCATCGTGTAGAGATTGCCCGTCTCCACCCATAGTCCAGCCAGACACAGAGGGAGGAGCGGCAGCGTAAAGCGCTCATTCGGGGGGAAGTGCCACACCAGCAGGATCGCCGAAGATAGCGCGGCATAAGCGATGTAGGGGCGCATGCGCCCCAGCCGGAAGAGCCGGACGATACCGGCCACGGTGAACAGGGCCGCCACCATCGTGAGGATCTTCAGGAAGAAGCCCATGCCGGTTTTGGGCAAGGCAAAAGCGCCTACGCCCAGCAGGAGTTGATCCAGATTCTTCCAGAAGACCACCGGCAGCGTCTCCCAGGTGACGTTCATCAACTGGTAGGCGATGTAATTGGTGGACTCAATCTGAATCAAGTCGAGCGACGGGCTGCGATGTGCCGAGGTCCACGCCGTCCAGCCGATCACCGCCGGCAGCATGCCGAGCAGGAAGCGGCCGGCTTCCCTGCGCTGGCCGGCGAGCCAGTAGTAGAGCGGGAAGGCGACGGCGAGCGGCAGAGCAGCGGTCCGCGTGAGGTACGCGGCGCCGGCGACGAGCCCGGCGGTGAGCGCCCAGCGCCGCTCGCCAAGCAGGAGGCACGCCAGTAGCAGCGTCGTGAACGGGATCTCGGTGAAGAGGCTGGTGCCGAAGGCCAGGACGTAGGCGTTGAAGCCCAGCAGCGCCGCCAGTTCGGGCCGCAGCGAGTGGCGGGCGTAGTAGAGCGCGGAGAGCCCCAACAGCAGCGGAACGAAGATCCACTGCATCAGCATCGCCCAGGGCAGCATCGCCGGAAAGCCGGGCCCTAAGCGCCACAACGCGGAGAGGTAGAGGGGATAGAGTGGCGGATACTTGGTTTGCGCCGGCTCGCCGGGGAGGCTCAAAATGCGATATCCTTGGCCGTCGGTGAGCGACTTGGCGGAGATCAGGTAGATGCCGTCGTCGTGCAGTTCGCCGATGCGCGGCAGGTCCCGGTAGCTCCAGGCCAGCCACGCCGAAGGCAGGCTCGCCAACGCCAGAATCGCCCACATGCGCATCGTCATCCTCAAGAAGATCGGCACCGGCGGCCATAAGCCTTAGACTGGTAACTAGTGACCGACCAACTCGCTTACCTCAAAAAAGGACTCGCTGAACTCATTCCCGAGGAGGAACTGCGCCAACGCCTCGCCAGCGGCAAGAAGCTGCGCGTGAAAGCCGGCTTCGATCCCACCGCGCCCGACCTGCACTTGGGCCATACCGTCCTGCTCCGCAAGATGAAGCACTTCCAGGACCTCGGTCACCAGGTGATCTTCCTGATCGGCGACATGACCGGCCTGATCGGCGACCCCACCGGCCGCAACGCGACACGGCCCCCGCTGAGCCGCGCGCAACTCGCCGAAAACGCGGAGACCTACAAAACGCAGGTCTTCAAGATTCTGGACCCCGCGCTTACCGAGGTCCGCTACAACGCCGAGTGGTTAGCGCCGATGACGTTCGAGGAAGTGGTCCGCTTGTGCTCGAAGTATACGGTGTCGCAGTTGCTTGAACGCGCCGACTTCCATAAGCGCTACGAGGGCGAGGTGCCCATCTCGGTCCACGAGTTCCTCTATCCGCTCTCCCAAGCCTATGACTCCGTGGTGCTCGATTGCGACGTCGAGATGGGCGGCACGGACCAGAAGTTCAACCTGCTGATGGGCCGCGACATCATGCGCGACTACGGCAAGCTACCGCAGATTATCGCCACGGTGCCGATTCTCGAAGGGCTGGACGGCGTCGAGAAGATGTCGAAGAGCAAGGGCAACTACGTCGGGGTGACGGAGCCCGCAGCCGATATGTTCCGCAAGTTGATGAACATGGCGGATAGCTTGGTGTGGCGTTACTACGAATTGCTGACGGATTGCTCCCTGGCCGAGATCGGCGAGATGCGGGCCGCAAGCGACCCGATGCGCTACAAGAAGGAACTCGCCGCCCGCATTGTGACGGACTTCCACGGCGTGGCCGAAGCGCGGTTGGTGGAAGGCGCTTGGGGCGGATGGCCGGCCTTTGAGACCCTCGACAAGTTCGAAGCGCCGGATGCGCGGCTCAACCGGGTGCTGGTCGCCGCGAAGTTCTGCGGCTCGGTCACCGAAGCGGACAAGCTGATCAAAGCGAATTCCGTCGCCCTGCAAACGCACCCCGCGCAAGGCGAGATCGCGGTAACGGGGCCGTCGCAGAAGCTGGACCCAGGGCATTACACGGTGCGCGTGGGGAAACGTTACAAGGGAGTCGCGGTCTAAGCGAAAGCGAAGATGCCGCAGACACGCCGCGCCGCCGTCGTGACGATTCTGGCCTCCCTGGCCAGCGTCTTTCTGTTGGACGCGGCCATCTTTCGTACCGGCTTCTATCTGCGTTGGATGGAGCCGGACTCGTCGACCGGCCTCACCGAATACCGCTACCGGGCCGAGTTGGACCGGCAGAAGCAACCGGGCAAGCTGGTGTTGACGTTTGGCGACTCGCGTTTCGCTTACTTACCGCGCGTGGCGAATCAGTTTACGGCTGAGTCCGGCTTTGTGTTTCGCCATGCGGGCACGGCGGGGTCGAGCGCGCGCGACTGGTATTATCTGATGCGCGATCTGGATCCGGAGGCGCGCCAGTATCAGGCCGTGGTAGTTGGCCTAGATGACCTCGAGGACGAGGAGAGTCTGGTTTCTCGTCAGGACGATCCGCGCAGCCTGCATTACAGTATCGGGCGGCTCGGCTTGGGCGACCTGAAAGAATTCGCGTTGAGTCACGACTCGCCCACGTACCAGTGGGCTGCCGTGCGCGGCGGAATTCTAAAGGGGATCGTGATGCAGGAGGACGTCCATGACTTGCTGCTGCGACCACGCGAGCGCGCGCAGAGCGCGCGGCTGAATTGGGGCGGTTGGGCGGGTTGGGCCTATGACTACGACGATGAAGAGCGTTCTCTGGCGGGTCTTGCGATCGACTGGAAGACGCGAGCGATGACCTATCCGCCCGGCATGGACCCTGGCTACAAGAAGATGTTCAACGAGACCTTGTTGCGGAAGGCCACGCCATCGACGGGGCGCCGAGCAGCCTATCAAAGGAAATGGTTCGGACGGATGGTGGAGCATTACCGGAACTCGGAAACGCGCTTTGTCTTTGTGCGGTTGCCGCGGGGTCCGCTGAGTCCGCTGGAGGACGTGCCGCTGAATCCGTCAAGTTCCGTGCGGGTGTTGGCCAAACGTCCGCGGGTGTATCTGGGCGCGCCTTTGCGTTACGCCTCACTGGAGCGGCCAGAGTATTTCAAGGATCCGTTGCACTTGAACCGCGCCGGGGCGCATGCCTTTTCGAAGATGTTGGTGGATGAGGTCCGCGAACTGATCGGACCGCCGCGCTAGATGCTGTTCAATACGGCCCAGTTTTTCGCCTTCTTCGCCGCGGTATTGTTGCTCTTTTATACCCTGCCTTGGTTCGCGGCGCGTAAGTGGCTCTTGCTGGTAGCCAGTTACTACTTTTACGCCAGTTGGAACGTCAATTTCGTTCCGTTGCTGCTCACGCTGACGCTGGTCGACTATTTCTGCGCGCGTTGGATCGAGAAGAGTGCGAAACCACGGGTGGCGCTAATTATTAGCCTGTCGGCCAACCTGGGCTTCCTCGCCTTTTTCAAATACACGAATTTCCTCGCAAGCCAGGTGACGCAACTGACGGGACAGCCCGCGCGTGTCTTCGACATCGTGCTGCCGTTGGGCATTAGTTTTCACACTTTCCAGAGTATCTCCTACATTGTCGATGTTTATCGCGGCCAGCAGACGGCGGTGCGCAGTTTGCCCGATTATGCGCTGTTTATTGCGTTTTTTCCCCAGCTCGTCGCCGGGCCGATTGTCCGGGCGCGTGACTTCTTCCGTGACTTACTTGCCTGGCAGGCCCCTTCCGGCGAAGAGATCCGTTTGGGAGCGTGGCTGATGCTGCTTGGCCTCACCAAGAAGATGGCGTTCGCGGATCGCTTCGCTATAGTAGCCGATGGCTATTTCGGCAACCCCGTTCCGGGACAGTGGACGGCGATCACGGCGACGCTCGCCTTCGGCTTGCAGATCTTTTTCGACTTTTCGGGTTACACCGATATGGCAATCGGCATGGCCAAGTTATTGGGCTTTCACTTTCCCGAGAATTTCCGCCGGCCTTACTTAGCGAGTTCGATTACGGACTTCTGGCGGCGGTGGCATATTTCCCTCTCGTCGTGGCTGCGCGACTACCTTTACATTCCCCTGGGCGGCAGCCGGCACGGAAGTTGGCGAACCTATCGCAACTTACTGCTCACCATGCTGCTGGGTGGCTTGTGGCACGGCGCGAGTTGGAACTTCGTGGTGTGGGGCGGGTATCACGGGCTCTTACTAGGTGTGGAGCGCGCGGCCCGGCTCGACGAGCCTCGCGGCTGGCTCCGGCTGCCGCGCTTGGCCTTAACGTTCGTGCTGGTGATGCTGGGCTGGGTCTTCTTTCGGGCAAACGGCTGGGAAGCGAGCCAGTTCGTTCTGCATGAGATTTTCCTGGGCAGCCGCGGGGCGGGATTACTGAACGCCTGGCAGTGTGGCTTGGCGCTTGGTGCGTTGCTGATGGCTTTGGCCGAAGATCGTTGGGCGGTGACGGAGCGCCTGGCGCGCGGGCCGGCGTGGCTCTACGTGCCGGCCTTTGCTCTGATGGGATTGGTGCTGGAAATCTTCGGCGTCTTCGACCAGGCGATTCCGTTCGTCTATTTTCAGTTTTGAACCGATAGCAGGCGATGGCTGGACTTGGCACCGCGAAGCGGCTTGCCCGTATGGGCAGATCTCATCATTCATGCACTCGGACACGGCCTATCTCCACGATCCAAAGCCGCCCACGAATTGACTGCGAAGACAAAGTTTGCAGCAGGCTGATGACAAGTTTTTCGAGCATGCGCAAAGAAGGGTCCTTGGGAAGGCGCAAGACCGCTATTCCCGCGGTTCGAAGAGGCGGGAACCGCAGGACATCGGCAAAATCGATATCCAGAGTCAGAAGAGATCGTTCCTCAAGAATACAGGTCTCGTAGAGAATCTCGTCACTTGCGCCGCTAAGTTGTTCTTGTAAAACCGTTTCAGCGTCATGACCTGCCTGAAGAAAAAGATGAGCTGTTCGCGACCCAATGTTCTCGTCCAGCTTCCATTTCATGCAGCGCTACTGTCAGGTAAGTCCACAAATCGTTCGCGACTCATTTCGGCGCCATAAGCGATCGCCGCCAACAAATCTTCCCGCTCGAGTTGGGGATATTCTTGCAGGATTTCATCCATTGATGATCCCGATGCCAGAAAATCCAGCAAGAGAGAAACCCAGATGCGAGTCCCTCGAATGCATGGCCTACCGGAACAGACCAGCGGGTCGACGGAGACTCGGCGAAGCAGTTCATTCATGGGCACACTTCCGTTGTCCAAAGTATACCAAGACGGACCATGTGGGATTTCAGCCCGCCGCTAGACGAGACCCTTGAGCAACGTAACGCCAGCGGCGACGTCGTGGCGCCAGACTTCGGGATTGGTCCCTTCGCGCTCCACGTTGACGGTGCCCGTGTAGCCAATCTCCTTCAGCTTCGCCACGAAAGCGGGAATGCCCACGTCGCCGGAGCCGAGGGGCTTTTCGTGGCCTAGCGAGCCGGGGATGTTCTTGTCGGGCCAAATGCCGTCCTTGGCGTGTACGGAGATGACGTGATGGCCGAGGACACCGAGGGCTTCGATGGGGTCACCGGTGCCGTAGAGGATCATGTTGGCGGGGTCAAAGTTGATGCCCAGGTTGGGCCGGGCGACATCCTGAAAGAAGGCCAGCAAGGTAGCGGCGGGCTCTTGCCCGGTTTCGAGGGTGAAGCTTTGGCCGTGCTGTTGGGCGTGGTCGCAGATGCGGCGGACGAGGTCACGGACGGCCACGTAGTTGGGGTGCTGCGGATCATGCGGCACGAAGCCCACGTGCGCGGCGATGGACTTCACGCCGAGTTTCGCGGCAAAGTCAGAAAGGGCGATGGTGCGGGCCTCGCGCTCTTCGCGCGTGGCGGCGGGAATGAAGCCGACCGTGCGTTCGACGGTAGAAATATCGGCGTAGTCTTCGCCGGTGTAGGCGCCAAAGACCGTGACAATCGTGAAGTCTTCGGCTTCGCAGGCGTACTTCCAGAGGGGAGCGGCGCCATCGAGCAGGTAATCGCCGCCGACGCCAAGTTGGCCGGACCGCACGCCGAGCGCCTTAACGCCGCGGATGACCTCGGTGGGGTTCGGCGCGGCCCAAAACATCACGCCGGGCTCAAGAGCATTTAAAGCGGGCATAGTTCTCCTTTTTTCGATCGCGCTTCCGACATCAGGCGCGTCACTTTCACGGCGGCGGCGGATTCGGCCGGCGAACAGTACACCGGCGCCTTCCCCTGCACACAGCATTCAACAAAGTAGCGAATCTCTTCCTGGTAGCCGTCGATGGCGACGGGCGGAGAAAGCGACTCGGGTTCCTGGCCAGGACGGTAGACCTGCGGATCCTTGCCGTTGGCCGAGCTGTATTCAATGGTGCCACCATCGGCGACGATGGTGTACTCCATCGAGAACGGGAAAGCGCCGTGATGCCAGCCGCCGGCGACCGTGACGCTATCGAGCCCGTCGTAGTGGAGGCGCGCGTCAATGGTGTCAACGTAGGAGGCGAGGGCCTCGCGGCCCGTGGCGGAGACTGCGGTGGGCGTGCCGAAGAGGTGCAGCGCCATGTCGACGTCGTGGATGAGCAGGTCAAAGACGCCGCCACCGCTGATCTGCTTGTCCTGCATCCAGGCGGCCCAAGGTGGGGCGGCGCAACGGCGGCGAAAAGTAGCCGCGCGGACCGGTCCGAGACTGCCTGACCGCACCAGATCGGCCATCTGGCGGTACATCGGAAAGAAGCGCAACACCTGCGCAGCCATCAGGATCTTGCCTTGTTTCTGGGCCAGAGCGACCAGGCTTTCGGCGGTGGCGAAATCGAGCGCCATGGGCTTTTCGACCAGCACATGCTTGCCAGCCCGCAAGGCGGCGGCGGTGGCTGGCGCATGCAAGTGGGTGGGCAGGCAGATGTCAACGGCGTCGATGGTGGGGTCGTCGAGGATGGACTCCCAGCGGGTGTGTTTGGCGACCTGGGAGAAGTCGAGCGTGGCGAAGCCCTCACCGAGATTGCCGCCGACGCCGCTGAGGTCGCCGGCGAGCTTCTTGGGGTCGGAGCTGGAGATGGCTGCCAGCGTAACGCCGTCGATGCCGTCGAGCGCGCGAATGTGGGTCGCGCCCATGAACCCTAAGCCGAGTACGCCGAGTCGCATTTTCAGGTTCTAGTGTAGCTTGGGTCCGGGTGGGAGCGGGGGCGAAAAATGTGAGTTCTAGGACTCGGTTCTAGTACTTACTCAAAAAGTAATATGAGCTACACTTCTCACAGTTCCCCGCCGTGGGAGCTCCGGTTTTGGTCCGGGAGGGCCAAGTTGATGCCATTCAATCTGACTCGCCGCTCGATGTTTCCGGCCGTTCTCACCAGCATCGCCGCCACCGAGGCCAACGCGCAAATGCCGGCGGGCAATGCTCGCAGCCGGCGCGCCTTGCAAATTCGCCGGACGGCGGCGCAACTGCAGTCGAATCAGCCGGATCCCGGCGCAGCGGCGAACGGCGACGAGACGCGGTTCCCCCGCTACATGGCGATGTTCAGCAAAACGCTGCCGCACAACGACCTGGGCGAAGTGACGCCCGAGGCCTATGAGTCGATGGTGCGCGCGATCTCCACAGGCACGTTGTCGGCGTTGGCGGCCGTACCGGGCGGGCCGGGCAAGCTGGTGAACCCGTTGGCCTCCTATTCCTATGTGCTGGAGGGGCTAGACGGCCACAAAGTACCGTGCGCGGCGCCGCCGGCGTTCGATTCGCCGGAACAGGCGGGTGACATGGCCGAGTTGTACTGGATGGCGCTCGCGCGCGACGTCCCGTTTCGTGAGTACGACGCGTCGCCGCTGATTGACGCCGCGGGCAAGGATCTGGCGACGATGAGCCAGTGGCGCGCGCCAAAGGCGATCTTTCGCCAGGGCTTCGACGGCGAAGTGACAGGGCCTTACCTGTCGCAGTTTCTGTGGATGGACGTCCCCTTCGGCACCTACACGATCCCGCAGCGGTATCCGAGCCAGGAGCCCGGCAAGGACTACCTGGTGAGCTACAACGAATGGCTGAGCGTGCAGCGGGGTGCACCGCCGCCCGAAGCGGCGCGCTTCGACTCAACGCCGCGCTACCTGCGCAGCGGCCGCGACCTCGCCACGTACGTCTGGAAGGACTTCAGCTATCAGGCCTTCCTGAACGCGGCCTTGATTCTGCTCGGCCAGGGCGGGCGCGTCCTGGCGTCCACCAATCCCTATCCGACGCATCCCCGCTCAGCCGGCTTCAGCACCTTCGGCGGACCCATGGTGCTCGACCTGGTCGCGCGCGCCGCCAATGCGGCCCTGCAAGCGGCCTGGTGCCAGAAGTGGCTGGTGCATCGCAAACTGCGGCCAGAAGCCTTCGCGGCGCGGGTGCATCATCAGTTGGACGGCCGGGCGCAATACCCCGTACATGCATCGTTGTTGGCGTCCAAGGCGGTGGAGGAGACCAAGCGGAAGTACGGCAATGCGCTGCTGTCCCAGGCGTACCCCGAAGGATCGCCAGCGCATCCCAGCTTCGCGGCCGGCCACGCGGCCATCGCGGGCGCTTGCACCGCCGTGCTGAAGGCTTTCTTTGACGACGCAGCCGTGCTGACGAGTCCGGTACAGGCCTCGGCGGATGGGCTGGCATTGAATCCATACACGGCCGGAGCGCTAACCGTGGGCGGCGAGTTGAACAAGCTGGCCGTGAACATTGGCTTCGGACGCCACTTCGCCGGCATCCACTACCGCGCGGATGCGCGCGAGAGTCTGCTGCTGGGCGAAGAGGTGGGGCTGGGCCTGTTGCGCGACTTTGCGCTGACGCTGCCGGAGGAGTTTCCGGGCTTCGAAATCCGGCGCTTTAGCGGAGCCCGGACATTCATTAGCGCGGCTTAGAATTCGGGGTTCTTGAACGGCCAGGCCTTGGCCAGCCAGGCTTTCATATCGGCGAGTAACTTGGGCTGGAGGCCTTTGTCAAACTCGGCCTTCGTCACCCACATCACGACCTTGGCATCGAACTCGGGTTTGCGGCTGGGGCGCAGGTAGACGCAGCCCAACTCTTGCTTGCCGTCTAGCGAGAGAACCGCGTAGGTGAAGCTCTTGCGGGCCTGAAAGCGGGCCTGCTCGCCTTCCACGTCCTTGATGGCCTCCTCCATGGTGATGCCGGCGTGCGGCCACTTGCCGCTGCCGAAGGTGGCGCGCAGATGGTCAATCGAGCTCATATAGGCGGCATAGTCGTGCTTGGCCAGCGCGGGGCCTAGCGGCACCAACTGGTAGCTGCCGGTCTTGTAGGAAGCGGGAACCACGAAGTCCGCGGGGACCAAGGGGGCTTGGCTCGCTTGTTGTCCCAAGGCAGCCAGAGCGGAGCAGAGGTAAAGGAAGCGCATAAGGTTCACGGTGCGGGCGGATTGGCTACGGGCAGATACAGCGTCTCCTGACGCAGCGGGATGCCGTCCACTTCCACTTCCACCTTCACATCGCCGCGGGTGAGCGTGGGCGGAATGACGACGTTGAACTGATAGAGTCCGATGGCGCCGGAGACGAGTCCGGCATAGGTCACCGTCGCCGGCTGATCGCCGATCCGGAAGGTCACTGGGGCGACCAGCCTCGGCGTGCCGGTGACGACTTGGCCGGCCACGGGTACGGTGGCTGGATCCACGCGGCCGAAGCCCACACCGTAGAACAGCAGCGTCTCGCCGGGAATCGCGTCAGAAGGGCGTACGCCAGGCACGGAACCGTTGTTAATCAACGCACCATCGGAAGGCCGCACCGGCACCACGAATTGGGCGTTGCGGATTTTGAAAGCCGGAGGCGCGAAGAGGCCCGGCGCCAACCGCTGAATGTCCAGCATCATCGCCGGGCTGGAGACGCCCCGCGCCGTCACCACCACAGCCTGCGGACCCCCCGTGGGCACATTCGCCGGCACCTGCACGTTCAGTTGCCCCGGACTCACAAAGCGCACAAACGCCCGCTGTCCGCCGATGGTGACGCTCACCTCGTCGAGCGCAAACGGGGCTTGACCATCCGTGAAGTCGCCGCCCGCCCACTCGCGCGTGGTGGTGGCCAGGTTCGTCCCATAAATTTCGATCCAGGAACCAGGCGACGCTACCGAGAAGCCGCCAAAGGAACTCACCGTTACCGCGCCGCCCTCATTGATGGTGGGCACGATCGACGACGCTTCCAGCACGGCCACCGAGTTCACCACGATGTAGTTCGATACCGTTGGCGTCCCGGAACGGTAATTCTGCAAGGGCAGCGTATCGAAGGGTGCGCCAAAGTTGTAAATCGGTACGGCCGCAATGCGATCCATCACCCCCAAGCCCGCCGTATTCACAATCCGTCCGAAGACCGTGTAGCCGCCGTTATTCGTGGGGCCTAGGGTCCGGGTGTTGTCGACCGTATTGAAGAACCACTGATTCGTCGCGCTGTTGATGCTATCGCCGCGGGCCATGGCGAGCGTGCCGCGCGTATTGGCCTCACGGTATTCGAGCCGTACGCTCGAGCCCGAGTTGATTGCGCCGCGAGACGTATTGAAGCCGCCACCCTGCACCACGAAGTTATTTACTGACCGGTGAAAAATCGTGTTGTTGTAATCCCCGCGCCGCACGTAGCCGAGGAAATTCGCGACCGACAAGGGGGCTGCCGCAGGCAGCATTTGCACGTCAATATCGCCGAGATTCGTGCGGAAGCGGACGATGGTATCTTGCGCGGGAGCGGCTAGGCACAAGAGGCCTAGACTAACGATCAGACGGGTGAGCATAGCTTCCCCCACTTTAGCGCAGCCCTGGATTACTTGGGGCGTATCGAGCGTGCGAATTCACGCGCTTTTACAAATCTTGTGTCGAGCCCACCATGCTCCAGTTCCCCGCGGACTTCGTCCAGCACCGTCGCAAACTGGCCCAACGCCGCCGCGATGGCCGGCCGGTTGGTCGCCAGAATGTCCCGCCAAAGGTCATGGGAACTCAGCGCCAGCCGCGTCATGCTTTCGAGGCCCGGCCCCGCCGTACCGGTGCCCACCTGACCGGTCAACTGGCTCGCCAGCGCCGTCGACAACAACTGCGGCAGGTGCGAACTCAGCGCCACCTGCGCGTCGTGCTCCTCGGGCGTGAGCCGCACGATGCGCGCGCCGATCTTTTCGAGCCAACCGGTGAACTCCGCGCCAGGGTCACCCGTGAGAATCCAGGGCCTCCCCCGAAAAAGACCCTCCTCAGCAGACTCGACGCCTTGCTGCTCCTTGCCCGCCATCGGATGCCCGCCGACGAACCGCGGCAGGCCTGCCGCCCGCTCCACGATCAGCCGCTTTGTGCTTCCCGCATCCGTGACCAGCGCGCCCGGCTTCAGCAGCGGACCCAATTGGCCAATCGTCTCCAGAATCACCGAAATCGGCTGCGCCAGAAAGACGACGTCCGCCTGAGGAATCATCTCCGCGAGCGTGCCGCCTGCGTCGATTGCGCCCCGCGCGATTGCTTTCTCCAGGGTCGCTGGACGGCTGACGCCCAACAAACGCCCGGTGAACCCGGCAGCCCGCATGGCTAAGCCAAACGAGCCGCCGATCAGCCCGACTCCCGCAATGGCAATGACGGGCGTCGACACGCCTACAGCGAGCGCCCCACCGCCGACGCCACCAGCTTCATCTTCGCCATCATGTCCTGGAACTGCTCCGGCTTCAGCGTCTGTGCGCCGTCGCTCGCCGCGCGATCCGGATCATGGTGTACCTCGACGAGCACGCCGTCCGCGCCTGCCGCGACCGACGCCAAGGCCATCGGCAGCACCAGGCTGCGCTTGCCCACGCCGTGCGAGGGGTCAGCCACCACCGGCAGGTGCGAGAGGCTCTTCAGTACGGGGATCGCCGAGATGTCCATCGTGTTGCGCGTGAACGTCTCAAAGGTCCGGATGCCGCGCTCGCACAGAATCACTTCCTGATTGCCGCCCGCCATCACGTACTCCGCCGAGAGCAGCACTTCCTCAATCGTCGCGGCGATGCCGCGCTTCAACAGCACCGGCTTCGCAATCCGCCCCAGGTCCTTCAGCAGGTTGAAGTTCTGCATGTTGCGCGCGCCGATCTGCAAAATGTCGACATACTGCACCATCAGCGGAATCTGTGACGAGTCCATCACTTCGCTGATCACCATCAGGCCGTACTTGTCGGCCGCGGCTCGCATGATCTGCAAGCCCTCTTCGCCCATGCCCTGGAAGCTGTAGGGCGAGCTACGCGGCTTGAAGGCGCCACCGCGCAGGACCTTGCCGCCCGCGTCGGCGACGATGCCCGCGGCGCGCTCAATCTGGTCCTTATTCTCGACGCTACACGGGCCACCCATCGCGATCACTTCGGTGCCGCCGATGGCCACCTTGCCCACCGTGATCACCGTGCCCTCGGGCCGGAACGCCCGCGCCGCCAGCTTGTAGGGCGACACAATCAGGTGGCACTCCTTCACGCCGCCCATGGCCTCGAAGTCCGCCGGATCCAGGTTATCGGCGGGCCCCACGCCCGCCAATACCGTATGAATCACGCCATCCACCCGGTTCACCTTGAACTTCAGGTGCTCCAGCTTCTTTACGACATCGTCTACCTGGGCGCCGGTCGCCCCTTGGTTCATCACCACTAACATTTAGCTCTCATTTCCTTTCGCCACCTGCGCGGCCCGCACTTCTTGAATGCGGCGCATCTCCAGCATAATGGCGCGATAAATCTCGGCCACCGAAAAATCCGTCAACGGACCCTGATTGCGGGCCGCCATGTTCTCCACCACCGCCGACTCCCGCGATAGTTCTACTACCGGCAAGCCAGCGGCTCGCTTAATGTCGCCGATCTGCTCCGCGATCTTTGCGCGCCGGTTCAGCAACGACAGTATCAGACCGTCCACTTCGTCAATCTGTGCCCGGAACTTGCCCAGCTCTTCACGGGCCAACGCTTCCGTCATTTCATCCCTTCCTTCAGGCCTCGCGTGAACGCCTCCAAGCGCTCCTCCAGCCCGTCGCCGCCCTGCTCCACCACGCGGACCAGCGCGCTGCCCACCACCACGGCATCGGCCAGTTTCGCCGCTTCCCCCGCCTGTTGCGGGGTGGAAATGCCAAAGCCCAGCGCGAGCGGCAAACCGGTGAGTTCGCGCATGCGTTGCACCAACGGCGCAGCGGAGCCGGAGAGCGTATCCCGCTCGCCCGTCACCCCGGCACGCGACACCAAGTATACGAAGCCCGTGCTGTACTTCGCCACTAGCTCCAGCCGCCGGTCGCTCGAAGTGGGCGCGGCGAGGAAGACCGTGTCCAGATCGTGGGCACGCAAAGCCTCCAAGTGGCGGTCCGCTTCCTCCACGCTGAGATCGGTCAGTAGCACGCCGTCAATACCGGACGCCTTGGCGTCCTTGGCGAGCGCGGGCAGCCCGTACTTCAGCACGGGGTTCAGATACGTGAACAGCACGAGCGGCACGTCCGAGTGCGTCCGAATCTCGGAGGCGATGCGCAACACGCCCCGCATCGTGGTCCCGGCCGCCAACGCACGTTCGGCGCCGCGCTGAATCGTGGGCCCGTCGGCGATGGGATCGGAAAACGGCACGCCGAGCTCGATGATGTCCGCCCCCCCACGCTCGAGCGCCAGCACCAGTTCCACGGTGCGATCCGGATGCGGATCGCCGGCCGTCACGTAAGCCACCAGCGCCTTGCGCTTCTGGGCGCGCAGGTCGTTAAGCCGGGCGGTAATTGAGGTCATTCGTCACCATGTCTTGTTCGAGCTCCGGCAGATGTTCGCGGTAAATGTCGATGTCTTTGTCGCCGCGCCCCGACAAGTTAATCAGAAAGATCTGCCCCGGCGCCGACGCCGCGCGATCAATCGCCTCGGCCACCGCGTGCGCGCTTTCGAGGGCCGGAATCAGCCCTTCGGTGCGCGAAATCTCCACGGCCGCCGTCAGCGCCCGGGCGTCCGTGCAACTGACATACTCGGCGCGACCCTCATCGTGCAGGAAGGCATGCTCCGGGCCGATCATCGCGTAGTCGAGGCCCGCCGATACGGAATGCGTCAGCGACACCTGCCCGTCGTCGTTCTGCAACAACATGCTGAAGCAGCCGTGCAACACGCCCGGCGACCCGCCGGTCTGATAGCGCGCCGCGTGCTGACCCTGTCCATTGCCGGAGCCCCCGGCTTCCACGCCCACCAGCTTCACCTGCCGGTCATTCAAAAACGGGTGGAAGATGCCAATCGCATTCGAACCGCCGCCCACACAGGCAAAGACGCTATCGGGCAGGCGGCCCGTCGCAGCCAGCATCTGCGCCCGAGCCTCCACGCCGATCACCCGGTGGAAGTCGCGGACCATCATCGGATAGGGATGCGCCCCCAGGGCTGAGCCCAGCACGTAGAACGTGTCCTCGATATTCGTCACCCAATCGCGCATCGCCTCGCTAATTGCGTCTTTCAGGGTGCGGCTGCCGTTCGTGACGCCCACCACCTTCGCTCCCAGCATCCGCATGCGGAAGACGTTCAGCCGCTGCCGGCGCATGTCCTCCTCGCCCATGTAGACGACGCAATCGAGCCCCAACAACGCGCACGCCGTCGCCGTGGCGACGCCATGCTGTCCGGCCCCGGTTTCGGCGATCACGCGCTGCTTGCCCATCCGCCGCGCCAGCAAAGCCTGGCCCAAAGCATTGTTGATCTTGTGCGCGCCGGTATGCAGCAGATCCTCGCGCTTGAAGTAAATCTCCGCCCCGCCCAGCTTGGCCGACAAACGGCGCGCGTGATAGAGCGGCGTGGGACGGCCGGCGTAGTCCTTCAACAAGCGGTCGAGTTCTGCTTGGAATGCCGGGTCCTGCCGCGCGGCGCGGTAGGCCTGCTCGAGTTCGTCGAGCGGCGACATCAGGATCTCGGGGACAAAGCGCCCGCCGTAAGGTCCGAAATGGCCGGAGGCGTCTGGCTGCTGTTCTAACATGCGCGAAATTCCTTCTGGGCCGCACGAATGAACGCGGCCATCTTGTCGTGATCTTTCAATCCTGGGCGGGTCTCCAGCCGGCTACACGCATCGACGCCCCAGGGGCGCGCGATCCGAATCGCCTCGGCGACGTTGTCCTCGTCCAAGCCCCCGGCCAGAATGATCCTCCCGGGCAAGCCCGCCGCGCGGCTCCAGTCGTAAGTTTTTCCGGTGCCCCCAGGCAGGCCCGGCAACGGCGGCGCGTCCACCAGTACGGCCTCGGCCTGGTTTTCCTGAATCGTAGCTGCGTCGTCAATCGCCAGCGCCGGCCACGTCCGTACGTCAGGCGGCCCGATCCCCAAGTGGACTTGCACTACATCGAGCCGCAAGAGCTCCGCCATGTCACGCACCACGCCGGGGTCGGCGTCTACAAACACGCCGACCTTCGTGAAATTGCCGTTAAAGTCCGCAATCCAATCTCGCTCGCCAACGTCCAGATAACGCGGACTCTTCCCATAAAAATTGAAGCCGAGCGCGTTCGCCCCCGCGTCCACCGCCGCCTGCGCGTCGCGCAGATTCGTGATGCCGCACACCTTCACCAGTGCTTCCGGAAGCGCCTTCATCCGCGCAACACCCGCAGCGCCGCGGCCGGATCCGCTGACTTCATCAACGCCTCGCCCACCAGGAACGCATGGTAGCCGGCGCCGCTCAATTGCCGCACATCATCATGTGTAAAGATGCCGCTCTCGGCCACCCGCGTTACTTCCTTCGGAATCGACGCCGCCAGGTCGAGCGACAACGACAGTCGCACCTCAAACGTATGCAGGTCCCGGTTGTTGACGCCAATAATCCGCGCCCCGGAATCCACCGTCGCGGCCAGTTCATCGGCCGTGTGGACCTCCACCAAGGCGGCCAGCCCGAGGCTCTCGGCCAACTCGCGTAGATCCCGCATCTGGGCGGCATCGAGAATCGCGGCAATCAGCAGAATCGCGTCGGCGCCATGCGCGGCTGCCTCCACAATCTGCAGCGGGTCGATCGTGAAGTCCTTCCGCAGCACCGGTAGGACGCAGGAATCCCGCGCGCTCTCCAAATCGGCCAAGCCCCCCTGGAAGAACTCCTCATCGGTGAGCACGCTCAACGCCGCCGCGCCGCCCGCCTCGTACTGGCGAGCGGTGCGCGCGGGGTTGAAGTCGTGCGACAGCAGCCCGCGTGAAGGCGACGCCTTCTTCACCTCGGCAATCACCGCCGGTGGAGACGCCCGCAGCGCGCTCGCGAAGTCCCGCTGCTTTCCCACGCGGTCCGCGGCCAAACGCTCCAGCGCCGCCCCACGCTGCCGCAATCCCGGCAGAGCGGTCCGTTTCACAGACACGATCCGGGCCAGGATGTCGGGCACAGGGGCAAGGGGTAAAGTGGCGGTCACGAACCTCTTATTTTAACAGCCTTAGGTCAGCGCTTTTCCGTAAAGCGCCAACAGGCGCGCCCACGCCTTCTCGGCCAACGGTTCGTTGTAGACCTTCGAGTCCGGCGGACACCACCCGTGTGCGGCCTCGGCGTAGACTTCGATCTCGGCCGGCAGTTTCGCCGCGGCGAAAGTCTCCTGCAGAGTGGTCTTGTCTTTCGGCGCCCGCGCGTCGTCATTGGCGGCGATTGCCACCAGGAAACTGGCTTTGCTCTTTGAGGCCTGCAGATGCGGACTGTTGGGCTTGTCGGTGGCGAGTCCGCCGCCGTGGAACGACGCGACGGCGCCGACACGCTCGGGCACCGCCGCTGCCGTGCGAAAGGCCATCGGTCCACCCATGCAATACCCTTGGGTGCCGACTTTCTTCTTCTTGTTCACGGGCTTCTGCTGGTCGAGCCAGCCCAGAAACGCCTTCGCGTCGGCCATGTGCGTCGTCTCGCTCAGGGTCTGCGCCAAAGGCACCACCTGCTGAATGGGCGTCGCCGCCCCGGCCTCGGCCGTCGGCGCTTTCTTGGTGCGGTAAAACGGGTTCACCACCAGCACCGAGTAGCCGGATTCCGCCAAGCGCTTCCCCATCTGCCGGAACGCGGGCCGCAGTCCGAAGATATCCGGCCAAACCAGCACCGCCGGCGCGGACCCCTTCGCCGGATGGACAAAGTAAGCATCGCAAGTGCCATCGGGCGTGGTGATCGTAACCTCTTGCTCCACCACGGCGACCGCATTGGCCACCTGCGGCAGCATCGTCGACACCCCGGCGCCCAACATCACGCCGAATTGTTTCCGCGTGACAAAACCCCGCGCACTAAAGTCCTGCTCGTCGTCGTCAAAATGCTTCTGATCACACATACCGTGCTCCTTCTGTAGCGATACTGCCGTTCACATTGTACCCGGACGAGCGAGCGTCGATTGACCTCAGGTGTCACGACGTACCTTCGCCGGCATTTGGCCATGCACGTGCATAATGTGTTGCATGGCTTCCCTCGTTCGCGGCATGCTTTGGTTTCTGGCCTACTCGTTGATTTGTATCCTGCCGGTATTGTTCGCGCTGATCTGGCCAGGAGAGGACACGGGTTGGCCCCCCACCTTCCACCTGGGCGCGGCCTGCGGATACCTGGCGCTCACGGTGATGGCGCTGGAGTTTGCCCTGATCGCGAAACTACAGGCGGTGGCCAGCGCCTTCGGGCAGGATGCGCTCTTTCGCTTTCACCGGAGGATGGGTCTGCTGGTACCCGCGCTGCTGGTTCTTCATGTGGGGCTCATGTTAATGAATGGTTTCCCGGCTTCCTGGCTCAATCCGCTGGACCTCGAAACTTCTTGGCCCATCCGTTGGGGCACTTGGAGCCTGTGGGCGCTGGTGACGCTGGTGGTGATCTCCCTGGCTCGCCGGCCACTGCGCCTGGCCTACGACTGGTGGATCTGGACCCATGGCACGCTGGCGGAACTCGCCGTCCTAATGGGCCTGGCGCATGTCTGGATGGCGGGCGTCGCCGCCGCAGGCCGGCCGATGCGTGTCTTGCTCTCAGTTTATGCCGTCATGTTCGCCGGCTTGCGAGTCTGGTTCAATTTCCTGCGCCCCCTGCGGCTCTGGTCACAACCCTGGGAGGTCATCGAGAATCGCAAGGAACTGGGCGCCACCCGAACCCTTCTGCTTCGGCCAGTTGGCCATCCGGGCTTTGTTTTCGAACCTGGGCAGTTTGCCTGGTTGAACACCGGCCGGACACCCTTCCACAAAGACCGGCATCCCATCTCGATCTCGTCCGCCGCGAGTGACGAACCAGGCGGAAACCTGGCCTTTTCCATCAAAGCGCTCGGCGACTGGTCAGGCGGCGTGGTGCCCAAACTGCGGCCGGGCCAAAGAGTCTGGGTGGATGGGCCGTTCGGGGTCTTTTCCCCGGATCGCGCGCAGGGCGCCGGGTATGTGCTCATTGGCGGCGGCGCCGGAATCTCGCCTCTTTTTTCGATGTGCCAGACATTCGCCGAACGGGGAGACGTCCGCCCCGTCTGGCTATTCTTCGGCGGCCGCGATCAGGATAGCCTCACCTTCCGCGATGAACTGGAGCGGTTGCGGGGAAACATGAATCTCCAGGTGGTCTATGTTCTGGAACAACCTCCTCCGGGTTGGTCTGGAGAATCGGGGTACCTCACGGCGGACCTCCTGCGAAAGCACTTGCCGCGTCAGTATCGCCGGTTCCAGTATCTCGTCTGCGGCCCGGAGCCAATGATGGATGCCATGGAACGCGTTCTACCCGAATTGGGCGTTCCCGGCACGCAGATCCACAGTGAGCGCTTCGTGATGATCTAACCGAGCGGGCAAAAGGCCGGTGAGGGGGAACCCACCGGCCTTTCGTTCTGTCGTATTTCTATGAAGTGGAGGGTTTCCTGGGGTCGTTAGGCCTTACCTCCGGTGGCGATTTTGCTCCGGTAGCGGAGCAGGAGGGAAATCAGAATCAGCGCGGCGCCCATGGTGAGTTGGGGTCCCGGCTCGGGGACGGGGGAGTTGATTTGTACGCCGACGCGGAAGTTAGCGAGGTTGATGATCCATTGGCTGCTGCTGGCGTTCGCCACGATCGAAATGGTAAGGATATCCTCCGTAGAGGTGATGCCATAGAAGCCAGGTCCGCTGGCCGCATAGGCCGCGCTCTGGCTGGCATCGTACCGGTTTATGGTGCTCACGGAGTTCGGTGTGTTCGCCGACGTCGTGGTGATCGTAAAGCCGGCTGGATCGTTCGATCCCAGATTGGAGATGCTGGCATAGTCAAAGGCGACACTTCGCACACCGGGCGTGGGCGCGAAGGAGATGTTCATGGAAGGAGTACCGCTAACGCCAGGGGCCGTCGAGAACAAGTAGACCATCTGGGAGTACGCGCCGTTGGCCGTAACCGTGTTGTAGCTTGGGCCGCCACCGCTATTGCGGGTGCCGTCATTGAGGGGCCGCACCTGCAGGTTGTTGCCGGCGGCGCCTGTATTCGCACCAGAGAAGGTGATGCCACTAATCGTCTGCCCAGAGATATTGGTCGTGGTTGCCGTGTTCCGGTTGAAGGAGTATGCGCACGGACTTACGCACTCGCTCGCCAAATCGACCATGTCGTAGGTCAACGCGGGCGCCGGCAGCAGCGTTAAGAAAGTAGCGCGCTGGCCACTACCGCCGTAAGCATTGCCCGTGTATGTAGTGACCGCGCCGAACAAGGTTCCGACGCCGAACACCAAACAAAACCCAAATCTCATAACACTCCCACACGACCGAAGAATCGGCGTTCACCTATAAGTGTGTTTTGGGAGGGAAAATTCTCATTTATTTTTCGACTATTTTTTGAGTGAGGCAAGAATCGACACTTGGTACGCAGCCGCCTTCGCCGCGATCGACGCCGTGTCCAACGTCAACATCTGCCGGTCCCGCAGCAGCATCCGGCCGTTTACCATCACGTCCCTCACGTCCGACGCCTTCAGGGCGTAGACAAGCTGAGAGTAGACGTTAAATAGTGGCAGGGCATGGGCTTCCGAGAGATCGATGGCGATCCAGTCGGCGGCTTTACCCTTCTCCAGCGAGCCGGTTTTGGCCGCCAGATTGAGGGCGCGGGCGCCTTCGATGGTGGCCATGGCGAAGGTCTGTTCGGCGCTGAGGGAGCGGGGGTCGCCGGTGGAGACCTTTTGCAATTTCGCGGCCAAATCCATCTCTTCGAAGAGATTCAGATCGTTATTCGACCCCGCTGGACCGTCCGTGCCCAAGCCCACGGCGATCCCCGCCGCCCGCATCTTTAGCACTGGCGCGACGCCGGAGGCGAGCTTCATGTTGCTCGACGGATTGTGCGCCACGCCGACCCCCTTGGCCGCGAGCAGCTTCAAATCAGAATCGGTGAGCCAGACGCCGTGGGCGGCCAGCGTAGGCCCGTCGAAGATGCCGAGCTTGCTGAGGCGCGCGGCGGGCGTCATGCGGAACTCCTTCAGACTATCGTCGTTCTCCTTCTTGGTCTCGGAGAGATGAATCAACAGCGGCGCGCCGTACTTGTTGGCGAGCGAGCGGCAGGCCTTGAGGGTGGCATCGTCGTTGGTGTAGGGCGCGTGCGGCGCCACGGCGGCGACGATCAGCGGATCGTTCTTGAACTGCTGCAAGAATCTCTCGGTGCGGGCGAGGCCCTCGGCGGGCGTCTTCGCATCCGGCACGGGAAAGCGAATGATGGACTGCCCGAGGACGCCCCGAAGCCCGGCTTTGCGGGTCTCGTCGGCGATCACCTCCTCGAAATAATACATGTCGGCGTAGGTGGTGGTGCCGGAACGGATCATCTCCCAAAGGGCGAGGCGCGTGCCCCAGCGGACGAAGTCCGCGGTAACGTTGCGGGCTTCGGCGGGGAAGATGAACTTTTCGAGCCAGTCCTGCAGATTGAGGTCATCGGCGATGCCCCGGAAGAGCACCATGGGGGCGTGGCCGTGCGTGTTGATCAGACCGGGAGCGAGGATGGCGCGCGGACGGTCCAGCCGTTGTTTGGCGGTGTGGCGCTTGAGTAAGTCGGCCGCCGGGCCGGCGTCAACGATCTGGGTGCCTTGGATGGCGAGGGCGCCGTTCTCGATGACGCGGCGCGTTGCGTCCATGGTGACGACGTAGCGCGCGGTGACGAGGAGATCGACGTTGGCCGCCCAGACGGCAGAGCTAAGCAGGAGGAAGCAGGTGAGTCGCATCGAAGGCCTTTGGCAGGAGGTCGGCTAGCTGGTAGGTGGCATGGGAGCCGTCGAGGCCCCACAGCACGACGGGGATGTTGCCGCAGAGGTCCCAGAGGACCTGGCGGCAGGCGCCGCAGGGCGGCGTCAGCGCGAAGGCGTCGGCATTGCGCGGCGCGGCGCAGACCACGATCTCGCGGAAGGTCCTCGGAGCCACGCCGGCGGCGATGGCGCTGAAGACCGCGACGCGCTCGGCGCAGACCGTCAAACCGTAGGACGAATTCTCGACGTTGCAGCCCGAGAAGACGCAGCCATCCTGGGTCTCAATCGCGGCGCCCACCAGGAAGTTCGAATGGGGCGCATAGGCGTGCAGACGCGCGGCCAAAGCGGCTTCAGCGAGCTTCATGCGGCCACCAATCTGGGGATAATGCCCGTCAGCAATTGGACGAAGCGGCCGTGGACTTGCCGGCCGGTCTCCATTACCTCTTCATGGTTGATCTTCTCGTCGGTGACGCCGGCGGCCATGTTGGTGACGCAGGAGATGGCCAGCACGGGCAGGCTCATGTGGTTAGCGGCGATCACTTCGGCGACGGTGGACATGCCGACGAGGTCAGCGCCGATGGTGCGCAGGAAGCGAATCTCGGCGGGCGTCTCGTAGTTGGGTCCGCTGAGCGCGGCGTAGACGCCTTCGGGCAGCGTAAAGCCGAGCCCTTCGGCGACGGAGTGCGCGACCCCGCGCAGACGCCGGCTGTAGGCTTCCGACATATCGGGGAAGCGCGGCCCGAGGGAGTCGTCATTGGGGCCGATGAGCGGATTGGTGCCTTGCAGATTGATATGGTCACTGATGACGACCAGCGCGCCGCGGTTGTAGGCCAGGTTAATCCCGCCTGCCGCATTGGTGACCACCAGCGCTTCGATGCCCAGCGCGGCCATGGCGCGGACGCCAACGACGACTTGCTTCGGCGTGTAGCCCTCGTAGAGGTGATTGCGGCCGGACATCACCGCCAAGGGGACCCCGGCCAGTTCGCCGAAGACCAGCTTGCCGGCGTGGCCAATGGCGGTGGACGCGGGCCAGCCGGGGATGTCGGCGTAGGGAATCTCCAGGCGATGGGTGAGAGTGTCGGCGAAGGCGCCGAGTCCGCTGCCGAGGATAATGCCGACGCGAGGCTTCGCGACGATGCGCCGTTCGAGGTAGGAAACTGTTTCGTGTTCTCGCACTTCCTTTTGAGTGTAGCCCCATCGGCTAAACTGCTAGCTGTGCGCAATCTGATTTTAGAAAAGCCGGGCCAATTCGCCTGGCACGAGAGTGACGAGCCAGTGTTGGCCGGCGGCGACGCGCTGGTCCGCGTGTTGAGCGTAGGCATCTGCGGGACGGATCTGCATGCCTACCGGGGTCGGCAGCCCTTTTTCAGCTATCCGCGGATCCTGGGGCATGAGTTGGCCGTCGAGGTGCTGGCGGTGGGGGCGGGGGCACAGGGCGTGCAGGTAGGAGACCGGTGCGCGGTGAATCCTTATCTAAACTGCGGCCATTGCCAAGCCTGCCTGCGCGGCAAGACGAATTGCTGCGAGAGCCTGAAGGTGCTCGGTGTTCACGTGGATGGCGGCATGCGCGAGCGCTTCACCGTGCCCGCGACACATCTGTATCCAAACGCGCGGCTCGCCACGGAGCAACTGGCGCTGGTAGAGACGTTGGGCATCGGCTCGCATGCCGTGCTGCGCGGCAGCCCGGCCCAAGGGGAGCGGGTGCTCGTGATCGGCGCCGGGCCGATCGGCCTGTCGGTGATTGAGTTCCTGCGCCTGGAAGGCGCTTCAGTGGAACTCCTGGATCTGAGCGCTGCGCGCCGCGCCTTCGCCGCGGCGAACTATGCGCTGCGGGCCTGCCACGCGGACGCCGAAGGCATTCCGCCCGCGACGCTGGTCTTCGATTGCACCGGCAATCCGCAATCGATGCAGGCGGCGTTTCGCTTCGTCGCTAACGGCGGCAAGCTGGTTTATGTGGGTCTTTTTGTGGGCGACGTGACGTTCCACGATCCGGACTTTCACCGGAAGGAGATCACGCTGCTCGCCACGCGCAACAGCACGCCCGCCGAGCACCGGCGCATCATTAGCCTGATGGAGAGCGGCGAGATCAACACGAAGCCCTGGGTGACGCACCGCGTGCCGGTGGACGAGATGACCGCGCGCTTTCCCGATTGGCTGGACCCGGAGGCGGGCGTCGTGAAGGCCGTGGTCGATTGGGCGTAAACTGAGATTCGCATGGCATCGGTACACAACTACATGGATTTGAGCGGCCGCGTCGCCGTCGTTTTGGGGGGCACGTCTGGCTTGGGCCGTACGCTGGCTCTCGGCTTAGCGAAGGCGGGCGCGGACGTGGTCGTCACGGGACGGCGGGAGAACCTGATTGACGAGGTGGCTCAGGAGATCGAGGCGCTCGGGCGCCGCACCCTCCGCCAGACCTGCGACGTAATGGACCGCGAGCAGATCCTCGCTTTCCGCGATCAGGTGGTGAAGCAATTGGGCGGGGTGGACATCCTGCTGAACGCCGCCGGCAAGACCATGCGCAAGCCCACCGTCGCCATGACGGTGGACGAATGGCATTCGGTGATGGACACCAACCTCACCAGCATGGTGGTGGCTTGCCAGGTGTTTCATGAGCCGCTGGTGAAGAGCGGGCATGGCCGGGTGATCAACATCGCGTCGCTGAGTTCGTTCGTGAGCTTGAACGAAGTAGCCGCGTACGCCGCTTCGAAGGCCGGCGTGCTGTCGCTCACCAAGAGCCTGGCGATTGAGTGGGCGCGGCAAGGGGTGAACGTGAACGCGATTGCGCCCGGCGTCTTTCTCACCGATCTCAACTCGGCGCTGCTCAACGGTACGGACCGGGGACGCGAATTCCTGCTGCGGACGCCGATGAAGCGCTTCGGCAAGGCCGAGGAACTCGTCGGCGCGGCCGTGCTGCTGGCTTCGGACGCCGCGAGCTTCATCACCGGCCAAGCCATCGCCGTGGATGGCGGCTTCCTGTGCTCCGGCGTAAACTCGTGAGACTGGCGCTGCTGCTGTGGGGTAGCCTCGCTTGGGCGCAGCATCCGGAAGCGGTGCGCGAGGGGCAAAAGCTGTTCGTGCGGCAGTGCTCGGCGTGCCACGGCGATACCGCGAAGGGCGGCCGGGGACCGGATCTCACCACCGGCGACTGGAAGCACGGCAGCGCGCCCGCGGACCTGGTCCGCAACATCGTCAAGGGCATCCCCGGCACGCAGATGCCGGCGATCACCATGCCCGTCGCCGAGGCCGAGGCCATCGCGACTTACTTGCTGTCGTTGAGCGAGAGCGCGGACCGCGCCACCGGAAACGAGGCCAACGGCAGTAAGTTATTCGGAGCGAATTGCCGTAGCTGCCATATGTTCGGCGGGCAGGGCGGCTTACTCGGCGGCGACTTATCGAATATCCGCGCCAAGTACCGGCCATCGGTGTTAACGAAGCGTCTGAGTGAGCCGGTTTCTCTGGTGACGGCCAACGGAATTACGGGCGCACGCAAGGGCGAGGATACCTTTACCTTGCAGTTACTTGACACCCAGGGAAAGTGGCACTTACTCGATAAACGCGGGCCCGCGAAGGTACTAACGCAGCCGCATCCTTCGCTCTCGGAAGCCCAGCGCGCCGACGTCACGGCATTTCTCTACAAGACGACCCCCACTTACGACGCTTCCCTGCCCTGGAAGCCCGCGCCCGGCTTCAATGTCACGATGGCGCGGCTACAGAATCCGCAGGCCGAGCCGCAAAATTGGCTCACCTACTGGGGCGACTTACAGGGCACGCATTATTCGGGCCTGAAGCAAGTAACTCCGGCCAACGCCGCGTCGCTCAAATCGGCCTGGACCTATCAACTCGGCGGCAACACCGTCGAGACCACGCCGCTGGTGATTGACGGATTGATGTTCGTCACCGGCCCGTTGAACAACGCCGCCGCGCTCGATGCCCGCACCGGGCGTCCGCTGTGGCAATACACGCGGCGGCTGCCGAATGTTGCCAGCCACTGCACCGTGATGACGAACCGCGGCCTGGCCGCGTTCGGCGACCGTCTCTACATGGCGACGCTCGATACGCACCTCGTCGCGCTCGACGCGACGAGCGGCAGCGTCGTGTGGGATATCGAAGTGGATGATTACCGCAGGGGCTTCTCCATCACCCATGCGCCCTTGGCCATCGACGGCAAGATCATCGTTGGCGTCACGTCAGGCGAATGCGCGCTGACGGGCTTCGTCGACGCCTACGACGCGGCGACGGGCAAGAAGCTGTGGCGCGTCCACTCGACGCCGCAACCGGGCGATCCGCAACGCAAGACCTGGGCGCCCGAATCTTCGGCAGACTACGGCGGCGCTCCCACCTGGACCACCGGCACCTACGATGCTGCCACCGACACCATCTTCTGGATGACCGGCAATCCCGGCCCCGACTACGACGGCCCGGTCCGCGAGGGCGACAATCTTTATTCTTGTTCCGTACTGGCGCTCGACCCCAAGACGGGCAAGATCAAATGGTGGTTCCAGTTCACGCCGCACGACGTCCATGACTGGGACGCCAACCAGACGCCCGTGCTGATCGACGGCTTCGTGAAGGGCAAGCAGCGCAAACTGCTCGTCACCGCGCAGCGCAACGCCTTCTACTACGTGCTGGACCGCGAGAGCGGCGAGTTCCTCACCGGCCAAGCCTTCGCCAGACAGACCTGGGCCAGCGGGCTGGACGCCAAGGGCCGGCCCATCGTGCTGCCCAGCACGACGCCCACGCCCGCGGGCAACTACGTTTGCCCGGACGCGGCCGGCTCTGCCAATTGGGGCTCGCCTTCGTATGATCCGGCCACGAAGTTCTTTCTGGTGTCGGTACGCGAGGCTTGCGCCACGTACACCAGCGTGACGAAGCCGCCGGTGCCCGGCGAAGGTTTCACCGGAGGCGGCGTCGAAGTCGATCCCAAAGTCGGCACTCCGGGCGCGGTACGTGCCTTGGACGCGCTGACGGGCGCGCTCAAGTGGAATTTCCCGTTGCAGGTGGGCTCGTCCGCGACGGGAGTGCTGGCGACCGCGGGCGGCGTGGTCTTCGCGTCCAGCAACGACGGCAACCTGATCGCGCTGGAGTCGCGGACGGGCCGGTATCTGTGGCACTACTACACGGGCGCCAATATCATCGCCTCGCCGATGGCGTATGCCGTCGGCGGCAAGCAGTACGTGGCCATCGCTTCGCAGTCCGCGATCTTCGTCTTCGGGCTTTAATCAATCACCGTCAGCAATCGCGCCCGGCCCTGCTTC
The DNA here is from genome assembly GCA_019752335.1 of Bryobacteraceae bacterium. Taxonomy (GTDB): domain Bacteria; phylum Acidobacteriota; class Terriglobia; order Bryobacterales; family Bryobacteraceae; genus JALHNI01. Next base: position 256,828 of record JAIEMJ010000023.1, read on the forward strand.
GGCCGGGGGCGTTGCAGGTGGCGGTTGACGTCCTCGAGAGACGCGAACATGCCCTCGAAGGCCGCGAGTTGGCGTGACGGTGGCCGGCGGCGGCTCGAGAAATCGCGGGCGCGGAAGAGTTGGCTGGCGGCGATCACGGCCGTGCCCATAGGCCGGTACTCGTGGGTCCCAGAGGCCCACGCCTGATCATCCATGCGCCAAAGTGCAAATCCCATACGCCCTATTTTCCCCTACCTTCAGACGATTTTGCGCGGGAGGACCCGGTCACTAACCTTCCGGGCTGGACGGCGTCACGCTAAGTGCGCGCGCGTAGTGATCGATCCACTGACGCTGTTCAGGTGTTTCGGGTACGGCCATGCCACGCGCCGCGCTGAGCCGTTGTACCACTTCGTCGGGATGCCCACCGTTAGCCACGAAGAGACAAGCCGCCAAACCGGTGCGCCCAATGCCCTGTCGGCAATGCAGGACCACGTTTCGTCCACCTTCCAACTCTGCCTGTAGCTTGCCAAGCGACTCCGACAGTTGCTCGTCTGAGCGTGGTACTTCTCGATCAGGGATCGGCAGCCGGAGGAATCTCATCCCGCGCGATAGGGCGAAGGCCTCCTCGGGCATGAGTTCAAGATCCTTTTCTTCGTCCGGAGTCAACAAAGAGAAGATGGTATCGACGCCGGCCCCTCGCCAACTGGCCAGTTCGTCATTCAGCCATTCTCCGCCACGGGGACGTGCGGCCATGGCCAGTTTGCCCGGCCGTGATCCCTCAATCCAGTGCAGTTCGGTCCACATCATGCAGTCCACTCGATTCCTTCGTTCATCGTGACTCATTGGGGATGCGCTGGTGGACCAGTAATCCTGCGACTACGGGCTGAAGCCCGTAACCACTCTGGGGGCCCCTCTCAGGTCCGAATTTGCTTGAGTTCCCTCAGCGAAAGGAGGGAAAATAGCAGTATGAGACTACTGCTGTGCCTCAGCGGACTCGCCCTCTCAGCCTTGGCGCAGGGCCGGCTCAGCGTTCCCGGTAGCGGCCTCACCATCCAGCGGCCCGCGCCGCCCGTGCATCGGAACGTGATCACTCGTCCTGGCTATTGGGGAGGCGGTTTTTGGGGCTTCCCGCCGCGGGTCGAAATCGTTCAGCCTCCACCGCCACCGGAGCCGAAGACACCGGTGCTGGTGAGCAGCCCGCTCTACCAGGCCGACAAAGCCAAGCCCGAGATGCGCGAGTACGGCGGCGGAACGCTACCACCTTCCCAGACAGTCGCCGGACAGGTGGCGATCATCGCCTTCCAGGACGGCCGCGTTGAGCCCGTTTGGGCCTATTGGGCGGAAGGCGACCAACTCGCCTATGTCGTCGTCGGCGATCAGGTAAGAAAAGCGCCCCTCAAGTCAGTGGACGCATCGCGTAGCGAGAAGCTCAACCAGCAACGCGGGATCGTCTTCCGCGCGCCCTAATCATTTGCCCAACAGCGCCTTCGCAATCACCACGCGCTGCATGTTGCTGGTGCCCTCGTAAATGCGGCCGATTTTGGCGTCACGGTAGAGCTTTTCCACGGGATAGTCCTTGGTGAAGCCCGCGCCGCCGAAGACCTCCACGGCCGCCGAGGCCACCTCTTCGGCGATGGTGCTCGCGTAGTATTTGGCCATCGCCGCTTCCGTGGCAAAGGGTTGACCGGCATCGCGCAATCGGGCAGCGTTATAGACCAGCAAGCGCGCGGCTTCCACCTTAACGGCCATCTCCGCCAGGTTGAACTGGACGCCCTGGAACTCGCCGATCGCCTTGCCGAACTGCTGCCGCTCTTTCGCGTAAGCCACTGCGTGTTCCAACGCGCCGGCCGCCAGGCCCAGCATCTGTCCGCCGATGGCGATGCGGCCTTCGTTCAACGTCTCAATGGCGATCTTGTAGCCGATGCCTACGCCGCCCATCACGTTTTCCTTGGGCACCCGGCAGCCATCCAGCAGCAGTTCGCAGGTGGACGACGCGCGGATGCCGAGCTTGTCCTCCTTCTTGCCCACCGCGAAACCGCGGAAGCCGCGCTCCACCAGAAACGCGGTGATGCCTTTGTAGCCCGCCGCGGGATTGGCGTTCGCGAAGACCAGGAAGAGCTCGGCTTCGTGCGCGTTGGTGATCCAAAGCTTACGGCCATTCAGCACCCAGTGGTCGTGCTTCTCTTCGGCCCGGGTGGTCAAGGCGAAGGCGTCCGAACCGGAGGAGGCTTCGGAGAGAGCGTAGGCGCCCACGGTACGCGTGGCCAATTGAGGCAAGTACTGCTTCTTCTGCGCGTCGTTGGCCCAGCGATGCACGGCGTTGTTGACGAGCGTATTCTGCACGTCCACCACGACGGCCACGGACGGATCCACGGCCGCCAATTCTTCCACCGCGAGCACGGCCTGGAAGAAGCTGCCGCCCTGCCCGCCGTACTCCTCGGGAATGTCGATGCCCATCAGGCCCAGGGCGAAGAGATCGCGCACGACGCCAGGCGCCAGCCGGCCATGATCGTCCATCTCGCGCACCAGCGGCCGGATTCTCTCCCGGGCAAACTTACGCACGCTCGCGCGGAACATCCGCTCTTCTTCGGTCAACTGCGTGAGCGCCACGGGAGCAACGTCGGAGATGGCTGGGGTCATAGCTTCATTATGCTACCTTCGATTCGTATGTGGCGCTTGTTTTTCCTGACTGGGATGTCAACTCTTTCCTTGCTGGCGCAGGGCTATGATTTTGTGATTTCCGGAGCCAAAGTGGTGGATGGAACGGGTGCCGCGTGGTTCCACGGCGACCTCGCCGTGCAGGGCGGGCGCATCGCCAAGCTGACCCCCGCTGGGCTCTTGAAAAGCGCCCCGGCCAAGCGGCGCATCGACGCCACGGGCCTGGTGCTCTCGCCTGGCTTCATCGACATTCAAGGCCATTCGCGCGACTATCTACTGAACGGCGACGGGCGCGTGATCGGCAAAGTGTCCCAGGGGGTCACCACCGAGATCATGGGCGAAGGCAGCAGCAATGCGCCGGCCAATAGCCGCACCTCCACGCAGACTCCGGGCAGCGCCATGAGCCGCGGCGGCCCCATCCGCTTCGCCGGCGACCACGGCTTCGACGAATGGCTGCGCGCCATGGAGACCCACGGTGGCAGTGTCAACATGGGCTCCTTCATGGGCGCCGGCACGCTCCGGCAATACATGAAGGCGATGGCCCCCGGCCGGCTGACGGCCGTGGAGACGCAGGAACTCCAGCGCGTAATCCGCCTCGGCATGGAGGATGGCGCCTTCGGGATCGCCTCCGCCTTGATCTATCCGCCCGACAGCTATTCCAACACGGACGAACTCGTCGAAATGGCCAAGGCGATGTCGCCCTACGGCGGCGTCTACATCACCCACCTGCGCTCCGAAGCGGATCAACTCTTGGAAGCGATCGACGAGGCCATCGACATCGGACGCCGCGGCGGCGTGCCGGTGGAGATCTATCATCTGAAGGCGGCGGGCAAGGAAAACTACAGCAAGCTGGACGCGGCCATTGCCCGCATTGAGCAGGCGCGCGCGGCGGGACTTGACGTACAAGCGAACATGTATCCGTACACCGCGGGGTCCACGGGGCTCACATCCTGCTTTCCGGCCGACGTCGCCGCCGACGGCAAGCTCTTCGCCAACTTGGACAACTTAGCCATTCGGCAGCGGATCAAAACGGAGATCGAATCCGGCAAGGTGAACTACGAGAATCTCTGTTTGCAAGCCGGGCCGGAGGGCGTGCTGGTGCTGGGCTTGAACAAGCCGGAGAACCAGAAGTACGTGGGCAAACGTTTGAACGAGATCGCCGCCGCCATGAATAAGCACTGGGTGGACGCCGCCATGGACCTCGTGCTGAGCGAGCGCCAACGCATCGGCACCGTCTATTTCATGATGAGCGAAGCGAATGTGAAGCGGCAGTTGCAATTGCCGTGGATCAAGATCGGCACCGACGCCGGCGGGCCCAATCCGGCCAACGCCACGTCGCGCGTCCATCCGCGCTCCTACGGCACCTACACACGCATCCTGGGGAAGTACGTCCGCGACGAAAAGGTGCTCCCGCTGGAGGAGGCGATCCGCAAGGTCACCTCCGCGGTAGCCACCCGCCTTTCGATCCATGACCGGGGCGTGCTCCGCGAAGGCATGGCCGCGGACTTGGTCCTCTTCAATGAACGCACCGTCGCTGAACGCGCGACCTACGAGAATCCGCATCAAGTCTCCGCCGGCATCGAGCACGTCTTCGTAAACGGTGTGGAAGTGTGGGCGGACGGGAAGCACACCGGAGCCAAACCCGGTAAGGCCCTGCGAGGGCCCGGCTACCGGCCTAGGTAACATCCCTCATCTTGGCCCTGGGCCATTCCACCGATAAAGCAAGGAATGAGTGCGAAAATCTATCGCGGGCCCATCCAGGCCGTCATTTTCGACTGGGGCGGCACAGTGACTGACCATGGCTGCGAAGGAGCTGTCCAGGCCATGCGGAGCGCGATGCAGGAGTCCGGCGTTCATCCCACCGAAGGCGACCTGCGCCGGAGAATGGGCGTGGCCAAGCTCGAGCAACTGCGCGGACTTTTTGAGAGTGAAGCGGTCCGCGAAGCGTGGGTCGCGCGGCACGGCCGCGCCGCCGAAGAGCGCGATCTGTCTTACCTGCACGAGCGCTACATAGCCTTTGAGCTGCAAACCTCGTCACGCGACCTCCTGCCCGGCGTATTGCCGCTGCACGAGTTCCTCAGGCAACTCGGCGTTCGTGTCGCGACAACCACCAGCCAACCGCGGCCGGTGCTGGAACAGATGATTGACTTCGGCCGCCGCCAAGGCTTCACCCCGGAAGCGAGCGCCTGCCCCGACGACACCGGCATCGGCCGCCCGGCGCCGTACATGTGTTATCAGGTCGCCACCCGCATGCGCTTGCATCCACTCGGTGCCTGCATCAAAGTGGGCGACACCGTGGCTGACGTCGAGGAAGGGCGCAGCGCGGGTATGTGGACGATCGGCGTGGCCGAGACCGGCAACGAGATGGGCACGGGTTTGGCGTCGCTCAGCCAACTGCCGGAAACCGAGCGTAAACTGCGCGCGGCTAATGCGCGCACGCGACTGAAGGCGGCCGGCGCTCACTTCGTCGTCAACACGCTGCCGGACTGCCTGCCCGTGTTCGAGCGCATTCAACAGCAATTGCTGCGCGGCACCCTCGCAAACTGACTAACGCACCGTCAGGGTAGCGAGGTTACTCGCCACGCCGCTCTGCGTAATCCGTAGCGGATAGGTGCCCGGCGCCAGCGAGGAGGGCACCTGAATGTTCACCTGATAGAGGCCCAGGTATCCGGGCGTTACGCCGGCGTAGAGCACCGTCACTGGATTGCCGTTCAGGGTCACCACCGGCCGTACCGCGGCCTCGTTGGCGGCCATCGGAATCTCACCGGTCGCGAGCGCCGCGCGCAGCCGGCCCAACCCGGTGGCGTAGATCACCGCAAAGGACCCGGCCGCAATCGGATTGCTCTCGGTCACCACCTGATTGGTCAGCGCATCGACCGCCACGGCGGCGCCCGTTCCGCCCTCGTTCAACGTGAAGATGCCCGGCGCCTGGTCCGCCACGCGCAGGGTGAGCTTGCCGCTCACTTCCGTGCCCCGCCGGATCTGTAACGCCGCGTTGCCCGCGGGCACATCGTAGGGCAGCAGCGCGTTAATCTGCGTCGGCGCGACGAAATACAGCGGCAGCGTGTCGCCATTCAGCAACACCGCCGTGCTGCTGAGTTCTTTCGGCAGACGGTTCGTACCCGCCACCTGCACCTCAGAAGCGAAGCGCTCGCCAAAGATCGACACAATGGAGCCCGGCGCCATCGGCAATGCGGACTGGAAGGTCGCCGCGCTGGCCACGCTGCTTAAATCCGGCACCGGCGCCGCCGCCGTTCCGCCGCAGGCCGAGGGGCTCGTATTCGGCCACAGCGCCGGGTAATTCGCCAGGTAGTCGTCATAGAGATTCTGCCGCCAGACGTACCAACTGATGGCGTGCGGCTGCAGTTCGCGCAGCGCGCAATTCCAGTCCTTGATCTCGGCCGCGGTGGGAAACCGCGACGCTTCACCGCCACAGTTGCGGCAACGGAAGGCCTGCGCATCGAACACCGTCTCGGCGCCCATGCGCGTCTTCGTGAATTCGAGCGACGCGCGCATCGCGGCGAGCGCTTGCGTCTTCAAGTAGCCATTCGTCTCAAACGGGTAATACCAGACTCCCACGAAGTCGGCCACGCCGGTCTGGTCCGCGTACTTGTTCCCGATGCAGGCATTCTCGCGGTTCACTTCCCCGCCCGGCGCCCAGGATTGCGGCGCGCCGATGTCGTGAAAGATCTTGGCTTCCGGCCACAGCTTCCGAATCTCCGTGCGCAAGGTGCGCAGGTCCGCCGCGCTCACTTGGCCGCAGAGGCTGGTGCGGTAGGTCCACGGGTCCACCCAGTAGGGCTCGTTGAAGACGAAGAGCGCCTTCACCAGCGCCGAGCGCGACTGCGCGTAGCGGATGAAAGATTGCCCCGTCGGCGTTATCGTCCAAATACCGTTTGAAAGTGTATAAGGTGGATTGTAGATGCCGATAATCAGCTTCAAGCCCGCGCGGTCGGCCGCGTCGAACGTAGTCGCCCAGTTGTTCGGATTGCCATCCACGGTCGTCACGACAAAGCTATAGCCCAGGCTCTTCAATCGCGGAAAGTCGGAGACGCCCGGCCAATGCGTTCCGGTCTCCACCTGGGCGCACAGCAAGCTTGCCCACAAGATGAGCCAGCCGTGTTTCAAACGCGACTCCCCACTAGTGTTTTGGGGCTATTCAGCAGCCAAGGCGTCTTGCGGAGCACCACCGAGTCATAGGCGGCAATATTCTCGTCCACCATGCGCTCTACCGAGAAACGCTCAATCCCCTCGTGGCGCGCGGCCAGGCCCAGGTCCGTCGCGCGTTCCCGGTCGGCCAGCAGGTCGCAGAGTTGCGCCGCGATGCTCGCGGGCATGGCCGGCTCAGAAAACAAACCCGTCTCCCCATGCCGTATCATCTCGACGTTGCCCGGAATGCGGCTACACACAATCGGGCATCCGGCCACCATAGCCTCCATCAACGAGATGGAAAGGCCCTCCCACAACGAGGGATGCACAAAGACGTCAAAGGCCGCCAGCAACGCGGGCACTTCGCGTCGGAAGCCGAGGAAAGTCACCTTCGCCCCGACGCCGCGCTCCGCGGCCCGCGTCCGCAACGCCGCCTCCAGTTCGCCTTCGCCCGACAGCACCAGCCGCACCCGCGGATGCTCCGCCAGGATCTCCGGCAGGGCGTCAATCATGTATTCGAAGCCCTTCTGTGTCGCCAGCCGTCCCACGCTACCGAGGATGATTTCGTCCGGCCCAAAGCCGAACTGGCGCCGCGCGCCGACGCGATCAACGCCCAGGAAGCGATCGACGTCGATGCCATTCAGAATGGTGCGAATGCGGTCACCGCGTTCGATGCCCAGCTTCATGGCGATCTGCCGGTGCTCCTCGCCCACGGTAATCATCAGGTCCGCGCAGCGCGCGCCCAGCTTTTCGCAAGCTACATAAACCTGCTTCACCAGCGCGGGCGTGAACTGGTGGAAGCCAAACCCGTGCACATAGTGAATAATGTTCGGCACGCCCGCCATCCGCGCCGCCAGCCGCCCCAACATACCGCCCTTCGAAGTGTGAGTCGCCACCAGGTCAAACTTCTCGCGGCGGCACAGATTGTAGAGGTGAAACAGCGGCACGACGTCGAGCGGCGAAAGCGACCGCCGCCAACCGGGAATGTCCACCGGAATGGCTCCGGCATCCCGAAAATGCTGCTGGGTCTCGGGGTCCAGCGCCACTACCCACACCTTATCGCCCCGCGCGATCATCGCCTTCACGATCGACAGCACCACGACGCTTCCGCCGCCCCAAGCGCCGCCCGCTAACACCTGTAACGCCTTCATGCTACTTCCTCCTGGCTCGCCGCCTCGCTCTCCATCGATCCGGCCATCACCGGCTCCAGCGGCACCAGGCCCTTCGCCACCCGCGCCGAAGAAATCACCGCCTGCACGCGTTCCAGGCGCTGATCCCTGGGGAAACATTTGCGCACCGTTCTGAGGCCGAAGCTCGCCAGTCCACTGGTCAACATGCCGGAGGCCATCGGGTGCAATTCGCACACCATATTCTGCGATAGACACTCAAAGCCCATGCGCAGCTTAAAGTCGTGCAAGCCCGCCGTATTCACCAGCGACTTCAAACCATAGCTCATCCCCACAATTTCCGGCCTCGACAAAGCCGCTTCCGTCAGCGTGTACGCCAAAGCGTGATTTGGGTAGTGCTCCAGACAATCCAACCGCGACATCTGGTGCAGGATGTGAAACCAGCCATCCTCCTCGTAAGTCACCGCGTAAGCGCCCAGGATGCCGTCAATGAACGAACCGAAGGCCGTAATCCTGGCCGAGGCGTCCACCGCACCTACCAGGCGGGCAAAGGGCAAAGCCTCGCCAAATTCGCTCTCGTAGCGCCCCTGCCGCGACATCGTCTCCTGATTCAGGCGTAGCCCTTGGCCCAGTAACTCGGACGGAGTTACTTCGCGGACCTCGCAGTGTTCCAAGCCGCGCCTCACCTTGCTGCGTAAGCGCGACTGCACCGTCTTGAGACTATATTCCTTGTCCCGGCACACATAGAGTCCGCCGGGCGTGCCTTCACGCGTGATCGACGGATACCGCACTCCCAGGCTGCCCGTCCCCCGGAGTAAGTTGCGCATTTCGCCGGGTTCCGGATCGAGCGCCAAATGGTAGGGCAGGCTCATCAGCATCTTGCCGTCCGTCGAATGCCAGAGCGCGCTCTCTGACTCCACAATGCGCCGCCCGCGCAACTCCATAAACCGCGCCAGCCCGCGACCCACCTTCTGCTTAAACATCGCTCTCTCCTTCACCAGCCACCACCGTCCGCCGCCGTACCCAATCCGCCAACTCCTGCGCAATCGCCTGGTCCTCTTCGAGCGACGACATTCGCGCGCCGGCCGCCAGAATCTCCAGCCGCTCCGCCAGCCCGGCCAACTGGCTGAAGCGCCCCGCCTGACGGGCCAACGGCCCCGCCAGCCGCGAGGTTGCCAAGGGCTCGAGTAGTGAATGCACCACCACCACCGCATCTTGCGGCCTTACCTCGTAGCCCATACGAATCTTGTAGTTGTGCAATCCCTCGCTAATCCTGAGCGGCAACGTGCCTAGGCACACTCCTACCACCTCGGGAAGACTCATCGCCCGCTCAATCAGGAAATAATCAATGGCGTGATTCGGGTAACTCTTGAATAACTCGGGCCGCGACATTTGAATCAGTAAGTGCTCCCAACCCGCGTCGCGGCAGGACATCACATAACTGGCCATCTGATCGCCCACAAACGCGCCCCAACACTCCGAACCTCGCGTAGAATAAACAGCCTCCACGGTGCGCGCCCACGTCTTCGGATCCCCAAACTCCGGCCGGCTGCGTCCATGCCGCGCCATCGTCGCCAGATTGAGTTCGAGGCCCTGCACCAACAACTCTTTCCGCTCAACGGGCCGGATCTGGCAGCTCTCCAGGCCGCGCCGGACAAAGTTACGCGTTCGCTTCTGTAACTTCGGCAAACAGTAGCTACGATCCTGAACCACGTAGGCGCCACAAGGCAATCCCACCTGCCGGTTAGAAGGGTAGCGCGCCACCACTCCACCCGCGCGGTGGAGCAATGCTTGTACCTCGTCCCGCCGCGGCTCGATACTCACTTGATCCGGCAGACTGGTGAAATAGCGGCTGTCGATATCCACATTCGCCCACCAAACGCCGCTGGCCTCATACACGCGGCGTCCGCGCCGCTCGAGCAACTCGGCCAGCCGCTCACCCGGCCGTACGCCGGCCTTCGCCAGCTCAATACCGGCTCCCGCTTCCAGTTCAACCATGTTGTTTCACCATTCGTAACATCGAAAATCTCGACTCATAAATCGCGAGTACCGGCGCATACGCGGCAAGCACCAGCGCACCCTGCAGCCACAGGCCCACCCGGCCAGCTTCCATGGCCTGCATCAGCCCAATCATCATCAACAGCGGCAGGTTGATTGACCCCAAAAACAGCAGGATCTTGCCCAGCGGCTCGCCAGCCGCCTCGCGCGCAATGAACAACTCGGCATTCACCACGACGCCCAGCGCCGCCAAACTCGTCCAGGCCGCGCCGCAAAGTCCGCCGCCGTTCGTGAGGACCAACCACTGTGCCAAGGACGTGACCGCCAGCATCACCGCCAACAGCCGCAGGACCATCCCAAAACGCTCCGCGGCCCGAAAGAACGGCGTCACCGCGCAATGGATCGACAGGAAGAACACCCCCCAGACCGTGATCGCCGCCGCCTCAATTCCTGCCGCGTACTGCGGTAACACCAAGCGCACCACCGGACCGACCCACAAGGTCCCGATCGCCAGCAACGGCGGCAAGAGGTAGCTGAATAGGCGAATCGGCGCCTCATAGAACACCACCACGCTCTTCACGCAACCGACGCGGCCATACTCCTTGAGTAAGTGCGAGCTGATCACCTGCGATACGCCGAAATTCGCGATGAAAATCGAAAATTCATTGATCATCATACTCACGGCGTAGTAACCCGCCATGGTTGGCCCGAGAATCGGCGTGAGTAACAGCAAATCCAGGTATCGGAGCAACCCAAACATCGAATCCGCCAGGGAAATTGGAATGCCCGTGGCCATCAATATCTTTACCCGAGCCGGCTCACAACCCATCCGGAACGCATCCGGCTGCTCGCGCCACAAATACCACACCGGAAACGCGATGCCGACGATGGTCGCGACGCCAATGCCGGCCAAGCCGAAACAGTAGCTCAGCACCACGGCTCCCAGTAGATCCACCGCGCCCGCCAGCATCAGCTCACGGCCCCGCAGTGCGAAACGCTGGCGAGCTCCGGCCAACTCCCGCAGATACTGGTGCGGTTGCGCCAACAGCATCACCGCCGCCATCAGCCGGAGCGCCAGCGCGTAACTCGCATTCGCCGCGAAGAAACTTGCCCCCAGCAGGATCGCGGCGAACGCCAGACCCGCCATCAGAATATACGCGCCCGCCGACCGCAGATCCCGCTCGATCTCGTCCTCGCGTCCCTGCCCCGCGAACGCAGGTAAACGCATCGACATGCCCTTCGAGATTCCCAAACGTAGAAAATCGCCGGTCATGTAAATCACCATTACCGTCTTCCAGATCCCCATCGTCGTAGGGCCAAGAATCCGCAACACCAGCACTGACCGTAACACCGCCAGCACCACACTAACCGCGGCGCTGCCGCTCATCAGACGCGCGTCACGCAACATGCGCATGCCGCACCTCGCTAGTCCGCCGCCGCAGTGCCAATATACGTTCCGGCAGCAGCGGCCCCACGCACACCCTCCGGTAGGCCTCCATGAGCGCGAGTAACATCCACAGGCCGCGATAGTTCTCAATGTTAATCGTCACGCCCGCGAGCGCAATCACCACCAATCCAGCCAGCAAAAGACTCGCCTGTCCATGGCCCTGTTGGTTCGCCACGAGTAACGCTGGTACCGCCATGGCCAACACCACCATCGCGTAGGTCATAAAGCCGAGGATGCCGGTTTCCGCCAGGAGCCCCAAGTAGGTATTGTGCGCGAAGCCAATCGCTTGCGCTTCGCCGCCCTGTCCCAAACCATAGTTGCCCCGCCCGACGCCCAGCCACGGATTCGCCTGCCACGTCCGCCACGCCACATTCCACAGTTCGCGGCGCTGCTGTGCTTCGGGATTGTCCAGATCCACCGTGGTAGTCGTCAATCGCGCGGTGACCGGATTCGAGTTCAACCACTCGTCACGGTTCGGCAACGACATCACCAGCAGGCCGCTCATCAACAAGCTGATGCCCACCGCCCACTTCACGCGAGTAGAACTGAAGAAAAAGGCCAACGCGGCGAGCGCCGCGCCAACGGCCATCAAGCTCCCGCGCGACGCCGACAGAAACACGGCCGCCAATTGCAGGGGCATCACCCACCAAAGCCATCGTTCGCGCCGTCCCTGCAGTTGCCAGTAGAGTAGTGTGAGAAAGAAACTCACCCCAATATGCGCGGCAAAGAGGTTGGAGTCCTCAAACGTACCCTGCGCGCGAAATTGCAGGGAAAACACCGTCTCTACCCCCGCCCACTGGTAAAGTAGTGATCCGCCTACGCCCAACGCGGCGACCACCGCGCTTGACCCTACCCACGCCCGCAAGGCCCAGCGCAGATCACGCGCGTCTTCAATGAAGTTCACGGCCAGGTAAAAGTACACCCACAGCGAAAGGCTCTTCGCAATTTCCACCAACGCGCCCAGCGGGCTTTTGTAATCAGCCGTTAGCTGTAAGTTCCAAAGCGCCGTGGCCGAAAGCACCCCAACATTCAGCAGAAATGCGACCGCAGAAGGCCAACGGAACCCACTCGACATCGACCGCCAGAGCAACAGCAGCAGCGCTAGCGGCAGGAGTAAGTCGGCCAGCGCCAGGTTCATCAACTTGCCGCCGTTGTTCACCACCTTCGAAACCGGGAAAAGCGCGCAGACCAGCACCAGCAATCCGCGCCGCAGCCCGTCCAGCCGGGCGGTAGCGAACAGCGGGTCCAGACCGGCCTGAGCGCTCGCGGTCATACGCGGGACAACTCTACTTTCCTCGGCGCCATCCCCAGCGCCAGGGCCGGCGCCTTGACGAGAATCAGATAGATGGTTTGCAGAATGAGCCCGGCATCAAACCAGAACGACTGGCGCCGGATGTACTCGAAGTCCATCTCCAACCGCATCGGCAGGATGACGCGCTGATAGTGCTCCTGCGGATCCATGCCGCCGGGATCCACCACGGACAGTTCGGGAAAAAAGCGCACCTGCACCAGGCCCGTTAAGCCAGGCACCGCCTCCAATACCTGTCGTTGCTCCGGTGAGTAACATCTTTCCACCGTGGAGATATCCTCTGGCCGAGGGCCCACAACCGACATCTCTCCGCGCAGAATATTCAGAATTTGCGGCAATTCGTCAATCTTGAAAAGACGGAGCCAACGCCCCACCGGGAAGACGCGACGGTCCTGCTGGGCGGTAAACGCGCCTTGCCGGTCTGCGCCCACGTGCATCGTGCGGAACTTCAGTTGGCCAAAAGGAACGCCGCGGTGGCCCATCCGCGGCGCCACGTAGAAAACCGGGCCGCGGGAACTTAGCTTGATCAGAATGGCCGCCAGTAGCATCAGCGGCCCCAGAAACAGCAGCGCGATCCACACCAGCGTGAGATCGGTCGCCCGCTTCCACCAAGGCATCTAGACGCCTACCGCCTGCCGCGCATGACGTTGCACAATTGCCTTCGCTGACGTCGCCACGTGCTGGATCTCCTCAGGACTCATCCCCGGAAACAGCGGCAGCGACACCAGGCGCGGCCACACCGCCGAAGCCTGTGGGAATTCCTCCGGCTGGCAATGATACTCGCGGACGTAGTAAGGATGCAGGTGCAGCGGCATCCAATGCACGGAACAAGTAATTCCCGCTGCCTTCATCTCTTCAATAAACTGCGCCCGGTCAATCGCCAGGGCTTCCAGGTTCAGTTGAACCGGGAAAAGATGCCAGGAGGACTGCCGGTCCTCTAGTTCCGGATGCAGCGTGAGTAAGTCACCACAGTTAGCCAACAACTCCCGGTAAGTCACGGCGAGCGCCTGCCGCTCGCGCCACAACTCGTTGGCGCGCGCCAGTTGGCCCAGGCCGATCGCCGCGGCCACATCCGTCATGTTGTACTTGAAACCGGCCTCGACAATTTCGTAGTACCAGGATCCCTTGGCTTCGAAACGGGTCCAGGCATTCTTCGAGAGCCCATGCAGAGACATCATACGCACGCGCTCGGCTAGCCCCTGATCGCTGGTCGTGAGCATGCCGCCCTCGCCCGTGGTGATGCATTTGTTCGCGTAGAAGGAGAAACACGCCATCGGCGATGTTTCTCCTACACTGCGCCAGGGTGCAGTCGAGTGAGACCGGTAGTAGGCGGGTAACGTGTGCGCGGCGTCCTCGAGAAGAGAAACGTGATAGCGCTTGGCAATCTCGTTCATCGCGTCCATGTCGCACATCTGTCCGCCGTAGTGCATCGGGATCATGGCCTTGAGCTTCCCGGTCGGCGCCCACTTCGCCGCCGCGGCTTCCATGGCGCCCGGGTCCACTAACAGCGTGCGGGGATCGCAATCGACCAGGACGGGCCGCGCACCAAAGTAACGCACCACTTCCGCCGTCGCGGCGAAGGTCATCGTGGGCACCAACACCAAGTCACCCTCGCGGACCCCGTAGGCTTCCAGGCCCAGATGGAGGGCCGCCGTGCAGGAGTTCAAAGCTACGGCGTAGCGCGCGCCGACGTACTCCGCGAAGCGCTCCTCGAACTCACGCGCCACCTTGCCGGTGGTTAGCCAGCCGGAGTCCAGTACCCTCTGTACTCCCGCCTTTTCTTCGGCTCCGATACTCGGCCGGAAAAATGGAACCGTCATTTGTTCGCTCTTCATTGTCTCGCTCCATTAATTGCGGTTGCCTAGTTGCGGGTAACTGGCACGCGCTTGATTGTCTTTATCGCCAGCGGCGATCCGTTCGCCACAGCTAACTCCGCCACTTTCACGGGGCTGCCCGCGCCACGCACCGGTAATTCCCGCACCTGAGTCGTCGCTGGCCACACTTCCGGCAACTCGCCCATTACTTGTTCGATCTCGCCTTGCTTGAGTAAGTCGCGCCAGCGCTCTACTTTGCCGAGCATGCTGGTCCGCGGCCCGCCCTTGATCTTACGGATGATATGAATCCGCCCATGTCCGGTGGGCTCAGTAATCTCATCGTCATCCTGAAGCTCTTCGCTCATCTTTTCCGCCGCACCCAGGCCCGTGAAAACCACAGGAATGTCGACGTCCGGGATATAACCGGCTAGCGAGATCATCGTCCGGGCCAACTCGTGTATCACCACCGGGGTTCCCATCTCCAGCACGAAAATACCGCCCGACTCGCCAAAGACAGCGGCCTGCAGTACGAGGCGTACGGCTTCCGGAATCGACATGAAAAAGCGGCGCGCTTCGCGGTCGGTCACCGTTACCGGGCCACCCTGTTCAATCTGTTGACGGAACAGTTGCACCACACTGCCGGCGCTGCCCGCGACATTGCCAAAGCGCACGGTAACGAAGCTGGTGGAGGCCATCTGATTCATCTCCTGCACCGCCATCTCGGCCAAGCGCTTGGAGAGTCCCATGTAGCTCTTCGGGCGCACCGCTTTGTCAGTGGAGACGTTGATGAAACGCTCGGCGCCCGCCCGGGAAGCGGCTCGGGCCACGGTCGCCGTGCCGATGACGTTGTTGCGGATCGCCTCATGCGGACGGTCCTCCATCATCCCGACATGCTTGAAGGCGGCCGCATGGAAAACTACTTCCGGACGGATCGCCTCAAACTCCCGATCGAGCGTCAACTGATCGGTAATGTCCATCAGCAGTGGGACGACCTTCAGCGCCGGAAACAGTTGGCGTATTTCACGATGGATAAAGAAGAGATTATTCTCCGAGCGCTCGAGTAAGTAGAGCGACTCCGGACGGAAACTCGCAATCTGCCGGCTCAGTTCGCTCCCGATCGAGCCGCCCGCGCCAGTCACCAGGATCCGGCGCCCTTGGATGAAGCGCTCAACCTCGGTGAGGTTGATGTCCACTTCCTCTCGCTGCAGGATCACTTCAATCGAAACGTCATCCACCCAGCTCTGCGCGCTCTCCCGGACCGCATTGCGACTCCGCAGCAGCACGTAGTTGCGATCCTCCCGGCGGCAAAGCGAAGTTAGTTCGAGCAGCCGCTTCCGGCCTAGCCCTGGATTGACGAAGCAGATCAAGTCGGCGCCGGTCTTATCCGCTACCTGGCCTAACTCCGACACCGGGCCAGCAATCCGGACACCGAGTAACTCGGTACCCTTGCGGGAGGCATCGCCCGTGAGGACGGCGACCGGTAACCATTGCTGAGAAGCGCGGACGTCGCGCAGCACACCCAGCACGGCAGGCCCTTCGCCTACCACCAGCACGCGCCGCGCACCGGGCGATTGCCGGCGTTTGGCCTCGGTAGTCAAGCGGGCCCAGGAGTAGAGTCCGCAGATAAACGCCGTCAGCAACAAGGCGTCCAGCAGCAGGACCGAGCGGGGGAAGCTGAGTTCAGGCAGCAGCACCAGGATGAAGAGGCCGAACAGCACGGAACTCGCCGCCACCGATCCGACGATGGGCGGCAAGTCGGCATAACTCGCCGTACTCAGTGGCCGGCGGTCGAGCCGGAAGTAGTAAAAGGAGATGAGGCGGCAGGCCAGCGCCAGGGGCAAAGCACCGGCGATCTGTACCCAATCTTCGCGGCCAAGCCGCAGATCAAATCGCAACCAAAAGGCCCCAAGCATCGACAACGCACTTAGCAGGGCCAAATACAGGACGGTACGCAAGCGCCACAGCGACACAAGTCCGTGCTGCATTGAGGGATGGGGATTCATGATACTCATGACTGGGTTCCGTTCCGGTCTTCCTGGTCCACGGCCTGCTCCGCCGTGCCGCGGGACCGCTTATCAAACAGCTCGCGCCAGGCATCGCCGCGCGTCGCCACCGCCGTCGATTCCACTTCCACCACCGTGGGACGCGGAGTTTCCCGCCGCCGGTAGTACTGCGGCGCCGGCGCAGGGGCGGGCAGACTCTGGTGCTCGTCGCGATCAGTGGAGCGTTGGCCACCGGCCGGAGCCCTGGCAGGCAAATTGCGCTCTAAGTAGTCGGTGATGAAGGCCGCTCCGAGCGCGCCGAAGCCGGAAGCAAAGAAACCGAAGATGAGTAAATAGGCGCGATGCTGCGCGGCGGGAAGCACGGGCACTTCGGCAGCCTCAAGGATCGCCACATTGAGAATGCGGCTGCGATCCAGCGCGTCGCCCAAACGGGCCTCTTCCAATTTCCGCTGATAAAGCAAATAGTTTTCTTCCGCGATCTTGACGGAGCGTTCCAAGTCATTGTGATTCGCCGTCATCTCTTCGAGACGAGACTGGCGGGCGCGATACTCGGACAAGTCCGCGGCTAAGGCGGCGCGGCGCGCGCGTAAGCCAGCCGCCTGACTCTCGAGACGCAGACTCTCGGCTTCCAGCGATTGCCGCAGAGGGTTGGGGGCATGAGACGTATCCGCGAGTTGGGGTTGCGACTCCTTCTCCAGCGCGGCGCGCGTCTCGGCAATCTGCTGGTCTACGTCTTTCACCAGCCGGTACTGCGGATCGTACTTCGTGAGTAAGTCAGCACGCTTGTTCTGCAGGTCAATCAACGTGCCCTTCAAGCGATCGGCCAGGGCGCTGGTCCGCACCACGCGGCTACCGGTCTCTACCTGCAGCGGCTGCGCGCCGCGCTGCTTGGCGAGCAGACGCAGGCGTTCCTCCGCATCGCGAGCCTGGCCATCGGCTTCTTCCAGGGCGGCCTTTAGATCGGTAGCGCGGCGAAGATAGGCTTGCTTCTGCTCGTTGATCAAGGAGACATCGCCGGTCTGGCGGAAATGCGTAAGTGCCTTTTGGGCATTTTCCAGTTGCTGCTGATAACTGGCCGTGCGCTCATCGAAGAACTGCGCCGTGCCTCCGTTGCCGTGGACTTCGATGTGCTTCTTGAGATACAGGCTGGCGAGTAAGTTCGGCACCTTCGCCGCGACCTCAGCCGAGTTGGCGGTATTCCGCAGGCTGATGATATTGGTTTTGCCAACCTGCTGGATCTTCAGATTGCTCTCGAGTTGGCCAATGGCTTCGGCAATGGCCCGGCGATCCGGCGCGGCCTTACCCGCCAACACGGTTTGGCGGACAACCTGATTGTAGAGTTCGTGGCTTTTGAGTAGCTCAATTTCGGCGGCTACCTCAGCTTCGCCGATGACGGGCGTGGCGGCAGCTTCCGGGCGGCTCTTCTTGAGGATGAGTTTAGTTTCCGCTTCGTACTTATTCGGCATCGTGAAGACGTACACCAGCACCGGCGCAAAGAGCACGGCGAAAAGACCTAAGATCAACCAGCGGCGCTTCATCAGAAGGGCCAGAATCGTGACCAGGTTCAAGCCACGGTCGGCTTGGCGGCGCATCTGATTGCGTGTCACGATGGGCGCCGGCATCCGGTTAAGGAGAGGGTTGAGCACCTCGGGAACATGTCCCGGCGCGGCCGTACCGCCCGACCGGCGGTCGCCGTATACTTCCACTCCCATGCCGGGTTGACGATACTCTGGTTTGCGTTCCATTACGTTCTTAAACTCCGCTTACCGGAAACTCAGAGGGAAAAAGAACCCCAAGCGGGATACGGCCATGAAACGGTCAAACTTCGCCATGTTACTTTTCCCGGCATAGACGGCGTCACCGGGCAACAGACGGATGTCCTCGTTCAGGTGGCCCTTGCCGAGGATGTCGCGAACGTTCACCCGTTTCACTTCCATCATTTCCGGATTGATCCGGCGGAAGAGGAGCACCTGATCTTGCTTCGCATTTTGCGTAAATCCGCCAGCCATGGATACGGCATCGGTGAGGGTAAGGTCACCGCGCAGATCCAGCTTGCCGGGCTTCGTAACCTCGCCGCCGACGATGACGTAAGGCTTGTTGAATTCCTTTAGGGTAAGCGTGATGGCCGGCTCATGAAGCACCCCGGCGTACTTGGCGGCGATCGCGGCGCGGGCCTCTTCTAAGGTAAGGTCTTGTAACTTGAGTTCGCCCACCATCTGAAGAGGCACGAAGCCATCGGGCTGCAACGTCACCGTCTGCGTAAACTCAGGCGTGAACTTAAACTGAATCTCCACGACGTCGCTCGTTTGCAGGCGGTAGCGGGGAGTGCGGCTACTGAACTGGCTGGGCGTATCGGCAGCGGATAACGCGCCAGCAAGGAGACCGAGGAAGAGAAGGTACTTCGTCATGGCTTCAATCTGAATGGTACGGAGAGAGCCATTCAGTAACAATCGAACCAAGGTACTGGTCTAGTCCTTGCTACGGTATTTTCCAGGACAGCCCGGGATGGAAGAGCCTGCTCGCAGCGTTGCGGTACTCGGTGGCGATATTGTAGTTTCAGATAGTTGCAGGCTGATCGGCGGCGAAATTGACCTTTAAATCAGAAGTACCGAAGTGCTACTTGCTGTAGTACGAAGGTTTTTTTCTTACTTAGTGAGAAAGCGCATCTTTCAGCGCGTTTACCCCGGCCGCCAGGTCTTCGGGCGGGGTGAGAAGACTTAGAACCACTCGGGGATCACCGGAAAAGTCGTAGAAGTAACCTGGCTGAAGGAGCACTCCGTAGACCTGAATCAGGCGAAGTGCCAGTACTTCCTCGTCGGTCGTACTGGGTAGTTTCAAAACAGCCGTCCAACCGGCTTGCGGTGGCTGATACACCATCCCAGAGTCCGCGAAAGCCTCCACCAGGTAGGCGCTGTTCCGGCGCAGACGCGCAAGAATGGGCGCTTGCAACTCCACGCGGCGCGCGAGCCAGGAGACGGCGGCCCACTGCACGGGCGCGCTGACGGAGAGGTAGGTGTCGGCGATCAGTTCAAGCCTCTCGCGCATGGCGGCAGGAAGACTGCGCGGCATAACCAGCCAGCCGAGTTTCATCTGCGGAAGGCCGCAGATCTTCGAGAGTCCGCTAAGGACGAAGGCGTCGAGCGCGGCCAAGGTGGGGGGCTGCGCTGGGGTGAGCGGGTAATCAAGGAAGACTTCGTCAGCGATGAGGGCGATGCCCAAGGCGGCGCACCGTTCGGCGAGCCGGTCTGGCCGGATAAGAAAGTCACCGGTCGGGTTGTTGGGATGGACGGCGATGAGCGCGCGGGTTCGGGTGGAGGCCAGATTCCAAGGGTCTGGGGCGTGGAGCGGGTAGGGTACAGTTTCGAGCAGTTCCAAGCCAGCGAGAAACTCGAACAGAGGGTAAGAGGGACGCGGAATGAGGACTTCGTCGCCGGGATCAGCGAGGAGTTTGAAGAGATAGTGGTAGGCCTCGCTAGTGCTGGCGGTGAGCAGGATCTGATCCGGGTGGACCTCAGCGCCGAGGCTGGCATAGTAGGCCGCCACGGCTTCGCGGGCGGGCTGGAGCCCCATAGCGGAGGGCTGATAGCGGAGCGCGCGGGGGTCGGCGAGCGCGGCGAGGAGGTCCTCGGGATAGGGGATGCCGGCTTGGGTGGGGTTCGAGACCGTCAGGTCCAGCAGCGGCCGCCCGGAAGTGGCGCGGGCGAGAGACAAAGCGTTGGGACGGGACTCCCCGGAAAATCGGCGCGAATGTTTCACGCGCGTACCTGGCCGCCAAGAGACAATAGGAGTGCCAACCTCCTTTGATTATCTCGCACCATGCTCGATTCCTTTCTACGTTCTGTTGATCCTGAATGGCCCGCCACGCTGGGCCGCCTTTATCCGCGCATCCACGCCGTGGATCGCGACGCCACGCGCATTTGGTTCAGTCTGTATCCGCTGCTGCTACACGAGCGCAGTGAGGTTACGGGAGACCGGGCGGCCTTCGAAGTCTTCTACCAACTCCGTGGACCTTATCGCCTGCAGGACGCCATCCATACTTCGCATCGCTTTCTCTACGGCCATCGCTTTTGGCCGGCCGCCCGGCGAGCGACGCTGTCAGCGGACGTGGCCGGCACGCTGGAGGAAACCGTAGCGGCCGTCGCCCGCCAGATGGATCACCCGGAGCCCTTAAGTTTGGGCATCGCGGCGATCGCGCTGATGACCTTGCGCCAGGCGCCGGAGAGGATGCGGACTTCCGAACCTGCGCCGTCGAGTAGCCATACCGAGACCCCGGAGGCGTGGCTCAAGCGCCGCGAGGCGAAGCCGGGGTTCTTTGGACGGCTGACGAGCAAGCCGCGGATCGTCTTCAACGAGCAGGACCCGGCCGGGTCATTTCCCTTGAATCCCACGCAGGACATCACCATGGCGGCCTGCGAAGACAAGCGGCCCTATCATTTGCACGATCCGCGCTGCTTTGAGGACATGGGGCCGATTCCGGTGGAATGCCGGTCGGGATCATGCGGCACCTGTTGGGTGGGTGTATTAGGTGGCAACGAGAATTTGTCACCTGCGACGGCCTACGAGCGGAAACGCATGGAGTACCTTGGCTATTGGGACGCGGGCTTTGAAGACCGCGCAGCCGCGCGGCCGTTGATTCGGCTGGCTTGCCAGACTCAGGCCTCGGGGCCGGCCTCGATTGTGATCCCGCCCTGGTGCGGCGTGTTCGGTCCCACGCGGCGCGAGCGCGAGCCAGGCAGGCATAATGAAGGTGGATGCGTTTCCTGATCACCATGTTCCTGTCCACCCTCGCCCTGTTGGCCGCCACGCCGGAAGGCAATCCGCGCAGCCCGGTGCGAGTGGTGATCTTCGAAGACTTGCAGTGCGGCGACTGCGCGCGCTTCCGGACGATGCTCGACGAACAACTGCTGCCGAAGTACAAGGAGACAGTGGCGTTTGAGCATCGCGACTTCCCGCTGGCCAAGCACAGTTGGTCGCGGGACGCGGCCCTGGTAGCCCGCTATTTCGACTTACAGAACCCCAATCTGGGAGTCGAATTCCGGCGTCAGGCCCTGGCGAATCGCGACAAGGTGACCGCCGCCGAGTTTGCCACCTGGGTGGCGGGATTCTCCCGGCAGTATGCCGTGGATCCGGTGAAGGCGGTGGCCGCGCTGAAGAGCACCACGATCGGCGCGCAGGTGGACAAGGATGTGGCCGAGGGCGTCGCCCGCGGCATCACGAAGACGCCGACCGTGTTCGTCGATGGCGAGCCGTTCGTCGAGACCTTCACGTTCGAGGCCATCAGCCTGGCCATCGACGCAGCCTTGGTGACCCAAAAGAAGTGACTCAACCTGTAGCCCTCATCACGGGCGCCAGCCGCGGCATTGGCCGCGCCGTCGCCCTCGAACTAGCCCGCACCCATCGTCTGGTGGCTACCTATCGCGGCCGGCGCGATGCGGCGGAGAGCCTGGCCGCGGAAACCGGCGCCGCCATCTTCGCCTGCGACGTGTCGCAACCGGCGGATCGCCGTGCCCTCGTCGACTTTGCCCTGGCCACTTACGGACAGATCAACCTCCTGGTGAACAACGCCGGGATGGCGCAGCGTGAGCGTCGCGACGTGTTGGAAGCTGGCGAAGAGAGCTTCGACGAGATCATCGGCGTGAATTTGAAGGGCGCTCATTTTCTGACGCAGTTGGTGGCGGCGCATTGGGTGCGCGGGGGCGAGCAGGGACGAATCGTCTTTGTCTCGTCAATTTCGGCATTCACGGCTTCCATCAATCGGGCGGAGTACTGCATTTCGAAGGCTGGGCTGAGTATGAGCGCGCAGGTATTCGCGCAGCGCTTGGCGCCCGAGGGGATCGGGGTGTTTGAGATTCAACCGGGGATCATTCGCACCGACATGATTTCGGCCGTGGAATCAGTGTACGAAGAGAAGATCGCCAACGGCCTCTTGCCCCAGCGGCGCATGGGCGAAGGAGCCGATGTCGCCCGCGCGGTGCGAGCCATCGCGGACGGACACTTGGATTACTGCGCGGGACAGATCCTGCACGTGGACGGCGGCTTCCATTTGCGCAGCCTTTGAGTTGGCCCTAACGGGTCAGCTATCAAAAGATCACCGACGCTACGTCCACGGAACTGCGCCGGCCTTCGATCACGACGATACCCGTCTCCGTCACGTGATAGTGCTTCTTGTCTTCCTCGGGGTCAAAGCCGATGCGCGCGTCATCCGGGATGATTACGTTTTTATCCAGAATCGCGCGCCGCACGTGCGCCCGCTTGCCGACGATGCAATTATCGAAGAGGATAGAGTCCTCCACGACGGCAAAATCGTGGATGCGCACGCCGCGCCCGAGAATCGAATTACGTACCATGCCGCCCGAGACGATGGTGCCGCCGGCGACAATGGAATTCACCGCTTCGCCGCGCCTGCCACCGGACTCATCCAGCACGAACTTGGCCGGCGGATCGTCGTAACCGGCCGTACGCAGCGGCCAGCGGCGGTTGTACAGATTCAACTGCGGCGTCACGGAGCGCAGGTCCATGTTGGCGTCGTAATAGGCCTCAATCGTTCCCACGTCGCGCCAGTAGGCGAGTTGATTGGGTGGATCGCCCGGAATGTTGTTCGTCTGGAAGTCGTAGGCCATCATGGCGGAACGGCCGATCAGGCTGGGCAGGATGTCGCGGCCAAAGTCGTGCGTGGAGTCCTCGCGTTTGGCGTCGGCCAACAGCTCGCGCAACAGGCGTCCGGTGGAGAAGACGTAGTTCCCCATGGAGGCGTAGACGCGACTGGGATCACCGGGCATCGTCGGCGCATCGGGATTCTTTTCGTGGAAGCCCAGAATGGCGCCGTTTTCGTCGGCCTCAATCACCCCGAACTCGCTGGCCAGGGACTTCTCCACCGGAATCGCCGCGATCGAGACCTCGGCCGCCTTCTTCACGTGAAACTCGATCATGTCGCGAATGTTCATGCGGTAAATGTGATCGGCGCCGAAGATGCAGACCAGATCCGGGTTGGCCTGTTCGATCAGGTTCATGTTCTGGTAAATGGCGTCGGCGGTGCCGCGGTACCAGAATTCGCCCTGGTTGCGCATCTGGGCAGGCACCGGAATCACGAAGTGATTCTTGAGCAAGCCGGTGAACTCCCAGCCGTCGCGCAAATGCTGCAAGAGGCTCTGGCTCTTAAACTGGATCAAAACGTAGATGGAATAAATCCCGGAATTGATGAAGTTCGACAACACGAAGTCCACAATCCGGTACCGGCCGCCAAACGGGACGGCGGGCTTGGCCCGTTCCTTGGTGAGCGGGTATAAACGTGTTCCCTTCCCACCGGCCAGAATAAAGGCCATCACTCGCAGTTGCATGCCACTTCCGCCTTTTCACACCCAAGTCAAAAAAACAGCCCACGGGCGCACGATGATTAGCATAACCGATAGGCGCCGGCCTTCCGCTAACATGATTGCCAAAAATTGTTTTGGGCCAAGCCTATGATATCGTGAACGTCGAGCGCATGACATCTTCCCGCCGTTGGACAATTATTGGCCTGCTCTGCGTAGGCTTCATGGTGGCCTACTTTGACCGCGTCAATCTCTCGGTTGCCGTCACTGACCCCACCTTCCAAAGCCACTTCCATCTGAGTAAGGAAGAGCGGGGGCGGCTGCTGTCCGCTTTCTTCGTTTCCTATACGCTGCTCCAGATTCCCGCCGGCTGGTTTGTCGACAAGTATGGCGTGAAGATTCCCTACGCGGCCGGCTTCCTGGTTTGGAGCCTGATGTCGGCGGCGACGGCCTGGGTGGGCAACTTCTCCCAGCTCCTGGGACTGCGCTTATTGCTCGGCGTCGGCGAGAGCCTGAATACCCCGGCCGGCATGCGCTGGATCCGCTTCAACGTGCCCGAAAGTCAACGCGGACTGGTGGTAGGGATCTACATGGCCGCGGCCAAGGTAGGTCCCGCCATCGGCACGCCCATTGCCGGCGGTTTGCTGGTGAGCTACGGCTGGTCGAACATGTTTCTCATCATCGGGCTCGGCTCCTTGCTGTGGCTGATCCCATGGCTGCTCCTGGTGAAGGATAACGACCGCGAACTCGAGGCCGCCGTGCAAAAGAAGGCGGGGGGCTCGAACCTGAGCTTTTGGGACACGCTGATGAGCCCCGTGATGCTCGGCACCATCATTGGCACGTTCTGCTATCAGTACTTCGTCTACTATTGCCTGACGTGGCTGCCTTCCTACTTCGCCGAGCAGCGCGGATTGAACGTCAGCAAGAGCAGTTGGTTCACCGGCGCCAGCTTCGGCGGCATGGCCATCGTCGCCATTCTGGCCGGCTGGTGGGCGGACCGGCTGATCGCCCGCGGCGCGGACCCCGTCACCATCCGCAAGCGCTTCATCATCGCCGGCTTCCTGGTCGCCAGCACCGAAATCCTGGGCGCTTATTCGAGCTCCATTGAGGTGGCGCTCTTCTGGAGCATCTTCTCGCTCTCCGGCCTGGGACTCACCACGGCCAATTACTGGGCCCTCACCCAGACGCTGCTTTCGAGCGCGGCCGTCGGACGCGTGGTGGGTGTGCAGAACGCTGCCGCCAATTTGCCTGGCGTCGTCGCGCCCTGGCTTACCGGCTATCTGCTGACGCAAACCGGCAGCTACACCGCGCCCATGTACTCGATTCTTTTCTTCCTCGCCATGGGCGTAGGCGCTTATGTCTTTCTGGTGAAGCGCGAGTACGCGCCATCGGGAGCGCAAGCCGGATAGCCCGCCGCGTAGGTGGCGGGGCAACGTTCCGGCGCTTTTCCCGAAAACCCCCACAAAACAGGCGTATTCAGGGCACTTTGCCCCATCGCTGACGCGATGGGCTGTCCGGGTTTCCCGAGCCCAGGGACATTTTTCTGGGCAATCCGTTGCGGAATCGTTTATAGGCTCGGCAGGGCCGCGCGTAGCTTGGCCAAGTCGTCGGCGTCGGCCGAATCGTAGAAGCCGCGGATGCGCATCTCGCGGTCGACGAGAATCATGCGCGTGGAATGGGTGAGGTCAGCCTCGATGTCGCCGACCTTGAAGACGTTGCGGCTGAGAACGTTCAATTGCTCCTTGGGGCCGGTGAGAAAGGTCCAACGGGCCGGATCCGCCTGGTAACGGCGCCCGTACGCGGCGAGGACTTCGGGGGTGTCGCGAGCCGGATCCACGGTGAACGAAACCAGGCGAGCCTGCGACTGGAGCTTTTTCATTTGCGTGCTCATGCGCAAACACGGGCCGGGGCAGTGCGTGAAGATGAAGTCCGCAATCCAGACTTGGCCTTTCAGGCTTTCGCTTGAAAACGCCTGCCCGTTCTCCGCGGTCAGCGTGAAAGCAGGGACGTCGTAGAGCACGGGCAGTTCCGGCGTCCGGTGGCAGGAGGTGAGGAGCAGGAGAAGAAAGAGCCGCTTCATTCCTCACCCACTTTGACGCCGTCCTGCAGCCGCAGACGGCGGTCGCAGCGATCGGCTTCGTCGCGCATTTCGGTGGACACCAGGACGGCCATGGGACGCGCGGCGCGAATCCGCTCAATCGACTCCCACAAGCGGCCGCGAGCATGCGCGTCTAGGCCGGCCGTGGGCTCGTCCAGCAAAATGATGCCTGGACGGTGCAGCATGGCCTTCGCGAGATCCGCGCGGCGAGCGAGACCAGCGGAGAGATCCTTCACGAGATCCCGCCGGCGGGCAGCGAGGTCGGTTTCGGCGAGCACTTCGTCGAGGCGCGGCGCCAGGTCCGCGCCGCCGATGCCCAGCAGTTCGCCTTGGGCACGCAGATTCTGTTCAACGGTGAGTTGGCGGTCGAGCGAGTTCGTCTGAAAGACGGCGCCGAGGTGCCGGCGAACCTGGCTGGCTTGATCCACCACATCGTAGCCGGCCACCAGCGCCTGCCCGGAAGACGGTTGCAGCGCCGTGGCGAGAATGCGAAACAGCGTCGACTTCCCTGCTCCCGCAGGACCCACAACGCCATACAGCACGGGGCCTTGGACGCGCAACGAGAGGTCGCGCAAAGCGACGCAGGTTTCACCGCGGCGGCTGTGGTAAGCGTGCGTGAGGGACTCAACAAAGACTACGAGCGGCGTCACAGCGTGAGTCTATTGACGGTCGAGCAGCATCAGGCCGTAGAGCACGGGCAGGTAGATCACAGACGTCAGCAGGACGCCGCGCGCCAGCGGAATGGTGCGGTTCCGCACCACCCGCACCGCCGCGCGCAGGAAGTAGACGCCCAGGATCGCCGCGCCCACCAGGTACAGCGTGCCCGTCATGTGCAGCCAGGTCGGCACGAAGCTCACCGGGATGAGCAGCAGCGAGAAGAAGAGGATCTGGCGGGCCGTTGAGTCGCCGTCGGGCTCCACCACAGGCAACATCTTGATGCTAGCCTTCGCATAGTCGTCGCGGTACATCCAGGCGATGGCGTAGAAATGCGGAAACTGCCAGACGAAAAGCACGGCAAAGAGGGCGGCGGCTTCCCAATTGATGACGCCGCTGGCGGCGGCGTAGCCAATCACGGGCGGCATCGCACCCGGCACAGCCCCGATGGTCGTCGCGTGCCAATGCTGCTGCTTCATGGGCGTATAGAGGAAAAGGTAAGTAACCAGGGTGAAGAGCCCGGCCAGCGCGGTAAGCGGATTCGCGCCCAGCCACAACTCGGCGAAGCCGGCCACGGAGAGCAAGAGTCCCCAGGCGAAAGCCTGTTTGGGCGTCACCAGTCCGCTGGGGATGGGACGGCCCTTGGTGCGATTCATCAGGGCGTCTGCCCGATGCTCGTACCACTGGTTAAAGGTCGCGGTGCCGGAGGCGATCAGCGCCGTACCCAGGAGCGTATGCAGCAACAGCAGCCAGTTCGCGCCGCCTTGGGTGCCAAAGACGTAGCCGATCCCGGTGCTCATCAGAATGAGCCACGTGATGCGCGGCTTCGTTAGATCAATATATGGCTTCATGCCACCACACTCTTCCTTACTCGATTCTCTTCCATTGGATGCGTTTCCGCGCCCAGTTGGACGAGAGAATAAACCTGCATCGCATAAGCGACCGCCGCGCCCAGGGTGAGCGCTCCCGTCACGACATGCACGGTACGCGACGCCGTCATCCACCATTCGGGCGGCAGGCCATCGCCCGCCATCACGCGCCCCAAAAACGCGCCGAGGCCAAAGGCCATCTGCAAAGCCGTAACCCCGATCAGCACCTTCGCCGTCTGCTGCAGCACCGGATGCGGGTTGTCGTCTTCGAGCACGACCATGCCGGTGTAGAGCAGGAGTCCGCCGGCCAGCAAAGATCCGGCCAGGTGCGGCCACACCGGGAGACTGACGTGCCGGTAGATCGCGCCGAGGAAAATCTGTAGCATCACCACCGCCGGCGTCAGGCGGCTCAACGTCCGCAACGACGGCGACCCCGTATCCGGCACCTGCTCTGTCGCGGCAGGCACTGGCAGCCAAAGGGCCACGGCGCCGGCGAAGAGGATATGCGCCAGGCAGGCATGCAAAACAACGGCCCAGCGGAAACCCGGCATCAGAATGCCGACTGCGCCTTCGAGCAAAACGACGCTCACCAGGACGAGGGCAATGGGGCGTTTCGGACCGGCCGCGAGGACTAACACCGCTAGCAAAGCGACGATTCCGGAAAGGCCACGGTGCGGTTCGGCGGCGGGCAAACCCAGTTGCATCGCACCCGACAAAATTAGTACCAGGGTGCTCACAACGAGCGCCAGGGCCAAGGAGTGGAAGTGTCGAGACAGCATGCGGCTCAATTCTATTGTAACTGAGTCGAATTCTCCCCGGACAAGAATTTTTCCGGTTAGACGATAGGAAACGCAGGCGAAGAATTAACGGAAGTCCTTTGTTTTTAGCGAGCGAAGGTGCGACAATCAAAGATCTTGGCGAGGCGCTCCGGAATTGTGCGTACCCGCCGGATTGATTGACACGTCCGTCCCATGAAAATGTTTCGCCGAACCCTCACCCTCTGCGTGCTGGCCACGCTCCCTCTCTCGCTTTACTCTGCCGATTCGATGGCGCCGAACGCCAACCACGCGGCGCGCTTCCTGGCCGGATTGCCGTCACTCGACGGCAGCCCCTACAAGGCTCTCGAAAGCGATCCCGCCTGGATCGAGCACAAGGCCAAGCTGGATGAGACCTTCGCCAAGATCGACGGTCCGCGCACGGGGCCGCAGCGCGAGTTCCAGAAGAGCGAGGTGGCGCCGGTGGATAAGGCGAAAAGCGTCTTTTACCCCTTCGCGGGCGCCGACGCCTGGAATGTCTATCTGTTCTACCCAAACGCCGAGTCCTACACGCTGATCGGCCTCGAACCCCCCGGGACGCTCACCGGCACCGAGGCGTTGCTCAAGAGCAGCACCAATCTGGCCAAGAAACTGGGGAGCATTCGCTATACGTTGCGTTCCATTCTCGAACTCAGCTTCTTCGTCACGAAGGAGATGGACCACGAATACCGCGGCCAGATTACCGACGGTCTGCTGGTGCCGCTGCTGGTACTGCTAGCCCGCCACGACGTCACCATTGAGAGCGTGCGTTACGCGCTGGTGTCGGACACCGGCCAGATCATTGACCGGGACCCCAAGGATCCCAAGCTGCCGCGCAATAAAAATAAGTGCGTCGAGGTGAAGTTCTCGAAGAACGGCAAGAAGCAGGTGATGCGCTACCTCTCCGCGGACCTGGTCGCCCTGCAGTTCAACACGGGGCTGCTGATGTACCTGGACTCGCTTGGCCGCGTCAACACCTACCTCAAGGCCACCAGCTACATGCCACACCACGAATCCTGCGACATCATCCGCGCCAATATCCTTTCGCGCAGCGATCTGATTCTCCAGGACGACTCCGGCATGCCCTACCGCTATCTGAAGCCCGCCGAATGGGATGTGCGCCTCTACGGCAAGTACGTGAAGCCGATCACGATCTTCAACTACCGTTCGCAGCCCGATATGCGAAAGGCCTACGAGGAAGCGGGCCGGGCCAAGGAACTGAAGTTCCCGATCGGCTATGGCTCTAACCGTGGTCCGTCGAACTTGCAGCTTTCGGTACGCAAGAAGTAGATGAGCTACCGCTTCCGCCAGTCGATTTGCAACGAGGTCTTCGAGGGCTGGGAGTTCGCCAACACCTGCGCGGCGATTCAGCGCGCGGGCTACACCGGCATCGAGATCGCGCCGTTTACGCTAGCCGACACGCCCGCCGAGATCACGCCCGCCCGTCGCCGTGAGCTGAAGGCGACCATGGCCGCGCATGGCCTCGAATTTGTCGGACTGCATTGGCTGATGGTGTCGCCCAAGGGGCTGCATGTCACGACGCCGGACGAGGCGCTCTACCAGCGCAGTTGGGCGCACATCGGCGGCCTGATCGACCTCTGCGCCGATCTCGGTGACGGCGGCGTTATGGTTTTTGGCTCGCCCTTTCAGCGGAACTCCACCGGCGGACTCACTCCCGAGCAAGCCACGCGGCGCTTCGTCGAAGGCCTGCGCGGCGTG
Organism: Bryobacteraceae bacterium; assembly: GCA_019752335.1. Lineage (GTDB taxonomy): Bacteria > Acidobacteriota > Terriglobia > Bryobacterales > Bryobacteraceae > JALHNI01. Next base: position 286,756 of record JAIEMJ010000023.1, read on the forward strand.
GCCGGACAGGCCGCGTCGCGCGGCGTGAAGATTCTGGTGGAGGCTTTGCCCAAGGCCCAGTCCGACATCGTCAATACGGTGGCCGCGGCGGCCGCCATCGTCGACGAGATCGGCAGTCCGGCGATTCAGACCATGTTCGACACGCACAACGCGGCCGACGAAACCGAAGCGCACGCCGCGGTGCTCGAAAAATTCTACGACCGCATCTTCCACGTACACGTGAACGAAATGGACGGCGGCTACTGCGGCAGCGCCGACTACGACTTCCGGCCGGTGCTTGAAGTGCTGAAGCGGCGCGAATTTGCGGGTTGGGTGTCGCTGGAGGCCTTTGACTTCAAACCCGGCGCCGAGTTCATCGCCGACCGCTCCTTGCGGCATCTCGAAAGTCTGATTGCTCAACTTTCGTAGCCCTTCGGCCGAAAGAGTCTATTGAGGCATATGAAATACCTAGTAACAGGCGGGGCCGGTTTCATCGGCTCCAGTGTCGTGCGGTTGCTGACCGGAGAAGCGGGGGCCAGCGTGATCGCGCTCGATAATCTGAATTCCGGCCACGCCGCGAACCTCGCCGGTGTGGCTGGCGACTGGAGCTTGGTGCAGGCCGACATTCGCGACTACGAGGCCATCGCGCCGCATTTCGCGGGCGTCGACTACGTCGTCCATCTGGCGGCGATTCCCTCCGTGCCGCGCTCCATCCAGGAGCCGATCCCGTCGCACGAAGTGAACATCAACGGCACGTTCAACGTGCTGCGGGCGTCGCAAGCGGCAGGCGTGAAACGCCTGGTGTACGCGGCTTCGTCGTCGGCCTACGGCGACACGGACGTCCTGCCCAAGGTGGAGACGATGATCCCGCGGCCGAAGTCGCCGTATGCGGCGCAGAAGGTGATGGGCGAGCACTATTGCTCGGTTTTCCATTCGTGCTTTGGCCTCGAGACAGTGGCGCTGCGCTTCTTTAACGTTTTCGGACCCCGGCAGGATCCGTCGAGCCCTTACTCCGGAGTGCTCTCGCTCTTTATGACGTGCCTGCTCGAAAATCGCCCGCCGACGCTCTTTGGGGACGGCGGACAGACGCGCGACTTCACCTACGTCGAAGACGTAGCCGGACTGGTGCGGAAGGCGCTCTACGCGCCGTCGAGCGTGGCGGGTAAGGTCTTCAACGCCGGCAACGGCAACCGGTATTCGCTCGTCGAGACGTGGGAGATGTTGCAGAAGATCGAAGGCGTGACCATCCCGCCCAACTTCGGCCCGCCCCGCGCGGGCGACGTCCGCGACTCGCAGGCCGACACGGTCGCGGCCAAGGCCGAACTCGGGCACGATCCCCAGTTTACGTTTGAGGAAGGCCTGCGGCGCACGCTGGCCTGGTATCGGGCCAACCGCTAGCCATGTCGTTCGAAGTGACAGGGGGCGTCTACCGGTCTGCGCTGCTCAGCCAGTTCCCGTGGCTGCACCACGGCTTCGGCGGGCGCGACGCGGCCGATTGGCCTCCTGTTCACCACGCGGCAGTGGTGCAAGTGCATGGGAGCCGGGTCGTAACGGCCAGCGAACCTGGCAGCCAGGGAGATGCCGACGCCCTGGTCACGGCGACGCCGGGCCTCTACCTGAGCGTCCGCACGGCGGACTGTCTGCCGCTCTTGATGGCCGATGTCCGGCAGCGGAGGGTCGCCGCGGTGCATGCCGGTTGGCGCGGCACGGTCGCCGGGATTCCGTTGGCGGCGGTACAGGCCATGGGTAGCCGGCCGGAGGACGTCTGGGTGGCGATCGGGCCCGGCATCGGCCGTTGTTGCTTTGAGGTGGGAGAAGAAGTGGCGCGCGAGTTCGGCCGGGACGGACGCCAGTGCATTGACCTCTTCGAGGTTAACCAGCAGAAACTAATCGACTTCGGCGTGCCGGCCGGGCAAATCGCCGCGCACGCGCCGTGTACCAAGTGCACGCCCGGCGCGTTCCATTCCTTCCGGCGCGACCAGGCCGCCGCCGGTCGTATGCACGCCGCTATCGCGATCTTGCAAAACGACTAAACGCTCCGGCCCGGCGGCGCGTCATTAAGGGTAGGGCCATGGCTACCGAACGAGTCCGCATCCACGACGCCGAAGAAGAGATGGCGAAGGCGCGTCAACTCGCGCTCCGGTATCGCTACGAATTCGTCGATCTGAAGGAAGCGCGGATCGACCATGAGCTCTTCAAGAACGTCCCCGTCGATCTGATGTTCCGCTACAATTTCGTCCCCCTGGCGGCGGACGAAACCAGCCTCGACGTCGCGCTGGCGGACCCGCGCAACCTGAACCTGATCGACGAGTTGACCATCCTGCTAGGCAAGAAGCTGCGCGTAAAGGTCGCCACGCTGGGCCAGATCGCCGATCTGCTCAAGAAAACAGAACAAAGCCAACGGGTACTCGAAGAGGTTACCGAGGGTTTCGCGCTCGACGTCCTGGGCAGCGAAGAAAACCCGGACGAAACGCTCTCGATCGAAAAGCTGGGTTCGGACAACGACATCGCGCCGGTGATCAAGCTGGTGGATACGACCCTCTTTAACGCCCTCGAACGCCGCGCCTCGGACATTCACATCGAGACGCGCGACCAGGAAGTGGCCATCAAGTACCGCATCGACGGCGTGCTGCAATACGCCATGCCGCCGATCGCCAAGGACTGGCATTCGACGATCCTCTCGCGCATCAAGGTGATGTCCGAACTGGACATCGCCGAGCGGCGCGTGCCGCAGGACGGCCGTTTCCGCGTACGCTACAAAGGCCGGCTGATTGACTTCCGCGTCTCCATCATGCCGACCGTACACGGCGAGGACGCCGTGCTCCGCGTGCTCGACAAAGAGAGCATGAGCGAGAAGTTCTCGAAGCTGTCGCTCGACGTGGTGGGCTTCGCCGACGCCGACGTCGTCAAGTTCCGCCGCTACATTCGCGAGCCCTACGGCATGGTGCTGGTGACGGGTCCCACGGGTTCCGGTAAGACGACCACGCTGTACGCCGCACTGAGCGAGATCAAGAACGACGAAGACAAGATCATCACCATTGAAGATCCCGTCGAGTATCAGATCAAGGGCATCACGCAGATTCCGGTGAACGAGAAGAAGGGCCTTACCTTCGCGCGCGGCTTGCGCTCCATCCTGCGGCATGACCCGGACAAGATCCTGGTGGGCGAAATTCGTGACCAGGAGACGGCTCAGATCGCGATCAACGCCGCGCTCACCGGCCACTTGGTCTTCACCACCGTCCACGCCAACAACGTGCTCGACGTGCTGGGCCGCTTCCTGAACATGGGCGTCGAACTCTATAACTTCGTCTCCGCCTTGAACTGCATTCTGGCCCAACGCCTGGTGCGCAACATCTGCGAGCACTGCAAGCGCCCGGTGAAGTATCCGGACGAGTTGCTGATTACGAGCGGCATGCGGCCTGAAGAGTGGCGCGACGCCGTCTTTATGGAAGGCGCCGGGTGCTTTGAGTGCAGCGGCACGGGCTATCGCGGCCGGAGCTCGATTCACGAACTGCTCGACTTGAGCGAGCGCATCCGCGAAATGATCATGGACAAGCGGCCCACCTCCCAGATTAAGCAGGCGGCGCGCGAGGAAGGCATGACCTTCCTGCGCGATTCGGCGCTCGACCGCGTGCGCCGGGGCATCACGACGCTCAAAGAAGTCAACAAGGTCACCTTTATCGACTGACCGGCATCGACTAACCCATGGCCACACTTTCCCAAAGAATTCGCCGGCTGTTGTCCGATCCGCCGCCCTCCTATGTCTTCGAGCTCTCCGAAGAAGGCATCGCCTGGGCCGCGCTCGACGAAGATGGCCCCGCGCGCACCGGCTTTGAACGCTTCCCCGGTCCGACGCTCGAAGTGACGCCGCTCAAGGACAACGTCGTCGACCCGGACTATCTGGCCCAAGGCATCGAGCACATCGCCTTAAGCGCCCCGGCCAAGCGGCGCACGGCCGCCCTGATTCTGCCAGACTACTGCGGCCGCATCATGGTGCTGGACTTCGATACATTCCCTACGAAACCCGAAGAGCGCGAGGCGCTGGTGAAGTTCCGGATGAAGAAGAGTGTGCCCTACGACATCGACACGGCCGCCGTGAGCTTCGCCATCCAGCATGTCGACGGCAAGCGGCACGAAATTGTGGCCGCCGTGGTGTCGCTCGAGATTGTCGCTCGTTACGAGAGCATCTTCCACGAGCGAGGTTTCCATACGGGTGTCGTGACGACTTCTTCCATCGCCGCGCTCGACCTGATCCGCACGCCCGGGGTGTCGGTGGCGGCGCGCCTGAATGGCCGCGCTTTGAGCGTCTCGGTGGTGGAGAATACGCGCATCAAGCTCTTGCGCTGCGTCGAGTTGCCGGACGTCTCGCGCGAGGAGATGGAAGGCGTCCTGATTCCCACGCTCGCCTACATTGAGGACGAATTGAAGGCCCGGCCGGAGACCTTGCTCGTTTGCGGCTTCGGCACGCAGGACGACGAGGTGAATTGGCTCGGCGAATTCGGCCTCCGCGTCGAGCCCTTGCGGAGCCGCTTGGGCACTCCCACCCAGCACAACGCCGGGCTCCTGGGCTATCTCGAAAGATCGGAGGCTGCCTAGCATGGCCAAGCCGCTCGACATTAACCTCGCGAGCCAACCCTTCCGGCGGGACCGGGGCGTCTTCGTCTTCTCGGTGGCGATCTCCGCGATTCTCTTGCTACTGCTGATCGTGCTCACCGGGCTAGCGATTCAACAGCGCAGCCAGGCCGACGATACGCGAATGGCCATCGGCAAGCTCGAAAAGAGCACGGCGACGCAACAGATAGAAATCGCGCGCCTGGAAGGCCTGCTGCGCCAGAACGAAAACGCGGCCGTGGTGGATCGCGGCTTGTTTCTGAATACGCTCATCCAGCGCAAGGCCGTGAGTTGGACGCGTGTCTTCTCGGACCTTTCGGGTGTCCTGCCCGCCGACGTGCGGCTGGTCGCGGTGCGGCCGCAGATCCTGGGGAATAACCAGGTGGTACTCGACATGACCCTGGCGTCGGCGACGAGCCGCCCGGTCGTGAATTTTCTGATGAAGCTGGAACAGTCGCCGATCTTCGGCGCGACCACGGTGTTGAGTTGGCGGCCACCGTCGCAGAATGAGAACGTCTTCGTCTACCGCGTGACGGCCAACTACGCGCAGAAACTTTAGAAACGCATGAACCTCGACGTACTCAAGACTCTGAACATTCGCGACCCCCGCGTACTAATGCGGGTAATCCTGGGCCTCCTGCTGCTCGGGAATCTGACGGCGTTCTACTTCGTGCTCTTTCCCCTGGGCGGCTCGCCGGAGGAACTGGACGAGACGTTGAAGACGCTGCAGGAAAAGGGCGGCGCGCAGCGTAAGTCGATTGAGCGGCTGCGGGTACTCACCACCAAGGTGGAAGGCGCGCGCAAGCAAGCCGGCGACTTCGAGGTGAGTAACTTCACGGACCGGCGCGTGGTTTACTCGACGCTCGTCAACGAGATCACGCAAGCCGCCGATAGCGCCGGCATCAAGCTCAAGGATCACGCCCTGCAGAACGAAGAGATTGAGGGCTCGGATACCCTGGGCATGATCACCGTCAACGCCAACTACGAGGGCACCTACGGCGACCTGCTCAACTTCGTCAACCGCATTGACCGGTCCGAGCGGTTCGTCATTATCGACAGCCTCGCCGCCACGCCGCAGCAGGGCACCAATCAGTTGAACGTCACCATGAAGATGAACCTCTTCGTGCGCAACACCGCTGACCTGCGTTTACCGAACAGCATGCGGAAAGAGCTGCCCCCCGCGGAGAAGATGCCGGATAAGCCAGTCGAAAAACCGGTGGAGAAGACCAAGCTATGAAACTCGGCGCCGAAACGCAGAAAGTCGCGCTGCTGAGCCTGCTCGGGCTGGTGCTGGTCTACGTAGTGTACACCAACCTGATCGCGGGCCCCAGCGACGACCCCATTCCAGTGAAGAGCGGCTTGCCGGCCGCGGCGCCCACGAAGGCACCGGTGGCGGCGAAGACGCAAGCGCCTCCTTCGCTCGGCAAGAAGGGCCGCCAAGCGGCGGACTTCCGGCCGTCGCTGCGTCCCAAGCCGGACGAGGTGCGCGACCTCACCACGGTGGATCCGTCGTTGCAGATGGAACTGCTCGCGAAGCTCCGCACGGTCACCTACACGGGCGCCGGCCGCAATCTCTTCGAGTTTGCCGGCGGTGGTCCGGTGGCGCCCACGACGCCCGACCCCAAGATCATTCCCGGCGCCAAGCCCGCGGCCCCGAAGCCGCAACGCGCGCAGGCTATCTATCCGATGTACCAGCCGCCGGCCCCGCCGCCGCCCAAGCCGCGCGCCCCTCCCATCAACATGAAGTACTACGGCTTTGTCTCGAACAGCGGAAGAGCCGTGAACCGCAAGGGCTTCTTTTTGGACGGCGATGAGATTATCGTGGTAGGGGAGGGCGACGTCATTAAGAGCCGCTACAAAGTGCTGCGCATCGGCCTGACGTCGGCCGAAATGCAGGACACGCAGTTCGCCGATGACCGGCAGCAGTTGCCCCTCGTTGAGGAGCCTGCGGGAAGCTAACGAAGATGGCCAGACCAGTCCAGCGACGGCAAGGGGAGCGCGGTTTCGCGCTGCTGTTCGTCTTTGTGATGGCGGCCGCGATCTCCATTGGCCTCTACATGGAACTGCCCCGCGCGGTCTTCGAGGCGCAACGCGCCAAGGAAGAGACCCTCTTTGATCGCGGCGAACAGTACAAGACGGGGATCAAGCGCTACTACACCAAGTTCCAGCGTTACCCGAATACGATCGAGGAACTCGAGCAGACCAACGGCACGCGTTACCTGCGCCGCCGCTACAAGGACCCCTTCACCGGCAAGGACGACTGGAAGATTCTGAAGTTCGGCCCGGGCGGCGAGATTGAGGGCTCGGTCCACAACAAGAAGAAGACGGACAAGGACGGCCCGCAGAGCACGGGCAGCGTCTCGGCCGGTCCCACGGTCGGTGAGACGTTAGCGGAAAGCGCGGAACGGCTGGGTGGCCCGGGCGGCGCGCAAGACCGCAATCCGGCCTTGAACCGCCGTCCAAGCGACACCGGCATCGGCGCCCAATTAGCCAATGGGGCCAACGGCGGTGGCGCTGGTCCGGCAGGTCAACTGGGCCCCCAGGGCCAGCCGCAAGGGCAGGTGTCCGGTCAACTGCCGGGCGTCTATGGCCAGGGCCAATACGGGCAGCCGAATTATAACCAGCCGGGCCAATATCCCAACAATAATGGCTTCCAAGGCGCCCCCAATCCCAACCTCCCGAACCAAAATCAAGGGCTGCCCGGCGCTGCGCCGAATCCGTATGGTCAGAACGGCAACCCGAACTTCACCGGAAACCAACCGAACTCCGGCCAACTGAGTCCTTACCCGCAGCAGCAATTCCAGGGCCAGCAGTTCCCCGGGCAGCAGTTCCCCGGACAGGGCGGCAATCGGCTACCCGGCGGACTACCCTCCTCACCCTATCCCGGCCTGCCCGGCCAAGCCGCCAACTCGCAGCAAGGCGGGCAGATTGGGGTGCCTTTCGGGAATGGCGTGGGCGCGCCTGGGCAGAATGGCCAGAATCCGGCCTTGCAGATGATCAACAACCTCCTCACGCAACCGCGCCAGGGCATTCAGGTGGGTGGGCTCGCCGGCGGCCAACTCGGCGGCGCCATGCCGACCGGGATCGCGGGCGTCGTCAGCAAGCATAAGGGCCAAGGCATCAAGGTGCTGGAAGAGCGCACCAAGATTCACGAATGGGAGTTCGTCTACGACGTCCGCAAGGACAAGAGTCTGCAAAAGGGCGCCATGGGCCAGCAGAACGGCGGCCGGCTCCCCGGCTCCGGACTCAACAACTCGAGTGGCGTGGGGTCCAACTCGAACGGCTTCGGCCAGCAGCAGAGTGGACAGCAGAGCGGCTTCCAGAATAACCAGCAGAACCGGCGCTAGCTCATTTCGCCGCGAAGCAGTAGAAGAGTCCCGCGCCGCCCGAGGCCGCTGATTTCGTCGCCGCACACGGCGACGCGTGTACGGAGTTCCACGAAAGCCCGCCTCCGTTGCGGTCATGATGGCCCACCTGGGCGGTACCTTCGCCATTGCTCGTCCAGTTGTTGCAAGTCCGGCCAGCACCCACGGGGAAAGCCCGCCCATCAGCCTGAGAGCCCGTGAGAATGTCATGCCGGACTGGCTGATCGCCGATCCCGTTCACGATCTCCCCTTTCTCCGTCAGGGCATTGTTCTTCGTAATGAGATTGCCCTTGCGCGCCAGTTCCAACGTGTCCCCGTGGAGTTCGGCGAGGTTGCCTGCAATTTGCACGCCCTTGGCGTTGTGCCAGGGCCCCGGGCCGATGCGGTCGCGCGCGTCGATGCCCGGCGTTTGCGTGCTCAGGTAAGCGCGCCAGGTCTGCTCGCCCGCGCCGGCGGCACTCGCTAGTTTCTGGCAGTGGGCATCGGCACCGGCCAGGCCGCCGAGATTGCCGCCGTCCCCAAGTCCCGTACTGGTGACGAAGAAAGACATGGATGGCTTGGGTGGCGTCTGCCCGCAGAGAGTGCAGGCGGACGCGAGGAAGATGCGAAGAGTAAGAGTCATGGAGGTTGTCCTTTCCTAGGGAATCTGCTGCTTCGAGTATACATCATTCTACCGGTAGATAAACTACCATGATTCGGCGTCCGCGCCGCTCCCTCTATCTATCCCGCCAGCCATGCAGTAGAATTCAGCGATGAGCTCTCGTCGTGACATGATCGCCGCCCTCGCCGCCGGTTTCGCTTTGCCTGCCCTCGCCGCCAAAGGCAAACCCCTCGGCGTGCAGCTGTACACCATTCGCAGCCTGGTCGCCAAACAGGCGCGCGAATCCATGCAAGCGTTGGCGCAGATCGGCTTCAAGGAAGTGGAAACCCTGCGCGCCATCCACCCCGTGGTGTTGCCGCTCTGCAAGGAGTTCGGACTCAAACCCGTCGCCGCGCACTTTGACCTCGGACTCATCGCCGGCCAAACGCCCGCCTTCCCGAAAGCGCTCGACGAGGCCAAAGACGCCGGGATCCGTTACATCGTCGTCCCCTACGTCGCCCCGCCCGACCGTGGCGGCCCCGACGTCTACAAGCGCATGGCCAAGCAGATCAACGAGGCCGGCGACGTCTGCGCCAAAATGGGCTTGCAACTCTGCTACCACCAGCACGCCTTTGAGTTCGGCGAAGTGGAAGGCAAACGCCCCTGGGACATTCTGCTCTCCGAGACCGACCCCCGCACCATGGCACTCGAACTCGACGTCTTCTGGGTCTCCGTCGCCGGCCTCGATCCCGTCGCGTTGATCCGCCAACTCAAGGGCCGCGTGAAGCTGCTGCACCTCAAGGACCGCGCGCCCGGCGTGCCCAAGCAGTTCACCGAAGCCGTGTCGCCGGGCGCCTTCCGGGAGGTGGGCCTCGGCTCGCTCGACTTCCCCGCTATCCTCAAAGCCGCCGCCGACATGAAGGTGGAGCACTACTTCGTCGAGCAGGACCAGACCGCCGGCGACCCGATCGAAAGCGTCCGCACCAGCTTCAAGAATCTGCAAAAGATGGGCTTCTAAACCATGAGCGTATTTAAGGATCGTATCTTAGAGGGCCGCGTGGCCTTCCTCACCGGCGGCACCAGCGGCATCGGCTTCGGCGTGGCGCGGATGCTGGCCGCACAGGGCGCGCGCGTGATGCTGAACGGGCGCAACCCGGAGAAGCTCGCCGCCGCAATCGCCGAAATTCGCGCCGCGGGCGGCGAAGCCGATGGCGTCGCCGCCGACGTCCGCAACTACGACGCCATCGCCGCCGCGCTGGCGCAGTGCCGCGCGCAATGGGGCCTCATTGATATTTTGCTCTGCGGCGCGGCGGGCAACTTCCCCGCCCCGGTTACGGGCATGAGTGCGAACGGCTTTAAGGCCGTGATGGACATCGACGTCCTGGGCACGTTCAACGCCTGCCGCGCCGCGCATGAGCATCTGCGGGCGCCGGGAGCTTCGGTGGTGGCCATCTCAGCGAACCACGCAAGCGTCGCCTACGCGATGCAGGCGCATGTCTGCGCGGCCAAGGCGGGCGTCGAGCGGTTGCTGCAGGTGCTGGCTCTCGAGTGGGGTCCGCAAGGCATTCGCTGCAATCTGGTGAACCCGGGTCCGATTGACGATACCGAAGGCATGCGCCGCCTGGCGCCGACGCCCGAGGCGCGCGCGATGTCGGTGAAGAGCGTCCCGCTGGGCCGCTTTGGCACGAAGGAGGACATCGCGAATCTGGTCCTTTTCCTGTGTTCGGAAGCCGGAGCGTACTGCAACGGCGGCGTCTTCGTCTGCGACGGCGGCCAAGCCCTGATGGGCGCCCGCGCGATGGGCTGAGCCGAAGAGTTGAACCCGAGGAGCCCACCTCGTAAGAGGTGGGGCACCGCGGTCACTTTCTCGCGAAAACATTAGCAAACACGGCATAATTTGAGGACTAACCCCGCCGCTCGCGCGGCGGGCTAGAGCCATGCGGGCCTGTTTTTTGCTGAACCTCTGACGATAGCGTAAACTCTTAGGGAACATGCCAAAAACAGTTTCCCTCGCCCGCCAACTCGGCCTGGCCAGCGCTACGGCGCTCGTCGTCTCCAACATGGTGGGCACGGGCATCTTCACCACCACGGGCTTTCTGGCGGGCGACTTGGGCTCCGTTCCGCTGGTGCTGCTGATCTGGTTCGTTGGCGCCTTGGTAGCCTTGGCAGGAGCTTTCTGCTACTCCGAACTTGGCGTAAACTTCCCCAGTTCCGGCGGCGAATACGTTTACCTCACTCAGGCGTATGGCCCGGTGTGGGGCTTTATGACGGGCTGGATCTCTTTCATCGCGGGCTTCTCCTCGCCCATCGCGGCGGCCTCGCTTGCCTTCTCCAGCTATCTCGGCTACTTCTTCCCCGCGCTCAAGGACTCGGCCCCGTTTTTCACCATCGGTGGCGCCCTCCGTTTTGGCCCCGCCGAGGCCGTTGCCTGCGCCCTCATCCTCGCCATGACCCTGGTCAATCTGCTCGACCTCAAACTGGTCTCCAGCCTGCAAAACCTCTTCACCGGCTTCAAGATCGGCCTGCTACTGCTACTCTGCGCCGCCGGCTTCCTGGCGGGCACGGGCGACTGGGGCCATTTCTCTCAAACCGCCGTCCGGACCTCCTCCAGTTCGGTCTGGGCCCAGTTCTCGGTAAGCCTCTGCTTCATCTACGCCAGCTATAGCGGCTGGAATGCCGCCACCTATGTCGCCGAGGAAGTCGAGAATCCGGCCAAGACACTGCCCCGGGCGCTCGCGTTGGGCACGGCGATCGTAGCCTTGCTCTATCTCGCGATGAACATGCTCTTCATTTACGCCATGCCGCTTGAACAGATGAAGGGCACCGTTGCCATCGGTTCCACCAGTGCCGCGAAATTGTTCGGGCCCGGCATCGCGGGCACGTTCGCCGCGCTGATGGCTATCGCCCTGTTCTCGACGGTGAATGCGATGGTCACCATTGGGCCGCGCGTCTACTACGCCATGGCCAAGAATCGCGCCTTCTTCACCTTCGCCGGCGTGCTCTCCGAACGCACGCGGACGCCCATCAACGGCATCCTGGTGCAGTGCGTCTTTGCCATGCTCGTCACCATGACGCCCTTGCCTTCGCTGATGCTCTTCATCGGCTTCACGCTGAACATCTTCACGGTAATCACCGTCGCCTCGCTATTCTTTTTCCGGAGCAAGCCGCATTGGCAAAAGCTTCCGGTCGTGAGCTTCGCCTGGCCGCTGTTCCCCGTCTTCTACATCATCGTCGGACTGTGGATCGCCTACTTCGGCCTAACCATGGAACCGAAGATGTCCTTCACCGCCTTCGGCATCATCGCCCTGGGAGCGCTCGTCTATCACTTCCGCATCAAGGACGGCGTCGCGGCCCACGCCGCGGCCAAAGGTTAGCATTTGATCCTCGACGGCATCAAAATCAGAGACCAGATTCTCGCCGAAGCCAAGCCGCGTGTCGCCGCGCTGCCGCGCCCTCCCGGGCTCGCGGTGGTGCTGGTGGGCGAAGACCCGGCCAGCGAAATTTACGTCCGCAACAAGATCAAAGCCTGTCACGATCTGGGCATCCACAGCGAGAAGTACACGCCGCCGCCCACGGTGACGACGGCCGAATTGCTCACGCTCGTCCGGCAACTCAACCAGCAAGAGACCGTCGACAGCATCCTGGTGCAGATGCCGCTACCCGCGCAGGTGGATACCGCGGCCGTGCTTGCCGCGATTGACCCGCGCAAGGATGCCGATGGCTTTCATCCCTATAACGCGGGCCTGCTGCTGGCCGGGCAACCCGCGCCGCGCGCCTGCACGCCGGCGGGCGTCATGGAGATCCTGCGGCGCTGCCAGATACCGCTCGAAGGCAAACGCGCCGTCGTCGTCGGCCGCAGCGAGATCGTTGGCAAGCCGATGGCGCTGATGCTGCTCGAAGCCAATTGCACCGTCACCCTATGCCACTCGCGCACGCGCGACCTCGCCGCCGAGTGCCGCCGCGCCGAGATTCTGGTCGCTGCGATTGGCAAGCCGGCTTTCCTCACCCGCGAACACATCAGTAAAGGCGCCGTCGTCATCGACGTCGGCATTAACCGCATCACGGACCCCGCCCAAGCCGAGCGCATCTTCGGCCGGCAGGAGCGCCCCAGCACCATCGTGGGCGACGCCCACCCGCTCCATATGGCCGAACTCGCGTCCGCCTACACGCCGGTCCCAGGCGGCGTCGGCCCGCTGACGATTGCCATGCTCATGCTGAATACGATCCAACTCGCCGAGCGCCGGCAAGCCTAACATGCTGCGCGTCGGACTCACCGGTGGCCTCGCGACCGGCAAAAGCTTCGTCGGCCAGGCACTCGTGAAACTCGGCTGCCATCTCCTGCAGGCTGACCACCTCGGCCACGCCGTCCTCGCGCCCGATGGCGAAGCCTACCAGGCTGTCATCGACGCCTTCGGCCGCCAGATCCTGAACGACGATGGCCAGATCAACCGCAAGCGCCTCGGCGAGATCGTTTTCGCGAACCCCGCGGAACTCGCGCGGCTGAATGCCCTGGTCCATCCGGCCGTCTTCGCCCGCCAGGAGGCGTGGTTCGCCTCGCGTCCGCCGGGCGCCATCGCCATCATTGAGGCGGCGATTATGGTGGAGACGGGCAGCTACCGCCGCTACCATTGCCTGATCCTGACGGTGTGCCGTCCGGAGCTCCAAATCGCCCGCGCCATGGCGCGCGACGGCCTCACGGAAGCCCAAGTCCGGGACCGGCTCGCGCGCCAGTTGCCAGAGTCCGAGAAGCGCAAGCACGCCCACTTCGTCATTGACACGTCCCTCAGCGAGGAGGACACACTTGCTCAGACCGCCCAAGTTTGCGCACAATTAAAGAGAAGAGCCCTATGAAATCGAGAATCGCCCTCCTGACGGTTGCCCTAGTGGGAGCCTTTGTCTTCATCACTTCGCGCACCGGCCTGCCGGACTCCTGGTTCGCCAAGCTCGTCCATGGCGAGCCCGGCACGAGTAGTGGCGGGTTCTCCCGTCTGTGGAGTGGGCCCGAAGTCGCCCGCACCGCCGGCCTCAGCCCCGACGAGTTGAATTCAATCGAAATCTACAAAGCCGCCAACGCTGCCACCGTCAACATCTCGGCCACCACCTATCAATACGACTGGTTCAACCGCGCCGTCCCCTCCGGCAGCATCGGCTCCGGCTTCCTCATCAACGACAAGGGCCAGATCCTCACCAACTACCACGTCGTCGGCCAAGCCGGTTCCGCGCCAGGCGCCAAGCTTTCCGTCACCCTGGCCGACAAGAGCAAGTACGAGGCGCGCGTCCTCGATAAGGACCCCGCCAATGACCTGGCCCTCATTCAGATCGAGCCCCGCAAGAAGTTAACCCACCTGCGCCTGGGCGATTCCGACAATCTCCAAGTGGGCCAAAAGGTGCTCGCCATCGGCAACCCGTTCGGCTTTGAGGGTTCGCTCACCACGGGCATCGTCAGCGCCCTGGGCCGCGCCATCCGCGACGAGAACGGCGGCGAGATGGAAGGCCTGGTGCAGACCGACGCCGCTATCAACTCGGGCAATTCCGGAGGCCCGCTGCTGAACTCGGCCGGCGACGTCATCGGCATCAACACGGCGATTCTGGGCGTGACGGGCGGCAACATCGGCATCGGCTTCGCCATGCCCATCAGCCGCGCCCGGCGCATGCTGGACGACTTCGCCGCGGGCCGCGTCTATTCCCCGCCCCAGCGCATCGGCGTCAACGTGATGCCCGTCAGCGGTGAACTCGCCGAGGCCCTGGATCTGCCCGCTGAAGGCGGTTTACTCGTCAGCAAAGTAGTCCCCGGCTCCGCCGCGGCCCTGGGCGGCCTGCGCGGCGGCAATCGTGAAGTCGTTATCGGCAACGCCATCATCCTCGTGGGCGGCGACCTCATCACCGCAGTCGACGGAAAGCCGATCGAACGCGCCGACGCCATCCCCCGCGCATTGGCCCGCAAGCGCGCCGGCGAAACGGTGGAACTCACCATCTTCCGCGGCGGTAAGACACAGAAGCTCAGCCTGAAGCTGCTGCCGTCGCGCCCCGAAGAGCGGCTTTAGGGCGTCGTCGCGAGCCGCTTGTCGATTTTCTCGATGATGGAAGCGATGCCGGGCGTTAGCGGATAACGGCATTTTTCGGAAACCGCGGTGCCGCAAACCGCGTGATAGTCGCTCAAAAACTTGATGGGATTGCGCGTCAGATAGCTACTCAGACTGCCTTTGTCTTTCGCCAGTACATGGCTGATGTACTCATCGGCAAAGTACAACGGATTCTGCCAAGCCCAGTCGAATCCGAGGGGATACACATCGTCAAACCTCACGCTGGAGTCCTGCGACAGGCGATAAATGAGCGTCTCCAGGAGGATAAAGTTGTCCTTCATGCGAGCTTGGTTATTGAGCGCCGGTTGCCGCATCTCCTGGATGTAGGGATGATCCGGCGAAAAGCTCATCAGGTCTTCGACGTACGTCGCGGTGCCCTCCCGGTAGAGCTGATCTACGAGCTGGTAAACCTCGCGATCCGCAGGCCCCAACTTGGCCAGGTCCGCATCCCGCCCGCGGTAGCCGTCAAACTGAGCGCTATGGAACAGCTCATGCTGCATCGTCATCACCACACCTTCCACGTCGCCCCGGTAAAACTGCAAACCAACATAAAAGTCGTCGGTGCCCGTTGACCATCCCGCGGACATCCCGCCGATCACGAAGTGCACATTCACCTTAAGGTTTGCACTCGCAGTCAAATGGCGGCCCAAGGCCCCCACGAGACGCCGCGCAATCTCATTCTGCTGTTCCCGGATGCCAGCCGCCAGCGTGCGGATCTCTGCTTGCTTACGAAGACAGGACGCCCACTGGAACGGATCGCTCTTCAGTTCCGTCCCTTTCCTCGCCTCGGCCAGCGTCGTCGTGAGCGTCTCTTTCGTGACATCGCGGTACCGCCCCCTCACCTTCTGCACCAGGCTGTCTGTTGCAGGTAACACCGCCAGGTCTTCGAGTGTCGTGTCGAGAGGAGCGGCGAACGCCTGCAGCGTGGCGTCCGCATTTGAATAGTCAAAGCTAATGGCGATCTTCTGGGCGCGTCCACCAACGATCGCTAACTGAAACGCGAAGACGAGACGCATTATGCGCCGCTGGTCAATGTCCATAGTATGTCCATCTTAACTTGGCCTAACCTCAAGAACTTAGTGGGATTCCGCTACCACCAGTGGAATGAAAAGCGCGAGCAAAGGGAACACGGACGCCGCGTGTGGAGTCTAAATGGAACATGCGGCAACTACTCACCGCCCTCCTCGTCACCATCAGTCCGGCACTGGCCTGTTCGTGTCTCAATACATCCACCCCATGCTCCGTGCTTGGGGGATCGAGCGTCATCTTTGTGGCGGACGTGATCGCCGAGAGCGGTGAAAGATGGGGCGATGGGTCAGTGAAAGTAGCGATTGTCGAGCCAATCCAGAATGTGCCGGAGGGGCTGAAGGAAGCAACGATTGCGACAATGGCTCGGACCAGCTGCTATCGCCGGCTCCAACTCGGCGAGCGTTACGTGATCATCACCCAGGGTCCGGCCTACTCGGTCTCTTCCTGCAACGAGTCTTTCCGTCTGAAAGGGAACGAGCACATCCTCGACGCGATGCGGAACCAACTCAGGGGCGCCGCACCTCGCCTGGTGGGAACCATCCGGAAGAGTTCTGGGCTCTACGCTCGTGACGGTGGGATTGCGAATGTGCGGGTTGAGTTGAGAAATGGCGAATCGCGCTATTCGGGCACGTCCGACGGTGAAGGGCGGTATGTAATTTCAGGGCTGCAGGCCGCGCGCTACACCGTGCACATTTCGAAGAGTGGCTACGTCCCCGATGAAGAGTACAACCATCGCTGGTCCGGCAGGATGGCGTTAAACCGCGAAATGAACCGGGTTGAGCCCGTGAAAGACGCTCCCGGTGAAATCGAGATCCTGGGCCGGTCATGCCAGATTCGTGATCTGGCCATGTGGCCAGCCGGGCGCATCCGAGGCACTCTGCGCGGGGTCGACGGCAGGCCGATCGCGGGAGTTAACGTTCAGGCTTTCGGATTCGATGAGCGAGGCGAAAGACAATCCTCACCGCTAAAAACAGGGGTGACCGATTCGAAAGGACGATACAGCATAGAACCGCTCCCTTCTGGAAGGTATCTGGTGGGCGTGAATGCCCAGCCCTACCATGACGAGAGCCCGTACCGGCCCAGCGTCTACTCGGATGGACAGCCGGTGTATCTCGGGGAGACGGCGACTGTGGATGACATCGACCTTGCGGTAGGTTCGCCGAGAACACCGGTAAAGAGTGAGAGCCGTCACCCCGGACGGGAAGCCGCACCCGGGCGCGACGGTCAGGCTGGACACCCTTCAGGGCGTTCAGCGCTGGTTCTCGCGGGAGAAAACGGATGTCAATGGGGAACTGGTCGCACCGGTGTATGCCGAGGAGAGCTACGTCGTGAAGGTATTCCACTATGCGTCGGAGCTCAACTTTCGTAAGCTGGAAGGTTCTGCGACGGTTCATGTGGACGGCCGGGAGGCTTCTGTGGTCGTAGTGCTCCAGAAGGAGCGTTGAGGAACGGGAGAACGAAATGCCACGATGTCTTGAGGTTCGAACTCCTCCAGACTCCACTTCCACCTCACAGCAGCCCAGGCGATGGAGCCCTCCTCTTCCAGCAAGGAGACAGCGCTACGCCCAGAACTTTCGGGTGCTGCCTGACACTTCACCGGGCTCACGTTCAGCGCAGAACAGCGCGGGGATGACAGCGGACATCTCGACTAAGCTCTGGGTGCAGTAAAATGCCAATCCCCTTTTAAATCACAAGAGCCCCCACCCGGCAAGGAGTGGGGGCTTCTGGTTTCGCGAAATGCGGGGCTAGACCTTCTGCAAAGGCTTCGTGGGTTCGCGCGAAGTGATAATGCGGTCAACGATGCCGTACTGCACGGCTTGATCGGCTTCCAGAATATAGTCGCGCTCGACGTCGCGCGAGATGCGCTCCGTCGATTGGTCCGTCGCCTTGGCCAGGATGTCGTTCAACACCTCGCGCATGCGCAGGATCTCTTTGGCGTAGATGTCGATGTCCGTGGCTTGGCCACCCAGGTTGCTCATCGACGGCTGGTGGATCAGGATGCGCGAATGCGGCAACGTGAAGCGCTTGCCCTTCGTACCGCAGGCGAGCAGAACGGCGGCCATAGAGGCGGCTTGGCCGACGCAGGTGGTGACGATATCGGGCTCCACCAGGTTCATGGTGTCGAGAATAGCCAGTCCGGCCGTGATCGAACCACCGGGCGAATTGATGTAGAGCGAGATGTCGCGTTCCGGGTCCTCGGCGGCCAGGAACAGAATCTGGGCAATGATCAGGTTCGCCACGTTATCGTCGATCGGCGTGCCGAGGAAGATGATATTCTCCTTCAGCAAGCGCGAGTAGATGTCATAGGACCGCTCCCCGCGCGAAGTCTGTTCCACCACCATGGGAACCAGCACAGAACTCTGTGGTTCGTAAATCTTGGACATCAATTCTCCTTACGTCTCGACCGCTGTATCAGAAAGAAGGCGCGGCGACGGGCAACCAAAGAGGGGAGGACCGGGCCAGAGCCGGCCAGCAAATGAGCACCGGCAACGGGCGCCCCATCCAAATCCCACTTCCCCCATCATACGGGATTCGCGAGCCTTAGCGCGACGCCGGGGGCCCGATAAAACGGTGATAACGGCCTAGCCAATAAGGCAGGACAAAGAATCCCCCGTCGTCCTCGCCCATTCCGCCGTTTCCGCCGTCCAACCGGAACGGGTTGCCGTTCCACTTCATCACCGCGCGCTCATCCGGCGGCAGCCAGTTGCGCGACTGCGGACGCCGGAAACGATCGAGCGCCGGATCGAGCTCGACGTCCGCGCGCCGGGAATTGTCGTAGCTCCATTGCACCAGGTCGAGCGGAATGCGCGCCAGCGTTTCGCGCGCCTCGGCCAGATCGACGCTGGCCGAGGGGTTCGCCGTCTGATAAATGAAGTGCCACAGCGGATTCCGCTCCCGGCGCGCGTTCTGCCACCACTGCTCCAGGGCCTGCCGGTAGCCCTTCAGCAGGGCCTCGTCGCGCTCATAGCGGAAGACGAGATAGAACGGCAGCATGGCCAGCTCTTCGTCCGAGTAGTTGATCTCTTCCCGCAATTCGAGGTACTTCGCCGCGTGGGCCAGGTAGCCTTCGTCCAGCGCCATCCGACGGTACTCGCGGCCATACTTGGCATCGCCGGTGACGTGTTCCGCGGTCTTCAGAAAAGAGAGCACTTCGAGCGCATTCAAGGGCCCATCCGACACACCGCGGCCCCGGAAATACTCCCAGTTCCACCACCCCCAGCGCGTCGGTTTGCCGTCGGTATCCACTAGGGTGTATTGATGCTCGATGATGTGATCCATCATGCGGCGCGCCGTCGCCGCGACACGCGGCTTCAGCGGATCCCCGGCCGGCAGCAGGTCCCAGGCCAGACCGAAGATGAAGAAGTGGCCGACGATTTCGTCCGAACTAGCGTCGCCCTTCCAGCGGCCACCCGGCATATCGTGCCACTCGCCGTCTCCCGGTTGCGGCTCGCCCGCCGCGATCCAGGACCGGGCCGGAAAGCCCGAAACGCCGGTAACGCTCTCCAGCCGCAGAATCGCCTCAATCGACTTCCGCGCCGCCGCTAGGGCCGCCGGCCGCGGCCGGACGGCATACTCGAAAAGCTTACCCGCCGCGTACATCGCCGTCCACAGACCGTCGTTGTCGTTCGACGCCAGTTGGTTGGTGGCGAGGTCGCCGGCGCGCTTCAGGCGCGAATCGGCCACCAGGCCATGCCGGTCATGCCGGGCGCGCACGCGGGCCTCGAAGAAGTCGGCCTTCTCTTCGAGCGTCATCGGCTTCAGTTGAAGGTGCGCGACGCCGCCCGGCGTGCGGGCCCAAACCCCGGCCTGCTGGTCCGGCCAGATGGCCTCTATGTGGTTATCTGGAAGATAGCGGCGCGAAGCGAAGAAGCGCTGCCCCGTCCCGTCGAGCCGCAGCAGTCCGCCTCGGGTGCCGATCCAGGTGGCGCCGTCAGTCGACCGGGTCCAGGCGGTCAGGCCTGGTACTGGTACCAATACCGGCGTCGATACCATTCCCGTGGATAGCGTGCCAGGGGCCCCTTGCGAAACGACGATCTGGGCGGTGGGACGGTCCACCGGGGGCGCGGTCGCCGCATGGGCTTGAAAAGAGAGGAAAAAAGCGACAGAATAAAGCCTACCGATGCGCATAGTGTCCTGTTCAGGATACGGTGCACTCGAGGGTTCGCGCTAAGGAATTTCTCGCACTGCGCCGATAGGCGAATGTGAGTTGTTGCGCGCACTAACTTCCGGGGAAAGGACCCAGGCTCTGAGGATTCTCATCGCTGACGACAGTATCGTGAGCCGCCATTTGCTCGAGGCCACCCTCCGCAAGTGGGGGTACGAAGTTATTGTCGCCTGCGACGGTGCTGAGGCTTGGGAGATTCTCCAGCGCGATTCCGCGCCCGCCATCGCGATTCTCGATTGGGTGATGCCGTGCCTTACCGGACCTGAGGTCTGCAGAAAAGTTCGCCACCAGCAGGGCCAGGAGCCCTATACTTACCTCCTCCTGCTCACCTCCAAGAACATGAAGGAGGATCTGATCGAAGGCATGGACTCTGGGGCCGACGATTACATCACCAAACCCTTTGACCAGCACGAACTGCAGGTCCGCCTGCGGGCCGGAACGCGCATCGTCAAGCTCCAGCAGGAACTCCGCCGCCAGGCCGCGCATGACCCGCTCACCGGTGTCCTCAGCCGCAGTAAGGCCTTCGAAATGTTCGACCGCGAACTGCAACGCTCGCTTCGCGAGAGTCTGCCCCTTTCGGTGCTCCTGGTCGACCTGGACCACTTCAAGAGCGTCAACGACACCTACGGCCACCTGGCCGGCGACGAAGTCCTCCGCGAAGCCGCGCGCCGCCTGAAGGAAGCGGTCCGCAGCTACGACATACTCTCCCGCTACGGCGGCGAAGAGTTCCTCATTCTGATGCCCGGCTGCGACGAGGAGTCCGCCCGGACACAAGCCGAGCGCCTGCGTCAGGCCATGGCCGAATCCCCGGTCATCATCACCTCCGCCAACGGCGCGGCTCACCCTCTCACGGCGAGTATCGGCGTCACCATCTCCTCGCCCCTGGCCCTCGAAAGCCCGGAAAGTCTGGTCCGTGTCGCCGACGAAGCCCTCTACGCCGCCAAGCGCACCGGCCGCAACCGCGTCGTCTTCCGCGCCACCGACGATATCGCCGCTAGTGTCCTCTCGGAACCCGTCAGCGCCTAAGCCGTTCATGCTCTCTTGGCGACCAGTGCTCCGTTTCTTGCTCCCCGCTAGCTTCGGCGCGTTTCTCCTCGGCAACTTCATTTCCTGCGCCATATTCGCCAACGGTGAGCCGTTCGATCCGAAGACCGCGATCCTCTCTGACTTGCAGTCGCCGGACGACAACCCCAAGGGTTACCTCGCGGCGGCGGCCGGAACCGCGATTTCGGCCGTTCTCTTGATGCCAGCGATGGTCCTGTGCTACGGCCGCGTACGAAATGAACGCCCTACGCTCGCCCTCGCAGGCCTCATGGGAGTCGAGGCGGGACTTCTGTCGGCTCTAACCATCGGGATTCTCGCACCGTTCACTCATGACTATTCGGCCCTCCATATCCAATTGGCCTCGGCTACATTCATCGGCGTGTCTGCCGGCAGTTGGCTCCTCCTCCTGGCTGCGCGCGCCTCGCCAGCCTTCATCGGGTTTCAACTCGGAGCCTTGCTAGCCGTCGTCTTTCTTTGCCTTGGCCCGGTTGTCTTCAACAATGCGAGACTCCTCACCAGCCTCGCCTTCTGGGAGTGGGTGTTGTGTGCCGACTGCGGTGTGGCGATATGGGTTCTGGCTCGCAGACTCCGCCTCGAGTAGCCGCCGCCAAGCACACCGGGTTCAGATTCTGATCCGCTCAGTCTACACGCATAGGTTCGCTTAGGAACGACCCCTCTGATATAATTTGCGCGTCGGCCAAAAGGGCTTTCTTGCGCAAATTTCTCCTGTTTTTCCTCATTTCGACCGCCTCCGCGTTGGCCCAGCCCCATGCGCTGGTGCAGCGCTATTGCTCCGGTTGCCACAGCCCGGCGATGAAGGCCGGCCGCTTAGTGCTCTCCGGTTTGGACTTCGCCAAGGCCGGCGATAACGCCGCCATTTGGGAGAAGGTCCTGCGCCAAGTGCAGTCAGGCGCGATGCCGCCCGTGGGCTTGCCCCGGCCCGACGCCGCGGCCTTACAGACCTTTACGCGTACGCTTGCTGAATCCCTCGATAAAGCCGCGCTCACGCATCCGGACCCTGGCGCGCCGATGCCGCATCGGCTGAACCGCCTGGAGTACAGCAACGCCATTCGGGACTTGCTCGCGCTGGACACACAGCCCGGCTTGCGGCTGCCCGTGGACGAAAGCGGTTTCGGCTTCGACAACATGGCCGACCTGCTGTCGATGTCGCCGTCGCTGCTGGAACGCTATCTCTCCGTGGCCCAGTTCGTCAGCCGGCAAGCCATCGGCGACCTGAAGATGAAACCCGAGGAGACCACCTACGGCTCCACCGTGCGTAGCTTGAAGCGCGCTCCCAGCGCCGACGAACTCCCGCTCGGCGCGTCTGGCGGCCTCGCGTTCCGGCATTACTTTCCGCTCGACGCGCAGTACGACCTGCGGGTGACGCTGGCGGGCTCCACCGGCGACGGCGCGCTGCCCACGCCCTACCAGGTGAAGCTGCCGGTGAAGGCCGGCTTACGTGCGGTGGTGGTGACCTTCGTGCGTGAGTCCGGCCGGCCGGAGGCCGCCTTGAAGACCACCGGCCGGGCGTTTCCTGGCCCGGGTGGCGCGTCTGAAAAGGCCGAGATGGACCTGCGCATCGACGGCGTTAGCGTGAAGCGCTGGACCGTGCCCCAACGCACCGGCGCGCCCGCGCCCGATGTCGCCACCACCGTGCTCGCCGGGCCCTACGAAGCGACCAGCCGAGGCCAGACGCCCGCGCGCGCTCGCATCTTTGCCTGCCGCCCCACCAAGGCCACCGAAGAAGAGCCCTGTGCGCGGACCATCCTGGCTTCGCTGACCAAACGCGCCTTCCGGCGACCCTCCGCCGAAACCGACGTCCGCCCGCTGCTGCGCTTCTACACCGAGGCCCGCCGCCAAGGCCTCGACTTTGACGAGAGCATCGGCCGCTCCCTCCAAGCCATGCTCGTCTCGCCGGACTTCCTCTTCCGCATCGAACGCGACCCCAAGCATCTCGCGCCCGGCACCGTACATCCGCTCAACGACTACGAACTGGCCTCGCGGCTGTCGTTCTTCTTGTGGAGCAGCATCCCCGACGACGAGCTTCTGCGCGTCGCGGGCGAAGGCAAACTCCGGCAGCCCGCCTTCTTGCGCGCCCAAGTGAAACGCCTGATCGCCGACCCGCGCTCCGACGCGCTGATTCAGAATTTCGGGGGCCAGTGGCTCTTTCTGCGCACCTTGGCCAACGCCAAGCCCGACGCCGATATCTTCGCCAACTTCGACGAGAACCTGCGGCAGGCCTTTCAGCGCGAGACCGAGCTTTACCTCGCCAACATCTTCCGCAATGAGCGCAGCGCGCTCGAACTGCTCGACTCCAACTACACCTACCTGAACGAGAGGCTGGCCCAGCACTACGGCGTGCCCAACGTCTACGGCTCGCACTTCCGGCAAGTGCAACTGCCGGACACGCGCCGCGGCGGACTGCTGGGGCAAGGCAGCATCCTCACCGTCACCTCGTACCCGAATCGCACGTCCGTCGTGCAGCGCGGCAAGTGGATCCTCGAGAATTTGCTCGGTACGCCGCCCCCGCCGCCGCCCGCTGACGTGCCGGAGTTGCCCGCCAAGGCCAAGGACGGCCGCAAGCTGAGCCTGCGCGAAGCGATGGAGACCCACCGCGCGAACGCCGTTTGCGCCTCCTGCCACAGCCGCATGGATCCGATTGGCTTTGCGCTCGAGAACTTCAACGCGGTGGGCGAATGGCGCGCCGACGATGGCGGGGTCCACGTGGACGCGAAGGGCAAGCTGCCCAACGGCGCTGAGTTCGAAGGGCCCGGCGGCTTGAAGACGCTGTTGGTGAATCAGCATCGCGATGAGTTTGTGCAAACGATGGTGGAGAAGTTACTCACCTACGCGCTAGGCCGGGGCCTGGAAGCGCGGGACCGTCCCACGGTCCGCCTAATTGCCCGGCAAACCGCGGCCGATCAGTATCGTATGGCGGCCCTGGTAACCGCCATCGTGGAAAGTGCGCCATTTCAGATGAGGAGAAGTCGATGATCGTCACCAAGAAGGCTCTTTCGCGCCGCACGCTGTTGCGTGGCGCTGGTACCGTGCTGGCGTTGCCGGTGTTGGACGCGATGCGTCCGGCATTCGCCGCCGCGGCCGCGCCACCGGCGCGGTTGGCGTTCATCTACCATCCGGTGGGCATGATCATGGACCGCTGGACGCCCAGCGCTACGGGCTCCGGCTTCGAGTTCCCCTCGGCGATGAAGCCGCTCGAACCCTTCCGCCAGAACCTCACCGTGCTCACCGGCCTCGCCCAGGTGCAGGGCCGCGCCCTCGGCGACGGACCGGGCGACCATGCCCGCGAAGGCGCCACCTGGCTCACCGGCGTCCATCCACGCCGCTCCGAGACGAACATCGGCTGCGGCATTTCGGCGGACCAGATCGCCGCGCGCGAACTCGGCAAGTACACGCAGTTGAGCTCGCTCGAACTGTCGCTTGAAGCTCCGGGCCTGGCTGGCGCTTGCGACCAGAACTATAGCTGCGCCTACACGAATACCGTCTCTTGGAAGACGCCGACCAGTCCGCTGCCGATGGAGGCCAGCCCGCGCATTATCTTCGAGCGGCTCTTCGGCGAAGGCGGGACCACGGATCCGGCAGCCCGGAAGCTCGCGCTCAACCAGCAGCGCAGCATCCTGGACTACGTCGCCGGCAGCATTGACCGGTTGCAGACCGAACTCGGCACCCGGGATCGTGGCAAGCTCAGCGAGTACCTCGACTCCATCCGCGACATCGAGCGGCGCATTCAGAAAGCCGAGCAACAAAGCGCCTCTTCTGGGCCGCTACCCAATCTGGCCCGGCCCGATTCGACGCCGGAGAGCTTCGAAGAGCACGCTAAGCTGATGATCGAGCTGCAGGCGATCGCCTACCAGACCGACCTCACCCGCGTGATCACCTTCATGCTGGGCCGCGCGGGCAGCAATCGCGCCTATCGCTCCATCGGCATCTCCGACGGCCATCACTCCTTGACGCACCACATGAACGACAAGGAGAAAATCGACAAGGTGGCGCAGATCGATGCGCACCTGGTGAAGACCTTCGCGGCGTACCTGGACAAGATGAAGTCGACGCCGGACGGCGCTGGAGGTACGCTGCTCGATAACCTCATGGTCTGCTACGGCAGCAGCCTCGGCGACGGCAACATCCACACGCACCATGACCTGCCGATCGCGTTGGTGGCCGGCAACCGTTTCTTTAAAGGCAACCGGCACTTGCGTTACACCTCGGAGACGCCGCTGAACAATCTATTCCTGAATCTCTTCGACGCCGCGCAGGTGCCGTGCGACAACTTCGGCGACAGTACCGGACGTCTGGCCCAGGTGTAGCGTGCGCGGCCTTCTACTGGCACTTTCTCTTCTGACGCTGCAAGGCGCGACGACCGGCGATTTGCGTTTGCTCGAAGCGGTGAAGCGCCGCGATACGCCGGCCGTGCTCGCGCTGCTCAGCAACCAAAGCGCCCTCGCGGCGACGGACTCCGATGGCGGCACGGCTCTGGCGTGGGCCGCCTACCTCGGCGAGCGCGACATCGCGCTCAAGCTACTGGCCTCCGGCGCACCCGCGCACACCGTAAGTGAGTACGGCGAGTCGCCGTTGACGCTCGCGGCGGCGAATGGCGATGGCGAACTGGTGAGCGCTCTCTTGAAGCAAGGCGCCCCGGCCCAGGCCACTCGCGCTTACGGCGAGACAGCGCTGATGCTCGCCGCGGGCGCCGGCAGCCTCGACGCCACCCGTGCCCTACTGGACGCTGGGGCCGCAGTGAATCTCGCCGACACCCGCAAGGGGCAGACCGCGCTCATGTGGGCCGCCGCAGAAGGCCACGCCGATGTCGTCAAACTCTTGCTGGCCAAGGGGGCCGACCTCAAGCTTGCTTCGAAGTCTGGCTTCACCGCCCTCTTCTTCGCCGCCATCAAGAACGACGCCGCCGCAGTAAGCGCGCTGACCGCCGCGGGCGCCGACGCTAACGCCAAGCTGCCCGACGGCACGAAGGTCATGCTCTCCGCCAGTTCGCATCGCAGCACCGCCGCCGCGCTCGCGCTGCTCGACGCCGGCGCCGACCCGAATATCGCCGACCGCACCGGCAACACACCGCTGCACCTGGCCGCGCAAGCCGGGGACGTGCCGCTGATCCAGGCGCTCTTGCAGAAGGGCGCCCAGAAGGACGCGCGCACCGCGGAGTCCGCAGGCGGTGGCCGCGGCTTCTTCCGGGGGCCGCCCGGCGGCCAGACGCCCTTGTTCCTCGCCGCGCGCGCGGGCCAGATTCCGGCGATGCGCGCCTTGCTCGCCGCCGGGAGTGACCCGAAGGCGAAGGCGCCGGATGGCACTTCGTTTCTGATGGCCGCGGTCGGCAGCGCCCAAGTCGCCGCCGTGCGGCTGGCCTACGAACACGACAGCGATACCCAGGTCGTCAACCGCGACGGCGCCACCCTCATGCACGCTTCGGTCACCGGCACCGCCAAGGACGGCGGACTCGAACAGCAGCAGCGCATCTGCGAAGTGATTCGCTTCCTGGCCGAAAAGGGCGCGCCGCTCGACGAAAAGAACAAGGCCGGGCTCACCCCGATCGACGCGGCGGACTTCCTGCCCATCGACAAAGCCGTGGACCTCTTCACCGAATTGATTCTCAAGTCCGGCGCGAAACCGAAGTCGCCGTCGAAACGCTGATGCAGCTCTGCCTCCATCAGAACACCTCGGCGGGAGCCGGTTTCGCCGGTTCGCTGGCCGGCTGGGCGCGTGCCGGTATCCAGCAAGTCGAGCTCACCGACGTCCTGCTGGACGGCTTTCTGCACACCGATACGCTGGCCGCCGCTCACCGCGTCGTCACGGACCTGGGCCTCACTCCCGTCTCCGCCGCCGCCGTGCTCCCCGATTTCTGGCTCCCCAGCCCCGGCCGCGCCGAACTCCTCGAGATCTGGAAACGCCGCTGCGAGCAGTTCGCGTCCTTCGGCATTCGCCGCATCTATTGCCCGGCGATCACCACGCGCAAAGTCACCACTGCGGACTATCAGGCGTCGCTCGCGTGCCTGCGGGAAGCGGGCGAAGTGGCCCGGCAATTCGAAATGACGGCGCTGATCGAATTCGCGCGCAGTTCGTCGTTCATCTCCACGATCCCCACGGCGCTACAGCTGATCCGCGACGCGGGCCATCCGCACGTGCAAGTCTTATTCGATTTCTACCACTTCTGGACGGGGATGAGCCGCTTCGAGGATTTAGACGCGGTGCGCCCCGGAGAGATCGGCCACGTGCATTTTCAGGACGTCCCCGCGATGCCCCGTGAGTTGCTCGACACGTTCACCCGCGTGATCCCCGGCGATGGCGTCGCCCCGCTCGCAAAAACGCTCCGCAAGCTCGGCGAACTGGGCTACACGGGTCCGCTGTCGGTGGAGCTATTTCTGCCCGAGTTCACCGCGCGCGACCCTTACGAGTTGGCCCGCGAAATTCAGGCAAAGACCGGGCCGTTCATTCCAGCACGTACTGAAACTCGGCAACCACCGCTAGATCGTCGTCAGCCGTAAGCTCCCAGGCCGCAAACTCCGGGTTCAGCGGCTCAAGGAGAATGCGTTCGTGCCGCCAGTCCCCTTCCGAAGACTGCGCCTTCTCTGACCGGTAGCGCTTCACCGTATAGCGCTCCCCTGCCCCAGCCGAACGATTTTCCACCAGCACCAACCGGCCTTGGCGCGAACCCGTGACGTTGGCCTCGAAAACACACAGGCTGCCGTCCGGGATCAGCGGGAGCATGCTCTCGCCCACCACCGTCGCGACGAACTGCCCGGGCTTGAGCCGGTGCCCGCGCACCTCGATCCAGCCCTCGGGCTCCACCGTCTGCTGGCCGCTGAAGTGGCCGGCGGCCGCGCGCAAGCCATAAAGCGGCAGGTGCGTGCGGTACTCGCGGACCTCGGACGTTACCTGCTCCCGATAGAGGCGGCCGAGCGTCTGCTCCGGACGGCCCATCAGCACCCGTTCGCGGTCCGAGATGCGCAGCATGTGGGAGCAGTGCTCCTCCAGCCACTCAAGCCAAGCCGTGCCGCCCATCTCCCGGACTTTGGCCGCGAAGTCGGCTTCCAACGCCGTGACGAAGTCGAGATCCTCTTCGGGCACGAACGAGTCCCAATCCTGGCGGAAGCGGAAATGCAGTTCACCGGTTTCGGGCTCATGGAGCGCCACCGCGATCGGCACCGGGCGCTCGCCGGGCAACGCCAGGTCCAGCCGCAGCGCTTCGGCGAAGGCGAGTTGGGTGGGGGATTTGGTGGAGGGCATCAACGGCCGGAAAGCTCCTTTGCCTGCGCGTTCCGTCAGGCTTATCGACCAAAACAAGGCCTTCCGCTAGTCCCGTTTACGGGAGGAAGCGGTAGTACCCCTTGCGCGCGCGGATGGTGACTCCGGGCTGGTTCACCTTCACCTCGACCTTGCGGAAGGCCTTCTTGTCGTCCGTCGTCTCTGGCGAATAGCGGATGATGTACTGCGTCACCACCTCGCCCACCGTATCGGCCACGGCGCGGAAGAGACCCTGCGCGATCGCGGCCGCGTAGCCGCCCGTCCCGACCTTCAAAGCGTAGTTGCCTTCGTCCGACGGCGTCGAGAGATAGCCCGAGACGTCCTTGTAGACGCCCTGCAGCGGCTGCACCACGCGGCCGCCGGTCTCCTCCGCCAGCCGGTTCAGGTTCTTCTCGCCGTCCGAAGCAAAGCCAAAGGCCGCCGTCGAAACGCAGTAGACGGTCACCAGATTGCGCTGCGCCAGTTCCAGCACCTCTTCCAGGCCCTTCTTGCTGGCGTTGTCGTGGCCGTCGCCGATGATGATGATCACGCGCCGCGGCTCAATCGGCTCACCCTTGACGAGGTTGCGGCTGGTGCAGGCCATGTAGATGGCGTCGTACATGGCGGCGCCGCCGCCGGGCTTCAGCTTGCGAATCTTCTCGAGCAGCTTGTCGCTGTCGGTGGTCGTGTTCACGGCCAGTTCAGCTTCGTTCGAATAGGTGATCAGGTAGCCGGCGAACTTCGGATCGCCCGGCAGCAAGCTGAGAACCAGTTCCTGCGCGGCATCCAGGAACTTGGCCCAGTGCAGACGCTGCGCGTTCGACATGTCCAGCAGGAACCCCGCGACCAAGGGCTGCTGCCGCTCACGGTTAAAGTAGGTGATCTGCTGCGGACGGCCTTCGTCCAAAATGGTGAAGTCGCCCTTGTCGAGATCGGAGACGAAGCGGCCTTTGTCGTCCGTCACGGTGACGGGGACGATCACTTCGCTTACCGACACCTTCAGAGCGTCGACGACGGCGGGGACTTTCGCCGGTTGTTGCGCCAGAGCGGGTGCAGCGGAACTGGCCGCGAGCGAGGCTAAGAATGAGCGGCGAATCATGGTGGTTTCCTGAGCTTCCTGCTTGATTATAGCCACCAGACGCGGCGCGTGGTGAACTTGTTACGCGAGAATCGCTTTCACCACTTCGCCGCCCACGTCAGTCAGGCGGTAGTCGCGGCCGGAATGGCGATGCGTAAGACGCGTATGGTCGAGCCCCAGTTGGTGCAACAGCGTCGCGTGGAAGTCGTGGATGTAGACCTTGTTCTCCACGGCGGCGAAGCCGAAGTCGTCCGTGGCACCGTGGATGTGGCCGCGTTTGAAGCCGCCGCCGGCCACCAAATACGTAAAGCCGTGGTTATTGTGGTCGCGCCCGTTCTGCGTCTTCACCAGGCCACCGACCTCTACCGCCGGTGTCCGGCCGAACTCGCCACCCACGATGACGATCGTATCCTGCAACAGCCCGCTCGACTTCAGGTCGTCAATCAAGGCGGCAATGGGCGCGTCGGCCTGCTGCGCCAGTTTTTGGTGCAGCATGATGTCGTCGTGGTTGTCCCAGGGCTGAAAATTACCGAAATAGACCTGCACCATGCGCACGCCGCGCTCGATCAGCCGCCGCGCGACCAACGTGCCGCGGCCAAAGTCCGAGTCGCCGTAGCGGGCGCGGACGGCGTCGGGTTCACGCGAAATGTCGAAGGCCTCGGGCGCCTCGCTCTGCATGCGGAAGGCAATCTCCGCCGACTGAATACTGGCCTCGAACTGGCGATCATTGCCTTCGCGCTCAATCTGCAGCTCGTTCAGATGGCGCATCAAGTCGATCTCCCGGCGCTGCGCGGCGGGCTCCAGCTTCGGATTGCGGATGAACTGGATGAGCTGCTTGGGATCTTTCTCCGTGGTGGGCAGGTAGGTGCCCTGGTGGACGGCAGGCAGGAAACCAGCGCTCCAATTCTGCGGACCCAGCACCGGCAAGCCCGGGCACAGCACGACGAAGCCGGGCAGATTCTGGTTGAAGGTGCCCAGTCCGTAGGTGAGCCAGGAGCCCATCGACGGGCGGCCGCTCAACCGGTCGCCGGTGTTGAGCATCATCAGCGAGGGCTCGTGGTTCGGCCGGTCCGTATGCATGCTGCGGATCACCGTGAACTCGTCGATCCGCTCGCCCAACTGCGGGAAGATCTCGCTCACCGGGATGCCGCTCTGTCCGTAGGGTTTGAAGGCGAACGGCGACTTCAGCAACGTGCCGGTCTTGCGCTCGGTGCGCAGGTTGGCCGTCGGCATCGGCTGCCCATGGTACTTGTCGAGCATCGGCTTCGGATCGAAGGTGTCCACCTGCGAGGGGCCGCCGTTCAGGAAGAGCCAGATGACGTGCTTGGCCTTGGGCGTGAAGTGCGGCGAGCGCGTGGCCAGAGGATTCTCTCCGGCCGCCAGGGCCCGGAAGCCGGTCATCGCCAAGCCCGCGCCCATCGTCTCCAGCATGCGTCGTCGATTCACCGGTTGCCTCGATTCATGGTGCCTCAGTTCACAAACAGAAATTCGTTCGAGCCGAGCAGAGCCCGCGCGTAGGACGTCCAATCGCCACTCGCCAGAAACTCCCGCGCCAGCGAAACTTCGCGGTCTTCCGGTTGGCGTCCGTAGAGCAGCCGGTAGAGCCGCGTCACGCGCGCCTCCAGCGGTCCTTCGGCCCGCGCCGCCAGGCTCTTGGCGCGCGCTTCGACAAACGGGCTGTTCATCAAGAACAGACGCTGCGGCGGGACGTTGGTGGGCATGCGCGCTTCGCTGGTGGCCAGCGGATTCGGAAAATCGAAGAGCGCGAGCATCGTATCCAGCTTGCGGCGCCCGACAAAGCCGTAAACGGTGCGTTTCTTGAAGCCCTCGTCGTCGAGCTTCACCGCCAGCCCGCCGGGCGCGAGGTCGAGTTCGCCGCTGACGAAGAGCATCGCGTCGCGCATGCTCTCGGCGTCCAGCCGCCGGCGCGGCGAGCGCCACAGTAAGACATTATCGGGATCCTTGGCTAGGTTCGCCGTCATGTTGGCCGTGCCGGCGCTCGCGAGTTGATAGGTCTCCGAGCTCATGATGTCGCGGTGCAGTTGCTTCAGGCTCCAGCCTTGTTTGACGAAACGGTCCGCCAGCCAGTCGAGGAGTTCGGGATGCGTGGGCCGCTCGCCCAGTTGGCCGAAGTTACTCGGCGTGGCGACGATGCCGCGGCCGAAGTGCTGCTGCCAGACGCGATTCACGATCACCCGCGCGGTGAGCGGATTCGCCGGGTCCGCGATGGCTTCGCCCAACTCCAAACGGCCGGAGCCTTTCGTGAAGAGCTTCTGCTTTTCGCTCAGAATCTGCGGGAACCCGCGCGGGGCGAGTTCGCCCAGGTTATTGCGATCCCCCCGGACGGACACCTTGATGTCCTGCACCTTGTCCTTGTCCTCGATCACCTGCAGAAACGGATACTTGGCCGGCAGGGCCTTTTTGGCCTCCGCCAGACGGCGCTCCAGGTCCTTTGCGTAATCGCGGAAGGCGGGAGGCAGGAAGCGATCGACCTTGCCTTTGCCGAAGTAGTAGACGCCTTCCGTCGAAGCAAAGAAGCCGGCCGAATCGCGAATGGAGCGCTCAAAGAGACTGCGCCACAGGACGTACTTCGAATACTCAATCGACTCGAGCACCAACTGCGCCAGATCGGGATTGGCGGTCTTGCCGCCCTTCTTATAGTCATTGCGCGTTTCGATTTCGCGCTGCTCGCGGTTCACCGCCAGCACCACCTCCTGGAAGTCATGCGCGGTTTGCGGCGACGGGTCGCGCTGCCAGGCATCCAGATAAGCGTGGTCCTTGCGCGGCTGCGCCTGATACGCGGTCCAGCGCTTCAGGATCTCTTCGTCGAGGCCGTCCTTGGGCCCGAGTCCGCGGGCGGCGAGCAGGTAGCGCGCGGTCTTGGCAGCCTCGATCTCGCCGATCAGTTCGGTCTGCCGTTCGTAGAAGCGTGCGACCTCCTCTTCCATGGACTTCACGTTCTTCTCGAGCGCCTTCCACTGCGCAACCGTCTCCTTCGGCGCGAGTTCCTTCTCGGCCAAACGGGTGTTAGCGAAGACGCCTTGCAGCGAGTAGAAGTCGCGGGTCGGAATGGGATCAAACTTATGGTCGTGGCATTGCGCGCAAGCGACGGTGAGCCCCAGAAAGCCGCGCGTGGTGGCATCGACGCGGTCGTCCTGCATTTCGGGGCTCAGGGCGTAGAAGCCCAGCGCGGCGGGGTGGCCGGTCTGGTCGCCGGCGATCTGCGCCTTCACGAAGTCATTGTAGGGCAGGTCCTGGTTGAGCGCCTCGATCACCCAATTGCGATAGCGGAAGGAGTTCTGGTAGGGCTCCTCTTTGGTGGAGTTGAGCAGGTCGTCCGAATAGCGCGCGACATCGAGCCAGACGCGGCCCCAGCGCTCGCCATAGCGCGGCGAGGCGAGCAGGCGATCCAGCAACTTGGCGTAGGCATCGGGCGACGAGTCCGCCAGAAAGGCGTCGACTTCTTCGGGCGCCGGCGGCAGGCCGGTGAGGTCGACGGAGGCGCGGCGGATCAGCGTGCGGCGGTCAGCGCGCGGCGCCTGCTTTAGTCCGTCCTTGGCCAATCGCGTCTGCACCAGATAGTCGATCGCATTCACGCCGGCGGGCACGTCCGGCGCGCGGACAGGCTGGAAGCTCCAGAAGGCGCGTGCCTCGGGAGTAATTCCCTTCCCGGCTTTTGCAGCCACCAGCGCCGATGCCGGCCAGATCGCGCCCTGCCCGATCCACGTGGCCAGATCAGCGATCTCGGCATCGCTCAGCTTACCGGACGGCGGCATCTTCTTTACGTGGTCATCGGCTTGGCGGACGGCCTTCAGTAAGAGGCTCTCCTCGGGACGCTCCAGCCGGATGCTCGCGCCGGACTTGCCGCCCGTGAGCATCGCTTCGCGCGAGTCCAGACGCAAGCCGCCCAAGGCGGCCTCCCGATGGCAGGCGTAGCAATTTTTGGCGAGCACGGGCCGGATCCGGGTCTCGAAGAAGTCTCCCGGTTCGGCGGCGGTGAGCAATGCAGGAAATAGAAGAAAGCAGCGCATCGCGGTTCTGCCGCCTATTGTACAGCCGTCCTGAGCCCTACAAGCGTCCAGCGCCTAAGCCGCCCAACTGACAGGCGCGGCAGACGCCGAATCCGAGGCCATTGGCGTTGATGAACGTGCAGAGTTGGGTGAGCCGCGCGAGTTCGCCAATGTTATCGCCGGGGCCGGGCAGGACACTCAGAGTTGACGGGGAGAAGGGCGTTTCGGTGGCTTGCAGGACGTCGCCGCCCTCCGGGCGCCTCCGCGTATGGACCGTGGTCGCCCAGGCGAGGAGACCCGGCACTTGTGTCCCGGGACTGGAGGCTGACGCCGCGCAGCCGTTGGCTCCTGCGCTCGGTAGGGAGGCCAGTAGTTTGATCACCAGCGAAATGGGCGCGGCGGGTGTGAAGGTGTTGCTCAGCAGGTCCCGTTGCACCGACAAAGACACCAGGCCATTGGGCGTCACCGGGCAAGAGCAGCACGACACCATCTGTTCGTCGGGCGAAAAGGCGTAGACGTTGACACAGATGGCGCCGACGGTGGAGGACGAAGTACCGGCTGCGGCGCCTGCGCCCATCGCGCCGCTATTCGTGAAGTTGAGCACCGAGTCGCCCTTATCCAGATTGGCGGCGTAACGCACCTGATACGGATCATCCGCGGCGACGGCCCCAGGAACGAAAGCCAACAGGAAAAGCAAGGATCGACGCATGACTGGCCAAAGCGTACCACTAGGCTAACCAGAACGAAAGTACTGAACTCGTGCCGGCGAAGATTTTGTGAATACCAGGACTTAGCGCTGTTCTGGCATGCTACCATCCTCCAATGGCGATTAAATTTCTATCTTTTCCCTCGATTCGTGGATTCCTTTTTCTGTCAATGATAGGTGTCGCCGACGGCGCGACAATTAATTCTCTAACTATTGGTGGCTGCACAAATCAAATAACCATCGTTAATAGCGCCCAGACGATCACTTCTCCAGTGCAGGTACTAAACTATGGCGGAGGGGCCGGCGTGGCATCCTGCTCTTCAGGCGCCACGGTTTCAGCGGGCAAACTGGGAGTCTCCCTAGACGTCAACGGAACCCTGATTAGTGGAGGCCTGGGTAATATAGACCGGCAGGTTGTTGCTGACTTGAATTCGACCGATCAGATAACGGTCGGCATGGCGCCGTCGAGCGGCACCATCAGATTCTTTGTTCGACTTGAAGGAACCATCCAGAACCAGACCTCTGGTATTGGGTCGCCCTTCGCTTCATCAACGCTCCAGTATTTTTTCGGCGGGCAGAATCTCGTAACGAATAACGGACGCTCAGACGTCACGCCAGTCCAGAACCTCAATCTACCGTTTGTTGTTGACATGCCTTACTCGGCGAACACCCTCAACTTGAATACATATCTGTCGGCAAATGTGTCCTGCCGAACGTTTCAGAATGGGGACGCCTGTGCATCAAGCATTTCTGCATTAAATTCAGCTAGCGTTCTCCGAGCTATTGTGTTGAATGCTGGAGGTGTGGAGGTTTCAGGTGCCACCCTGTTCGGCGACTCTGGTTTCAACTATCGGCTTGGAATACAGGGCAATGAAGTGCCTGAACCAGGTGCCGCAGTATTAATTGGAATAGGACTGTCGGCAGTATTAATTGGACGGTTGATTCAAAGGCACAGACAGTGATCAGAAGGCCAGTGCCATTCACTAGGCGCGACGATACAAAGGGGCAGACCGGTGCTGGCCACGCCCCCATAACAGTTCAGTCGCAGGGTGCGGGGAACGTACGTCGAGCTTATTGTCGGAACTGCGCCAGGTAATTCTGGAATGTAACCGTTACAGAATTTCGACTTTGGCGGGCAGACTGAAGTAGGCGTCGGTCAGCCCGGTGTTCACCTTGGCCTCGTCAGCGAACATTTCGAATTGCTTCTCGCCATTGCGTTGCCGCGAATAGACCAGCGGCCACTTCACGCCGCCCCCGATGTCCTTGTACTTGTCGAAGACAGCGATCTCCTCGTCGTTGTCCCCCCGCGCCTTGTTCTTGCGGACGAAGCGCTGCTTCACGGGAAACTTCGTGGCGCGGTTGAAGTAGACCGTGGTCACCAGATTGTCGGCGTCGGTGAAGTTGACGATCTCCATCGGCTGGTAGTCCACCACATCCGAACCCTGATGCTCAATAATCAGCCCCGGCTCGCCGAGGCGCTGGCGCAGCAGGTAGAGGATGTTGCGGCGCGTCGAATCCCGGTAGCGCGTAGCGACTTCGGGATCGAGTTCCTTGGCGCCACGATAGGTGACGTCGTAGCATTTGTCTTCGAGATACAGGTAATAGGGAAGGTCGCCGAGGTCTTTATCCTTGCGCGCGAAGGACTGCCGCTCGCGTTGGCCGAAGAAGCCCGCCTGGGGCGGCTCCGGCCGCAGGAGATAACGCGTGGCGATGCGGGCCCGGGAGAGGCCCGTCATACGGTCGTTGTGAAACGAGTAAGCGCGACCGGTTTCCACGCGGTCGCGCATCGCCAGGAAGGCCGGTCCGCCCAAAGCAGCAAGCGCGTCATCGACCACTTGCCGGCCGCGCTCTTCCATCTTGGACAACTTCTGAGCGAACAGCGGAGCCCCGAGTGAGGCGAGCATTTGGCGGCGGTTGATCATGTTATGGCTTCTTCGACAGTTCCTCAAGCGACAGGCCAACGTTCGACTTCATCTCGGTCACCGTCTGCTCGTTCGTTTGCTTGCCGCCCTGGAAAACGACCGACTTGAAGGGGAACTTCAAGCCGCCGCCGATGTCGCGGAAGTCAGAGAATTCTACCTCCGTCAGCATCGGGCCCTGCGGACTCGCGGCGTTCATGACGCTCTTTTTCGGCGCGCCCGTCGCTTCATCCACCACCAGCTTGGCCGTCAGCGGACCATCCGATACCTCGACGATGCCCTCGCCTGCATAGTTGACGACGCGGCTGGCGATTTGGTTGCTGCGAAGCAGGCTGAGCAACTCGGCAAACAACTGCTGCTGAATCATGCCCACCATCGCGCCGGGGATCACCTGCTCGCCCTGCGGCGCCTTCATCCAACCGGACTGCCCATCGAAGAACGTGCTGATCTTGCCGAAGGGCAGCGTCACGTCCTGCCGCAACTGGCCCGGCGCGATCCAGGAGTTCTTCTGGATGAGCGACATGCCGTTGCCCATCTTCGCGTCGACGGACTGGACATAGTCCTTCAGCGCCGCCAGATTAGCCGCGCCGCCGACGTAAGCCACGGCCTTATCGATCAACTGGCGGCCCTTGGCGATGGAGCCGGCGTCGCTCTTGGCCTTCTCCTGCTTCGGCTGCGGGATAGTGATGTCGAGCTTCTCCACCGGCATGCCCAGCGCTTTCAGGTCCTTGCCTTCGAACTTCTTCGCGTCACCGACGACCACGATGGTGAAGTTCTCCGGCCGCACGTACTGCTTGGCCACGCGCAACACTTCCGCTTTGGTGACACCCTCCACGGCCTTCTTGTATTGATTGAGGAAGTCTGCCGGGTAGCCCCAATAGTCGTAAGCGACCATGCGGTTCAGCGTCTTCGCCGGCGAGTCAAAGTTGAAGACAAAGCTATTCAGCGCCGTGCTCTTGGCGGTGGACAATTCCTGGTCGGTCACTTCCAGGTTGCGCAGCTTCGATACCTCTTCCTGAATGGCGGAGAGGGCGTCGATGGTGCTCTTGCTTTCGATGCTGCCGCCGATGGAGAACTCACCGGGATGGTCGTAATTCGCACCCCAGTTTGAGTAGATGGAATAAGCCGCGCCCATCTCCGAACGGACCTTGCGCACCAGCCGGCTGGGGAAGCCGCCGCCGAGAATCGACGACATCACTTCGAGCGCCGGGTAGTCCTTATCGTTGAGCTTGCCGCTGAGATGGCCGATACGGATGAAAGCCTGGGTAACGTCGGTCTTTTCGACGTACTTCACTCCGGGCTTCGCGGTTTCGCTCACCTTGGGCATGGCCGGCACCGGCGGACGCTGCACCTTCCAATTGCCAAAGAGCTTCTCGAGACGCTCCTTCATTTCAGCGGTCTTGAAGTCGCCGTAGACGGAAAGCATCATGTTCGCCGGGAAGAAGTGCCGGTCGTAGAAAGCAACCATGTCGTCACGGGTGATCGCGTCGAGCGTGGCGTACTCCATCTGAGTACCGTAGGGCGTGTTGGGACCGTAAAGAATGCGGGAGAACTCGCGGCCGGCGATGCCACCGGCGTCGTCATTGCGGCGGGAGATACCGCTGCGCTCGCGGATCTTGGCGTTGTCGATCTTGTCCTGGCGGAAGGCGGGCTGCGTCAGGATCTCGGCAAAGAGCGCCATCACCTGATCGGAGGTCTCGGCCAAGGCCGAGAAGCCGACATTGCCCGAGGTCTCGCCGATACTGCTTTCGACGGATCCGGCGATGCCTTCCAGCGCTTCGTTGATCTGCTCCTGGGTCTTGGCCTTGGTGCCGCCCGAGCGGATGAGTCCGCCGGTGAGGTCAGCGAGACCAGCCTTCCCGGCGGGGTCAAATAAGTTGCCGACGCGCACCAGGGCGCGGCCCGAGATCAGCGGCAGTTCGTGATTCTCGAGCAAGTAGACCTTCATGCCGTTCGAGAGCGTGAACTTCTCTACCTGCGGAATCTCGACGTCGCGCAACGGCGGGAAGACGAGGTTCTTGTAACGCGCGGCCATGCCGGAAGGGGCGGCAGCCGCTTTCGCGGGAGCCTTAGCGGGCGCCTTCGCGGCTTGCCCAAAAGCCAATCCGAGGACGGCGGAAAAGATGAGTAGATGGCGCAACATGAGTTACTTCGCCTCCTGGGTGGTGGACTTGGTCATAAACGCGACCGTGCGGCCCTTGGCCGTGAAATAGGTCTGGGCGACGCGCTGGACGTCGGCGGCGGTGATCTTCTCGACGTCGTCGAGCGCCGAGTAGAGTTTCTTCCAGTTGCCGTAGCCGACATGCGCGGAGGCCAACGCGTTGGCCATGCCCATGTTCGAATTCAGCGCGCGGATGAGGCCGGCGCGGACGTTGATCTTCACGCGCTTCAGCGTGGCGTCGTCCACCGGCTCCTTCTTCAGCTTCTCCACGATCTCGTAGGTCGCCTTTTCGAGTTCCTCAATCGTCTTGCCGGAGTTCGGCACGGTGAAGAGGATGTACAGGTTGTCTTGCTTGCCGCCGGGGAAAGTGGCATAGGCGGCGGCGCCGAGGGCGATTTTCTTCTCCTCGACGAGTTCCTTATATAGGCGCCCGGTGCGGCCCTGCGAGAGGATGCCGGAGATGACGTCGAAGACGGGGTCGTCGGCGTGGAGGGCGTCAGGGCGCTTGTAGCCGATAGCCATCATGGGCTGCGCGTCGGTCTCAATGGCGACACGTTTCTCGCCGCGCTGCTCCTGCTCGCGCGAGATCACCGGAGGTGGCAGCGGTCCGGCCGGCATCGGTCCGAAGTACTTGGTGGCCAGGGCGCGGACCTGCTTCGGATCGACGTCGCCGGCCACGACGATGGTGATGTTGCCTGGCACGTAGTACGTCTTGCGGAAGGCGAGCGCGTCGGCGACGCGCAGATTCTCGATGTCGCTCGGAATGCCCGCGTAGCCCACGTGATAGGGGCTATCGGCGAAGGCGGTGTTCATCAGCGCGGTAATCAGGCGGCCTTGCGGATCGCTCTCGATGCGCATGGCGTACTCATTGCGGACCACGCCGCGCTCCTTATAGAACTCGCGAAAGACGGGCGTGATGAAACGGTCGCTTTCGAGCATGAACCACATCTCCAGGCGATTGGCCGGCAGGTTCATGAAGTAGACGGTGGAATCCATGGAGGTGCCGGCATTCAGGCCGACAGCGCCGTTTTCCTCCACCATGCGGGTGAAAGCGTCCTGGTCCACCTGGGCAAACGTGGCGTCGATGCCGCTCTTCACGTCGGCTTCCAGCTTCTTGATGCGAGCTTGGTCCGCCCGCGGACCCTTGCGGCGCTCTTCTTCGAGCAGGTCGTAGGTCTTTTCGAGGGCGTCCATGGCGGCCTTCTCGGCGGCGTAGTTCTTGCTGCCGATGGAGGGAGTACCCTTGAAGGCCATGTGCTCGAACATGTGGGCGATACCGGCTTTGCCGGCCGGGTCGTTGGCGGCCCCGGCGTTCACGAAGC
Source organism: Bryobacteraceae bacterium (assembly GCA_019752335.1). Classification (GTDB taxonomy): domain Bacteria; phylum Acidobacteriota; class Terriglobia; order Bryobacterales; family Bryobacteraceae; genus JALHNI01. The sequence goes on from JAIEMJ010000023.1 coordinate 326,059, forward strand.
TCAAACCGGCGAAAACCGGGGCCGTGTGCCGCTCCAGCACGATAAAGTGCAGGCCGTTGGGCAGGTCAAACTCAGTGATGCGCTTCTCAAGGTCGGCGACGTTTTGCGCGGTGGCGGCAATCACGCAGCCGAACAGACCAGCGAGGAGTCTATTACGGTTGGGATAGATACTCATAGGACTTTGTGGGGGGTCTCCAAAATAGATGGGGCTTTCTTCAGTTTACGCGAATCGGCTACTCTCAGGGTACGTGAACCTTCCAATACGTGAGACGCGCGTACGCGTAAGATATGCCGAAACTGATCAGATGGGTGTCGTTTATCATGCCAATTACCTGGTGTGGATGGAGGTCGGCCGGACAGACTACGGCAAGAGCGATGGCTTCTTCTACACTGACCTGGAGAAGGACGGCATCGTGATGGCCGTCGTCGAGGCCTCGGTGCGGTACGGCCAGGCCGCCCGGTACGACGACGAGGTGACGATCCGCACGCGCGTCGCCGAGGCCACGCAGCGGACCATTACCTTCGCCTACGAGATGCTGTGCGGCGACCGCAAGCTCGCCACCGGCACCACCAAACATCTCTTCTGCGCCCTGAGCGCCGACAAACGCGAGTTGCGGCCGTCGCGACTGCCGGAGAAGTATCGTGGCTACTTCGGTATCCGCTGAGATCCTCGACGTCGCCAGCGGCAAGCGCCTCTGGCACGATGGACCGGAGGCACCGGCCTCGCGACCGGGGTCCACAGTAAAGCCGTTCACCTTGCTGGCCCTGCTCGACGCTGGGCTCGACCCCCAACGCCGCCTGCCCTGCCCCCAGCGGCTGACTCTGGACGGCCGCCGCTTCGACTGTACGCACCCGCCGATTCATTCCTTGAACGCGCGCGAGGCGCTGGCCTATTCCTGCAACCACTACTTCGCCACGGCGTCGGCGCGGCTGGGCCCGGGAGTATTAGCCAAGACCTTCGCTTCGTTTGGTCTTGCGGTCTCCATGTCTGACTCCCTGGCTGACCCTCGTCTGACGGCCCTAGGGGAGGCGGGCCTGCTGGTGACGCCGCTCGAGCTGGCGCGCGCCTACCGCCTGCTGGCCCTGGCCGGGAATCGTGTGATTCAAGAGGGCTTGGAACTGGCTACGACGGCCGGAACGGCGCGGTTGGCGGGGCCCGCGTTTGTGGGGAAGACCGGTACCGCGGCCAGCCCGAATCGCATTTCTTTACATGCCTGGTTCGCCGGATGGACGCCCCGCGAGAGGCCGGAACATGTTATGGTCGTGTTTCTGCCGGTTGGAAGGGGCGCCAGCGACGCTGCTCCCGCCGCCCGGCGCTTGTACGAAACATGGCATCGCGGCTGATCATTTTCGCCTTCTTGGGCACGGCGCTCGCCGCCCGACTTCCCAACAGCGAAACCGCCCTCGAAATCCGCCTCTTTTCCCGGACGAACGTCACCGAAGCCCGCGTAAACGGGCAGCGCATTCATGCTCCGCATCAAGGGGTATATCAGGGTCAGGTAGTGCTTGAAGTTAAGGGCACTAAACCACTCTATCTAAGCCATTTGAATGTATCGACGCGAAGTGGACATCTCATCTTCCTGGCGAACATTCCCCTAGAGCAATATGTCGCCAGTGTGTTAGCTGGCGAACTAAACGGCGTCAGTAACCCGGAGACCCTAAAGGCCATGGCGATCGCGATCCGCACCTACGCGATTCGCCATCGTAGCGCCCACGCGCGCGAAGGCTACGACCTCTGCGACACGACGCACTGCCAGAACGTCTACTGGAGCCAACGTAGCAAAATCCATCAGGAGGCAGCCGAGTCCACCGAGGGACTCTTGCTCTGGTGGAAAGGCGAACCGGCCGCCACGTACTACCACGCCCACTGCGGCGGGATGAGCGAGGCGTCGCCGATGGGGACGTACCTCCCCGCAAAAGCGGATGCGCACTGCGTCACCCGCGGCAACGACCATTGGCGCGCCGCCTTCACCGGCGAGCAACTCGCCGACGCGCTCAGCCTCAAGGTGCCGGCGATGACCGTCGAGGTGACGGACCGTTCCCCCTCCGGCCGGGCGAATTACCTCAGCGTGAACGGCCGCCGCATCGGCGCCAATCAGTTTCAGTCGGCGCTGGGAAGCCGCTTCGGCTGGCAGGTGAAGAGCCTGCTGTTCGATGTGACGCGGGTCGGCGACAAGTTCGTCTTCGCCGGACGCGGACGCGGCCACGGCGTCGGGCTGTGCCAGATCGGCGCGATCCAGATGGGCGCCACCGGACACACGGCGCGAGAGATTCTGGAGACCTACTACCCCGGCACCCGCATCGGCCTAACGGCGCAAGGTCTCGACTGGGTGTCGCGCCGAGGCGAGCGTCTGGAACTTCTCTCGACTGACCCCGCGCAAGAAGAATTCGTCCTCAGCGCCGCCGAACGCGCCCTGAAGGAAGCCGAGTCCCGCACGCGGCTGCAACTCACCGGCCGCGTGCAACTGAAGCTCTTCCCCACGGTAGCCACCTTCCGCAACGCGACCGGCGAGAGCGGCACGGTAGCGGCGTCGACGCGCGGCCGCGTGGTGCGACTGCAGCCGGCGAAGACGCTGCAAGCGAAGCAAGTGCTCGAAGCCATCCTGCTGCACGAACTGCTTCATGTCGTGCTCGAAAGCCAAGGCCAAGCCGGACAACCGTGGTGGTTCCGCGAGGGGCTCACCCTCGCACTCAGCGGCGACAAGCCCACCGACGCCCGCTACACGCAGGCCTTGCAGCGCGTCCGCCAACTCGTCTCCGAACACGGCCTGGACCGCGTGTTAACGTTCTGGCGTCAGGGTCTTGGCACGGCAATAGCCCGCGAAAACTAGCCACGCACCGACGTAAAGAACGAAGGCAGCGCCCGCGCGCAATACGAAGCTCGCCATTTGGCCCGCAAAAGAGCTAACGGACGGGATCCACCAGAAGAGTTTCCACGGCAGCCAGCTGCCCACGACGGCCCAGGCAAAGACCGCCGCCAGGTAAGAGACGCTGAGCGGTACGGCGCGCCAGTCCCGCAGACCGCCCGCGCCATTCGCCACTCGGACCGCGACGGGCAGCAGCGTACGCAAAGTCAGAACCAGCAGGAGAATGGCGAGCACGGTGCGCGGGAGGAAGTCCAACTGCACCGGAGTGCGCGTCGCGAAGGTGAGCGCGGAGCCGAGCCACTGGCCGACGGCCGTCGTGTAGGAGTCGAGGTAGGCGAAGACGCCCAACACCAAAGCGACAATGCCGAGCCAGGCCAACATCGGCAAAGTGCGGCGAACCGCGGCGACCGGTTCGCGGTTGAAGGCGAGCGCCATCAGGTAGGCGACGAGCGTGAGCAGCCCCGCAGCCAGCAGGACGGAGACTGCCGTGTTCCCGATGCTGGAGAGCCGCAGCCCGAGCCAGTAGTAAGCGAGCGCGAAGAAGACCAAGTTGCCCACGGCGTCGATCAGAAAGAGGCGCATTACGGCTTCACCTGCACCGCGAGGGATTCGGTCGTCGACAGATACTCGGGCTGATACATGGGCATCACCCGCGCGGGGCTCGCGCGGAACTTGCCGGGGTTCACGACCTTGAAGAGCGAGAAGAAGGTGCCCTGGCCCGCGCTGAAGTAGGTCTTGAAGAGCGCGGCGCGGTCGTCGCGCAGTTCACGGCGCGTGGAGTAGCTGGTCCACCAGTCCGGCTTGTCGGCGAGTTCGTAGAGGTCGTCGCGCTCAATCAGTTCGACGCCGGCGGGCAGCGGATCTTCGAGCAGCAGATAGCGCCAATCGCCGCCCGTGAGCGTCAAGCGGCTGGCGACGATGTCGCCGCTGTTGAGTTCACCAGTGACGCGTTCGAGCTGATAGACGATGCGGCCCGCGCGCTTCGAAGGCACCAGCCGGAAGTAGTCGCGCAAGAGATTCAAGGCGACTTTGCCCGTCTTCTGATACTTGTCCTCGGTGGAATAGTAGTTCGCGCGGGCCGACCAATAGAGCCGGCCATTGCCGGTGCGCGAGATGCTCACCTGGTTGCTCAGCGACGCGGGAATCTTCAGCGTCGCCGTACGGATGCCCATCACGTCCTCCTGGGTGAAGCGCCGCGAGAGGACGCGCTTGCCGTTCACATCGACGTTCACCGTGAAGTCCGCCGCCAGTTCGCCGCTGCGCTTCAGGTATTCGGTGAGGCCGTCCACGGCCATCGCGGTCTGCTTGGTGGACGACCACCAGTAGCCTTCATTGCGATGCTCCGTGAGCCACAGCGCCGCCTTCGCCACCAGCGGACTCTCGGGCTTCACCCGCGCCAGCAGCTTCAAGCTCATGGCGGTGGCTTCGGTGGAAGTATCAAAGACGAAGCCGAGCACGTCGTCTCGGTCCCAGTTCCACCAGGCCTCCTGGCCATTCTGACGAGCCAGCTTCTCCAGCATGGTGACGGCCTCCTTCAGGCGCGCGTCCTTGCGGCGATCCAGTTCGAGCGCCAGCTGCGCCAGCGCCTGCGGTGAGAGGCGATCCCGCGCGGCCCAGACGCTGTCCACCTGTTGCGGCGTGGCTTGACCGGCCAGCCCCAAGGCATAGACCATGTAGGCGCGCGCGTCGGGGACGGCGCGCTCTTCGCGTTCGAACTCCTTCTTCAGCCAAGCCGCGCCCTTGTCTCGCGCTTCGTTCTGATTGGGCCGCGCGAAGCCCGCAGCGGCGGCGCGAGAGAAGCCTTCGACGACGAGGGCGGTCATATAGACCGACGAGTCATCCGTTTGCCACCAGCCCCAGCCGCCGTCGGGATGCTGGAAGTCGAGCAGGCGGTCGAGCCCGTCGTTCACCTTGGCTTGGAGGAGCTTGGGGTCCTGCGCGGACTTCAGCTTCAGTTCCTCAAAGGCCTTGGCGACGATGAGATTCGGCAGCACGCTGGACATGGTCTGCTCGGTGCAGCCATAGGGGAACGTCGTGAGATAGTCGAGCGCGCCAAACAAAGCGCCGCCGATGGAAGGCGCCAAACGAAGCTCCACTTCGCGCGACTGGGGCACGGACGCGGCGGGAATCTCCAGCGTCGTCGACGCGCTGTTGCCGCTGAGCGCGCCGGAGCGAGAGACGCTAAGCGGCACGCCAAAGGGCTTCACCGGCAGCTTCAACTCCACGGCGTCGCTCTCGCCGGTGGAGAGCGCCTTGGCGAGAATCGTGGCCTCACGCACCGACTTGGCCCGCACGCGGAAGCTGGCCGTCGCCGTGCCCTTCGAGGCGACGGTAACGTCGCGCGCGCCACCGTCGAGCAGTTCCAGGCCCGTCGCTTCCAGCGTCACTTTGACGCTCTTCTCGCCCTCCAGGTAGTTCTGCACCACCATGGTGAGCGTCACTTCGTCTTCTTCCGTGAAGAAGCGCGGCACCGCCGGACGCAGGATTAGATTCTTGCGGACGATCACCTTGTTGACCCCTTGGCCGACCCGCGTATCGCGGGTGACGCCCCGCGCGGTGGCGCGCCAGGTCGTCAGCGAGTCCGGGAATTCGAGCTTCGCCGTGGCGCGGCCGTCGGCGCCGGTAACCACGGCGGGCGCCCAATAGACCGTATCGGGGAAGGCCTTGCGGATGCGCGGCTCCGGCATCCGGTCCGGCTTCAGTTGCGCGAGCGAACGGCCGCTGGCCTGCGCCAGCAGCATGGCGCGCTCGCCGGCTTCGCCCGAGAAGAAATACGAGAGCGAACTCTCTGTCGAGACGACGCTATAGACGCGCCCGTAGAAGTGCCGCAACGGGTCCGGCATGGTTTCGGGTCGAATGGCGTAGATGGCCTCATCGACCACGCCCAAGGAGAGCTCCGCGCTGACGGGTTTACCCTGCCAGTCCTTCGCTTCCACGCTGTAGCTGGCCGCTTCGCCGGGCTTAAACTGCGCTTTCGACGGCGTCACCTTAACGTTAAGTTTTTGCTCCGTGGGAGGCACCTTCAGGCTCTTCGTGCCCTGGTAAAGCTGGCCCTTTTGGATGAAGGCCGCTGAGACGTAGAAGTTCGGCGCGTAGTCCTGCCGGATGGGAATCTCGTAGATGAACGAGCCCGACGTGGCCGCGCGCGCTTCGTGCTGATGCAGGTCACGCCCCTCGACGCTGAGCAGCACATGCGCGCTGGGCACCCCGGTGACGATCAGCACTTTCGCGGTCTCGCCCGGCCGGTAGCTCTTCTTGTCGGGAACGATTTCGATGGAGTTATCGCGCGCGGATTCGCTGCCGCCCTCCACCCAGAGGTAAGCGTAGCCCACGGCGTCGCGGCCTTCGGGAGTCCGCGCCACGACGCGCAAGCGGTAGCTGCCAGAGGCTGGCGCCGGAAACTCGGTGGTCGCCTCGCCTTCGAACGTCCGCCCGGCGTAGGTGGCGAGCACCTTCTGGGTCTTCTCGCGCCAGTCCGAAGTCAGCACTTCCACGCGGTAAGCCCCGGCTACCGGCGCACCCTCCAGGTCGCGCAGATTCACCTTCACCTGCACCGTCTGCCCCGGCGCGTAGACGTAGCCGTTCGGCCGCGCGGTAACCGAGTAGCTCGCGTACGGCGCCACCACGACACCGGAGCCGCTGATCTCGCGCCGCGCGGCGTCGGTGACGCGCCCCTCAATGCGATACACCCAGCCGTGGCGGTCCTCTTCCTTCTCCGCCACCGGGTTCTCCACGCTGACGCTCAGCTTGCCGTCCGCGTTCGTCTTGCCGTCGAACTGCGCGATCTCCTGCTGGCCCCAAGCGCTGGGATCGTCTTCGTCCTCCGCGTCGTCCCAGGGCGCCCAGTAGCGCGAGCGGTAGACAACGTACTTCACCGCCGCCCCGGCCACCGGTTCGCCAAAGTAGTACTTGGCCTCGATCTCGGCCTCAATCGACGTGCCCTGCAGGAAGCGCTTTTTGTTGGGCGTCACCTTCACTTCGTACTCCGGCTTCTTGTACTCCTCCACCTCGAAGTTGCCGGAGACCTTGCTCTCGCCGAGCTTCATCTCGACCGAGTACATGCCCAACGCGGCGCCATCGGGGACGGCGTAGTCGCCATGAATCGTACCGAAGCCCGAGACGTTGCGGACCTCGCGAAAGACGGACTTGCCTTCGGGATCCGTGATCTCGACGGTGGCTTTGGTATCGGACGGCAGGTCATAGCCCTTCGCCGTGGGCGCGCGGACGATGGCGCGATAGCCCAGCTTGTGGCCGGGCCGGTAAACGGGGCGATCGGTGTAGACGTAGCCGGTAAGCGAGTCGCGGTCGCCGCGATGGAAGCTGTAGCCGGGCAGCGCGTTGATGGCAAAGTCACTCTTCGGCGTGGCCATCACCAGGACGTCGTCGCCCTTAAAGTCAGCGAGCTTCAGCGTCACCAGTCCCAGCGCGTTCGTACGGCCTTCAGCGATGCGGCTGCGCTTCACCACCACGCTGACGTCGCAGTTCGCTGCGGGCGCGCCGCTCTGCCGATCCACCACCATCGTTACCACTCGCCCCGGCAGGCTTTTGGTGATGAGCGCATAGTTCGACACGGAAACAATCGTGTAAGCGCGCAGCACGCCGTTCGTCGCTTCGACCAGATACACTCCGGCCTTCGGCAAGTCCAGCGGCACGGTGACCGAGTCCCAGGGATTCTGTTTGGTTAACGACTGGCGGAACTTCGTCACTAGTTGCTGCTGATTCAGCAGCGGCACCAAGGCAAAGCTCGCCGGACCCCGCACCGCCGGCTTCGGCGTCGTGAACTCATGAATCCGCGTGCGCGATTCCCGCGTGAACTGCGCGCGGAAAGCATCCCGCACCGCCGACCGGTAAGCTTGCTTCCAGTCCTCAAACCGCTCGAGCCAAGTCAACTCGCGCGCCGGCCGCGGACTCTGCCCGCCAAACTGGTGCGGGTCCTCCAACTGCTCAAAGAACTTGCGCGGATCGTTGACGCGGTAGACGCGAAACTCCAGCGTGCCCAGGCCCGAACTCGACACCGTCACCGACGCCTTCTCGCCCACGCCGAACGTGCGGTTCGAAAGCAACGAGAAGTAGCGCGACTCGCCCTCTTCCTGCGCGGCAATCGGACAGGCGAGAAATACTGCGGTCGCCCACAGGAGCGGCTTAAGGCGCGGCACTCAGAATCCTCCAACGATACAAACCCAGAAACACGGGGTTCGCTTCCAGCGGCCGCCAGCGCGGCTGCGGATGCGCCAAAAGCTCCTCACGCGACAGCCTGCGCATCTCACCTGGCCGCCCTTCTACCGGTCCCGTATGGTACACAATCCACGCTTCCGGCCCTCGCGTAAACTCGCTCTTCCCGAGATAGATCATCGCATGGAAGGGCATGCGTTGCCCAACCTGTTCGAAAAAGAGCAGGTCGCCGGGCCGGGCGTCGGCCAGGCGGCGGCTGACGAAAGCGGCGTTCCACTGGCGCAGCGTCCGCGCATCGGCGAACTGGCCGTACGTGCCAGCGCCGGTGCGAAACAGGCGCGTCCCTGGATTCACCGCGGCATCAATCGGCGGCAAGGCCGGCAAAGCCGGCAGATCGATCGTCTTCAGCCACGCGGCGTCGTGCTTGCGGAGCGTCTCCCGGTAGGCGAAGCGCAGCAGCGCCGCGCAGTCAATGACGTCCTTGGCGCGCCGCGCGGGCGGCAAATGGTATTGGCTCTCGGCCAGAAACGTGAACCAGAGCCGGAACGCGCGCTGGTCAGCCGGATGAGTGAGCCGGGCACTGTCGTTTTCCTGGGAAACGAAGCGAAATCTGGAGAGCCCGCCGCGTGAGCGGCGGGGCGCGTTTCGACGTTGATCCGCAAAAACGCCCCTAAAACCGCCATATTCCGTGTCGGAGGCCCCATCGCTCACGCGATGGGCTCTTACGGTCGTGCGAGCCAGACATATCTTTTCTGAGCCGCTGACGCGACGGTCTGGAGACTCCGGCTGCGCGGGCCACAGCAGGAGGGCGAATATAAACAGTCCGGGCACGAAAATAAAGTTTACCCCGCCGCTTGACTCCGTAGCACGGTACGGAGTTTAGAGTTAAGGTGAAAGGAGGGTCAACGAAGATGACCCCAACGAATGACACTGCTAAGAAATGCTGCGACAAATGTACCTGCGCGGAATGCCATGGTACCGCTTGTAAGTGCGACCAGAGCAAAGGCAAGTGCGGCTGCAACTGCGGCTGTGGCTGCGCCTGCTGCGAAAAGTAGAACCATCGCCCAAGCGGCGCGCGAGGCGGGGGTGCATGTCGAGACGATCCGCTACTACGAGCGCCTCGGCCTGATTCCCCGCCCCGAAGCGCGTTCGGGCTACCGCCAATATCCCCAAGCCACGGTCGAACGCATCCGCTCCATCAAGCGCGCCCAGGACTTCGGCTTCTCCCTACGCGAAATCAACGAACTCTACGCCATGACCGCCACCAGCGACTCCTCCTGCCAGGCGATGTGCGCCAAGGTGGAAGCGAAGGTCCGCGAAATCGAGACCCGGATCGCGGCCCTGGTGGAACTGCGCGACGAACTGCAAGGCATGGTGAAGCGCAGCACCAAGCAAGGCCCAGCGACAAATTGCCAGGTCTACCAAGCCCTGCGCCGCGCCACCTGACTGATGGTCCTCTGGCTGAATCATTTGGCAGTAGCCCAGCCGAGTATCGCCACAAGGCTGGCTACGCAGACCCGGAGGCTGTGCGCTTCTGGCTTTCCTGCGTCCCGGAGGCACAGGGTAGATCTCGTCGAGCGTGCGCCTCCCCAGTCGCTACCGGCAGGTTCATCCCCTGTGGTTTGGGCCGACCACGCCACCATCGCCGATATTCTGACCGTTTTGGAGCCAACGCCGTGAAGATTTCCGTTACCCACCTAACCGTTTACCGGTACCAGGCTCCCGTTCTCCTGGAGCCCCACATCTTCCGCTTGCGTCCGCGCAACAATGGCGCCCAACGATTGCTTGCGTTCGATCTGCAAGTTTCCCCGGCTCCGGCCGGCACCACCGAGTGCCTGGATCAGGATGGTAATCTCGCTCTGAACGCCTGGTTCAACGCGCCCACCAGCGAACTCAGGGTGCAGAGCAACTTCGTGGTGGAAATGCTGCGGGAGAATCCGTTTGACTATCTGCTCGACGGCGAATCCTTGCAGCTTCCGCTGTGGTACCGCGAGCCGCTCTGCGCCGCGCTGACGCCCTATCGCGAAGATCGCCACGTGGACGGGGCCGTGAAGCAGTACGCCCAGGCCATCTCCACCGGCGCGCAAGCGAACGTCCTGTGGTTTCTTACGGCGCTCAGCCGCCAGATCCATCGGGATTTTCGCCAGGTGGTCCGGCCCCAGGGTGATCCCTGGACCTCGGATCAAACGCTGAGGGCGCAGGAAGGATCTTGCCGCGATCTGGCCGTTCTGTTCTGCGACGTTTGCCGGGTGATGGGCATTGCCGCGCGCTTCGTGAGTGGCTATGAATCGGCCTCGGCTGGCCGGAACGATGCCTACATGCACGCGTGGGCCGAAGTCTACCTTCCGGTCATCGGCTGGCGTGGCTACGATCCTGCGCGCGGTTTGGCTGTCGCGAATGGCCACGTGGCCATCGCCGCCGGGTTCCACTACGAGTTGGCATCGCCTGTGGCGGGTTGGTACTCTGGCGCCTCGGGCTCGGTAATGGAGACCTCCCTCTCCATGCAGGTAGACGATGCCGGGTAAGAAGATCGCTAGGCTGGCAACGGCGTAGGGGAGTTAGGGCTTCGCGCGGCGGTTGCCATACCGGTCGGCTTCTTCATCGCTGTAAGACTCGTGCGAGTATACGGCCGAATCCTCGGGCAGCATGCCCGCATTCCAATGCTCCCAGGCTTGGCTCAGGCGGGCGAAGACTTCGGGATGGGCCGCGCGCAGATTCGCGCGCTCCTGCGGATCGCGCCCCACATCGAACAGGAACGAATTGCCCGCGATCTTGAGCAGCTTCCAATCGCCCTCGCGGACGGCGCGTTGCTGCTGCCAGCGGTAGCGCCAGAACAAAGTCCGGGCGACGGGTTTGCCAAAGAGGTTGATGCCGTCGGGCGGGTACGCCGGATCGGGCGCGGCGCCAGCGGCGGCCAACAGAGTCGGCATCCAGTCCATGGTGACGGCCGTTTGCGCAGTGGTAGTGCCAGCGGCGACGCGGCCCGGCCAGCGCACGATGGCGGGCACGCGCAAGCCACCTTCGAGGAGTTCAGTCTTGCGGCCAGAGAAGGGCCAATTGTCGGAGAAACGCTCGCCTCCGTTGTCGCTGGTGAAGACGACGAGCGTGTTCCGCGCCAGGCCGAGCTTCGCCAGGTGATCGAGCACGCGCCCGATGCGCTCGTCCATCCGCTGCACTATGCGCGCGTAGGTGGCGGCACTGCCGCCTCCGTAATCGGCCAGATTGCCGATCTTCCCGGCGCGGGCTTCGTCTTCGGGCGCTTGCCAGGGCCAATGCGGCGCACTGAAGTGCAAGCTGAGCAGAAAGGGACGCCGGTCCTGGGCGCGGCTGGTGAGGATGCGCTCGGCGCGGTCGCCGAGGAGATCGGTGAGGTAGCCGGGCCGCGCCACCAATTGGTTGCCTTCCCAAAGATCCGGGAACGCGGGCCGGGCGCCGCCGCCGGCCTGATGCGTAAAGTAGTCGACGCCGCCCGTGCGGTAGCCGAAGAAGTCGTCGTAGCCGGCGTCGAGCGGGCCAAAACCCGGCTGGACGCCGAGGTGCCACTTACCGACAAGACTGGTGTGGTAGCCGGCCTGGCGCAGCAACGAGGGCAGGGTCGGATGGTCCTTCGGCAGCCCGCCCGTGAAGCCGTAGGTAGGAATCGGCTCCGGCAGACCGACGGGCAGGCGATGCGGATAGCGGCCGGTGATCAGCGCGACCCGAGTCGGCGAACAGACGCAGGAGCTGGCGTAGGCGTTCGTGAAGCGGACGCCCTCAGCGGCCAGCCGGTCCAGCTGCGGCGTGCGATAGTCGCGGCGGCCGTAGCAGGAGAGGTCGGCGTAGCCGAGGTCGTCAGCCATGATAAAGAGGATGTTCGGCCGGCTGGACGGGGCGGCCAAGCCGGCGAGGGCAGCAAAGGTGTCGCGGCGAGTCATGTGAGGGGCACTACCTTGCCTTGCCATCTGCCTTCGACCTGCGAGGCGATGACGAGACACTCTGCGTCATCATCTGCCGCGACCACCGTCTGGCCGTCCTCATCCCAGAACGCGCTCTTCCCGACCGCGACCCCGCCGCACGCATTCGCCATCAGCGCCGCCATCCGGTGCCGCCGGGCGGACTCTGCCAAGGCGACGATTTTCGCAGCGTAGTCGGCCTGATCTACCATCACGCCCGCGGCGTAGACCCTGGCGCCCATCGCGGCGGCCTGTGCCGCGTGTTGCGGCTGCCTGGCGTCGCGGCAGATGGCCAGGGCGACGCGGACGCCATTGACGTCAATGGGATCGCCGCCAGCGCCCGCGTCGAAATAAGGGAGTTCGGTCTCGTGTACATTCACCTTCGAGTGGACCGAGACTCCGGCGGGCCGGAAGACGATGGCGGCAATGTGATGCGCACCACTCGGATGCCGGACCGGCGCCCCAACCGCGAGAGTGAACGGGAAGCGACGTAACGGATCCAGCAGCGGGCTATCGACGGTGAGGGCGCTCGCTCGAGCCAGCCGCAGGTCGTAGCCGGTAAGGGAGAGTTCGGGAAACACCAATAGCCCTACGTTGTTTTCGGCCGCCAGTTCGGCCACCCGAACATGATGGGTGACGTTTTCGGCCAGGATACAGCCGTTAGAACTCACCTGAGCGGCGGCGATGATAAATGGTTTCTGAATCAATGGCTTGATTGATGATATCGAAAGTAATTACCCCGTGCAGGCCTAGCGGGCGTACCGCCGCTCGTCACTCCATGTCTAGCGCGAAGGCGAGTGCACGTTTCAAGTCAGTCATGGTCGGTTCTGATACTCGCCCAAGCCTGCGCTCCAGGTAAGAAGTTGGAATCGAAGCTAGGCCTTGTACGTTCGCTATGGAATCTTGATGAAGAAACGGGAACCTTGGCAGAGGTACCTCATACCTGCTTGAACGATTCTGAGTCGTTAGTGGGATGTAGAGCACCAGCGCGCGCGGTGCTTCGGGATCGTGCCGCGAAACGATGACTCGGCCTAGTCTTTGCGGCCAGGCCGAGATCCGCCAGCCAAACTTCACCGGGTTGGGGGCTCATCGAGAATGTCCAGCACCGCCTGCTCGCGTGCTCGCGAGCGCATGAGATCGAGAATACCGGAGTCCGCCAACTCAATCATTTCGGCGACGCGCTGACGAACTTCGGCTGCAGTCGCCGGTTTCCACGTGCGCAGTTTGGTATCAAGCTTTTCCGCAAGGGCGTCCATAACAGTTTCCTTGTCCTCAGTTTACGGGATCGCGTGCGAATAGCGAACGACAAACAATCCAGACATCTGTGGATTGGTACCCGGACGCTCGATCCGCGTCATCAGGTTACGGAGACGCCCCCGGTCGAGCCGGGAACATGAACCTTGAATCAATGGCTTGGCTGATGATATCGAAAGTGAAACCAGAACGACAACACGCCCAGCCAGAGCACCACCCACAGGCATTGGCTCACCAACAGATGGACGATCTGCATCCAGGGCGGCGCCGCCAGGGCGACATTCAACAATCCCAGGCAAACCTGCGTCGCGACCAGCCCAAGCCCCACTTGCGCAAGCCATCCCCCGCCCCGCAACAGCAATCTCAGGAGCAGCGCCGCGGTGCCGAACGCCGTGGTTGCCGCCACCAGCGGATGGATCATGCGCAGGCGAACCAGGAAGTGCTGGGTGGGCGAAAGGTCGTCGCGTAGCCGCGCCCACAGGTCGCCGTTCAGGGCCGGCTGCACCGGGAAGAGCGTATCGCCCAGGGCCGTCACCGCGCCGGTCATATTGGTGACCACGAAGGCGGCGATCACCACCAGCCACACGCCGCCGGCCATGCGCACCGCCGGCGCGGCCTGTTGGCCGCGGGCGAACCAGGCGACGGAAGCGGTGGTCGCGGTGAGCAACATCGTATTCACCAGATGCAGCGCGACTACCAGGGCTCGCGATGCCGAAGCGTCGTTCGCGACGAGCTCTTTCTTCACCAGCACCGCGCCGATGAAAGCTTCCAGCAGGAGGAACACGAGCGCCGCCAAAGAAGCGCGAAAGAGCCATCGATGCACAGCCCGTTGCTGCCACGCCCAGCCCAGCAACACCAGCCCGAAGATACCGCTGAGTCCGCTGGTGAGGCGATGCGTGAATTCGATGACCGTCTTCACGCTGGGCGCCGTTGGCAGGATCTCTCCGTTGCACACCGGCCAGTGATTGCCGCAGCCATTGCCCGAGCCGGAAATCCTCACCCAGGCGCCGAAAAGAATCACGGCGAACAGATACGCCAAATACAGCCAAGCGAATCTTTCGAGGGAACTTCGTTTTGTCATGCTCTCTTCCAGATTAGCCTTGACATTGGGCGAACATAAGGCGAAGATACTCCCATGCTGCGCGGAATAGCGAAATTTGCGGCCAATGCACCGGTGCTGGAAGCCAAAGCCCGGGTGGACTACTTCGAGTTGGCGGCGCGCAGTTTGCTGAATCGCTGCGCCAACGCCAACATGCCCTTCTCCTGGACCATCAACCCCTACCGCGGTTGCGAATTCGCCTGCCGCTACTGCTACGCCCGCGCGACGCACGAGTTCCTCGAACTGCACGACCCCAAGGACTTCGAGACCAAGATTTACGCGAAGAGCTTCCATGCGCCGGCCTTTGCCCGGGAATTGGCCAAAGTGGGCGCGCGAGAGAGCATCGCGCTCGGCACCGCGACTGACCCTTATCAGCCCGCCGAGCGACGCTACGGACTAACGCGCCGCATCCTCGAAGTCTTCGCCCGCCGCACCGGTTACCAGCTTTCGATTACGACGAAGGGCGACCTGATTACCCGCGACATTGACCTGCTGGACGAGATCCGTCAGCGCAACGCCGTTAGCGTAAACATGACGGTGACCACCCTCGACGCGGCTTTGGCGCGCGCGCTGGAGCCGATGGCCCCGCGGCCGGACTTGCGCATCGCCGCCGTGGCCCGGCTGGCGGCGCGCGGCCTTCACACCAGCGTGTTTGTGAGTCCGCTGATGCCGCGCATCAACGACGGCCGCGCGGCCGTCGAGGCGATTGCGCGGGCGGCGCGGGACGCCGGCGCCCAACGATTTGGAGGACGCGTGTTATATCTGGACCCGGTGCCCCGCGCGACGTTCTTCCGGTATCTCCGCGAAGAGCGCCCCGAACTGTTGCGCTTCTACCAGGATCAGTTCGCCTTCCGGACCGGCCTGCGGCCCGAGGAGACAGAGCGGTTGAAAGGCCTCGTCGACGAGGTCCGGGCACGCTTCCAGTTTCCAGCCGGTGCAGTGCTGCCGGTGGAACCGCCGCCACAGTTGGCGCTATTTGCCTAGCAGGCAGAGGCCGTAGGGGCGAGGGACTGCAGGAGCCGCTCGAGTTCGGAGGAGTCGAGCGGCTTCGACAGGTAATACTGCATGCCCGCCGCCAGGCAGCGAGCCTGGTCCTCGGGAAGGGCGGCGGCGGTGAGGGCCACGATGGGCAATTCCGCGAGGCGGCCGCCGCGGGAACGGATCTCGCGCGTGGCTTCGTAGCCATCCATCCTGGGCATATGGCAATCCATCAGTACGGCATCGTAGTGGTGCTGTTCGATGAGTCCGACGGCAGCGAGCCCATCGGCCGCCGCCGATACCTCGCAGCCTAACCGTTCGAGGAAAGCGGTGGCGACACGCAGGTTGACGGGGTTGTCTTCGGCCACTAACACGCGGAGTCCGAGTTGGGGATACGGATCCCGGGTGAGCAGTTCCATCGGCGAGCGAGAAGTTGACTCTCCGCGGCGGATTCCGGCCAGCGTGGCGTACAGATGATCCGGATGCTGCGGCCGGGTTAACACGCGCCATCCCCCGGCCAGCGCCACCGCTTGCTCGCGTTGGTCCGGCCAGACGAGCAAAAGGGCCCTGCCCAGAGCTTCCTCGGACAAGCCAGCAGGAAGACTTACCGCACCGGCGGGCGCGACCACCACGAGTTCCCGCTCCTCGCCGTGCAACTGCTCAAACTGGCGGAGGGCACGATCGAATTCTGTGGTGAGCACCGCCCGCACGCCGAACGAGCGCAAGAGATTCTGCCAGGCGTTGTGGCGAGCAAGCGCAGTGTCAGCGACGATTACCGTGCCGCCCAAAGGGGCGTACACCGAACGCGCAGTCTCCGCCGCGGCGTCCACCGGCAGAGGCAGCCAGCAGCGGAAGCAGGAGCCTTGCCCTTCGGCGCTCTCCACCTCGATCCGGCCTCCCATCAGTTCGACGAGGCTGCGGGTGATCGCCAGCCCCAGGCCGCTGCCGCCGAAGCGTCGCGAAGAAGAGTTATCGAGTTGCTGGAATTTCTGAAATAGCAGGGGCAGTTTCCCGGGGGGAATGCCGACACCGCTGTCCTCCACCGCGATGCTGACCATGGGCGCCGTGTAAGAGACCACGAGCCGGACATAGCCCTGCTCGGTGAACTTGAGCGAATTGCCCACCAGGTTGAGGAGGATTTGCCGCAAGCGGCCGCCATCGGTGACGAAGTGGCGCGGACAGTCCGGGTGGTAGTCGACGATGAGCTCGAGGTGCTTCTCGCCGGCGGCGAAGCCCAGCAGATCGACGACGTCCTCCAGGACGCGGCGCAGGTCCACGGGCCCGCTTTGGATCTCCACCATTTCGGCTTCGAGCTTCGAGAAATCCAAAATGTCGTTAATGACGCGCAGCAGGGCGGCGGCGGAGTCACGAATGGTGGCGGCCATGTTGCGCTGGCGGGCGTCGAGTGGCGTATCGAGCAGGAGTTCGGTCATGCCACGCACGCCGTTCATGGGCGTGCGAATCTCGTGGCTCATCTTGGCGAGAAACTCGCCCTTCGCCAGATTGGCTTCCTCCGCCTTCTGGCGAGCCCTTTCCAAGGTCTCTTCCAGACGCTTGCGTTGCGTGATATCGCGGCCAATCACCTGCACGGTTAGCGGCTGGGAGTCGGAGCCGGGGAAGATCCGGCAGTTGAACTCGACCGTGACGATCTCGCCGCAACGCGCGGTGAGATGGCGCTCGGTGCGTAGGGTAAGTTCGCGCGACGCCATCGAGCGCTCAATGAAACGCCGCCAGCGCTCGCGTGAGCCATCCGGCAGCAGCAGCGTGTAGTCGGCGCCGGCGAGTTCCTCGGGCGGATAGCCCGTCAGCAGGCTGGCCGCACGGTTGCTGAAGAGAATGCGGCCGTCGCGGTCGAAGGTGAAGATCAGGTCCGAGGCGTTCTCGCAAAGCTCCTGGAAGCTCGAATGTGCCTGCCGCTCCTGCGCCAACGCCTCCCGCGCCAACGCTGACTGTGCCCGCACGCGACGCCGCAACATCAGAATCCAGACCAGCGCTGCCACTACGCCGGCCACCAGCCCGAGGGCGAGGCGGCTCACCCGGTCACCGTTCCAGAAAGCGGCCGCGGCCAACAGCCGCAAATCGTCCGGGGTACGCAACTGAAGGCGAAACCAGATGCGGTTGGCGTCGCCATAGGCAAAACCCGTCAGAAACGCGACACCCGTCACCGCGAAGCGAGCGCCCGGCTCAATCGAGGCGGGCAACTGCTGGTCCGGGTCAAGATCGGCGGAGAACTCCCGGCCACCGCTCAGAAAGCGCAGACTCACCCCACCCGTGGCGCTCGGCGAGATCGATTCGAGCGTACCTTCCAACCTCACCAAGCGGGCCTGCCAACGCTCGGCGACGATATCGAGCGGCGTGGTCGGGTTGGGCTGTAGCGCCGGCGCGGACGGAATCGCGGTCACCGCGGCGTCCGTAAGCGAGGGCGCCAGGGGGTCCAGTTTCTCAAAACCAGTCACCTCCACCGGCGAGCCCAACGGCAAATGGACGGGGCCGGAAGACTCAATCACCACGCCACCGGAGGCATCCTGCACGACGTGCATTCGGTCCTGGCGGCTATAGGTGAGGCGGCCGGCAATGCGCACGCCGGGGTCAGCCGTTTCGCCGGGAGTGAAGGTGAGGATGCTGCTGATGGGCGCTAAGGCAGGCGGCTGATAGGCCTTGCCCGCCACGGCGCTCAGATCCGCGTCTGACGAGGCAATCAGAATGGCGTCCGTCAGTTGCCCATGCCGGTTGAAGATGGTCGCCGCGACACCGGTCGCCCGTAAGGTCCGCCCTAACCAGGACTGCGCACGGTCCGGAGACAGCGAGTCCAGCCGCACGCGAAACACGTGCCCCGCGTGGTCCAACCTCAAGTACGGCTTCGACTGGCCATAATCCACGGATCGCAAGGGCCCCTCCAGTTGCACCCGCACACAGTCGTAGTTTCCCTGGAGTAGTTCATGCGGGCCCACCAGCAAGGGCGCCGGCAGTTGGCCTGCCCCGACGACTTCCACCGCCTCAGCCTCGAGCGACGGCGCGTACCCTCCCGGGTAAAGCCGCGCGCGCACGCGCACCCGGTCTCCCGCCTTCACCAGCGACTGGTGGGCGTCCATCACATAGATTCCGTGGCGGCCGTCCTGCAGAAAAAACGCGCGCCGGGGGGTGGTGACGTAGGTCACGATCCCGCTGGTCGTTACTTCGACCCGATTCTGCGCCTCCGCCTGCCCGATTTGCCGCAGTCGCGAAAGAGGTACCTCTAGCGGCGCACACACCGCCAGCGCGGTGACCAACACGACCCCGGCCATAGTGCGACGAAAAGCCATACAAGCGAAGTATCGGCTTTTATCTTAGCGTTATTAACCCTATTTCACCAGAATATTCCGCAAGGCATAGCCGGAAGGTTCCGGTTTGACGCTCTTCAGCGTCTCGGGGAAGCTCTTGGCGAAGCGATTTTCAAAATTCCCTAAGGCAATGTCGTAGTTTGCCAGCATCAATCGTCTTACCTCGCTGGGCGCAAAGGAATACTGCAGGCTGTCTCGCGCCATTTGCTTCATTTCGGCCCAGGTGAGGCGAAAATGGCGAATTGCCGTAAAGTATTCGTCCGTCAGATTGGAGTCCCAAACGCCGGGGTCATCCGTGTTCAGACACACCGGAACCCCGGTACGCAAATACTCAGGAAACGGGTGTAAGTCGAGATTCGGAAAGTACTCCAGCAGACGATTGGAGACTAAGTTGATTTCGACTAACTGCCGGCGGTCTCGCATGCGCACCAAAGTATTGGGATCCGTTATGAGATTCAGGCCATGGCCGATGCGTTCAGCACCGAGCAAGAGAGTGTCTCGCACCTGGGTGCCTGGCGAGTCCACTTCGCCGGCATGAATCGAAAGGCGAATGCCCGAGTATTGGCGCCGCAGCTTGCGAAAAGTCTCGAGGAAGCGCAGGGCATGGCCTTTATCGTTGTCTTCGCGGCCCGCGAGATTCAGGCCGGCGAAGAGGTCGCGATTCTGGTCGAGAAAGGCATAAGCCTCCTCGATCCGCTGCTCGGCGTCGGGCCGGAAGCGGATCACCGTAATCAGAAAGCGCACCGTCACCCCGGAGGCCTTCACTTCGGGGCGCGCCAGCATGGCCCGCATGGTGTCGGCGACTTTCGCAGGCGGGTACGGCTGCCCCTCCTGGTCGACGCCACCCACCAGGCCAAGTTGCGTTTCGACATACCGGATGCCTTCGCGTCCATACCGCTGCAGGTAGCGCGCCATCACGTCGGCCAGCACGTTCGGGTCACGGGCCAAGCCGAGCAGGCGGTTCACTACCTGCTCAAAGAACTCGTCGCGCCCCTCTCCGGGCTGGTCCAGCCGCATCGCGCTCAACCAGCCTTGGCGGCGCTCGGGCGACAACTGATCGAGGCGAGCGTACTCCTCCTGCGCGCAGGGCGAGAGCTTTAGAAAGGCATAGCGCGCGATGGTTTGATAGCGCAGGAAGGGTTCCAGGCTATCCGGGCAGGCGCTGTAGCGAAGGCGGGTGAAGAAGGTGTTGCCGCGCGTGACAGCCGGGTCCGTAGCGGCGGCAAACCACTCTTCGGGATAGGCCGCCAAACTGCCGTGGTGGTGCAGGTCGCCGCCCTTGGGCATGGCGTAGAGGAAAGCGTAGAGTTGCTCGGGCGTCGCAGTGCGTTTGAACTGCTCGAAGCGTTCGTCGAAGGTGACTTGCGCGCTGGCCACGCTGGCGGCCAGCAGAAACATTTTGAGCATGCGGTGATTTGCCATTCTTCCATGATGCCGCGACTGGATGCGACAATGGAATTCATGAACGAAATCCTTAAGATTACCGGCCGCGAGATCCTTGATTCGCGCGGCAACCCGACCGTGGAAGCCGAAGTCCTCTTGGCCGACGGTAGCCTGGGCCGCGCCGCGGTGCCTTCGGGCGCGTCCACCGGCGAACATGAAGCCGTCGAATTGCGTGATGGCGACGCGAAGCGCTACCTGGGCAAGGGCTGCCTGAAGGCGGTCGCGAATATCAATACGAAGATCGCCAAGGCTCTGGTCGGCATGGACGCGGAACAGCAGACCTCCATCGACGCCGCCATGATCAAGCTGGACGGCACGCCCAACAAGGCGAAGCTCGGCGCGAACGCGATTCTCGCCGTCTCCATGGCGACGGCGCGCGCCTCGGCCGACAGCCTGATGGTGCCCTTGTATCGCTACCTGGGTGGCGTGAACGCCAAGGTGCTGCCGGTGCCGATGATGAACATCATCAACGGCGGAGCGCACGCCGACAATTCGGTGGACTTACAGGAATTCATGATCGCCCCCTACGGCGCGGCCACCTTCTCCGACGCTTTCCGCATGGGCGTCGAAGTATTTCACAGCCTGAAGGCCGTCCTCAAGAAACGCAGTTACTCCACCTCGGTGGGCGACGAAGGCGGCTTCGCGCCGAACCTGAAGTCGAATGAAGAGGCCATTGAAGTGATCCTCGAAGCGATCACCAAGGCAGGCTTTAAGCCCGGCAAGCAGGTGGCTCTCGCGCTCGATTGCGCCGCCAGCGAGTTCTACGATAAGGCCAAGAAGAAGTACGTCTTCAAGAAGAGCGACAAGAGCGAGCGGACCAGCGAAGAGATGGGCGACTTCTGGGCCAACTGGGCCAAGCAGTATCCGATTATCTCCATTGAAGACGGTTGCGCGGAAGACGACTGGAGCGGCTGGAAGTACCTCAGCAACACGCTCGGCGCGAAGACGCAGTTAGTTGGCGATGACTTGTTTGTTACCAACACCACGCGTCTCTCGCGCGGCATCAAGGAGGGTATTGCCAATTCGATTCTCGTCAAAGTGAATCAGATTGGTACGCTCACCGAGACGCTGGACGCGATGACGATGGCCGCGAACGCCGGTTACACCTCGATGGTCTCCCATCGTTCGGGCGAAACCGAGGATGCGTTCATCGCTGACCTGGCCGTCGCCACGGGCGCGGGCCAGATCAAGACTGGATCGGCGAGCCGCACGGACCGCATGGCGAAGTACAACCAATTGCTGCGCATTGAAGCCGAGTTAGGCGCGTCGGCGACGTTTGCCGGTCGCGCGGCTTTCAAGCAAAGCTGGTAACTCAGTCTGATTACTCCCCTCCCGGCCACTGTCGGGAGGGGAGTTTCGTAGGAATACACACTCGTGAAGAAAAAAGTAATTCTCACCATCCTCGACGGGATGGGCTATCGCGTAAACGGCACCGGAAACGCTGTAGAGGCGGCCCAGAAGCCCACGTTTGATTTTCTGCAGAGCCAATATCCTTGGACGCTGATTGAAGCTTCTGGACCCTGGGTCGGCTTGCCGCCCGGGCAGATGGGTAACTCCGAAGTGGGCCACCTGAATATCGGCTCCGGCCGCGTGATTCAGATGGATGTTACGCGGATCGACACCAGTATTTTGGAAGGCAAGCTATTTACGAATCCGGTGTTACTCGAGGCCATGCATACCAAGCGTCTGCATTTCTTTGGCTTACTGAGTGACGGCGGCGTGCACTCGATGAACACGCACTTGTACGCGTTACTCGAAATGGCGAAGCGGCAAAGCGTAGAAGAAGTCTTTGTTCACGTCTTCACCGACGGCCGCGATACGCCGCCCAATTCCGGCGCCGGCTTCGTCGCGGAACTCGAGGCCAAGATGCGCGAGTTGGGAGTTGGCAAAATCGCCAGCGTCAGCGGGCGTTACTACGCCATGGACCGGGACCAGCGCTGGGAGCGCGTCGCCAAGGCTTATACGGCCATCGTCCTCGGCACCGGTGACCATGCGCCCAGCGCCACCGCGGCAATCGAGGCGGCCTATGCCAAGGGCGTCACGGACGAGTTTATTGAGCCGGTCACCATTCTGGACGAAGGCCTGGTGCAAGACGGCGACTCCATCATCTTCTACAACTATCGCGCCGACCGCGCGCGCGAGTTGACGCAGATGGTGCTGGACCCGGTCGTCGCCAAAGCCGGTGGCGTGCCGCAGCGCCTGCGGCTGCGCTACACGCAGATGACCGAATACGACAAAAGTTACGGCCTGCCCTATGCCTTTGGTCCGCTCACGCACACGGGCTTGCTCGCGGACGCCTTGGCCGCGCACGGCAAGACGAACCTGCGCGTCGCGGAAACCGAGAAATACCCGCACGTGACTTACTTCTTTAATGGCGGAAACGAGAATATCCCGGGCGGCGAGTCGCGCAAGATGGTGAAGTCACCCAAGGTGGCCACTTACGACTTACAACCGGAAATGAGCGCGCCCGAAGTGTGCGACGTGGTGGTCCACGCGATCACCGAGGGCGACTATGACGTCATCGTGGTGAACTTCGCGAACCCGGACATGGTGGGCCATACCGGCGTCTTCGCGGCGGCGGTGGAAGCCGTCGAAACCTGTGATGCCTGCCTCAAGCGCATTTGGGAAGTGCTGCAAACGCACCCGGCCATCTGGATGATCACCGCCGACCATGGCAACTCCGAGACGATGATCGATCCGGAGACGGGCCTGGTACACACCTACCATACGACGAACCCCGTGCCCTTTATTCTGGTGGACCCGGCGAAGCCCAAGCTGCGCGAGGGTGGGAGTCTGCGAGACATCGCCCCCACGATTCTCGGCGTGCTGGGAGTGCCGCAACCCACGGAGATGACGGGACGGGATTTGCGGGCGTAGAATGTAAGCACTATGCTTACCCGTCGCGGCCTGGTAGCCGCCTCCGCCGCTGTTACGCTCCAGTACCGCCTGCAGGCCGCCGATACGGCCAGCGGCATGAAGGGCCGGGTAAACCACTCGGTCTGCAAATGGTGTTACGGCAAGGTGCCGCTCGAAGACTTGTGCAAGCAAGCCAAGGACCTGGGCTTGAACTCCATCGAGTTACTCGGCCCCAACGATTGGCCGACGCTGCATAAGTATAACCTCACCTGCGCCATGGCCGCCAACCCGGTGGTGGATGGCCTGGGCGGTATCACCAAGGCCTTTAACCGCGTCGAGCATCACGACAAGCTGGCGCAAGCCTACGAGGACTGGATCCCGAAGGCGGCCGCCGCCGGGCTCAAAAATGTGATCTGCTTCTCCGGCAACCGCGATGGCATGTCCGACTCGCAGGGATTGGAGAACTGCGCCCAGGGCCTGAAGCGCCTGATGGCGGTTTGCGAAAAGCACAAGATTACTTTGGTGATGGAGTTACTCAACAGCAAGGTGAATCACCCGGATTACATGTGCGACCACACCGCCTGGGGCGTGGAATTGTGTAAGCAAATCGGCTCCGAGCGGTTCAAATTGCTCTACGACATTTATCACATGCAGATCATGGAAGGCGACGTGATCGCGACGATTCGGAAACAGCAGAATTACATCGCGCACTACCACACGGGCGGCGTGCCAGGCCGCGCCGAGATCGACGAGACGCAGGAATTGAACTATCCGGCGATAATGAAGGCGATTGTCGATACCGGCTTCAAGGGCTTCGTGGCGCAGGAGTTTGTACCCAAGCGCCCAGAAGTCCTGGCGTCGCTGAAGCAAGGCGTCCGCATTTGCGACGTTTAGTATCTACGCCATCATCTGTTGCCAGGTGACTTCGCGTTTGGCGTCGATGGCTTGCTGGCCGAGGATCGCCGTTAAGGTACTCTCCGCCGCGCGGACTCCAACATTCTCTGGTTCGCCGGCTTGCACGCGGCGGACGAATTCCTCGAGCGCGTCCGCGGTGATGTCGCGCGTGGATTTCTCAGTAACCGGGCCGGCGCCCGTATTGTAAGTCCAATACTCGCGCGCCGTTTCGATAAAGCCGTTCTCTCCAATGTAACGTTCGCGGTTGGAGCGGAAGAAGCGCGGCGTCATTTGCGATCCGGCGAAAGTCATTTGGACGTTGCCGGGATAATCGTAAGTCACACTGAGGTGGTCGAGCAAGTCGCCACGCTTTTCCACGGTCCGGCCGCCGGTGCCGATTGCCTGAAGCGGGTGCGCGCCCAGGAACCAGTTAATGGCATCCAGATTGTGGACGTAGGTTTCGACAATTACCTCGCCAAAAGTATTCCGCCAAAGTTTCCACTGCTCTAATTTCTCTTTCTCGTTACGCGGCTTGGGCAGAGGCGGCTCATTGCCTTGTAGGGCGAACTTGAGAAACTCGCCGTGGACTTCGCGCACCTTACCAATCGCGCCACTATCCAGCATCTGCTTGGCCTTGACATAAACGCCACCGTAACGCTGCTGGAAGCCAAAAGTGATATTGATCTTGCGGTCGGCGCTATCGGCGGCGCGCATGACGCGCTTACAACCGGCGACGTCGAGCCCGGCGGGCTTCTCCATATAAATGTGCTTGCCGGACTTCACCGCCGCCTCGAAATGCTCGGGGTGCAGGTAAACCGGCGTCGCGATCATCACGGCGTCGACGTCGCGCGAATTCAGAACATCCTGAAAATTCGCGTAGCTCTTGGCGTCCGGGACGCCGATCTTGGCTTTGGCCTTCTCCGCCTGCTCGGGTACGACGTCGCAGACGGCCACGACCTTGGCGCGCGGGTCCTTGGCGACGGTGCTGGCGGTGTAAGTGCCCCGGCTACCGGCCCCGATGAGTCCGATGCGGACGGCGGAATTCTGCGCGCTGCCGCGAACGGCTTGGAGCGGCACCAATAAGGCGGTACGGCGAGTAAGTGGTGACATCTGGTTTCTCCTGTTAGAGCATTTGGCAAGCGGTAAGTAACACCTCATGCGTCATGAGGTCGTGTTCGGCGGAGTAAGTGGGTTTCGCGCCCTGGCGGATGATAGCCGCCATTTCGATAAAGTCCGGAGTATAGGGCAACCCGGCGGGAGGTGGGGGCTCCATCCATTTCTCGCCGGCCTCATAGGGTCCGGCGGCCTGCTTAAGCTGCACGTGCAGACGGGCTTGCTCAAACGGCTGCGCACGCATGGAACCGTTGGTGCCCAGGATTTCGACGTACCGGTGCGAGTTCCCGTGCGGATCAAAGCCAGCCAGGGAAATCTCGGCGATGGCGCGCGGATATTCGAGAATCACCAGGTTATTGTCGGCCAGTTGATCGTTGAGTTTCCCGTGATGGTGGATGAAGCCAGTAACTCGGGTCGGTTTGCCGAGCAACCCGGTCGCGCGGTCGACTAAGTGACACCCTTCGGAGAACATCATCCCGCCGCGGTATTTGGCCAGATGGGCTCGCTCGTCGGCCAGAATCGGCTTGTCGATCGACGCGCGAAAGCGGTAGATGTCGCCGAGCCAGCCTTGCCGCGCCGCCTGCATGGCCGCTTGCATGGCTGGGTGATAGCGCCACTGGAAGCCCATCTGCACGACGTGCTTCCGGCGGGTGGCGTCCTCCAGCAATTTTCGCAGGCCGGCCAAATTAGCGCCCGGGGGCTTATCCAAATGGACAAACTTACCGGCCGCGACGGCGCGGGTGGCCCAAGCCAGATTGTCGGCGGCGTCGGCGCCTTCCACGGCGATTAGTTCGATGCTGGGGTCGCGCAGGACATCTTCGAAGCGCAACATGGGAACCTGCGAGAAGATCGCGCCGACAGCGGGATCGTGCGGGTCGGGACGGCAGAGCCCGGCAAAGTCGTAGGCGGGGAGGCTCTGGAGGGCGCGGATCTTGCTGGCGGCGTGGCCGTGTCCGGTGCCCACCATGGCCACGCGAATCTTCGCGGCCGGAGCCTGGGCCGCGAGCGCGAACAAAGAGAAGTGGCGGCGAGTCATGTGGCTAGGGCGCCTCAATCTGAATCAATTCGACGTCGCTTTCGGCCGTCACGTCAAGCTTCGCCGCGCCCTGGACGAAGACGCTGTCGCGTTCGCCGGCCGCGTAAGTCTTTTGGCCGTCGTTCACCTTCAAGGCGCCTCGCCAGACAAAGAAGACAGCTTCCCCGCCCGCGGCTACCGTGGCGCGAAAGTGCTGCCCGGACTTCAACTGGCGATGGGTACCGGTGGCGCGAAACGAACCCAACGCCGCGTTGGTAAAGGCGCCGTTCTTGCGGCTGAAGTTGACATACTTCACGGCGCCGGGCGTGATTACGCCTTGAGGGGCCGCGGCGCCGGGCTTCTTCGAGTCCCGCGCGCCGGTGTACAGAATCAGGTCTGGCGGATTCTGAAAGCTGATCATGGTGGCTTCGCCTTGGCCGGCAGTGACCGTGCCGTGAATCTGACCGGTGGGCACGAAGGCGCATTCGCCCGCCTTGAAGAGACGGAGCGAATCGCCCTGCCGGAGATTCACTTCGCCCGCGAGCACGAGGATCGTGTCGTCAGAATAGTCGTGTACGTGCTGGGCGAACTCGTTGCCCGGCTTCGACACCGACAAGTTCAGAGTGGTCTTCTTGGCGCCGAGCCCGGGGTGAATGATGCGCCGCGATGTGACTTCGCCCATCTGAAAGGGGACGCTCTCCGCGAAGCGGACGACGCGGATGTCGGCGGCGAGCAGACTCAAGAATAAGAACGTAAGCATAGGCCAGTGTCGAAATGATATAACAAGCCCGATGCTCCGACGTACCGCCCTCACCCTGCCCTTGGCCCTAGCGGCCGCGAAACGAGCGTTACGGCTTTCGGTCCGCGTGGAGGCACTGTTTCCGGGCCAGACACTAACGGCGCAGATGGAGCGCGTCGCTGAGGCGGGCTACGACGCTTTCGAATTCGGCGACTGGCGGGCGGCCGACGCCAAAGCCATCAATGCACGGAAGCGGCGCTTGCGGCTGGAGTGCGCTTGCCTTGTCGGCAATCGCAGCGTGAACCCGGTGGGCATGGGGCTCTGCGATCCGGCGGAGCGCGCGGGCTTCCTGGCCGAGATCCGCGCATCGACGCAGGCGGCGGTGGAGTTCGAAACGAAGCAAATCGTCGTGCTAACCGGCTTCAAGGCCCCGCACCTCAGCCGTAACCAACAGCGGGCCAGCATCGTGGAGGGCTTGAAGCGGGCTTGCGACGTGGTGAGTCCAGCGGGGGTGACGATCATTCTGGAGCCCATCAACACTTTAGCCAAGGTGGAGCCGCTGAATCCCAAGGGCAACAACCACGCCGACTACTTCCTGGACCATGTCCCCGAAGCGCTCGACCTGTTGCGGCAAGTGAACCATCCGCACGCCAAGCTGCTCTATGACCTTTACCACGCGCAGATTATGAACGGGAATCTGATTGAAACGATCCGGGGGAACATCGCGCAGATCGCGCATGTCCACGTGGGCGATGTACCGGGGCGGCATGAGCCGGGCACGGGAGAGATTGACCATCGCAACGTATTCCGGGCCTTGCGAGACGCAGGCTTCGGCGGGTATGTGGCGATGGAGTATGTGCCTCAGGGAGACGCGATGGCGACTCTGCGGGCGGTAAGGAAGCTGGTGGAGGGCCTGTAATGTACGAAACCGGCGTCGCGGGAGGCTGCGCCGGTTGGAGGTACAGCGAAGGAAACTTGTGGGTTCGCTTTAGGCGGCGGTAACGAGCATCTCTTCGAGATCCTCGACACCCATTTCCTGATTGCGGTCGGCCTGCTCCTGGCAGGAGATGCAATAAGGGGTCCAGGGTACCGCGTTCAAACGCTTGGGCGAGATGTCCTCTTCGCAGTGCAGACAGACGCCAAAGGCGCCGTCGTCGATCCGGCGCAGCGCGCCGCGGACCTGCGCCAGAAGCTTGCTCTCGCGGTCCAGGTTACGGATCGCGAGCTCTCGCTCGGCGGCGTGCTGAACTTCGTCAAGAGCATCAGGGCTCTTTTCGATAACGATGCCATCACGGTTTCGCACTACTTCGGACAACTCGGCCGCCTTGGCCTCGAGAATGTCACGGAACTTATTGATTTCGCTCTTAGTCATGTTGTTACTCCTCAATCTTTGTTTTTGTTTTTACTGTCTTTTTCTCTCGTCCACGGTATAGACGCAGGATGGGGGGAAAAGTTGCAAACATTTTAGTCGCCCTAGCTCAGGTTTTCTGAGCGCAACAGGCTTCCTAAACACAACCTCATCTGAAAACGGTACGACCCTGGGAGAGAACCTGGTTTCGGCCGTTCGGCCCATCCGAATCTTCAAATTTCAAACAACCCGTAGTGGAGGAATACATTCCAGCCACTCGTTCATTCCCCGAGAAGTCATTCCCGGGCGCTTCTTCGCCTCACCTTCGATTAGTGAGCACTAGCCCCAAGGCACCAAGTATCGTAGCACAGGTCTATAGCAATTTCATGGCCAATAATGTGGGTACCTGTATTCTTTTACGCGTGTAGCCCATCGGCGGATTTAGTTTACTTTGGTGAACTCTCCGCTAACCCAGTGATTATCGGCACCGTTAGCCATTCCAATAGTCTTTCGTCATCATTAGAACGGGAATCGGGCGAAAAAGTTTCAGGGTCTCGGAAATCTTTACCGGTTCTGCAGCCGTGTGCCATTTTCGGCCACCGGTGGGGCAAATCAGCCACCCCTAGCGGACCTCCAACCGCCGCACGATCAGAGCGTGCGGACGGCCCCGCTCCTGGATAACGCGAGAAAAACGCAGTTGGAGGCTCATTTCTGAGACGCCGACTAGCGAATCCGGTAACGGAATCGACAGGGTGGTGGCGGTGTTCTGCAACGGAAAAAGTACCGGTACCAATTCCTCGCCGTTCGCGGACACCGTGATGCGCTGCTCGCCGACGCTGGAGGGCAGAAACCCGGTAATCCAGAGCGACTCGCCCTTGCGGCGCGGTCCACCGATACGTACCTCGGCGACGCCCTCGCACCAACGCGCCCGGTTCGACACCGGATGCCAGCCCGCGCCCAGCAATTCCGTGTAGGCCGGCCGGGCCACCTCCACAAAGCGGGGGAGGCCGGTGGCCAATTCGCCCTCCATCCGGGAATGGTACGCCCGGGTGACGTTGCGCAACGGCCCCGGTCCTACCGCATAGACCTGTGCCGCCTCATGCTCCAACAGGTAGCGCGTATCCTCGGGCGACATCGTGAGGCGCGAGAGCTCTTCTGCCATCCCCTGACTGTGGATGCGCCGCTCGGAACCGGGCGTCAGATAGACGTCGAAGACCAGATAGAGCCGGAAAGGGTCGTCGACGACGGCGTCCCAGTAGAGCGGGTCGTCCACCTGATCGATGAGCAGAATGTCGTTCGGATGGAGGCGCCGGGCCTCCACCACCCCCCGGACGAGGCGCTCGGTGGCGGCGGCGTGCGAATCGAACCAGGCCATGGTAGTACCACGCACCTGCCAGCAGACCACCGCCATGACGGCGACCAGGAGCCCGCCGGCGAGGCCGAGGGCGCGGTGAGCCTTTGCGGCCTCGACGGCGCCCACGCCGAGCAGGACGGCCATACCGACCGACGCGGAGGCTAAGTAATAGTCAGAAAAGTGGTTGCGCAGCGGCAGCACGGGCAGCAAGAGGGCGACGAACCAGGCCAAACCAAACAAAGCCAATTTCGCGCCAGGCTGATTCCTCCGCCAGACGGCCCACGCGGCGGTGGCCAGGCCGAGCGCCGAAAGTGCCGGGCTGCCGATGCGCTCCCAAATGACGGGCTCGCCAACGAGTTCGACGTAGCGCCAGAAGCCGAGTCCCCATTTCCAGTAGCGGATAAGGCGGCGTGGGAGGTCGAGGTCGAAGAAAAGCTGATAGGTCGGATCCTGCGCGTTCTTCGGGATGACAAAGAGGTGCAGGCCTACGAAGATCAGCGCCGGCGCGAAGAAGAGCCACACCTCCCGCAGTCGCTCCCGTTCGTAGAGCCAAACGTAGACCAGGAGAAGTCCCGGAAAGACGATGTTGAGTTCGAGGGCGCCAAAGCCCAGCAGGTAACAGGTCCAGCCGAGCCAGGTGCGCCGCTCGATGAAACTCAGCAGAGCCGCCAGCAGAAAGAAGACGACCAGCAGTTGGTTCCAGGTGGAGAGCCAGGTCATGCTGACGGCCGTCCCGGGGTTGAGGAGCCAGAGGCTCGGCACCAGCGCGGCGGCGGCGAGGCTACCGCCACTCAGCCGCAGGGTGAGCCGCCACAGGAGGCCGACGTTGGCCAGTTGCAACAGGAAGACGACGATGCGCATCGGCAACGGGTCATTCCCGAAGAGGCTCGATGAGACCAGGAAGAAGAGGCGCTCGCTCAGCACCCGGACCGTGCCCTGCGCCATGGGCTGAAAGAGTGCGCGGCCGAGGCCGGAAAGGTCGTGGACGGGCAGACGGAGCCCGAGCCAGGCGAAGTCGTCGGCGCGGAACCAAATGCCCCACACGGGCCAGTACGCGAGTACCAATAGAATGACGGGCGCCAGAAAACTGGCCCACCGGACGCGGGGCGAGGCAGAAGAACTCATGAAAGACGGATGAACTTACCGGCGGCGGCAGGTATCATAGAAGATCGTAGCAAGCGAAACTCGAATCGTGGCAATTCCGGGCAACATTTCCGTCTCTTCCGACTATACGGTGGCTGACCAGCAGCGCATGACGCAGGCGAAGCGCTATTTTGCCTGGCAGTCTGAGTTGTCGCAAGCCCAGCTCGGCCGCCGGGTGCTCGAAGTCGGCTGCGGCCTGGGCAACTTCACCGAACGTCTGCTCGATCGGGAACTGGTGATCGGCATCGACATTGACCCGAACTGCATTGCACATCATCGCGCGCGCTTCGCGCAGCAGCCGCAAGTGCAGTCGCGGGTGCTTGACGCGCTCGACCCGGCCTTTCTCGCGCTGCGCGACGAGCGCATTGACTCCATCGTGTGCCTGAACGTCCTTGAGCACATCGAGCAGGACCAGACGGTGCTCGAACGCATGCAGCAGGTGCTGCCTTCGGGTGGCCGCGTGGTGCTGATGATTCCGGCGTTCATGGCTCTTTACGGCCCGATTGACCACCACCTGGGCCACTACCGCCGCTACACGCGCCAAGGGCTGGTCGCGACGGCGGCCCGCGCGGGCCTGCGTCCACGGCTGCTGCACTACATGAACACGGTGGGCTTCTTCGGCTGGTGGCTGAATGCGAAGATGAAGCGCCAGGAGCAGAGCTCAGCGCAGATCGCGACGTTCGACAACTACATCGTGCCGGTGATGGCGAAGTTGGAAGGCTGGGTGCGCCCGCCTTTTGGCCAGTCCTTATTTGCCGTGCTGGAGAAGCCATAGATGCGCGTCTCCATCGTAATTCCGGTCTATAACGAGGTAAACATCCTCGACGAGGTGCTGGCGCGCGTGATGGCAGCGCCTCTGCCCCCGGGCTGCGATAAGGAGATCATCGTGGTGGATGATGGGTCCACCGATGGCACGTCGCAGATGCTGGCGCAGTATCGCGAGTTGGTGCTGGTGCATCATTCGGTGGTGAACTTCGGGAAGGGCGCCGCGACGCGGATCGGCATCGCGAAGGCGACGGGCGAGATCATTCTGGTGCAGGACGGTGACCTCGAGTATGACCCGCGCGACTATGTGAGCGTGCTGACGCCGCTGGTGGAGGGCAAGGCGACGGTGGTTTACGGGTCGCGCTTCCTGCGCCGCTTCGAAGGGATGAAGTGGGCGAACTGGGTGGCAAACCGTCTGCTAACCCTGACCGCGAACGTCCTTTACGGAGCGCGGATCACGGACGAGGCGACGGCTTACAAGGCGTTCCGGACCGACGCGATTCGGGGAGTCCGCCTGCGGTCCATGCGCTTTGAGTTCTGCCCGGAGGTGACGGCCAAGCTGCTGCGGGCGGGCCATCGGATCCACGAAGTGCCGATCAGCTATAACCCGCGCGGGATTCTGGAAGGCAAGAAGATCCGCTGGCAGGATGGCTTCCACGCGCTGTGGACGCTAGTCCGTTACCGCTTCGGGCCGCTCGAAACCGTGCCGTCCCCCCAACACTCGCCGCTCTCGGCCCGCGGCCAGGGGGCGGGCGCCAACCGTTGAACCGCTTCCCCTACGAGCTTCCCCTGTGGTGGGAACGCACCCTGCCGCAACTGTCGCGCGCCCTGCAATCCCCGGAATTTAATCCTCTGCTGCTCCTTCGCTGGAGCATCCAGTCACAGTTGGTAAGCCTGCTGATCTTCGCCGCTGATTTTCTACTCGGCATGGCTCTGCTGCATCCCTTGGAGAAGCGCTGGTCTCTTCGGATGCCTTCGCCGCTACGCTTCGCGCTGCGGCTGGCGCTGGGCAATGGAGTGGGTGGCCTGCTGGTGTTCGGGCTCGGACTCGTCCATCTGCTGACGCCGGCGTGGATGACCGGCGTCGTGGTCCTCAGCGCGTTGGCCGCGGCGGTGTATCTCTGGCGGGAGAAAGCACTGCACGCGCCGCGCTATCGCCGTCCTTCGTGGCTCGCCATCGGACTACTGATGCTCTTCCTGCCGGCCGTGGTGATGCTGCAAATGGACCTGCTGCTGCCGGTGATCGAAGGCGACTCCATGCTCTACCACCTCTCGGCAGGACGCTGGTACGCCGAGCACCACGCCCTCACTTATCATCCTGGCATCCGCTTCAACGCGCAGCCGCAGCATACGGTCCTGCTCTATCTGCGCCACTGGCTGCTGACCAGTGAAGAGACGAATCTGAAGCTGCTGAACTGGGAGTACCTGGCGATTCTGGTGGGCACGCTGATGGGCGGCGCGCGGCTGCTGGCCGCCGGGCGATTGGTTCCTGTAGGCCTGCTGCTGGTGGCCGCTTCACCGGTCTTCTGTTGGATCGCGCGGGTCGAGATGGCCGATCTCGGCTTGGCGACGTATCTGACCCTGGGGCTCGTATTGCTGCTCCGCGCCTTGCGGCAACCGCACTGGATCTGGTGCGCGCTGGCTGGGCTGATGCTCGGCTTCGCGGGGGCGAGCAAGCTACAGGGCATGGTAACGGTGGCGGGCTTCGTGGTGGCGTGGCTGCTGGTGGCCGGGGTGAGCCGGTATTGGCCCTGGCGTTTGCTGTGGGGCGCGGCCATGGCGATCGGCGCGGGCATTGCGGTGCCCGGCATCGGCTGGTGGATCCGGTCTTTGTATCACACGGGCAGCCCCGCGTATCCTTTCTTTACGGGCAGCAGCGAGTCAAAGGCGCTCTTTGCGGCGAGCGTCCGCTATGGCTTCGGGCACGACGCCTTGGCGCTGCTGCTGCTGCCGTGGAGGATGATCACGGAGTCGTCATTCGCCTTCGCTGACTCTTACATCTTCGGCTTCCCGTTTCTGCTGCTGATTCTCTTCGGGCTTGCCGCGGTGTTGCGTGTGAGGGGGCACGTGTCGCCGGGGGTCGTGTTTCTGGTGGGCGGACTCTTGTTGTACTTCTCGTTCTGGTTCATGACCGGACAGGTGATGCGGTATCTGGTGAGTCTGCTGCCGGTGATGGCGTTGCTGTTTCTCTCGGCGCTGGTAGCGCTGGGCGCAAGGCGAACGCGTTGGTGGGCCATCGTGCCCTTGTTGCCGGTGGCGCTGCTCGCCACGCTGACGCCGAGCCGGGTGTTGCTGCACGGAGTTCCGCCGCCGGTGACGCAGCAACAACTGGATGTGGTGCATGTGACGGCGTTGCCCTTTTTCCGCGTCGTGCGCGCGCTCAACTGGCAGAGCCATCCGAAGGAGCGTGTGTACCTCTGGTTCTGTGAAGATATGCGCTTCCACGTGCGTTCCATGAGCTATGGCGATTGGTTCGGCGAGTATAACTTCTTCTGGCTGGGGCGCGGCACGACCAAGATTCAGCAAATGCTCGATCGCTTGCGCAACGCGGGCTTCCGCTATATCGTCGTCGATCAGGACCGCACGCGGCGCGGCGGCTCGATCTACGAGAACGACTTCCTGCAGTCGGGCTTTGTGCGCGAAGAAGGACCCACCGGCGACGCGCAATTGATCCTCCGCGAAGGACGGATCCGCGTATTCAAGTTAGACTAAAAGTCTGATGAAAATGCGTATTGTGTTTGCCCTGTTGCTGACTCTGTTCCTCACCGCGTGCGTAAGCAAGGAGGAGCGCGCCGAGAAGAAAGGCGCGGCGCTCCGGATTGACCGGCTGATGCCCGACAAAGTGATGGCCGGCGCCGACTTCAACTTTCAGGCGAACCAGAACTCGGCGATGAGCATCGTGGGAGCGAACCTCGGCGCGGGAAGCCGCATCAAGATCAATGGCGAGCCGCTTGAGACCAGCGTCGGCACGGACGGGCAGAGCCTGGCCGCGCTGGTGCCGCGCCGCTTCTATGCCAAAGAAGGCACGTTCGCTGTCAGTGTGGATATGCCCGACGGACGGACGTCGAATACCCTGCCCTTCATCGTACTGCCGACCACGGGACCCGCGCCGTCGATCACCCAACTCTTCCCGGACACCGCTCAGGCGGGGAAAGCCTTCAATGTCCAACCCGGCAATATCGCCGCGATGGGACTTACCGGCGCGAATTTTCTGCCCTCGGCCAAGATTCTTTTGAATGGCGAACCGCAGGAGACGAACTTTGGCGACATCGACAGGCTCGGCTGCGTCTTTCCCGCCAAATTCTTCGCCAAGGCCGGCGTGGTGAAGGTGACCGTGAAGAACCCGGACGGCAAAGTATCGCCGGCCGTCGATTTCGTCGTGAAGTAGAAGTAAGTGCGCCGCGCGGAGCTACTCTTCCTCTTCGCCGCCGTAGTGGCGTTACTTGCTTCGGCTGCAGGATGGATGGGTAAGTTAGGCGTCGAGTACGACGAAGCGCATTTCCTTCCTGCCGCCGTCAAACTAGCGCGGGGCAGTCCGGAGTTACTCCGTCCGCCCGCGGGACTCTACGTAGCGCACCGGCCCGTGCCCTTTATGACGATGGCCTACGTAGGCGGGATCGACGTACCGATTTACGCGGCGGCCTATGCTCTCTTCGGTACGGGCCCCCTCGTGCATCGCGTAGTGAACTTACTCCTCGGTGTGCTGGTTTTGTTGTTGGCGTACGCGCTGGCGCGGCGGCTGCACTCGCCTTTAGCCGGAGTATTCGCCGTGATCCTGCTGCTGGTGGATCTCGAGTTCCTGTTGCATGTGCCGACGAACTTCGGCCCATTCCTTTTGCAGATGCTGTGTGCCGCTGGAGGTGTCTGGTTACTCGCAGCTTGGTGGGAGGGGCGGCAGGGCAAGTACTTACCAGCGGCCGCCGCATTGCTCGGCTTGGGCGTGCAAGAGAAGCTGACTTTCTTCTGTGTAATTGCGGCGATCTTCGCGGGCTGCCTCGTCTACGCGAAATCAGTTTGGCGGGCGTGCCGTTGGTATAGTCCCTTGGCCGCTGGTTTGGTGTTCGCCTTGGCGATGTCACCGGTGATTTGGTATGCGTGGGGATTTCCGCAGGTGGTGTTTGGCTACGCCAAGTCCAGCGCCGGCGTCGCGAACGCGGGAGACAAGATTCAGCAGTTGCGCCTGTTACTCGATGGACAATTTACGCCGGGCTTTTTGCTGGGCAATGCCGCGCCGCCGTTTGCCCGATATTCCTACCTGTCTTTATTGTGGCTACTAGCCTTCGCGAGCCTAGTAATCTTTCGCCGCAGCGCGCCGCGCGCCGCCTGGTTCGGGGTGTGGTTTACGCTGGCGCTGTTTGGGTGTAACTTACTCTTCCCCGAAGCTGGCCGACTTCACCATTTCCTGTTGCTTTATCCGATCTTTCAGGTCGGCTTGGGCGCGACGTTAGCGTGGTGGTGGCAGTCTAAGTGGCTGCGGCTGCCGATCACGCTTCTGCTGGGTCTCAGCGCGGCGTCAAGCGCACAGCACTTAGTCTGGTTCCAGGGTGAAGTCGCGCGGACGGGCGGAGGCAAGCATTGGTCAGCGGAAATCAATCAGTTAGTACGCTGGGCCGAGGCGCGACCGCGTCTGCATTTCTACACCGGAAGTTGGGGACTCGCCCGCCAACTGATGACGTTCCCCGCCACGACGCTCAGCGTCCACGAGCGCTACTTCCAACTGGTGGCGGATCGCGATGCCGAACTGAAGCTCTCCGCGCCCCGGCGCGACGCTGTCTGGCTGTTCTCCTCCGTGCTGCCGGTTTACGAAGAACAGCGCGACCGTTTCCTCGCATGTGCCCGCCGGATGGGCTACCAACCGCGGCTGATCGCTCGGATTGGCACGCTCTATCAGGCCTATGCACTGCTACCGGAAGAAGACACGAAGCGCTTTCGCGTCGCGGTTTCGGGCGATTGGGCGAAAGCGGAATCGCTGCGGGCGGAGTTACTCGACCAGGAGGGCCACTTAGTGGAGAGTTACTTCCGGCCGTTCGAGTACTTCCCACCGATGGAGCAAGAGCTTACCCTCGAATTTGGCGCGTCACTCTACCCGGACTACTTTCTGCCGTTGCAACGCAATCCCGGCCAAGTAGCGTCTTTACGGGTGACGGCCAGCGGCCCAACGCCGCTCACGGTCCGCGACGTAGCCAGCCAAAGGTGAAGCGCCAGAGTAAGCCAGGCAAGTCCTGCATGTCCTGGGCGAAGCCGCGCTCGCCATGCCCCACGACAAAAGTCCCCTCGCGCATGGCGAACCAGTTGAAGAGCGACGCCCACACGGTGATGACGGTAGCAATCAGCAAGCTTAAGCCCAGCCTCGGAGTGCCCTGCCACCAATGGACGCCGGCGTCGAGGCCTTGGTTCAGCGCCGGCAACACGAGCAGCACGGCCACCATCGAGACCCGCTTCGGCTCCACGCGGCTCAGCACTTGAATCAGCGAGCCGAAGAAGCCGCTGGTGGCAATCCGGTAAGCGAATTCGACGCCGAGCGCCGTCCAGGCAGCCCGGCTACCGGCGGAGCGATTCGTGAAGTAGAAAACCAGCGCGCGCAGCAGGGCGCTCAACGCGGCCGCCTTCCAGTTCCATTGCCGGACGAAGATACGGACCGGGTTCGCCCCCATGAGGCGGAATGCTTCTCGCAAGCTCACAGCCTATGGTACCCCCTTCATCCGCATAGCGCTCCAGGCGCGACCACAGCCAGTGGCTGAGGAAAGCCAGCGTCGCCCACGCCTGCCAATGTGACCAGATTCCGTCATCAATGCCAAATTTATGGCCCCAGCGCAGCTCGTACAGGATCCGCCAGCCCGCCATCAGATAGCCACACAGCATCAATGGCCGGCAAACACTACCCGCCAAACCGGCCGCCGCGCGGTCCGCTTGGCGGGCTCTCCGTGGCCGGACCCCGGCCTTCATGGGAATTCGCACTCTCATCACGAATGAATTTGCAATTTCATCGCCACGGCGCAATACGCTTGCGATACACTCAACCGAAGAAGCTATGAAACGCATCCAAATCGCTATGCTCGGTACCGGCTTTATGGGCACGGTCCACACGGAAAATGTCAGACGCCTGGGTTACGTGGACGTAGTCGCGGTGGCCGGCAGTACGCCCGCCAAGGCCGCCAAGTTCGCGAAGGACCACGACATTGAACGGTCCGGCACTTGGCAGGAACTCTGCCAGGACCCCACCATCGACGCCGTACACATCTGCACGCCCAACGTGCTCCACTTTCCGCAGGCCAAGCTCGCGCTCGAAAACGGGAAGCACGTGCTATGCGAAAAGCCTCTGACCATGAACGCCGCCGAAGCCAAGGCGCTAGTGGCCTTGGCGGAGAAGAAGGGCCTGGCTAACTGCATTCAACACAATCTGCGCAATTACCCGCTGGTGCAGAACGCGCGCGCCATTATCGCCGCGGGCGATATCGGCGAGGTGCTGGTGGTGCAAGGCACTTACTCCCAGGATTGGCTGCTCTACGACACCGACTATAACTGGCGCATTGAAAAAGAGCACAACGGCGTGTTGCGCGCCATGGGCGATATCGGCTCGCATTGGATGGACCAGATTCAATTTCTGACGGGCCAGAAAATCACCGAAGTCTGCGCCGATTTGACGACGGTCCACACGACACGCAAAAAGCCGAAAATGTCCATCCAGACCTTTGCGGGCAAGAAGCTGAAGCCGAGTGACTATGAAGAAGTGCCGATCGACACCGACGACTTCGGCATGGTGATGCTGAAGCTGGGCGAGCGCGCCAAGGGTTGTTTCACGGTGAGCCAGGTGTCGGCCGGCAATAAGAATTCCTTCCGCTGGGAAGTGTACGGCACCAAGGGTGGCCTTTCCTGGAACCAGGAGCGGCCGGACGAACTTTGGCTCGGCCATCGCAATTCGCCCAATCAGGTAATCATCAAGGACGGCTCCCTGATGAAGCCCGCCGCGGCGGCTTACGCGGATTTGCCGGGCGGCCATAGCGAAGGCTACGACGATTCGCACAAGCAGATGTTCAAGCATTTCTACGCGCACATCCTGAACCCGAAAGCGAAGGCCGACTATCCCACCTTCGCCGACGGCTTGCACGGCATGAACCTACTCGCCGCCGTCCTCAAGAGCCATCAGAAGCGCGCTTGGGTGAAGACCTAACGAACCACCATAATCCAGGCGCGCCAGAAGGCCGCCTTCTTCGTGGCGGGGTCCAGGACGGTTACCTGGCAGAGATACTCGCCACCGTCGAGCCCGGCGAGCGGAAAGCTGAACTTCAGCGACATCGTCTTCAACCGGTTTGCGGCGGCATCCACGGCTTGTAAGGGAGCCGTTTCGAAGACCCTCTGGCCTTGTCGGAAGAAGGTGACATAAGCCACCAGCGGATGCGGCGGCTCGGCGTTTTGCTGGTAAGCCTCCAGCAGGACGTACATCTCCTTCGTTTGGCGAAACACGCGCGTCACCGACGGAATCAACTTCTGGCCGTCCTGCACGAGCGGACTGAGCGCATGCGTTTGCTGGCCTTTTTCTTTGCCGGCCGTAAACAGCGCTTCCCGCATGGGCACGCGTTGGCTGCCGAGGACTACGGAGCTGATGGCCAGGCGGTCCTCTACCCGATTCAGATTCGGGATCTGAAAGGGCATTTCGTAAGTACCGATCCGGCCCGTTTCTGCGTCGCGCGCGAGAAATTTGATTTTGTATTTTCCGGGCAACAAAGTAAAGCCGGTATCGTATTGAATCGGACGGGTCGCCAATTCAGCGGCCGTAGCGCCGGTGAGCTTGATATCGACTTTGTCGCGTAAGTTCGTCACCGTGGTGCCAAACTCGTCTTTGATTTCGCCGACAAAGTCGATGAGCGTACGGTCGGCGCCGCGCCGGCGGGCCAGCGTGAGCTCACTACCCGGAATCTTTACGGCGAGGGGGACAAAGTACTCGGCGCGGTTCATCTGAAAGTACCCGAGTTCCAGGGCGATGGTCAGCTCGGTGATTGGATCGCCGAGCAGCAACGCGTCTTCCAGTTGGCGCTCTTTGTCGGCTGCGGTAAAGCGTCCAAAGACTTTGCCAGCGTAGAATCCTTGCCGGTAGTCGAGCGTGGCGAGTAACTTACTCTCGACGCTGATCTTCACTTTGCGGAATTTGCCGTCGGCCTTCTCGTTCGTCGAATAGTAACCGAGAATATAGTAACTGCTGGTGGCTTGCTGCGCCGCCACAATGCCCATGGCGAGGTCGTTGTTGTCAAGTAACGCGCGACCGCCGGTGTCAGCGCCAAGCGTCCAGAGCGTATCCTGGGAGCGCTGCAAGGCGCTGGTATTGGCGTTCGCCAAGACGCCGGAGTACACCGCGTTCCCGCCCGGCGAACCCGTGGTGGCATCACCCAGCGGCGCCTGGGCCACTAAGCCACGCGCATCCACCGGCCAGAAAGAGACGCCTGCGCGGATCGCGGCGTTAATCGTGGCCTGCAACTGTGCCTGATTGTTCGTGCCATTGAGGCGGAGGCCACTGGCGAAGTAAATCAGCGACTTCTTCTCGTTCAACCGGCCCAACATTTGCGAGGCCGTTTGGAGGGCAGCCAATTGCCGATCAGTGAAGAAGATGCTGAACTCGGCATCGTTCTGGCCGAAGGCTGCGCCGTTATCGGCCTTGAGTGCGTCATCCACCGGAGCGTTTTCGTCTTCGCCGACGATCAGCGTCTCGATGGTGCTGAGTAGCCGTTCCCGGTCGCTGGTGAAGTCCTGCAGAACTTGCACGGACCCACTGGCGAAGGTCATGATCGCGACTAAGTCCGCGGCTTGCATTTGCTGGCGAAGGAATTTCCTGGCTGCCGAGAAGGCTCGCATCTGGTCAGGCGGCGGCATGGCACTCAGATCAAAGTACAGCGCCAGCAGGCGATGATCGCGATAGCGGGTGTCACCCGGCGCGGGGGCCGCGATCTGCGTATGCGGCAGACGCGCATAAGCCGGCACGCGCTGCGTATCGGGCATGGGCATCGCCGCGCCCGCCGCCACCTGCTGAAACTCGAAGAATTTGATCTCCTGAGGGACGCCGTCTTCGGTAAGTGTAAAGTCCTTGGCGGTGAGACCAGCCATTGGCTGGCCGGATCTATCCTTCACCGTGACCGTCTCGATGACTAACTGCGTATTCGATTTGAAGGTGACCGTCTCTTGGGCTCTATTGGTACCGGTCTGCGCCAGAAACAAAAGGAGTAAGTCGAGCATCGTTAAAACCTCGCCCGCAGAGTCACCTGGACGCTACGCATGGGGTTGGTAGCATTCGGCAAGCCAAATTGGGCATGGCCGGCGACGGTATTCCAACTGGGGAAGGTGGGCGTATTGGTGGAATTCGCGGCGTCGAGCCTGAGGTCCATGCTGATGCGTTCGGCGGAACGAAACGTGCGCCCTAGAAAAGAATTCACGACAAACTGCGGCGGGCCCGTGATCGAGTTACGACTGGCATTGCCCCACGTACCGGCCGCGGGCGGAGCATAGGCTTGAGGATTGAGCGAGAATCCTGGGGGCGCGGCGTAAAGCGGCGCTCCGGTGTACTGTGGCCGCAGGTTTCCCGTAACACCCGTGCCGGCCACGGCGCCGACGTAGATCGGCGTAAGCGGGAGCCCGGTGCCCCAAGTTACTTGTGAGCCCAGGGTCCATTCTTTCCAGAGCCGGGCAGCCCAGCCCTTGGCCAGTGCCCCGCCCCGCAGGCCCATTCCGCTCGTGTACTGCCAACTGGCTGCCACTAAGTGGCGCTGGTCGAAATTCGAGCGGCCGCGCTCTGCTTGTAAGTTCAACCAGTCCTGCGCAATCATGGGGCGGCCGCGGCCACCGAGGAGCGCGTTGTCGAGTGCCTTGGCCCAGGTGTATTGCACCTGCGCCGTCATGCCGCTGCGCATGCGGCGGCGGAGTTGGAATTGCCCAGCGTGGCGGCTGGAGTTGCCGTTGGACGTTAAGTAAGTGAAGCCGGATGGCGCAAGGCTACGGCCGGGAAAAGTATTCGGCAGTGACTGTTGCTGGGAGCGGGTCCCCTTGCCGCCATTGTAAGTGGCGGTGACTTGGAGCGCGAAGGGCAAGTCACGCTGCAAGGATAGCTGCCACGTCTGTAGGTATCCGACGCGGAACCGCGGATCAACCGCGTAAGTGGTCGCACTGGTCGCGCCGCTGGAGGAGAAGCCATTCGCCAGAGTGAGCGGCGTCAAGGGCGTGTTCGCCACGCGCAGGCTCTTCGAAAGCGGCGCCTGCTGCGCCATCTCCATGGCGATGGGCTGGTAGATCGAGGTGTCGTAGTAGACTCCGTAGCCGCCACGAACAATGGTGGAGACAGCTCCCGCGGGCCTCCAGGAGAAGGCTAAGCGTGGGGCTAAGTTATTGCGATCCGGCTGCGGCAGCAGATAACGCGGCGTGGCCGACGTGATACCAGGACCAAGGTCCAGGTTCACGAGGCGTCCGTACTTCTCACTCAACGGCGACCAGTACTCCCAGCGCAGGCCCACATTCATGGTGAAGCTGGGATTTACTCGCCAATCATCATTGATGAAGGCTTCACTGATGCGACCGCGCAGATACTTGTCGGCGTTGCCGAAGGCGATGGCGCTGGTGTCCGGCGTGCCGAGCAGGAAGCTGGCGAAGTCATTGCCGGTGGTAGCGCCGTTGAAGCTGAAGGTACCGCGAGCATCCTGCTGCGAAAGCACATTAAACTGTTGCCGCCGCAGGTTTACGCCAGTTTGTACGTTATGTCCGCCACGGTTGAAGAAAAGATCCGCGGACACACCCACGGTTTGGTTTCTCAGCCGCGCAAACTGCGCCTGCAGCAGCGGACTGATGCCATTTAGGAAGACCAGATTCGGCGAACCCCAGTTACTCGCTTCCTGGTTATTCCCGCCGATGCCCGCTTCCGCGGAGACATTGCGCCGGTTGGCGAAAAATGGAGTCGCCTGGGTGGCAAGGCTGCTGTAAGTGGTTCCGGTATTCAGAAAAGTCCGCGAAGTGAAGAAGCGGCGGTAACTGGCACCGGCATTGAAGCCGCGCACACGGCCCGTGTCCAGGAAGCCGAAGAGATCTGGCGTGCTGGAGCGGGTGCTTTGCCAGGCAAAATTCCCGGAGAAGCCATGGCGCCTCACTTGCTTGTTGGCTCGCGCCTGTAAGTCGTCCTGATGCAGGCCACTGACGAGGGGGACTTGAAAATTGTAGCGGGAGTTGCCGGCAAAGTTGGGCGTGGGGTACAGGCCGAGGAGGACCCGCGCCGCCGGGTGAATCCGGCTTGCGGGGATCCGATTCCCGGCGAACGGTGCGCCGTTCAGGGGATCAGTGACCGGACGGCCGAATTCACCCGTGCGCTCCAGCGCCGTGGGCATCAGGCCGGTCTGCGTGGCAGCGTTGCTGTTGCGAGTCCACTGGTAACTCACCGTGAAGTTCGGCCCATTGCGCTTCAGGAACCAGGGAAAACGCATGGGGCCGCCGAAGGAGAAGAGCCCTTGAGCGCGGTTGTAAGGCGGTTTCGGCGTATTCTGGCCCGTCAGCGAAAACGCGCGCGCGTCGAACAACGCATTGTTGAGAATCAGCCCGAGGCTGCCATTGTAGAGCGACTTCTGCCCACGACGGTTATTGCCGAAAGCCGGTAGCTGCGCAAAGGGCGAACTCGTGGCGTTACTCACACTGCCATTTACTAACAGACCGTCGGCGGCCCGTTGAACTAACTCAGCCGCCGCGGCTGGATCCGGCGTCTCGGCGCGGGCCGGCTGCGCGGCGACCTTCACTTCGCTGCGTTGGAAAGCGGCCGGAGTCGCGCGGACAGCGGTGATGGGGAGTAACTCGAAATTCCATTCTGCGGCTGGCGTGGCGACGGTGAATTCGCTACGCTGGGCAGCGAAGAGTTGCATCTCGAGTTCGACGGTAAACGGCGCGGCTACCTCGACGGAGTAAGTCCCGTCGAGGCCAGTGATCGCATTCATCCGGAAGCCGGATTGCTGCGTCACCGTCACCGAGACGCCCGGCAAAGGCAGGCCGCCAAACTTCACGACACCCCGATGTTCTGCCGCCAGACACACCGCCGCGAGGGCAGCGCCGCAGCACCACCCTAGGAAGACTCTGATCATGGCAGCTTAATTCTCGCTGGGTTTATCAATCTTCTCGACAATCAACACGGACACCGGCGCCTTCTTCGGCTCCAGCTTCAGGCCAAGTTGCTCCTGGATCGCCGTGAAGACGGAGGGGCCGGAGGCGTCGGCAGGGGCAGCTTCGCCGGGGGCGCCATCGGGCGTCCATTCCAGATTGAAGTCGTAGTGGCCCTTCATTCCGGTTTCGTCAAGGATGGGGCGGCCCAGCATGTTCGCCAGTGAGCGCACAAACATGTCCACGGTAGCGCCGGAAGCGGTCACACGTCCGCGTTGAACCCGAAGATTGGGCCCTCGGTTTCCTTCCGGGGCGGTGGCTACCTTGGAGCCGCCTTTTCCGATGCTCAGGACATAGACCGGCAGCTCTTTCGTGTCGGCGCGCAGCACCAAACCGAAGCGCTCCGCCAGCAGGGACTGCACCCGTTGGCGATCGCGCTCAAACCTGCCCTCCATGGGTCCCCGCGGGGCGTTGGGGCCTGGCGAGTCCTCCGCCTGATCGGGAGTGCCGTTGATCGT
Source organism: Bryobacteraceae bacterium (assembly GCA_019752335.1). Classification (GTDB taxonomy): domain Bacteria; phylum Acidobacteriota; class Terriglobia; order Bryobacterales; family Bryobacteraceae; genus JALHNI01. The sequence continues at coordinate 369,980 of JAIEMJ010000023.1, forward strand.
GTAGCGCTCCGAGCGAATCCAGGCGGGTCCGCCCGTGATCTGGAAATCGCGCTGATCGTAGGCGAAGGCGATGAGTTGCAGGACGCTCATGTTTTCGATCCGCAGACCGCCTTGCGGTCCAGGACCGATGCGGACCATCTGCGACGCCGGATCGCCAGGGCGAATCGTCGCCACCTCGAACTTATACTTGGGCGGCGGCGGCAGCGTCTGCGCGCGCAGAATGCCGATCAACACCGGCAAGGAGAGGGCCGCCAAGCCGGCCACGGCCAGTAGCGACAGTCGCGCCATGGTGAGGCGCAGGGGATTTCGTTCACTCATAATCATCTCGATTCTCTTTCGTAAATTGGCGCCGCTGACACCCGCGGCACAGGTGAGCGGCGACTCGACATAGAACTTACAGACATTCACGATGCCCTGCGCATACACCTGCGCGCGGCTACCGTCCGCAAGCACGGCTTCGTCACAGGCCTGCTCGCGCTCCTCCACCAACTTGGCGCCGATCCACCAGACCAACGGATGAAACCAGAAAACGGCCTGCACCAGCATGTGCAGCGCAGCTGCAAGATTGTCGTGCCGGCGCACGTGGGCCAGTTCGTGAGCCACGATCGCGTCGAGTTCCTCGCTGGCCAGCCGGCTGGTGATGCCCTCGGGCAGCAGCAGTACGGGGCGGAAGAAGCCGAAGACTCCCGGCTCAATCGCATTGGAAGACGAGAGCACCGGAATCGGCGCGGCCAGCGGCAAGGGCGTCGCCTGGCGGCGCGCTTGCACGAGAATGAACCAGTGGCGCAGCCAATGCGCCAGCAAGAGTCCGCTGCCGGTAAGCCAGATTGCCGTCAGCGGGAGCCGGGCGGGAGTTTCGCGAGGCGCGGGTAAAGGCGCGAACGAAGTCGTGATTTGCTCGACGACCGTGGCCTTAACGGCGGACGGCACCACGCGCGTTTCTACCTGTGTGCCCAGCGTCACCAGGAGCGAAAACGGCACCAGGAACTTGACGGAAGCCGTCAGCCAAAGCGCATGGCGCAGCGCGGCCGAGTTGCGCCGCAGGAGCAGATTCGCCAGCGCCACCAGCGCGGCGAAGAGCGTGGATTGCCAGAGGTGATTCGTCATTTCTTTTTCAACTCCTTCCTGGCCAGATCCTGAATGAGTTTTTCGGCGTCGCGGACGTCGTCCATGGTGAGTTGGCCCGATTCCACCAGATGGGCCATCACCGGTTGGGTGCGGCCGCCAAAGAGGCTGAGCAGTTCGTCGATCAAGCGTCCGCTGGCCGCCGAGCGCGTCACCACGGCTTCGAAGATATGGGCATTGCTAATCTTCTTGGCGCGCCGGACGGCACCCTTATCTTCCAGGCGATAGACGGTGGTCTGCACGGTGGTGTAGGCCGGCCGGTCCTTTGCCGGGAAGGACTCCTGGATCTCGCGAATCGACAGGGTGCCCTGGTTCCACAAGGCGTCCATGATTTGGAGTTCGAGCTTGGTTAACTTGGGTAGCGCCATCAGATCTACTATATCTGTATGTAAGACTACTACGCCACAGTTTGGTTAGATTTTTTCTTTACGTCCTTAACCAAGCCCTTACCGAATCTTGACCACCGGCTTACACAGCGCACGCGTCTAGGGGAGCATGAGCACCTCACGACGTAACCTTCTGCGCAGCGCCGCCCTCACCCCGGCCCTGTGGTTTACCAAGGGCGCCTTCGCCCAGCAACTGGTCTCGACGCCAGCCCTCACCATTGGGCCCTACTATCCGGACCGGCTCCCGCTGGACCTCGACAACGACCTCCTGCTGATCAACGACTCCATCACCCCGAGCGTCGGCGAGATTCTGTGGGTACAAGGCCGCGTGCTCGATTCGACTGGCGCCCCCGTCCGCGGCGCGGTAGTGGAAATCTGGCAGGCCGACAACAATGGCGCCTACATCCACACCGCGAGCCCGGTAACCAATCGCGAGCCCAACTTCCAGGGCTACGGCAAGTTCGAGACGGCCTCCGATGGCCGCTATCTCTTCCGCACCGTGAAGCCCGGCATCTATCCGGGCCGCACCCGCCACATTCATTACCAGATCAAGGCGCCGGGACGCGGCAATCTGGTGACGCAGTGCCACTTCGAGGGCGAGGCCCTGAACGCCAACGACATGGTGCTGAATGGCATCACGAATGCGGCTCAGCGGGCCTCCGTGGTGCGGCCGATTGAAGCAGTGAGTGGTTCGGCCATCGGTGAGAAGCGCGTGACGTTTGACGTCGTGATGGGTGTCACCCCGGAGGATGCGCCGGCCGGGACGTTGCCGGTGGTCTCGACGCGCAGCGGCGTGGTGAACGCCGCGAGCTCTGACGCGGGCGCGACGCCCGGAGCCTGGATCAGCATTCACGGCTTTCGCTTGGCGAACAATACGCGCGTGTGGAACGCGGGAGATATCGCCAACGGGCAACTTCCCACCAGCCTGGACGGAGTGAGCGTCACGATCAATGGCAAGCAGGCGTTTGTCTATTTCATCAGTCCCAAGCAGATCAACGTGCAGGCGCCGGCGGACTCACTCAGCGGCAGCGTCCAGGTGGTGGTGAGCAATGCCAACGGCACCTCCGCCGCTACCAGCGTGCAGCTACAAAGCGTGTTGCCGGGCTTCTTCCGGCTCAGTGAGGACTACATTACCGCAACGGATGCGCTGGGCGGCTACGTCGCGCCGCCCAATCTGGTGAGCGGACTGCTCACCCTGCCGGCTAAATCCGGCGACACCATCACGCTGTGGGGCACCGGCTTTGGTCCGACAAACCCGGGCTTCACGGCGGGCGAGGTGATCACGAATGCCAGGCCGCTGATGAATCCGGTGAAGATTCGCGTCGGCCAAAGTCCCGCGCTGGTGACCTACGCCGGGGTGACGACCGCCGGCGTTTACCAATTCAATATGGTGGTGCCGAACCTGCCAGCGGGCGACTACCCGGTGCGGGCCGAAGTGGCCGGAGTCCGCACGGCCAGCGTCGCCAAGCTGCGGATTCAGTAGGTACTATGCGGCGCGGTTCGTTTCGGCTCGCCGAATCCACTTGGCGATTGCGGTGGGGCTGGCCCCGATGCGTAACAATGACTTGACCAAGAGGTCCAGCGAAACCGACCGATCGCCGGCTTCCATCTTGGCGACGCGCGACTGGCTGGAGCCCAGCCATGCAGCGACCTCCGTCTGCGTCAATCCGTTTTTCTGTCGTAATTCCCGTATTCCGGCTGCGAGAGCGAGCTTCAATTCGATGAAGCTGGCCTCCTCCGGGCTCAGTTGCAGGAAGTCAGTAGCGCTACCGACAGCCCAGCCGTTTCGCTGAAGGCGTTTCTTCTTTTCGATATCCATGCTTATTCCCTGGTAGCCTCCGCTTTCAAGTAGCGAGACTCGATTCGGCTTTGGATCGTCGATCCCTACCATTGCGGTCGGTCCACTAGACTACCGCTCTCGATGGTGAGTCCGCGTCGAAATGCCTCCATCAAGCGGCTCGTCGATTCGCGTGTTTCCGGCATGGAAGAAGTTTGCAGAACCTGGTCCACAAGTGAGCCATAGCCAGCGTCCCCGGCAACTAGCCCCGCGATCAACTCTCGCGTCGAGGGGCGGGATAGCTCAGCGGCGTCACGCCCCAACAAGGCCGCACCAGCCAATTGTGTGTCGAACTCGTGCACTTCGAGCAGCGCCATTTCTTGGTCGTATAGCCGGTCCGCGATCCCCGCATCTCCATACGTTGCGATGAGCCGGTAAAGATCCGCCGCGTCTTTGTTCGTGATGTTGCGGCGATCCATCCAGGCGACCAACTTCAAGACGGCCAAACCCGGAATGGAAGCCACCCGAACCGGCAAGCCGTCCTCCACAAGAAGCGCAACGGATGAATCCAGCGCCTCCTCAAAGCCAGCAACGTTCATCACGACATCTCCATTCGGCGGCCATTCAATCCTGTAGTCGGAAGAAGTGACACCACGAAATGGAATCAGGTCCACCGGCAACTCAACACCGGTTTCCGCGTCGTTGAAAACCAGCCGCTGCATCGCGTGTGGATGAGTCCGAAACATCCCGCTGGCTTGGGCGCGCTGCTTCAACGTGCCGAATTGTTCCCAGTTCTGTACAGCCACGCCAAAGTCGACATCTCTGGTTGCGCGACCCGGGCGCAGCCCATGCACATGAACCAAAACCAAGTCACGAGCCGTGGCGCCCGCGACGAAATACGGGCAATCCGCTTCGCTCGCCAATCGGTCAATCCTACGGAGCAGCCGAGTGGTGAGTGGATCAAGAGGGCTGCGCAGTTTGACGGAGGATGGGGGCGATGTGCTGCTCATAGACAAGCTTTGCAGTTTCAAGGTTTCGCGGTTCGTTCGTGGCAAGCAGATCCGCGTACACCAGTATCGCCGGAACGACATCACGACTGGGTTCGGCCTCTAACTGCCAGAATTGGCGCAGGACCTCTACGTTGCCGTGAGGGCCAGCTTTCATCCTCGCCGCCGCCACCAGTTTTGCAAGTGGCTCCCGGGTGTAGATCGTGAACTGCTCTGGCTTCAGGTAGTGCGTCAACCGGTCGGCCGCCAACTCCCCCCCCAAAGGGCACCGCATTTGGCGACATTCAGTCCACTCAGCCTGGAAGGCTCAGCATTGAAACGGCGGATCAGCAGCTTGGGCCGAAGCCTCATGGGGTAGTGCGTTACGAATTCGTCAAGCAGGCGGCCGGCATTCATGAGTTTCGGTTTGCCCGGCTTCCGCGGCCCGGCGTAGTGGCGCTGTTGAAGGTCTTCGAGTACGGGGCCGACGCTGCCGAGCGCTACGCCGGCACATCGTGCGATCTCTCTCTGGCTTGCCTGAAGGAGCCGTGGTTCGCTGAGCAATACGAATGCGACTTGCAGCCCTGCGGTGGTTAGCGCCCGGTACGGCTTCGAGGTCATTTCCTCGGGCTTGGGAAGCCCGGCGACATAGATGAGAAGACCGGCTCCTTCGAGGTAAACGTTGCCCGCGGCGTCGATGAAGGGCAACTTCAGTTCACGGCAGCGCTGAGCCATGTCGCCCGTGACGTAGGGAGCCACCACCAGCAAGCGTCTTCCGCCGGTCCGCTCGCGGGCTTTGATTAGCGCAGGGATCGCAAACCGATCCACGTTCTTGGTCACGACCTCAAATCGCTGTTTCTTGCCGTGGGCGGGAAGCTCGATCACGTACACTCCGCGAGTGTTGTCACTCTGAACAACGAGCGGCAAGCCCGTGGTCCGGCGGGCGGCGTCAACGGCCTGGGTGAGGATGTCTTGCCCGCTCTTCATGTTCATCTTTTCTTATTGTACACGAACCGTGAACAGTGACATTATCTGAACAGACTCATCCGGGATAAAATCGAGGCTGGTCTCTGGTGCCTGTGGCACACCCCTCGCGCTGCTCGGACCACCCTGTTCAATCGCACTACGCTTCAGACAACAAGCGGGCTTCAACCGCTTCCACCCAACTGCGGAAGCGCGGTCGGAGATGTTCCATGTGATGGTCTACCGCCGCGTGGGCCGCCCTCAAGTGCGCGCGAAGAATCTCCGCAGACTTTCCGCAGACAGCGAGGCGCAACAGTGCTCGGTGTACCGATTGAGCGGAGCCGTAACCCCGCATCGTCGGATAACGAGCGAGGATCTCCCAGTCGGGCGACTGGAGAAGCAACGTCAGCGTCTCCTGATTCCGGCAGAACGAAAACCACCGTTCAGCATCCTGCAATGCTGTTTGCGCGGGTTGGTCCGAGTCGAAGCACGTGGGGCCTGCGACCGCGGCACGAATCCTTGGCATCAGCCACATCTGAAGTTGGCACTCGCTGAACTTCGGCCGAAACTCCCCGCGACGGTTCTTTCTAGCACCGTCCAATCGCGCCAGCACCGGCCAAAAGATCCCCAGCCCAACTCGGAAAAGACCAGCAGGGTACCCGTTCGCACGCCTCTCGACTGGGTCCATCGGAACCAACGACACGACCTCAATGGACTCCCCCCTGGGACGGTGCGCGAGGCGGTCAGTGAATTCGGCAAAGCCACTAGTTCGCAATTGCGGCCACAAGTGCTCGCGGGCCGTAACAACCGAGGGAGACGTGGCTTCCGTCGGCGCACGGGGCACGATCGGGTCCGACGACCAGTTCGCCCCGAAAAGCTGGCATTCGATGGGAACAACATCAAATTGATCCCGAGGCTCTGAAATAGAATCCCGTATCCTCGTGAGAAGATCCCTAACCCGATACGTTTCAAGCTCGACGTCGACAGGTGTCGTGAACGCAGACGAAAAGATGTCCAGCCTCGCCCCGATTGCGGCATTAATCGCTTGGACGCACCTACGCGCAGGAACCGCCTCCGGCGACTGAGTGTGACGTTCGACTTCCAGGCTGGCTAAGAGGTCGCATGCGAGGTAGGAACCAGGAGCGCCGGAGGCTCCAAGGCCGAGGGTTTCCGTGCCCTTTGCCGGAGTTCCGTTCTCCGCCATCGCGACGACGACGCTGCCAAGATCCGTGAACACCGTAAACCAAGGGGGAGCCTGTTCTTCCAGCAAGTAAATCGCCTCTCGCAGCACGGGGCCCATCGTGCTGCCGTCCGGCGCGACATAGAAAATGTCCGCCCGTTCAAAGGCGTCGACGGACGTTCTCTTCTTTAGGTGGACTCGGAATGAGCATACGTATTCGTGTGGCCGCGCAAGACCGGTTGAGTCCCGCTTGACGTACCTGTCGCAATTGCTACCGATAAGGAATACCCCCAAGTTCAACGCGAAAGAATACGTCGTACATCCGATCCCGTCCGCCAGGTAAGAATTGAACGACTGGAAGTTGACCACATCGACCAGTGGTCCCCGATACCGCCAAGCGATTCGGCTATCAAATTTTGAAAAACCTTGACGCCGAAGAACGGGCCACACCTCGGATCGTATGAGCTTGTTGACAACCTTACTATCCATGTCAGGGTCAAACTGCGGAGTCAGTAGGGTTTGACAACCGGCGGCGGGCTTCGGTGACGATCTTCGCGGCGGCGTCGGGGTGGCTGGCGAGGGCCGTCAGGTGGCCCATCTTGCGGCCGGGGCGCGGCTCATGTTTGCCGTAGAGGTGTAGCTTCGCACCGGCGGCCAAAGCAGCCGCCCACTGCGGTTCGCCGGATTCCCATTGGTCACCGAGTAAGTTGGCCATGGCGCCCGCGCCGACTAAGTATTCTGGGACTGGCGCGGGCAGGCCGCAGACTAAACGAAGCTGTAACTCGAATTGACTAATGTTACAGGCTTCAATCGTCAAATGTCCTGAGTTATGCGTCCGCGGCGCGATTTCGTTGACGAGATACTCGCCGGTTACCGTTTCAAAAAACTCGACGCACATCACGCCGACGGCGTCGAGCGCGTCGAAGACCTGGCGGGCGATTTCCACGGGCGCGCCTTCCATAGCCACTGGACCGCGCGAGACATCCAGAATATGGTTCGCGTGCGCGTTCTCCATCACGCCGAAGTGATAGAAATCCCCGTCGACACCGCGACCCGCCACGACCGAGACTTCGCGCCGGAAGGGGATGAATTCTTCCAGGATCAATGGCTGCGGTGGCAAGGACGCGAAGACGTCGCGGGCCTGCGCCTCCGAGGTTACCTTCTGTTGGCCCTTGCCGTCGTAACCGAAGGCGGCCGTCTTGAGGACGGCGGGGTAAGTGAACCCGGCTAAGTCATCGGCGGAATAGACAGGCCGAAACGGAGTAACCGGAATTCCCGCGTCCCGCAAGAAGGACTTCTCCCGAATCCGGTTCTGCGTAATGTGCAGCACGCGGCCGGCGGGCCGGACGAGAGTTACCGCTTCGGCGGCGGCGGCGCACTCGGCGGCGACATTCTCGAATTCGAAGGTAAGCACGTCCACGGTACGGGCGAAATCACTTACCCGCTGAATGTCGTCGTAAGCGCCGACAAATTCCCGATCAGCGACCGCGCCGGCGGGCGAATGCAGCTCCGACGAGTAAACGTGGACGCGATAGCCCATTTCACGCGCGGCGATGCCGAGCATGCGGCCGAGTTGGCCGGAGCCGAGAATTCCAAGGGTCCGCCCGGGCAGGATGATCACGGCAGTGTCGAGTTCAGCACCGTTTGGGTTTGCTCGTCGCGGAAGGCGGTAAGCTTCGCCGAGAGGGCTGCGTCCTGCAAGGCCAGGATGCCTACGGCGAGTAAGCCGGCGTTGGTGGCGCCGGCGCGGCCGATGGCCATGGTACCCACGGGGATGCCGCCGGGCATTTGGACGATGGAGAGCAAGGAGTCCTGCCCTTTGAGCGAGTGGCTTTCCACCGGCACACCGAGGACGGGCAGGATGGTATGGGCGGCAACCATGCCCGGCAAATGGGCGGCGCCGCCGGCCCCGGCGATGATCACGCGAATGCCCCGCCCTGCGGCTTCCTTGGCGTATTGCGCCATGAAGTCCGGTGTGCGGTGCGCGGAGACGATTCCGCATTCATGCTCCACGCCGAAACGAGTGAGAATCTCGTCGGCGTGGCGCATCGTTTCCCAATCCGACTTGCTGCCCATGATGACGGCAACCAGCGGATTCGTGGCCAAATTATTGTCCTTGGCCGAGTGAATAGCCACGCTGGCCGTCGTAGTAGAAGAGCCCTTCGCTCTTGATGATGTTGAAGCCGCCGTCGACAAAGCTCGTGTAGAGCGCGAGGATGTCTCGCGGGGTGAGTTGGGTGCGGTCGCCTTCGAAGCGGCAACGCCACTGGTCCGCCTTGACGACGTCGGCGCCGCCACTGGGGTAAACCTTGGTGCCGCGGTTCGAGATGAAGACGAGTTTCAGCTTATCCGTGCCGAGCGCTTCAATCTTTTGGCCCAGCGTATTGGCGTCGCCTTCGAAATTGACGAAAATGTCGATGCCGGATTGCTCGATCTTGTCGTAGTGCGGGTAGGGCGGCTCCTGCAGCTTCGGCAGGGCCTTGTACTCGACGGCCTTGAGCTTCTCGGGCATCTTGCCGAGGCGATCTACGACAGCCTGCGCGAATTCTTTCGTGCCGACCTTGGTCTTCGAGACGCCTTCCTGGAAGATGTCGTAAGTGTGTACGCCGTCCTCCAGCGTCTTCAGCCAAGCGTTGTGCACGCGGGCGGCGACTTCGGGCTGGCCAATGTGGGCGAGCATCATCACGCCGCCCAGCAGGAGGCCGGAGGGATTCGCGAGGTTCTGACCGGCGCGCCGCGGCGCGGAGCCGTGAATCGCTTCGAACATCGCGTACTCCATGCCGATGTTCGAGGAGCCCGCGAGGCCGACGGAACCAGCGATCTGCGCGGCCACATCCGAAAGAATGTCGCCGTAGAGGTTCGGCATCACGATCACGTCGAAGACTTCAGGCGTATCGGCGAGCTTGGCGGCGCCGATGTCGACGATCCAATGCTCCTGTTCAATCTCGGGGTATTGCTTGCCGAGCTCATCGAAGACCTTATGGAAGAGCCCATCGGAGATCTTCATGATGTTGTCTTTGGTGAAGCAGGTCACCTTCTTGCGTCCGTTGGCCTTGGCGTATTCGAAGGCGTAGCGGACGATGCGCTCTGTACCGCGGCGGGTGATGAGCTTGAGGCTTTGGGTGACGTCAGCGGAGAGTTGATACTCGATGCCGGCGTAGAGGTCCTCTTCGTTTTCGCGCACGATCACCACGTCCATCACCGGGTGCTTGGTGTCGACGTAGGGATGATAAGAGACACACGGGCGGATGTTCGCGTAAAGGCCCAGCATCTTGCGCGTGGTGACGTTTAGGCTCTTAAAGCCGCCGCCTTGCGGGGTGGTGATGGGGGCCTTGAGGAAGACCTTGGTGCGGCGCAGGCTGTCGATGGAGCTTTGCGCGATGCCCGAGGAGTTGCCGCTCAGGTAAACTTTCTCACCGATTTCGATGGTTTCAATATCCAACTGAGCCCCAGCGGACTCGAGGATATGGAGGGTCGCGGCCATGATCTCCGGACCGATGCCGTCGCCGTGGGCGACTGTAATTGGGGTTTTGGTTGCCATAAGAAAAACGACTCTTTAATGTATCAGGTTTGGCTCGCTTTTCCGACAATGTGCGGCAAAATGGCCATGCCGGGTACCGGATAAGCCTCCTGCTCGACGCAGGCAAAGCCTGCCTGGGCAATGGTTTGGCCCGTATCGCGGACCGGATGGCAGCCGATGAGCGAGCAGACGGGCCGGAGCAGATGCTGCGCCGCGCGGAGCCCAGCGCGCGCCGCCGCGACGTGCTCGATGTAGACGAAAACGCCGCCGGGCCGGAGGACGCGCCGGATTTCAGCCAGGACGCGCCGAGGGTCATCGACGGAACAGAGGACCAAGGTAGCGACCACGGCGTCACAGGAGGCATCAGCCAACGGGATGCATTCGGCGGCACCATCCAGAAGACTGCCGGGCACGCCGCGCGCACGAAGGGCGTCGCGCATGGCCGCGCTGGGCTCGAGTCCGGTCCATTGGGTTTGGGCAAGGTAAGGCAGGTTGGTGCCGAGGCCGGGCCCGAGTTCGAGGACGTCGCCGCGCAGGGGCAGAAGCCAGCGCCGTTTGGCGGGGGCGAGTTGTTTTTCGAGATAGGGTCCGGCGGCGCGCATCGTGTGGGCGGCCAGTCGTTCCATAATCATAGGAGATGCTGCTCTCTCTTTCCATTGTCACCTGCCTGGCGCTAGCGCAAGAACACACTCCGCAGAATGAGAAGAATCCCTTGGCGGGCAAACCCGAAGCCGTCGCCGCCGGACAGAAGCTCTTCGGACAAGCTTGCCAGTCCTGCCACGGCGGCAACGCCGCGGGCAGTGCGCGCGGACCCGCCTTGGCCACCGGCGTCTTCCGGCGCGGCGGCAAGGACGGGGAGATCTTCCTCAACATTCGCAACGGCATCGCCGGCACGCAGATGCCGCCCTTCCCTGGCCTGACGATTGACCAGGGCTGGCAGATCGTGAGCTATCTACGCAGCCTGACGGGCGGCAAGAGCGCTGAGACCGTGGCCGGAGACGCTGTAGCCGGCAAGAGTCTGTTCTTCGGCACAGCAGGTTGCGCGGGCTGCCATGAAGTGAACGGCCGCGGCGGCATCGTGGGCCCGGACCTTTCGGCGGCGGGCGCGACGCCAGCCGAAACGCTGATGCAAAAGATCGTCGACCCCAGCCAGCGCAGCACGCCGCGCCGCCCTCGCGAAGGCAACGCGGGCGGTACGGTGAACGTGACCCTGAAGAACGGCCAGCGCATCCGGGGCGTGAAGCGTAACGAAGATACCTACTCGCTACAGGTAACCGATTTGACCGGCAAACTGCACTTGCTCGACAAGAGCACCATCACCGAGCGGCGCGATGAGGCCGTGTCCGTGATGCCGATGAACGCCAAGCTGTCGCCGGCGGACCGCCAGAATCTGGTGGCCTATCTGAAGTCGCTCACCGAACGCGACCTCGCCCAGACCGTGCAGGCACCCAGCGTCCCGGGCGGGTTGAGCTACGAGCGCATTCGCAACGCGGCCAGCGAACCCCAGAATTGGCTTACCTACTGGGGCGACTACTCCGGCAAGCACTTCACGTCGCTGGACCAATTGACCACGACGAATGTGAAGCAACTCCAGAGCCGCTGGGCCGTGCAAATGCCCGGCGACTCGGTCCTGCAATCCACCCCCATCGTCATCGACGGCATCATGTACACGGCTGGCATGCCCGGGCAGGTCTTCGCGCTCGACGCGCGCACGGGTCTCACCATCTGGAAGTATCAGCGCCCGCAGAAGAAGGTGAACACCTTCGAGAGCAATCGCTTCAACCGCGGCGTGGCCGTGTTGGGCAATCGCGTCTTCTTCGGCACGCTGGACGCGGCGCTGGTCGCGCTGGACGCGCGCACCGGGCGTCCGCTGTGGGAGACGCAAGTGGCCGACACGATGGAGGGCTACAGCATTACGGTGTCGCCGCTGGCGGTGAAGGACAAGATCGTGGTGGGCGTCGCGGGTGGCGAGCACGGCATCCGCGGCTTCCTCGATGCCTATGACGCCGCCACCGGCAAGCGCGTTTGGCGCTTCCATACCGTGCCCGGCCCGGGCGAGTTCGGACATGAGACGTGGAAGGGCGACAGTTGGAAACTCGGCGGCGCGCCCACCTGGCTCACCGGCAGCTACGACCCTGAACTCGACACGCTCTATTGGGCCACCGGCAACCCCGGACCCGACATGGATGGCGAAATCCGGAAGGGCGACAATCTCTTCTCCTGCAGCGTGGTCGCGCTGGACCTGGCCACCGGCAAGCGTAAGTGGCACTACCAATTCACGCCCAACGACAGCCACGACTGGGACGCCAACCAGGACCTCGTCCTGGCCGACCGCGTCATCGACGGCCAGCCGCGCAAACTGCTGCTGCAAGCGAATCGCAATGGCTTCTACTACGTGCTGGACCGCACCAACGGCAAGCTGCTGCTCGGCAAGAGCTATGTCCGGCAGACCTGGAACGCGGGCTTCGAAGCCGATGGCCGCCCCAAGGTAATTCCGGATTCTGACTCCACGCCCGAGGGCCGCGTCGTCTTTCCGACGCTAGTCGGCGGGACGAATTGGCAGAGCCCGTCCTACGACGCGAACGCCGGCCTGCTCTACGTGATGTACAACGACGGAGCGCAGCGGTTCATTCGCGAGAAAGGCACCTACGAGCCTGGCAAGGCCTATTGGGGCGGCCGCGCGATGCCGGCCGGCGATCCGCCGATTCCCGGCATTAAGGCCATCGACGTCGCCACTGGGCTGCCCAAATGGGACTACAAGCTGTCGCAAGGCAGTCTCGGCGCGGGCATCCTGGCGACCTCCACGGGCATTCTGTTCTCCGGCACCGCCGAAGGAAATCTGATCGCGCTCGAAAGCCGCACCGGCAAATTCCTGTGGCGGACGCAGACCGGGGCAGCGATTCTGTCGTCGCCGATTAGCTACTCGGTGGACGGGAAGCAGTACGTGGCGGTGTCGGCCGGTCAAGTGCTCTACAGCTACGCGCTGCCGGACTAGCAACTCAGAGCAGCGACAAATCGAGAAACCCGGCCCACGGAGTAGGCCCAGGCTCGCAGACTCGGGCTCGCGCCGGGCGGCCGAATTCGCGCTGGAAGTCTCGCTCCACTCGTTCAATGGCGAGCCGGAGCCGGATTTCGGCCTCAAGTTCGAACTGCTTCAGCGGGTCAATCCCGCCGGCGCGCGGCGTCATGGACCTTCAGTGTAAACAGTCCTACGCCATTTTGGCTACATGTTCGCGCGTTAGCCAGTACTAGTTGGCGGGCCAAGAGTACTAGCGTCGGCGGCAATGGTTCATCCTGGGTCTCGTTTGCACCGTCCCACGACAGAGACATAACACTGGCCTCTCATCAGCAAAGCCAGACGCGGCATGCTCTGGCGGGCCCGAGTCCCCCTGGGCCATAGCGGCGAAAGCGCGGCCTATGGACGATGCGCGTGATAGTAGTCTTCCGACCGTTGGAAGAACTTCTGGGTCATCGCCAGTTGATGACTCCATGCGGGATCTTTATCGAGACCCTTGAAGGCGACCCAAGCATTCAACATCTCGAAAGGTGTCGCTTCGGTGGATTCTGGATTCGGCTGGAACAGAGTGGGTGGTGGTTCGCCGAAACGGTATGAGACCAGGTCCAGATTGGACGTGGATTGATTGTCGGCGTAGAACTGCCTCCGCCGGACTTCAACGCACGCCAGAGCGGGTGCGCGCCATGAAGTCAGGCCGGTTCGGTTGAAGGCGAGCTTGTAGGTCTGCAATCCACCAATCACCTCCTCCGCAATCGACGAAGGCGCGAGTGCAGGTGGGTCGCCTCCGGCGATCGAGCCGGCACAACTCTTAGCCGGATCAGGCTTCGCGGTTCGTTCGGTAGCGTAATCTCCGGGAGTCATTCTCACGGTCCGCTTGAGTTTCACGGCGGGGTACTCGACAATCGAGATCCGGTCGGGCGTCTTGATTTTGACCTCGTGCATCCGAAGACCTACGAGTTGTCTCAGTTCTGCGCGTGAAGCCCCGGCGGCGTTCCTCGCGAGACTGGCCCGCTGAGATTCAACGGTCTCCGCCCCCGGATTGCTGAGGGTTTCTACGGTTTCGACAAAGAACGGCTCGGCACCCTGAGCGCCTCGCATACGTCGACGGCTTTCCGGCTGCGGGAGCACCAAAAAGAATGCGGCGGACGCTACCAGGATCGCGGCGATGAACAAGACGATTTTCCCCTTCATCTCCTTGCGCCCTTGATTCTATCACCGCAACACATAAACATGGTTCGGACGCGCGCCGGATAGCACCTGACCGCGGACGACGTTGATCCCGTGATGGCCGTGGGCGCTTTCGATGTGGCCCAGAATGGCGCCGTTGCGGCGGTCCAGTTTGAGGATCCAGCCGTCGGCGGACGTCGGGTCGCTGCGCCGCTGCGTGCCGATCCAGATGGCGCCCGCGTACGCCGTGACGGAGGTCACCATGCCCAGGCCGGTCCACTCGCCGAGGTACTTGCCGGAGAGGTCAAACCGCTGTAGACGGCCGTTCTTGCGGTCCGCGACGTAGACGATCCCGCGATCAATCGCAATGCCGTGGGGCTGCTCGAACTCGCCCGGGCCGTGGCCAGGCTTACCCCACTCGCGGAGCTTCTCGCCTTTGGCCGAGTAGACCACGATACGCGCGTTGCCGTATCCGTCCGAGACATACACGTCGCCGTTCGGCGCGAAGGCGACGTCCGTGGCGCCATTGAAATTGCTGCCGTTCTTGGGCTGTCCACCCACCTCAATGGTGAGAAGCTTCTCCCCGGTGGGTGAGAACTTGTTGACCTGAGAGATCGACGCGTCCACCGTCCACACGTTGCCGCGCGGGTCGATCCGAATGCTGTGCGGAATCGCATAGGCGCCCTTACCCCAGGCGCGCAGCACCTGGCCTTGCGCATTCACGACGACCACGGGATCGAGCTGCTCCTCGCGCTGGAGGACGTAAATTTGCCCCGCGGAGTCCATGGTGACGGAAGACGGGAAGCCGAGACCGGGTACTTGGGGGCGCAGTTCGGTGCGCGTGAAGGGAAGCTTGGGCGAGGCGGCGACGCGAGCGGCTTCGTCTTGCAGTAACAACAGTGCGATCCAGAGCATGGCCGAGAGTGTATCAAGCATTTGCGACAATAGTAGATTCCACATGACTGGCCACGAAATCCGCCAAACCTTTCTCGACTTCTTCGCCGCGCGCGGCCATCGCCCCGTGCGCTCCTCCTCGCTGGTGCCCCACGAGGACCCCACGTTGCTGTTTACCAACGCCGGGATGAACCAATTCAAGGACATTTTCCTGGGCCAGGAGAAGCGCGACTACTCGCGGGCCACCACCGCGCAGAAGTGCGTCCGCGCCGGCGGCAAGCACAATGACCTCGAAAACGTCGGCTACACGCGGCGCCATCACACCTTCTTCGAAATGATGGGCAACTTCAGCTTCGGCGATTACTTCAAGGCCGAAGCCATTGAATTCGCCTGGGACCTCGTGACGAAGACCTTCGCTCTGCCCAAGGACAAGCTCTACGTCACCGTCTTCCGCGAGGACGACGAAGCCGAAGAGCTTTGGCAGAAGGTGGCCGGCGTCCCGAAGAGCCGCATCTTCCGCCTCGATGAAAAGGACAACTTCTGGCAGATGGGCGACACCGGCCCCTGCGGTCCTTGCTCCGAAATTCATTATGACCTGGGCCTGGAAAACGCCGCGCCCGGCCACGAGCACGAAGCCTTTCCGCTGGACGGCGGCGGCCGCTTTGTCGAAATCTGGAACCTGGTCTTCATGCAGTATGACCGCTCTTCAGCCGGCGTCCTCACGCCCTTGCCGCGGCCGTCAATCGATACCGGCCTGGGCCTGGAGCGCGTTGCGGCGATTTTGCAAGGCAAGGTCTCGAATTACGAGTGCGACTTGCTCGAGCCCATTCGCGGCCGCGCCGCCGAGCTATTCCCCCGCGGCAAGCAAGTGAAGTCGGCCACCTTGAATATCTGCGCCGACCACGCCCGAGCCTCGGCGTTTCTGATTCATGATGGCGTCGTGCCGGCCAATGAAGGCCGCGGCTACGTGTTGCGTAAGATCATGCGCCGCGCCATGCGCCACGCCCGCATGGAAGGCCTTACCGATCCGTTCCTGCATCAACTTACCGCCTTCGTAGCGGACTTCATGAAGCCCGCCTATCCCGAGTTACTCGAAAGCGCCGAGCGCGTGTCGCGCATGGTGCGCGAAGAAGAGTTGCGCTACGCCTCCACGTTCCTGGTGGCCGAGCGTATCTTCCACGACGAAGCCAAAGCCGCCCAGGGCGGCGTGATTCCGGGTCCGGCGGCATTCAAGCTCTACGACACCTATGGCCTGGCGCTCGACGAGCAACAGGACATGGCGCGCGACCTCAATCTGACGATTGATACGGACGGCTTCCAGTCCGCCATGGAGGACCAACGCACGCGGGCGCGCGCCTCCTGGAAGGGCGCCGATAAAGCCGCGGTAAATCCGGCCTTGCAGCCCGTCAAGGATACGCACGGCGAGACGAAGTTTCTGGCCTACGACCATACCGAAGCCACGGGCCAGGTGCTCTATGCGAGCGAGACCGAACTCGTGCTCGACCAGACGCCCTTCTACGCCGACTCCGGCGGTCAAGTGGGCGACCACGGCCTCTTGTTCGACCCCGAAACGGGCGACAAAGTCGCCGAAGTCACCGGCACAGTTTACGGCCTGCCGAAGCTGATCGTTCACAAAGTGAAGTGGCTGCAGCCGCTCGGCGAGCGCAAGCACTTACTCGCCAAAATCGACACGGAACGCCGCGCCGCCACGCGCCGCAATCATACTTCGACGCACTTACTCCAGGCCGCCTTACAGAACGTCCTCGGCAAACACATCAAGCAGGCTGGCAGCGTGGTGGACCCCACCCGCCTGCGCTTCGACTTTACCCATTACGCCGGCCTCAGCCCCGAGGAGCGCGCCTCCGTCGAACGCATCATCAACGAGCACATCGTCCAGAACACGGAAGTTACCACCACCGTAATGGACATTGATACGGCGCTCAAAACTGGCGCCATGGCTCTCTTCGGTGAGAAATACGGCGATAGTGTCCGCGTCGTGGACATTCCCGGCTTCAGCCGCGAACTCTGCGGCGGCACCCACGTTTCCCGCACCGGCGATATCGGCGTCGCGCGCATTGTTTATGAAGGTTCGATCTCGGCCGGCGTACGGCGCATTGAGGCGGTTACCGGCCCCGAGGCAGTGATCCACGCGCTCGAAGCGAACACCGCTGAGTTGAAAGCCGAACTCGACAAAACCAAGGAAGCGCAGAAGCTACTGGAGCGGCAGGTAGCGCAGATGAAGGAGCAACTGGCGCATGCGAAGTCCGGCTCGCTCGAAGGCGAAGCCCGCGAAATCAATGGCGTGAAGGTACTCGCCGCCCGAGCCGACGGCCTGGATCGCGCACAGTTGCGCAACTTGGTCGACGCGCTGCGCAGTAAGTGGCCCTCCGCCGTCATCGTCCTCGCGTCGGCCGATGGCGGGCAGATCTCCATCGTCACCGGCGTCACGAAGGACCTCACCAGCAAGGTACACGCCGGCAAGTTGCTCGGCACCGTAGCCCAAGCCGTCGGCGGCAAAGGCGGCGGACGCCCGGACCTGGCCGAAGGCGGCGGCAACAACGTCGAGGCGTTGGCCGGAGCGTTGGAGCAGGTTTACACCAGCGTCGGCGCGAGCCTGTAGATGGACTACGACGTCGTCATTGTCGGCGCCGGCCCCACCGGCCTCGCCTGCGGCATTGAGCTCCAGAAACTCGGCCTGCGCGTGGTGCTGCTCGACAAAGGCTGCGTCGTCAATTCGTTGTATCACTACCCGACCAACATGGTCTTCTTCACGACGCCCGAGTTACTCGAAATCGGCAATATCCCGATGACGTCGTTGAACGAAAAGCCAGGGCGGACCGAGGCCCTCAAGTATTACCGGCGAGTGGCGGCCCACTACGGCCTCGACATCCGGCAGTATCAGCACGTAGATCGCGTGGACGGCGAGGACAACGCCTTCACCGTCCATGCGCACGACATCAACCAGGTGGCGGCCACTTACTCGGCGCGCAAAGTGATTCTCAGCACCGGCTTTTACGACGTCCCCAATTTACTCAACGTGCCGGGCGAGGATCTACCGAAGGTAATTCACTACTACAAGGAGCCGCATCCTTACTACAACCAGGACGTGGTGATTGTCGGCGCGAAGAATTCAGCTGCGATTGCGGCGCTGGAACTTTGGTGGTCCGGCGCGCGCGTCACCCTCGTGCATCGCGGAGCCGAGTTACACCAGAACATCAAGTACTGGATCATGCCGAATATCGCCAACCGGATCAAGAATGGCGAGATTCCGGCTTACTTCAATACCACCGTAAAGGCGATTACGCCGGGCACCGTAGAACTGGCGACGCCCCAAGGCCCGGTGACATTGAAGAATGACTTCGTCTTCGCCATGACCGGTTACCGGCCGGACTTCGCCTTCCTGGCCCAATGCGGCGTCGCGCTGAACCCGGACACCCAGAGGCCGGACGTCAATTCCGATACACTAGAGAGCGCGAGGAAGGGGCTGTACCTCGCCGGCGTGATTGTGGCCGGCGTCCATACCTCGGAGATCTTCATTGAAAACGGCCGATTCCACGGTAACCAGATTGCCGCCGCTATCGCCTCCCAGTTGAAAGGCTAACCATGTTACTTCGTCGAGACTTTACCAAGCTGGCCCTGGCCGCCACTGCCGCCGCGGTACCCGCCAGCGCCAAGATTAACTCCGTCTTCGGGGGAGTCCCCCTCGGCGCGCAAAGCTACAGCTTCCGCGACCGCGATGTCGACGGCGCCGTCGCCGCCATGAAAGAGATTGGCATCGGCTATACCGAGCTCTTCAGCGGCCACGTCGAGCCCAAGGTGGAACGCGGCCCCGCCGGCCAAGCCGCATTGAAGAAGTGGCGCCTGGAAGTGAAGAAGGAAGAGATTGCCGCCATTAAGGCGAAGTTCGACGCCGCGGGCATCAATATCTACGCCTTCAACTACTCCTTCCGCGATAGCTTCTCCGACGAAGAAATCGACAAGGGCTTCGTGATCGCCAAGTGGTTGGGCGCGAAGTACATCACCGCCAGTTCCAACGTCGCGACCGCGAAGCGTGTAGCGCCGGCGGCGGCCAAGCACAAGATGATCGTGGGCATGCACAACCATTCGCGCATCGTCCCCAACGAATTTGCCACCGCCGAGAACTTCGCCACGGCGATGAAGGAAGGCCCCTTCATCGGCATCAACCTCGACATCGGCCACTTCTGGGCGGCTAACTTCGACGCCGTGCCCTTCATGAAGGAACACCACCAGCACATCGTCACCATCCATGTGAAGGACCGGAAGAAGAATCAGGGCGACAACATGCCGTTCGGCCAGGGTGACACCCCCATCAAGGAAGTGCTGCTCCAGATGAAAGCCAACAAGTGGAAGATCCCGGCCATGATTGAGTACGAGTACAAGGGCGCCGACACGGTGGCGGAAGTGAAGAAGTGCTTTGAGTATTGCAAAGCGATCCTGACCGCCTAAGGCTCACCGGGAGCCAAAAGGGAAACGGTCCTGGCTTGCGTCTTCTCGTGGTAAGCGGCCCTCGGAAACCAGGGCCCTCGGAGGACTCCTATGCCACGGACGGTGCCGCCAGAGGCGATTACGACTGGTTCGCAGCCCGGTGCGGCGACCGAAGCCGTCGCGCCTTGGTTGGCCCGCCTGGCCGAGGGGGATCTCTCGGTATACGCCGAGTTGAAGCGGTTGGCCGCAAATTACCTGCGGCATGAACGTGCCGGCCATACGCTGCAGGCGACGGCGCTGGTTCACGAAGCCTACCTTAAGCTCTCGGGACAGCGCCGGCCTCACTGGCAGGACCGGGCGCATTTCTTCGCCATGGCCTCGCGCATCATGCGGCGCATTCTCACTGACCATGCGCGGCAGCATCGGGCGCTGAAGCGCGGGGCGGGCCAAGCGGATCTGCCGCTGGAAGAGGTCCAACTGTGCGCGGGCGACGAGAGCGTCTTGCTGCAACATCTGGACGAGGCACTCCATCGGCTCGCGAGCTTCGCGCCCCGGCAGTCCCTCGTGGTGGAACTGCGCTTCTACGGCGGCATGACGGAGCGCGAGATTGCCCATCACCTCGCCATCTGCGAACGCACGGTGAAACGCGACTGGATGATTGCCCGCGCCTGGCTCCACGGGGAATTGAACCCATGAACGAATGGCCACGCGTATTAGCGCTCTTCCACCGCTGTGCCGGCCTGCCGGCGGAGCGGGAGGCGAACGCGCTGGCCGAAGCAGCGGAGACGCCGGAGGTGGTCGCCGAAGTAAGGCGGCTGCTGAAGCATCATCGCCAGTCCGGCGGGTTCCTCGAAGACGCACCTGAAGCGGTGCGCCACCTGCA
The DNA here is from genome assembly GCA_019752335.1 of Bryobacteraceae bacterium. Classification (GTDB taxonomy): domain Bacteria; phylum Acidobacteriota; class Terriglobia; order Bryobacterales; family Bryobacteraceae; genus JALHNI01. The sequence goes on from JAIEMJ010000023.1 coordinate 390,323, forward strand.
CCAGCCGCCCGCGGCGCGTTACTCGCCAGGCGATCAACTCGCCGGACGCTACGACATTCGGCGGCGGCTGGCGCGCGGAGGCATGGGCGAAGTCTACGCGGCTTTCGATACCGCGGCCCAGGTGCCGGTCGCCTTGAAGGTGAACCACAGGCCCGGCGAGGAACTGGCGCGCGAACTGCGTTACGGACGCCGCGTGACGCATCGGAATGTCTGCCGGCTGTTCGACTTGGGCCAACACGCCGGCCAGGTGTTCCTGACCATGGAGTACCTGGAAGGTGAGACGCTCGCCGCGCGCCTGAAGCGAGGCCGTTTGCGGCTGGAAGAAGCGCGGCCGATCGCCGAGCAGTTGTTGCACGGCCTGGCTGCGATCCACCAAGCCGGACTGGTCCACGGCGACTTCTCACCCGGCAACGTGCTGCTGCTGCCGGAGCGCGCCGTGATCCTCGACTTCGGCCTGGCGGCTCCCGAAGGCGAATTACCGCAGGAAAGGATCGGCACGCTCGACTATATGGCGCCCGAGCGCCTGGCGGGCGCACCGGCCACAGCCGCCGCCGACATCTACTCGTTTGGCCAGGTGTTGCGCGGGATGGTGGATGCGCGGCTGTGGGCCGCAGCGATTCGCGCGGCCGTGGAGCCCGTGGCCGCCGCGCGCCTGCAATCAGCGAGGGAATTACAAGGCTGGTTAACGGGACCACCGCAATTGGCCCGCCGTGCCGGGCGTTGCCGTCCAGCGGCGCGCCGGGTGTCGTATCCTAACAGGGCGATCTCCCTATCATGCGAACCGTACTCTTCTGGCTCCATCTCTGCCTGGGAATCGCCGCTGGCGCGGTGATTCTGGTGATGTCTGTGACGGGCGTCCTGCTCACTTATGAGAAGCAGATGACAGCCTGGATGGACACGCAAAACTTGCCCGCGCTCTCCTCCGCCGCGCCCCTCCCGGTCGAAACCTTGCTGGAGCGAGCGCGCGGCGCGGACGGCAAGTTGCCCGCTTCGGTCACCATCTATTCGGCGCCCGGCCAGCCCGTGCAGGCCAGCTTCGGCCGGGAAGTGCGGTGCCTCGATCCAGCAAGTGGCCAGTCCGTGGGCATCGCGCACGCCGGCATCCGCCAGTTCTTCCGGTCCGTGACCGAGTGGCATCGCTATCTCGCGGCCAGCGGACCCAGCCGCCCCACGGGACGCGCGCTCACCGGGGCCGCCAATCTGGCGTTCCTCTTCATTGTTACCAGCGGCCTCTATCTTTGGCTGCCCAAGGTTTACACGCGCGCCAGCATTCGCGCCGTCGCTTGGTTTCGCGGCGGACTGCGCGGCAAGGCGCGCGACTTCAACTGGCATAACGTGCTCGGCGTATGGTGCGTTGTGCCTTTGTTCTTCATCGTGCTGGGCGGCACGGTGATCTCTTACGCCTGGGCCTCGAACCTCGTTTACACCCTGACGGGCACGAAACCGGCGGCCGCGGCTCCAGCGCCCGCGGCGGCGAAGGGCCCAGTGGACCTGGCCGGACTGAATCAACTCTGGCAGCGCGCCGCCACCCAAGTGCCTGGCTGGCGGACCATCAGCCTCCGCGTGCCGGCGTCCAACGACGCGCCCGTCACCTTCGTCATCGACGGCGGTTACGCAGGCCAGCCGCAATTGCGCACCTCCCTGACGCTGGACCGCGCGGGGCAAACGCTTACCGCCGAGAACTTCGCTAGCTTCAACGCCGGCCGTCAGTGGCGTACTTGGCTGCGCTTCGTCCACACCGGAGAGTACTATGGCCTCCCCGGGCAAACCATCGCCGGCCTCGCGACCGCCGCTACGGTGATCCTGGTTTACACCGGCATCGCCCTGGCGCTGCGCCGACTGTCCGCCTGGATCGCCCGCCGCGCCCGGCAGACTGTAACTTAGCTGCAGCCAGGTTGAAGTCACGGCGAAATACGCAGTCGCTACACTGCGGCAATGCGTCTAGCGCTCAGCGGTTTTCTCCTTTTCGCGTTACCATTACTCTCCCAGACCTTTGGCGAACTTACTGGCGTAGTAACTGACCCTGGCCAAGCCCCCATCGCGCGCGCGCAGGTAAACATCCGTAGCGTAGGCACCGCTCAGGAACGCCTTACCCAAACCTCGGAAGCCGGGCTCTTCCGGGTACCCTTTCTTCCTCCGGGCGAGTATGAAGTCACCGTGGCGACGGCTGGTTTTCGGAAATCCGTTCACCGCGGCGTCACCATCCAAGTGGACTTACCCACCCGGCTCGATATCCAACTCGCCCTGGGACCCGTGGCGGAAGCCGTCGAGGTAACCGACACGCCCCCGTTGCTTACTGGCGACAGCGCCGCCGTAGGCACCGTGATCGAGCAAAAGCGCATTGTCGAGCTGCCACTCAACGGGAGAAACTGGCTGCAGATGGTCGCGCTGAGTCCCAACGTCAGCGCGGAACAACGCGCGAGCGGTCACGTGGACTCCCGGCAAGGCGGCGAGCGCGGGCGCCAGTCCATTTCCGTGGCGGGCCAGCGGCAATTCTTCAATCGCTACACCTTAGACGGCGTCGAAAATACCGACGTCAATTACAATACCTACGTCGTGCGCCCTTCGATTGAGGCGCTGCGGGAGTTCAAGGTACAAACCGGAATCTATTCGGCCGAGTATGGCCGGGCCACGGCGCAGATCAACGCCACGACGAAAAGCGGCACCAACGAGTATCACGGCGCCATCTTTCACTTTCTCCGCAACGACCGGCTCGATGCCAAGGAATGGCAACAACAAGGAGACAAAAATCCCTTCCGGCGCAATCAATTTGGCTTTGTCTTCGATGGGCGGATTATCCGCAACCGCCTCTGGTTTTTGTCGAACTACGAAGGCCAGCGCGACGTCCGAACCCTGCAAGGCTTAGCCAACGTCGCGCCCTCACCCTGGCGGACCGGCAACTTCTCCGGCCAAGCGGCTGCCTTGTTTGATCCGGAAACCCGGGTCTTCAATGACGCGGGCCGGGCCATCAGCGCGACACCCTTCGCGGGGAACCGCATTCCTACCTCGCGGCTAAATCCGGTAGCGATCAAGTTACTCGAATTCTATCCTGAGCCGACAGTGCCGGGCGAGAATATCGTCTCGAACTTCGTCCGCCAAAGGAAACGTCCTATCAATAGCGATCAGTTTACGCAGCGCTTTGACTTTGCGGAGTCAGCACGATCCGCGTGGTTCGGCCGGTTTAGTTTGGGGAAGGAGTTCGAACGGCGCTTGGAGAGCTTCGAACAGCAGGAAGGCGGCGTCAACGTGAACGTCTTTCAAACGATGGTGAGCAATACCCGCACCCTTACCGCAAACATGGTGAACGAAACGCGCTTCGGGTTCAATCGTTTCGACAGTGACTTACTCTTGCGCTACGCCAATGAGCGGGATGTAACGAAGGAACTGGGCATTCGCGGACTCGTCTCGCCCCCCATGAACGGCTGGGGCACGCCGGCGATTCAATTGGGCAGCGGACTGACTAGCTTTGGCGAATCCGGGAACGGGCCATGGATTTACCGGAACCGGACCATGCAGTTTCTCAACAATACGAGCTGGGTGAGGGGCAAGCACGCCCTCCGTTTCGGCGTGGAAGCACGCCGCGACGTTTACGGGGCGGAGGGCAACACCGTCGCGCGGGGACGGCTCTATTATCAAGGTTTATTGAGTATCGCCCCGGGTGGCCGCGCGGCCGCGGGCAATCTCTTTGGTGACTTCATGCTGGGGCTGCCGCAACGCGCGGAACGCGCGTTGGGCTTGGCCTCCGCCAGTCTACGCAGCATTGCTTGGTACGGCTACGTCGAAGACACCTGGCGGCTTACCCCGAAACTAACCCTCAACCTCGGGCTGCGCTACGAACTTACTCCGCCATGGTTCGAGCCGAATCGCCGCATCATGAATATTCAGATGCAAGGCTGGGACCCGGCGCGCGTACCCATCATGACCAGAGCCGGCCAGGGTGACTTCAATGAGGGCCTGCAGTTTCGCTACGCCGACGGCATCCCCACCCAAACCGGCGATGACAAGCTAGGCCGGCGCCTGATCCGGACGGACGCGAACGACTGGGCACCGCGCATCGGCATCGCTTGGTCGCCCACCGGACGAATTGTCGTCCGGGCTGGCGGCGGAATCTTCTATACGCAGGACCAAGGCAATCCCCGCTTCGACATGGTGCGCAACATTGCCGGCCGCGGCGACTTCACCGGCAGCGATCAACGGCCGAACATGACCAACGATGACCCTTGGCGGTTCGAGCGGCAGTCGTTTACCTGCACCGGCTGGAGTGGAAACTGCGTCGGTCAACCCTTTGTCCTGGGCAATGTCGTCAGCCGCCGGACGCCCTATGTCGGACAGTGGTTGCTGAACCTGCAGTACGAGCTTACGAAGAACTTACTGCTCGAGGCGGGTTACCTGGGAAACGTCGGACGCAAGTTAGAACGGCTAAGGAGTACAAACGAAGCCTTTACCCGGACGGGGTTAAATGACACCCGCACCATCGCACAGCGGCGTATCTTTCCGATGTACGGCATCATTCAACAAGTGGACGGCGTGGTGAATTCGAATTACCACGCCTTCAGTGCCAAGGTTCAACAACGTTTTTCGAGCGGGCTGACGCTGTTGGCGGCTTATACCTGGGCCAAGTCGATTGACGACGCCAGCGGGATTCGCTCCTCGTCCGGCGAGCAATCGATCGCGGCTTACGATTGGAATCTGCAACCCGAGCGTGGCCTGAGCCAATTTCACACGGCGCATCGCTTTGTCACAAGCCTGATTTACGAACTCCCCCGGCTCCGTCAGGCGGTCCCACTGCTTCGTCACACTTTCGGCGGCTGGCAAACTTCCTCCATCCTCACTTTCGCTACCGGCAATCCGACGCGGGTGGGAGTGATCGGCGACACCAACAACATGGGGGGCGAAGGAAATTATCCCGATGCCACCGGCGTCAGTCCTTACTTAAATGCCGGCACGGTAAATCAGTTCTGGAATGCGGTCGCCTTCGATCTCCGGAATCCAGAGTTGAACTTCCGCTTTGGCAACACCGCCCGCAATACTCTCATCGGGCCAGGTTACGGAAATTGGGACTTCTCGCTGCTGAAGAACTTTCCGTTGGGCGCGGAACGGAGAGTTCTCCAGTTCCGCTGGGAGACTTTCAATTTTAGCAACCATCCAAACTGGAATTTCCCGTCCGCCGATGTGCGCAACGTCGCCTTTGGCCGGGTCCTGTCGGCGCGCGAAATGCGGCAGATGCAATTTGCCTTGAAGCTGCTATTTTAGAGATTCGCTTATGTGCCGCCTGCTGCTCTTTTTCTCACTCGCCATTTCGTTGTGGGGCCAGCCCCGCAAGTTACTCGTCGTCTCCATCGACGGTCTCGACCATCGCTACCTTCGCGACCGCGACGCGCTAAAGCTGCGCATTCCGCATTTGCGAAAGTTGATCGCGGAGGGCACCTGGGCGGACGGCGTTACCGGCGTCGTACCGACGAACACGTGGCCGTCGCACACGACGCTGGTGACCGGCGTACGCGCCACGGAGCATGGAATTCTCGATAACAACATTCGTCTGGCGGATGGGAAGTCCGAACGCTATTGGTACATGAGTTACCTGAAGGCGCCCACCCTGTGGCAAGCGGCCAAGCGCGCGGGACGCACCACCGCGGCCATCACCTGGCCGGTTACCGTCGGCGACGGCATTGACTATAACGTGCCTGAATACTTCCAAGGCCGCGCCGGCGGCGCGATGGACTTGAAGAGCATTGAGGAGAAGGCGACGCCCGGCCTGATTGCCGCCATCGCGCAAGACTATCCCAGCTTCGCCACCGAATGGATGGATGACCGCACCCGCGCGCTCGCCACAATCCATATTCTGCGGCGGCATCAGCCGGACTTGACACTCCTGCACTTTGTCGACCACGACTCAGCGGCGCACGAGATGGGACCGTTTTCGCGTGCCGCCAATGCGGCGCTCGAATACACGGACGAGTTGCTGGGGCAGATATTGGCCCATCTGCCGGCCAATACGGTGGTGAGTATCGTTTCCGACCATGGCTTTGAAGCGACGTCGCGTGTGCTGAACCTGGCGGCCCTGCTGCCCGCGGGAAGTAGCGTGACCGCGCGCGGTGGCTACGCCACCACCACGGATGTGGAAGTGGCCAAGTTACTCAGCCAACCAAACGAGTGCGTCGGCCGCGAAGTACCGCGCCACGAAATTGACCGGTTCCTGCCCGAATCACCGGCCGGGTTGCGCGTCTTCGAACCGGCGCCCGGCTGCCTGTTTCGGGTCGGGAAGGCAAACGAACCGCTCCTGGCCAAGGCGAATGAAGCAGGCGGGCACGGGCACTGGCCCACAAGGTATCAAGCGGCCTTTCTTCTGGCAGGTCCCGGGGTGAAGAAGCAGCGGCTTCCGGGTTTTGACATGCGCGAAATCGCCAACCGATGGGCCACGATTCTGGGCATTCCCGCCTTGCGACCCTAAGAGACAAAACTTTACCTCATCTCCGGTCGCAATCGTATCCGCCTTGCCTCGGCCCACAGGTCGAAGACGTAATGTAGATTCGCCGAGACGGTTGCGCGCGGTAAGCTCCGCAGTGGACGGTGTTGTGTAAGTCAACTAGGCGACTTTCCAGCTCCGTTTCAAGATCTTGTCGCTCTCCGATTGTGCAATCAGGAGAACCGAGCTATGCCTGAAATCACTCCCGCCGCCCACAACACCGCCATCGAAGCTATCCGCGAAACCCGTAAACCCTGCAAGGCATAGAAAACCGCGCGTCCCCCCAGGCACCATGCCCCTGTAACTCGGGCCCCCCGGCCCGACAAAAACCAACAAGGGAACCCAGCGGCGAGCTTGACGATCGCCTCCGGCGTGCCAGGGCCCGCCGCTAAAAGATCCGCAAGCCCAACGTGAACTGGTGCATCCCAAAGGATTCCGCCGGATACAACGACTGCCCCAACGACGCTTGCCGCCATTCGGCCAGGAAGCTGGCGTGCGTGGCGACGGGAATGCGGAGCCGTGCCAAGGGCTGGTAGAACCGGCTCGGACGCGTCCCGCTCGACCGGAAGAGGCTCCCGCCCAGCGTCAGCGTCGCCTTGCGCGGCAAGCGCCAATCCGTGGCTAGAGTACCGGTATGCGCGTTGTCCTGGTAGAGGCTCCGCGAGAAACGGTAGAGCACCGGATCGAGCAGCGTGAAGTCGCTGCGGATCGAACTGCGCGTGTAGTCGGCCATTACCGAAACGGCCTTGCCCGTCCACTGCAAGGTGACGTTGGCTTGCTGATTTTGGCTCGCGAACGGGAAGTGATTCTTGAGGCGCGCGAAACGCGCGTTGAGATGCCAGGCCTGGGAGAGTTGGTAACGGGCGCGCAGGCGCATCTGCTCAAAGTCCTGCAGACTCGTCCGAAAGTAGACCTGCCGGCCACGGCCCACTTCGGCATCGCCGTTCAGCGTCAGTTTCGCCGTCGGACGAAAGACGAAACCGCCCAGCGCGGAATGACGATGCAAGGCACCCGTCTCCGTGGGACCACCCGGCGCAATCGTCGCCCGCCGGACCTCCGCTTCGCCCCACAGATAGCGATGGCCCCCGTAGAGCGTGAAGCGATTCGTAACGTCGTAGAAGGCCTGCACCCGCTGCTCATTCTGGCGCCACACCATGCGGTCCTCCAGATTCAACGGCGGCAATGCCCGCGCGTCGAGCGTCGTCACCAGCGAAAGCGCACCCGAATTGTGCGTCCGCTCGCTCTGCCAGGCTTCGACGATTCGCAGGCGGCTGAAAGGCCGCACTTCGAACGTCAAGCCCCCCGCCGACCGCGGCTGATTGGCGTAGCCCGTCGCCAGCGCCTGCTGGCCGTTGACGAAGCGCAATGAATCCAGCCACAGAATCGTACCCCGCGCGGACTCGTTAAAGCGCACATCCGAGCGCGGCCGCGAGTAGTAATACTCGGCGCTCATGTCCAGCCAGGAGACCGGCGAATAGGTGAGATCCACCGACGAATAGAGATGATCCCCGGTGACGTCGTAGAGCCGGTTCGCGCTCTGCAGGGACAACGAACGGCCCAGCAATGGGGCTTCGCGATTGCCCGTGTTGCTCACCGTATTGAAGAGCGACGTGCCGTCAGAGAATGTGGCGCCGCCTTGTTCGAGCGTCAGATGCAGCTTGTCGAGTTCGTAGCGCAGCCCGCCGCGAAACACGGTATAGCCGGAGTCCACACGGCTGGCGGCCGGGTAGCTATTCTCGTCGAGCACCAGCGGACTCACGCCGAGTCCACGGCTCGTGTTCTGCGCCGCGCCAAAGAAAGGCTGCAGCCGGTGGCCAGGCAATAGCTCCAGGTCGAAATTCCAGAAGCGTTGGCGGGTGTCGTAGGAGTTTTGGTTCGTCGTATACGCTTCGGTCCCCAGCTTGCCTAACTGCGGACTCGCAAAGCTCGGCAACGCATTAAAGTAGGCCAGATTCCGGTACTGAAAATGACTCCGGTAAGCCGTGGACCTCTCCGCGCGCACCTGCACCGAATTGAGCGGATCGCCCCAATTGGCGCCGGTAATCCGCAAATCATCCAGCCACCGCAGCGGCGCGCGGTAACGGCTCTCAAACTGCAGCAAACGCGGACCCTCGCCCAGGTTCACCACACTGCGGTAGGTATTGAAGCTGCCGCGCTGCCCGGCCAGCGCGCGGTAGCCGATTTCGCTCGAGCCGGTAAATCCCTTCGCCGGTTCTTGCGCCCACAACGTTAGCCAGAGTAAAGCATTCATCGCAGAAAGTCCCGGTTGATGTGCGACCCGTGAATCTTGGCGTGGCAACTGGTGCAGTTGCGATAAGCCGGCAGCCGCAGGTCATGGAAGCCCGTCGCCACCGTGCCCAGGGTGGCCGCACGGCCGCCCGGCGCGTTGGCATGGCACTCCAGGCAAAGGTTCAACACCTCGGCACGATTCAACATGCGTGGATTGGCGGACCCGTGCGGCTCGTGGCAGGCGGCGCAACCTTCCAGCCGCACCGGCGCGTGCTCGAAGGCAAAGGGGCCGCGCTTATCGGCGTGGCAATTGAAGCAGCCCGGCTCGGCATTCGTCGTCCGCGCCGTGCTCCGGAGCGCCGACGAACGCGACGTGCCATGAGGATTGTGGCAATCGACGCAAGACATCACCCCTTGCGGCAAGGCATGCGCGTGCGAACGCTGGAAGGCCGCCCAGGCGCTGGCGTGGCAGTTCGAGCACAGCGCATTGATGACCGCCGCGCTCTTCCCCGGACCTTCGTGATGCACAGAGTGGCACGAGACGCACGCCACCTGCATCCTGGCGTGCGAGCCGCTCACGCGCCCCACATGCGTCGCCTGATTGCGATGGCAACTTAGACAGGACGAGTCGGCTACGCGTGGCGTGGCCTTGGCGTGGTTAAGGATGAACTTCGCCTCGGCCGCCTCCCCGTGCTTCGCTCCCGGGCCATGGCAACTCTCGCAGGACTGCCCCTTCCAACCGCGGCTTACATTGTTTTCGAGCGACCCATGCCGCGTCTTCAAGAAGGCCTTGCCCATTTCCTCATGGCAGACCAGGCAGGCCCCCGTATTGGCGTAGCCCTGTTTGTCCGTGTGGGGAGGTTGGGCACCGAACACGAGGCCCAACCAGCACGCGATGATGGCCAGGCTAACGCGCATGCACCCGGTTCACCGAGAATTCCGCGTTCGGCCCGTGGCAGACAGTACAGCTCTCGCCCAGCGGCGAAGTATTCAACTGCGCGTGCGCCGCGGCGTCGCGCGAAGTATGGCAACTCAGGCACGCGGCCGTCGTCGCGCCCACCGTGGGCAGCCAACCGCGCGGATCGGTAACCGCCGTCAGATTCGGCCGCAGCGGTAAGGACTGGGAGTTATTCACGTGGCAAGTGGAGCAATCCGAGGCGCTGGTGGGGAAGCCGACCTTGCTGAAATCATTCACCGAACCGCCAAAGCCGTAAATGATGTATGGCCGCCCCTGCTCTTTGCCCGTATGGATGCGGTGGACCATGCTCGCGAAGCTGATCGCTTCGTTAGGCGCCTGCGCGGCCGGGCGGCGCGCGCCGTCCGTCATGGTCGCGTTGTGGCAAACCACGCACGCTTCAATCTGATTCCGGTTGCGCCCGTGCGCTTCGAGTCGCGTGTGGCAGGCATTGCATTTCTCGAGCGCCACCACTTGACGGCGCCTTTCCACGCGCGTCCCGTCGACGCTGAAGTAAGTGATGACGTTCTTCAGCGGATCGCGCACCGTCGTCGGAATCCGGCCCGGCCCCTCGAAGGACGCATTGCGATAGCCTTCCGCGCTTACCGAGTACGTGCCGCGCGCCGCGGCGGGGATGGCCACCGCGAAACGATGCGTGGCGATGCCGGCCGCCGAGGCCGTATCCGTGCGCGAAGCCTCCGAGGTGTAAGTCGTATAGTCCGGCGCGGGCCCGGCCAGAATCAGGGAGAGCGACGTCATGTCCGCCGGAGCCAAGGGTCGGCCTTCCGAATCGCGCAGGCGGTAGCTGACAATCGGGTTCTGGCCGGGCGCCGTGTCGCGCACTTCGATCAGTTCGATCGACTGGCCCTTTAGATTGCGCGAGAACTCCGGCACCACGTGCGCGCCCTTCACCGAAATGTCCCATTCGCGTTCGCCTTCCGGCCGGTGGCACTGGCCGCATTGGGCGTCACTGGTTTGCACCAGATGGCCCTTGCCGGCGGCAAAGTCGATATTGTCATGGCAGGAGCCACAGGCGGTACGGGACGGCTCGAACATCGCCGTCGCCTGCGACGCCGCGTTCGGCCCCGTTTGGGCGTGGCACGCGGCGCAGTTGCGCGGATTGGCCGGGAAGCCTACCGCCGAATAGTCCACTTCGGTCTGGCCGAAGCCGATGATCGAGTACTTGCCGCCGGCCTTCACACTGGGAAGATCCTTGCCCATGTGAATCTTGTGGGTCATCACGGTCATATCCACGGTATTGCCCGTGTCCGGATCCACCGTTTGGGGCGTGTGGCAAAGTACGCACATTTCGAGTCCCCGCCGCGCTCCTCCGTGCGCCGAGATGGTCACGTGGCAGGCATTGCAGGACCCGGTCTTGATCACGTCGCGCACCTGCGTCACGGGTCCGCCCGCCGGCACGAAGTCGAAGGTCGAACTGGCATAATTCGTACCCAGATCGAACGCCGTCAAATTGCGGCTGGCATAAGCGCCGATGGTGTGCGTCGCCGTGCGATCAAAGCCGGCCGGCGCGCGCGTGGCGAAAGTATACGTGTATTCGCCCTCTACGTCGTTCTTCGTCCAGAAGCCGCCCGTGTCGGAGGAGGCTTGGGTTGCCGACACGCGGGTGATCGGGCTGGTCTGCACGCGCGTCGTATAGGCGCGGTAGACCTTCTGATCCTTGGGAATAAAGGCAGCCACCATGCTCACGGCCACTGGGCCTGGCGTTGTGACGCCCAAACGATCCAGCGGCACGCCCAGCGGATCCGTCAGGCGTACCCGCGCCGCGATGGAGCCGTCGGCATTCACCACCGCCGCGATCACCTTCATCTCGAGCCCAGGGCGCACGAAACTCACCGTCTTCGGATCGGCGTAGAAGGCCTTCTCGAGCGCGTTGTAAGCACGCGGTCCGGCGGAGAGCGCCGCGCCCACCAACACGATCAGCCAATAGAAATGTCGTTTCCGCATGAACTCAACCTCCCAATTCCTGCATCGCTTTCAGATCTTTTTCTTCCACGCCAATCACCTTATGGCAGGCTTCACAGTCCTGCGTCAGCCCTTGGCCGGCCTTTTTCGGCTTCAGTTCGTCGCCGTGGCAACGGAAGCAGCCTGGCGAATCCGTATGGCCCAGATGCTGGGGATAGGTGCCCCAGCCCACCCGCATCGCGGGAAATACATTGCGCTCGTACAGGCTCACCAGTTCGCGCCCCGCCTTCACCAGTTCCTCCCGCGGTACCGCAGGTTGGTTCTTCTCATAAAACGCCAACAGCCTTGCCGGCAGCGCTGCCGCCGCCGCACCCGGCGCGTACTCGCCGCGCAACGCATCCAGCGCCGCCTTGCGGAACAAGGGCAACCGCTGCGGCAAGCGGCCCTCGGTCATCATCTGATCGACGCTGCGTTCTGGATTCTCAAACTCATGCGCGGGCCGGTTGTGGCAATCCAGGCAATCCATATCCCGGCGAAAAACCGCGGTCTCCTTACCGGCGCGATAACCGTCCGTCGCATACTCCGCGCCACTCTTGGTGCGCACGGCCAGCATGCGCGACCGCCGCTCATCAGCCGCCTCGTAGGAAACGCCCCGATGGGCGCGATGAATCGCGCCCAGCTTCAACATCAGCGCCGTCTCCAACCGTTCGCCCGCGTCGTTAAACTGCGTCCGGCGCCACAGCCGCTGGCCATAGTCGTGTCTGGGCGAATGGCAGTTCTCGCAAGTTTCGCCAGCCGCCTTCAGTCCATGCGGCGGCGACGGAATGGGACGCTGGTAACGCCCCGTAGTCACCAGAAATAACTGCCGCGTCCCATTCACCTTGGCGCGGATTGCATTCCCCGCACCCTCGCCGATGTGGCACTCCACGCACTTCACCTGCGCGTGCGCCCCCGCCTGATAGGCCGCAAACTCCGGCGCCATCACATGGCAGGCCGTACCGCAGAAGTTCGTCGACTCCATGTAATGCACCGTCTGATACGTCAGCGCGCCGCCGATAATCAGATTCGCGCACGTGGCCCCGCCGACGAACAGCAAAAAGCGCAGTACGCGCCGATTCGCCAGATCGATCTTGTCCGGCAGCACATGATGGTCCGGCGACTCGCGCCGCCGCTGCAGGCTGATACCCAAGGGCACCAGCACCAGTCCCAGGAAGAACGTCGCCGGCAGGGCCACGAACTGCAGAATGCCCAAATAGCCCGACGCCGCGCTCGCGCCCGTCAAAAAGATCCACAGCACGGTGGCCGAAAGCAGAAGAAACAGTCCGATCCGGCTCAGCCAGTTGTCGGTGAAGTAAACGAGCGGCAGGATCCAGCGGCGCGTGAATTTGCCCATGGAAGTCTACTTTTTCAGCGTCCGGATGAAGGCCACGATATTCGCCGCGTCCTTCTCCACGGCCGGAATCCCCTTCATCTTGCCCACCCCTTCCAGGGTCTCCTTGATCAACGCCGCGTCACTCTTCCCTTGCACTTCGGGCGCGCCCAGATGCTTCATCTCCACTTTCAACATCCTGGCCATCGCGGCGTTCGGAGTGCCGTCCGCACCGTGGCACTTCTTGCAGGAAGCATCATAGGCCGCTTTGCCGGCGGCGGCGTCCGCTGCCCACGCCGCGCTAACGAGAACCATGGGAAAGAACAATTTGTACAGTTTCATCGCCTATTGCTAAGCAAGTAACGGGCCAACGTCTCCAGAGCGCCATATGCGCATTCTGCGTTCCGCGTCTGCGCGAAATCACGCAAACACCGCGCGAAATAGCACAATTCTTACGCACCACCCACACAAAACCGCGTGCGTTTGGCGATTGGCCATTCGATTGCATGACGCATCGCCGAGGTACCCCATGATTCTCGCCATCGCCCTCCTTGCCCTCGCCGCCGACCTTCCCGATCAGGCGATACGCGGCAAGGAGCTATTCAACCTGAAGAGCGCCACGGGCTACGCCTGCACCACCTGCCACGCCGTCGCCGGCGAAGGGACAGCCGTAGGCCCGGACCTGAAGACCATTGCCCCTCTGCACCCCCGGGCCGTGGTGCTCGGTATCCTGGCGACCCGCACCCAGTACGTGAAGACGGTCTCGCAGACCAAAACCAAGTCGTTTCCCATGATCCAGTCCGGGGACATCTACTACGACCTGTCGAAGAATCCCCCCGCCGCAGTGAAGCTGACGCCCGACGAGATCCAGAAAGCCCGGGACAACGGCTCCTGGAAACACCCACCCGAGTCACGCGGCCTCACCAAAGAGCAACTGGCCGACCTGATCGCCTACCTCCGCTTTGCCCTCGCCGGCGACGCCAAAGGCGTCGACGCCAAGGAACTGAACTAAGGTACACGCGGGCCGCCGATCTACAGGAAAGCGTCGACGGTGACCCCGTTTTCGTTTTGTCCTCGCATTGTGTGCAAGGAGGACATTCTCATGTTCAAATTTCGCACAGCCGTTTGCGTGCTCTTTCTCTCGGCCGGCCTTCCAGGGGCAGTGATTCCCATTCAGGGCCTTTTCAACACCGGTGTCGACAACAGTTCGTTACAGGTAGCCGATCTGGATGGTGTCTCTGACCCTCACTGGTTGCAAAACAACGCGACCGCCTTCACCTACAACATCAATCGAGCGTTTGGCTCGACGATCTATATCGACGAAAACAGCCTCATAGGTCCGGGCAGCCTCGCTTCCCGTTGGATCTCCGTCAACGGGGCCGGAGGTCCGGGAGCGTTTACCATACCCTTTACGCTCAGCTTCAACCTGGGCAGCGGAATTCCTAGCACGGCCTCCATCACCGGCCGCTGGGCCACCGACAACTGCGGCACGGCCCAACTGAATGGCGGCGCAGCCTTCTCCACCATCGCCGGTTGCAATACCTCCAGCAGTTTCACGCAGTGGAGCGCCTTCTCGGTGAATGCCGGTTTCCAGGCGGGAATCAATACGCTCACCTTCAATCTCCAGAATGTTGGCAACGGCGTGGGAGCCATCCGCGTGGAGTTTCTCTCGTCCGAAGTCACCTCCGACGTCCCGGAGCCCGCGACGTTCGGACTGCTGGGCGCCAGCCTCCTCGCCCTCGGCGCCCTCCGCCGCCGGTGCGCTGCGCCTATGGGATGAGTTCGCGGGGCAGCAGGTCCCAGTGTGCGGCCGAGGACCACGCAGGGTCCTCGGCTCCCCCCCAGAGTGATTACTTCGGGCGCTCCAAGGTGAGCAGGACCATCCACTGCGCCAAGGCGACGACGCCCATTAGCATCGCGCCCACCACCAGCCGCTGCGTCAGCAATGCCGCCCCCAGCCAGATCGTCATCGACACCGTCGCCAGTTCCGCCGTCGAGCGGACCCCCGTCACTTGCCAAAGCCGCGCCACTAGCCCGGCGAGCAAAATCGCGACTCCGGCCCAGCCCCACTCCGGATAGGCGCTGCCCGCCAGTCCCAGGCAATGCCAAGCCGCCACCCAGGAAGCCAGCAGCAGCAGACCCTCCGCTCGCCGCGTCGTGAAGCAGCGGCGCCAGGCGTAGGCCTCCGCCGCCAGCGCCAGAAACAGCAAACCTTCGCCCACAGTGGCCGGTGTCATCCGGTTACTCTCCCTGGGCGGCGCTGCCTCCCGCACTTCGGCGCGCCGTTAGGTAATACAGGCTCGGCAGCACGAGCAGGGTGAGAAACAGTGTCGACAGCAAGCCGCCCACCAGCACGGTAGCCAGCGGCCGCTGTACGTCACTGCCGATGCCGGTGGCGCGCGCCGCGGGCACCATGCCCAGCAAGGCCACCATGATCAGAATCAGGCGTGGCCGGAGTTGACTGGTCGCCCCGTCGACAATCGCGCGGATGAGCGGCGTGTCCGGATTCCGCCTTCGCCGGTCAATTTCGGCAATGTACAGCAGACCGCTCATCACCGCCACGCCGAACAGGCTGATGAAGCCCACCGCGGCCGACACACTCAGGTGAATGCCGCGCATCCATAGCAGCAGAATGCCCCCTACCAGCGAGAACGGTACGTTGATCAGCACCATCGCCGCGCTGGTGGCGGAGTTAAACGCGACGAAGAGGATCGCGAAGATAATGGCGATCGTCACCGGTAGAATGATCCGCAAACGCCGCGAGGCGCGCTCCAGATTTTCGAACTGGCCGCCCCAGGAAACGGTGTACCCGGGCGGAATCACCACCTCTTTCGCCATCCGGCCTTGCGCCTCGGCCACGAAGCCACCCTGATCGCGGCCCCGGATGTTGGTCCGCACTGAGATGGTGCGCCGGTTGTCGCGCCGGGCGATGATCGTCTGGCCGTTCACCAGTTCAATCTGCGCCAATTGCGAGAGCGGCACGGTGGTGCCGTTCGGCGCGCGCAGCAGCGTGGAGCCGATGGTGGCGATACTGCCGCGCGCCTCCGGCACATAGCGCACGGTAATGTCGAAGCGCCGTTCGCCTTCGAACATCGTACTCACGGCCCGGCCGCCAATGGCCATCTCAATCACGCTTTCGATGTCGGCCACGTTCAACGCGTAGCGCGCAATGGCGTCCCGGTCCATGGCGATGCGCAGTTGGGGCTGCGCGCCTTCCTGCTCGATGAAGGTGTCCACCGCGCCGGGCAGCTTCCGCATCACGGCCAGGGTGCGTTCAGCGGTGGCGCGGAGCGTCGCCAGATCCGGGCCGCTGATGATCACCGCTAAGTCGGCGGGCGAACCGGTGACGGCCTCGGTGACATTGTCAATAATCGGCTGGGTGAAGCTGAAATTCGCCCCCGGAATCGAGCCTTGCAGCCGGGCGGAGAGCGTCCGGATCAGATCTTCCTTCTGGCCGCCGTTAGGCCAGGTATCGTAGGGCTTCAGCGCGACGAAAAACTCATTGCGATTCGGGCCATAAGGGTCAGTGCCGTCGTCGTTGCGGCCCGATTGCGAACTCACCAGCGACACCTCAGGCGATTGTCCGATCAGCGCGCGGATCTGGTCCGCCACCTTCGCGCTCTCGCTGAGCGAGATTCCCGGCGGCAGGTTCGCGCGCACCCACAGGGTGCCTTCGTCCAATTGCGGCAGAAACTCGGTGCCCAGTCGGGTGCCCAGCGCGAAGGCGCCCACGACAATCAGCAAGCCCGCGATCACCGTCTGCCAGGGACGGCGCAGCGTCGCTTCGAGCGCATGCGCGTAGCCGCGCTGCACCCAGCCCAGCAGCGGATTCTCCCAGGTGTGCGCGCCGTTGCGGAAGAGGAACGTCGCCAGCACCGGCACCAGGGTGAGCGCCAACAGCATCGAGCCGAAGAGCGCGAAGCAGATCGTGTAGGCCATCGGCGTGAACAGCCTCCGTTCCACGCGCTCCAGCGTAAAGAGCGGAATGTAGGCCGAGATGATAATCATCAGCGAGAAGAAGATCGGCGACTCCACCTCGAGCGCTGCGTCTTCAATCACCTGGCGCACGCTGCGCGTCGTCAGCGCCGGCGCGTGTTCTTCCATCGTGCGGACAATGTGCTCCACCATCACCAGTGTGCCGTCGACGATCACGCCGAAGTCGAGCGCACCCAGGCTCAACAGGTTCGCCGGAATGCCGGCGAAGTGCATGCAGATGAACGCGAACAGCATGCTGAGCGGAATGGTGATCGCCGTCAGCAAGGCCGCGCGCGCACTGCCGAGGAACAGCAGCAAGAGCGCCACCACGATGGCCAGGCCTTCCAGCAACGTGTGGCTCACAGTGCGCAGCGTATTCTCCACCAGATCCGTGCGATCGTAAATCGGCAGGATCCGCATGCCCTTGGGCAGCAGATTTTGGTTGAGATCGTCCACGGCGGTCTTGATGCCCTTCAGCACCTCGCTCGGATTCTCGCCACGGCGCATCAGAACGATGCCTTCCACCTCACCGGTCTGGCTGCCCACGCCGAAAATCCCCGTGGATACCGCGGGACCAATCTCGACGCGTCCTATGTCGCGGACAAACACCGGCACACCGTTGTTGGCCAGCAGCACGATGTTGCCGATGTCGCTGGCGCCCCGCACCAGGCCCACCCCGCGCACCACAATCGACTGTTGCTGATTGTCCAGCGCCGCGCCGCCCGCGTTGCCGTTGTTCGCCGACACGGCGGCCGCCACCTGGGCAATAGAGAGGTCATACTTGCGGAGCGCCAACGGATCAATCTGCACCTGATACTGCTTCACCAGCCCGCCAAAGGGAGTGACGTCGGCGACGCCGGGCACCTGCAGAAAGCGCGGATCCACCACCCAGTCCTGCACCGTGCGCCGTTCCATGGGGCTGCCTCCGCCCGCGACCCGATAGCGGTAGAGTTCGCCGATCGGCGTGGCCATGGGGCCCAGTTCGGGCGTCACCCCGTCCGGCAGATCGGCGTCACGCAGTTTCTCGAGCACCACCTGGCGGGCAAAGTAGTCGTTCGTATTGTTCTCGAACGTCAACTCCACCACCGACAGTCCGAAGATCGTGCGCGAACGGCGCGCAATCACGCCCGGCGTGCTGTTCAGTGCTCTTTCCAAAGGCACCGTCACCTGCTGCTCCAGTTCCTCAGCGGCGTGGCCGGGATACTGAGTAATCACCACCACCTGCGTGTCGGAGATATCGGGATAAGCTTCAATCTTCAGTTGGTTCAAGGCCCACAGGCCAATGCCAATCAACAGGCCAGCCAGGGCAAAAGTGATGAACCTTTGCCGCAAGGCGAAACTCAATATGCGAGCGACCATTCAGCGGAACTCCCCTCTCGTGGCAATCTGGCGCCGCGCTCCATCCGAGAGCGCCGCGCAATTCGGATGCAACTAAAGGGAGGGCGGCGGCGGACGCGATGCGCGAGGGAAATCCGTGATCCGGGGACCGGCGAACCGGCAGCGGCGGAAAGCGCAATCGAGTGACGGAGGGGCCAGTGCGAGTACAAAGATGCCAGGCGCTACCGCCGCATCGTCGTCAGAGTCGTCCTCGCCATCGGCCCAGATTTCGGTCGAAACGGCGGCAACGGTAAGGGCGAGTCCGGCAGCCGGCCGCACCCGCGAATCGTGGTCGTGGTTCACATCGTGGCCTACGGAAGCCCCCGTCAAAGCGAACGTCGCACCCACCAGGCAGAGCCACCCAACCAGGCTCAGCAGCCGCCACGGTATGTGCTTCGCAAAGCGCATCAGGCCTCAATGGTACCCGCGCCGGGAAGCGCTGGCTATCCCAGCCTGAGGCGAGTCTAAGCACCGTCCGCGCGGGAATCCCCAACTTACTGTCGTCCGCGGGTAGCCACAGCGCTGAGTCACACCAGCCCAAAATTGACCTAACCCACATCTCCTGAAAAGGTTGGGGCGCTACTCGCCCCACGGAACTTGCCGCGGCCGGTCTACAATTAGATCAAGGGCTGAAAGCACGCCACAGCCGATTCGACACTTTTCGACACTTTTCAACACTTGTCCGCTTCTGCGGCAAGCAGAAGCTTTTGGAATCAAGCACTTCCCGGTTCGTTCCGTCGCCGGCTCAGGGTTGCAAGGCGCGCACGAAGAAGTTCGTGGTGGTTTCGAGCAAGTGCTTCCGGGCCGGACCCGAAACGCCATGCGCCTTCTGCGGATAGATCATCGTCTCGAATGGCTTGCCCGCTAGCTGCAGGGCGTTCATCATCATCATGCCATTTTGGAACAGCACATTGTCGTCGCCGATGTTGTGGACCAACAGCAGCTTGCCCTTTAGATTCGCCGCCGAATGTACTGGCGAACTCGCCTTGTAGCCCGCCTCATTCTGCTGCGGCAGACCCATATAGCGTTCGGTGTAAATGGTGTCGTAAAGGCGCCAATCGGTCACCGGCGCACCGGAAATGCCGGCCGCGAAGCGGTCCGGGGCGTTGAGCATGCTGTAGAGCGTCATGTAGCCGCCAAAGGACCAGCCGTACATGCCGACCCGCGCGGGGTCGACGAAGCCGAGTTTCGTGAGGTAATCGAGGCCAGTCAGCTGATCCGCCAGTTCCAGCTTGCCGAACTGCCGGAACACTTGGCTCTCCCAACGATGGCCGCGGCCGCCGGAGCCGCGATTGTCGAGTTGCCAGATGACAAAGCCGCGATGCGCCAGCGCCTGGTCCCAACTGAGGCCGGCCCACTGATTGCGTACGGTCTGCGCGTGCGGCCCGCCGTACACCATGACGACGGCGGGATACTTCTTCCGCGGGTCAAAGCCCGCGGGCTTAATCAGACGGGCATGAAAGAGAGTGCCGTCAGGTCCGGTAACCTGATGGAGCTCGGTAGGCAGGATCTCGTACTCTTCGAGGACCTTCGTATTGGCGGGGCGCACCACCTCCAATTGCGTGCCGTCGGCGCGATGCATGGTCATCCGCGGCGGTGAAGTCAGGCTCGAATAGCTGTCGAAGTAGGTCGCACAACCGGGGGCCATGGAAATCGCATGGGTGCCAGCCTCCGCCGTCAACCGGCGACGGGCGCCGCCGTCGAAACTCACCGTGTACAGGTGCCGTTCGAGCGGCGATACTTCCGTCGACACGTAATAAATCTGCCGCGCCTTCTCGTCCACGCAGGCGACGTCGTTCACTTCCCAGTCGCCGGAAGTGATCGTTTTCGCCGGAGCCCCGGCAAGACTGCGCAGATACAGGTGCCGGTAGCCGGTGCTCTCGCTGGACCAGAGAAAAGTCTTCTGATCGGCGAGCAAGTGGAATTCATCCGAGAGGTTCACCCAGTAGGGGTCTTCTTCGGTAAGTACCGTCTCCAATTTGCCGCTCTTCGGCTCGATGCTGAGTAAGTCGAGGCGATTCTGGATCCGGGTCAGGCGCGTGACCAGGACATGGGAGGGAGTCCAATTCACCCGCGCGAAGAGATACTCTTCGGAGCTACCCAAGTCGATCCAGCGTGTCTTCCCGCCGCTCGCCGGCACCAGGCCAAAGCGGACGACGGAATTCTTGCTGCCCGCTTTCGGGTAACGCTCCGGCTCGCTTTGGCCTTCTACTTTGGAGTAGTCGACATGCGAATAAACACCGACGGCGCTCACCTCGAACTGCAGATAGGCGATCCATTTGCCATCCGGGCTCCACCAGTGCGCGGTGCCGATTTCGAGCTCTTCGGGATAAACCCAGTCCAGCTTGGCGTTCATGCGCGTCGGCGAGCCATCATTAGTGAGCCGCGTCACTTTACCGGAGGCTACGTTGAGGGTATAGAGGTCATGATCCTGACGGTAGGAGATGAATTTACCGTCGGCGGAGAGTTTGGCGTCCCGCTCGGCGAAATTGGTGGCGGTGATCTGACGCGTCTTCTTAGTGGCTACCTCGACCAGAAAGAGGTCGCCGCCGAGGATGAGGAGTAATTGCTTGCCGTCGGCGGACCATTGCAGCGGCCGCTCCGAGACGCGGCGATTCTCCCAGTCGAAGGGGCCATTCGCGGCCACGGTCTTGGCTTGGCCTTCCAGCGTCTTCAGGTCAGCCAGTTCCGTCGTGGATTTGTCGGCCAAGCGGTAGAGGGAGAGCTTGTCGCGGGTACGCATCACATAGGACGCGCCGTCCGGCGCCCACAACATCCGGAGCATCGGTCCGCCACCGGCGGAGACGGCCTCCAGCGTAACCGGCTTCTTCGCGGCCTGAACCAGGGCGGCGCTTCCCAGAAAAAGTATCAGCAGCAGCTTCACCAGCTTATGGTAGCGCCAAGCTAAGCCGCGAAAAAGTGCCCGCCGTGATCTGGCATAATCAATTGTTTAAGGGCTGGCAAAAGCCCGACGGAGGCCGGTGCGATTTCGAGCCAACGGGTCGAAATGGACCGGTAAAAATATTGGCCACCAGAAATATCAAGACCAGCGAGAGCGCCGTGGATTTATCGCGGCAGCAAGCGGAGACCTTTAACCAAGCCATGGCCCTTTTTCACCAGCGTGAGTTTCGCCGGGCTCTGCCGCTGTTCGAAGCAGCGGCGCAAGGTCCCGCCAGCGATATGGCCTACGCCGCCCGCACGCATGTCCGGATGTGCGAAAGCCGCTTGGCGAAGATTGACCCGGAAACGCGCAGCTTTGAAGATAACTATGCCCAGGCCATCGCCCAGTTGAACGTGCGCGCCTACGCGGACGCAGCCACGCTCCTCGACTTCTCCTTGCGCCAGCAAGAGACGGACTACGCCCACTACGCCGCCGCCGCCGCGCGAGGCCACCTGGGACAGATTGACCGCGCGGTGTCCCATCTGCGCCGCGCGATCCAGATGCAACCGCGCAACCGGGCCCTCGCGATGGGCGACCCGGATTTTTCCGAGTTGGCCAAGCTCCCGGCTTTGCGCGAAGTGCTGATGGGCAATTAGCGCCGGATGCCCCATCGGCGATCCAGTCGCACTGATGCCCTGCGCGTCGTCTCCATTGGTGGCGGCACCGGGCTCTCCTCTCTGCTGCGCGGCCTGAAACGCTACGTCGAGCCCAGTGACGGCTTGCCGCCCATCGAGATCGCCGCCGTAGTTACAGTAACCGACGACGGAGGCTCCTCCGGCCGCCTCCGCCGCGAACTCGACGTGCTGCCGCCGGGCGACATCCGCAATTGCCTGGTGGCGCTTTCCGACGACGGCGACCTGCTCACCAAGCTCTTCCAGTACCGCTTCACCGCGGGCAAAGGCCTTAGCGGGCACAACTTTGGCAACCTCTTCCTCACCGCGCTCACGCAACTCACCGGCGACTTCGCGCACGCCGTAAAGCTCTCCTCACAGATCCTCTCCACCGGTGGGCGTATCTTCCCCTCCACCGATAGCAACGTCACCCTGGAGGCGGAGTTAGTGAACGGCAAGCGGGTGCTGGGTGAAACCAGAATCAGCCGCGCGCGGGTGGCCATCAAGACGATCCAGTTGCAACCCCGCGTTTGTCCGCCATTGCCCGAAACGCTCCGGGCCATCGAAGAGGCTGACCTGATCACGATGGGGCCGGGGTCACTCTACACCAGCGTGATTCCGAATCTGCTGGTAGCCGGGATTCCACAAGCGATCCGCCGCTCGAGAGCGCTGAAGGCCTACTTCTGCAACCTGATGTGGCAACCCTGGGAGACGATGAACTACAGCGCCTGCGACCACGTGGACGCCATCCACCGCCACGCCGGCGGGCCGCTGCTGGACTTCGCCGTATTGAATAAGCGCGCCATCTCCGGCACCCTGCGGCGCGCCTATGCCGCGCAAAAGGTCTACCCGGTCGCCAACGACACGCCCCGGCTGATCGAGCAAGGTATTGAAGTGATCGAACGAAATCTGCTGCTGACGAAGGGCGAGAAGGTCCGGCATGACCCGGTGCAGACCGCGGCCATCGTCCTCGAACTCGCCTTGCGCGCCCGCCAACAGCGGCAGGCGCGCTAAGAAGGAACAAGAATGCACAACGACTTATCGATGGTGATCCTCGCCGCGGGCATGGGCACGCGCATGAAAAGCAAGTTGCCCAAGGTGTTGCACCAGGCCGGCGGACTCCCAATTGTGGCCCACGTGGCGCAGTCCGCGTTGGCGCTGGCGCCGCCGGAGCGCGTAGTGGTGGTGACGGGGCATGGCGCCGAAGAAGTGGAAGCGTACCTCTCCCCCTACAAGACGCGCTTCGCGCGGCAGGCCGAGCAGAAGGGCACCGGCCACGCCTTAATGGTGGCGGCGGACCAGGTGCAGGCCCGCGAGGGTCTGCTGGTGGTGCTCTACGGCGATTGCCCCCTGCTCTCCGCAGACACGATCACGCGCCTGCTGGCGCAGCACGCGGCAACCGGCGCTGCCGCGACCGTGATCACCGCACTGCTCGACGACCCCACCGGCTACGGCCGCATGATCCTCGATGCCGAAGGTAACTGCGAGGCCATCGTGGAGCAGAAGGCCGCCACGCCCGCGCAACTCGCCGTGCGCGAGATCAACTCTGGCATCTACTGCTTCAACGCCCCGCTGCTCTGGCGGCACCTGGCCGAGATCACGCCAAACGCGGCCTCCGGCGAAATCTACCTCACCGACATGATCGAGATCCTCCGCCGCCACGGCCATCGCGTAAAGACCCTCCGCGTCGCGGATCCGGCTGAGATTCTCGGCATCAACACCCGCCTGGAACTGGCCCAAGCCGACCGGTATCTTCGTGACCGCAAGGCGAAACAACTGATGCTGGAAGGCGTGACGCTGGAACGCCCGGAGACGATCACCCTCGACAAGTTCGTCGAGGTGGGGCCTGACACCATCGTCGAGTCCTTCGTTCACCTGCGGGGCAACACCCGCATCGGCCGCGATTGTCGCATCGGCACGGGCTGCGTCCTGACGAACGCAACCCTGGCCGACGGGGTGGTGCTGCACCCTTACTGCGTCATCTCAGATAGCGAGATCGCCACCCATGCTCACCTCGGCCCCTTTGCCCGGCTGCGTATGCAAGCCCAGGTGGAGGCCGGAGCGCACGTCGGCAACTTCGTCGAACTGAAAAAAACCCGGCTCGGCAAAGGAGCTAAGGCGAGTCACTTAGCTTACTTGGGCGACGCCAAAATCGGCGCCGAAGTTAATATTGGCGCAGGAACTATTACTTGTAATTATGATGGCCAGAAAAAGCACGCCACAATTATTGGGGAAGGTGCGTTTATTGGCAGTAATTCAACGCTCGTCGCGCCCGTAGAGATCGGTGAGAATGCGTACGTTGCGGCAGGTTCGGTGATTACGGAAAACGTGCCCGCCTCCACCTTGGCTCTGGGCCGCGCCCGACAGGTGGTGAAGACAGACTGGAAGCGGCAGCCGAAAAGGAAGTAACTGGCCGCTTTAGGGCTCCGGCGTTTCACGCACGATGATGCGCCAAGCGTGATCCTGGCCATCGTGGCTGCGGTAGCCGACGGTCACCCGGACCTGCTTTTTCAGGCGGCCTTCGACGATGGTGTCGCCGTCCAATACGAAAACGCGGGTCTCGGCTTGTTTGCCAGGCAATTGCCGCGCCACGGCCACGGTGGTCTCCGAGACCTCCTGCACTGCCCCCGAATAGAACTCGTCATGGGACGAACCGTCACGGTTGGTCTCCTGGAAAAAGACGGGCGTTTTTTCCCACGCGAGGAGTGCGATGCCGAAGCTAAGAACGAGGAGTACGCGCATGGTCATTTGCTTCTCACTAGAGAGTACATCGAAACCATGAAGTTACACCGAGTAAGTAATTAAACTTGATTCATTCGAAAGCTAAAAGACGACGATCGGATGATAAACCAAGGGCATTCTGGCTTCGCCGATGGCAATTAGTTCACCTTGATCGCTGACGGCCTTCACTTGACGCGCATCTTTGGCCGAGACGAGAAAGGGCGACATGCGGAACATGCGACCCTGGCGGATGTGTGCCACGGTGTCGTGGTCGACGCGCACCGAGGGAAACTGGGGCAGCAACGTGGCCGACGGTAGAACTGCGTCCGATAGAGTACTAGTTGCGGCCATCCGCACCAACTCCTCCATGGGATGGGACTGCTCCAGGCCGAAGCCGCAAGACTCCAAGCGCCGCAGTTCTGTCAGGTGCGCGCCGCATCCGGCGACGCGGCCCAGTTCATGGGCAATCGCGCGGATGTAGGTACCCGCCGAGCAAACGACGCGCAAGCGAAGGCGGTCCGCCGCGCACGAGAGCAACGCCAGTTCGTCAATCGTGACTTCGACGGCCTTCAGTTCTACGGGCAGCTTTTGGCGCGCCAGCTTGTAGGCGGGGACGCCGTTGATCTTCTTGGCGGAGATGGGCGGAGGCATCTGCGCCTGCGTGCCCAACTGGCGGCTGAGCCACTCGCGGACGGTGGCGGCCTCCAACACAATCGCTTGCGGCTCCGCTAAGGGCTCGCCCTCCCGATCATAGGTGTCGGTGGCGAAGCCGAAGCGAATCTCGGTCTCGTAAACTTTGCGGCCGACGGCGACAAACTGCGCCAGACGCGTCGCTTTGCCGACGACGAGCGGAAGCACCCCCGTCGCCATGGGGTCCAGCGTTCCCAGGTGGCCCACCTTGGTTTGTCCGGTGAGGCGACGCACTTTGTTCACCGCGTCGTGCGATGTCCACCCGGCTGGCTTGTCTAATACGATGAGCCCGTTCAGTTCCACTCCTTCCAATTTAGAATAGAGGGCGTACGCCCCGCGCATGAAACTCTCTCCCGCTTGCATCATTCACCCGCACGACGACCTGGCCCACGTCGATGACCAGCCCGCCGTGTTCGCCCTCTGGGCCGCGCAGGGCGAGCCCTATCTCGCGAAGACCAACTTCCTGCGCCGCCGCCTGCGCCGCCTGCTCGGCGACTCGCGTTGGGCGAGCCTGCGCGGGGTCGCGGAGCGCGTGGAGTATTGGCCAACGGGATCCCGGCTGAGCGCAAGTCTGCTGCACTACACCCTGGCGCGGGAGTACTTCCCGGAGAGCTACGTCCAGAGGTTGAAGCTGCGCTATCCGTCGTATGTGCGTCTGGTGGCGAACAACGCCTTTCCGCGCACGACGGTGACCACGCGTTTCGCCGGCGTGGACTCGCTCTTCTATGGTCCTTTTCGCTCCCGCGCCGCGGCGGAAGAGTTGGAGGGCCAGTTCCTGGACCTGTTTCAGATCCGCCGCTGCCAGGAGGACCTGATCCCCGCCACTGACCATCCGGGCTGCATCTACGGCGAGATGAACATGTGCCTGCGGCCATGCCAGGAGATGGTGGGCGAGGCCGAGTATGCCACCGAGGTGGCGCGGGTGCGCGAATTCCTTACGAGCGACGGCCAAAGCCTGACGCTAACGGTGGAAAGGGCACGAGACCGGGCCAGCGAGAATATGGACTTCGAGGAGGCTGCGCGTCAGCACAAGCGGCTCGAAAAGGTGCAGCAGGTGCTGCGCCTGCGCGACGAGATGGTGCGCGACGCGGCGCGGCTTTGCGGCGTGGCGGTCACCAAAAGTACGGTAGGTGGCACGGTGGAACTACGCTTCTTCCTCGACGGGCAATGGCTGCCCAGCCGCAATTTTCACTTGGATGGCGCGGGCCTCTCGATGGATGCCCGCCTACGGGAACTGGCCGCGACTTTGGAGCCGGAAAGCAAGATGACACTCGCGCGGCGGCAGGACCATCTGGCGTTGCTGGCGCGTTGGTATTATTCGAGCTGGCGCGACGGAGAGTGGCTGGGCTTTGCCAGCCCCCAGGAGTTGCCTTACCGCAAGCTGGTGCGCGCGATCTCACGCGTCGCCGGTCAGGAGAGCTAAACCATGCGACAGGATCTGGCCTACGCGGGCCGAGCGCTGTGGCGCGCCAAGGGCTTCGCCGTCACGGCGATCCTGACCCTGGCGCTGGGCATCGGCGCGAATACGGCCATCTTCACCCTGGTGCGCGCGGTGCTGCTGAAGCCACTTCCCTTCCCCGAGCCGGAGCAACTGATGCGCGTAAGCGGCGGTGCGACGGATGATCGCTTCACGCGCCTGCGCGGCGCGGCGAGCTTCGCGGGCGCGGCTGCTTATACGGTGTTCGGCGACAACCTCGCCTGGACGGCGCCCGAAGGTCCGGAGCCAATGAAGGGCGCGCGCGTGTCGGCGAACTTCCTGGCCGTGCTCGGCGCGAGTCCGCTGTTGGGTCGTAGTTTTCTGGCGGACGAAGAGCAGCTGGGGCCGAGGGTCGTCATGCTGAGCGCGGAGCTATGGCGCAGTCGCTTTGCCGCCGACCCGGCGGTGCTGGGACGGACGCTGACGCTATCGGCGGGCACGCGCGGCGCGGAGACTTACACCGTAGTCGGCGTGCTGCCGCCCGACCTGAAGCTGGGGCTCGACGCCGACCTCCTGCGGCCTTGGCAGCCGGACGACCTGCCGCTGCCGGTGCGGCAGAATAGTCCTTTGCTCAGCGTCTTCGCGCGTTTGCGGCCCGGCGTCAGCCGGGTGCAGGCGAACGCCGAGGTGGCGGTGCTGCATCGCCAGTACGCCACGGAGCATAAGGGCGCGCTCGACGCGCGACCGGAGGCGATCACGCCTTTGCAAGAGTCCTTGGTGCGCGGCGTGGCGCCGTTGTTGTGGCTGCTATTGTCTGCCGTGGCGCTGCTCTTACTGTTGGCTTGTGCCAACGTCGCTGGCCTGATGGTGGCTCGGGCGACATCGCGCGCCAGTGAGTTCGCGGTGCGCGCCGCCTTGGGTGCCGGGCGAGGCCGCTTGCTTGCCGCGCAGTTGGCCGAAAGCCTTTGGCTCGCGGTCGCGGGCGGCGTACTCGGCGTGCTGGTGGCGTGGCTGAGCCTGGGATGGCTGGTGACGCTGCCGGGCTTGGACTTGCCGCATTCGCGGGACATCACGCTGGACGGGCAGGTGCTCGCCTTCGCTCTCGCCCTGACCCTGCTGAGCACCCTGCTCTTCGGACTGGGCCCGGCTTGGGGCGCATCGCGGCCGGAAGTCGCCCGGATGATGCGCACGCCGGACTCGCAAGGCTGGGTGGGGCGGTTTCGCCTCGGAACGCGTGGCGGGTTACTCATCGGGCAGATCGCACTGTCGGTGGTGCTGCTGCTCTCCGCGCTGCTGATGATCGTCAGCATGGCTCGCCTCAAGCAAGTGTCACCCGGGTTCGAGCCGCGCAAGTTGCTCACCATGCAGATTACGCTGCCCGAAGCACGACATGAGGAGTTGGTGCGGCGCGTGGAAGCGATCCCCGGAGTTCGTTCCGCGGCCATGACGCTCACTTTGCCGATGACGGGCTTCGCCGGCACGCCGGTGCAAGCCGCCGAGCAGCCCTTGCGCAAGCTGAACGAACGCACGATCGCCGTGTTGCAGACGATCACCCCCGGCTACTTCCGCACGCTGCAAATTCCGCTACGGCAAGGCCGGGACTTCACGCGGAACGACTCGTCATCCGCGCCATTGGTCGCCATCCTCAGCGAGAGCCTCGCCCGCCGCTTCTGGCCGGAAGACCCAGCGCCCGTAGGCCGGCAGATTCTCGTAGGCACCAATCCAAAGCCGCTGACGGTGGTGGGCATCGCCGCCGACATTCATCAGGCCGGGCTCGGCGAAGCGATGCGGCCGGGCCTCTATCGTCCGCGCTCGCAAATGCCGGAGATGCCGGCGATGTTCGCCGTGCGGGCCACGGGTGACCCGGCGGGCTACGTCAGCGCGATTCGCCGCGAACTGGCCGCGCTGGACCGGCATCAGGCCATCGGAGCGGTACGGCCGATGGAAGAAGTGATTGGCGCCTCCGAGGGCCAGCGCGGTTCGCTGATGCTCTGCCTGACGCTCTTCGCCGGCGCGGGCTTGATCCTGGTGAGCGTAGGAATTTACGGCGTGATGGCGTATTCCGTCACGCGGCGGATGCGAGAACTCGGCATTCGCCGCGCGTTGGGCGCGCGCCCGGGCGACTTACTACGACTGTTATTGGGCCAAGGCCTGAGCCTGGCCGCGGCGGGAGTCCTGCTGGGGTTGGTGGGCGCCTTCTGGCTCACGCGTCTGCTGAAAGGCCAGTTGTATGGAATCGCCCCGACGGACCCGGTGGCGTACGCGGCGGTGGCCGTAGTCATGTTGCTGGTCGCGCTGGCCGCCAGCTATTTTCCGGCGCGCCGCGCCCTCGGGAATGCGGGAATCCGCGGCATTCTGTAAGTAATTTCGGGGCGCGCTTGTATTTGGCGGGAATCGCGATATTCTATCCTTGTCTTCGCCACGATCCGGTGGCACCTTAAGAAACAGTTTGCGGGAGTTTTTTCCTCCAATGCCCCTCGATGATGAATTAGACGACTTCGACTACGAAGAAGAACATCTGGACCTGGAGAGCGAGATCAGCTCTTACGATGATGATGACGACGAGGATGACGACGATGCGCCGCCAGCGCGTTCGATGACGCCTCCGGCCGCGCTGCAAGCGTGGAATCCGCCTTCGTCACCTACCCCGCCCGCCGCGCTCGTCGCGCCGCCGGTGGAGGCGGTTCGCCCGGCCGCGCCAGCATCGCGCGAACGCGTTGCACGAAAGACTAGCAATTTACCCGTCACCCAAGTTAAAGTAAAAGCATCGGTGACGAAGACCTCGTCTACCAAAGCGGTGGCGGCTCCGAAGGCCAAAACGAAATCGAGCGGAAATGTTCCAACGAAAGTAGTGGCGGCAAAGAAGACTGCCTCGCTACCAAATCAAGGGAGATCGATTTCTAAAATGAAATTTGCCACGAAAAAGGCTGCGAAGAAGGCTGTGAAGAAGGCTGCCGCTCCGGCCAAGAAGGCTGCTGCTCCAGCCAAGAAGGCTGCCGCTCCGGCCAAGAAGGCTGCTAAGAAGGCCGCGAAGAAGAAGTAACTTCTTTTCGCTCTTCCGTATTTACCAAACCAAAAGGGCGGCGCCTCGGCGCCGCCCTTTTGCTATTCCGCGTGAGAACGCTTCAGCCGTTCACGACATCGCGGCATCGCTTGTACAAGTCGATCAGCGAGTCCGCATGCTCCTCCGCCGTACGCAGCGTGCTCTTGCCGGCGAAGCCCGCCGCCGCCACGCCCTTTCCGTATCCGGTGGTTACCGCGATAAACTTCATCATCTCCAAGGCCACTTGATTCTTGGCCTGCGCCTCGGCGGCTTGCTTTTCTTCGCTCGTCTTCACTTCTTCACTCATGCTTTCGTTTTTCTCCTCGAATTTCCAGACTCCAGAGGCCCGCTTCTGCCATAATCCATCAGTATCGCATGCCGATTCGTGCCATCGAATTCGTTCGCAAACTCCGGGGCGGCGCCCAGGCCCATCTGATGAAAGCCGAGGACGGCCATTTCTACGCCGTGAAGTTTCAGAACAACCCGCAGGGCCGGCGCGTGTTGGTGAACGAATGGATCGCCCATGCCATCTTCGAGCAACTGCGGGTGGCCTCCGCGAAGGTGATGGCCATCGAAGTCACGGCGGACTTCCTCGCCGCGCATCCGGACATCTCGATGCGCAACCACACGGGCGTCTATCGCCCGGAAGCCGGATGGCACTTTGGCTCCCGCCTGGCGGGCGACCCGAACCGCTTG
The DNA here is from genome assembly GCA_019752335.1 of Bryobacteraceae bacterium. GTDB lineage: Bacteria > Acidobacteriota > Terriglobia > Bryobacterales > Bryobacteraceae > JALHNI01. The sequence goes on from JAIEMJ010000023.1 coordinate 420,736, forward strand.
GGCTTTTACGACTACGTGCCGGACCAACTACTGAAGGAAGTGGTGAACGTGCGCGACTTCCTGGGCGCGCTGGTGATTGATCGCTGGCTCGCCAACGCGGACGTCCGCCAGGCGATTTTCTTTCGCGCCAAGATCAAGCCCTGGGCGCCTTCGGTGGAAGTGCATGCGGCGAAGGTGGGCTTCGTGGCGATGATGATTGACCACGGCTACAGCTTCGGAGGTGAGCACTGGCGCTTTGACGACGCGGCCGGCTATGGCCTCTATCATCGCCCGGTGGTGTACCGCGAGGTGACCAGCGCGGCGTCGTTTGAGCCGTGGCTGGGGCAGGTGATGCACTTCCCGGAGTCAGTCCTGGAGGCAGCGCGCCACTCGATTCCGCCGCAGTGGGTGGCCGGCGAAGACGACGTACTTGACCGCCTGCTGCACACACTCGTGCAGCGCCGCCGCAAGCTGCCCGAGTTGCTGGCCCTGAGCAGCAGTTACCACACGAAGCCGTTTGAGAATTGGCAGGGGTAACCGCTTTCTTGATACTTTCTTGATGCCGATGGGCTGGCTTTTGGCGCGGCTTTGACGTCAACTTTCATACCTTAGGGGCATGGACGTGCTCTACCTCACCCTCGTGCTGGCTCTATTCGCCCTCACCTACCGTTGCGTACGCGCCGCGGGAGGCCGCCCATGAGTCTGCTTTACGCGGCGGGCGGCGTAATCGCCGTGCTTCTGATGATCTATCTGTTCTACGCCTTGTTGGCGCCGGAGAGATTCTGATGAGCGGCAGCGACCTCTTCCAGATCTGTCTCTACCTGGCCGTCCTGCTGGCTTGCGTGGTGCCGGTGGGCGCTTACATGGCTCGGGTGTTGGATGGCTCTCTCACGTTTCTAGGCCCCATGGAACGCCTTTTCTACCGGGTAAGCGGCGTGGATCCCGCGGCGCCGATGACCTGGACGGCTTACGCAGGCGTCCTCCTGTGGTTCAATCTGGCAGGCACCCTGGCCGTCTACGGGATCCTGCGCGTCCAGCACCTGCTGCCCCTCAACCCGCAGAGCTTCGGCCCAGTGGATCCGCATACGGCCTTCAACATCGCCATCAGTTTCGCCACGAATACCAACTGGCAGAACTACGGCGGCGAAACGACGCTCAGTTACCTGACCCAGATGTTGGCGCTTACCGTCCAGAACTTCGTCTCGGCGGCATCGGGCATCGCGGTGCTAGCGGCCTTAGCGCGCGGGTTAGCCGCCAAGAACTCAACCAGCATCGGCAACTTCTGGGCCGATCTGACGCGAACGACGCTCTACTTGCTCCTGCCGCTTTCCATCGGGTTAGCGCTGTTGCTGGTGGGGCAGGGTGTCATCCAGAACTTCGACAGCTACGTTCCGGTGGCCGGGACGCAGCAGGTGATCCCGATGGGTCCGGTGGCGTCGCAGGTAGCGATCAAGCAACTGGGCACCAACGGAGGCGGCTTTTTCAACGTTAATTCCGCCCATCCGTTCGAGAATCCCACGCCGGTCTCGAATTTTCTGCAGGTGATCTCGATTCTGCTGATTCCCGCGGCGCTGTGCTACACCTTTGGCAAGTTAGTCAACGACAAGCGGCAAGGCTGGGCCTTGCTGGCGGCAATGCTCATCATCTTTGTGCCCTTGGTCTTCCTGGAAGCGCAATTTGAGCAAGGCAACCTCGAAGGGAAAGAGGTCCGCTTTGGCACAGCGAACTCGGCCGTGTGGGCCGTCGCGACGACGGCCGCGTCGAATGGCTCCGTCAACTCCATGCACGACTCGTTCACGCCCCTGGGCGGCCTGATTCCGCTGTTTCTGATGCAACTGGGCGAGGTGGTGTTTGGCGGGGTTGGCTCGGGCCTCTACGGCATGGTGATCTTTGCCATCATCGCGGTATTTCTGGCGGGCCTGATGGTGGGCCGGACACCAGAGTATCTGGGTAAGAAGATCGAAGCCTTCGAAATGAAGATGGCTTCGCTCGTGATTCTGATGCCGCCCGTCAGCGTGCTGCTCGGCACGGCCATCACGGTGACGGCGCCGATGGGGCTGGCCGGTCTGCAGGATCGCGGACCGCATGGCTTCAGCGAGATCCTCTATGCGTTCTCGTCGATGGGGAATAACAACGGCAGTGCGTTTGGCGGCTACGGAGCGAATAACCCCCTCGTCAACTCGCTGGGCGGCGTCGCAATGTTTCTGGGCCGCTATTGGGTAGCGTGGCCCGTGCTGGCCATCGCGGGATCGTTGGCCAAGAAGAAAACCGTGCCGGTGGGTCCGGGGACTTTGCCGACGCATACGCCCCTCTTTACGGGCTTGTTAGTCGGCGCGGTGTTGCTGGTGGGGATGTTGGCCTTTATTCCGGCCCTGGCTTTGGGTCCGGTGGTGGAGGCATTGCAATGAGCGCGTTGTCCGATCCAACCATTGTGGGCGGCGCCTGTTGGGAGGCGGTGAAAAAGCTGGACCCCCGGCACCAAGCCAAGAATCCCGTGATGTTCGTGGTCCTGGTGGGCAGCGTGTTTACGACGGTGCTGGGGATTCAAGCGTTAGGCGGGCACGGGGAGGCCGCGCCATCCTTCATCCTTGGGATCAGCGTTTGGCTGTGGTTTACGGTGCTATTCGGTAACTTCGCCGAAGCGATGGCCGAAGGACGAGGTAAGGCCCAGGCGGATACGCTGCGCAAAAGCCGGCGGGATGTGCAGGCGCGTAAGCTGACGCAGCCCAAGTACGGCAGCCCGTTTACGGTGGTGGCGGGGGCGGACTTACAGAGAGGCGACGTGGTGGTGGTAGACGCCGGCGAATACATTCCGATGGACGGTGAAGTGATCGAAGGAGCCGCGTCGGTGGACGAAAGCGCGATCACCGGCGAGAGTGCGCCCGTCATTCGCGAAAGCGGCGGAGACCGGTCCAGCGTAACGGGCGGCACACGCGTCCTCTCCGATTGGCTGGTAATCCGCGTGACGGCAGAGGCCGGACAGAGCTTTCTGGAGCGCATGATCGCCATGGTGGAGGGCGCGCAACGGCAGAAAACGCCAAACGAGATCGCGCTGAACATTCTGCTCGCCGCGCTCACCATCGTTTTCCTGATGGCAACCGCCACTTTGCTGCCCTTCTCTATCTTTGCGGTGAACGAGGCCGGCCGAGGCCAGCCCGTCACAGTGACCGTGTTGGTCGCGCTGCTGGTTTGCCTAATTCCCACGACGATCGGCGCGCTGCTCTCGGCGATCGGCATCGCCGGGATGGATCGGATGTTGCAGGCCAACGTGCTCGCCATGTCGGGCCGCGCCGTGGAAGCGGCGGGCGACGTGGACGTCCTCCTGCTCGACAAGACCGGAACGATCACCTTGGGCAACCGGCAGGCCACGGCATTCGTCCCCGCGAGTGGAGTTACCGAGGTGCAACTGGCGGACGCGGCGCAGTTGGCTTCGCTCGCCGACGAAACACCGGAAGGCCGCAGCGTGGTGGTGCTGGCGAAGGAGCGTTTTCAGATTCGCGAACGCGACTTACAGGCGCTCGGCGCGCATTTTGTCGCCTTTACGGCCCGGACGCGCATGAGCGGAGTGGACGTGGAGGGACGGCAGATCCGCAAAGGCGCGGCCGACTCGATTGGGGCGCATGTGGAAGCGCGGGGCGGTAGCTTTCCGCCGGATATCCGGCAGGCCGTGGAGTCCATTGCCCGGCAGGGCGGCACGCCGCTGGTGGTGGCGGATGGGAGTCGCGTCCTGGGCGTGATTCACCTGAAGGACATTGTGAAGGGCGGCATCAAGGAACGCTTCGCGGAGTTGCGGCGGGCGGGTATCAAGACGATCATGATCACGGGCGACAACCCGCTCACCGCGGCGGCGATCGCGGCGGAAGCGGGCGTCGACGACTACCTGGCGGAGGCGACTCCCGAACGGAAGCTACAACTGATCCGCGAGCGGCAGGCCGAGGGACGCCTGGTGGCGATGACGGGCGATGGCACGAACGACGCGCCGGCGCTAGCCCAGGCTGACGTGGCCGTGGCGATGAATACGGGTACCCAGGCGGCTAAGGAAGCCGGAAACATGGTGGACCTGGATTCCAATCCGACGAAGCTGATTGAGATCGTGCAAATCGGGAAACAAATGTTGATGACGCGCGGCGCACTTACTACGTTTTCTACGGCGAACGATGTAGCGAAGTACTTCGCCATCATTCCGGCGGCGTTCGCGGCCACGTATCCCGAGTTGGGGGCCCTCAACGTGATGCATTTGGCGTCGCCGGAAAGCGCAATTCTTTCCGCGGTGATTTTCAACGCGTTGATTATCGTCGCGCTGATTCCGCTGGCGCTGCGTGGTATTCAATATCGCCCGGTGCCGGCGGCGGAGTTACTCCAGCGGCACTTACTGATTTACGGCGTGGGAGGCGTGCTGCTGCCCTTTGCGGGAATTAAGTTGATTGATTCATTCTTGTCGCTGATGGGATGGGTATAAAGATGATTCGCGCTTGCCTGACGATGTTGGTTCTGTTTACGGTGCTGACGGGCGTAGTTTACCCGCTGGCGATCACCGGCCTCGCCCAGCTACTCTTTCCTTGGCAGGCCGGCGGCAGTTTGATTGTCGAAGGAGGAAAGGTAAAGGGGTCAGAGTTACTGGGGCAATGGTTTACCGAACCCCAGTATTTCTGGCCGCGCCTTTCCGCCACGGCTACGGCGCCCTACAACGCCGCGTCTTCGTCGGGGTCTAATTATGGCCCGCATCATCCGGACTTACAGAAGGCGATGCGGGAGCGGACGGTGGCCCTACAGGCCGGCCGCACGGGCATGCCGCCGATCGATTTAATCACGGCATCGGGCAGCGGACTGGACCCGCATATTTCGCCCGAGGCGGCCGAGTATCAAGCCACGCGGGTGGCGGCGGCACGCCATTGGCCGGTGGAGCGAGCGAAGCAAAGGATTGCCGCCCGTACGGAAGGGCGGCAGTGGGGCTGGCTGGGTGAGCCGCGGGTGAATGTGGTGCTATTGAATCGCGACCTGGACCGTTAAGCTGAAGGTGTGATGCGACCCGATCCGGAAGAGCTGCTGCGACGCGCCGAGGCCGAAGATCGCCAACAGACGCGCGGTAAGTTCAAGGTCTTTTTCGGGTCATCACCGGGAGTCGGCAAGACTTACGCGATGCTGGAAGCCGCGCACCGGCAAAGGGAAGCGGGCCGGGACGTGGTGGTGGGTCTGGTGGAGACCCACCAACGCGCGGAGACCGGCGCGTTACTGGCGGGACTGGAACTGCTGCCGCGCCGGCCGGTAACGCATCGCGGGATTACGACGGAGGAGTTTGATCTCGACGGGGCGCTGGCCCGGCATCCCGACCTATTGCTGGTGGATGAGTTGGCGCACACCAACGCCCCCGGCTGCCGCCATGTGAAGCGCTGGCAGGATGTGCGCGAACTGGTGGAAGCCGGCATCAACGTCTATACGACTTTGAACGTTCAACATCTGGACAGCGTGAATGACATTGTGGCCCAAGTGACGGGCGTGATCGTGCGCGAAACGCTGCCCGATGCGGTGCTCGACGAAGCCGATGAGGTGGAACTGGTTGACCTGCCCGCCGGGGAGTTACTCGCTCGCCTCGCGGCGGGCCAAGTGTACGTTCCGGAGCAGGCCAAGCGCGCACGGGAGAGCTTTTTCCGGGAAGGCAATCTCAACGCGCTGCGCGAACTCGCCCTGCGGCGTACCGCGGACCGCGTGGACGCCCAGATGCGCAACTACCGGCGAGACCATGCGATTGACGCCACTTGGCCAGTAACGGAACGCATCCTGGTGTGTATCGGGCCGAGCCCGTTCGCGGCCAAACTGGTGCGCGCGGCGAAGCGCCTGGCGGACCGGTGGCAAGCCGAATGGATCGTCGCGTTCGTGGAGACGCCGGGCTACGCCACGCTGAGCGAAGAGCGGCGGACAAGCTTGCTATCGGCGCTGCGTTTAGCGGAACAACTCGGCGGACGTACCGTGACCTTGACGGGCACGCGCGTAGCGGACGCACTGTTGCAGTACGCGCGCAGCAAGAACGTTTCGAAAATCGTGATCGGCAAGCAGGCCGGGCCCTTGTGGCGGCGCCTGTGGCGCGGGTCAGTGCTGGATGACCTGATCGAGCTTAGTGGCGAAGTGGAGATCTACGCGATTTCGGGGGATTTAGGCGCGCCGGAGCCCGCGTTAGCCGTCGTAGGCCCCCGTCCACCCTGGCCACAGTGGGCCGGAGCCGCCACCGCGGTGGCGCTGTGCACCTTGGTGTCCTTGCTCCTACGCCCGGCACTGGCGCCCACCAACCTGGCAATGATCTATCTGTTGGGTGTGACGGTCGTGGCGATGCGCTGCGCCCGCCGCGTATCGTTTATGGCCGCGTTCTTGAGCGTCGCGGCTTTCGACTTTTTCTGTATACCGCCCTATCTCAATTTTTCCGTGAACGACTACGAGTACCTGCTGACGTTTGCGGTGATGCTCACCGTCGGCCTCTGCATCAGTGGCCTGACGGCGCGCGTCCGGCAGCAAGCGGAACATGCGGTGGAACGCGAGAGCCAGACGCAGGCGCTTTATCAATTCACCCGCGAGTTGGGTGGGGAAACACGGCGGTTCGAAGTGGCGCGGCTTGCGGGCCGCATCATCGGCGATATCTTTTCGGCGCCGGTGGTCATTTTTCTACCGGATGAAGCCGGCAGGATTTCGCTGAAACGCCGCACGACGGAGCAGTTGCCGCTGCCGGCCAGCGAGGAGGGGATCGCCCAATGGGTATTTGACCACGGCGAGCGCGCAGGACAAGGAGAGGATACGCTTCCCGGCGCCTCCGCGACCTACTTGCCGCTGGGCACGGCGCCGCGAGTACACGGCGTTTTGGCGATCCTGGGGGAAGCAGTGAGGTTACCGGAACGGCGGCATTTACTGGAAGTATTTGCGGGACAGACGGCACTAGCGCTCGAGCGCGCCACCAGCGGCGCGGCTGCCGCCGAGGTGGCGCGAAGGATGGAGGCGGAGCAAATGCGCAACTCCCTGCTGGCGGCGGTATCGCACGACTTACGAACGCCGCTGGCGTCAATTACCGGCGCGGCGACGAGCTTATTGGCACACGGCGAGGGTTTCGACGAAGGCACGCGGCGCGGGCTACTCGAAGACATCGCCGAGGAAGCGGCCCGGTTGGGGCGTTTGGTGAATAACTTACTGGAGATGAGCCGGTTGGAGTCCGGCGCGGAAGTGAAGCGGGGGTGGCATCCGCTGGAAGAAATTGTGGGTGCCGCGCTCACTCATCTCGATCATCGTTTGGCCGGCCGAGCAGTGAAGGTGGACTTGCCGCCGGACTTGCCGCTGGTGTCCGTGGATGATGTATTACTGGAGCAAGTGCTGATCAACTTATTCGAGAATGCGGTGAAGTATACGCCCGCGGGGTCGCCGGTGGACTTAGTAGCTGGACGTGAAGGCGATGCAGTCAGTTTGGAAATTCTCGACCGCGGACCCGGTTGGCCACCGGGTGAGGAGCGCCGCGTTTTCGACAAGTTCTTTCGCGGACCGGCTGGCAATCAACCCGGTGCCGGGTTAGGGTTGGCGATTTGCCGGGCGGTGATTGCGGCACACGGGGGCGCGATTGAGGCGCGGAACCGCGAAGGCGGAGGCGCCGTGGTTAAGGTCACCTTACCGATTGGCGGCGTCCCGCCGGAGTCTCCCAGCCTTGCTTAGCACGCCCGAGCTACTGCTGATCGAAGACGACCCCGGCATTCGCCGGTTTTTGCGGGCGTCACTCGCGGCCGGCCAATACCGGTTGTGCGAGTGTGAAACGGGCCAGGACGGCCTGGCGCAAGCCGCCGCGCGCCAGCCGGAATTAATTATTCTGGACCTGGGTCTACCGGACATGGATGGCGTGGCCCTGATTCGCCAAGTGCGTAGCTGGTCACAGATTCCCATCATCGTGCTCTCCGCGCAGGGCCAGGAGAGCGTGAAGATCGCCGCGCTGGACGCGGGCGCGGACGACTTCGTGAGCAAGCCCTTCGCCGTGGGAGAACTGACCGCGCGGATCCGGGCGGCGTTACGACGCTCCGCGGGTCTCCCTGGCGGAGGACAGATCTTTCGCGCCGGACGGATCGAAGTAGACCTCGACAAGCGCGTAGTGCTCGCGGACGGTGAGGAAGTTCACTTGACACCGATTGAGTTCAAACTCCTGCGCGTGTTGGTAAGGCACGCCGGCCGGGTAATCACCCAACGGCAACTGCTGAACGAGGTTTGGGGGCCGCATCACATGGAACAGGCGCACTACCTCCGCGTCTACATGGCGCAGCTACGGCGTAAGCTCGAAGTGGAACCGGCCCGGCCGCGCCACTTCCTCACCGAGCCCGGCGTGGGATACCGGCTGGTGGGCGACCTCGCCTGCTAAGCTGACATTGAATGAAGATTACCGAGAAGGAAGTGCGCTACGTCGCGGGCCTCGCTAACCTCACGCTGACGGAAGACGAGATCCCCGCCATGGCGCATGACATGGACGAGATTCTGGTCTATATGGAGAAGCTGGGCGAAGTGGACACGAAGGGCGTCGAGCCGATGGCGCAGGTGTTGTTCGAAGCCGACGAGACGGCCACGCTGCGCGACGACGTGGAGCGGCCGGACCGGCGCTTCACTTCGGCCATTGCCACGGCCCATGCGCCCCAGGCCGGGCAAGGCTACTTCAAAGTTCCCAAGGTGATTGAACGCGCTTAGCATGAAGATTTCCAGCCTTACCATCTCTCAGATCCAAGCCGGCTTGGCCGCCAAAGAGTACAGCGCGGTGGAACTGGCGCAGCAGGCGCTCGACTTCGCCGCCGCAGAGAATCCCAAGACGAACGCCTATCTGCGCTTCTCTCCCGAACGCGCGCTGGCCGCGGCGCGCGCCGTCGATGAGAAGCTCGCCCGGGGCGAAGCCGCCGGTAGCTTAGCCGGCGTGCCGATCGCGGTGAAGGACGTGATTGTGACGCAGGGGATCCACACCACCTGCGCGTCGAAATTGCTCGAAGAATACATTCCGCCCTACGACGCGACGGCCATCACTAGGCTGGAGCGCGAAGGCGCGGTGATCCTCGGCAAAGCCAACTGCGACGAGTTCGCGATGGGCTCCTCGAATGAGAATTCGGCTTTCGGGCCGGTACGGAATCCGGTGGCGCTCGACCGGGTGCCCGGCGGCTCCAGCGGCGGGTCGGCCGCGGTGGTGGCGCAAGGGACGGCGGTGGTTTCGTTGGGCTCGGACACGGGCGGCTCGATTCGCCAACCGGCCAGCTTTTGCGGCATCGTTGGCGTGACGCCGACTTATGGCCGCGTGTCGCGTTATGGCCTGGTGGCCTTCGCGAGTTCGCTCGACCACATTGGCCCTTTCGCGCGCAACGTGGAGGATTCGGCCACCGTATTGAAGGCGATGGCCGGCCACGATGACTGCGACGCTACCAGCGCGGCCGCGCCCGTTCCGGACTACCATGCGTTGCTCGACGGCAACGTTAAGGGCATGCGCGTAGGCCTGCCGAAGGAGTATTTCGCGGGGCTCGACAGCGAGTCCGGCACGCTGATCCTGCAGGCGGCGGAGCAACTGAAGAAGCTGGGCTGCGAGATTGTCGACATCAGCTTGCCCACCACGGAGCAGGCCATCGCCTGTTACTATGTGATCTGTACGGCCGAAGCGAGCAGCAATCTGGCGCGCTATGACGGCGTGCGTTACACGAAGCGCTCGCCCAATTCGGGCACGCTGTCCGACATGTACTGCAACACGCGTGGCGAGGGCTTTGGCCGCGAATGCAAACGCCGCATCATGCTGGGCACCTACGTGCTGAGCCACGGCTATTACGAGTCCTATTATTTGCAGGCGCAAAAGGTCCGCGCGCTGATCGCGCGCGACTTTACGCGCGCGTTCACCGAAGTGGACGCGATCGTCGGCCCGGTATCGCCGTTTCCGGCCTTCAAGCTCGGCGAAAAGACGGCGGATCCGCTCCAGATGTATCTGAGCGACATCTACACCATCACCGGCAGCCTGGCCGGCATCCCTTGTTTGTCGGTGCCTTGCGGCAACACGAGCGAGGGCTTGCCCGTGGGCCTGCAGATTCTCACCAAACATTTCGACGAAACCACCATGTTTCGCCTGGCGCACGCTTACGAACGCAGCCGCGCCTGATTTCCGTCCATACTAAAAGGAGACCTATATGCCATTTACCTTGCCTAGCCTGCCTTACGCTCATGACGCCCTGGAACCGGTGATCGATAAGATGACCATGGAAATCCACCACGGTAAGCACCACAACGCTTATGTGACGAACCTGAACAAAGCCCTAGAGTCCGCGCCAGAACTCGCCGCGAAGACGATTGAGGAGTTACTCGCCGGCAACCTCGCCGCGGTACCCGACGCGATTAAGGGACCGGTCCGCAACAACGGCGGCGGCCACTGGAACCACACCTTCTTCTGGAACATCATGCGCGCCCCGAAGGAGGGCAATGCGCCGCACGGCAAGCTGGCGGCGGCGATCGACGCCAAGTACGGCAGCTTCGACGCGTTCAAGGAGAAGTTCAACGCCGCGGGCGTCGGCCGCTTCGGCTCGGGCTGGGTGTGGCTGATCAAGACGGCGGACGGCGTGGACATCATGTCGACGCCGAACCAGGACAATCCGCTGATGGAAGGCAAGACGGCCATCATCGGCTGCGACGTCTGGGAGCATGCCTATTACCTCAAGTATCAAAACCTGCGCCCCACCTACTTGGCCAATTGGTGGCAGGTAGTGAACTGGGACGCCGCCGAAGCCAACTACTAACTCTGCGTGAAAAAAGGGGCGCGCCCGGCAGGCGCGCCCCTTTTTGCGTTACTCTCATTTCTAAACCGTGCCGCCTGACCCGATTCTGCAAATTCGCCAAGTCTCGAAGACGTTTCCCAGCCACAAGGCCGTGGACCAGGTCTCGATGACGCTCGAACGGGGCGAATTGCATGCCCTCCTTGGACCTTCGGGCTGCGGCAAGACGACCTGCCTGCGCATGGTGGCCGGTTTCGAAACGCCGGACTCCGGCGAGATTCTCTTGAACGGCGTCGATATCGCGCCCCTAAAGCCTTATCAGCGCAACGTCTCCACCGTCTTCCAAAGCTACGCGCTCTTCCCGCACCTGACGGTTTTCGACAATGTCGCCTTCGGCCTGCGCCAACGCGGCGAGAAGGCTGTGCGAGACAAGGTGATGGCCTCGCTCGAGATGGTGCAGCTAGCCGCCAAGGCCGACCGGCGGCCCGCGCAGATGTCGGGTGGAGAGAAGCAACGCGCGGCTCTAGCGCGCTCGCTAGTGCTGGCGCCGGACTTACTGCTCCTCGACGAGCCGCTCTCCGCGCTCGACCCCAATCTGCGCCAGCAAGTGCGCCACGAACTGAAGGCCTTGCAACGCCGCGTCGGCATCACGTTTCTGATGGTGACGCACGATCAGGAGGAGGCCCTGTCCTTGGCGGATCGGATCACGCTGCTGAACCAGGGCCGCGTGGAGCAAGTGGGCACGCCGCAGGAGATTTACCTGGCGCCGGCGAATCGCTTCACCGCCAATTTCCTGGGCGAGATGAATTGGCTGGACGATGTGGGAGTGCGCCCGGAGAGCACGCGGCTCAGTCATCAAGCGCCGGAGCCCGGGGTGCGCGTGCATCCGGGCCAGGTTACCCAGTCGACTTTTCTGGGCGACTGTTATCACATCCAAGCCGAGATCGGCGGTGGCCGCCAACTGATGGCGCGCGTGCCACGCTCGCAGAATGGCTATCATCCCGGCGACCGGGTCCACGTCTGGTGGCAGGCCGCCGATGAGTTACACCTGCCGCAATGAAACGGCTCCGGCTCGCCTTCCTGGCGCCCAGCGCGCTCTTACTCGCCACGCTCTTTCTTGCGCCGTTGGTGATTGTAGCGGTGTATAGCTTGGAGAGTCGCGGCGCTTACGGGGGAGTAACTCCGCCGTTTACCCTGGAGAGTTACTCGCGCATCCTGGACCCCTTGTATCTGAAGATCCTCTGGCGGTCGTTCTGGGTGGCCGGAGTTTCGACCTTACTCTGTTTACTGCTCGGCTTTCCCCTCGCCCTCTTCATTTCGCGATCCGGCCCGCGTCGCGGGCTGTACTTACAACTGGTGATGCTCCCTTTCTGGACGAGTTTCCTGATCCGCACTTACGCCTGGATGTTTCTGCTGCGCGATACCGGACTCATCAACACGGCCTTGCTCGCTACAGGGCTCATCTCCGAACCGCTGCCGCTACTCTACAACGACTTCGCCGTCATCCTCGGACTGGTTTACGGCTTTCTGCCCTTCATGGTGCTACCGCTCTACACCACGCTCGAAAAACTCGATCCCGCCTTGCTCGAAGCCGCCGCTGACCTCGGCGCGCCGCCGTGGCCGGCCCTGGCCCGCGTCACGCTGCCGCTGTGCCGGCCGGGGATTCTGGCGGGCAGCATCCTCGTCTTTATTCCCTGCCTGGGCGCTTACCTTACGCCTGATCTGATGGGCGGCGGGAAGAGCATCATGATCGGTACCCTGGTGCAGAATCAATTTACAACTTCCCGCGACTGGCCTTTCGGCGCGGCGCTGTCATTCAGCTTGATGGCGCTGACGCTCGGCCTGTTGTATATCGTTTCCAAGCGTTCGCGCGGTGAGGACTTACTCTAAGTGCGGCTGCTGAGCATCTACGCCGTGTTGGCTTATGCCTTTCTGCATCTGCCGCTGCTGGTGCTCACCGTTTTCAGCTTCAACCATTCGCGCTTCACCCAGTGGGAAGGCCTCTCGCTACGCTGGTACACGCAAGCCTTCGCCGACCCAGCTTTGCGCGAAGCGACGCTCAACTCGCTGCTGATCGGCGGCGCGGCGACGGCCCTCGCGACGGCCCTCGGAACCCTTTGCGCCTATGCCTTGTGGAAGAAGAAATCGCCGCTGTTCGCGGGTGCGCTGTATCTGTCGCTGATGACCCCCGAAATCGTCACCGGCGTGGCCTTGCTGGCATTCTATCAATGGCTTTTTCATCTGCTGGACTTACAGCTCGGCATGTTCACCGTCATCCTGGCGCACGTCAGCTTCTGCCTGGCTTACGTGGTGATCGTGGTGATCGCCCGCTTGCGGACCATGGACGCGACGCTCGAAGAGGCCGCGCTGGACCTGGGCGCGAATGAGTTACAAGCCTTTTACAAAGTGACTTTACCGCAGTTACTGCCGGCCATCATTAGCGCCGCCTTGTTGGCCTTTACGATCTCCTTCGACGATTTCGTGATTACTTCGCTGGTTGCGGGTGTGGACTCCGAGACGCTGCCCATGGTGATGTACGCGACGGCCCGGCGGGGCGTCAGCCCGGTGCTGAATGCCGTCTCCACGGTGATCGTATTGGGGCTGGGTGGGCTAATTCTGCTTTCCGAGAGGTTGCAGACCAAGTGATGCACCGGCGCACCTTCTTCTTCGGCGGACTGGCCGGGCTGGCCGGCTGCCGCCGCTCCTCGCAGCCGAGGCTGAATGTCTATAACTGGTCAAACTATATCGGACCCAACACCGTGGCAGAGTTTGAACGACAAACCGGCATCCGGGTCCGTTACGGAATCTTTGAAAGCTCCGATGAGTTACTCGCCAAGGCACTTACGGGCAATTGCGGCTGGGACGTCGTATTTCCGACGAACCACCACGTCGCGCCGCTGCGCGACTACAACTTACTCGCGCCGCTGGACCATTCGCGTCTGCCGAACTTACAGAACTTAGCCAGTGACTTCCGCGCGCCCGAATGGGACCCGCAGCTGCAGCACTCCGTGCCCTACATGAGTACCTCGGCGGGCATCGTTTATGATCGCCGCCAACTGGGGACACTCAGCCGCTGGGCGGACCTGTGGGAGGCCAAGGTAGAAGGGCGCATGACGATGCTGGACGCGCAGGATGACGTACTGGGCGCCTGCCTGGTGAAACTCGGCCACAGTTGGAATTCGACGGCAGAGAGCGAACTGCGCGCCGCGCAACGCGAGGCGATTCGCCAGAAGCCGCTGCTGCGCGCCTACCTCAATGCCGAGGTGCGTGACCAAGTAGTGGCGGGTGACGTGCTGGCCGCGCAGATGTGGACCACAACGATGCTGCCGGTGATGGCCAGCGCGCCGCAGTTGGACTTCGTCTATCCGGCGGAGGGCTTCGTGCGCTATGCGGAGTCGGCGGTGGTTCTGCGGGAGAGTCCGCGGCAGGAGGCGGCGCACCGGTTTATCAATTTCCTGCTGCAACCCGAGATCGCCGCAGCCTGTGTAGCGGCCGAAAAGACGGGCCCGGTGCTGGCTGGCGTGCGCGAGTTGCTGCCCTCCGAACTGCGTGATCACCCACTGCTATTCCCTGCCCCCCAGGACCTCGCGCGCGGCGTCTGGCTGCGGACCATGCCCCCCAGCGCACAGCGTCTGCGGGACCGGCTTTGGACCGAAATCAAAAGCGCGTAAAGTAGATGCATGAAGGAATTTATTTCAAAGCGGCTCCCGCGCCGGGACGTTTTCCGCGGCACGGCTCTTGGTTTCCTGGCTAGCTACCTGCCCGCGCCCGCCGCGGCCGCGCCCGCGAAGGGCCTGCAACTCGGTGCGACGATGTATGAGTCGATCGGCGTAAAGCCGCTGATCAACGCGCGCGGCACCTTCACGATCATTAGCGGCTCCACGATGCTGCCCGAGGTCCGCGCGGCGATGACGGAGGCCGCGCAGCATCATGTCCACATTGACGAACTGCAGGCCGGCGTGGGTGCGCGCCTGGCGGAGTTGCTGCAGGCGGAGTCCGCGATTGTCACCAATGGCTGCAGCGCCGCCATCACGCACGGCACGGCGGCGTGCATCGCCGGCGGCAACCCGGACTTGCATGTGCGCCTGCCCAATCTGCAGGGCTTCGCCAAGGACGAAGTGATCATCCCGCGACACTCGCGCAACGTCTACGACGCGGCGGTGCGCGCGGTGGGCGCGCGCGTGGTGGAAGCGGGCACGGTGGAAGAGCTCGAGGCGGCCTTCGGTCCGCGCACGGCGATGATCTACATCCTCGCAGGGCCCAACGCGGAGAGCGGCCCGCTGACGACGCAGGTGATCTGCGACATGGCGAAGCGGCGCAACGTGCCCGTGTTTGTCGACGCGGCGGCCGAAGTCCTCACGGTGCCGAACGTCCATCTGGCCAAGGGAGCGACGCTGGTGGCTTACAGTGGCGGCAAGTGCATTCGCGGTCCGCAGACGGCGGGCTTGCTGCTGGGCCGGAAGGATTTGGTGCAAGCGGCTTGGGTCCACAGCGCGCCGCATCATGGCTACGCGCGGTCGCTCAAGATCGGCAAGGAAGAGACGATGGGCATGCTGATGGCCGTCGAAATGTGGTTCAAACGCGACCACGACGCCGAATGGAAGACGTGGCTCGCGCGGTTGGACCATGTGGCGAAGCGCGTGGAAAGTATTCCCGGCGTGACGACGTCGGTGAAGATGCCAGACGGGTTCTCGAATAAGCACCCCACGCTGAATATCCGGTGGGACGCGGCCAAACTCGGAGTGACGGGCCGCGCCGTCGCGCGGCATCTCTTCACTACGGAGCCGCGCATTGCTCTGCCCACGGGCGCCGGAGATAACGGCCTCGCCGTGGTGCCCTACATGATGCACGCGGGCGAGGAGAAGATCGTCGCGGACCGGCTCTACGCCACGATGACCGCGCCGCCCAAGGCTGAAGCCCCCGCATCGACCGCCGCGCCGATTACCGACCTGAGCGGCCGTTGGGACGTCCGCATCGACTTTCTCGCCAGTTCCTCGGAGCACGTGCTGCACCTGCGCCAGCAGGCCGACAAGCTCGAAGGCACGCACCAGGGCGACTTCCTTTCGCGCGACCTCACCGGGGCCATCCACGGCAACGAAGTGCGCATCGCGAGCAGCGTCAGCGAGCGCCACGGCGACTCGTTGCAATACGAATTTACCGGCACGCTACAGGGCGACACGCTGAGCGGCGCGCTCAACATGGGCGAATACCTCGGCGCGCGCTTCACGGCGCAGCGCCACGTGTCACGCGCGAGGGGCTAGATGCTGCTGCTATTGTTAGCCCTGGCCCAAAGTCCGGACCTCTTCGAAAGCAAGATCCGGCCTGTTCTTGCCAAGAGTTGTTATGGCTGCCACTCGTCGAAGCTGAAGGCGCCGATGGGCGGCTTGGTGCTGGACACCAAGGCTGGCCTGCGTGCTATCGTTGCGCCGGGCAAGCCCGCGGAGAGTAAGTTGCTGCAAGCTCTTAGTTATGAGGATCAGCACTTACAAATGCCCCCGAGTGGCAAGCTCGCTGCGCCGGTGCTCGAAAACTTTACGCGCTGGGTGGCCGAGGGCGCGCTCGATCCCCGGCCGGACGCGGCGGCTCCGGCGAACGCGCCACTGAAGGGCATGTCGGTGGCGGACGGCCGTAAGTGGTGGGCCTTTCAACCGCTGGCGGAGTCCCCAGCACCCGTCGTGCTAAACAAGGCCTGGCCCAAGCGCAGGATTGACTCCTACTTACTGGCGAAACTCGAAGAGAAGAAGCTCACTCCTTCGCCGCGCGCTAACGCGCGCGTGCTGGCGCAGCGTGCCTATCTCGACTTACTCGGCATGCGGCCCACTTACGCCGAAATTGAAGCCTTCGCGCAGGATACTTCTCCAAACGCTTACGAGAAGCTGATCGACAAGTTACTCGCGTCGCCGCATTATGGCGAAGCCTGGGGACGCCATTGGCTCGATGTGGCGCGTTACGCCGAGGACAACCCGACTTCCGAGGCCACCAATCCCCCCTATCCCTATGCCTGGCGCTATCGCGATTGGGTGATCGAAGCCCTGAACCGCGACGAGCCTTATGATCGTTTCGTCCAACTCCAACTCGCGGCCGACTTGATGCCGGGCACGCCCCGGCTGGACCTGCGCGCCCTGGGCTATCTCGGCACCGCGCCGGTGTATCACAAGGACCAGCGCCTGTCGCTCGACGTCATCTCCACGTTCCTCGCCGACGACTGGGACGAGCGCGTCGACGCGGTGTCGCGCGGCCTGCTCGGCATGTCGGTCGCCTGCGCGCGTTGTCATGACCATAAGTTCGATCCCATTCCCACCAAGGACTACTATGGTCTGGCCGGGGTATTCGCTTCGACGATGCGGTCGGAAAGGCCTCTTTTCGACGTCGATCCTCAAGTGGAAACGCGCTACCAATGGCTCGAGCGCCGCTTGTTTGATTTGAGTTATTCGCGCAATACGCTGGTGGGCGAGCCTACCACGGTGATTGGCTCTGAAGCGCGCGTCGCGCTGTGGAAAGAAGAGATCGCGAAGTTGCGCGCGGAGGCCGAGACTTTGCCGCCGAAGCTAGCGGCTAACTTAGAAAAATATTGGCGTGATCCGGCGGCGAAGCCGGTTCCGCCACCGAAGTTAGTCGCCGACGCGACGGGCCGCCGCCGGCCGGGGGCTTCCAATGAGCCCTTCATGAATACCGTCTACGACGCGGCGCAATACGTTGACGGGTCCGATGCGAATTACACCTGGATTCACTACAAGCCAGGCGAGAGCCGTGATCTGCCGGTATTTCTCCGCGGCAACGCGGCGTCGCCGGGCGAGATCACGCCGCGCCATTTTCTGAGCGTGCTCGCGCGCGAGGACGCGACGCTCGGCCCCGGTTCAGGCCGGCTCACTTTGGCCCGGAAGATCTTCACCGACAGTGCGCCGCTCGCGGCCCGGGTGATCGTCAATCGCGTGTGGGGCTGGCACTTCGGCAAAGCATTGGTAGGCACGCCCAGCGACTTCGGCACGCAGGGCGATTTGCCCACGCACCCGGCGCTTCTCGATGACCTCGCCGCGCGCTTCGTGCAAAACGGCTGGTCACTCAAGTGGCTGCATCGCGAAATCATGCTTTCGGCCGCCTATCAGCAAGCGAGCCAGCGCCGCCCGGACGGCGACCGGATTGACCAGGCCAACACGCTGCTTTGGCGGATGAGCCCCCAGCGCCTCACCGTGGAGGCCTATCGCGATAGCTTGCTGCGCGCCGCCGGTACGCTCGACGCTACGCCGTTTGGCGTCTCGCAGGACCTGGACTTGGCGACGAATCATCGGCGTACGATCTATGGCCGCATTGGCCGCGGTGGCCTGAATGGCTTGCTCAAGATCTACGACTTCCCCGATGCGTCGCAGACTAGTCCAGGCCGCGACCTCACCACGACGCCGCTGCAACAGCTCTTCGTGCTGAATGGCGCCTTCGTGAGCCGCCAGGCCGAAGCCGCCGCGAAGCGCGTGACGGATACGCGATCGCTCTACCGCCAGATTCTCTCGCGCGACCCCAGCCCGCGCGAAATCGACCTGGCAGCCAGCTATCTGGCGAACTCGAGCCTGGCCGAGTACGCGCACGTCCTGCTCTCCACGAACGAGGTGCTCTTCCGTCCATGACCCGCCGCCAACTCATGCATCACTTCGCCAGCGGCGCCGCCGCGGCGTTCGCCAGCCCAAAGGGCCAAGCGAGCCCGGTGTTGGGCCACTACGCCGGTCCCGCGCTGCCCGCCAAGGCGAAGCACGTCATCTTCCTGTTCCTCGCCGGCGGGCCTTCGCATGTCGACATGTTCGACCCCAAGCCCGCGCTGCTCAAGTTCCAAGGCCAGCGGCCCGGCACCGTCGATCTGCGCACCGAACGTCAAACTGGCGGCCTGTTGCCGAGCCCGTTCACGTTCCAGAAGTATGGCCGCGGCGGGGTGGACGTGAGTGAACTGCTCCCTCGGCTGGCGTCGGTGATCGACGAAGTGTGCGTCATCCGGTCGCTGTACACTTTCAACCCGACGCACACGCCTGCGCGCAGCCTGCTGCATTCGGGCAGCATCCTGGCGACGCGGCCCAGCCTGGGGGCTTGGAGTTCCTATGGCCTGGGTAGCGAGAACGACAACCTGCCGTCGTTTATCGCGCTGACGCCTGGCGGGGGCAGCGGTCCGTTTCTCCGCAATGGCTTTTTACCGGCCGAGTATCAAGGCACGCCGTTCAACGAAACAGAAGTTGAGCCCGAGAAGATGATCGCCAATCTGCGCAATCCGCAGTTGGACGCCAAGGCGCAGCGCCGTCAACTGGATGCCATCCAAGCGCTCAACCGCGAATTCAGCCAAAGCTTCGGCGCTGATGATTTCCTCGAAGGCCGCATCAAGAGCATGGAAGCGGCCTATCGCATGCAGTTCGAAGCGCTCGATGTCTTCGACATCCGCCAGGAAAGCGAGGCCACGCGGGCCCAATACGGCACCACGCCGTTCGCCAACGGCTGCCTGCTGGCGCGCCGTCTGGTGGAGCGCGGCGTCCGCTATGTTCACGTCAACCACAACGCGGGCCAGGATTGGGACGACCACAAGGACATCGAGAAGAGCCTACGCAAGCGATGCCCCGCGATGGACCAAGCCGCGGCGGCCCTGATCAGCGACCTGAAGCAGCGCGGACTGCTCGACGAAACGCTCGTCGTCTGGGGCGGCGAATTCGGCCGGACGCCGGTCTCCGAAAGCGGCGACGGCCGGGATCACAATCCCTACGGCTTCACGATGTGGATGGCCGGAGGCGGCATCCAAGGCGGCCAAGCCTACGGCGCCACGGATGATTTCGGTTTCAAGGCGGTGGAGAATCGCGTCTCCATCCACGATCTGCACGCCACCATCCTGCACCAGCTCGGCATCGACCACACCAAGCTGACTTACCGCTACGCCGGCCGCGACTTCCGCCTCACCGACGTCTTCGGCGATCCGATCAAAGCGATTCTGTCTTAGCTGACCGTTTTTCCATAGTGTAAGAAAATGGCGGAACTATCCGAGACGAAGCATCTGTATTCCGCGGGCGTTTTGGCGCATTTCCCAGCAAAAACCGGCACTGCTGGGTTACCAGGCATCTGGCTCCGTTTTCGGAAACGGGACTCGTTAACTCCCCACGCGAACCGCGTAGGTGGTGGAGTTGCCCGCGACGGCGCGGAGCTTAAGGCGATTCACCTTGAAGCCAGGGGTGAGGAATCACCCGAACCGGGTCCGCGGCGACGACGCCGGCGGGTCAACTAGGCCCCGACAAGAACTGTCGCAAAATACATCATAAGGAAATTATGCGGTATTTTATCTTGTGGATCGCCGCGACCCTGACTTTGCTGGCTCAGCCGTCGCCTCAAATGTGTGTGGTCACCATTCGGGTGGTAGATGTGGCGGGTAAGCCGCTTCCCCATCGCGTCGCTACCTTTCGCGACATTCGGGGGCGCGATTTTGCCAGTAACTTTACGGGTCTACGCGGCCCAGTTCCCTGTGACTTGCAATACTACGACTTTACCGTCACGCGATCCGACGTCAACAATCCGTACTCGAATCTTTCCAGCCGGATGTGGGCGAATCAGCCCGAAAACTGGATCACGGTTCAGACCAGCCCCACCACCATCATCGTAGGCGACCGGGCCGGGGCGGTTTCCTACCGGTTTCCTGACAATTACGTTTTGCGTGGGCGCATAACCCCAGTGCCGGACGACCGGCTTTGGATACAGATCCGTTCCGCCGTGGGTCCGGGTTTGACGGAAACGGAAGTCGACGAGACGGGTGAGTTTCGGATCTACCGTGGCTTCTGGCAGGGCCCCTACGTACTTACCGTGATGAATACGCAGGGCAAGATCCTCTACTCGTCAGCGTTAGAAGTAGAGAATATGGCGCCGTCCGAGCCGTTGTCCATCACCGTCCCCGCGGATCCCCCACCCGCGCTGGTGCTGAAGTAGTCGGCTTTTCTGTTCCGTAGGGAGGTCGCCCTCTGAAGATAGACAGCGACGTCTTCGGCGATCCGATCAAAGCGATTCTGGCATAGGGTCGCGGCCTGGCAACGTTCGCATCCGCAACGCTATTGGGGTTGATAAGCCGCGTCGCCAACGTGCGCCAGCAGTTGAGCCGCGGCGGGATCCTGGCGGGCGGCATCGAAGAGGGCAGTGCGGCCGAGCCAGACCAGTGCGCCATTGCGGTCGTCCCAAGCACGGCGAAGATGATGGTATCCGTTTCTGAAGTCACCGGCCGCGTAATGAGTGAGCGCGCGCGCGTAGGCGGGAACATAGCCGTTGCGGCTGGCGGCTTCCAGTTGGGAGAGGTAGTGGCGGGCTTGGGCAGGGTGACCGGCGAGAGCTTCGGCTTGGGTTAGGATGACGAAAGTGATGGGGACGGGGCCGAGCGTAGCTTGGGTACGGTGGGCTGCGGAGAGGGCGTCGGGGGAGTTGCGGCGGCCCAGGGCGAGGAGGGTTTCGGTCAGGTCAAAGAGTGGCCACTGGGGGTCGATCTCTCGCGCGCGGCCAAGTTGGGCCAGCGCCTCGGAATAACGGCGCTGCTGGTAACGGCACATGGCCAAGTCAACCTGGTAAACGCGGTCAAGCGGATCGATTTTCATGGCTCGCTCCATTTCGGCACAGCCTTGGACGGTGTCACCGATGTTTTCGAGGTAGTGGGCCTGCCAATGGACACCATAGGCGAACCGGGGCTTGAGGGCGATGGCTTTTGCAAAGGATGCGGCGGCGCCAGGGAAGTTCCAGTCCGCATCCATTTGGACCAGTCCCAGGGAGGTGTGGGCTTCGGCGAGGGAAGGGTCAAGCGCAAGGGCGCGCACGGCGGCGGCGCGTGCTTTGGGCGCGAGGTCGCGGGTGGGGGCGACGTCCATGTCGATGAGGTAGGAGTAGGCCTCGGAGAGCCCACTGTGCGCGAGGGCATAGTCCGGGGACAAAGCGATGGCTTGCTGAAAGTAGTCGATCGCTTGAAAAAGTTCCGCGGGCTCGAGGGTGTGCCAGTGGGACCGGCCGACGAGGTAGAGATCGTGGGCCTGCAGGCTGGGGGCGGGGTGAGGGTTGGGAGTGAGGGTGAGACGGTAGGACTCGGCGATGGCCGAGGCAACGTCGGTCTCAATTTGCAGGACGTCCTGCCCGGTGCGATTCCAGGTGCGGGACCAGACGTGGTACCCGTCGGAGGCACGAATCAGCTGTGCGGTGATCCGGACGGTGCCGCCAGAGCGGCGTAGGCTCCCCTCAACCACCGCGTCGACGTTTAGCCTTTTAGCGATGTCGCGGACGTCGAGCGAGCGGCCTTTGAACTGGAAGGAGGAGGTGCGGGCCGCCACGCGGAGGTTCGGAAGCGAAGAGAGGCGATCAATCAGTTCTTCGGTGAAGCCGTCGGAGAAGTAGTCCTGGCTGGGATCCCCGGAGAGGTTGGCAAAGGGAAGGACGGCGACCGAGGTCAGGCTACTGGGCGGCGTACGGGTGAACCACCAGACGGCCGCGAGGAGGGGGATAGCAAGGGCAAAGAGCCAGCGGGAGGCGCGGGTGTAGCTGGGGAGTGATGAGGTTACGGGGACGGCCTGCGGCAGGAAGACGGGTGCGTAGCCGGGAGAGGGCATGTCGATGCGGAGAGCGTCGTTCGCCCCGGGGCCAGCGTAGTACTCATCGAGCTTGCGGCGGAGCCGCCGGGCTTCCACGCGGACGATGGTGTCGTTCTTCGGGTCGAAGTCCGCCGGGCGGTCGAAGACTTCGAGACCCAGCGTGTACTCCTTGACCGCCGTAGGATCGGCCGAAAGAGACTTTTCCACAATCAGGCGCAGGAACCGGATCATCCGTTCCGAATTCCGGAACCCGGCGCTCGAGACAACGGCCTCAAGTGCGGCACGGACAGCGGCGGCGTCGGGCGAAGTAGGTGAACTCACAGTGATCTAGCTCAAGCTCACTTTAGATTACAACCACTTGCGGCGCATGCTCGATTTCGGAGGCGCTGCTTCCGAAATTGCCTTAAGGAGACTGACATGAAATCAATACGACGAGTTTTGCTGGCCTTTACGCTGGCCATGGCCGTGGGCGCCGGGCAGGCGCAGGAATTTGGCCCGGATCGGGCGTTAGTGGGCACCTGGTATCTGTTTATCACGATCGATGGCGCACCGCCTTGCCAATGCATCCAGATCGATACATTCCGCGCCGACGGGACGCTGGAAGGGCCGGCCAGCGACCGGCTGAGCGGCGAACAGCGCGGCGTCTGGGCGCGGACCGCCGACGGCCGTTACACCTACACGATTCTGCAGAACAACATCAACGCGGACGGGACGCCCGGCGGCCTGTATGTGATTAAGACCTCAATGACCTTGACGGGGGCCGACGCGGCGACCGGCAAGTTCACCTTCCAGGTGCTTTCCAATGGCGGCACGGTGCAATTCAGCGGCACCGGCAGCCTGACGGCCAAGCGGATCCGTCCGTGAGACTTCCCAGGAAGAAATGACATGAGAATGATAAGTTTGGCTTTCATGATGACGATGCTGCTTGGCGCCCAGGATACGGGCGCCCGCGGGTGCCGGGTGGATGGCGGGTACGCCGCCACGCTGACGGGAACCGCGCCCGGCTTTGGCGACGTCAACGGCACCGGTGTGATCGAAGCCGATGGCAACGGCAACTTTACCGGCACCGTCGGCGGTTTGAGTCTGGGCGACCGGATCATCGGGGCGGGCGGGCAGGTATTTCGAACGGCCGTGACGGGCACCTACAAAATCGCCAAGGACTGTACGCTCACCTTTACCATGACGTTTGTCGCCTTGAACACCACGGTGGAAGGGCAAGGCACGATCTCGGCCGAGGGACGGGAGGCGCATATCCTGGTCACTTCGCCAACCAATGTGAAGCTGACGGGGGTGGCGCGAAAACAGTAGCGGGCAAAGGGACCGGACGGGAGGCCGGCCTCCCGTCCGGCTAACCGGCGGAGAGAAAACGATGGTTCATTTTGGAACGGGATGCTTTCAATTTGAAACGCATCACGACCTTGCGCCTCCCGCAAACCATTGTAAACACGTACGCCGACTGTGGCCCGCCGCGTGCCTCTACCTTCCGGTGCGCAAACCGCATGACTTTCGTCCGGAGCAACTCTACGCTATCACCCAACGCGGCAATGGCGGCCAGTGGATTCATCTCGATGACGAGGACTTCACCCAGGCCATCTTCTTCATGCGCAAATACGCCGCTCTGCATGAGGTGCGTATTCACGGCTGGTGCCTGATGCACAACCACGGCCATTGGATCTTGGAGGCTTCCAAGCCCAAGTCCATCTCCAATCTCATGCGCGACATGCAGAGCCGTTACTCGCATTATCTCAACGTCAAATACCGTGAGACACCGTGGGCGCTCATTGCGCCCCTCTTCAGCGGCAGAAATGTCGCTGACTTCGCACCCTACCTCCGGACCGGCCCCGTCAACTGGATCTCCCCGCTTTGACGCCCGCCACCTGGACGCGCAGGGCTTCCCTGAATTCCTCCGCTACTTAGAAAACAATCCCGTCAAGGCCGGCCTGGTACAGCGCGCGGTCGATTGGCGCTGGTCCAGCGCCCGGGCCCATTATCTGGACGAGGACCCCGACGGCTTACTCACCTTCGACCTTTGGCGGCACTGCTTCGGCAACCCCGAGACCATCGCCCGTGAGTGGCGGATTTACCTGGAGGGCCCGATTGACGAGGCCCGACGGAATGCCGCGATCCTGGCCAGTTATCATTCAGGCTCCCGGCTGAATCGGCCACTGGGGCGGTATGGCCCGAGTCCGCCAGGCTGAGTTGGCGCCAAGCCAGTTGAACCCGCCACCTTCGTGACATCTCCTCTCCGCCCATCAGTAGACCAGCCGAAAAACTCGCCCGCCTTCCGTGCGTCCCGGCGCACCTGCCCTCGCTCGCCTCCGCGATCCCCTCTCGTACTACGTCCGCTTTACAACTCCCGTCTTTTTGCCAAGTGCCCGGCACCGGGTATGCCCGTTGGGTGTGAGGCCGATCCGGGAATGATGGCCTACTTCCGGGCCGGGCCGGTGAATTGGTGTCCGCGCTTTGACGCGGAACTGCTTGAGGGGGCTGGGTTTAAGCTGTTCTTGCGGTACTTAGAGAATAATCCCGTGCGGGCTCGGTTGGTGTCGAAGGCGCGGCAGTATCAGTGGTCGAGCGCGGCAGCGCATTGTGGGGGTCATGACGATGGCGGCTTGTTGTGCCTGGAGCGTTGGCAGGACCTTTTTGCCCGGCCGGGGTTCATCGCCGAGGACTGGACGGCGTTCGTGGATGGGCCGATTGAGGAGGAGATCCGGAACGCGGCGGTGACGGCATCGTGGCAGTCGTACAACCGGCCGCGGGGGTGGCGGCGACCGGAGGTAGCCCAGTCGGCGGGGAGTCGGGCGGGGTAGTTTGTGGGTATCTGGTGAGGGTTCGCCCTTACCCGCTCTTGCACCGTCGCCTACCGCTCAAGCTCTACTAAGTCGCCCAGAAAATCCCTCCCTCAGTCGCGGCCGTCCGGCCGAATGCCCCCGCTTGCGCAGTCGTTTTCACC
>JAIEMJ010000030.1 GCA_019752335.1 Bryobacteraceae bacterium
GCTTTTCGCCAAGTCGAACGCCGGTGGGGAGCGGCCGCTGGCCATTTTTTTGATCCGCTGGAAAGTTGATTTTTTCACAGACCCTGCGTTCGGGGCTGGTCGGTGCGCAGCAATTGGGTGGTTCGTGGAGCCTCATGACGCCCCAAGGCGTCGGGTACTAAGTTCGGGGGGTCGTTGGCACGCAGGAATTCCGGTGGCTGTTGACTACTTCGTCCAGAAGGACGGTGGCTCGGGGATGGCGGCTCCGTCTTTTCTCGGCGAGGACGCTGCGGACTTTACCTTGGTGGTGGAGTTATACATCACGGCTTGGCCGCCTCCCATTAGTCCCGAATACTCGGCTCTTACGTCGAGGTAGTGGCCTTTTTGCGTTAGGGCTTCGCGGGCCTTTTCGGGGACGCGGCTTTCGATCAGGGCGGAGCAGCCCTTTTGGTCGCGCTTGGTGAAGCGTGGGGCTTCTAGGGCGGCTTGGATGTTCATGCCGTGGTCGGCGATGTAGGAGATGAATTGGGCGTGGGCTTGGGGCTGGTTACTGCCGCGCATGATGCCGAAGCCGATGTGTTGGTCTCCTTTCTCCATGAAGCCCGGGATGATGGTGTGGAAGGGCCTTTTGCGGGGTCCGGCGGAGTTCGGGTGGCCGGGTTCGAAGACGAAGCCGTTGGCGCGGTCGTGCAGGTGGAAGCCCATGCCGTCCACGACGACGCCGGAGCCCCAGAGGTCCGAGAGGCTTTGAATCCAACTGACGATGTTGCCCTCTTTATCGACGACGGAGAGGTAGATGGTGTGCTTCGAGCCGGGCGCCTCGCCGGGCTGGACGCTGCAGTTGGCGCGCTCGGCGTCGATACCGGCGGCGCGGCGTTTGGCGTAACCGGCGTCGAGGAGGCCGGCGACGGGCACGGGGCCGAAGCGGGGGTCGGCGATATATTTGGCGAGGTCGGCGTAGGCGAGCTTCTGGGCTTCGATCTTGGTGTGGAGGGCTTCGGCGGAGAGGGGGTCCCACTGCGAGATCGGGAAGGCGGAGAAGAGGTTCAGCATCATCAGGGCGCCGACGCCTTGGCCGTTGGGGGGCAGTTCGGAGACCTTCCAGCCGCGGTAGACGGTGCTGATGGGGGTGACCCATTCGGGCTGGTAAAGGGCGAAGTCCTCGCGGGTGAGGGTGCCGTTGAGGCGGGCGGAGGTTTGGAGGATGGCGTCGGTGATGGGTCCGCGGTAGAAGGCGGCGGGGCCGTTGTTGGCGATCAAGGTGAGGGCCTTGGCGAGTTCGGGATTCTGGAACATGTCGCCAATCTGGGGGGCGCGGCCGCCGGGGAGGTAGACGCGCTTGGCGTTCTGGTCGGCTTCGAGTTTGCCGACGCTGTGCTCCCAATCCCACTGGATGATTTCGGTGACGGGGAAGCCGGCGCTGGCGTAGTGGATGGCGGGGAGGAAGAGGTCCTTCCAGGGCAACTTGCCGAAGCGCTTGTGCGCTTGGGCGAAGCCTTCCACGGCGCCAGGGACCGTGACGGTGTGAATGCCGGTATGGTGTCCGCGCTGGGCGAGGGCTTCGAGGGTATAGCCTTTGCCGGACCAACCGCTGGCATTGAGGCCGGTGAGTTGGCCGGTTTTGGCGTTCCAGTGGATCATAAACAAGTCGCCGCCGATGCCGTTCATCATGGGCTCGACGACGCCGAGCACGAGGTTCGCGGCGATGGCGGCGTCGACGGCGGAGCCGCCTTTGGCGAGAATCTGCGCGCCCACTTGGGAGGCGAGCGTCTGAGACGTCGCTACGATGCCGTGTTGCGACATGACCATGGAGCGGGCTTGCCAGCGTTCCTGAGCGGAAAGGGTGGCGCAGAAAATCAAGAGACAAAGAGTGGAGCGCATTGGCTCTTGATTGTATCGAAGCGCGGGAGTGTGATACCTTGCGGTTTTGGCAGGAGGATTTTCGCCTATGCAGGTGTGCCCGAAGACCGGCCGTCCCGTATCGCGCCGTCAAGCGCTATTTGCCGCGGGCGCCGCCGCGGCGTTTCCTTATCATCTCTACGCGGGCACCACGAAGAAGAGCGCGACGGATCGCGTGACTTTGGGGCCCAAGAAGATCGCGCTCTCGCGCATGGCCATGGGCTCCGGCACGAATGGCGTGGGCGGCAGTTCGAATCAAACGCGCAAGCTGGGCATGAATGGCTTCACGGAACTGATTCGCGCGGGCTTCGACCAGGGCATTACCTTTTGGGACACAGCGGACCAGTACGGCACGCACCCGTTCTTCAAGCAAGCCCTAAAGAACGGCATCGCGCGCGACAAGGTGACACTGATGAGCAAGACGCGCGCCTCCACCGAGAAGGAGATGCGCGCCGACATCGACCGTTTCCGGCGCGAACTTGGGACGGACTACCTCGATATTCTGCTGCTGCACTGCATGCTGGACGACGACTGGACGGAGCGCAAGAAGGGCGCCATGGCCGTGATCAGCGAGATGCAGGAAAAGGGTATTGTGCGGACCAAGGGCACCAGTTGCCATACGCTGGGTTCGCTGAAGGTGGCGGCGAAGACGCCGTGGGTGGAGGTCGACTTGGCGCGCTTCAACGCGCATGGGATCGCCATGGACAGCAAGGATCCGCAGGTGGTGCTGGCGGTGCTGAAAGAGATGAAAGCGGCCGGCAAGGGCATCATCGGCATGAAAGTTCTCGGCGCGGGCAAGCTGCGCGATAAAGTAGATGAAGCGCTCCAGTACAATCTGGCGCATTCGGACGTCATCGACTGTTTCACCATCGGGAGTGAAAGCCGGGCCGAACTCGAGGACTTGCTCCGCAAGATTCCGGCGGCCAGCGTTCGCGGTTAGTTCAATCGAAGGAGATTCGCTATGAAGACATTCAAGGTATTCGCCGGGGTGGCCCTTTTGGCTATTGGCCTGAGCACGCTGTTGGTCGCGCAGGGCGAGAAGAAGATGGCCCGGAAGGGTCCGGGCATTTTGCAGCCCCAGATGAAGGTGGAAGGCGGCAGCTACGCGGCGCCGATGGGCAAGCTCGGCACGGCGGGCGACGTTTGGAGCGCGACAACGATGGGCGCCTCGGTGGACGGCAAGCCGAACAAGGCGATGACCGCGACGGTGACGGGCGAAATTCTGGATTTCTCCTGCTATCTGCAGATCGGCAAGCACGGAGAGAAGCATCGCTCCTGCGCGCAGAAGTGCTTCACGGCGGGCCAGCCTATCGGCTTGCTGACCGAGGACGGCACCATGTACATGCTGATGGAAGAAGAGCATGACCTGCGCCGCGATGGCATGACGGATTTCCGCAAGGCCGCCATTGAGCACACCGCGCACATCATGGAAGTGACGGGCACCGTCTCCAAGCACGGCGGCTTCAGCGCGCTCTACGTGCAGGGCTACACGAAGAAGTAAGGGAATGAGGCAAAACATTCGTTGGGCGCTGGCAACCGTCGTGTTGCTGACGCCCTTGGTATTCGCGCAAAAGCTGGCCGTTCCGCTGGGACTGTTGCCGGTGCAGTTTCCGAAAGACAATCCTTATTCCGCCGACAAGGTGGCGTTGGGGAAGTTGCTCTACTTCGACACGCGGCTTTCGGCGGACAATACCGTCTCCTGCGCGACGTGCCACGCGCCGCAGTTCGGCTTTACGGACGGCAAGGCGGTGTCGGATGGCATCAAGGGTCAACGGGGCGGCCGGAGCGCGCCCACGGTGATTAACCGCGCCTACAGTTTGAATCAGTTCTGGGATGGCCGCGCGAAGTCCTTGGAAGAGCAGGCGGGCGGCCCGATGCAGAATCCCATCGAAATGGGAAACACGCATGCGGGCGTGGTGAAAGCGATCCAAGCGATTCCGGGTTATGCGCCGCTGTTTGCGAAGGCCTTCGGGTCGCCGGAGATCGACATTGACCGCACCACGAAGGCGATCGCCACGTATGAGCGCACGGTGCTTTCGGGGAACTCCGCCTACGATCGTTACAAGGTGGGTAACACAGCGGCCCTTTCCGCCGCTCAGGTGCGCGGCATGGACATCTACTTCAACAAAGCCAAATGCGACCAGTGCCACGAAGGTATTAACTTCACGTTGAACTCGTATCACAACCTGGGTGTCGGCATCGACAAGGCGACGCCGGACGCTGGACGCTACGAGGTCACCAAGAACGACGCGGATTGGGGCGCCTTTAAGACGCCCACGCTACGCGACATCGCCCGCACCGCGCCTTATATGCACGACGGAAGCCTAGCCACGCTGGAGGCCGTAGTCGATTTCTACAATAAGGGTGGCATCAAGAACAAGAATCTGGATGAGAAGATGAAGCCGCTGAATCTGTCGCCGTCGGAACAGACGGACTTAGTGGCCTTCCTCAAGTCGTTAAACGGCGAGGGCTGGATGGCGCAGCACCAGGCACCCAAGCAGTTCCCCAAGTAAAGGTTAATGCCCATGAACCGCCGAAGCTGGCTGATCGCCGCGGCCGCCACCGTTACCGTCACTGGCACGTCCTGCAACCGGACGCAAAAGAAGACCATTGGCATGATCCCGAAGGGGCGGACGCACGTCTTCTGGCAGTCGGTGCAGGCGGGGGCGATCGCCGCCAGCCGGGAGGCGGGCGTGGATGTGAGCTGGAATGGGCCGGCCACCGAGACCGATTTCAATGGCCAGATCCAGATTGTCGACGCGATGATCAATCGCAAGGTGGACGCGATTTGCCTGGCCCCGATCGACAAGATGGCGATGGTAGGCGTGGTGAATCGCGCGGTGGACGCCAAGATTCCGGTGATCATCTTTGACTCGGGCATCGATACGGACCGTTTCTCGAGCCAGATCGCGACCGACAACTACGCGGCCGGCTCACTGGCGGCGGACCGCATGGGCGAGGTGTTGGGCGGCAAGGGCGAAGTGGTGATCGTCGCGGTGCAGCCCGGCGTGGCGTCGACGATGGCGCGCGAGTCGGGCTTCGAAGAGACGTTGGCCAAGAAGTTCCCCGGCATCAAGATCGCCGATAAGCGCTACGGTAATGCGGATTACGCGCAGAGCCTGAAGGTGGCGGAGAATATGTTGACGGCGCACGCGAACCTGAGCGGCGTCTTCGCGTCGAACGAGAGCAGCACGGCGGGCGCGAGCCAGGCGGTGAAGGCGCGGGGCACCAAATGCAAGCTGGTGGGCTTCGATTCGAGCCCGCAGTTGCTGGATGACTTACGAGCCGGGGTGATCGATTCGCTGGTGGCGCAACATCCGTTCAAGATGGGCTACGAGTCCGTGATGGCGGCGCTGAAGGTGACGCGTGGCGAGGCGGTGGGCAAGATCCAGAACATCGCGCCGTTGCTGGTGACGCAGCAGAATCTGAACGACCCCGAGGTGCAGGCGCGCCTGAATCCGGACCTTAAGAAGTACCTGCCGTAGGGCTTACGGCGAACAAAAGACGATAGCCAAAATTCCGCGTCTCCCGTGGAACAGGGGCCAGAGGTCCCTTGCCCATGGGATAGGAATTTGCGCGCGAGGACGGCATCCTGGTTGCAGGAGAGTTTTTTGATGCCGAACACGATGAAGTCCGACATGATTGCGGGATTCCTGGTTTTCCTGATCGCTTTACCGCTGTGCCTGGGAATTTCGATGGCCAGCGGCGTGCCGCCGACAGCGGGCCTGATTACGGCCATTGTGGGAGGCGTGGTGGTCTCCTTTCTGGGCAGCGCCCGGCTGACGATTAAAGGACCGGCCGCTGGGCTGATTGTCATCGCGATTGGCTGCGTAACGGAGTTGGGCGCGGGCGACAATCTGGCGGGCTACCATCGCCTGCTGGCGGTGGGCATGGTGGCGGGAGCGATTCAAGTGATTCTGGCGCTGACGAAAAGCGGCGTGATTGGCGACATGATGCCGTCCTCCGTGGTCCACGGGATGCTGGCCGCCATCGGCGTGATTATCATCTCGAAGCAAACGCATACGGCGCTCGGCGTGGTACCCGAAGGCAAGGAGCCGCTGCACCTATTGGCCGAGATTCCGCATAGCCTCATGAACCTCAACCCGGAGGTGTTCTTTATCGGTCTGGTATCACTGCTGATTCTCTTTGGTTTGCCGATGTTGAAGATCGGCTGGCTGAAGCGCGTGCCGGGACCGATGTTGGTGCTGGCCGTGGCGATTCCGTTGGGCATGATCTTCGACCTGAAGCACGAACACAACTACGTATTGGCGCATCATAGCTATCACCTGGGGCCGAATTTCCTGATCAAGCTACCGGCCTCAATGATCAGCGCGCTAGCCTTCCCGGACTTCTCGATGATCTTTAGCCCGGCGTCAATCAAGTACATCGTCATGTTCGCGCTGGTGGGGATGATCGAGTCCTTGCTGAGCGTGACGGCGGTGGACTCGCTCGACCCCGAACGCCGGGCGAGCGACTTGAACAAGGACCTCCTGGCAGTGGGCGTGGGCAATATGGTGGCCGCCGCCTTGGGCGGCTTGCCGATGATCTCCGAGATCGTGCGTAGCAAGGCCAACATCGACAATGGCGCGAAGACGCGCTGGGCGAACTTTTTCCATGGCACCTTCCTATTGCTCTCTATCGCCTTGATCCCGATGTTGCTGCAACAGATTCCGCTGGCCGCCTTGGCGGCGATGCTCATCTTTACCGGCTTCCGCTTGGCGGCGCCCAACGAGTTTGTCCACACGTACCACATCGGCAAGGAGCAACTGTTCCTCTTCGTGACGACGATGCTGGTTACCTTGGCGACGGACCTGTTGATTGGCGTCGGCGTCGGACTGGTGCTGAAGTTGGCCATTCACCTGAAGAATGGCGCGACGTTGCGCAGCCTTTTCAGAGCCATTGTGGAAGAAGAACGGGAGGGCGACACGGTGACCCTGCATGTGCATGACTCGGCGATCTTCTCGAACTACCTGGGCCTGAAGAAGCGCTTAACCGCCCTCGATAGCAGCGTCCGCAAGGTGGTAGTGGACTTCGACAATGCCTGGGTGGTGGATCACACGGTACTGGCGAAGCTCGAAACACTTGAGAAGATGTGGACGGACCGCGAAATCGTCCTGGTGGGCCTGGAAGACCACACGCCGCTCTCGCATCACCAACATTCCGTGCGTGTAAAGCCCCGGATGGTGGCGGCGGGAGCATAGTTGGCCATGCACCACGATCCGCGCGAGCATGTCGCCCACCTTGTCGGCCATCTGGCGCACTACCTGCCCGCACAGGGGCCCATCGGCGTCTTTATCCATCACAATACGCTGCACGCCTTTGAGAACCTGCCATTTGAGGAAGGGGTGGTGGCGGCGGCCCGGCTTTACGGCACCGAGCCGTTCATGAGCGAGGCTGCCTACCGGCGCGATCTGGACCGTGGCCGCATCCAGGCCCGCGACCTGGACACGGTGCTCGCCGAAGAGCCGAATGAGCCGATCATCGCCGGGCTGGACCGGCGGACGTTGCGCCGCGCCATGCTGCTGCCGGGTGTGCGTGAATTCGACACGGGAACGGTGGCGTGGCGCTTGGCCGAAGGCGATCTGGCGACCTCAGTGCGTCCGCTCGCGGCACGCGCGCTGTTTGACCTCTGCGTGAAGCGTAGCAGTGACGCAAGCGAAGAGCGCCGGCCCGCGGCGAGCGCGCGTCCGCTGGACAACATCGTCCACCCCCTGCTGATTCGCCTGTGTGCCAATTACCTGGATCAGGGCATGGCCTATTGGCCGATGCCCAATCGCGCGCTCGGTTTCCTGGGCGCGGTGCGCGAATTGATGTCGCAGCCGGTATTTTTCGCGCCACACGGTCTGCGCGGCGTCGCGGAAGCCTTTCGCCGGCAGAACGGCCAGGATGCGACGGCGGTATTGCTGTCGTTGCTGCAGGAGTTGCAGGTAGAGGACACCGAGGAATTCCTGCGCGACGAACTCCTCGCCTTGCCCGGCTGGGCGGGGCTCTTCCACCGTCTGGAAGAAGAACCCGAACTGGCGCCCTACCAGCACGTCCGCGCGTCGTTGCTGGACTATCTCGCGGTACGGGTGACCTTGTTGGCGGTAGCCACGAACGACGGTGACGAAGGGGAACTGCCCGCCGTGGGCGCGCAGCGCGCAAACCCTGAAGGCGCCCGGCTGGCTCGCGCCGCATTACTCTTCGACGCGCTTTCGTCGCTCAACTTCACGGCGGATCGCCTACGGAGCCTGTCCGCGACGGACTTTGCCCGGCTGGAACGCGAAGTACAGGCTTGCGACGGGATGGAACGGCGGCGCCTTTTTCACTTGGCCTATGAGCGGCGGCACGAGACCGAGATTCTCTCGCCGATCGCACAGCATCGGGGCGAAGCGGTAACCCTGCCGCCCACGGATGAAGCGCGCCCGACGGCGCAGGTATTTTTCTGCATTGATGAGCGCGAAGAGTCGATCCGGCGGCATCTGGAGGAAGTAGCACCCACGGTGCGCACGTTCGGCGCGGCTGGGTTCTTCGGCGTGGCGATGCACTTCACCGGCATTGACGACGCGCACGGTGCGGCATTGTGCCCCGTGGTGGTGAAACCCGGGCACGCCATCGCGGAGCAGCCTCACGCGGCAGACGAACACCTGTTGGGTGTTCGCAAAGCGCGACGCCGTATCTGGTCGCAGATCTCCCATGCGCTCTACGTCTCCTCCCGTTCGCTGGTGCGCGGTTGGGTGAGCACGGCGCTGCTGGGCCTATTCTCGCTGGCGCCGCTGATCACCCGCGTCCTGGCGCCACGCACGGCGGGCCGCTTGCGCGAGCGCCTGCACGAAGCCTTCTTCCCGGAGCCGCGCACCGCGCTCGCTTTTGCCAGCCAGGAAAAAGTGGCTGGGGACCCGCACCACGAACTCGACCTGGGCTTTACAACGCAGGAGAAGATTGACCGGGTGAGCGGGTTGCTGCGCGGCGCGGGCCTGGTGCGCAACTTCTCGCGCATCATAGTCGTATTGGGGCACGGGTCGACCTCGCTCAACAATCCGCACGAATCGGCGCACGATTGCGGCGCTTGCGGCGGCCGTCGCGGCGGTCCCAACGGCCGCATCTTCGCGGCGATGGCCAACCGCCCGGGCGTCCGCGCCGGGCTGAAGGCCATGGGCATCGAAGTGCCCGAGGATACCTGGTTCGTGGGCGGCTACCACGATACATGCAGTGACCTGGTGGAACTCTACGACCTGGATGCGTTGCCGGCTACCCACCAGGGCGACTTGGCCACCATCCGCGGCCAGTTGGATCGCGCCCGGGCGCTCGACGCGCACGAACGGTCGCGGCGGTTTGAAGCTTTCGAAGAGTCGCGCGACGCGAACTTGGCCTTGCTCCATGTGGAAGAGCGGGCGGAGCATCTGGCGCAGCCGCGTCCGGAGTACGGCCACTGCACCAATGCCGTTTGCTATGTCGGCCGGCGCGATTCCCTGCGCGGTTTGTTTCTAGACCGCCGCGCCTTCCTGGTTTCCTACGACGCCACGGTCGACCCGGATGACACTTTCCTGAAGCGTCAACTGGGCGCGGTGATTCTTGTTTGCAGCGGCATTAGTCTGGAATACTATTTCTCTTTCGTCGACAACGAAGGCTATGGCTGCGGCACGAAATTACCGCACAACATTACGGGCCTGGTGGGGGTAATGAATGGCCACGCGAGTGACTTGCGCACCGGCCTCCCTTGGCAGATGGTGGAAATCCACGAGCCGGTCCGAATTCTTTTCGTGATCGAAACGACGCCGGTACGGCTGGAGGCAACCATCCTTTCGAATCCGTACAATGCCAACCTAGCCAAGCATCGTTGGATCCGGCTGGCGACGCTCGACCCCGAGACCGGCGCGGTCCACGTGCGGAGGGACCATGGTTATGAGCCCTTCGTCCCCGAAGCGTCCGGCACACCCGTGGTGGCCACTTCGATGGACTGGTATCACGGCAAGCGGAAGCATCTGCCCATTGCGAAGATCGCCGCCGGGGCGGGAAAGCACTAAATGGAAACGTCCGCGATCCTCTTGTGCCTGCTGGTAGCCGCGCCTGGTTTGGCGTTTCTCACTCTATCGCTTTCCTGGCTCCTCGGCGCCGAATTGCCCGAGCACTGGGTGACGCGGCTGACGCGCCTGACGTTTGCCGTGAGCGGCGGGGCGTTTACGGCCCTCGTGGTGATCCTCGCCATGCAGGGCGAGTTCCGAGTCAGCGCGCATCTCGGCGACTGGTTCCGCGTCCACCACTACACGTTTCCGCTCGTTCTTCTGAGCGATTCTCTCAGTCTCCCAATGTTGGGCTTGACGATTCTGCTTACTTCTCTGATTGCGGCGTTTTCGAAGACGTACCTGCATCGTGAAGCGGGGTTTCTGCGCTTTTATCTGCAGTTGCACCTATATTTCTTTGGGGCGCTGTTAGTGCTCGCCGCCGGCTCGTTTGACTTACTGATCGGGGGTTGGGAGTTAGTGGGCATTTCCTCCGTTCTGTTGATTGCCTTTTTCGAGAACCGCACGGGACCCGTGCGCAACGCGATCCGGGTCTTCGCCACTTATCGTACTTGCGACATCGGTTTGCTGGTGGGCGTCTTCCTGATGCATCGTTGGGCGGATACGGCTACTTACAGCGATTTATTCTCCGCGGGCGAACTCCACGGGACCGAGGCAATCATCGTCGCTCTGGCGTTGCTTTTTGCCGCCAGCGGCAAGTCGGCGCAATTGCCGTTTTCGGGTTGGCTACCGCGGGCGATGGAAGGCCCTACGCCGTCGAGCGCCATCTTCTACGGCGCGATCTCGGTCCATCTCGGCGCTTACTTACTCCTGCGCGCGGAGCCGATTTTGCTGGCCTCGCCTGTCTCGGCGACCTGCGTCGTGCTGGTGGGCGGACTCACCGCCATGTACGGCACGCTCTCCAGCCGCACCTGCTCCGACGCCAAGACCAATCTCGCACTCGCGGCGCTGTCACAGCTCGGACTTATTTTCGTCGAAATCGGACTAGGCCTTACGACTCTGGCGCTCTTCCACATGATCGGGCACGCGATCGTCCGCACCCTGCATTTCCTGCGCGCTCCTTCCATGCTGCACGACTTTCATCAGCTCCATTCGGCAGCCGGCGGACCCCTTCCGGTCACCGGCGAGCATTACGACCAGTGGCTGCCGCTTCGACTGCGGCTGTGGCTCTACCGCTTCGCGATGGACCGCGGCCACCTCGACCATCTGATTGACCGATGCTTCGCGGATCCCCTTCAGCGTCTCTCGAGCTGGCTGGCCGGACCGGTTGCCGCACCCGCACCGCGCACCCCACAGCGCGCCCTCAACAATGTGGCGGAGGGGCTGGACTAAACACAATGCTACTCGCCGCCGTCCTCATTCCCCTCCTTGGCTCCCTGCTAGCGTGGCGCGCAGGCGAACACGCGCGCCGCATCGCTCACGCCGCGGTGTTGCTCAGCCTGTTAGCCACGCTCATCAACCTCTACGCGGTGAGCAACGGAGGCCGCGTCGATGCCCCTTACCTCAGTGCCGACGCCGTCAACGCCCTGCCC
Organism: Bryobacteraceae bacterium; assembly: GCA_019752335.1. GTDB lineage: Bacteria > Acidobacteriota > Terriglobia > Bryobacterales > Bryobacteraceae > JALHNI01. Next base: position 11,414 of record JAIEMJ010000030.1, read on the forward strand.
ATGGCGGTGTTCGCCGCGTTGAGCTTGGCGACCCTGGCCTTGTTGCCGAAGCGTGAATGGTCCGCGCGGGTTTTTGCCGAGATCCCCTTGGTGCTCGCGGCAACGCTTACCGCCTACGCCGCCGAACACCTGGCGTTGCTGGGTGCGGCGTGGCTACTGGCATCGTGGCCGCTGCTCTTCGACGGCGAACGTTCGCTCTACGCGCGGGGCGTGGTGTTGGGCAGCGTGCTCGCTTTGCAGGGCTCCATCTTCCTGATTGGCACCAGCAGCGGCTCGTTTGAGTTGCAAGTGCTCCAGGCATCCCACGGTGCTCCGGGCGGGGTATGGGCTTTCGGATTGCTCGCACTCGCCATCTTCCTCCGCAAGGGAATCTTTCCGCTCCACTCGTGGCCAGCGGCGGCCTTCGAAAGAGGTTCGCTGTTGCCCGCTGCCTTGCTGGTGAATGGGCATCTGGGTGCGTTCCTGCTCGCGCGAGTTGGCTTGCCCCTATTCCCCGCCATCTCGCGTGAGTTTTTTCCGCTGCTCGCGGACCTCGCTCTTTTCACCGCGGCACTGGCCGCCGTGGCGGCTATCGCGGAACGCTCCCCGCGCCGCATGCTCGGCCTCCTGCTCGTCAGCCAAGCCTCCATCGTCCTGGCTGGCCTGGAGAGCCTGACACCGGAGGGAGTAACGGGGGCGCTGGTGCAGTGGATGGTGGTGTCCGGCGCTACTACCGGACTCTGCGGCGTCTATCAGGCGCTCGAAAGCCGGGTGGATCAACTCGGCCAGCGCAGCGGCTTCCTCGGTCTCGCCAACATCGCTCCCCGGCTCAGCGTTTTCTTTGTCGTCTGCGGACTCGCGCTCGTCGGCCTTCCCGGCACCCTAGGCTTCGCCGCCGAGGACTTACTCCTGCATGGCACCCTCCAATCGCATCCCTGGATCGGGCTCGCACTGCCGCTGGCCACGGCGCTTAACGCCTTCAGTATCTTCCGGCTCTTCGCCCGGCTCTTTCTGGGAAGGCCGATTCTGCCCTCCACGATCTCGCTGGACGCTCTCCCGCGCGAACGCTGGGCGCTGGGCGCCATCGTCGTCTTCCTCGTCGCGGGAGGACTGATGCCGGGCCAACTGGTGAAGCTGCAATCGTCCGCCGCCGACGCCATCGTCGCGTCGCTCCACACTTTGGTTTCGAAGCGGTAGAAAAAAGTAAATCCGATTTCGTTCGGCTTCCGTAGTACTCTTCTGAAAGAAGTGCTACGCATGCGCCATGGATTTCTCCTATTCGTTACGCTCACTCCCCTGCTCGCGGCCCAATCCACGGCCACGCTCTCTGGTTATGTCCAGGACGCCCAGCAGGGCGCGCTCCGCGATGCCGCGCTAACTCTACGCGACACGGGCAAGGGCTTTATCCGCCAGATAAACAGCGACGAACGCGGCGCCTTCGTCTTTTCGGCCTTGGAGCCGAGCACTTACGAGCTTTCGACGGAGAGACCCGGTTTCCGCCCGGCGCGCTGGCCGGCGATCGTGATCAACGCCAATGACCAACGCTCGCTGCGCCTCACTCTGCAAGTGGCGGCGCGGGACGAAACCATCGTAGTTACCGATGAGACACCCCTGGTGCGCGAGAGCCCCGCAGTGGCCACCTCGGTGGACCGCGCGTTCATCGCCAATCAGCCGCTGAACGGGCGGACTTTTCAGACGCTCATCAGCCTGTCGCCCGGCGTCGTCTTCACCCCTTCGACGCTGCCGGATCAGGGGCAGTTTTCAGTGAATGGCCAACGCACCGGCACCAACTACTTCACGGTGGACGGCGTCGGCGCCAACTTTGGGCTGCCCTTTGCCACCACGCCGTATGAGGGCGCGGGCGGCGGCACGCCGTCGTTCTCTTCGCAGGGCAGCACCAGCGCTTTAGCGTCGGTGGACGCGGTGCAGGAGTTCACGATTCAGACCTCCACTTACGCTCCGGAGTACGGCCGCCAACCTGGCGCGCAAGTCGCCATTGTGACGCGCTCTGGCACGAATCAATTTCACGGCAGCGCGTTCCACTATCTGCGCAACGACAAGCTCGACGCCAACAACTGGTTCGGGAATCGCAATGGCCTGAGCCGTCCGCCGCTGCGGCAGAACGACTTCGGCGTTACCGCCGGTGGGCCCATCGTGCGCAACCGCACGTTTTTCTTTGCCTCCTACGAAGGCCTGCGGCTCATCCAGCCGGTCATTTCCGTACCGTCGCGCGTGCCGTCCTTGGCCGCCCGGCAGCAGGCCACGGGAGCGGTAAAGTCGCTGCTTGAGGCCTACCCGCTCCCCGTAGCGCCGCCCCTGGCCGACGCACCCGCCGAGACACCCTACGTCACCAGCTTCTCTAACCCCTCGCATCTGGACGCCACCAGCGTCCGCGTAGATCATGCCGTTTCGCGGCGGTTGACGGTGTTCGGGCGCTTCAACGAAGCGCCTTCGGAGAACCGGGAACGCGGCCGTTTTGCGACACCGAGCTTCGTGGCTACGCTGGGCGGTGGCACGCGCACCGTCACCTCGGGAGCGACGCTGTTACTCTCGCCGAATTTCACCAATGACTTACGCTTCAATTGGAGCCGCGCCGTTGCGTCGCAGGTTTATACGCAAGATACCTTCGGCGGCGCGAAGTTACTCCCGCGCGACTTACTCTTTCCCTCCTTCGCGGACCCGGCCACGTCGCTCTACTATGTCACCATCGGCGCCAACGACGAAAATACCCTGAGCCCAGGCACCTTCAGCCGGAATACCCAGCGCCAGTGGAACGTGGTGGATACCGCGAGCTGGAATCGCGGCGCGCATGCCGTGAAGTTCGGCGTGGACTTACGGCGGCTGGCGCCCTCCATCGGTGGCCGTTTGTTCAGTAAGACCCTCACTTTTCCCACGATCACTGCACTTACTACCGGCGTGGTGCCGACGGGCGATATCCGCCAAGTGAGTAACTACCTGGAACCGCGCTACTTGAATTTCTCCGCCTTCGTGCAGGACGCCTGGCGCGTGAACGCACGTCTCACGCTCACTTACGGTTTGCGCTGGGAAGTAAATCCCGCGCCCTCTGAAGCTAATGGCAACTTGCCATTTACGCTCACCGGCCTCGACAACCCGCCATCGGCTAAACTGGCGCCCGCGGGGAGCCGGCTGTACAACACCACTTACGCGAACTTCGCCCCTCGCATAGGCCTCGCTTATCAGCCCTTCGCGGGCCACGGCACTGTGCTGCGACTGGGTTTCGGCACGTTCTATGACCTGGGCTACGCCTTTACCGGAACGGCGTTCACGCCCGGCAATTACCCCTTCTCCCGCATTCGGACCGTGACCAATACGCCCCTCACGGATCCGGTCTTTTTCTCCGAAGTCGGACCCCAGAATCTAAACCCCCCGTATCCGCGCCTCTTCGATTACGACGACAACTACCGGCTGCCTTACTCGCTGCAATATAGCTTCGCCATCGAGCAGCCGTTGGGCGCGAAGAGTTCGCTCTCGGCCTCCTACGTGGGCTCGGCGGGGCGCCGGTTGGCGCGCGTGGAAAGCCTGCGGCCGCAGGTGCTACAGAACCCGCTCTTTACCCGGGTGGATACCGTGAACAACGGTGGTTACTCCGATTACCATTCGCTCCAGATGCAATTCCAACGCCGCATGAGCCGCGGATGGAACGCGCTGTTCTCGTACACGCTAGCCAAGTCGCTCGACACGGCTTCGGACGAGTCGATCACGAATCTACAGGCCCCGCTCACGCGGCTGAGCGCCGCTTCGGACCGCGGACCCTCGGCCTTCGACATCCGGCAAGCCTTCACCGGCGCGATGAGCTACGAGATTCCCAGCTTTTCGCAAAACCGCGCCGTCCGGGCCGTATTGCGCGGTTTCGCGCTCGATGCCATCGTGCGCGCTCGTACGGCGACGCCGGTCACCGTGGTGACGGGGCGCGATCCCTTAGGGCTCGGATTAACGAACGTCGCCCGTCCGGACTTGGTGCCCGGCCAGCCGCTTTATCTCAATAGCGACACCCTTCCCGGCGGCCGGCGCTTCAATCCCGCCGCCTTCGATGGCGCAACGCCGCTGGCCCAAGCTCGCCAAGGCACGCTCGGCCGCGGCACGCTCCGCGGCTTCGGCCAGCAACAGGTTGACCTCTCCTTGCGCCGCCGCGTTCGCCTAACCGAAACCATCGGGCTCGATTTCCGGGTGGACGCCTTTAATCTCACCAACACGCCCAATTTCGCTAACCCGATTGGCGTGCTCACCAACACGAATTTCGGGCGCTCCACGCAAATCGTCAGCACTTCGAGCGCCGGCGGACTCAACCCGCTCTTTCAGACCGGTGGTCCGCGCTCTCTCCAGTTGTCCCTCAAGTTACAGTTCTAAGGAAATTCGCCATGCATCAATTCTTCATTTACTTACTCGCTGCCCTTCCGGTACTGGGCCACGACCTTTATTTGATGCCCGAGAAGTTCACCACCTCAAAGGGCACTAAGTTACGTCTGGTTTTTCAAAACGGTGACGAATTCCCGGAGGGCGTGTCCGCCGTGAAGCCGGACCGGATGCGGAATACGAAGTTACTCTCGCGCGGCGGGCAAGCCGCGATGGAGCAGATCGTTGCCGAGCCCAAGCGCACCACGGCCGAAGTTCTGGTACCAGCCTCCGGACTCGCCATCCTGACGGCGCAGACCCTACCCAGCCTGATTGAACTCGACCCCGCCAAGTTCCGCTCCTACTTACAACACGAAAACCTCACCAATGCCCTGGCCTGGCGCGAAAAACACGGGGAAGCTGGCAAGCCCGGCCGCGAGCGTTATAGTAAGTACGTCAAGTCGCTGATTCAGGCGGACTCGGTCAGCGATGACCAATTCCGGCAGGCGGCGGGGCTTACTATCGAAATCATCCCCGAGGCGGACCCCTACTCGCTGCGGCCCGGCGCTTCCCTGCCCGTGCAGGTGCTCTTCCGAGGGAAGCCGGCCGTCGACGTCGCGGTGGAGTCCGCTTGGTTAGAAAACGGCAGGGCCAAGATGGAGGTCTTCGGCCGCACCGATGCTCAAGGCCGTATTCGTATTCCGGTGAAGGCCGCTGGGCCCCATCGTCTGCACGCCATTGTGATGGAGCGCTGTGCGGAGCCACGGGCCGCGGACTGGGAGAGCTTTTGGGCTAGCTTCACCTTCGCGATTCCAGCCGCGAAGTAGTCCCCTATACTGGGAGACGATGAAAGATCTGACGCAAGGCTCCGTAGCCAAGCATCTGCTCCAACTGGCTTCGTTCATCGCCGTGACGATGGCGTTCCAGACGCTCTACTATCTGGTGGATCTGTACTTTGTGGCTGGCCTGGGACCCGCGGCCGTGGCGGGCGTTAGCCTGTGCGGCAACCTCGCCATCGTCATCATGGCGCTGACGCAAATGTTAGGCGTGGGCGCGTCCGCGCTGATCGCGCAAGCGGCCGGCCGGAAGGATCAGCCCGCGGCCCAGCTCGTCTTCAACCAAGTCTTCGCGCTCTCGGCCTTCGTCGGCGTCGTGGTGCTTTTGCTGGGCTTCGTTTTGCGGCAACCTTATTTGGAAACCTTGAGTAAGGACCCGGCTACGATTCGCGAAGGCGCGGCTTACTTACTCTGGTTCGCCCCCGCGCTCTCGATGCAATTCGCGCTGGTGGCGATGGGCGCCGCCTTGCGCGGCACCGGCGTCGCCAAGCCAACGATGGTGGTGGGCATTATTACCGTGGTGCTGAACTGCGCGCTCGCCCCGGTGTTGATCGCCGGCTGGGGCACCGGACGGCCGCTCGGCGTGGCTGGCGCGGGCATCGCCACGTTCATCGCCATCTGCGCGGGCGTTGCCGCGCTAGCTGCTTACTTCGCGCGCCTAGAGACCTTCGTCACTTTCGACTCGCGCCTCTTCCGCCCGAATCTGACGATCCTGGGACGGATCCTGAATATCGGCATCCCTTCGGGCGGCGAATTTATTCTCATGTCGTTTCACGTCGCCATCATTTACTGGATTATTCGGGACTTCGGACCGCAGGCCCAAGCCGGCTATGGCATTGGCAGTCGCGTGATGCAGTCGATATTTCTGCCCGTGATGGCCATTAGTTTTGCCGTGCCCGCGCTGGCAGGCCAGAACTTCGGGGCCAGGAAGCCAGAGCGCGTCCGGCAGACAATGATCTCCGCGGCGTGGATGGGTTCGCTGTTGATGGCCAGCGTGACGCTGCTATGCCAGATCTCGCCCGCCACGCTGATCCGCTTCTTCTCTCACGACGCGGCCATTGTTGCTTTTGGCGCGGACTACCTGCGCATCATCGCCCTCAACTTCGTGGCCAGCGGACTGGTGTTTACCTTCTCTGGAATGTTTCAGGCTCTGGGAAATACGTGGCCCTCGCTAGCGAGTTCTTTCGCCCGGCTCTTTGTCTTCGCGATTCCCGCCGTCCTGTTATCAAGACGCACCGGTTTCGAGATCCATGAGCTTTGGTACCTGGCCGTCTTTACGGGCTTTGCTCACGCCACGGTCGCTTACTTTCTGTTGCGACGCGAGTTACAGAGTAAGTTAGCCGGTATGGCTTAGTTCCGAGCGACGAGCGCCGGCAGTCGCCTTCTGTACGGCATCGTTCGCGCGCTCGAGATCCGCACTCGATAACGTCACCAACGTCTTGTCCATGTCTTCCCACGTCCGCATCATGATGCGTAAGTGGGTGGAGGCCAGCCGCATGCACCACGGGTCGGTTAAGGGGATTCCGCTTGAGCGGGATAACTCGAGCAGCAGCGGATGCGGGAGGGCAATCACTTTCTCCAGCGTTTCACCGTTGGAACGCAGCTCGAACTTCACGTCGACCGTGTCGGCGTGCCGAATCGAGATGCCCGTTTGTAGCCAGCGAAACTCCACTTCCCATTCCCGGTGAAAAGGGTCAGTGACGTGGAAATGGCGGCTCTGGAAGCGGGAAGTCGTTTCAGACATATTCCCTTCCAGGGTAACACCAGCTTACTGGAACAGCTTGCGCTCGCGACGCAGGAAGGCCGGAATGTCGATGTCATCCTTGGGCGGCTCGGGCTTCGCCGGCTCCGGCTTGGGGAGCTCTGGCTCGTTTACGCTACTGCTAGCCGAGTTGGCTTCCACCACCTCCGGCCCACTCTCGGCGATGCTCTCGAAACGGCTCATAAACGCGGGCCGTTCGCGGCGGAAGAACTCGAAGCGAGGCGGCGCCGGGGTCGGCGCGGCGGGCTCCACCGGGGTCGCCATCAAGGGTTCGGGCTGGGGAATTGGCGGTGGCGTGACGCGCTCCGGCTCCCGGCGCGGCGTCTCCATCACGGGCTTAGCCCAGGTGGGCTCCGGCCGCAAAGGGAGTTCCACAATCTCCGGCTCATCGGGTACCGCTTCCAGGGTCTCCGCTTCAAAGTACTCTTCCTCTTCCTCCACCACTTCCACCGGCTGGAAGCGCATGTGCGGATCGGGCGTGAGCATGGGGGTGTCCACCGTGGTCGGGAAGAACGTCTTGCGCTCAATGGCCGGCAGGTGCGGACGGTTAAAGCCGGTAGCGATCACCGTAATCTTGACGATGTCCCCCAGCGCTTCGTTCATTACGACGCCAAAGTTGATCTGCACGTCGTCGTTCTTCGCCGATTGCCGAATCAAGGAACAGGCGGCGTTGACGTCGTGGATGCCCAGCGCGCTGGAGCCCGTAATATTAATCAGGATGCCGCGCGCGCCTTCCACGCCGCCCTCTTCGAGTAACGGCGAACTAATCGCCTGCCGCGCGGCTTCCATCGCCGCTTCCTTACCTTCCGCCGACGCGGTGCCCATCATCGCGTAACCCATGCCGCTCATGATGGCGCGAATATCGGAGAAGTCGCGATTGATCAAGCCCGGCGTAGTCATAATATCGCTAATGCCTTGCACGCCTTGCCGCAATACGTCGTCGGCGATGCGAAACGCGTCAAAGAAACTCGTGCCCTTCGGCACTAACTCGAGTAACCGGTTATTCGGAATGGAAATTACGGTGTCCACCGCCGCGGCTAAGTCCGCCAGGCCTTTTTCCGCTTGCTTCATCCGGCGCGGACCCTCGAATTCAAAGGGCTTCGTCACCACCGCCACGGTAAGCGCGTTCATTTCCTTGGCCAGGGCCGCGACCACGGGCGCGGCGCCCGTGCCAGTGCCGCCGCCTAAGCCAGCCGTGACAAATACCATGTCGGCGCCATCGAGGATTTCGAGGATCCGGTCAGTATCTTCGAGTGCGGCCTGCCGGCCCGTGGCCGGGTCAGCCCCCGCGCCCAGACCATTGGTAATCTTCGTGCCAATTTGTAACTTATTCGGCACCGGCGAAGCGACCAGGGCTTGCCGGTCAGTATTTAAGATATGGAAATCGACGCCGGTTACGCCCTCGGTCATCATGCGCGCCACGGCATTGGAGCCGCCGCCGCCCACGCCGATTACTTTAATCCGCGTGCCCGCCCGGCGCTCTTCGTCATCCTGCAATTCGAAACGCATCGGATTGAATTTCGAGATCTCGAGTTGTCCCATGGTTTACGGTCCCTTTAACGAAATACGAGCCCGAGTAACCCCGGAGCCCGCTTCGTTGATTCCTTCTTCAGACGGATCCGGGCCGAGTACATGGCTAAGCCCGTCGCCGTCGTCCACGCGGGGTCTTCCAGGGTTTCCGGTAAGTCCGCGATTCCATCCGCATCCACCATCGCCGGACGCACCGGGCAGCCCAGCACGCGTTCGGCGAGTTCCAATAATCCTGGCAGGCGCGATCCGCCGCCGGTCAATAAAGCCCCTTGTAACAACTGCTGGGTCATGCCACAGTCGTCAATGGCTTCGCGAAGCTTTTCGAAAAGCTCTTCCGCGCGCACCTGTAAAATCAAACTCAAGTCCCGCCGCATGGCTTCCCGGGGTGGGCGGCCCTCCGGCGACGGTATTTCGATGATACTCTTCGCGGAGGTTAAGTCAACCATGGCGCAGCCCACTTGTAACTTCAGCTGCTCGGCTTCTTCCGGCGCCACCGTCAAACCGTAAGCGACATCGTTGGTAAATTGCTCGCCGCCGATCGGAATCGACACCGTGGAGAGCAGTGAGTCACCGTGATAGACCACCACGTCCGTGCTCTGCATGCCGATATCCAGCAGCACCACGCCTTGGCGGCGTTCTTCCCAACGCAGGGCCGCATAGGCCGCCGCCATCGGCTCGAATACCGTCTCCTCCACGCCGAGGCTCGCGGAATGCAGCGCATTCACCAGGCATTGGTGCTCCTGCGCCGACGCCGTCACCAAATGAACGTGCGCTTCGAGTAACTCCGCCGTCATGCCCTTCGGATTGCGGAATCCCGCCCGGCCATCCACCGTGAAGTCTTGCGGAAACACTTGTAACAGCAGCCGGTCTTCTTCCATCTGCACGCGCGAGGCGCGGCGGATAGCGTATTCAAGGTCGGCGGTATCCAACTTGCGTGGACGCCCGAATTCATAGGGCCAGCGCGCGCTGCCGCCCACCACACCCGGGCCGCCCAAGCCGATCACGGCGGACTCTACCGGCTGCCCGGCCGCCTGCTCCGCGCTCCGCACGGCCCAACGGACGCTCTCAGCGACGCTTTGCTGATCGGCCAGCCGGCCCTTAATCCACCCACGGGAGACATGCTCCCCGTGGCCCAGATAACGCACGCGCTCATCTTCGACGGATAAAATGACACAACGTGTGCGGCTGCTTCCCGCATCCACGCCAGCCGCCAAAATTGCTTTCCGCTTATTCATTCGCGCCCTTCGCTGCCACACTCAATGACACAATCTCGTTCTCCGGCTGCAAGTCGAATCCAGGGATCCGCGGATCCGTAGGCAACTTCTCTAAATTCGTAAAATACTTATCCAGCCGCGCGAAGAATTTCTCATGCCCGAGTAACAGAACAATTTCCCGCTCCATGAAGGGCTGGGACAAACGTAGATTATTCACGTCGAAAGCGTCCACCCGAGCGATCCGCTCACGGTAAATGCCGGCTTCCCGCATCAGCTTCATCACGCGTTGCACGCGGACCTTGCGGTCTTCGATGGGCGTTTCCGCCGTGATGCCGGTCATCACCGGCGCAGGCGCACGGGCTTCGCCGTAGGGAGTAAGAATCGTGCCCTCGCCATCGATCAGGGCGAGATGGAACTCCTTCCCTCGCTCCGTGTCACGCGGCGTAGGCGGCAAATGCAATGAGGCCACTGGCACGCGCTCAGTCAAATGGACCTGTAGCCGATTCGGCCAGATGCGCAATACCGAAGCGTCGCGAATCCAATCTACTTTCATCAGACGTTCCCGCCGCTCGGCTAACGGCACCAGGTAAATGCTCTTCCCAATGTCGCCCGCGAAGATCTTCAGAATCTCTTCCTGATTCGAACGCTTCAAGCCCGTGATCTGTAGGTTCGGACTTACTTCGCCCACCTCCGCCGGAGCAGCTATGGCAAACCGCGCATCGGTGGCGAGAAAGTCATCCACGCGCGTGCCAATCCACAGCACCAACACCAGACCCAAAATACCGGCCAAGCTCCAACCGAGTAACTTCCACGGCGGAGGATTCTTCGCGGACTCCACTTTTTTGGCGCGTGGCGCCCGCTTCGGCCGCTCTGCCGCATCGTCTTGCACCGGCGGCGGGGGCGCGTCTCCCATCCGCGGCCGTGGCCGCTCGTCATTGGCGTCGATAATCATAGGCGATCCCGCAATCTACCCAAGATCATATCGCCGGCTTGCGATACGTTGCCAGCTCCCAAAGTAATAATGACATCGCCGGACTTGGCTTGTGATGTCACCTGCTCCACGCCGGCCTCAACTGACCCAACATACGCCGCCCCACGATGCCCGAAGTCGCGCAAGCGCTTCGCCAAAGCGTCACCCGTCGCTCCTTCAATCGGCTGTTCGCTCGCCGCATAAACGTCGGTAACATAAACATCGTCGGCCTGATGAAAGGCCCGGGCAAACTCGTCCATCAAATGGAACGTGCGGCTATAACGGTGCGGCTGGAACAAAACGTGTACCCGTCCAAAGCGGCATCGCCGCGCCGCATCTAAGGTCGCGCGGACTTCGGTGGGGTGATGCCCATAGTCATCAATTACGGTGACGCCCGCGGCTTCGCCCCGTACCTGAAAGCGCCGGTCCACGCCGGTAAAGCTCTTCAATCCCGCCGCGATCTTCTCCGTCGAAAGTTGTAATTCCAGCCCCACGGCCACGGTAGCCGTCGCGTTCAGAACGTTATGCACGCCGGGCAGCGGCACTTCGAACTCGCCCAGGTCCTGGCCCCGTAACTCGAGGCGAAACTGGCTGGCTAAGTGTCCATAGCGCGCGTCGCGAATCACTAAGTCGGCTTGCGCGCTGGTGCCGTAGGTGAGCACCCGCCGCTTCACATCAGGCAACACTTGCTGAATATTTTCGTCGTCGAGGCAGAGGATAGCCACGCCGTAAAAAGGCACTTTGTTAATAAAGTCAGTAAAGGCCCGGCGAATCGCCGCCAAGTCCGCGTAGTGGTCCAGGTGCTCGCGATCGATATTCGTAACGACGGCAACGATCGGGGCAAGCTTCAGGAAGGAGCCATCGCTTTCGTCGCTCTCCACCACCAGAATTTCGCTCTGCCCCACGCGAGCGTTCGAACCGCCCATCATCCCCACGCGACCGCCCACCACCACCGTCGGGTCCAAACCGGCATGGCTGAGCACCGCCGCCGTCAGCGACGTAGTGGTCGTCTTGCCATGGCTGCCCGCCACGGCGATGCCGTACTTCAAACGCATCAGTTCCGCCAACAGCTCACCGCGAGGAATCACCGGGATTCCACGCCGCCGCGCTTCCAGCACTTCCGGGTTGTCCGCCGCCACGGCCGAACTGACCACCACGGCTTGCGCTTCGCCCACGTTGGCGGCCGCGTGCCCGGCCGCGATACGCGCGCCCAGGGCCGTCAGCCGCTCCGTTAAGGGCGACAGCTTGAGGTCACTGCCGCTGATCTGGTAGCCCAGATTCAGCAGCACCTCGGCGATGCCGCTCATGCCGATCCCGGCGATCCCGACGAAATGCAGATGTTGCTGCTTAAAAAACATTCTCACTCAAAATTGTTTCGGTTTTCGCGGGCTATGTCAAATTCAGTACCCCTGGTACCCGCCCGCTCGCGCGCCGGTGTCTCCGGCCGCCGTTCCAGCGCCGGCTTCAAAATCGCGTTCATCAAAGCCCAATCTACCTTTGTCATGTCTTTCCTCCTGCGGCCAATTCTTCGAGATAATCCGCCGCTCGTTCGGCCGCGCCGCGCTTGGCCAATCGGCGCGCTGCGTCTCCCATCGCCTGTAAATCCGCGTGATTCGCGCGGGCCCAGGCAATCTCTTGTTGTAATCGTTCGCCGGTAAAATCTCCGTCCAGCACCATGCGTGCCGCGGATTTCCGTTCCATCGCCTCCGCGTTACGCCGCTGATGGTCATCGGCCGCGAACGGATAGGGCACCAGCACCGACGGCCGCCCCGAGGCGCAAAGCTCGCTTAAGCTGCCTGCCCCGGCGCGCGCAATCACTAGGTCCGCCTGCGCGAAGGCGGCGGGCATGTCCTCGAGGAAAGCGCGCACTTCCCCCCGCATACCACTCCGCGCGAACGCCTCGGTTAGCTCGGCTTCCATCGGACGCCCGCATTGCAAAGTCATGCGGACGGGCTGCCCAGCCAAGGCTGGCCAGGACGCCCTCGCCGCTTGGTTCAAAGTCCGTGAACCCTGGCTACCGCCCGTTACCAACACAGAAAATTCCTCGGCTGGCGGCTTCGCAGGTAAGGTGAAGAACTCCTCGCGAATGGGCAGCCCCGTCACTTCGCTTCGGCCGGCCGGAAAGCTTCGCATGGTCTCTTCGAAGCTCACCAAAGCCTTTGCCGCGAAGCGGCCCAGCCAGCGCGACGTCAACCCTGCCACGGCGTTCGGCTCCATCAGGACCATTGGCAGACGCCGTGAGATCGCCGCCAGCATCGGCGGCGCCGCCACGTAGCCGCCCATCGAAAACAAGGCCGCGGGCTTTCTTTGCCTAAGAATTCTGCGCGAAGCCACCACGCTAGCGCGGAGTTGCCAAAGCGTTCGCAGACGCCGGCTGAGTCCCAGGCCCTTCAGGCCACCAATTTCAATCCATTCGAGGGGAAACTCCTCACGGGGCACCAGGCGTGCCTCGACACCGGTGCGCGTGCCGACGAAGAAGGGCTGATGTCCACGGCGGCGTAACTCGCGCGCCACCGCGAGCGCCGGCACCACGTGCCCGCCCGTTCCGCCACCCGCCATGAGAAAACTCCAGCTCATCCCGAGTGTTCGCTCACGCTCATCAACATACCCAGCATCAGCAACGTTCCGAGCATGGAACTGCCGCCGTAACTAATCAACGGCAACGGAATTCCCTTCGTCGGCGCCATGTCCAGCACGACACTAATATTCACTAACGCCTGCAGCACAATGGAGACGGTGATGGCCAGCGCCAGATAGCGCCCAAAGTCATCGGGAGCCACAAAAAACAGGCGTAAGCCACGGTAAAGCAGCACGAGAAATCCAGCAATCACCGCCGACGTGCCCCATAAGCCCAATTCCTCACCCACCACGGCGTAGATAAAGTCGGTGTGCGCTTCCGGCAAATAATGCATTTTCTGCTTACCCTGCATGAGACCTAAACCCAGCATGCCGCCAGAGCCCACCGCGATTTTTGACTGCTTCACCTGATACACGGCGTCGCGGCTGGAGCTACCGCTCTCCACATAGTCTTTGACACGTCCAGTGGGATCGAACTTCTGAATCACCTTGTAATCGGGGTCCAAATAACCAATCACGCGTTGCAGGCGATAGGGCTTCAGCAAGATCGACAAGCCAAGCAGCGGGATCAGCGCCAGCCCAGCCATCAGAAAGTAGCGGCGTTCCATGCCCGCCACGTAGAATAGCGCCGCCGCCGTTCCTACCATCACAAATGCTGTACCTAAGTCAGCCAACAGTACCGCGCCCGCCGATAGGGCAATTACCATCGCCGCCGGGCCAAAGGTATAGCGGCTGTTGATGTCACTCAGCCGGCGACAGATAAACCAGGCGAGAAACAAAATCAAGGCGGGTTTTGCGAATTCCGAGGGCTGTAGAGAAAATACCCCTAGATCGAACCAACGATGCCGCTTGCCGAAAAAATAAGCGGCGATGACCAAGGGCACGGTAAGCCCGAGTGGCGCAAAGGCCCAGCGTGACTGGTTCCAACCGCGATAATCAATCTTCTTGATGCGCATCAACACCAAAAATCCCAACACCGCCGCGCCGATTTGCTTCATCGTGTTCCAGCGCAGCATGGTCGGCAGGTCCACGGGCAAGTCAGTTTCCAAACCTAGGGCCGACGGTGTCTTCAATTCCTGAGCAATCGACTTCACGCTCGACGCGCTGTATACCATCACCAGGCCGAAAAATACTAGGCCCAGCGTCGTGCCGAACAAAGGCCAATCCGTACGGACTCGCACTGCCATCTTAGTCGCCCTCCAATTCGCGCACTACGGCCTTGAATAGTTTGCCGCGTTCCTCAAAGTTCTTAAACTGATCCCAACTCGTGCAGGCTGGCGCGAGTAAGACCACTTCGCCCGCCTGCGCACGTTCCGCCGCGAAACGGACGGCCGCGTCAATCGTGCCCACTTGTTCCAGCGGGACGGCACCAGCTAACTGGCCAGCGATTTTCCCCGCGTCCTGCCCCACTAAAAGGGCGGCCCGCGTCCGGCCAGCGAGTGGCGCGCGGAGCGGCGTGAAGTCCAGACCTTTGTCCTTGCCGCCGAGAATGATCCACAGCGGTCCATCCAAGGCCTCAATCGATTTCAAGGCCGCCGCCGGAGTAGTGGCTTTCGAGTCATTGAAGTACTTCACGCCGCGGCGCGTGCGGACGAATTCCAAACGATGCTCGACGGCGGCAAAAGTCTTTACGCCGCGGGCGATGGCTTCCAGCCCGGCGCCCGTTTCTCGCGCCATGCGGGCCGCGGCGAGAATATTCTCCAAGTTATGGCGCCCGGGCAACGTTACTTCCTTGGTAGACATCAGCCGCTGCCCATCGAGCACCAAGTCGTCGCCAGCGAGCCAAGCCCCGCCGTTCTTGGGGGTCGATAAGCTGAACCAGGCGACGCGGGCTTTGGTCTGGCCTGAGTAAGCGAGCGACGCTTCGTCGTCCAGTTTGAGCACCGCGAGGTCCTCAGCCGTCTGGTGCCGCAGTACCCGGCCTTTCGCTTCTTTGTAAGCGTTCATGGAGCCGTGCCAGTCCAAGTGATTCTCAGAAATATTCAGAATCGCGGCGATGCGTGCCCGTAGGCTGTAAGTAGTGGCTAACTGAAAACTGGACAACTCCAGTACATTCCACTGGTCCTGACGCGAAGAGTGAACCATCGCGGTGGGTGGTATTCCAATATTGCCGCCTACCTGCGCGGGCACACCCGCCGTCGCGAGTAAGTGACCCAAGAGAGCGGTCGTCGTGGTTTTGCCATTCGAGCCCGTAATCGCCGCGATTGGACCTTGCAAGAATCGCGCCGCCAATTCCACCTCCCCGATCACCGGAACCCCTGCGGAGCGCGCGCGCTCCAGATCAGGCGCATGGGCCGCGACTCCCGGCGACACCACCACTAACTCGGCCTTCTCCAGCAAATCAGCGTTCTGAGCAACGAAAGGAACCTGCAAACGGTCCAGCATCGCGCCTGCGTCGCCCAGTTTCTCCAGGGGCGTCGCGTCGGTAGCGGTCACAAGGGCTCCGCGCTGCGAGAGAAACTCCGCCGCCGCCAAGCCGGACTTTGCCATACCCACCACCACTACCTTCAGTCCTTCTGTTTTCATCGCAGTTTCAGCGTGGTGAGAGCGAAGAGAGCCATCACCAGTCCCGCCACCCAGAAGCGAATGACAACCTTCGTTTCACTCCACCCGAGAGCCTCAAAATGATGGTGGATCGGAGCCATCTTGAAAATTCGTTTGCCGCGCAGCTTGTAGCTGCCCACTTGCAGCACTACCGACAGCAATTCCACCACGTAAACGCCACCAATGAAGACCAGCAAAAATTCCTGCTTAATCAGCACGGCGATGGTTCCCAGTCCGCCGCCCAACGCCAAGGCGCCGACGTCGCCCATGAACATCTCCGCCGGATGGGCGTTGAAACAGAGAAATCCCAGTGACGCGCCCATCATAGCTGCGCAGAGAATGGTCAGTTCTCCGGCGTTCGGCACGCGGGCGATATCCAGATAGGTGGCGAACTCACGATGGCTATTGACGTAGCACAGCACGGTCATCGCGCCGGACGAAATGATCATCAAGCCGATCGCGAGCCCATCGAGCCCGTCCGTCAGGTTCACGGCGTTGGACGCGCCGACCACGACGATCACCATAAAGAAAAAGAAAGGAAGAAAGCCGAAGAAGTAAGTCCACGGATTCTGTAACAAGCTAGTCAGTAGTAAGTCTGGTTTGTAAGTCTTGAAGAACGGCACATTCAGCTTGGTGTCATAGCCGGCCTTGGCGTGCATCGCGAGAAGAATTAAACCGATCACCATCGCGACAGCGATCTGCATCGCCAGCTTCTGGCGCGAGGTGAGACCCAAGTTCCGCTTTTTCGCGATTTTGACGTAGTCATCCCAAAAACCAATAAAGCCAAAGCCGACAATCGATAACAAAGCAATCCAAACGAAGGCGTCGCGCAGGTTGGCCCAGAGTAACGTCGGCACGATGGTGGAAGCGAGGATCAATAGTCCGCCCATCGTGGGCGTTCCCGCCTTCTTCTGGTGGCTCTTCGGCCCATCTTCGCGGATATGCTGACCAAAGGAGAATTCTTTCAGTTTACGGATCACCCATGGCCCCAAGGCGATCGACATCAGTAACGCGGTGATCGCCGCGAAGGCGGTCCGGAAAGTAAGGTACTGAAATACGCGGAAAGGACTGAAATAGGGGTAGAGTTGTTCGTAGAGCAGCCAGAAAAGCATGCTAGCGACCCTCCATGAAGCGGGCCAGAGCACGCTCAACTTGCGTACCGCGTGAACCTTTGAAGAGAATCGCGTCGCCCTCGCGCGCGATGGTCTGGAGATAGTCTCCAGCTTCTTCTGGGCGCTCGAAAAAGAACGCGGCGCCTGCGTCCAAGCCAGTAGCTCGTCCAGCATCGATTAGATGCTGAGCGGCGCCGCGGATACCGAGCAGCACAGTAACTCCGACCTTCGCGGCGTACTCACCGACGCCGCGATGTAACTCGTTTGACCACTCACCAAGCTCGAGCATTTCGCCCAGCACGGCAATGCGCCGGCGCGCCGGCGTCTCCGAGAGCACGTCCAGCATGGCGCGTGCCGCGTCTGGGTTCGAGTTGTAGCAGTCGTCTAAAATCGTCATACCGGCTACTTGACGGCGCTCGCCGCGCATCTTGGCGGGAGCCAGCGCGGCCACGGCATCGCGCAGATTCTCTAACTTCGTCCCGAACTCCCGTGCCACCGTCAGCCCAGCGAGTAAGTTGAGCAAAGAGTGCTTGCCGGTAAGCTGCGACTGGAAGGTAACTCCGTCCAGGCGAAATGTGGTGCTGGTGGCGCCGAGGGCGACCAGGTCCGGCCGCACGTCCGCGCCAGCCGTTAAACCATAGCGAATGCGCTTGGGGTGAGGAAACTCTCGTACACGGGAATCGTCGAAATTCAGAACCGCGAGGCCATCCGCGGGCAAAGCTTCTACTAACTCACGTTTCGCCGCGGCGATTCCCTCAATGGAACTAAAGTTCTCAATGTGCGCGTAGCCCACGTTCGTTACGACGGCGACTTGCGGTTGCGCGATTTGGCACAGACGGCGAATCTCTCCCGCATGATTCATTCCCATCTCGAGGACGGCGTAGCGCACCTCGTCAGGAAGACGCAAGATCGACAAGGGCACGCCTAAGTGATTATTCAGATTGCCCGTGGTGTGGCCCGTGGCATGCTCGACGCGCATCAACGCAGCGACAATATCCTTCGTGCTGGTCTTTCCCGCCGACCCGGTAACGCCGATCACCGTTCCGCCCCACCACTCGCGCGCCTGCGTGGCGACTTTCTGCAGCGCCATTTCCGCTTGGGGGACTTGAATCACCGGCAGGCCGGGCATCGGGCGCTCCACCACCGCCGCAAGCGCGCCCTTGGCGATCACTTCAGCGACAAAGTCATGGCCATCGAAGCGCTCTCCCGGCAAGGCAAAGAAAATGTCGCCGGCGCCAGCCGTACGGGAGTCAATGCTCCAGCCGGAAATCGTGGCCTCTCCCAGCGGAGCAGGGGCGCCGAGGACTTGTGCGAGGGTGCTGAGCGGCATCTTCATCGCCCAAATCCCATTTCCGCGAGGAAGGCGCGCGCGACTTCGCGGTCATCGAAGTGAATTGTTTTGTCGCGAAAGATCTGATAATTCTCGTGTCCTTTGCCGGCGAGAATCACAATATCTCCTGGCCGCGCTGCCTCAAGAATCGCGCGGATGGCCTTGGCGCGATCTGGCTCTAGTAAGTGCGGCGTATCGAAGCGGCTCAGGCCCACCAGCGCGTCATTGATGATCGCCAGCGGATCCTCGGAGCGCGGATTATCGCTCGTCAGTACGACGAAATCGGAGTTCTCGGCCGCGGCGCGTCCCATCAGCGGCCGCTTGGCGCGATCACGGTCACCGCCGCAGCCGAAGAGGGTTAAGACGCGCTTCGGGTTCATGCCGCGTGCTACGGCAATCACGTTGCGGAGCGCGTCGTCGGTGTGCGCGTAGTCGACGACCACCAAGAATGGCTGCCCGGAGTAGACGCGTTCGAACCTTCCCGGCACCGCGTCACAGGCTGCCAGGCCGGCGGCGATTTGCGAGGGATCGACACCGTAGCTGAGTCCGGTGGCGCAGGCGGCGAGTAAGTTGTAGACATTGATTCGCCCCACCAGCTTGCTCTCCACGGCAAAGCGTCCTTGCGGCGCGCTGACGTCAAAGCGGAGCCCAGCGAAATTCTCCCGGACATTTTCTGCGCGAACATTGGCATCCGCGCCGAGGCCGTACCAATAGGTACAAGTCTCCGCCGCGAGCGGCACACGAGCGGACCAATCATCGTCCCGGTTCAAGACCGCGCACTTCGGTGGAGGGGCGGCTTGGCCACGAAACAACTCACATTTGGCGGCGAAATAGGCTTCCATCGTCTGGTGAAAATCGAGATGATCACGGCTAATGTTCGTGAGCACCGCAGTGTGAAAAGTAAATCCCCAGACGCGTCCCAGGGTCAACGCGTGCGAGGAGACTTCGGCCGTCAAGGACTTTCCATTCTGGCCGAGTAACTCATGCATGAGACGGTAAAAGTCAAGTGACTCGGGCGTCGTGTTCATCGCCGTGCGAGCGACACCGGCCAAGCGGTACTCAATCGTGCCGACCAAGGCCGTGGTGCGGCCAGCCGCGCGCAGCACGGCGTCGACTAAGTAGGCCGTCGTCGTCTTGCCGTTCGTGCCGGTAATTCCAGTAAATTCTATTTGCCCTGTCAAGTCGCCGAATAGGTTCCGGCTAGCGATGCTCAGGGCGCGCCGGCCATGTTCTACTTCGAGCCAGGGAATCGTTAGGCCCGCATCTTGCGGGGGAGGCGGAAGTTCGCTAACGATGGCTACCGCGCCTTGCGCGGCCGCCGCCATAGCGAACTTCCGGCCGTCGACGTTCACACCGGGAAAGGCGAAGAAGATATCTTCGTGCTCAATCCGGCGCGAGTCGTAGTCGAGGCCCTGCACTAGCTGGGAACGCGCAGCATCGGGGAGAGGCTGCTTCAGCCCCACTCCGTCCAATACTTGCGCCAGGTTCATCATTTAGTGTGCAGGATCAATTTCTTTCTTCGGGGCCGGGGTTACTTCCGGCAGGTCCTTCGGAATATCGAGAATACGAAGGGCGGGTTCCGCCACTTCCTTGAATACCGGCGCGGCTAAAGCGCCGGCCATCTGATTGGCGCCGTTCAGAGTGACTACTACCACCAATTGCGGGTTATTCAAGGGCGCGAAGCCCATGAAGGAGGCATGGTAACGGCCATGTAAGTAGTGTCCAGTTTTCGGGTCCACCATCTGCGCGGAACCTGTTTTCCCGCCAGCGGAATAGCCGCTGGGCTTGGCAGCGGTACCGGTGCCGCCTTGCAGGACGACGGACTCCAGGATTTGCAAAACCTTCATCGCCGTTTCCGGGCGGATGACTTGGCGCTGCGGTTCCGCATTGTTTGGCTCGAAGCCCGTGCGAAGAAACTTCGCTTCGGCCGAAAGCTCTTTCTTCAGAATCGTCGGCCGTACCAAGCGGCCGCCGTTGGCCAGGGTTGACATGAATTGCGCTAATTGCAGCGTAGAGGCCATCATCTCGTGGCCCACGGCGACATAGGCAATCGAATTCTGGCGCCATACCGGCAGCGGATGCACCACGCCGGCCGTTTCGGCAGGTAACTCGACGTGGGTGGGGGAACCGAAGCCGAAGGCGCGAACCGTACGGTAGTAACGATCCCGGCCAGCCAGCGTCGCCATCTTGATCGCGCAGCCATTCACGGAACGGGCGATCGCTTCGCGGACCGTCATCACACCTAATTTGTGGCCGTGCGCCTCGCCAGGCATTTTTCCGAAAAGACGTTCTCCGCAGTTCAGCATCGTATCGCCGGTGACCGCTCCGGCTTCCAGCGCCGCCGCCAGGGCCACAACTTTAAAAACGGAGCCCGGCTCGAAAGGTACTTCCACGGCCAGATTCTGCCTTAGTTTCACCTCCGCGTCGTTGCGCGGCGCAACGTTGGGATCGTAAGTCGGGTAGTTAGCGATGGCGTGAATTTGCCCGGTCTTCGGGTCCATCACAATGATGGAGCCGTTGGAAGCGTTAGCCTTCACCGCCTTCTCGATGGCTCGCTCGGCAACGTATTGAATGCGCCGGTCAATCGTCGTCGACAGGGACTCGCCCGCCGAAGCGGGTTCGGCCACTTCCATGTTGTAACCGCGCTGCTTCGAATCCACGGCGACACGGGTCAGTCCAATATGGCTACTGAGCTCGCTGTCCATTCCTTTTTCGACACCGGCATAGCCTTTGCCATCTTCATGCACGCCACCGAGTAACTGCGCCGCGAGACGGCCGTTGGGGTAAAGCCGCTTATATTCCGTGCGCAGTTGAATCCATTCCAGGTTTAAGCTCCGGATCCGGGCCGACTGCTCAGGAGTGATCTTGCGAGCTACCCACATAAACTGGCTGGGCTTTTTGGTGGGTTCACCGGGTTCCGCGAGGCACGACGACTTCGAGGGCCGCGGCTTTTGCCCTTTGGCCTCGAGAATCGCCGCGCATAACTTCGCGGGGTTCAGATCGAGGATCCGCGAGAGGAACATCACCGCCGTATCGACGTTAGGCAGCAGCAGCGGATTGATAACCACGGAATCTACGGCGAGGCTCATGGCTAAGGGGAGGCCTTGCACGTCGAGGACCGCACCGCGTGGCGGCTCCACATCGACGTCGCGGGTTTGCTGCTTCTTTGCTTCGGCGAGAAACTGGTCATTGTTGACGATTTGTAACTGCACTAAGCGCGCCACGATCAACGCCGCCCAGACGAAACCTAGGCGCGCGAGAAGGCGAACGCGGTTGCGTGACCGCTGATCCGTCTCATTCATCTTTATTTCCCTCGCGCCAGGTATAGGTGGGGGAGGTGGCCTGGCGCTTTGGCCGTCAGTTATCTGACGGCTTTCGACGATTTCGCTACATTGTTGAGCGCCAAGGCGGGTTTATTGGTCCCGCCGGGCGCCAGATACTGCACAGTTTGCGGCGCGGGATCCACCATCTCTTGGTACCGCGCAATCTCTTCCAGCCGCTGCGGGGTGAGCAACGACGTCCGCTCCAAAATAAGCGCCGACTTCTGCTTCGTCAGTTCGTCGCGCTCCGACTCTAACTGTTGTAGCCGGTAACCAGCCAACAGACTAAATACGCTCGGCAGTAACAAGACGATCAGCATGGAAGCGCACGCGACCGTAGCGCCGATCGCCTTCCAACAGGTGCCGCGCGCCGCAGGATCTTCCAGGCGCACCACTTGGCTATTGTCGAAGGACTTCAAGTGAAGATACACGTCCTCCGCAGGCAACGGCCGCAGCCGGTACCGTTCCGTCTCGCGGCGCGGTGAGGCCTCCGCGCCTCGCTCTGCCGCGAATTCGCCGAATTTATCCCAGAGTACTGTCCAAGCCGCCATAATCTATCTCCCGAGTATCTTTCTTGTTCTTGTTCTTCTACTCTTCGCCGGTCATCATCTCCACGCAACGCAATTTCGCGCTCCGCGAAGGTGGGTTTCTTCTAACTTCCTCATTCGATGGCGCCACCACATGCTTGGTAAGCACCCGCGCCTGGCCACTGCGGCCCAGCGCTTGAAAATGCTGCTTTAGGATTCGATCCTCGAGCGAGTGAAAACTGATGGTTACCACCCGGCCTCCCGGACCGACCAACTCCGGCAAGGCATTCAGCAGCGCCTTGATTTCGTCTAACTCGTGATTCACCGCGATACGCAACGCTTGAAACGTTTTCGTTTCGGGCGCAATGGTGCGCGAAGTGCGAGGGGTGACCTGGGTAATCAGCCGGCAAAGCTGACCCGTTGTAGTCACAGGTCTCCCCTGCGCGATTGCCCGGGCGATCTGCCTGCTCCTCCTCTCCTCGCCATACTCGTAGATCAAGTTGGCGAGTTCTAATTCGCTCGAGTGATTGCACACATCCGCGGCCGTCTCGCCTTGGCTCCGGTCCATCCTCATGTCGAGGGGTCCATCGGCCATGAACGTCATGCCGCGCTCGGGCGTTGTCAACTGATAACGGCTCACACCGAGATCCGCCACCAAACCGTTGGCCAGGCCGCGACCCATCGCCTTCCAGCGATCCGCCAAACTCGAGAACGGGCCCTGCGTAAACTGGATCCGCTCCGCCTGCTCCGTCACACTCGCCCGCGCCATGGCCAAACTCTCCGCGTCCCGATCGTTCGACACCACCAGCCCGCCCGCGCCCACGTGCGCGGCGATCGCTTTCGTGTGTGAACCCAAGCCACAAGTCGCATCCAGGTAGACGCCGCCCTCGCGCGGCGCCAGCCACTGCAAAACTTCCGCGGTCATGACGGGGACATGCTGCATACATCACGCCTACCTCATCCCCAGGCGATCCATCGCCCGGGCATTGCCTTCCCGGTTGGCCCGCGCTGCCGCCA
The DNA here is from genome assembly GCA_019752335.1 of Bryobacteraceae bacterium. Lineage (GTDB taxonomy): Bacteria > Acidobacteriota > Terriglobia > Bryobacterales > Bryobacteraceae > JALHNI01. The sequence goes on from JAIEMJ010000030.1 coordinate 34,485, forward strand.
ACTTCACCGCCATCGCATCTTCCGACAGCACTTCGATGTGCCCGCGCACCCAGCGCACCTGGGCCGTGGTGCCCTCCAGCTTCAAGCCGCGCCGTAAATTTGTCGGCAGCAGCACCCGATCCTGATTGTCAACGTCGCTCGTATCGCCGTAATATTGAGCTAGGGTGTTTACCCCCTCAAACGCGTCGTACTCTTCGCCTTGAGCATTTTCAAACTTCGCGAGCTCCGACAGCCAGGTGGGCATCGCGTAGATTCGCGCTGTCGCTTCGTCCAGAGTCGTAATAAATGCCGTTGAACCCTCTCGCTTCAAAAATTCGGAAAACTTCACCGGAAGCTTCAGTCGACCTTTATCGTCGACTTTGGCCGGATGGTAGCCTTGCGGCGGTCCATCGTACAATCCGGCTTTGGCATCGACTTCGGCCACTTTTTCCTCGTTCGCGGTCTCGATCTGGCACTTTCTACCACTTTCGACCACTTCATCATAATACATAGCTCTGGCCCGCGCGTAAATGCCTTTTTCCCGGTGATTTAGGCCTTTTTTAGCGAATAAAAGGCGAAGTGCGCGGGCGACTACTACCCCTAGTGGCCAGTAACAGTCGAGCACCACCTATTGAGGCCCCAGACGGTTTCAGTCTCGCTAAAGGGGAGTATTTACAACTTTTATCTAGGTGACGGGGCCAGGATTGAACGGGGCGAGGGCATTGTAGAGGCGCCAGTGGTCGGCCCAGGTCTTGCGACGGCCGCTGGCGACATCCAACAGAAGGTGAAAAAGCTCCCAGCCGACTTCGTCGATGGTGGCTTCGCCGGTGGCGATGCGGCCGGCGTCGAGGTCGATCAGGTCGTGCCAGCGCTCGGCGAGCGAAGTGCGGGAGGAGACTTTCAACACCGGGACGAGGGCCAAGCCATAGGGGGTGCCCTCGCCGGTGGTGAAGACGTGAAGATTCATCGAGGCCAGTTGCTGCGTGCCGCAGATGAAGTCGCTGGCCGGGGTGGCGGCGAAGACCAGGCCCTTGCGAGTGACTTTCTCGCCGTGGGTGGCGACGCCGGTGAGGGCGGAGCTACCCGCTTTGGCGATAGAGCCGAGGGCTTTTTCGACGACATTGGCCAAACCGCCGCGTTTGTTGCCGGGGGTGGGATTCGCGCTGCGGTCAGCGCGGCCGCGGGCGAGGTAGTCGTCGTACCACTGCATCTCGCGGATCAGGTCGCGGCCGATCTCCTCGGTGGCGCAGCGCGGCGTCAACAGGTGGACGGCATCGCGGACTTCGGTGACTTCAGAGAACAGAACGGTGGCGCCGGCGCGAACCAGCAAGTCGGCCATGGCCCCGACGGCCGGATTGCACGTCACACCGGAGAAGGCGTCGCTACCGCCGCACTGCAGGCCCACGACTAGGTCCGATGCGGGACACGTCACCCGGCGGCGCTGATTCAGGATCGCCAAGCGCCGCTCGGCGCTTTCGAGAATCCGCGCGATGATTTCGGCGAAGCCCGCATGATCCTGCAGCCTCACCACTTCAGGCGGCGCGCTCTCGTAAAGGGGAAAAAGGCGTGAAGGCTGCATCTTCTCGCAGCCCAGGCTCACCACCAAAGGATCGCCACCCAGATTCGCGTGCCGGCTGATGTGGCCGAGCGTGCGAATGGGCACGGCGGCGCCGGGGGCGTCAATGGCGACGCCACAGCCGTAGGTATGCGTCAAGGACACCACGTCATCGACATTGGGGAACCGCGGAAGCAACTCGGCGCGAATGCGGGCCACAGCGTAGTCCACCGTGGCGGCGACGCATTGCACGGTGGTCGTAATGCCGAGGACGTTCTTGGTGGCGGCGCTGCCGTCGGCGTTGCGATACCCGGCGAAGGTGTAGCCCGCCAAGGCCGGCGCGGCCGGAGGCACGGCCGTGGCTAACGGAAGGCTGGCGAGGTCCGGCGCCTCGGGCAGGCGGATCACGTCTTCGCGAATCCAACTGCCGGCGGCGAGGTCGCGCGCGGCGTGGCCAATCACTTCGCCATAACGCAGAATCGGCGTGCCTTCGGGCAAGTCGGCCAGCGCGACCTTGTGCGCCTGGGGCACGGTCTCGCGCAGCGTAACTCCTTCAGGAAGGACGGTCCCGCGCAGTAGGCCATCCGGGCTGACCGCGATGGCGACGTTATCCCGGAGATGGACGCGGACCGTAAGTGGATGGGCCAAGCTATCAGCGTATCACTCGATTTCGAACATCAGGAACTGCATCTGGCCTTGCCGTTCAATCTGCAGCGCCACGGGCACGCCGTGGTTGATGTCCTTCACCGCGGCCTGCAGGCTCAGCAAACCGGTGACGGCGCGATTGTTCACCGCGTAGATCACATCACCGGCCATCAAGGGCTCTTCGTGGCTCGAGACGTCAGCGACAATGCCCGCCACCACGGCGCCGCTCAGCCGGCGCGTCACCGGGATCAGCGGGGTCACCTTTTCGTCGAGGTCGACGGCCAGAATCCCAAGCTTGGCCACCATGTTATTCTCGTCGGCGATCATGGAGAGCACGCGCTCCGGGTCGCGCGGCCGCTCGAGCACGCCCACCGGGATGGTACGCTTTTCGCCGCCGCGTAGAATCTCCAGGGTTACCGTCTTGCCCGCGTTCTGGTAGACATTCACGCCGAACTGCCGGCCATTTTCCAGCACCTTTCCGTTAAGCGACAGCACGATGTCTTTGATTTCGAGCCCGGCAATCGCGGCCGCACCGTCCGGCACCACGTCGGCCAGGATCACGCCCCAATCCTGGGGTAGCGAAAGAGCGTGCGCGAGTGAAGGATTAATCGTCTGCGCCACCACGCCGATCTGGCCGCGGCGCACCCGGCCGCCGTGGCGGATCTGCTCGTAGACATTGCGCACGATATTGCTGGGTGCGGCGAAGCCGATTCCCTCATTACCGCCAGAACGCGACAGGATGAACGTGTTGATGCCCACCACTTCGCCTTCGGTATCGATCAGCGGACCACCGCTATTGCCCGGATTGATCGACGCATCGGTCTGGATGTAGACCATGGGATCGTCGGGGCGCACCTGCCGGGCCACCGAACTCACGATGCCCATCGTCACCGAATTCTCGAGTCCGAACGGGCTGCCAAAGGCGAACACCAGTTGGCCTTGGCGCAACTTGTCGGAGTCGCCAAACGGCAAATACGGCAGCGGGCTCTTCGACTGATCCACCTTGATGACGGCGATATCTGTCTCGCGGTCACTGCCCACCACGGTGCCATTCAGCACCTTCGCGTTGGGCTTCAGCACACTGCGCGTCACCTGCTGGTCGGCCGCTTGGGGTAGCAGCACCTGCACCCGCCGCATGGAGCCCACTACATGGGCATTCGTGATGATGTAGCCCGCCGGATCAACGATAACGCCGCTACCACTACCGCGCTGGGCCTGAAGCATCGGAGGGCCGCTTTCGTTGGTAGGCGCGTAACCACGGGTGACGATCTGGACAATCGCGTGGTCAGACTTGGCGGCGAGCGACTCGAAGTGCTCGCTCATCATCCGCAGCGGCGACTTCGCCGAAGTTTGGCTCCACAAGGGGACCGTGAGGAGAAGAGCCATCAGGCAGCGCATGCCACTTGGATGCGGCATCGCCACCCGGGGATCCCTACATTTCTACAGTCGTTCCAACCGGATTCGCCCGTTGTTCGTCTCCAATTCGTACAGCGGCCCCCCACCGTTGATCGTGCCGCGGACACGTTTCTTCTCCACTTCACCGTCCACGGAGAAGTCGGAATTGACAGCGGAGCCGCTACTGGCCCGGATGGAGGCCTTCAAACTCGCGGGCGCCTTCACGGTGATGGAGCCATTGGAGGTACTGGCGTGCAAGCCAGCCGCTGGCTTCTCGAGAGTAATGTCAATCGCGCCGTTGGTGGTGTCCATGCGGACGGGCTGCGTCGACGCCCCCAACAGGCGGGCGTTAATGGAGCCGTTGGTGGTGCCAGCGGTGAGTCCGCCGTCCAGGCCTTCCACGCGGATGCCACCATTCGTCGTGTGCGCTTTCACGTCGCCGCCGTGGCTCGATAGTTCGATAGAGCCGTTCGTGGTGTGGACGTCGAAGGCGCCTTGCGCGCGGTAGAGCTTTACGGAGCCGTTCGTCGTCCGCAGTTGCGCGTTGCCCTGTACCTCCTCTACGCGCAAGGAGCCGTTGGTGCTCTCCACGCGATCAAGCAGGGTCTGCTTCGGCACGCGGATCAGGTACTTCACCCCGCCGGTGACGCCCCGCCAGCCCATGCCTTTCGGCATAATCGTGCGGACGCGCACCGCAATCGCGGACGCCTGCACGTCCACGCGGATTTGCTTGAGGATATCTTCCGTGGGGGCGAAACGCTGGCCACTGACGTCGACCTCATTCTTGTCCCATCCGGCCACCTCGATGCCGCCATTGGCATTTTCGACGGAAACCCGTTGCCCGGGTTCCAGTTTGTAGGTCATATGGAAATCTTCGCGAAAGCGGTCGTTTTGGAGACCTTCGAAGTCGCAGGAGGTGAGCAGGAGAGGCAGGGCCAGCAGGGTAAGGCGCATGGAAATTAACATCCTTGGCAGCTATTACGCACGAGCAGTGCCAATTGTTCGCAAAAAACTGTGCTTGTGGCGAAAACGGCCGTTGAGCCATCCGCCGTAGTTCGTTTTCGCTTCTGTCTCAAAGCTTGATACCTTAAAGCGTGGCCGGCCCTCTGGACAAGCTCACGATCAAGGGATACAAGTCCATCAAGTCGTTGGAGGACTTTGAGTTGCGCCCGCTCAACGTCCTGATCGGCGCGAACGGCGCCGGCAAAAGCAACTTTATCGGTTTTTTCAAGCTCCTACATGAAATGATTCATCAGCGGCTTCAACTGGCGGTGGCCATGGAAGGCGGCGCGGACGCCTGCCTGTTCATGGGACCCAAAGAGACCCGCCAAATTGAGGGACGCTTCTACTTCGGCCGGAACGGGTATGAGTTCTCCCTAGTCGCGACGCCAAGCGGGAAGCTCGTTTTCGAAGGTGAGACGACTTACTTCAATGGAGACCACGGCGAAAACCGGTTACGCATCGCCTCGGGCGACCAAGAAGCCCGTCTCTCTGCTCTAAAGGATAGCGGAGGCGCACGGGGTGCCTCAAAGAGTGTTCAGTGGTACGTCTTCGACGCCGTGTCCAGTTGGGTGGTGTACCATTTCCATGACACCAGCGCGAACGCAGGCGTGCGTAGGCCGAGGGCGATTAACGACAATTTCTACCTGCGGCAGAACGCGGAGAATTTAGCGCCCTTCTTATTCAAGATTTCTGAGACCAACCGACCGAAATATGAGCGAATCCGGAACCTGGTGCGCTTAGCCGCCCCCTTCTTTGACGATTTTCTTCTGCGCCCCATGCCCAGCCAGCCAGAGATGATCCAACTCGAATGGACGCAGGTAGGTTCTGACTATCCCTTTCGCGCTACTCAGCTCTCGGATGGCACGCTTCGGTTCATTTGCTTGGTAACCGCACTGCTACAACCGGATCCGCCGCCCACGATGCTATTTGATGAGCCAGAACTGGGGCTCCATCCCTATGCGTTGACGCTTCTGGGAGAGCTGTTTCGCCAAGTCACTACCGGGATCTTCGGAAAGCAAGCCATCGTCTCAACCCAGTCCGCCCTGCTGCTCAACGAGATGACTCCGGAGGATATCGTGGTAGTGGACCGGACCAATGGCGAGTCCCAATTTCGCCGGCTCAAGACCGAAGACCTCTCCGTATGGCTCGAAGACTATTCGCTGGGCGAGCTTTGGCAAAAGAATGTGCTGGGCGCGAGGCCAATGGATGAACGCATCCCGCATTTATTGGCCAACGGCGGCATCAGGTAGCTGTGCAGCGGCTACTGGTAGTCGTGGAAGGGCAGACAGAGGAGTCGTTCATCAACAGCGTCCTGGCCCCAGAGCTATGGGCGCACGGCGTCACCGCGACGGGCGTGGTGATCGGCGTGCCCGGCCACAAAGGCGGCCGCGTTAGCTATGCCCGCTACAGCAAGGATGTACTGACCATCCTGAAACAGGACTCGAACGTGTTTTGCTCAAGCCTGGTGGATTTCTACGGCCTGGGAGGCGGCTTTCCTGGGCATTCGCCGTCCCAGCACGCGCCAAACCTAGAGAAGGTCCGCTCCATGGAAGCCGCGTTGAGTGCCGACATCATCAACCGCTTACCGAATGCGCGCGCGGATGTCCGCTTCATACCCTACATTCAGCTCCATGAATATGAGGGCCTGCTCTTCAGTGATCCTCCTGCCTTGGCCACAGCCGTCAACCAGCCCGCTCTCGCTGGGAAGTTTCAAGCAGTGAGGGATGATTTCGCCACGCCCGAGGACATCAACGACAGTCCGCAGACGGCGCCGTCCAAACGAATTGAGGCCATCTGCCGGTACTCGAAAATCATCGACGGCACCCATGCGGCCAAAGCCATCGGCATCGAACGCATGCGGGCCGCATGCCCTCACTTTCACGAATGGGTGACGAGGTTGGAAAAGCTCTCCACCCAAAAAAGTAACAATTAGTTAACCACCATCAGGCGATCCGCGTACGTCTCCCACTCCTGTATGCGACTCTCCCTACTGCTTTTCCCCGTACTCCTTGCGGCCCAGAACCTGGCCGAAGTGAAGCCAGCGCCGCCGCAGCTTGCCTGGCAGGAGCTCGAATTCGGCGCTTGGATTCACTTGGGTCCCAACACGTTTTTGGGCCAGGAGACCGGCGACGGCTCGGCCGACCCGAACGTCTTCCAGCCCGCTGACCTCGATCCGGAACAATGGGTCCTGGCCGCCAAGGCCGCCGGGGCGCGTTACTTGATTCTCGTCGCCAAGCATGAAGACGGCTTCTGCTTGTGGCCCACCCGCACCACCGCCTATAGCGTGAAGCAGAGCAAATGGCAGAACGGCCGCGGCGACGTCGTCAAAGAGACCGCCGCCGCCGCGCGCCGCCACGGGCTCAAGTTCGGACTCTCGCTCTCCCCGGTTGACCATCACGAACTCCTGCCCCGCGACCCCAAAGCCTATGACCGCCTCTATCTCGCCCAACTGCGCGAGCTGACGCAAAACTATGGCGACCTCGTCGAAATGGGCATCGACGGCGCGGATAACGATGGCCAAACCTACGACTTTGACGGCTACCTGCGCGCCCTGCGCGCGCAACAGCCGAACGCCATCGTCTCTGGCCGCTTGGACTTCCTCCCCGTGGGCGACGCCCGCGTCGCCTACACCGGCGCGGCCGCGCTGGAAAACTGGAACGCCGTGGAACAAGCGAGCAGCCTGCGCTGGCGCCCCGGCGTCGTGCGCACGCCACTGCGGGACCAGCAATGGTTCTGGCATCCCGCCAGCGACAGCAAGCTGAAGACGGTGGACCAACTCATGGACGCCTATCACAAGAGCGTCGGCCGTGGCTATCAATTCCTGCTCGGCCTGGCGCCCGATACCCGTGGATTGCTGCCCGAAAACGACGTCCGGCGCCTGAAGGAATTTGGCGACGCCCTCACCAAACTCTATAGCCAGAATCTCGCCGCGCGCTCCCACAAGTATCAGGTGGAAGGCGGACCGACGGAGAAAGCCGCCTTCGACGGCGACCCCGACACCGCCTGGTTCGGCTACACAGGCCGCCGCACCGCGACGCTTTCGATGAGCTTTCCCGACGCCGTCGTATTCGACCGCATCGCGCTGATGGAGTGGCTCAACGACGGGCAAAAGATCCAGCGCTACCGCATTCAGTCGCGCTTAGGAAGCAACTGGACCACCATCGCCGAAGGCGCGAGCATCGGCCATCGCCGCATTGAGCAGATGGCCATCACCACGGCCCAGGAGTTGCGCTTCGAATTCACGACGTCGTCCGGAGCCCCCGCCATCCGCGAGATCCAGATCTTTCACGGCGGCGGCGATCATCAGGTGAGCCGGCTGTTCTAGCGTCGCCGTCAAGTTAAGCTTAAGCAACTGCTGGGCCATCTCATGGCAAGCGGCGAGCCGTGAGGACCAACTCAGGATCATGAATGGTGAGCGTGGCGTCCGCTCCCGCGCGCGAGAAACGGACGCGGACGCTGCTCGCGCCGACGGGATGGAACGCGTGTTCCCCTAGGTGGACCAACCCCCTACCAAACGTACCTTTGCCCGTCAGCGTTAACTGACTACCCTTGGCGGTAATCTCAATGCGGTCATTGGGTTGAGGGCCGAAAACATACGTGCCCGCCAACGCCGCCGCCTCCTCAGCCGTAAATGGCGGACGCTTCGGACCGCTCGCATCGCCAAGCGCTGCGAGGTACTGAAAAACGGCCTCCGCTGGCTGTCCGCCCGCCTTCGCGTGTGCGAGCAGGCTGATGCTGTGTGGCCCCGGAATCTTCTGCGCTCCAGGCTGGGCCAACAGGAAGGCCTTTACCGTCTCCAACTGCCCCAGCATGGCGGCGGAAAACAGCGTAGGCCTCGCGCCGTTCGCGATCAGATACTCGGCAATCTCCCGGTTGCCCACATGTGAGGCCGCGCCCAACGCGTCCTCCCAGTCGCCGAATCCCCAGTCCACCGCCGCCCTCGCCAGGGCCGGCCGCGCATCCACCAGTTCCTTCAGCCGCCTGAAGTTTCCGTGCGCTACCGTGACGGTTTCACGGACTAATTCGGGCGGATTCGCGAAGAAGGCGCCGGTAGGTGGCTCAACGGCAGCCGCAGGTTTCGGCCCAGCCAGAACCGCTGCGCCAACTTTCCAAATATCGCGACGGGCAAAGGAAATCGTCATTCGATCATTCCCGCAGGCTGGGGCCAAAAATGCAAGCCAGAAGGATGTGAGCCCGTAAGCAATTTGGCGTCAATGAGATGCAGATTCTAATGAGTTGAGCCGGCGGATGAAATCCTCGACGATATGGCTGGCGAGTCCGGACGCGGTGGCCGCATCAGTCAGCTCTCCTCGACTCACTTGGAGATGCGTCTGCTCAGGAAAGCGGATCAGGTGAGCGAGGAGGCGCATGCGTGCCCCGTCCTGCTGTACCTGGCCCAAAATCACATACCGCACCCGCAGGCTGGAGGCAATTTCGTCCAGGTTCTGGAAGCCGCGAGGCCGCCTTAGGATAGCCGCGTTGCCGATGATTCCGTACCGGCCAGCGGTCTGGGTCGTGAGGCCAGCCACCACGGCGTCTGTGATGGTGTCCGCGAGCCGGTTAAGCGTGGGGTTGCCGGTTTCGTTCTGGAAACGAGCGACGGCGATCCGCGGCTCCTTCGACCGGCCCGCTACCACCACCCACGCGGTGGCGCCGGCGGCAAAGGCCCCGGCAACCCACCACAGAACCCCACGGCGTGGACGTATCGCCGGCGTAACTCCCACGGAGACCGGCGCAAGGAACTGGTAGCCCCGCTTCGGCACGGTGCGAATGAACGTCGGCGAATCGGCCGAATCGCCCAGCGCGGTCCGTACCTGCGCAATCGCGAAATTCAAACCACGGTCGAAATCGACCGCAGTTCCGTCACTCCAAATCGCGTTTCGCAGCGCTTCCCGCGTCACCAGTTCGCCTTGCGCGGCCACGAGAAGCGCAAGTACCTTGGCCGGCTGAGCCTGCAAGTGAACCGGTAGCCCGTCCCGCCACAACGCGCCCGTTTCGGTATTGAACTGGAACAGACCGAATCGGAACCTAGCCATGCGCACCATTCTCGCACCTGAGTCTACAAGCAGAGCGGCGCCTTGGCGCGTTGGCGAGAACGCGACCATGCACACACCTTTGATCTTGGCCCCGTTGAGTCAGTTTTGTGTGTTTCGTTCTCCCGAGAATACGCCAACCAACAGTTTCAGGATGGAGAGTGGCCGCTCAACCTGTGGTGTGAATCAGCTACAGTAGGGATCGATGCGCCCCGCGAAAAACACATCAGGCCGGGGGGTCTACCGCTGGCTAAGCGAACCCCGCTGGTACCTGTGGGAGGGCGGGTTCCTGCTTGTCGCGCGCGCGCAAGGCGTGGTTCCGGCCCACGCTCACCATGCGATCCAAATCGTGGTGGCTACGGAAGGCGAGGTGGCCATCGGTAGCCAGGAAGGTGACTGGCGCACAGGGCAAGGCGTGATTGTCCGGCCTGATGCTGTCCACGCTTTTGATTGCAATGGCGCCATGGGTGCGATGTTGTTCGTGGATCCCGAATCGGCCGAAGGAAGGTGGCTCGCGAAGTCGCTCACTCGGGAGGTTACCCTTGTTTCCGGCCCGCGCTTGGCATCCGCTGCCCACGAGCTGCGCCAGTTCATCGAACAACCCTTTGAAAGTATGGAGCCGGGCGAACTGATTCGGCACTGCGTGCAGGCTTTCAGCCCTGGGGCGCCGCCGTCACGCCGCCTGGATCCAAGAGTGACTACCGTGCTGAACGCGATCCGCGAACGGAATGATCTCCACATATCGCTGGAAGACGCCGCCAGGATGGCGTTCCTTTCGCCCAGTCGTTTCGCGCATCTCTTCAAACAACAGGCGGGACTTCCCTTCAGCCGTTACGTATTGTGGCGCAAACTCACGCGCGCCATGGTCGCCATCGCGTCGGAGCAAACGATTTCCGCCGCCGCCCACGCCGCCGACTTCGCCGATGCCGCCCACCTGACGCGGACCTTTTACCAAATGGTCGGCATGGCGCCGTCCGTCTTGATGCGAGGAGAATTCGCGGAGCTGCCTTCGCCTTTCAATAGGGATACCGTTTGAAAGACGCCGGGGCCGCTGGCAGCGCACAATCAACGTACCCAGGCCATGCCGTCCGGCCCTTTTCCGGTTTCGAGACGTCCCGTCACCGTCAGCGTCTGCAAGTCGAAAATGGCTACGTGGTTATCGCCAGACACCGCCACAAAAGCCCGCGTACCGCTTGGATCCATCAGAATTCCCTCGGGCGCCTTGCCCACGGCCAGACGCTTCACCACCTTGCGTGTAGCCACATCGAGGACGACTAAGTCGCCGGCGGCTAAGTCCGAAATCAGCGCTAACTTGCGGTCAAGCGTCAGCTTGAGCCGGTTTGATCGCTTGGTCCCCACGTCAAAGGTCTCGATGAGTTGCTTGTTTTTGAGATCGATAATCGAAACGGTGCCGTCCTGGGAATTCGCGCACCACAGTTCCTTGCCGTCGGCCGACACGTCGAATCCTTCCGGCCCCTTGCCGACAGCGATCACGGTCTGATTCATCGCCGGCGGGCCACTGAAGATAGAAATACTATTCGACGAGATATTCGCGGCATAAATCTCGCTGCCGTCCTTGCTGAGTTCCACCATGTGCGTGGAATTCTGGCCTGTTCCCAACAACGTATCCAACTTGCCCGTGGCGGGATCGTAGCGCGCCACCAACTTACTCCCCTCAGCGGTAAACCAGATTTTGCCCCCTGAAACCGCGATGCCATGCGGACGCTGGAGCGGAGATACGTCGAAGCGCTTCTCCTTTTGCGCGACTAAGTCGACAATCGACAGCGAAGTCCCCGGCGGCCGCGAACCGTAGTTGGTGACATAAGCGGTACGGCCATCCACCACCACTTCATGCGGCCCGAGGCCCGTCCCAATGCGGCCCGTCACCTTCCCGGTAGCGGGGTCCACAATGGCGAGCGTCGCCTCTTCTTTGTTCAGCACCAGCAAGGCGGGCGAAGGGAGATCAGCGCCGTAAGCGGCAACGGTAAAGAACGCGGCGGCAAAGCGAAGAGTAAGAAACATGGCTGTTGCCATCTTATCCTAGCCCTAGCCACTCGCGGCACGCCCGGTTCAAGACCGGCAGGGTCTGCCGCTCCGCTCCCAGCGGAAAATCCGGCGGCGCGATTAACTGCAACTCGTCCATCCCCTCGGCCACGAACAGGTAAGCCGTGTTATTGCGATACTCGGGGTATTTACCCGCCTCTTGCCACAAATACTGGTAAAAGATCTCCAGATCGACGTAGGAACCCAACATATCCGCTTGCGTCGGGATAGCCGTAGCAGTTTCCTGATCATTGAAAATCAGCAGACTACTAAACGGCTTCACCTTGTTGCGAATCCCGAAACTGGAAATCAATAGCGACGGTTTCGCGCGGCGAAGAGCCTGTACGCTCGCCCACTCGACAAACGTATTGTTCACCAAGAGAGTCCCATTACCCGCCAACAAGGTCGCGCGGACAAACTCGGCCATCACGGGATCTCTGGCGTACTCTTCGTCGCGCGGCGACAGCGTCTTCAACTTCTCCCCCAATTGCCGCGGGCCCCGAACTTCCCCACCCTCCGCGATTTTCTGTACTTCTCTCATCAGCCGCTGCCGGTAGGCGAATAGCTTCTCGTAGCTCAAACGCGTGGCCCGTTCGCTACTCAAACCGGATCCAGCTTCTACCGTCCACGCCGAATAAGTGCCGCGCGACTGCGTACAAAGATCAGCCAGGCCGCCGGTAAGCCGGGGTACATACTGACTCAGTTCATCCGGCACCGTAAGTCCGACGCGACGCCCTTTACCCTTCAAGCGAGTCCACATCCGGTCCGGGCCCACCGGCAAATCAGCCGGAGCAATCACCATAATCAGGCGCGGCTTACCTTTGCTGGCAGCTTCCGCGTCGAGCACAGGGTTGATCTGCTCGAACATACGCGCAATCACCCGCCGCCACTCTGGATACAGGGGGTTTCGATTCAGAAAGTCAACTTGCTGTAAGGTAAAGCGCCCGCGCGGCCAATTTGCGGGCGTCACCCCCATCCTGGGCTCGAGTTCCGCAAGCGGCGCAAAGAATCGCTCGGGCGCGCTTTCCAGGTATCTGCCTAGGCGCTCAAAGTAAGCCTGCTCCGCCGGGAAAAGCGTCTCCCAGGCGTTCAGTTGCTCATTGAAATACGCCGCAAAGGTAACGGGAACCTGCGCGAAATCGAATCGAGGGACCGGCATTTCAGACGAGAATTTCTCTGGCGGGTATACCCACCATGCCATCGGCCTTCACGTTCAGCATCGCCGCGGCGGTGGCCGCCACATCGACATGACGAATCGGCTTGTCCGTCTGTCCTTTCGTCACGCCGACTCCCAAAGCCAGCAACCAGGTATTGCGGCAGGACGGGTCCCCACTGCGATGGTTCAAGAATCCATTGGCTGTATCCACGTCACCATCGCGCCCGAGTTCTGGCAGCACTAACATAGTCGTCTGGTCTTTATACTTTGGGTTCGTCTGTATCTCGTCCCATAACATACCGGTCAAACGATCCGTTCGGGTAATTGCCTGTAGGTAAAGTGAGTAAGATCCCCAATGCGCGACGTCCATGTCCCAGAAATTCACCAGCAAAAGCCGCGGAGCGAACTCCCGCATCACTTCGCGAGTGATGAAGAACGTAAGTTCGTCGCCTGAAGTTGGCGCTTCCGGACCATTGATATACTCACCCAGTGCTCGAGTCAGCGTCCGATGAACCTGCCGGTCGATCTGCCGCCCGCCCTTAAAAATCGTCCAGCCGACCCCCTCGTAGCCCTCCTGCAGAATCGTCTCCAGACGCCGATGCACCGCATCCCGATCCGACAAGTCCTCGCGCCGGGGCGTCTTCACGATATCTTTCACGGCGTCCAGCAGCAATTGCTTCGGGAGCACGACATTAGCGCCAAACGGAAGGCCCAGATCCCGCTGCGAACTCGCACCCATCGACGCAAAGCTCTTGTTCGTCGCGATCACCCAAGCATCCAGTGGACCGGCCTTCGCGCCCCGCCGGAAGTTCTCAAAAATCGTCGCCGAGGCGGGCGCCTCAAATCCGAAGTCATCTACGCGTTGCCAATTGCCCGTAACAATGCTGGCCGTCGAATTAAAGTGCGAAAGCACGCCCTGATTCTGGCAGGTCTGATAAAAGAAGCCTTCCGGCCGCAGGGCCGACAAGCGAGGGATGTTACGCAGACCCTCCGGCGCAAAGGTTTCCGACGTTCGCACGCCGCCGCCAAAGGTAACCAGGATCACCTTGCGCCCCTTGGCCTGTGCTTGCGCGGCCTGGGCCCAAAGGCTCAACAAGGACGGCGGCAGAATGCGGTGGGCAATCGAAAGGCCGGCTAATTTCAGGAAGTCCCGCGTCAGCATGGCTAATAGTCCAGGATCTCACCGCCGCTGATTTTTCGCTTCACCTTCCCGCCCAAATCGAGCGGCGTATCGTAGCCCGGAAGAATGCGGCCATCCGGCGAGTAATAAGGTCCAATGTCACATGCCATGCTACCTTTCCCCTCCTCAACAAACGTAATCGAAGTAATCAACTTAGCTGACTTATATCCGTACCGCGAAGGATCCAGCAGGCGCAGCGGCGCGCCATGTTTGTCCGGCAATGGCTTGCCAGCTAGATCGAGCACGAAGAGCACATTCTTCTGCAGGAGATCCTCGATGGTGAAATACTCGTACCACTTGTCCGCGCAATCGAAGCGTACCGCTTTGGCTTTCTTCGTGGGCTTGACGATATCCAGTAGAGACTGCCCTCGAAATCCCGTCCACTTGGCGCGCGCGGACCAACATTGGACACACTTCATCCGCGAACTTTGCGTCTCTTGCGGCAACGCGCGCAATTGCGCCACCGGGAGTGCTTGTGGTTTCTCCACCAGGCCCCTAACGGCGAGCCGCCAGGTGGCCTGGTTAATGGGTGGCACAGGGTTGTACCACATCAGTTTCAGCGAGTGTTCATCGGGCTGATCACTCGGCAAAAGTAGCTTCGGTTTGGTGGGATCCGCCGAGGCTTGAGTGGCCGCCAGGGCGAGTAAGGCTCTACGGTTGAGATGCATTGGCAAGATCCTTCAAGGCTTTCTGGGCAACGGTGCTATCCGGCTTCGCCTCCAGCAGGCGCTCCATGGCGCGGCGAGCGTCGGACGGGCGCCCCAACTGCAAGTAGATACGCCCGAGATTCAGATACAACTGCTCATCCGCTGGCGCATGGTGAATGCCCTGCTCCAGCGTTTGGACCGCCTTCTCGCCGTCGCGCTGTTGTAAGTAGAGCACGCCCAGATTGTTCCACGCCGATGAGAGAGTGGGCCTAAGGGCGACCGCTTGACGCAGTACTTTCTCCGCCTCCACGTAGTTACCTTGCTTGGCCAGGGTGAGGCCCAGCCCTTGATGAGCCTCCGCCGACTGCGGCTCCGCGGCCAAGGCTTGCCGATAGTAGCCTTCGGCCGGACCAAGACGTCCTAACTTCGCAGCCGCTTGGGCGGCGTTCAAGTAGGCGTATGCCAATCCGGTCTTTGCCACCAGGGCTCGTTCGAAGCGTTGCAAAGCAGTGATGAAGTCCTGCTGGGCCATGGCGACGCCGCCGAATTCGTTCCAAGCCTCGGCGGACTGTGGGTCCAGCCGCAATGCTTCTTCCAGCAGCGGCACAGCCTCGCCCAAGCGCCCAGCTTCGCGATGCACTTGCGCCACCAAGACCAACGTGCGTAAGTTCCCTGGCTGTTGCCGGAGCACGGCCTGTAAGTAGGGTAAGGCTTGTTCTGGATAACCGCACCACAGTAACGAGGCGCCGAGCTTAAAATAATCCCGGCGAGGTTGCGCCAGCATCCGGCCGGGATAGGGCAAGGCAGAACGTTGGCTGAGGCGGGATAGGTCGGCTTTCACCTGTGCGGCTTCCGGAAGACGCGCGTATACTTTAACGACGTGGCCATCGGCGTCGAGTAACATGGGTAAGGGAAACCGCAGGTCCGTACGATACTCGAATAAATAGCGGCGAAAGAGGGTGTAGGCTGCCAAGTGGGGCGCCGCGTTCTCCGCGGTCAACACGAAGAGTCCTGGGCCCGGTTGAGCTACGGGAAGCGGGACCGCATCCTGCAACCAGGTATCGTGCAAGCGGGGTTCGTTGTCGCCCGTGGCTTCCCGAGGATTGATCTGGCGCGGCTCGGCAAACACTCTCACCGGCCGAGCATCTTGCCCTTCGACGATTTCGTAAAGCGCCCCGGCGGCCAGCGGCCGCATGATTTGGCGCGTGCCGCTCGGCCAAATCACTTCGATCTCGCCACCGGTAGCCGCAAAATAGAGCGTCTTGGTGTGCTGCGATAAGTAGCCTGAACCAGCGGCTACCCACTTCGTCTGCCCATCGAGACGCACGCGCGCGCCGATAGCATCACGATTGGACTTAACGCCAGCCAGGCGCAGCCCAATTCTCGGACTCGCCTGCCCACAACGATTCTGGAAAACGCGCAGTTGCGGCGCTAGGCGACTTTTGACAACTAAGTCCAAGCAGCCGTCGCCATCCAGGTCCAAGGCGGCAAAGGCTCGGGAATCTCCAGCGAAGTTCAGACCTGATTCGCGGGAAGCATCGCGGTACTTATCGCCATCCCGGACGTAGAGAAGATTAGGCTCGTGGCCATTCCAACTGTAACCCTCGCGAATAAACTGATTGATGGCGTTCCAGCCATTTTCGTATGCCGCATTCGGGCTCGCGGTGGCCGGAGTGCGCGCCACCACCTGGCGCCAGAAGAAGCCCATTAAGTCAGGCTGTTTTGGCCCGGTGAGCATCCCACAGGTGAGAAACAGCTCGGCGTGGCCGTCTAAGTCGAAATCAAGTGCGTCGGCGGACCAACCCCAACGGCCCATTTCGATGCCCAATTGGTTAGCTCCGGCAGCAAACTTACCGTTACCCAAGTTACGATAAAAAGAATTTCCCTTCGTATGGCCACGCCAGGCCTCATTGCGTAGGTAAGGAAATGCCTGGCTCGCGACCACCTGTTGCCCAGCCGCGGTATGCATGTTGGCGACATAGAGATCAGGCTGGCCATCGCCGTTCTGATCAAACCAGCAGGCGCTCATGCCGGGACCGATATCCTCTACGCCGGCCTCAGCCGCCACGTCGCGAAATTTGCCGCCTTCGTTGCGGTAGAGGTTATTACGGCCAAAGTCATTCGCGACATACAGGCTCGGCCAACCGGAGCCGTCGTAGTCCGCCCAGGCCGGCGCAAAGCTATACCGATTATTATTCTGCCCCAGCCCCACGGCGTTCGTGACATCCTCGAGAAAGCCGCTGCCATCGGCGTTCAGACGGTTTCGCAGGAGGAAATTCGCCGGTCCGTTCTGCGCATCGAAGTAAGGGACCGGATAGCGAAACTGCGCCTCGCTCTGGAAGAAAGAGTAAGTGCAGAGATAGAGATCCAACTTACCGTCCCGGTCATAGTCAGCAGCGGCCATGCCGGTAAACGCGCCCCGCGGCGGACTGGCAAACCGGAAGGCGCCGGGGGCCAAGGCAAATCCGCCTTTTCCGTCATTGAGATAAAGCACGGGGCCCGCGCCGCGCAGCACCACTAAGTCTTGGCGGCCGAGATTGCGTAAGTCGAGAAAGAGGGCGCTGGCCGAGTCATCCAGTAAGTCCACACCCGCCGCGGCCGAGTACTCTTCCAGCTTGTCGCCGCGCCAACGAAACAGGCGATTCGGTAGGCCAGCGGGTTGGCAGACGTAGATCTCGTCGACGCCGTCGCCGTCGACGTCACCCACCGCCAATCCTTGGTTGCCGTAAATGTCGATGCCGGTAGCCGGATCCAGCCTAGCCAACCAATAAGGGACGCCCTTGCTGAGTTGTTCGCTTTGCAGCACCGTTCCGGTGATCTCAGCAAAACGCCCGTCCTGTCGCGGCGGGTAGGACGGCATGGGCGGGTCAATTGGGTATTCGTCGTGGCCACTTTCGATCAACCCGGCGTAGGCGAAAAAGGGCGGGTCATGCTTGTAATGCACGGTCTCCGCGGCGTCGGCGAGGAGAGGAGCGCACAGGGGCAAAGCAAGTAAGTCGCGCCGCTTCATTGCATGCCCGCCTTGGGCGTAGCGAGTAACTGCTGATGACGCTGGCGGGCCCGGGCGGCTTGGGCCGGCTGGCCCAACCGGTCATAGACGCGAGCCAACCGGTAGTGAGTCTCTGGAATGCTCCCGTTCACTGCCACGCTTGCTTGATAGGCTTGTGCAGCGGCGCCGTAGGCGCGTTCCCGTTCGAGTAGCTGGCCGAGTTCGAAGGAGAACTCCCAGATGCGGGGATCACGGCGTAGGGCCTCTTGTAACAGGAGCTTCGTCTCCGAGTCTGGCGCGCCGCTGGCTTGCAGAGCACGGGCATAAACGTAAGGCGCAAAGCCATTCTTTCGCTCTCGCTGGTACCAGCTAGCGGCGCGCTCTCGAATCTCGGATAAGCGATCAGGCACCTGATCCATCATCTTGGCGAGAAAGATGTAGGGCTGGGGAACGGCCGCGTCTAAGTCGATCACTCGCAGAAACCGGCTGGCGGCGTCGGCGAAGCGCCGCTGAGAATAGTAAGCGACCCCTAAGGCCAGTTCCAGCGCCGGATTCTTGTCGAACTTACTTCGGGCCCCTTCCAGAAAATCTACGGCATCAGTGAACTTCCCCTGCCGCAACAAGAATTGACCTAGCTCCTCATGCGCGGCTTCGTCATAGGGAAGTTGCGCAACCTGACGTAGCGCCTCGGGCGTGTCGCCCACGGCCTCGGCGGCGCGGAGCAAGAGCAGCCGGACCTCGGGCCGGTCCTGGCGGACGATGGCGGCCTGGCCCAGGCGACTCGCCTCCTTCCACTGCTTGAGCTCAGCATGCAGAAGAGCGGCGCGCAAGGGCGCCGCGGCGTCGGATGCAGGCGAGTCCGCATAGCGGCTTTCCCACTGCGCGGCCAGCGCGCGTTGGCCGGACTGCGCGTAGTAGAGCGCGAGTTGATGTTGGACGGCGGGCAAGCTAGCACCGGTACTTACGGCTTGACGAGCGGCTACCTCCGCGCGTTGCGGGAGTTTCAGATGGAAGTAAACCCGCGCTAGCATCGCCTGCGCCGGGGCACTCTTTTCAGCCTCCAGCAGCGTCCGGGCCTGGACGAACTGGCCAGCAGCGAAGGCCACTTGTGCGGCGTCGGACTGAGCGTAGGCAAGCATGGACACGACGAGAAAAACGGCCACTCCGCTCAGCATACTGCATTGCCGGGCGAAGTGGCCGATGGTATGAAGCAAGCGGCTTAGAACATGAAGCGCAGCGCGAACTGCGTCCGGCGCTGCGTGCCGTCCTGCGTGCTGAAGATTTTACCGAAGTTAGGATCACCAAAGATCCGGTTCGGTCCGCCAAACTGCGGCTTGTTGGTCAGGTTGAACGCTTCGGCGCGGAACTGGAGCCGGAAGCGTTCGGTGATGCGGATGGCCTTGAACAAGGAGAGGTCCATGTTCGATTGACCGGGCACGCGATTCGTTTGTAAGCCCAAGCTGCCAGGCGTTCCCGGGGTGGTTCTAGCGAGGTTGCCGATGTCGAACCACTGGTTCGGCGTACGGCCACCGGAGGGAGCGGCGTCGGAGTCCTTACCGGCAATAGCGTCTGGTTGGCAATTATTGAAGGTGCCAGGGCAACTGACGACACCCAGGGTATACGGAGCGCCCGTGCGAATCGTCAGAATGCCGTTCACCTGCCAGTCACCCAATACGGCGTTGGCGGCCCGGTTGTCAATGGCGAACTTCTTACCTTTGCCGAATGGCAGGTCGTACAGGAAGCTGGCTGTCGTGCTGTGGCGGATATCCCAACCGGCGTCCGCATAGGCGGCCGAGAAGTTACGGGCGTCCTTAGGACCATTGCCAGCCGAACCGCTCAGCGTGGTTCCGGAAGTAGCTAAGGCGTGGCCCCAAGTGTAGGCCACGAGGTACTGCAACCCGCTGGAGAAGCGCTTCTCGAATTTTGCCGTAAGGCCAGCGTAGCGGCCAAATCCGAAGGTGGTGGTATTGTTCACGCCACCGAGATTGGGGATGGGGCGAAGGGCCTGAGTGTTGAGGTTGGGGAGCGGGTTGACATACCAGGCGTTCGGATCAGAGAAATGCAATTGGTGAGCCTGGTGGTTGCCCACGTAGGCTAACTCGAAGGCGTTGCCGCCGCGGAACTCGCGTTGCACGGAAAGATTCCACTTGTGAACGAGCGGGTTGCGGAAGTTTTGCGCGACGCTACGGAAGTTGACCGGCGCATTGAGCGAGAAGATGTTGAGCGGGAAACCACTCGTCACACCCTGGTTCGCGTTGAAGAAGGGATTTGGCTCGAACAGGCTGACATTGCCAGGCCGCAGGAGAGTAGTGGTTTGGTTGAAAGGCACACCTTCGCCGCGATTTGGATTGCCGCCCTGGTTCTCTTCGCCGCCGTAGAAGATACCGTAGCCGGCGCGGACGACGGTCTTCGGCGTGATGGTGTAAGCGAAACCAATGCGCGGAGCAATACTCGTCTTGTCCCACTTGATAAGCGTGTCGCTCACTTCGCCGCGGGAGACTTTCACATTGGAGAAGTCGGTCGCGAAGTTCGGGGGCAGCGGAGCGTTTTGATCCTTGCCCTTGGGGATGAAGAGGGTGAGTTTGTCGAAGTCAAAGTTAGCTTGGCGGCCAAACTTCTCTCCGATCGGAGAGAAGAGCTCATAGCGTACGCCGTAGTTGATGGTGAGCTTGCTATTCACCTTCCAATCGTCCTGGGCGTAAAAGGCCCACGCTGACTTTTGTGACGAAATAAAGTTGGTAGTCGACAACTGACCTTGAGAAACACGCCCTAGCAGGAAAGAGGCATAGCCATCGCCCGTGAGATTCGCCAAATTGTCGGCGCCATTCGGGAAGGAGGTTTCGGTGCGATTAAACGTCCAGTTGCCGTGCGGGCTGGGGAATTGGAAAAAGGGGAACTTGATGGGCCGGAACTCGCCGCCGAAGCGGAGGGAATGGCTCTTCTTCTGGATGGACAGGTTCTGGATAAAGTCCCAGACGTTGTTGTATTCCTTCGAGGGCAGCCAATCGGATGCGCCGAAACCAGAATAACGGTCGATGTTCGTGGAGGGAAGTCCGCCATTGAGCGGTCCGGTCGGATTATACCCGCCGATACCGAAGGCCTTGAACTGATCCACATCGGGCAGGGCCTGGGTGCGCGCGGTCACGAGACGGGAGAAAGCCACCCGCGTCTCCGAGATCACCGTGGGCGACCAGGTGCGCGTGTAAGAGAGCATCGCGTTGCGGGCCAAGGTCTGTTCGATGTTGGAAGCGAAGTAAGTTCCATCCAAGGCGCCGGGAAGCGGAGCCCCGTTGACTTGATTGCGTTCCGACCAGGAGACGCTGCCGAACAGATTGTCTTTGTCGCTCAGGCGATGATCGAGGCGAATGTCGAACTGCTTCACGCCCTGCGTGCCGGAGGTAGTGGTGAAGAAGTTATTCTGCGGGATGCCGAGTCCAACATTTACGTTAGGCGCGGGAAACAAGTCAGCCATTTTCTTAGCCGCAGGATCAAGCCGCGAAGCGGGAATCGTATTATTGGCGAAGGGCAAGCGAACCAAGCCACTGGTGCCGTTGGCGTAGGTTCCCATGGACTGCGTCGCGGGATCGTAGATCGTGCCTTCACGAGTGCTGGTTAAGGCGCTCGCAATGGCGCGATTGGTGCCAAGCAACTCCGAAAAGTTACCCGAACGCATCGCGGGAGAGGGAATGCTGAAGAAAGCGGAGGTGCCTAAGCCTGGAACGGCGCCGCCAGTGGAACGGATCTCGGTACCCTGGTAATCGGCAAACCAGAAAGTGCGATTCTTGATGGCCGGACCACCGACGGCGGCGCCGAATTGGTTCTGCTTGAACGGACCACGCTTCACGCCGTTGCGATTGTTTTCCCAGCGGTTCGCGTTAGCTTTGTCGTTCTGCAGGTACTCGAACAACGTACCGTGCAACTGATTTGTGCCGCTTTTGATGGTCACATTCACGACGCCGCCGGCGCCGCGACCGTATTCGGCGTTGTAGCCGTTGGTCATGACGCGCATTTCCCCGATGGCCTCTACGGAGGGTCCAATCACGAAAGAGGTTTGATTCAGAAAGTCGATGACGTTGACATTGTTGTCGACGCCGTTGAGCAAAAAGTTGTTTTGGCCATTGGAACGGACACCATTCGCGGAGAAACCACCGCCGGTGGCATCGCGGGCGCCGGGTTCATTGGGAACCACGCCGGGCGAAAGCCGGGCTAGGTAGGCAAAATTGCGCGTGCCGCCCAGGGGTAGTTCTGACACCTGTTTGGCGTCAACACTGGCGCCGATGATGGTGGACTCCGTTTGCAGCACTGCGACTTCGCCAGTGACGTCAATATTGGTCGCCACATCGCCGACCTGCATTTGCAGATCTACGCCCGTCCGGTCGCCAGCCGTGAGAGGAACATTGCGCCGGGTGGACTTCTTAAAGCCAGCAGCTTCCACAGTGATGGAATAGATACCTGGCTTCAGGGCCGGGCGGGCGTACTCGCCGCCACTGGTGGTCACCAAGTCGTACTTCAGTCCAGTAGCGTCTTCGGTGATGGTGACTTTGGCGTTGGGAATTCCTGCGCCAGCCGGATCAGTAACGGTACCAACGAGGGTAGCTAAATCGCGTTGCGCGAAGGCCTGAAAGGCGAGCAGCAACACAGGTAACACAACGCGCAACAAGGCGGGTGGCTTCATAACATCAACCCCACAAAGAATTTTTACAGCTTGGTGAACAATATCATCTCGTGTCAATAACTGCAATGATGGTTTCTTTAATGTCAAGGCGCATGAAGAACTTAATGTACTTTTTAATATTTCTCCTGGCCGACGGCCGCGGAGTCTACTTCGAAGACGTGGCCGCCGCATGGGGAATCACGCAAAAGAACGTGTTTGGCGGGGAAAAACGGAAGGATTTTATCCTGGAGACCACGGGCAATGGCGTTGCCATCGTCGACGCCGATGGCGACGGACGGGAGGATCTGTTGCTCCTCAACGGCACGCGGCTAGCCCCGGTGGCGGGACAAAAGAGTCTGCCGGCCCTCTATCGGAACGAGGGCGACGGAAAATTTACATCCTTAATCAATAGCGGATTCGAAGTGGAGGGCTGGGCACAGGGCGTCTGCGCCGGCGACGTCGACAACGACGGACGGGTCGACTTATTGATCACCTACTATGGTCACAATCGCCTCTATCGCAACGAAGGTGGAGAACGTTTCGCCGACATTACGGCGAGGTCCGGCCTGCCGGCCTCGGGGGTGCGCTTTGGCTCTGGCTGCACGTTTCTCGACTATGACCGTGACGGGCGTTTGGATCTCTTCGTCGCGAACTACGTGAATATTGACCTCGCGAAGACACCGAAGCCGGGCCAAGGCCAGTACTGCGTGTGGAAAGAGATTCCCGTGATGTGCGGCCCGCGCGGCTTGCCGCTCGCCACCAATTTGCTGTATCATCAGGAGCCGGACGGCCGGTTTCGCGACGTGTCGAATGCGGCGGGCATCTTAAAACCAGGTGGACGCTATGCACTGCAAGCCGTCAGCGCGGACTTCGACAACGACGGTTGGCCCGATCTCTACGTCGCCTGCGACATGACGCCCAGCTTGCTCTATCGCAACAAAGGCAACGGAACCTTCGAGGAGCGCGGCGAACCCGCGGGCGTGGCTTTCAACGCTGACGGACGGTTGCAGGCCGGCATGGGCGTAGCCGTGGCGGACTTCAACCACGACGGCTATCTCGACATCGCCAAGACAAATTTTTCTGGTGACTTGACGTCGCTGTTCCTGAACGAAGACGGCAAATTCTTCACCGACGTCTCCGCCCAGGCTGGCCTGGGCGCGCGGCAGTTGCTGGGCTGGGGCGCCGCGTTCGTTGACTTCGATGACGATGGCCATACGGACCTGCTCACGGTGAATGGCCATGTCTATCCGGAAGTGGAAGGCTCGCCCGTCGGCGACCGTTACCGGCAGGAGACGCTGTTCTTCCGCAATCTGGGCAACGGCAAGTTTTCCGACTGGACAGCGAAGAGCGGCCCCGCGCTCGCTACGCCCCGTATCTCACGGGGCCTGGCGGTAGGCGATCTGGATCAGGATGGCCGCCCTGAGGCGGTGATCCTCAATATGAACGAGTTGCCCACGGTGCTCAAGAACACGGCGCCCAGCGGCAATTTTCTGAACTTGCGCTTAGCGGGGGCGAAAAGCAATCGCGCAGCGATCGGCGCCCGCGTCACCGTAATGTCCGGCGGCGTGCGGCAGGTGGCCGAGGTAATGAGCGGCTCCAGCTTCTATTCGCAGAACTCGCTTACCTTGCATTTCGGCCTCGACGTGGCGAAGTCCGCTGGAGTCACGGTACGGTGGCCGAGCGGTAAGACGGAGGAGTGGAAAGAGCTCAGCGTGAACGCGATCTGTCAACTTACGGAAGGACAAAAGGCGGCGGCTTGCCAAGGCTACCCATGACTTTTCTCGCTATATTACTTTTTGCACAGATTACCAAGCCGCCCGAGTTTGAAGACGCGGGTAAATTTGCCACAAGTCCGGCGGCGGGAACGGTGGATGGGTCGTCCCATGTGGCGGCGGAACGGGCGGTGGTCAATCAGGAGTTACTCGCAATTTTGCGCCGGCTGCCGGGATATGCCGAGGGGGTGCACCTCATCGAAGGCCAAATGCCGGGAGCGGCACAGGCGCACTTCGAGGCGAAGCGTCAGCGGGTGGGTGTCGCGGTGACGCTGTTTCTAGCAGGCAAAGCCGAGGAGAGCGCCGAGTTGCTTTGCAAACTGGCGAAAGAGAAAGAACATTCCGCGTTGCCGGTGATCGGTGAAACGATTGGCGTAGCGCCAGCCTGGAGCCAGCGCCTGTTGGCTGCGATTCAATCCTTGTCGCGTCCGCCATCATCCGTAAGTGAGTACTATTTGGGCCGCGCGTTGTTGAAGCAGGAGCCGCCACACGTGGTGGAGGCGCGGCGGCATCTCGCACGTTCTGCCAGATTGGACGTGAAAGCGACGGCCGCACTGCTGGAGTTGGCCCGGCAGGCGCCGCAGCCGGAGGAGGCCATCCAGTGGCTGGAGGAAGCTCTGCGGCGAAATGGCCGGCTGGGCGTGGCTCACTATCGTTTGGCGCAGCTGTACCGGGCGGACGGCCAAATGGAAAAGAGCCGCCAGCATTTGCGCGAATTTGAAGCCTCGCGCGGCAAGTAGCGGGGCTGTGATAGTCTCGTAGAGTCTCTGAAATTTCACATATGCACGGCATCTTCCCCATTCTGAACACGACGTTTCACGCCGACGGGTCGCTCGACCTCGAAAGCCAACTGCGGCTGGTGGACTACCTGTTGGAGGCGGGCGCGCACGGCCTCGGTCTCTTCGGCAACGCGAGTGAGGGCTATGCCCTGGGCGAAGATGAGCGGCGCACGCTGCTCGTAGCCATCGCCGGTCACGTGAAGGGCCGCGTGCCGTTGGTGGTATCGACGGGCGCTACCGGGACTGACCTGGCCGCGCGCGCCAGCCAGACCGCCCAGGATCTCGGCGCCAATGCGCTCATGGTGCTGCCGCCGTACTACTTGAAGCCGGGCGCTGACGGTCTGATGGTCTATTTCGAAGCCATCTCGCGCGCAGTCCGGATCCCGATCATGGTGCAGGATGCGCCACTGATGTCGCAAGTACCGATGCCGGCCGGGCTGCTGGTGAGGATGGCGCGGGAGATTGAGCACGTCTCGCTCGTCAAAGTAGAAGCGCCGCCGACGGCGGTGAAGTTCACGCAGATTCTGGAGTCGAAGCCGCCGGTGACGCTCTTTGGCGGGCTGAACGGGAACTTCTTTATCGAAGAGTACGACCGCGGCTCGCGCGGCATGATGCCGGGTTCGGATATGATTCCGGAGTTTGTGCGGTTGTGGAACTTACTCGAAAACGGCGCGCGGGAAGAGGCCTGGAAGTTGTTCGTCCACTTACTGCCGCTAATTCGTTTTGAGTTACAACCCGGGCTGGGCGTGTCCGCCATGAAACATAACTTAGTGGCCAAGGGAATTATTGCCAACGCGCGGGTGCGGCATCCTACTTCAGAAGTCGACGCCGCCGGCTTGCAGGAGCTAGCCTTCTTGAGAGACTGGATGGCGCGCCTGAATTGAACCGAGTACGCTGGTACATCGCGGGATTGCTCTTCCTGTCGTCGGTAATTAACTACGTCGACCGGCAAGTGCTCTCCGTGGTGGCGCCGGTACTGACGAAAGAGCTGCACATTTCGCCCGTCGGTTACGCGAATATCCTGCAAGCTTTTCTGATTCCCTACACCTTGATGTACATCGGCTCCGGCTTTCTGGTGGACCGGTGGGGAGCGCGTAAGTCGCTGGCCATTTTTATGGTGTGGTGGTCCACGGCGAACATGCTGCACGGCTTCGCGCGCGGCGCGCTGAGCTTGGCTTTTTTCCGCGGTTTGCTCGGAATTGGTGAACCCGGCAACTTTATGGCGGGGTTTCGCGCGATCTCGGAGTGGTATCCGCCCAAGGAGAAGGCCTTCGTAAATGGCCTACTGAATGGCGGCGCCGCCGCCGGCGCCATTGTTGCACCGCCGTTGGTGGCTTGGCTCTCGATTCGGTATGGCTGGCGCATGGCCTTCGTCGGTACAGGTGCGCTGGGCTTTCTGTGGCTGATTGCCTGGCTGTGGATCGTCCCCCGGCAAGCGCCCGCGGACGTAGTGTCCACGGCGCATCGCGAGCCATGGCTCAAGTTACTCGGCTTGCGCGATACCTGGTCCTTGCTGTTGCCGCGTTTTGTCTCGGACCCGGTCTGGTGGTTCTACTTACTCTGGCTGCCGAAGTATCTGGCGGACCAGCGTGGATTTACGATGCGGGAAATCGGGTTACTCGCCTGGATGCCGTATCTGGCCGCTGACCTCGGCGCGGTGGCGGGCGGTATGTTTACAGGTTGGCTGGTAAAACGCGGCACTCCGGTGGTGCGGGCGCGCGCCATGGGCATGTGGCCGTTTACTTTGGTGATGCCGCTGAGTGTATTGATTCCGGCAGCCTCCACGGAAGTAGCGCTGGGGATTATCTGTGTCGTCGCTTTCGCGCATATGGCTTGGAAGACGAACCTGCAGACGGTGACGAACGATATCTTTCCGTTGCCGGTGGTGGGGTCAGTCTCGGGCATCATCGCCTTTGGCAGCGGACTGGGGGGCTCACTCTTCACCAGCTTAACCGGATGGGTGGTGCAGCATATCTCTTACGACGCGATCTTCTATGTGATGGGTTTCTTGCACCCCGCCGCCTATTTGATCTTCCGGGCGCTACAGCCTTGCGCCAAAATGAGAGAGGGTAAATCGTGACCGCTCTTCCCAAGATCCGACAAGAACGCGCCATGGATACGGTGCATGAGGCGTTGCGCCAGGCGATTCTCAGTAGTTCGTTGCGGCCTGGTGAGCGTCTGAATCCGGGTGACCTCGCCGCGCAACTCGGCGTCAGCTTGATGCCTGTCCGGCACGCGATTCAGCTCTTGGCTGCCGAGGGGCTGGTGGAAGTCCGGCCGCGTAGCGGCACGTTTGTCGCCAGCGTCTCGGCGAAGGAAGTGCGGGAGACCTTCGAGATTCGCTGCGCCCTGGAATGCCTGGCGGTGGAGAAGGCGGTAAGCAATTTTTCCCTGGCCGACCGGAAGGAGATGCGCCGGCTCTGCAACGCCATGAGCCGGGTGCCGCGCAGCGAGGCGGAGCATCGGCGGCATGAGCAAAACAATGCGGATTTCCATCGCCTGTTTTTGGAAGCGGCGGGAAATGCCAAGCTACTCGAAATGTACGCGAGCCTGCGGGCGCACATCCAGATTGCCGGCGTCCATGCGGGCGACGTGGATTGGCGGACGCGCGTGACGCAAGAAGCCGCCGAGCACGAGGCCATCGTGGCGGCAGTGGAAGCCCGCGACGCGGCGGCGGCGGTAGAGGCGATGCGGCGGCACATCACTCGCTCTTGCGAGAGCTTGGCCCGCGCGGTGGAGACGAAGAATGGCCACGCGAATTGAGCGCGTAGAAGCGATTCCGGTATCGGTGGCGCGCGATCGCGAAGCGGCGCGGGGCACGGCGGGATCGCCGACGGAACTAGGAGCGCGAGCCGGGGCCTACCAATGGTCAAAGACGGTAGCGACGGTCTATTCGGACCGGCTCGAAACCACGCTGGTCAAGGTGACGCTCGACAATGGCCTGGTGGGCTGGGGCGAGGCGCAGGCGCCGGTGTTGCCGCGCGTGTCCGCCGTCATCATTGCGGACTTACTGGCGGGCGTCCTGGCGGGTGAGAGCTTCGACGGATCGCGCGAGCGGATTGAAGAGCTTTGGGCACGCCTGTACCAGACGATGCGCGTGCGAGGCCAGACGGGCGGTTTTATGCTGGACGCGATCTCCGGCATCGACATCGCCCTCTGGGACTTGGCCGACAAACTCGCCGGAATGCCGGTAAGCCGGTTGATCGCGGGCCAATCGGCACGGCCGCGCGTGCCGGCGTACCTCAGCGGACTCGCCGGAGAAGATCGTGTCGCCTTCGCCGCGCGGCATTTCGACCTGGGCTTTCGCGTCTTCAAGATCTTCTACGATGCCGACAGCGCGGCCCTACTGCGGTTGCTGGATGATTTGCGGGCTCGCTTGGGCGCGGAAGCGCGGCTCGCGGTGGATGCGCTGTGGCGTCTGCAATGGCCCGCGGACCAGGCTTTCATTGGCGAACTGGCGGCACGGAATCTGGAGTGGCTGGAGGCGCCGTTCATGCCGGACCTGGAGCATCCACCGTTGCCCGCCCGTTTGGCGCTGGGCGAGAGTTACCGGACCACGCGGGAGCTACAGAGTCTGCTGGGAGTGACGGAGATTCTGCAACCGGATCTGGGACGCAGCGGCATCACGGAGACGTTGCGCTGGGCGGAGCTAGGCAAGCCGATTGTGCCGCACGTAAGTATCGCGATGGGTCCGCAGATCGCGGCCGCGATTCAGGTTTGCGCGGCGCTATCGAACGCGCCTCTTTGCGAGTATAACCCCACGGTATTTGCCTTCGCGAATCAGCACTTAGTGGCGCCGCTCCGGATGGAGGGTGCGCAGTATGTTACTCCAGAAGGGCCGGGTCTAGGTATCGAGGTGCGCTTCTAAAAGAAGAAACTAACGCCGCCGCGGAGGGCGCGGGGCGTGTGAATGAGGAGCATCCGCCGGCCGAAGGGCGTGTCGAGCGGCAAGTAACCCTGGGCCAGCATGTTGCGGGCCTCGGCGTGAATCTCCATGCGTCCCGCCATGCCGAACAGACCCGGCACCGGCTGACGAATGCTGAAGTTCAGGCCGGCTTCGGGGTAAGTGCGCTGCGTCAGGTACATGTGGCCGGGCGTCAGCGAGCGGTAGTCGGTCCATTGGTAGCTGGCGCCCAGACGCGTGCCGGCGCGGGGCAGCGTGCCATTCAGGCGCATGGTGACGTAGAGTTGTTGGGCGCGACGGAGAGCGGCGCGGATCTCGGAGGGGTCGACGATGCCGAGTTCGCGTTGCTCGGTGCGTAGGACGCCGCCGCGGCCGACGGTGATGGCGGCGGACCAGGAGTCGCTCAGCTTTTCGGTGATAGTGCCCGAGTAACCCATCCGGCGGAAGGAGCCGATATTGAAGACAGAGCTATTCGAGTTGAGATCAGGCAAGAGGTCAGAGACGGGAAGGAGGCCATTGGCGCCGGCCATGGTGAGGGCGCCGTTGCGCATCGTTTCGCGGTAAGCGGCGAGGGAGAGCGTCCGCGTACCCATCACCTTCTGGTAGCCGACTTCGTAATTCTCGGTGCGTTGGCGTTGCACGGTGCCGCCCGCGAGCGTCAGGCGGGGGAACATGCCCAAGGTGGCCAGGTTCTGCGAAAGGTCGCCGTGACGTTCGTCGCGCTGATTCAAGAGCTCGATGGGGGGAGCGCCGGAACTGAAGCCGAACTCCACTGCGCCCAGGGTGCCGAGGTCATAGGTGGCGCGGGCGTAGGGGCTGACGTAGTTGAGACGTTCGATGAAGGTAACCGAGTCCAGCGAGAAGCCGTACTCGACCAGGAGTTCATCCGAGATCTGCTTCTTTTCCGCGACGGCCAATGAGAGGGTCCGCAGAACCGGAGCGCCCGAACCGTTCAGAATGCCGCCACCGGCGCGCAGGGGCAGAAACACCTGCCGCATGGTGAGCTTCACTTCGGGGTTCATCAGGGCGGCGTCGCCGCTGCCGCGGCGGTAGCTGGTGAGGAAACCGGCCACTGGAGTACCGTTCGTGGGCGAGTAGCCGACGTTGCCGCTCACTCCGACGTGGTTCGTACGGAACAGGGACGTGGCCATGGCGAACGAAGTACCGAGATCCTGCTGGCTGGTGTAGCCTTCTGACTCGCCAGCGGAGAGCTTGACGAGGCCACGAGTATCGGAAAAGATGCTGGCTTCGCGCAGAGGTACGGGTTGGGAGACGTCGTAGCCGGGAAGGAGCCGCAACACGGGCCGCGTGGCGGAGGCGCCGCGCAGCACCCATTTCCATTCTTCGCTCATCAGTTGCGCGGTGCCGGGGGCCGAGTAAAACAGCTCCACGGAACTGAGCAGGCTCGCCAAATGGATATTCAGAAAGCTGGCGCGACCGGCCTGCACCTGAATGTTGCTCTTCATGGCGGGGACGAAGCTGGCCAGGGTGACCTTGATGCTATAGATGTCGGGGAGGACCTGGTCAAAGCCAAACTGCCCACGATCATTGGTAACGGCGCGGACAATCGGGCGGTCGTAGCGATTCAGGAGCCAAACCGTGGCGCCCATCTGGACGGCGCCGCTGGAGTCGGCGACCACACCCAGGACGGTGCCTGGATTGAGCGCGGCGATGGAGACCATCCGGCGCGCGTCGGCGCCTTGCCCAGTGCTCGCGGTAACACCCGCGGCCAGGAGAGTGATGACGAAGGGACGCAATAGATCCTTCACCGGCTGGCCTGCCCCCCTATGTGGCAGGAAATACAACAGTTTTTAAGATACCGTAAAAATGGTAGACGGCGTAAGAATCTGGTTGGAGTTCTTATCCGTTACCTTCATTTTGAGCGTGTACCTGCCGGGTTCGAGACTCTGAAGCGGCAGTAATTTTTCAATCGTCACATTGGTCGCCGAGGCGCCCGCAATATCCTTCACATCTTCGGTAAACTCCAGCACCTTGGCGTTGGCGCTGTTCACAATCTCGTACTCAATGGTGCCATTCGGCTTCTTGGTCTTTTCGTCCGGAGAGAAGTTGTAGAGGTTGAAGAAGATGCCCATCTTCTCGTCGCGGCGGAAGCTCTCGCTCAAGCGCGGACGGACCTTCGACGTGCCGATGACGAACTGGCCCGCGCCAATCTGCTTCGTGGGGACCTTCTCGATCATGTCCGCCAGGATCACCGAGCTCATGCCCAGCTTTTCGTCGTCGAAGCGGGGCACATCGAGCGCGATCTCGTAGTTGTTCATGTTGCCGCCGATGACGTCTTTGGCGACCACGTTCAAGCGGTAACGGCCAGGGGCGAGCGGCACGGCGTTCTGATAGATGGCCTTACCCTTCGAGGCTTCGGCCAGCATCTCGGTGGGGACTTCGATGGAGACCGGATGCTCAAAGACGTTGGCCACGCGGCGCGTCATCGTCGTGATGCGCGCGTAAATGTTCACCAACGACTTCGACAGGTTGGCTTCCTGCTTGAACTGCAGGTCCTTGCGCTCGAACTGGATGGTGACATAGGCGTTCACCGTGGCGTTGGTCATCTTGATGAAGTCGATGCGGACTTGCATCGGCAGCACGTTGAAGGTGACCTTCGAATTCACTTGCGCTTCCAGGTCACGGAACTTGATCTTGGGCGCCTTCTGGAGGTTGGCGAACTGCTGCAGGCGCTCGAACTGGTTCATGCGCATGGGCAGGGCCTGGTTGCCGGTGCCGAGGCGCGTACCGTCGGTGCGGCTGAAACGGTCGTTCTTGCTCGACAGACCCATCTGCTCGTAAAGGGTGAGACCGGCGCCGGGCACCATCATGAGGGCGTCCTTTTCGGAGGGGTCCATGGTCATGCGGAACTCGCCGGTCATGGTGGTGTCGACGAATTCGATATTGATGTCTTGGCCGACGCCTTCAATCCAGCGGTAGCGCCACTTCTGGAAGGGGAAGGTCGACGTAGTGCCGCCGCCTTCTTCGATGGGGCGCTCGTAGGTGCCACCGGATGGGTGATCCTCGAGCTCGTCGGGCGGGCCAAAGGTGATATAGATGCGACCGCGGTCGCTCTTCCAGCCGGGGATACCGGAGGCGAAGCGCTCGTTGGTGTAGGCGATGCGGCGGTAGTGCTCTTCTTTGTACTCGTTTTCCTGGGTGTCGGGAGAGGGATCGCGGCGGAGCCAGAATTGTTCGATGAACTGCTCGCGCTCTTCGTCGGTGGCGAGGCGCTTCCAGGTGGTGCGCTCTTCGTCGGTGATGATGTAGGTGACGTCTTCGTTCAGCCACTTGCGGAACGGCGTCTCGAGTTCCTTGCGCAACCGGTCTTCGCGGCGGCGCTTCTCCTTCTCCGAGAGCGGACGCGCGATCGTCTCGCGTTGTCCATTCTCCGCGGCCTTCTTGTCGGCCGCTAGCCCCGCGCCGGTAAGCGCGATTCCGGTAATCAACAGTCCAAGCGCAACGTGTCGCATATCTCGTCTTCTTCCCGTCCTAATCGCGCTGCCCCGGTTGGTCTGGTACGAAACAAAGCCAATCGAAGTACGCAAATGGAGCTAGTTTGATTCTAGGCCTGTCCGCGAAACGGCGTCAAGGCTCTTCTTCGTTTCTGGTACTATCATTTAACATCTTTTCGTTTCAACGGCTTAGGTGTCACAAAACGGCACAGGTGGGCGCGTGCCGTGAAGAGAAATCACAGCCACCCGCCCGTTTATTCCCTTCCCCGCCGATATACTGCCTAAAGGAAGGAATTGGATCCTAGTGCAAGTTTTGGTTTGTGGAGGCGCCGGCTACATTGGCAGCCATACGGCAAAGTTGCTGGCCCAGCGGGGGCATACGCCCGTGGTTTACGACGACTTGTCGAACGGCCACGCCTGGGCGGCCAAGTTCGGGCCCTTCGAAGAGGGCAGCCTGGCGGACCGTGAACGATTGCGGGAAGTCTTCGCGCGACACCGGATTGAGGCCGTGGTCCACTTCGCGGCGTTCATTCAGGTAGGCGAGAGCGTCCAACAGCCGGCGAAGTATTACCGCAACAACTTCGTCAACACGCTGAACCTGCTCGAGACCATGGTGGAGGCGGGCGTCCGCGACATCATCTTCAGTTCGACGGCGGCCACCTATGGCATGCCCGAGCAGATGCCGATTCCGGAGACCGAGAAGCAGTTGCCGATTAACCCTTATGGCGAGAGCAAACTCTTCGTCGAATACGCGTTGCGGGCCTTCGCCCAGGCGCACGGTACGCGCTGGGTGGTGTTCCGCTACTTCAACGCCGCCGGGGCCGATCCGGACGGCGAAATCGGCGAGGACCACACCCCGGAATCGCATCTGATCCCGCTGGTGATTCAAGCCGCTCTCGGCCAACGGCCGCACATCAGCGTCTTCGGGACCGACTATGAGACGCCGGACGGCACCTGCGTCCGCGACTATGTCCACATCTGCGATCTGGCCGAGGCACACGTGACGGCGCTGGGCTATCTGCAGGGCGGCGGCGAGAGCATCGCGCTGAACCTGGGTACGGGCGAAGGCTACAGCGTCCGCGAGGTGATTCAGGCCGTAGAGCGGGTGTCGGGCAAGCCGGTGCCGGTGAGCGAGCAGCCGCGCCGCGACGGCGACTCGCCGAGCCTGGTGGCCGACGCCCGCCGCGCCCGGCAGGTGCTGGGCTGGGAACCGAAGCTCTCGCGGCTCGACGACATCGTCCGCACGGCGTGGCGGTGGCACGCGTCGCGGGCGTAGTTCGGCGCTATCATCATCCTTGTGGATCGCAAGGAACTCCAAGATCTATCCAAAGTCAGGCTGAGAGAAGCCGCGGCCTTACTTCGACTCGGACACTTTGACGGCGCGTTTTATCTGGCCGGCTATGCCGTCGAGTGCGGTTTGAAGGCATGCATCGCCAAGGAGACACGGCGGGGTGAGTTCCCTGATCGGAAAAAGGTGGAGTCCAGCCATACGCACAACCTGCTCCAATTAATCAAGGTAGCCGGATTAGATAAGCAGTGCGCTTTGCAGGCCGGACGCGACCCGTCGTTCGGATCCAACTGGGACTATGTGCAGCGGTGGTCCGAACAAAGCCGCTATCGACGGCATGAGCCCGAGGCGGCACGGGCGCTACTCGCGGCGGTGAGCGACCGGAGGCACGGAGTAATCGCATGGATAAAGCAACAATGGTGAGCGTAGAGGTAAGTCAAGGAACCGAGATCTTGGAAGCGCTGGACCAAGCGGGAGTGAAGGTCAGCGTAGCCTTATGGGCTTGTCTCGCCGAGTTTGGGGATTGGCGCTTGGTGATCTCTTCCCGCCAATTCGATACCGCGGATCCGAGACATGCCTACCGGCTCCTCCGCGATTCGCTAGCGAAGGCCGATCACCCTCTGAAGAACACTCCGCCCATCCTCATCTTGCCGACCAACGACAAGTTCATCCGGGAACTGCGCCGGATTTTCGGCAAGACCAAAAGCGTGGACGGGATGCGGCTGGGTGGACAGATGATTGGTGACCGCTTTGTAGAAGACGCCTACGTCTACCGGGTTTCGTAAGGGCACCGGGCGGGCGTAGACTATTGGGCATGCCGATTGCGCAGTCGCTACTACCTGAGTTTGAACACGAGATGGCCAACACGCGGAAGGTGCTGGAGCGCCTGCCCGACGATCGGTTCGCCTATCAGCCACACGCGAAGTCGATGACGCTGGGGCAACTGGCGTCGCACCTGGTGAACATGGCCAGTTGGGGCGTGGCGACGATGACGACGGCGTCGCTGGACTTGGCGCCGGTGGACGGCGAGCCGATGGAGTCGCCGAAATCAGAGAACCGGGCGGCGGCGCTGGCGCGGTTCGACGAGGGAGTCGCCAGCTTTCGCGCGGCGCTCGAAGGGGCTTCGGACGCGGCGATGCTCGAGAATTGGAGTCTGCTGCTGGGCGGCAAGGCGATGTTTACGATGCCGCGGATCGCGGTGGTGCGCGGGATGGTGCTGAATCATATGATCCATCACCGGGCGCAGTTGGCGCTGTACTACCGGATGAACGACATCCCGGTCCCGGCGTTGTATGGTCCGTCGGCGGACGAGCGGTAAGGGCCTCTGGGCAGAACGGTA
Source organism: Bryobacteraceae bacterium (assembly GCA_019752335.1). GTDB lineage: Bacteria > Acidobacteriota > Terriglobia > Bryobacterales > Bryobacteraceae > JALHNI01. Next base: position 69,300 of record JAIEMJ010000030.1, read on the forward strand.
TTCCGACGGTCCGGCGTGACTTCATGCGGCTTATCGGAAACGGTGTCCGAAGGGGATGCTTTCGCCAGCCTGGCTGTCAAGACGACATAACGCGGATTATCGGAAGCTGACTGCGCTTTTCGTGGTGTTCCACCAAGGGTATGTTTCGGGATGGGACGGACAGTGCCATCCGAAACATTTTCGTGCGTCCCGTGAAACCAACTTCCGGATTGACGACCGTCCGGACACAAAGTGTTTTCGCTGATTGTACAATCATTTGGGTGGCTCCTGGTAAGCGGCGAACTTAGCGGATCTCAGCGTTCTAACGCAGGATTCTCAGGCCGGCAATCGGCGCCTCGTTTCCGTGTTGCTCGGACGGAATTCAGGGTCGTGCATAATTCAGGCGGAAAAAGAAGAGCAGAAGAGGGGCCCAGGCTCATGACCACCCAGCAGCGACGATGGTTCGACGCCTTGACGCAGGACCGCACCGAAAATGCGAACACGCTGGAAAAGCCTTCCATGCGTGGCGTTCAGCGGAGCGTGGTGGACAAGTACTCCGATCAGGCGCACTTCATTTACGAGCTACTCCAGAACGCCGACGACGCCAGAGCGACATCCGCCTCATTCGTCCTGACGCGAGCTGGCTTGGTTTTCAAGCATGACGGAGAGACACGGTTCTCGATCTCGGATCCGACAACGGAAGACGCCGATTCGGCAACCGGAGCCTTGGGGCACGTCAATGCCATTACCTCAATCGCCAACTCCAACAAGACCGCAGCCTCAATCGGCAAGTTCGGCGTAGGGTTCAAGGCCGTATTCCAGTACACCAAGACCCCGCACATCTACGACCCCGCCTTCTGGTTCAGGATTGAGCGCTTCATCGTTCCGCACACGTTGGATTCCGACTTCGCGGGTCGACAGGATCACGAGACCGCCTTCTGGTTCCCGTTCGACCACGACAAGAAGCGGCCCGTCGAATGCCACGATGAAATCGTCGAGAAGCTGAAGTCGTTGATCTTCCCGACACTCTTTCTCTCCAAGCTCGGAACGGTCTCATGGGAAGTGAACGGCGAAGCCGGCGGGTACTCGAAGCGAGTCATACGGACGGTACAGCGTCACGAGCTGACTGCCAGACTCGTCAGGTTAGCGTCCACAAAAGGCCAACAAACGACTGAGCAGGACATCTGGCAGTTTTCGCGCGCCACGGACCAAGGACTTCCGTATTGCGTCGGCTATGCCGTCTCCGATGGCAAACTGAGAGCCACATCCCAACCCGCGTTCTGCTTCTTCCCTACCAAGGAGTCTACAAATCTCAGCTTCCTTGTTCATGCTCCGTTCTTACTGACGGACAGCCGGGAAGGAATCAAGGCCGGGGAGAAGCACAATCAGGACATGGTGGAGAACCTGGCCCACCTTGCAGCCGACAGCCTGCCCGTTCTGCGCGACGAGCAGTTGATAGATGATGACGTCCTCGACATCGTCCCCTACGACGAAGCGCAGTTCAGTTCCCCCTCGGACAGGAGCCACATTTCCTTCAGGCCGTTCTACGCTGCCATCAGGGACCGGCTGAAGAACGACACGCTGTTGCCTGCAGCCGATGGCGCGTACTCCGACAAGAGCCGATCTTATTGGGCATCCGACACGGAACTAGTCGAGCTATTTTCCGATATACAACTCGCTCATCTTACCGGCACCGAGGGCGCTCACTGGGTCTTTCGGAGCTTGGGAAAGAAGGAGGTTCTGAACGCTAAGAAGAAGGCGCTCGCAGACTACATCGATGGCGGCGACGCTCGTGCGTGGAACCGCAAGGATTCGAACCTAATTCTCTCAAGCCTCGACCCCGAGACCGTTCTCAAGAAACTGACCGCGGACTTCATCGGCACACAGACACACGACTGGTTGCACCGTCTCTATGCCTATCTCTCCGAGCGCGAGTCCTATCAAAAACTCGTGAGGGATCGTCCCATCTTTCTCGACCAGGACGGCAACGCAGTACCGGCAATTGACTCCAGCGGCCAGCTCGTCCTGTTCTTGCCGGCCGACGACATCGACGGCTACACGACCATCAAGAGCGACCTCCTGTCGAACAAGGACACCCGGGAATTTTTCCAGAAGTTTGGTATCAAGCAACCAAGCCTTCACGATGAGATCTACAACAAGATCCTTCCGCGTTACAACACGAAGGAGGGCTTCGATACCACTCCCCACTTCATGAAGTTCTTTCGCTACTTCAACGAGTGCAGGAGAGAAGAGGTTGACGCGTTCATCAAGCGGGTCGCCGACAAGGCCTTCCTGAGATACACCACCGCCAAGGATGACAAGGTGAATCGCGGTCGAGGCCGCGGCATCTACTTTCCGACAGACGACTTGAAGGCTTGGTTCGAGCCGAAGCCGGACACGAAGTTCTTGTGCTTGGACGAATACCTTGCAGAGGTTGGCGAAAAGAACCGGACACGACTTTACGATTTCCTAATACAACTCGGAGTGAAGGAGTCCCCTCGTATCTTGGGGTCAACATCACATCTGGGCGAGGACGAATTGAAAAGACGCGGCTGGAGTACAAAGGGACATAGCCACAAGTTCGAGGACAAAGCTCTGGATGGATGCAAAGAAATCATTCAAGACATCAACCCAGTCCGCTCGCTGCTTGTGTGGCGGATTGCGCAGAGCATAACGCAGTCCTTGGACGGCGTTCATTCCTGGTTCCGACACGAAAGTTACTCGGAGGACCGCCCATCGACGGAAACAGTCCGACTGCGCACGGAGAAGTGGATCTTGAACAAGTCCGGTCAGATGGTCTCCGCCTGCGAGGCGACGGTCCAGACGCTCTCGGAAGAGTACGATGCGACGGGTGCCGCGGCGGAGTCGTTCATCAAGTTCCTTGGCATCCGCGACGAATCGCTTGACACGGCGCAATTGAGCGAAGAGCAGAGGCGCAAGATCAAGCGGGCGGAGAAAATCGAGCAGTCGGGGCTGTCCGAAGAAGAAGTCGACGCAGCGATCCTCGGTGCCAGGCGGATAAAAGAGGCTGCGGACGCCACCACGGACAGAGATCGCGGCAACCGCCCTGAAACAGATCGGGCTGAGCGCCCGGTGCTTGGCGGTATCCGAGCTCGAATGGATGCCAAGAAGCACAACCCTGTCGACACGCCCGACAGCGAGAATCAAAGCCCAGCCGCGTCCCCGATAGAGCCCGACATTGACGTGGACGACTTCCGGCCATGCCCCGTGGACTACAGCAAGAAGATCGACCGCGCGAAGGACCGCCTCGCCGACGAGATTAGTCGGTTGGAGCGCGAGCAGGAGTTGTCGGAGAAGGCCGCTTCGCTGCCGAAGTACAGCTACGGCTGGTTCCTCGCGTTGCTGGAATTAGAGTGCATGGCCAGCGCTGACAAAAATGCGGACGGCGAGACTCTGTCCATTCGGTTCGGCAAGGTTGAGCGCGGCAGAAGATCTGCGCGGACCATCGTTCTGAAGGAACCCGACCGTTTTATTCCGCAATCAATCGAGGAGTTCTCCGGTATACGCGTCGACCTCCGGTTCGGCGACGGGACCCAGGGCAAGCTGCACGTTGAGTCGTTCACGGCCAGAGAGCTTTCTCTGGAGGGCAAACTGGCGTCCTCGGACGAGCTGGATAGCACCGACTTGAGGGTGGTCGTCGAAGCCCGCATCGACGTCCAGAATCCCTCGTTCCTGCTTCAATCATTGCTTGAACGATTCCGGTCGCTCGGGCGCGACGAAACGTACGACATGAAAGCCGGCTTGCCCGAGAACATCGAGTTCGTGTTTGGACCGCCAGGCACCGGCAAGACCACTCATCTGGCTGAGCGAGTGTTGCTGCCACTGATGCAAGGCCCCAACCCGAGACGTGTTCTGGTGCTTGCGCCGACGAACAAGGCAGCGGATGTGCTGATCGCCCGCATTCTCGCCGCGATGGGGGCTGATACGAGCTACATTGAATGGCTCGTGCGCTTCGGTACGTCGTCGAATGAGCGAATCGAGCAGGCCGGTGTCTGGCGCGATCGCTCCTTCGATATCCACCGCTTGTCGCGTTCGGTCGTGGTCACGACCGTGGCCCGCTTTACCTACGACTGCTTTTCCGTGAACAAGGGAAAACTCTACGAGATGAATTGGGATGTCATCGTGGTGGACGAGGCCTCGATGATTCCGATTGCGAGCATTGTCTACCCGATCTACGAAAAGGAGCCTGAGAAATTCATCATCGCCGGCGACCCCTTTCAGATTGAACCAATTGTCGCGGTTGAACAATGGAAGGACGAGAACATCTACACCCTGACGGGACTCAGCAGACCGGGCTCTTTTCGGTGTCCTGTGACGGAACCGCACAGTTTCCCCGTCACCCATCTGAAGACGCAGTTCCGCAGCGTTCCCGACATCGGTGAGGTGTTCAGTCGTTTCACCTATGACGGAATGCTAGCGCACCACCGCGGGCCGTCAACGGGACGCGTCCTGCGGGTGAACGGCGTCGACGCAAAGCCGCTCAACCTCATCAAGTTCCCCGTCAGCAAGTATGAGAGCATTTACCGACCCAGGCGGTTGCAAACCGGAACGCCCTACCAGACCTATTCGGCGCTGTTCTCGTTTGAATTCATGTGCCACCTGGCGAGGCAGGTAGCGGCAGACGGCGCGGGCGGTGCTCCGTTTAGAATCGGCATCATCGCCCCTTACCAGGCTCAGACGAACATCATCGACAAACTAGTGGGCTCATGGGATGAAAGGCCAGAAGAGGTGGCCGTGCAGGTTGGTACCATCCATGGGTTCCAGGGCGACGAGTGCGACGCGATCATTGCAGTGTTCAACCCTCCACCGAACATTTCAGCAAATCCACAGATGTTCCTGAACCGGCAGAATATTCTCAATGTCGCCATCAGCCGCGCGCGAGACTACCTGTTCATCATCATGCCCGACGAGCGGACGGAGAACATTCAGAATCTGCGAAAAGTCTCTCTGATCGAGCGCCTCGTCAAAGAGCGAACTGGCGCGTACGCCGAGTCGGCCGCACACCGGCTCGAAGAAATCATCCTGGGCAGCAGGTCATATCTCGAAGACAATACCTTCTCGACCGGGCATCATATGGTGAATGTCTACAAGCGAGCCGAACGACACTACGAGGTTCGTTGCGATGAGTCCGCCGTGGACGTGCAGATTTCAATTGGAGCGAGGGCAAGCGAGTGACATGGAAGGAGCGCCGCCTTTGGGTCGGCAAGTGAGCGGCCTCTGACGCCGTATCCGGCTCCAACACCCGTGTCCCGCAAAGGGAAAGTTTCGGGGACGAAAACGACCCGATAAAATCAGGGCCCTTCAGATCCCATTTTATTGTCCCGTTTCGACTCGTTTCTACTCTACCCTTGATGTTAAGCACGATAAATACTTGAGCAAGGTCTTCTCCGCTGTAGACACGGGAAGGAACAACGTCCTCGGCTGGCCGGCAAGAGTGAGGAACCCATGATGCTGATAGAACGCGACGGCCTGGTCATCCTTGGCATCAACCAGGGGCGCGTAGGCCGCGGCCCTGAAGCCGCCTATGCACCGCAAGACGTCCGGCAGGGACGGCCGGAATACTCGGCTGGCGGCGGTCGGTCTTCGTTTGTCCAGATGCAGGGTCGACTTACGGGCGGATCATCAGACGGGTGCGGTTGCTGGGGCGTCCGGCGGCTTCGACGTAAATCTCGGCGGGGCCAGCGTTCACGAGCGAGGGAAGCTCGAACTCTATGACGTAGAAGCCGACGTAGCCCGGGGCGAGCGTGGCTTTGGTGACCGTTACCGGTACGCGGTCCAGATAGACTTTGACGGTGGCGGCGACGCGGGGGGCGTTGTCGAGGGGGGCTGGCACTCCGGTGGGCCAATCCGGCGTGACGCGGCCGAGGCCCGTGGCCAGCACTTGGACGCGCATGCGCGGACGGGCCGGGTTGGCGGCGTCGAGCAGGAGGCCCGAGTCGGCGTCGATCATCATGGGCGTACCGTCGCGGTCGATAAAAATGGCGGGGGCGGTGGGCTCGAGGGGCAGACGAAGATTCAGGCGGTCAATGCTAAGGGGGAGGGCGTCGCCTTGGGCTTCGAAGGGGACTTGCACTTGCGCCTCATCTGGGCTCGAAGCCAGGATCGGCACCACTCGGTCGCCGGTGCGTGCCTGGAGAATCGGGCCGCCGACAAAGCTCAATAGGCTGCCTGGAGCAGCGCTGCGCGTGGCGTAGTCCGCGGCGCTGACGAAGCGCGGGTCCGTGCGGCGATGGGGAGCGTTGGCCGCGTAGAGGCCGTAGCCATCGAGCGCCACATAGAGCTGGGTGCTGGAGCGATTGAGTTGGACGTCGTAGACCGGGGCGGCGGGCAGGTTACCGGCCAGGCGCTCCCAAGGGGTAGCGGGTCCGCGCGCACGCAGGTCGCCGCGCGTCCAGTAGACGCCATTCGCGGTGGCCACATAGACCGAGGAGGTCGCCAGGTCGAAGGCGACGCCGTAAGCGCGGCCCGCCGGAAGATCAGCCGAGATGTCGTCCCAGTTGACGCCGCCGTTGATGGTGCGCCAGACGCGCGAATTGCGATCCGCCGCGACGGTGGCGATCACGGTGCTGGGTTCGTTTGGATCGACGGCAAAGCTGGTAACGGGGCCACCGGCGTTCTGCGGCGCGGCGCGCCAGGTGCGGCCATTGTCGGCGGAAGAGAAGAGCCGGCCATCGGCGGATCCGGCGTAGAGGAAGTCACCGGTGCTTCCCGCGGCGGTGACCGGGGCGCCCACCATCGCCGTCAGGCGGGTGCGGAGTTCAGCCGCAGCTTCCGCGGAGCGACCGCCCGGGCGAAACGCGGCTTTTTCGCCCGGCTGCCAGACGAGCGTCCCGGCAATGCCGGTGACTTCGACTTCGAGGCCATTCACGCCTTCCGGTAAACGATGGATGCGGCGCACAGAGAGGTTGGGGAGATTCTGATTGAGGCCGTCCCAGGTGATGCCGCCGTCGAGCGAGCGCCAGAGTCCGGTTTCCGTAGCGGCGACGATCTCGTCGGCGTCGGTGGGGGAGACGGCAAGGTCGAGAATCGCCGAGCCCAGGAGCGACTGGCCCTTGATGGCCGTAAGGTTGCGCCAACTGGCGCCACCGTCGTCGGAGCGCCAGGCGTGGCTGGCAAAGGCGTAGAGGCGGGCGCGATTCGTCAGCGACTCGACGGCGCGCGCGCCGGATTCGGGCGGATTTGCTTCGGTGCGCCAGCGCTTGCTGGTCTGGTTGAGGGCGGTTTCGGCTAAGCGCCACTTTTCGCCGTCGGAGGAGGCGAATTGGCGTCCATCCCGGGTTTCGATATTCAAGCGTGCGTTCGCGCCGTCGGCATAGGCCACCTTAGTCACCGCGCCGGTCGCCAGGGCCGGGAGGCCGAGGTCCACGCCAGTCGAACCGAGCTTACGCCAGTCGAGCGAAGTCTGCGCTGAGGCGGCAGAGATAGCCAGCAACCCAAACAGGCTGATGGCCGTCATGCGGAATGTGCGAGTCGGACGGCAAACGGTCGGCATGAATCAAAACCGGGTCAATTGGACACAGCACGCGTATCCAGTATACCTATCCTTGATCGGCGGGAACAGCCCGAAACCTAAGACTTTGTTCCTAGAACGTACAATTTTCGTCATGGCTATCAATCTGCTATGCATTTTGGTGGTAGACTGTCGATCTAGAAGTCAGATGTGTAACCATTCCACAGATCGGACGGCGAAACGCACCCGTTGGGGTACGATCGCGGTGGCTTGTTTGCTCATCTTGGGCTCGGTTGGTACTAGTACCGCCCAGTTTATGCCCTTCGGTTCCCAGGGTAGTGCCGCGCAAGTAGTGTCGGTGACTGGCCAGGTGGGCACGTTCCGCGACGGCTTCCCGTGGGCGCTTAAAGTGGGCGACTCGCTGTCGCCGCGCCAAGAAGTCTCCAGCGGTCCGGACGGCCATGCTATCTTCTCGCTGCCGGATGGCAGCACTTGGGAGCTTTTCGCCAATTCCCGCGCTACTTTCCGGGCCAGCACCGGTGGTGTCACCGATTTGCTGGATCTGTGGATCGGGCGTGTGAAGGTGCATATTCAGAAGTTGGGCGGCCGTCCGAACCCGAACCGAGTAACGACGCCGACCGCCGTGATCTCAGTGCGCGGTACCATCTTTGACGTCACGGTGGAAGAAGAAGACGTCACGCTGGTGCTGGTGGAGGAGGGCCAAGTGGCCGTCCAACACGCGCTGCTGCCCTACGGTGAGCCGCGACTGCTGAATCCGGGCGATTATTTGCGGGTTTATAAAAACGATCCGCTGGTGAAGAACCGCTTCGACAAGGGCGCTATCGGTCAACGGGTATTCAATGCTTTGATGGACATGTTCCTGTACCGGCCCCGCGGAGTACCCGGTGCGGGTGGCTCGCCCCTGCCCGGCGGTGGGCCCACGGGTGGCCCTTCGTTGCCGGGTGATAGCGGCGGTGGCCCGACGCCTCCGCCCCCGCCGCCCCCACCTCCTCCGATGTAGTTCGCTCGTCCCCCAATGAGTAGCTACGGCATCAGTGACGAAGCCGACCTGTCGCTCAGTTCGATGGAAGGCGTCTCGATGCCGCCAGCCGTTGAGCCACGCGGTAAACGGCCGGCTCCGGCACCTTCCCTGGCCTCGGGCGCGGCGGTGGCGATGGGAGTCGCGCTGGCGTCGTATGCGATCCACTATCTGCCATTCGTCCCGTTTCGCATCGTGAGCGAGCACGGCATCCGGCGGCCGATTAGCGCCTCGATTATCGCTATCCTGGCCGGTGTGGTGGTGGGCAATCTATTTCGTTTGCCCGACGGCGTTAGCCTCGGCTGCAAGGCGATGGTGCGGCGGCTGTTGCCAGTGACAATTGTGCTGGCCGGCGCCGGGCTGAATCTGACGGACCTGGCCGCGATCGGCTTCACGGCGCTTGCGATTACGCTGCTGTGCATCGCGGTGGCAACGGCTTCGGCGTTTTACGTGGGGCGGACCATGGGACTGGCGAGCAAAACCTCTTTGTTGATTGGCGCGGGCACCGCCATTTGCGGCACCAGCGCCATTGTCGCGGTGGCGCCGCTGATTGAGGCGGAGGACGAGGACGTGACGCTATCGGTGGGCACGGTGAATCTGCTGGGAATCCTGCTCATGTTCATGCTGCCCTTCCTCGGCGGCGCGCTGCAACTGGGCGATACGGCGTTTGGCATTTGGGCCGGCACGGCGATTCATGCGGTGCCGCAAGCGGTGGCGGCGGGCTTTGCTTTTAGCGAGCCGGCCGGGATGTTGGCCACCTTGGTAAAACTGGTCCGCGTGACTTTGTTGGCGCCTTTTATCGTGGCGCTGATCTTCCTCTATGTACGCCGGTCGCAGCGGCAGCAGGTGACGGTGCATTACTCACGGCTGATTCCGATGTTCGTTTGGGGCTTCACGGCGATGGCGATCCTGAATACGGCACAATTCTTTCCGGCGCTGGTCTTTCGCTTGGCACCGTGGTTACCTGTGCAGTCCTTTACGATTCCGCTGTCGACGACACTAGTGGAAGCGGGCAACTACATTCTCACGTTCGTGATGGCCGCGATGGGTCTAGAAGTGAGGTTGCAGCAACTGACCTCGGTGGGTGGCAAGGCGTTGTTGGTTGGCTCGATTGCGGCGGTAGTGCTGTGCGTCACCAGTTTGGCGTTGATCCGAATCCTATTGCGTTGGTAAAGCCTTCAAGGCGCGGCGTGCCCACCTACTAACCGCAGCCAGCAAAAACGCGAACACCGGCGCTCCAACTGCCGCCTTAGCAACCTGGGACTTGTGCGTTACCTTGAGAAGCATTATAATGACCACAAGTATAATGAAGGCAAAGATAATTGAAGACCTACTGCCCCTGCCGGCACCCTTCTTCCAGATTCTCATTGCGCTGACCCCAGGCGAGGCCCATGGCTACGCCATCATGCAGGACGTGGAGCAGCGTACGAACGGACAGCTCCGTCTGAATCCCGGAACGCTTTATGGCTCCATCAAGCGCATGCTCGAGCTGGACCTGATTGAAGAAGTGAGTCCACCGGCCTCACCGCCCGGCGACAGCCGCCGCCGGTACTACCGCATCACCGAGTTCGGAAAACAGGTCGCGAAGGCGGAAGCCGCGCGCCTGGAGGAGACCCTGCGCTATGCCCGCCTTCACGGACTGGCTACGGCATAGATTCTTCGCCCGCCTATTGGGCGCTTACCCCGAGGAGTTCCGCGACGAATACGGCGCGGAGATGGCGCTCGACTACGAGGAGCGCCAACGGCGCGAACCTTTGCGCGGCTTGATTTGGGACGTATTGAAAGACACCGCGCGCACCGCGCCCAAGGAGCACCTGGCTATCATGATTTCCGACCTGCGCTACGCGTTCCGCCAACTTGCCGCCCAGCCCAGCTTCACGGCGGTGGCCGTGTTGTCGTTGGCTATCGGCATCGGCGCCAATACGACGATCTTCAGTGTCGCCGACGCGCTCGTCATGCGGCCCGCGCCGGTGCCCGATCCCTACGGCTTTCTGAACATTACGGCCACCAAGCAAGGCAGCCCGTTCATTGAGCGCATGTCGCATCCCGATTTCCTCGACCTCCGGGCCAGCACCAAGTCGTTCGAGTCACTCATGTGCGCGCAAGGCGCCATGCTCAGCTACGCCGCCAAGCCCGGGGACACCAGCCAAGTGCAACTCAGCACGCTGGTTTCGGCGAACTTTCCTGGAAGCGGCTCGCGTCCAACCGATGCTCGGCCGTGGCTTCCGCCCGGAGGAGGACAGCGTCCCCGGACGCGACGCCGTCGTCATCGTCTCCTACGAGGCATGGGTCAACCTCTTTCACTCCGAAACCTCCGTGCTGGGCAGACGGATCTGGCTCAGCGGCCACCCTTTCACCATCGTCGGCGTCACTCCCGAATCCTTCACCGGTCTGGAAACCTTCGTCCGCCCGGCCTTCTACGTGCCGCTCATGATGTCGGCCGTTTTGGAGAAGCACCCGAATCGCCAATTTCTCAACAAACGCGACCGTTTCGAAATGGAAGTGAACGGCCGTCTGAAGCCGGGCGTGGCCCGGTCCACCGCCGAGGCCGAACTCGCTGCCTTTGCGAAGAATCTCGCCACTGCCTATCCCGCCAGCCATAGGGAGCGCGGCATGACCACGCTGACCGAGTTCGAAGAGCGCGTGAAGGGTTCGCCGCCCGACGCCGCCATGGTCGCCATGCTCATGGCCATCGTCGCCCTGGTAATGCTGATCGCCTGCGCTAACGTCGCCAATCTGCTGCTCGCGCGGGGCCGCGCCCGCGCCCGCGAAGTCGCCGTGCGCCTCGCCATGGGCGCCAATCGCGGACGCCTCTTCCGTCAGCTCTTTACCGAAAGCCTGCTGCTGGCGCTGGTGGGCTGCGGGCTCGGCGTGGCACTTGGCTATCTGGGCATTCGCGCCTTCGCCGGCGTGCCGCTGGTGGGCGATGTGCCCATTTACGTGGACGTATGGCTCGACCGCCGGGTTCTGATCTTCAGCGTCGCCGTAGCGCTGCTCAGCGCGGTGATTTTCGGCGTGGTCCCGGCGCTGCGCAGCCTGCGGCCGGATCTCGTCGGGGCGCTCAAGGCGGGCGAACTCGAGGATCACTCCCGCCGTTCCCGCTGGTTCGGCCGCCATGCGCTCGTGGCGGGTCAACTGGCCCTCTCCTGCGTTCTGCTGGTGGCTGCCGCCATGGCGATCGCCGGCGTGAAAGGCTCTCTGCTCCAGGACCCCGGCTTCCGCCGTGCCAACATCCTGACGGCGATGGCCTCCCCCTTCGTCGCCGGCTACGATGAACCGCAAACCCGCCGCTTCTACGACCTCTGGCTCCAGCGCTCGCGGGAAATCCCTGGCGTGCGCGCCGCCGCCCTCACCAGCGCGCTTCCCACCGCCAACAGCGGCATCGACTTCGATGGACTCATCCCGGAGGGCTATGCCCTGCGGCCCAACGAAAAGAGCGTCACCGTCTTCGCGACCACCGTTAGCGACGGCTATTTCGAAGTCTTTGACATCCCGATGGTCGCCGGCCGGGCCTTCACCTCCACGGATACCCGCGATAAGCCGCCCGTCGCCATCGTCAATGACGTCTTCGCGCAAAAGGTCTGGCCGAACCAAAATCCCATCGGCCGCCGTTTCCGCCGCGAGAGCGAAGCTCAGCTTTACGAAGTGATCGGCGTGGCCAAACGCTCGCGCTACCTGTTTATCAGTGAGGGTCCTACGGCCGCCGTCTACTACCCGGCCGCCCAGCGCAACCGAACCCAGTTGAAGCTCTTAGTGCGCACCGATGGCGACCCGCTCGCTGCCGTTACGCCCGTCCGCGAAGTCCTTCGCGGCCTCGACGCCAACCTGCCACTGCAAAACGTGCGCACGATGGAGGACTATCACCAGAAACGCACCGTCGCCATTGTCAACCTCCTCGTGGGCACCGTGGGTACGCTGGGCCTATGCGGACTGCTGCTCGCGCTCATTGGACTCTACGGGGTGATGGCGTATTCAGTGAGCCGCCGCACCCGCGAGATCGGCATCCGCATGGCGATCGGCGCCGGCGAAAGCGGTATTGTGGCCTTGGTGATGAAGCAAGGCGGAATCATCGCCCTTGTAGGAACGTTGATCGGGCTACTGCTCTCGCTTGCCGCGACGCCGCTGCTGCAAGGCGCTCTGCTGGGCCTGGCCGTCGCGCATCCACTGGTCTATGTCGCCGTGCCGCTGCTATTGCTGCTGTGCGCGGCGGCCGCCTGTTGGTGGCCGGCACGCCGCGCGGCCCGCGTGGCGCCGGTGCAGGCGCTGCGTTGCGAGTGAGTTTTAGTTCAGATTGCGGCGGGACTTCGTCACCCGGTCGACGATCTGTTGGAAGCCCGCCGGGTCCATGCCGCCGCCTTCCAGCTTGAATTTGTAGGGGTCGCCTTCGAAGGGCCGGATTTCGAGCTCATAGGGATTGGGATGCTTCACTTCCTTAATCGCCTTATACTCCCAACGCCGCGACGCCTTGACGTCGCTGATCGACTCGTAGCTCAGCATCTCCTCGCTCACCAGCAACCGGCCGTTCGTGCTGCCAATGCGCTTATCGTGTATCACCTGGTAGGTGTTGAGTTCCGGCGTCTTGCTGGCCGGCACCGCCGTAGCGGCAGCCGGCGGCGGCTTAGCGGCGGCGGGGCTGATCGCGTACCAGCCCGTTACCGGAGCCGGATCGCCGCCGGGCGGCACCCGGAAGCTCAAACGGCGCACTTCACCCGAGCGGCTACGCACGGCCTCCGAGGTCTGCACCGTGATGGTGGCGCCTTCGGCCGTCAGCGACTCAATCGCCGCGCGGCTCACAACGAACGAACTCTCGGGCTGCTGGTCGTCATAGAAGACCAGCGAACTCCCCAGCAGGAGCAACTTCCCGGTGACCGTGCCGAAGGGCACCGCATGTTCCACCACGATCGCCTTGTTGGCAGGGGGGGCTTGCGCGAAGAGCAGGACCGGGAGCACGAAGGGTAATACTAATCTCATTTCGGTTTCTCCTTAAGCCCATACTAGCCTAGCCGGGCCAGTGGTTGGCACCATCCGTTGAGTGGCTGCGCGGCGGCTGTTGCTGCTTTGCGAACGGCTCGGTCACGAATCGGCGCGGCCTGATTGGAGGCCGTTATCTGAGGAGAGGCATGTTGCGGGGGCTAGAAAGACCGAACGGTGCAGGTTTTTTCACGGCAAGACTTGCTTGAGGTCGCGATTGGTGCTATTTTTCTAGCATGTGCTAGAAAAATAGCATTGACCAAGATGAGCGCACCTAAACTTAGCCGTCGAGAGCGGCAAATCATGGATCTCGTACACCGTATGGGCAAGGCTACAGCCGCGGAGATTCGCGACGCGATGATGGACCCGCCCAGTTACTCGGCCGTGCGGGCACAACTCCGCACGCTGGAAGACAAAGGTCACCTGCGGCACGAGTCGCAAGAGCTACGCTACATTTACTCGGCGGTAGAGCGGCCGGAAAAGGCGAGGCAGGGCGCCCTCCGCCATTTGGTGAACACGTTTTTCGGTGGCAGCCCGGCCGACGCGGCGATGGCGCTGCTGGACGAAGAGTCTACGCAGCTGAGCCCGGACGACATTGCCCGGCTGCAAGCATTGATCGCGGCGGCCAAGGAAGGGGGACGGTAACGATGGTCGACACGGCGTTGACGCTCGGCCTGCAATCCACGCTCGTGCTGGGAATGGCCGGGCTTTTGGCAACGTTCCTCCGCCGGGGCAGCGCCGCCCAGCGCCATTGTTTATGGACGGTGGCTCTGGGTATCCTGGCAGTGCTTCCTTGGTGGCCTGAATTTGGCTGGACTTGGCGGCGGGATCAAGTGGCGATTCCGGCCCGCGTGGTGGATCGCATGGTGGTCCACGTCAGCGCGGAGGGCGCCGGTTTCGACTGGGAAAGCGCGATGTGGCAAGTGTGGATCTGCGGCGCGGGCTTGATGCTTTTTCGCTTGGCCATCGCGCGGTGGCAATGCAGCAGGATCCGGTCTCGATCCCAAACGGGCCGCGCCGGCTATCGGTACAGCGAGGAGTTGCATGGCCCGCTGCTGATTGGGCTGTGGCGGCCGATGGTGGTTCTACCGGCTTCTGCTGAACAATGGGGCGAAGAACGTCTGCGGATCGTTATGCTCCACGAAAAGACGCACATCGAAAGAAAGGACCTTTGGTGGATGACGATGGGCCAGGCGGTGAGGGCCGTTTTTTGGCCCCAACCGTTGGTTTGGCTGGCGTTGCGGGCACAGCGCATGGAAAGTGAACAGGCCTGCGATGACGCCGTGGTGCAGGCGGGAGTGAAGGCGAGTTGTTATGCGGATCATCTGGTGGCGATTGCTTCGCCGCCCGGGACTGCGGGTTGGGGAAACGAACGATGGACGGCAAAAGGAGGCCTGGCCATGGCACAACAGAGTCAACTAGAGCAGCGCTTACGGGCGATGCTGAATCCGATGGTATCGAGAGCCGGAATGGGTAAAGTGAGCGCGGCGTTTGCCGTCCTGGCCGGATTGGCGCTGCTCGCGCCGGTAGCGGGATGGAAGGTGGTGGCGCAAGAAGCGAAGAGCGGGGACAGCATTCGGGGCGTAGTGACCGACGCGAGTGGCGCGCGGGTGCCCAATGCGCGGGTGACGCTGGTATTCCCGGCTCCGACGGGTCCGATGACGGCGATGCGGATGGAGCGTCGGGAGATTACGCGGAGCGATGCCGCCGGCGAGTTCCGTCTTCCCTCGGTCCCGAGCGGAAATTATACGGTGCAGGTGGAACAGGCGGGCTTTGCGCGGCTGGAGCAGGCGGGGATCGCGGTGGAAGCGGGCAAGCCGTCGGAGTTGCGGCTGGTGCTCAACGTCGGGGGGTTGCGAGAGACGGTCCAGGTAAATGGAGGCGCGCCTCCGCCTCCGCCGCCTCCTCCGCCGCCTCCTCCTCCGGTTGGCGTACGTGAGGCCTTGTCGAAGGGCACGATCACTGGCGCGGCACAGTCTGCTGACGGACCGGTGACTGTCCGGATTGGCGGTAATGTGATGGCGAGCAAGCTGGAAGTGAAAGTGGCGCCAGTCTACCCGCCCGGATGCAAGGCGGAAGGCGTGCAGGGCACAGTACTGCTGCGAGCGGTGATTAGCAAGGCGGGTGTCGTGCTGGATCTACAACCGGTGAATGAATTCGTCGATGCGCGGCTGCGCGCCGCGGCGGTGGCGGCTGTCCAACAGTGGCGTTACCGTCCGACGCTGTTGAACGGCGAACCGGTGGAAGTGGTGACGCAGATTGAAGTGAACTTCACCCTGAGGATTTGACCCAGGGTCCTCTCCTTGACAAGTTAGGAGAGGAGAGTTAGGATTCTCCTAAGGAGCATAGGAGATCTGAATGCAAGCGCAAATTCTGCCGGGTACGTTGGATTTATTGATCCTGAAGGCCGTGTCGCTGGGTGAGCAACACGGCTACGGCGTGTTGTTGCGGATTCAGCAGATCTCGGGGGAGGCGCTGACCATTGAACAAGGGGCGTTGTATCCGGCTCTCTACCGGCTGGAGCACCAAGGGCTGATTACCGGGGAGTGGGGCGTTTCGGAGAACAACCGGCGGGCGAAGTTCTATACGCTGACGGCTTTGGGCCGCAAGCGTTTGAAGACGGATACCGAGGGATGGGCGCGTCTCGCAACGGCGATGAATCTGGCGTTGGCGGCCTTGCCGGAGAAAGCCTGATGTGGCGCGCGATGGTGAGTTTCGTGCGGAAAACTTGGGGCCGCGGGCGCTTTGAGCGCGAGATGGCGGAGGAGATGGAGTTCCATTTGGCGGCACGTGCGGCTGACCTAGAACTGCAGGGACTTCCGGCGCAGGAGGCGCGCCGCCGAGCAAGGCTTGAGTTTGGCGGCGTGGCGAAGTATCAGGAGGGCGCGCGGGAGTCGGTGTGGTTGCATTGGCTGGATCAAGCGGGAAGCGACTTGCGACTCGTGATGAGGTCACTGGCGCGGAGCCCGTTGTTCGCGGGCGTCGCGGTGCTGACCCTGGCGCTCGGCATCGGCGCGAACGCCGTGCTGTTCTCGGTGGTGGATGGCGTTTTGTTGAAGCCGTTGCCGTATCCGCACGGGGATCGCCTGTATGCGGCGCGCGAAGTGGTACCGGCGTTCGCCAAGTTATACCCGGACGTGCCGGTGAATGCGCGCCACTTCGCGGAGTGGCAGCAGCAATGCGCCAGTTGCGAGGCGATGGCGTTGGTGGCCGGCCGTGCGATGAATCTATCTGGCGCAGGCGCACCCAGGCGGGTGTCGGGCCTGAGCACGTCGGCGGAGTGGTTCGACTTATTGGGACTGAAGCTTCAGTTGGGACGGGCCTACACGCGCCAGGAGGCTCAGCCCGAGGCGAATCACGTGATCGTGATCTCGGATGCGATGTGGCGTAGCAATTTCGGCGCGGATTCGGGGGTGATTGGGCGGACGGTCTACTGCGACAGCGCGCCGGTGCGGATCATCGGTGTGCTGGCCCCACAGGCGCGGCAACCGCGGAGGGAAGAATTGGGCGCGGTCACCAGCCTTCCCGATGAGATTGAGGTGCTGCGGCCGATGGGCCTGGATCTGCGTCAGATGAACGTGACGGGCATCCACAACTTTAGTGTCCTGATCCGGCTGAAGCCCGGCAGGAGCCCGAGTCAGGCGATGGCGGAGCTGTCGCGGGCGACGGCCGCGTTGATACCTGCCGGGTCGTTCGAGGCGGGTATCAGCGTCCGACTGCTGCATCTGCAGACGCGCATGAGTGAGGCTCTGCGCGAGCCGCTATTGCTGCTACTAGGGGCGGCTGGAGCTTTGCTGTTGATCGTCTGCCTCAATCTGGGGAATTTGATGTTGGCCCGGGCGGCCAGCCGGCAACGCGACTGGGCGGTGCGCGCGGCACTGGGCGCCCGGGGCAGCGACCTGTTTCGCCAAGTGTGGATTGAAGCCGGATTGCTGGTGGCGGCGGGCACAGCGCTGGGAGGGGCACTGGCCTGGGAAGGCCTGTCGTTACTGAGGCGCTTCGCACCGGCGGGATTTCCCCGGCTGGAGGATGTCTCGCTCGACCTGCGGGTAGTCGGCTTTATGTTGTTGCTTGCCGCGTTGGCGGCGGGATTTGCGAGCGGGGTGCCGGTGTGGCGCTTGCGGCGGACGCAGCCGCAGGAGGCTCTGCGCGCGGGCAATGAACGGAACTCGGAGACGAACGGCGAGCGGAGGGCCCGCCGGGCTTTGGTGTGTGCCGAAGTGGGGCTGAGCCTGGTACTGGCATCGGTGGGCGGATTTCTGCTGGTGAGTTTTGTGAAGGTAATGGGCGTGGATAAGGGCTTTGCCCCGGAGGAGCGCCTGACGTTTGAAGTGGCGTTGTCGGGGGACCAATACAAGAAGGGGCCGCAGCGCAATCAGTTCTACGCGGAGTTTCTGGAGCGGTTGCGTAGTTTGCCAGGAGTGACGGGTGCCGGGCTGACCAGCTATCTGCCTTTACAAGGCGAAATGTGGGTGAGCGGCATTCGGCGGCGGAAAAGCGATGAGTCGCTGCAGGTGAATGTGCGGGCGGTGAGCCCCGGATACATGGCCGCGATGGGGATGAAGTTGCGCGGCGGACGTGAATTCGAAGAGGGGGACCGGCAGGTGATTGTGGTGTCCGAGCAGACGGCGAAGGCGCTTTTCCTGGGCGAGGATCCGCTGGGCCAGGAGATTCCCGCACCCGAGGGCGGCGGCGTGGTGAAGGTGATCGGCGTGGTGAATGAGGTGAAGACGACGGGCCTGGAGGCGGCGGCGCCGTTGACGGCGTATCTGCCGTACTGGGTGCGGTCCTCTCCGCAAGCCGCTTTTGTCGTACGCGGAAGTGGCGGCGAGGCGGCTCTCACCAGCGGGGTCCGCGCGGCGCTGAGCGCGCAGGACCGGGAGATTCCGCTGCACCGGCCGGCGATGATGGCTACTATCGTCGAGGCAGCGTTGGCGACGCGGCGGCTCGAAACCTGGGTGGCGGCGGCGTTTGCGTTGGCTGGACTGGGTCTGGCGTGTTTGGGGGTGTTTGGCGTGGTGAGCTACGGCGTGACGCAGCGGACGAGCGAGTTCGGGATCCGCATGGCGCTGGGGGCGACGAGCGGCGAAGTGCTGCGGCTGGTGCTGCGGGAGACGGCGGGCTTGCTCGCGGTGGGCGTGGCCGTGGGAGTGGCGGGCGCGTTGGTGGTGAGCCGTTGGCTGGCGGCGCAACTTTACGGCGTGTCGGCGCGCGATCCGCTGGTGTTGTTGGCCGTGGTGGCGACGGTATGCGGAGTCGCGTTGGTGGCGAGTTACTGGCCGGCGCGTCGTGCGGCAGACCTTGATCCGATGCGGGCGTTGCGGCAGGAGTAAGTGCTCCGGCGGAGTGTTCATGGAAGCGCGGAGACCCCAGCAAAAGAGGAACAATTCGTGAACGTGCCCCATCGCTTCAGGGGCTCAGAAAAAATGCGCAGGCCGCGCGCCATCTGGAGAGCCCGTCGCGTCAGCGATGGGGCCGCGCACGCGGAATATGCCTGTTTTGCTGGGGTTTTCGCCGTAAATCGTCGAAACGTGCCCCGTCGCTCACGCGGCGGGCTGTCCAGATTTCGCTTCAGTTCGGAGGCGCGAGACATTTTCCTGCGCTTCTTCACGCGATGGGCTCTGGCGGTGGCAATAAGTGTTTTTGAATTTTTCCCAACGCCGTTCGGGGTAGGCTTTCTACGGAGATGAAGGCGCGAGGAATCTTGAAAGATGCGAGATTGGCGCGGCAGGCAGCTTCGAGCGCCTGGGCATCGAAGGCGCCTTCAGGGACGATGTAGGCGAGAGGGACTTCGCCGCGGCGGGGATCGGGCGCGGCGGTGACGGCGACTTCGCGGACGCCGGGTTGCTCGGCGAGGAACTCTTCAATTTCGCGGGGATAGATCTTGAAGCCGCCGGAAATGATGAGATCGCTGCGTCGGCCTTGGAGGGTGTAGTAGCCGTCGGGCGAACGGACAGCGAGGTCTCCGGTGCGGAACCAACCGTCGCGGTAGGCGGCTTGGGTGGCTTCGGGACGGCGCCAGTAGCCGGCGAAGAGGTTGGGGCCTTGAAGGTGCAGTTCGCCGGTTTCGCCGTCGGGGACGGGATCGCCGTCGGGGCTGAGGTTGCGGACACGGACGCCGGGAAGGGGAAGTCCGACGGAGCCGGGCCGGCGTTCGCCAGCGTAGGGGTTCGAGAGATTCATGAGGGTCTCACTCATGCCGTAGCGTTCGAGAATGGTGTGGCCATAGAGGCGGCGGAAGTCTTCGAGAACGGCGACGGGCAAGGGGGCGGAGCCGGAGACGAAGAGACGGGCGCGGGCACCGACTTGGCGAGCCGTCGACTCCGGCCATTCGAGCAGCCGGTGGTACATGGTGGGGACGCCGAAGAAGACGGTGGGCCGGAAGGCTTGCATCCAACTGGCGGCCTGGTCATGCACAAAGCGTTCCTCCAGACGGAGGCGGCAGCCGCTGAGGAGCCAGCAATGGATGCCGTTGCCGAGTCCGTGGACGTGGAAGAGGGGAAGCGCGAGGAGTAAGCGGTCCTGCGCAGTAAATTGCCAGGTAGTTACTAAGTTGATGGCATTGACTACGAAATTGTGCTGGGTGAGGATCGCACCTTTGGCGACTCCGGTGGTGCCGGACGTATAGACGATAGCGGCGGGGGTATCGGCGTCGATGACTTGGCAGAGGCGGGTGGTTGGCTCGGCGATGGCCTTGGCGGACATTTCTTCCACCAGCCAAACGGGAAGGGTCGTGGTGAAGTGGGGGAGTAAGTCGCGACAGGTGATGACGGCGGCGGGCTCGGCGTCGCGTAAGATGTGGGCAATTTCACGGTCGCGGTAAAGAACGTTGATGGGTACGAAGATGATGCCGAGACGGGTGGCGGCGAGGAATAGCTCAATAAAGGCGAGGCTGTTGGGGAGATAGATGCAGAGGCGGTCGCCGGGCTGGAGGCCGCGGTTGGTGAGTAAGTGTGCCATGCGGTTGGCACCGTGGTCGATTTCCTGGAAGGTGTAGGCGCGGTCCCATTCGAGGGCGATGTCGTTGGGGCGACTGGTGAAGGTGAGGTCGAAGAGGGTGGTTAGGGTCACTTGAGTTTTGCAGGGACGGGCCAGGAGGCCCGTCCTACCAGTTCGTGTACGAGCCGTCTGGGCGGCGGATCATGGGAATGGCGGTGTAGCGTTCCTTGTATTCTCCAATTAATTGTAACTTGGTGGTGTCGACTTCGACACCGATGCCGGGACGCTCGTTGGGCCAGAGTTTTCCGTTGCGTAGGTCATAGCCTTGGTTGAGGTAGGGCCACGGGCGCGTGCCTCCCATGACCATTTCCATGAGGACGGGGCCGGAGAAGGCGGCGGAGCAGTGAACCATGGCGGCTTCCGAGATGGGTCCGGTGAAGTGGGGAATTAGTCCGGTGTAGTGAGTTTCGCAGAGGCTGGCGATTTTTTGAAATTCGGTGATACCGCCGACGTTGGGGATGGTGGCGCGGGCGTAATCGATGAGGTGTTCTTCGATGAGGGGATTCCATTCCCACTTGGGCCCGAATTGCTCGCCGACGGCGATGGGGACCTTTACTTGATGGCGCAGAGTGCGGTAAATAGCGGGGTTCTCACTGCGGACCAAGTCTTCCACGAAGTAAGGACGTAGCGGCTCGATGAGGTTAGCGAGCGCGACGGCGTCGGGCATGTCGAGTTCGGTGTGGAAGTCAATGCACCAGGCGCCGTCTTTACCCGCGCCCTCGCGGACTTCCTTGCAGAGGTTGTAAGTGCGGGTGACGTTTTCAAAACGATCTGAGACCGGGCCGCGTCCGTCAGTGGAGATGCGATAGGCGCGGAAGCCGGCTTCGATGCAGGCTTTGGCGACTTCTTTAGGAGTGCCAGGGGCGGGATAGCCGGTGGAGTAGCATTCGACGTAATCGCGCGACTGGCCGCCGAGGAGCTGATAGACGGGGACGCCGAGCGCTTTGCCTTTGAGGTCCCAGAGGGCGACGTCGAGCGCGCCGAGGGCGTGTACTTTCTCGCGGCCTGCAGGATAGAAGTAGCCACGGTACATGGTTTGCCAGAGGCGGTCCGTGCGGAAGGGGTCCTCGCCGATGAGCATGCCGGCACACTGCTCCATGGTGTCACCCGCACCGCCTTCGCCGACGCCGGTGAGGCCGATGTCGGTATCGACGAGCACGACGTTGGTGCTTTGGTTGAAGAGCGGCTGCTTCAGGTTGGGGCGTCCGGCGGCGTCGGTAGGGGTTTTGTAGTAACGGACGCCGGTGATTTTGGCTTTGGGCAGGCCGAGGGCGTCTGCGCGGTCGGCGAGGGTGGCGACACCTGCGGCGGCGGAGAGATTTCGGAAGAAGGCTCGTCGATTCATCGTGTTGCCATGTTATTACAACCTTGCGGCCGCTTCATGTGACTTTTGCGAGAAGCGTGGGGTCTTTGTGAATGAAGAGAAATGTACGTTAGATCCTGGAAACCAAATCCCATGCAGAGTCGCGCGATGCGCACGGTCCTGGCCTCGTCGGGCGATTCACCAGAAAGGCCGCCGGAGCCGGCACCAGCATCCCGGCGAGGCCGCCCAAAGGAGAATGAGGGTGTGCGCCGTCGGCGGATGCAAGAAGACATGACTCCTGGCGCGCCGGTACCGCGATTGCAACGGCTTTCTATTCGCGTGCGGGAGAAGCGAAACATAAAGGAGGCCCCGCGGCCTTTCTCCAGCGCGGCGCCGACACTCGCGGACCTCATTTGCATTGCGGCTTTGGAAGCAAATCTGACTCGGCCGGAGAGGCTAATTCAGGTGTCGTTGAAGGACTTGCCCGCGGTGCGTGTAGCGGAGGCGGGGGCTGCCGCGGTGCAAGCTTGTCTGCTGTACCTGGCGGATCAAGTGGACGAGAGTACGGTGCAAGTGGAAGCGCGCGGACGCCTGGGCGTGGCAGACCGCGTGCTGACGGAATTCCGGTTGACGAGTGCGGCATCCGGGCTTCGTGGGAGGCTACAGCTCAATGAAGAATTCGGCTTGGAGGTGACGGAGAGCTCCGCGACGGTGCGGCTACGCGTCGCTACCGGGCCAGAATAACTTCGAGGCCAGCGAGCGCGTCTTCCGCAGGGACCAGCATCGGCCCCCCGGTCGCCACGGCGATGCGGAATTGCTCAATCACGTCTTCGTGAATTCTCTTCCCCGCTGGCCGCGAATGGTCTTCACAACCGGTGGCGCGATGCAAGAGTAACTTGCCAGATGAGTCCTTCGAGAACAACGGACTAGACAGAATCATTCCCGCAGTGCCCCAGATTTCAATGGCGTTGCTTTGTTCAGGGTCAGGACAGTGGGCGCTCCAATGCGTGGTGACAGTGGCGTGAGCGCCGCTTTTGAGGCGCAGGAGCATGGTGGCGGTGTCCTCGACATCGGTATGGTACGCGAGCGAGTCAGTGAGGACGGCGGCGGTGTCAATGGGTCCGCAGAGATACATGAGCAGGTCGAGGCAGTGGCTGCCGAGATCCATGATGGGTCCTCCCCCGGCGACGGCGCGCGAGTGCCGCCAGGCATCGGGCGTGGGCGGGGAGTAACTTGAAAAATTCAGGCGCACGGAGACGACGCGGCCGATGACGGCGTCGTTGAGCCATTGGCGTATCTGCTGGTGACGCGTGTTGGCGCGTTGGTAGTGGCAGATCATTAGCCGGACGTTGTTTCCCTCACAAACATCGATCATGGCTTGCGCTGCGGCGACGGTGGAAGCGATCGGCTTCTCGCAAAGGACATGCTTGCCGGCACGTGCCGCGAGCGCCGTAAGTTCAGCGTGCGATGACGGCGGCGTGCCGATGAAGACAGCGTCGATGGTGGGATCGGCGACGAGGTCCTCCGCGCTCGTGTAGACACGGTCCACGTTGAAGTCCTTCGCGAAAGCCACGGCTTCCGCGGGGTTCCGGCGCATGATGGCGGCGAGGCGATGGCCGGGCGCGTTCTGCATAGCGGCCGCGACATGCTTGCGGGCGATATCACCTGCGCCAAGGATTCCCCAGGAAAACGGCATGTCGTTTAGCTCGAGGCGAGCGACTCAGCGTTGGTGACGGGGACTTGATCCACAATTTCGACGCCAAAGCCCTCCAGCCCGGGCACTTTGCGCGGATGATTCGTGAGCAAACGAATGCGCTTCAGGCCGAGGTCGGCGAGGATCTGGGCGCCAATGCCCGCTTCGTGTTGGGTTTCGTGATGAGGATCCGAGGGCGTAAAGCGCTGGAAGTCCTCTCCGTGGGTGAGGATGCGTTCGCCGTCGATACGGAGGCCGAGTCCGGTTTGGTGGAGGTAGACGACGACACCGGCGCCTTCGCGCGCAATGGCGGCCAGGCTTTGGTCGAGCAATTCGCGGCAACGGCAACGCTGTCCGCCAAAAACGTCGCCATAGACGCAGTGGGAGTGCATGCGGACGAGGGCGGCGGGGCGCGCGGTGGGGTCGCCGAAAACGAGTGCGAGGTGGCGTTCCGGGCTCATCGAACTCGAGTAACTCAGCGTGCGGAAGGTACCGTGCGGGGTGTCAATCGAGCCGACCGCTTGGCGCGCGATGAAGCGCTCATGCAGCATGCGGTAGCGGATGAGGTCGGCGACGGTGATGAGCTTTAGATCGTGTTTACGGCAGAAGACGGTAAGGTCCGGCAGGCGGGACATGGAGCCATCGTCGTTCATGATTTCGCAAATGACGCCGCCGGGAGAGAGCCCGGCGAGGCGCGCGAGATCGACGGCGGCTTCGGTTTGCCCCGCGCGAACGAGGACACCGCCTTCGCGGGCACGCAGGGGAAAGACGTGGCCGGGCCGGGCGAGATCCTCGGCGCGGGTGTTGGGGTGCATGCAGAGCTGAATGGTGAGCGCGCGGTCAGCCGCGGAGATGCCGGTGGATACGCCATGGCGTGCGTCAATGGATTCGGTAAAGGCGGTGCCGAAATTTGACGTGTTCTTCGGCGACATAAGCGGCAGGCCAAGAGCCTCGCAACGTTCGGGGCTGATGGCGAGACAGATGAGGCCGCGGCCGTGGACGGCCATGAAGTTAATGGCCTCCGGGGTGACGAAGTCGGCGGCGATGGTGAGGTCGCCTTCGTTCTCGCGGTCTTCGTCGTCGACGACGACGAGCATGCGTCCGCGACGAAAATCTTCAAGGGCGGCGGGGATCGACGCGAAGGGCATAGATACTTCTATTCTAAGATGCGCCGCGCGTGGCGCGAAAGTCTTTCCTTTTCAAACGGTTGCGCGCGGCTCTCGAAAACGTGCCGCACGCAGAACGGCCGTTCACGCACAATTGGAAATTTATAAGCTTCTTATTTTCAACGCTTTAGTAAAAGCGGTGGGGTCAGAATTTTCAGCCGAATTGCTATTCTCAAATCGGGCGAAGGGAAAACCGCCCAACGGAGCCGGATGAAAGAGGAAACACGATGGCGAGATATTGGTTACAGCCCGCTGCCTTCCCAGGCGCGTTTTCACCGGTTGAAGACTCGCTTCAAGGGTTTTTCCGGTCCGGTGGGATCGGGCAAGAGCGCGGCGCTATGCCAAGAGGCGATTCGGTTGGCTTACCGGAATCCGGGGCGTCTTGGACTGTTGGGCGCCCCAACTTATCCGATGCTGAAAGACGCTACGCAGCACAGTCTCCTGGAGATACTGGAACGGGCGCGAATTCCGTTTGACTTGAATAAGTCGAATAACTACGTGATCCTCACGGAGTGTGAGGCGAAGATATTGTTTCGTTCGATGGAAGAGTACGAACGGCTGCGGGGAACGAATCTGGCATGGTTCGGCCTTGACGAATTGACTTACACGGCAGAGGCGGCCTGGTTGCGGTTAGAGGCCCGGCTGCGCGATCCGAAAGCGAAGTCGCTTTGTGGGTTTGCGGTGTGGACACCGAACGGGCAGGACTGGGTTTATCAGCGTTTCGTCGAGAAACGAATTCGTGGTTACGGAACCGTTTTGGCCAAGCCGTTTGAGAATCGGTACTTACTTGAGGCGGTGCCTGACTATTATGAGCGGCTGAAGCACAGCTACGATACCCGCTTTTATGAGCAAGAAGCATTAGGGGCTTATCACGAATCCGGCCGCGACTTAGTTTATCGGGCGTTTCAACGGTCAACGAATGTGCGCGCCGTCCCGGTGGACCCGAAGCAGCCGCTGCTGTGGACATTGGATTTCAATGTCGATCCGATGTGCTCGTTGGTGGCGCAGCGTTCTGGCGAGTGTGTCCAAGTGATTGATGAGATTGTGATCCCGCGAGCTTCGACGGAAGAGGCTTGCGAAGAGTTTGTGCGGCGCTTTCCGCAGCACGCAGCCGGCGTAAGAATTACGGGGGACGCTTCGGGCAACCACCGGCAGACGTCAGGGACGACAGACTATGACATGATCCGGCGTTTCTTTTGTCGGGTGGGTATGAAGGCGGTGAGTTATCACGTGCCGGCAGCCAACCCCCGCGTGGCGGATCGGGTTCGGCTCGTGAACGCGAAATTGCAGAACGCGGCCGGCGCCGTGGAGCTACTGATCCACGAGAGATGCAAAGAGTTGTTGAAGGATTTCGCGGAGGTCCGGTATCGAGAAGGCACCGCGCTGATCGATAAGGACTCCGACCCGCGAAGAACACATTTGTCGGATGCGCTCGGGTATCTGATCTGGCAGGAGTTCGGCCCGCGCCCCGTTGTGGGCGAAAAGAACTTTCCGCTTTTCTGAGGCTGCCGCCTGGGGAAGCAGGCGATTTTTCAGAATTACGGCAAGGAGCTACAAATCGTGCTTGACATTACTCGCGAACACCCAGAATACGTGATGCGGCGTGTGACGTTTCAGCAGTACCGCGATCTCTACGCGGGTGGGGCACAGTTCGCGCTGAACTCTTATGCGTATTTGACGCCGAGGCAGAGGGAGCCACAGCAGGTTTACGCGGAGCGCGCCAGCCACGCCTATTACGAGAACTACATTGGCTCGATTATTGACTGGTATGCGGCCACGTTATTTCGCCGCGAGCCAGTGATTACCCTGGACGGTGACAATGTCAGCGGGAAGCGCTTTTTCGGGCAACTCAACGACGACTGCGACCGCAAAGGAACCGCGCTGACTGACTTTTTCCGAAGCCTCTTCACGGACACCCTGGTGCAAGGCGCGTCGCATATCCTAGTGGATTTTCCGCGGCCAGGAACGACGCCGCTGACCCGCGCCGAAGAGGAGGCACAGGGCATATCGCGGGCCTTCCTGGTGCCGTATACCGCGGAGGAATTGATCAACTGGAGCCGGGACCCGGACGGCAACTACGAGTGGGTGGTATTGCGCACGTCGCAACTGCGGCAAGAGCGCATCGATGTGGGCGATTGGACGCCGGAGACCCGCTGGCTGTATCTGGATCGCACGCAGTACCGGCTATGGAGGCAAAGCTCGAAGCCGTCCTCAGGAAATTTGATTGAAATCGAGGACCAGGGTACGCACGCTCTCGCCAAGCTTCACCGGGTGCCCTTGTTCGACCTACGGGCGACGCAGGGGCTCTGGCTAATGAATAAAGCGGCTTCCTTGCAGCTTGAGCACTTCAATAAGTCGAACGCACTCTCCTGGGCGTTGACCAATGGCCTGTTCGCGACGCCGGTGGTGTACAGCGACAAAGAACTTACGCAAAATATCGGAGACAGCTACTTTCTCCAGCTAGGCGCGGGAGATCGCTTTGGCTGGACGGAGCCGCAAGGCAACGTGCATCACATTGCATCGCAGAATTTGGAGCGTCTACAAACGGAGATCTACCGGGTTTCCTACTTGCTGGCCCAAGCCGGCGGACCTTCGTCGGCCGCCCAATCCGGACTGAGCAAGCTGCGCGACTACGCCATCACGATTGAGATCCTCCGGGGCTACGGCGACATGGTGAAGGATTGTATGAAGCGGGTGCTGCGTACGATCGAACAGACTCGCGAGGATGGGCTCGCGATTGATGTCTCCGGACTGGACGAGTTCGATATCGCCGACTTCAGCAACGATCTCGACGAAGCAGAGCGTCTCTTGAAGCTCGGGATCGAGTCGCCCACGATGAAGCGTCAAGTCTTCAAGAAGCTTGCCTTGAAGTATCTTTGCGATGCGCGCCAGGAGCTAAAGGACCAGATCGCGGCGGAGATCGACGAGTCGCATCGCGGCTGATTGCCAAGCAACTTTTTGTCGACGGCGGGAGTGTCAAGGGTAATCCCCTGAAGCTGCCGCCGTTTTCTTTTTGAAAGGGGAACTCAATGGAAGAAGAGCAAAGTAAGAGTCAAGCGGATGTGCGCGATGTAATCCGCCAGGCGATTAACGACTTTGTCGCCACGGAACAGGCCAAGGCTGAACCGGCCTACAAAGCCGAACTCGCCGAGGAGCGCAAGCGGCGGGAGCAACTGGAACGCCGAATGAACGAGATGGCCGAGGAGAATCGGAAGAGCCGAGCCATCGCGGAGGAAGCGGAGCGTACGTCGACAATCCGGAGTGAGCTACAGCGCCTGGGGGTAGTAAAGCTCGATCTGGCTTATCGGGCCGTAAAGGACGACATCCAACGAACGGAGGACGGCCGTTTAGTCGGCCGCCAGGATGGCGAAGACCTGACCATCCAAAGCTACCTTAAGCAATTCGTGGAAGAGAATCCCGAGTTGTTGCCCGCGCGGATCACGGCCGGCATCGGCACCAGTCCGAATCGCGGTGGCGCCTCTGGCGCTTCTGCGCCGGCGAATCTCGACTTAGACCGGATTCGCCCGGGCATGAATCCAGAGGAGCTGGAGCGGGTGCGTCAAGAAATTGCGCGGGTGGCCAACCAGTCACTCCGCAACGGTTAAGTGAGCTATTCCAACCTTGAGCACGGGAACGATACGGTCCTGGGCTTGATTATCAACTAACTAAGTCAACAAAGGAGACTTTCGAATGCCAACGATTACGTCCGCAAACCTCGCGCAAGCGATCGTGAAACTGGTTGCAGCCGATGCGCTGCCGGCCTTGGTGGGTAACCTGGTTCTAGGAAACCTCGTGAATCGGGACTTCGAGCCCATTCTTTCACAAGCCGGCAACACGGTGAACGTGCCGATTCCCCCGGTGATGGTGGCCAACAACATTGCCGAAGCCGGCGAAATCCAGACGCAGAATCCGAGTCTGGGCAATGCCCAGATTGTTCTGGATACGCACGCGGAAGCGAGCTTCCAGATTCCGGACGTCACCAAGGTGGTGGCTGTTCCGGAGTTGCTGAAGCTGTACATGCAGCCGGCGATTACCGCGCTGGCCGAGCGGGTAGAAACTGACCTGATGTCTCTGGCGCAGCAGTTCACCGCGAACTCCCCGCTGGGCACGGGCGGCTCGCCGCTAACGGAGGCGTTGGTGGACTCGGCAGAAACTGCTTTGTTCAGCGCCAAGGTTCCTTCGGCGCAGTCGAAGTATCTGGTGGTGGATCCAGCGGCCTATTCGCAACTTCGCCAGATTCCGCGATTCAGCGAATACCGGACGGCGGGTGAAGCCGGATTGCGCGCCCTAGTGGAAGGCAACGTAGGCCGCATCAAGGACTTCTACGTCTTCCGGTCGCAGTTCGTGGCGAAGTCCGGCAATGCTCCCCAGGTGAGCCACAACCTGGCTTTCGCTAAGGACGCGATCGGATTGGCCATCCGCCGCTTGCCGCAGCCGATCCCCGGCACCGGCGCCATCGCGGAGTATGCGGAAATGGGCGGCTTTGGCGTGCGCGTGTTGATGAGCTACCAGCCGAATACGCTGGCGCAGCAATTCACGGTCGATATTTTGTACGGGACGGGCATCCTGCGCAATAACTTCGGCGTGCAGGTTCGCACCTAGTTACCAGCTCACTAACCTCGCGCTCGGGCTACCGCTCCGGCGGTAGCCCCTTCTTCAAGACTTCGAATTCCGAATAGGTGAAACAAAGATGAATCTTCGAGACTTTTACAACAAGGTGCGCGCAGTGCTCAACACGATTGACGTGCCTTTTGTCGTTCTGGTGAGTAAGACAACTACGGATGGCGGCAAAGAAGGAGTGATGACGCTAGTTAAGCGCGAAACCGCCGCGCGTTTGATCGTGGAAGACCGGGCGCGGCTGGCAAGCGCTGAAGAGTCCGGTGTCTATTTTGCGGATGAAAGCGCGAAGCGGCAGGCCTCGGAAGCGGAACGCCGGTTTCACGCCACTAAGCTAGCCTTCCGGTCCGGCGAGGTGGTCGAGCAGTTTTGCGAACTCCAGGAAACCCTAGAGCCCGTGAAGAACTCCAAGCGCGATAGCTAGCTCTGTCGCTGGAAACAGAAAGGGAATGTGATGGCACTCTTCAACGATGGGCCGATATCTTCGCTAGAAGATTTGCGGGTGTACGAAACGTCATTGCTCGATACCGCGAGTATCGAAGGCGTCAGCCTGGCGAACAAGCTGGATCTCGCCGGACAGGAGCTCGGAGGTGAAATCCTTCGTTTCCTGATTCAACAATTGGAGCCAGCGGAGTCAATCGGCCCCGGCAAGCTGGACCAAGTAGTGGCTACCGACCCGTTGCGGCGTTGGCACGCGCTGAGAACCCTAGCGATCTTCTTCCGCGATGTGCATCACAATCAGCTCAATGACCGCTACCGGGCCAAATGGAACGCCTACGAAGCGGAAGCAAAGTCCGCCGCGCGGCTGCTTTGGGAGGTAGGAGTCGGCACGGTGAGGAATCCTCTCCGCCGGCCAATGCCTCCTGTGCTGGAGATCTTGTCGACGGACGACGAGTATCCCCAGTTGCTCTTCAAAACTACCTGGGTCACCGGCAATGGCGCGGAGAGCGCCGCGAGTGGCGCAACCCTATTCGCCGGCGGTATCGGCCTGAAGCCGCAGTTGACGGTGAACAATCCTCCCCAGCGTGCGACCGGATGGAACATCTATGCCGGTGTTACGGAGGCTACGCTCTCCCGGCAGACACCAAGCCCCCTACCGTTAAACGAAGTGTGGGTAATGCTGGGCAACCAGCCGGTTTCTGGAAGCTCCGTGCCGGATGGACAAGCCCCAGATCAGTATGTGCGCCTGCAGCGGCTCTTGTTTCGAGGATAATCACCATGGCGAAAACGGCACGAAACGCACTTCGTAAGCTAGCCAATCAAATGGCGGCCGAGACAGGATTGCTCTACACCGTGGGCGCGATAGCGCAGCGGGAGAAAGTTGAACTGGCGCCGATTTCCGGCGCGCACATTGTTTCGCAACATGTGGCGGCTGAGCTAATCGAAAAGAGCGCGGGCGCCCAGTATCCTCGCGTCCACCTCTACTGCGAGAAGATCACCAACCACTTGAAAGAGAAATTCCGGACGTTTTCCGGGACCGTGCGGTTAGTAGCGGAGGTCCGCGCGTCCTTTGATCGCGCCGAGGCTCTGGAGCCGTCTCTGATGCTCTACGTGGATGCCGTCACTGACGTACTCGATAGTCATCGGGGCGACTGGGGAGACGGCTTCTTCTTTACCGGCGGCTATGAAGTTAGTTTTTCACCGATGAAACACGGCGGGAAGAACTTCATTCAGTCCGCCAAAATCGTTTTCGAAGTGAATGCCAGCCAGGGTTGAGCCCGACGGCTAGATGAAGGAATTAGGAGTTTTCGATGGCCTGTTACATCTCGTCAAATAACAATCGTTTTTACGTAGCGCTGGAATCGTCGTATGGCGAAGTGGCGGCCGTCGCGAACGCCCGCCGTTTTGCGGGCATCCAATTGCGCGCTCGCCAGCAAGCGGTGCAGCTTGACCGCCGGGACAAGACTGGAAGCCGGACGTTCCTCGGCCTGCCGGCGGGCGTGAAGCGGCAAACCTCGTATCAGCTTCGTACCTACCTTGCCGGCTGGAGCGACCAAGGCATTGAGCCATCCCAGGGCCCCTTGATTCGGGCGTCCTTAGGTGCTCCGGTTCGCCTCGCGGGAACTCACACCTTGGCCAGCGCTTCGGGAACCACGCTCAACTTCACGGCGGCTCATGGCTTGGCCGTGGGCGAAGCCGTCACTTTCGGTTCAGAAATCCGCTTCGTCGCCGCGATTCCGAATGCCCAGAGCGTGGTGTTGAATGTGCCCTTCACGCTGGCAGCGACCGCCGGTTCCGTACTGGGACCTACGGCCTCCTATGCGCCGGCCAATAGCCTGGCCAGCTTCAATCTATTCGACTATTGGTCACCGGAGACAGCCGTGCATCGCATCCTGGCCGGAACCGCGGTGGACCGCATGGCGGTGAAAATCAATGCCGATTTCCATGAATTCGAATTTCGCGGCCCGGCGCGCGATCTGATCGATAGCGTTAGCTTTGCGCCTGGCGATGGCGCGCTGGCAAGCTTTCCTGACGAACCCAACATCGCCGACTTCGAGTCGAACATTGTTCCGGGCCATTTGGGACAGGCTTGGTTGGGTGCAAATCCAGAACGCTTCTACACGATCACGGAAGCCGAGTTTACCCTCGACAATAACATCGACGTGCGAGACCGCGAGTTTGGCTCGACGCTGCCACGTTGCCTTTCGGCTGGGTTGCGTGATGTCCGCCTGAACTTTACCTTGCATGAGCAAGACGACGCGGCTACGAAGAGCCTCTATCAAGCAGCGCGGCAGCGTTCGCCGATCAGTGTGATGCTGCAACTCGGTCAACAGGCCGAGCAGATGTTTGGCATCTACCTGCGCAGCATAGTACCGGAAGTGCCGGAGTTTGACGATGGCGAGACGCGGCTGCAATGGCGATTCACTGGCTCACGAGCACAGGGATCCGCGAACGACGAAGTGTTCCTTGCTTTCGCCTAAGGATGGCCAAACATGAACTACGCACCTACGATCGAAGTAGATTCAACCTGGGCACCAGGGGTTAGCTATCGCATCGCGCGAATGTCCTTCGCGCGGCGTCTCGAGCTTACGCGGCAGGTCCGCGCCCTCTTGGCCAGGATGGAGTTTCACGTTGCCGGCGAAAGCCCACTGGACAAGGTAGACGCAGCCACGTTATCCATGGAAATCGACCGGCTTTACTGGGAATGGGGCCTAGTGGGCATTGAAGGTCTGCTGATCGGAGGCGAGGCCGCGGGCCGGGAGAACCTGCTGGAAAGCGGGCCTGAAGCCTTGGTTCACGAAATCCTCGCCCGCATCAAGTCCGAATGTGGACTGAGTGAAGAAGAACGAAAAAACTAATTGTCGCATTTCACTTTCAGCGTTCGGATCCAGCCGCTTGGAAGTGCGACACGTGCCGTCAGCAGCGGCTGGATCGAACACGCCGTTGCGCATTTCTGCCTGTGGAAGCCATGGGGCCGACGCGAACCGTGTGGGCGCGCGGACGGGCGGCGACCTCGCAATGCCCGAAATCCGTAATTTCTGCTGACTCGCTTTCGTTACTGGAGACATTCTCCGCGTGGAGACTTCTCGGGCCGGGCGCGGTTTGGCAGTTACCCGCAAAAACTGTCGACGCATTATTTGTGTTGCAGAACGAATGGAGGTCATTAGAATCCGATGCCGAATCCACTTATTGATCAATTGCTACGGGCTACTCTGCCGAGCCAAGTGACGAAGGATGATGGTCTACTTGGGCCTGCCGCGGAGGCGCTCCGTACACTTACCTCCCAAATTGAAAGCCTGCGTGGACTCTACCAGTCTCAGACCGTGCAGACGGCTGAGAACACGACGGCGGTCCTGCAGAATACGCGCTCCCGCGCTGCGGATGCCGGATCGACGGCGAGTACGATCGTGAAGACCGCCGGCAGCGCGCTTGGTGGCGGTCTGACTCTATTTCCGTTAGTCTCCGGTCTGGCCAAGCTTTTCGGGTTTGGGGGAAAGAAGGAAGAGGTGCCGGCGCTGTCGCCATTTGCTCTTCCCTCTGCCGTCGACTTGGATGGTGGCGTCAGCCAGAGTGGCTCGTCCGCGGTTGGGAGCGTCTCTTACGGACAGAATGGCCTGCCGCGCCGGACACCAACCGCGGCGAGCGGCCCCAATATCAGCGTGAATGTGCAAGCTATGGACGCCCGATCCTTTCTCGACCACAGCGACGACATCGCTCGTGCCGTGCGGGAAGCGATGTTGAACTCGCATCCGCTGAACGACGTGATCTCGGAGGTATAGACATGCCAGACTTTCCTCAACTCCGAACCAACGTGGTAATGCAATACCCAGCGCAACGCGTCTTGACTTACTCAACGCAGGTGCTGCGGTTCATGGATGGGTCAGAACAGCGATTTCGGACCTGGGCGGGCGCGTTGCGGGAATGGTCAATCCGGCTGGATCTGCTTAGTGAGGATGAACTGAGTACTTTTCGCGACTTCTTTCGAGATCGGGCCGGACGCGCGCAGAGTTTTCGCTTTATTGACCCGTGGGACGGCGCCGAGTATCCGAAGTGCACGCTGGACGAGGACGACTTCGAAGCAGTACTGAGAGGCGAGGGCCGCGGAGATCTAAGTCTAACGGTGAGGGAGTCACGATAAGTCATGCCGGCAACTAAAGTATTTCCGCAACTTGCTTCTGGTGCGATTACACAGTATCCACTGCGCAGCAAGGAATACCTGCGCACGTTAGTGAATCAGACCGCGGATGGCCGGCGGATCCGTTATGCGGATGTTGGCGCGTCGATGATGGCGTGGGAGATGACGCAATCGGCGCTGTCGGACGAGGAATGGACCGCGCTTGAGACACTGTTTCGTGCTTGTGAAGGGCGAAGGCACTCGTTTCTGTTTCTCGACCCATGGTCGAACTTAGTCGCCTCGAGCGAGGACTTCGGCAACGCCGCGTGGCAAGCTGCACCTGGACTCGGTCTGAGTTCGGGGGTGCAAGATCCGGAAGGGCGTCCGCGAGCGACGCAGGTAACTAACTCGGCGGCTGGGTTGCAGTCGCTCAGCCAGAGCCTCAGTGTTCCAGCCAATTTTCAATACTCGTTCAGCGTGTACGCGCGGGCGGCAAGCACCGCGGACTTACGTCTCATTGTGTCGGCCGACGGAGCTTTCGCGGAACGTCTTTTCGAGTTGTCGGCGAATTGGCAGCGGTACACCCTTTTCAGCGCTCTGTCCTCCACGGCAGAATCGCTGGAGGTGGCGATGCAACTGCCAGCCGGCGTAACGGTCGAGTTGTTCGGAACGCAGATGGAAGCCCAGCCGGCCCCGTCGCCCTATCAACGCACGGGCCTGCGAACCGGGCGGTATCCGGAAACGCGCTTCGCTGGCGATACGTTGACACAAGTCTCTACCAGCCCTGGCGAACACTCGACCGTAGTTCGAATTCTGAGCCGAGCAAACGGCTCTACTTAGTTCAAGAGAAGGAACGTTTATGCCCACGGCACTCGAATTAAAAGACCAGCAGACTCCAGAGACGCCGATACTCTTGTTTGATTGCCGCTTGGCCAACGGAAGCACCGAACGGTGGAGCACACATCAACTAACATTCGAAGGCAATGCCTACGCCGCGCGCGTGCTAGAACACAGTTCCTTTGATATGAAGGCCGAAGACGACGGCATTTCTCGCGTCGGCCTGTTGATGGCCAACGCGGATAGCTATTTTTCACAGCTTGAGCGAAGCGCGGGGCTGAAAGGCGCAAACCTGGATGTAAGGCTAGTGTTCTGGAACCTCTCAAGTAGTCTCCCTGCTTCTACCCCAGTAATGCTCTTCCGTGGACTGGGAAATGCGCCCGAAGAGACAACCGAGTCGACGATGCGACTGAGCTTTGTCAATCGGTTGAGTCCGCAACGAATCCTATTACCGAGCGTACGCATCCAGAAGCGCTGTCCTTGGCGATTTCCATCCACGCCGTCTGAACGTGGGGAGGCACCGTCCGGTCTCGACGAAGGAAAGTACTCGCCGTTCTTTCGTTGCGGATACTCGCCGGATCAGCCAGGAGGCGCCGGTAACCTGGATGCAAACGGCGCTCCATTTACAACTTGCGACTTTACCCGGACGGCTTGCGAACAACGCGGGATGTTCTCCAAAGATGCCAGCCACCGGCAAACGCGGCGCTTTGGCGGTATCGAGTTTGTGCCGGCGAGTATTCTGGTGCGCGGCGCGGGAGAGCAGAACTCCCGCGTCTCGAATCTCTTGGACAACGAGGCGCGCTACAACGACTTCGTTCCGATGATTCACGGTACGGCCTGGTATCAGCCGCCCATGGTGTTCGCGCGTAACGACGGCAATCTGACGCGCATGGAAATCCTGCTCGGTATGGGCGAGATGCAGGGCGTCATCAAGGTCGTCGTGAACGATATTGAGATTCCTCTGGGCGTCGACGGACAGAACATGACGGCTACGGGCTGGTACAACGTCGTATCGCTGGGGAATCGTACGGGCGGCTTTAATCTGAACTTTACGGACACCAGCGGAGGCCCTCTCGGTGATCCCTATGGCAGCATGGCGTTTGCGTCGGTGGTAGTGCCGAATCGCATTGCGGATGGAAAGCGTCTGCCAACCGTGAAGGTGCTGGTGAATGGGATCAAGGTGTCGCGCTTTGACGAAGAATCCAACTACTTAGACGACGCCTTTACGGCGAACCCCGCATGGATCATGCTAGACCTGCTGCGTCGTTCTGGGTGGGCGATGCGCGAGCTGGACATTAGCAGTTTTGCGAAAGTGGCGGCTCATTGTGACGCTCCGGTGGCGACCAGTGACTTACACGGTACTAGCGTAACGGTTCCGCGTTACGAAACGAATCTCGTATTGCGGCGCCGGCGCTCTGCCGCCGAGATCTTACGTGGTTTGCGCAACGCCGCGGCCCTCTACCTGACGTTTGGACCAGAAGGAAAGCTGCAACTGAAGCTCGAGAGTAAGATCGCGGTCAGCCAGCCAGCGAAGCCGGCTGGCTCGAATTCCAGCGAACCGTTGTTCGGTGGTTGGCCTGCCTACGAGTTTTCCGAGAGTTCGATACTACGGCGCGAAAACGGTAGCGCGGCCTTTCGTCTCTCCAGCCGGGCCAACTCGGACTCCCCAAATCGCTTCACACTGGAGTTTCAGGACGCATTCAACGAATTTCAACAAGATAGCCTGTCGATTGTCGACGTCGATGACGCGGAACGCACGGGCCAGGATATGGCTGCGTCGATCAATGCGCTAGGCATTCCCCAATTCGATCAGGCGGCGCGCATTATCCGGCTGAATCTGGATAAGTCACTGCGTGGAAATCTCTATGCCGAGTTCGAGACGAGCATCAAGGCGCTGGGTCTGCGGCCGGGCGACCTGATCACCATCACCTATGCCAAAGAAGGCTTTGACCGGCAGCTCTTCCGAGTGCAGCGGATCCAACCACAGGCGAACTTTACTAAGGCCGTGATCACCGCCCAGCTCCACGATGAGAACTGGTATCTGCAACCCGGCTTTCCGGGCAGCGCCTCTCGATTCAGCGGCACGGCTGGACTTGGTGTCCCTCGTCCGTTGGTGGGCACAGAACTGGACTCCGATGGATTGCCCCGCTTCGGCGTGACGGAGATCGTTACGGGTGACGAAGTCGGGTTGCGAGTCAGCTTCCGGCCTCCGGCCAAGCCACAAGACTCTGGAGCGTCTCGCCCGTTACTCGGACTCACTCCGGATATTGAGAGCACCGGTGGCACCTTAGCGGGCAGACAGAGTTACTACTATGCGGTGAGCGCGCTGGACGCGGCTGGCGCGGAGAGCCGACTGTCGTTTATTGTACGCGCGACCATTGCCGCGTTGACGAACACGAATCGCGTCCGCTTGACGAACCTTAGCTTTTCTCCGGGTAGTTCAGGTTTTGTGGTTTATCGTGGCACTACGCCGCAGCAACTGCTGCGCATTGCCAAAGTCACTTCTTTAGCTATTGACTTTGTCGATACCGGATTGACGCCGGAATTGGTTCCACCGCCCGATGAGAACTATCAGGAAGCGCGCTTTTACTGGCGGCTCGAACTCTATCCGGAGATTGTGGCCAATCAGTTTACCCCTACTACGATTGGAAACTCGACCATTGCCCTCACGGCAGATTCGTTTACTGGTTCCGTAGTAAGAATCACGCGAGGACGGGGAGCGGGTCAAGAACGCACGATTCAGGCTAACAGCACCACGGCCTTGGCCGTTTCGCCGGCCTGGAGCGTGGTACCGGACGCCACGAGTTACTTTGTCGTCGCCGAAGCCGGTTGGAAACTGGGCGCTATCAGCCCGACTAGCCCGGCCGAGTTTCCGATTCCCAACCGGGGCGGCACGACACTGCAGATCGCCGGCCGGTCGGCAAACGCGAACGGACAGGAGAGTGCTCCTGAGTTGTCTCCGCTAACTCGTTGGCAAATTGGCGGTGGATCTAGTGGCGGCGGTCTGGACGCAGGCTTGCCTCCCGAGCCTTCTTTTGCTTTCCGCCGTGTGCAAGATGGATCGCTAGAGTTGGCCGCCATAGGGTTTCCAACTTTCACCAACACGCGCACCATCTCTGGTGGAACGCTCACGCTCTATGCCTGGAACGAGCTAAGGTCTCCATCGACTCAGTTACTCGCAACCGGAATCGATGCCGTGACCACCTCGGTTACGGTAAGTAACCCAAGGCCAACGGCTGCCGTCGTTGGTGACTTAGTCCAGCTCGGCGCGGAAATTCTTCGTATTACAGCGATCTCACCCGACGGCCTCACTTACTCGGTTGACCGCGCCGTCTACGACTCCACCGCGGAGACTTATGGCCCCGGAACGCCGCTTTACTACCTCGACAAAAATGTCTTCGTGATTCCGTTCGTCAGGGACTTCTTCGGCAGCCCGGCCAGCGGCCGGTATAGCCAGCAGGTTTACTGGCCGAACGTACGCGCCGCCGCCGCTGATCTTACCGTCACGAACATTTACGGCCCCTCGCCGACGGCATCCATGAACCTGACCAGTACCACGGCGCTTGGCCTGCGCACGCTATCGGGAGGCCAACTGACACTACAGTACGACGGCCCGCTCGCCATCGGTTCGAGCGTTACGCCGATCTTGCTGGTAGAGCGGCAACAAGCCATCGGTGAGATTTTCGCGGTGGTGGCTGATGCGCCCACGGGCGGCCCGGTGGTCGTTCGCGTCATGCGCAATGGCCTGGCTTACGCGGAGGTAACCATCAATGCCGGCATGACGCAGTCGAACACGGCCAGCGGGTTCGGGTTGCCTCCTCTCGAAGCCGACGAGCGCCTGACGATTGACATCGTCAATGTGCCCTCTTCCGCGGCCGGAACTCCGGGCCGCGACTTGACGGTGATCCTGACGCGCTAACAAAGATGCTCTAATTGAGGTGAAAGGAAATCCCGATGGAAGTCGAAATGAAAATTCGCACACTGATGATGGATCCCGTCACCCAAATGCCCATCGTGATCCTACGCGATGTAGCCGGTGAGACGATCCTCCCGATTTGGGTGGGCGTTTACGAGGCCAACGCCATTGCGCTGGAGATTGAAAAAGTCTCCACGCCGCGGCCGATGACCCACGACCTAATCAAAACGATCGTTACTGGCCTAGACGTAACGGTACAAAAGGTAGTGGTGAACGAACTGCGCGACGACACCTTCTACGCGCTGATTTGGATGGACAAAGGCGGCCAATCCGTTTCGGTCGACGCCCGGCCCAGCGACGCGCTGGCCTTAGCTCTCCGGCTCGATTGCCCCATCTTTGTCGACGATCAGGTCCTGAAGACCTCGAAAATGGCGACTACGGCCAGTGACAAGAATAATAACGAAGAGCTTCGCCGTTGGCTCGAGCAACTGAACGACGAAGACTTCGGCCGCTACAAAATGTAGGCGCGCTTTGGAAGAACGTCTCGCCAACTTCGGCATCGAAGTCGTTCCCGCCGGCTTGGCCAATCACTTAGTCCTATCGCGCGACGGCTTCGTGTGTCTGCTGGAGCGTTCGGGCCGCCTGGGCTCCGTCTGCAAGCTCACGGCTACTGGTTTCGCGGTCATCCAATGGGACGGCGACCAGGCCTTTTTCGTCGCCAAAGGCGAGCGCCAAGCCGCCTCGCCCGAAGAAATCGTCGCCTGCCGGGCTTTCGCTCGTGATCTTCAGCAAGCTTTAGGCTAAGATAGCAAGTTGCCGCCTTACCTGATCGCGATTGCCGGACCCTCCGGCGCGGGCAAAAGCTACCTCGCCCACCACCTCGCCGCAGCCCTACCCGCCGAGGCCGCCGTCCTGTCCCTCGACTCTTACTACCGCGAGTTGACCAGCCTCAGCTACGACGAACGCTGTCTCTTCAATTTCGACCACCCCAGTTCCCTGGACCAACCCCTGCTGCTGCAACAACTGCGCGACGTCGCCGCCGGCAAGACTATTGAGCGCCCCATTTATCAGTTCGAAACTCACTCCCGCGCGCCCCACACCGAGCGATTCGCCCCCCCGCCCTTCGTGATTCTGGAAGGCATCTTCGCGCTGTATTTCCCCGAAATCCGCGACCTCGCCCAACTCAAAGTCTTCGTCGAAACCCCCGACGGCCTCTGCTTCGACCGCCGGCTCCGCCGCGACACCACGGAGCGCGAACGCACCGCCGAATCCGTCACCCGCCAATACGACGAGACGGTACGCCCCATGGCCGCCGAGTATGTCTGGCCCACGGCCGCCTTCGCTGACCTCGTCATTCCAGGCAATCAGCCCATCGCCGAGTCTCTCCGCCAAGTGCTGGCCGCGATGCCCCAAATGGCTACGGCCGCGGGCAAAGATTGATCTGCTGCAGCCAGCCGTCGCCGAAGCCCTTGATGCCGGTCTGATAAGCGCTGCCACTAATCGCCAACCCCGCCGGGCTCGACGTGAAGCCGCTCACCGTGATCTCGCAAGCGCTCGTCAGGGTGACGCTGGCCAAGGTATCCTGGCCGGCGCCTCCCAGGTAAGTCGTGTACGACAACGCCGTGCCCACAGGCGCATTCGGCAAGATCCGTGCGACAAAGCCGTCGAACACGCCGCCGCTGCTCCGCTGGAAGGACTCGCCGCGCAGCGGAAAATCAGTCGACAGCGTATAACCGACCACATAAACCTCGTTCTGCGCATTCACCGCGACTGATTGCGCCACGTCGCCGCCCGAGCCGCCCAACAACGTCGAATACAGAATCGGCTCCGCCACCGCCGGATCCAGCCGCACGCGCATCACAAACGCGTCGCCGCGGCCCGCCGCCGACGCCTGCGCTGACCCCGATGTCGTCGGAAAGTCCGAGGACAAAGAATAGCCCGCCACCACCGCCGCGCCCGTCGCATCTAGCGCAATCGCCGTCGGCACGTCATTGTCTGACCCGCCCCACAGCGTCGAATAAATCGTGGCGCTCTGCGCCGGATTGATTCTCACCAGGAACAAGTCCGAGACGCCGCGAAACGCGCGCTGCGGCGCATTCGGACTCACTGGAAACCCCGCCGACGCCGTGTAGCCCGCCACATAAATCAAGCCCTGCGCATCCGCCGTCACCGCCGTCGCCGCATCGGCCAATTCGCCGCCCAGGCGCGTCGAGTACACCAGGGTATCGGGCGCGCTGCCCCGGTTCATATCGAGCACCGCCACCCACGCGTCCCAGTTCCCCACCTGCGCCGCTTGAAAGGCATTGGCCGACGTGGGAAACGTCTCGGAATTCGTATAGCCCGCCGCGTACACCAGGCCATTGCGCACCGTCAGCGAGTTGCAACCGTCGGCCCGGGAGCCGCCGAGGTAAGTGGAATACACCAGCCCCGAGTCGCCGCCCACGCGCGGATCCAGCTTCAGCACAAACGCGTCGCGATCCCCGCCGCGCACGCCCTGAAACGCCGCGCCCGCCAGCGGAAAATTCGAAGACGCCGTTACACCGCACACATAGACGAAGTCGCCATCCACCGCCAACGCCGTCGGTTCATCCGCGCCATCGCCACCGATGTAAGTCGCGTAGGTCAACGCCTCATCGCCCGTCCGTCGCGGATCAATGCGCGCCAGAAAGATCTCGCGTCCGCCGCCTGAAGTATTGCGGTACGCATCGCCCGCCACCGGGAAAGTATCCGAACTCGTGTACCCGGTTAACCAGATATTGCCGCGGCTATCCACGGCCGACGCCACCACCGTGTCAAACAGATCGGTCCCCAGATAGGAGCCGTAACGAACCTGGCTCTGCGCCAGGGCGCACGCCGCGCTGGCCACCAAAATCAAAACGTTTTTCAGCATGAGATCTCCCACCATTCTAGCGGGGCGAGATCATGGAAAGCGAGTCCAGCGGACCGTCCGTGCGGGGGAAGCGCGTCGCGTAGGCCTCTAAGTACTTGAGCCCAGCGCCCGTGTTGTAAATCACGATCTTTTCAGACGGCTTCAAAAAGCCCGAATTTAACAATTGTTGACAAGCCGCGACGCACGCCGCGCCCTCCGGCGCCACGAACATGCCTTCTTGTTTCGCCAGTTCGATGCCCCAATCGAGCGACGCTTCGTCCGTCACCGCGATCGCCGTCCCCTGGCTCTGCCGTACCGCTTGCAGCACCAAAAAGTCGCCCAGCGGCTTCGGCACGCGCAGCCCGCTCGACACCGTCGACGCATTCTCCCAGAACTCGCTGCGCTCCGTGCCCTGCTCAAACGCCCGTACAATCGGCTGGCAACCCGTCGCCTGCACCGCGATCATCTTCGGCCGGCGTGACCCGATCCAGCCCATCTGCTCCATCTCATCAAACGCCTTCCACATCCCGATCATGCCCACGCCGCCGCCCGTCGGATAGAAGATCACGTCCGGCAGCGTCCAGCCCATTTGCTCGGCCAACTCATAGCCCATGGTCTTCTTGCCTTCGATCCGGTAGGGCTCCTTCAGCGTACTAACCTCGAACCAGCCCTCGGCCGCCTTCCGCTCGGCGACAATGCGACCGCAATCGCTAATCAGCCCGTTCACCAGCGTCACGTGCGCGCCGAAGCTCATGCATTCGATGTAGTTTGCCTGTGGCACATCGCGCGGCATGAAGATGTGCGCCTCCATCCCGGCCGCCGCCGCGTAGGCCGCCATCGCGCTCGCGGCGTTGCCCGCCGAAGGAATGGCCACTTTCTTCACGCCGAGTTCCTTACACATGGAGATGGCGCAAGAGAGTCCGCGCGCCTTGAAGCTGCCCGTGGGATTCACCCCTTCGTCCTTCACCCACAGGTTCTCGCAGCCCAGCGTCTGCGCCAGCCGCGGAGTCCGCACCAACGGCGACCAGCCTTCGCCCAACGACACAATATTGGCCGGATTCTTCACCGGCAACACCGGCGCATAACGCCACATGCTCCGCGGACCATCCGCAATCCACTCCCGGTTCCAACTCTCCCGCGCCTTCGGCAAGTCATAGCGCACCAGCAGCGGCCAGCCCTCCGCGCTCAGGTTGTGCAGCTTCCCCGCCTCATAGCGGGTCCCCGTGTAGGAGCAGGCTAAATGGTCAACAATCGTCATCAGGTCTCCAGAATACACGGTCTCCGGTATATACTCATTCCCAAACGCCACCGTGCCGCATCTCGAATCTACCTGGACCCACAGCCTCACCCGTCGCGACGCCGCCCGCGCCCTCGCCGCCTTCGCCGCCGGCTCCCCCCTCGCCCTCGCCCAGCAGGACCCCTTCCGCGACCACTCCCGCGTCCCCGCTATCGACGAACTCCTCAACGCCTTCGACTTCGAGGCCGTCGCCTACGCCAAGCTCCCCCGCCAAGCCTACGACTACACCGCCTACGGCACCGACGGCGAATTCACCATGCGCCGCAACCGCGAAGCCTTCTCCTGGGTCGACCTGACGCCCTGCGTCCAGTCCATCGCTAAGCCCGACACCGCGCTCACCCTCTTCGGTAAGCCGCACGCCTTCCCCATTCTGCTTTCGCCCACCGCCGGCCACCTCCAGTTGCATCCCGCCGCCGAAGCCGCCACCCACCAGGGCGCCACCGCCGCCCGCACCACTATGATCGTCAGCAATGTCGCCAGTTTGCCCATCAACGAAATTGCCGCCGCCGC
The DNA here is from genome assembly GCA_019752335.1 of Bryobacteraceae bacterium. GTDB lineage: Bacteria > Acidobacteriota > Terriglobia > Bryobacterales > Bryobacteraceae > JALHNI01. The sequence continues at coordinate 112,522 of JAIEMJ010000030.1, forward strand.
GCCCGGTCCGCTCTGGTTTCAGTTCTATCCCCGCGAGGACCTCACCGCCGCCCGCGACACCCTCGACCGTGCCCAAGCCGCCGGCTGCCAGGCCATTGTCGTCACCGTCGATCAGCAAGCGCCTGTCTTTGAACGCGACCTCCACGGCCGCCATCTCGGCCCCATCGCGCGACGCCTGCCCGCGCGCCAACCCGCCGCGGCGAATCCCTACCGCATCTCGGATCGTCGCCTCTGGTATAGCTGGAAGTACCTTGACCAGATTCGCGAGATGGTGAAAGTCCCCATGCTCGCCAAAGGCATTCTCACCGCCGAGGATGCCCGCCTCTGCCTGGAGCATGGCCTGGATGGAGTCTACGTCTCGAACCACGGTGGCCGCTCCCTGGACTACGCGCCCGCCACGCTCGAAGTCCTCCCCGAAATCGTTGACGCCGTGGCCGGCCGTGTCCCCGTCATCTTCGATAGCGGCATCCGCCGCGGGACGGACGTCCTCAAGGCTCTTGCCCTCGGCGCTACCGCCGTCTGTCTGGGCCGCGTGCCGCGTTGGGGGCTGGGCGCTTATGGCGCCCCCGGCGTGCAGCGCGTCGTCGAAATCCTCCAAGCTGAATTCGTTCAAGCCATGGCCGCCGCGGGCCGGCCCAACCTGGCGGCGCTTAATCGCACGCTCGTCCGGACGGACTTCCCATGAGCCAACTCCGGACCAGCGAAGCCCCCGGCCGCATCACCCCCGTCGACGAATACGTCAACACGCTGGAAGTGGAGGCGATGGCCCAGCGGAAACTCGCGCCGGAGCTCTTCGCCCAAATCGCCGGCAGCCAGCGCGACGCCTTTGAGCGCATCACCTTCCGCCCGCGCATGCTCATCGACACCACCAAGCTCGACCTCTCGCTCGACCTGCTGGGCCACCGCCATTTCGCTCCCATTCTCATCGGCCCCGTGGCCCAGGCCCAGCGCTTCCACCCCGACGGCGAGCTCGCCCTCGCCCGCGGCGCGCTCGCCGCCAAAGCCGTTCCGATTCTCACTCAGACGCCTGACCCCATCGCCACGCCCCTCTGGCTCCAAGTCAGCGATCCCGGCAAGATTCCGCCCGGCGCCCAAGCCCTCTGCCTCGCCGCGCCCTTCACCTGGGAGACCGTCGATCAGATCCGCCAAGCCACCCGCGTTCCGCTCATCCTGAAAGGCATCACCACGCCGCAGGACGCCCAACTGGCCATCCGGCACGGCGCGAGCGCCATCGTTGTCTCCGCCTACCGGCCCGGCGCGCCCCCAGCCCCCAACGTCCTGGGACTCCTGCCGGAAATCGCCAAGCAGGTCGCGGGCCAAGTCCCCATCCTAATCGACGGCAACTTCCGCCGCGGCAGCGACATCATCAAGGCTTTGGCGCTCGGCGCCCGCGCCGTCCTCATCGCCCGCCCCGCCCTCTGGGGCCTCGCCACGCACGGCGACAAAGGCGTGCAAAAGGTCGTCGAAATGCTGCAAAGCGAAGTCGCCCGCGACATGGCCATGCTCGGCGTAGCCAACCTCAGCCAGCTTACCCCCGCCTATCTTCGGCTTCACCATCATTGAAGCCGCTAACCCCTTTCCAGAGCCAGCTCCCAAGTGTCTCGCGGCCTTTCCGGGGTCAGTTAGCGTGCGCGGTCCACTGGGCCAGGTAGCGCTTCGCGCCTTGGATCCCCTCGAACTCAGTCAGCCGGTTGCCTTCGTACTCGATGCCGACGTAGCCGCGATAGCCGGCCGCCTCGACGATGCCCATCATTTTGTCCATGTCGATGGTGGTCTCGCGGCCGGCGGCGTCGAAGTCGAAGCACTTGAAGCTGACGCCCTTGGCGTGGGGCATGAGTTGCTTTACGGCGTCGTAACGGTCGATTTCCTTGGGGAAATTGCCGAAATCGGGCAGGGTGCCGAAGTTGGGCGCGTTCACCTTCTTCATCAGGCTCACCACCACCTCGGGCTGCGACGACACGCCGCCGTGGTTTTCAATGATGACGTTGAGGTTGGCCTTGCGGGCGTAGGCGCAGAGGTCAGTAAAGCTTTCGGCGCAACGGTCAACGAAAGCCGCCACTTCGGCGGCGCCCTCCGGCTGTTTGGGGCCGGGGTACATGTTGGTGCGGATGGAGTGGCCGCCGAGTTCGGCGGTGATGTCCACCCACTTATAGTGGTTCACGGCGGCAGCCAGGCGCACGGGCTTCTCGGGATGGCCCATGAAGCCCTCGCCGTCGCACATGATCAGCACGCACTTGGTACCGGTGGAGACCTGCGACGCCTTCAGGCGGCGCACATAGTCCGAGGTGGGCGCTTGCCAGAGCTGGTTGACGTATTCCAGTCCTTCAATGCCGAACTGCTCGCGGGCGATGCGCGGGAAGTCCAGATTCGTGATCAGGCGCGACTGGATGGCCTTGTGCAACGACCATTGGGCCAGCGAGAGCTTGAACTTTTTCTCGGGACCTTGGGCGAATAAGAGACCGGGCAAGGCCAACAGGGAGCGTCTTTCCATAGACGCCATTGTAGGCGATTCCGCCCGGTTTGGGCATACGTATCAGCCTGAGTCCGAGTCGCTCCTTCAAAACTGCTCCTGGGCCAGACCGTTGATACACTGAGGCTTACTAATGCGAAATAGGTTCAATCGGATGCGGAAGGCCCCCCGATTCGGCTTGGGGAGCAATTTTCTAGCAAGATGGCTATCGTCAGAAGGGTGGAACGGGCGAAGTGCTCTCAGCAGTGAGTTCCCAAGCTGGGAAAGCGTTTTCCCGCACGCCGGATTGCGTTCTTGCCTATCAGTTGCTAGTCGGCCGTTAACTCGCACGGCGGTTGCATGCGGTTCTTCTTAGCGTGATCCTTTTTGCCCAACAGGCCGCACACCAATCTGCGGACACCTGTGCCGTTGATCGGGTGCAATTGGCTTAAACGACCTGAGAAATAGTTTTTGCTTAAGTGGTTTGGGCGTTATTCCGCCAAGTTGTTCGAAACGTCCCAATTCGCCGTTCTAGCTCTTCGGGTGGTCCTTCGGGGCGCCCGAAGCCAGGCCATTCTGCGATTGGCTGGTCATCCAATCCCAGCATCCGGCTCGGTGCCCAGGAGACCGACATGCACGTCTTACATCAAAGGCAGAGTTTGTTGGCAAACTTCTCGAGAAGTTCCGCACGCTCATCCGCGAACCGCGCGAAGTCATCCGTGAACAAGCTGGTTGGGCAGAACGCGTGTGACAGAATCTCATCAACACCGCTGGGCATTTTTGACCTGTACTCGCTTGGCGCGACGCCGCCCAAGTCACGGTTCTCGGCCCTTGAAAGGAACGCAAAATTTGCGAGGCAATTCGGTGCTGGCGTCGTTTGGCCGGAGGAGGCGAGGAATGCCTTCGGTAGTAGATGATGGAACTCTGCCCGATTGCCGCGACTTAGCTTCTCAGAGAGCTTTGCAGGGGTTCCCGATATGAAGCTCAATGGGCTGTTCTGCGCTAGTAGCAGAATAAAGGTCGCAGTGTTCGTTGTGCCGATCGTGAAGCGGTTATCGAGAAAAAAGCTCTTGCTTACGCTTACGGGGAAGCCTCCGAGAGCGGACGGTTTTCCCTCCTTTAGCTTCTCAATCTCCGCAATATCGAAGTTTAGGTTTCTAAGCACACCGCCCGCATACCGCTTCACAAAAGCTGTTCGCCAGAACCAGCGGAGTAACGTAGAACGCTGTTCGTGTGTGTGTTTGTTTTCGGTGGCACCTGGCGCCGCGAAAAATACTGACAATGGGACAAGCATTGTAGCCATTGGCAGCAAATCTAGAGCGTGAACTTGACAGTTCGCCTGCAAGAAGTCGACGGCCCCCTTGACGCCATTCAGTACCTCCGAAAACCGTTCGCGGACCTCGGCTCCATTAAGGTTCATAAGCGCGTCAGGAGAAGCGTCGTTCCTTAACACGGCGCTGCAGCATCGCAGCAATAGATTTGAGTCGCTTCCAAGCTCCTTGAATCCGAAGGGCTCTAGCTGCTCAGCCAGGTCCGCAAACTGCGCTTGAAGCTGGAAGTCCTCGCTCCATGTCCACGCGGAGAGCAGTTGAAGAGTATCGAGCGGAACGCCTTGCCGGTTGACCCGCTCGAAAATGATGGCCACCGTCGCCTTATCCTCTGTCTTAAAGAGTTGTACCGGCACCCGAACTTCCTTGAAGATGGCCTGCATGTCATCAATTCTCTTGGCTAAAGCATCGTCAAAACCGGCCGTCGCCTTCCGGTAGGCCGCCGTATCAAAAAGAGTCTTCAATGGGAAATGCCTCTGAGGACTTACCTCGGGCGGGGCAAGTGCTAGAAACTGGGTATCCTGCGCATTCGGGTCCGCTGTGAAATCGTAATAGATCTCGCGCCACAACTCGGGACGCGCAACTGGTAGATCCGTCTGAAACGCTCCGAAGATCGAGGTTATTCTCTGCTGGCCATCGAGTACGTAATCGACTGGGTAATTCATCCGCCACTTTTGGCAAGTCAAACGGTCCAAGTGCCCGTTCGCTTTTCAGTTGTTCTTTGGTGCGCCAAAAGAGCAAAGACCCAAAGGGATAGCCTTTGAAGATGCTGTCCATTAAATAGGCAACTCGATCAGGCTCCCAAACGAAACCACGTTGGAAAGCCGGTATGCGGAGTTGCCCCCGCAGGACCGTATCGAGGATTTCGCGGATTGTCAAAGCTTCCAATGTGATCTCCCTGTTATTTGCTGCGGTACGGCTGCTCGCGGTATGTGGACGCTATTCTATCATTCGGCCCTGCGATGGGGTAGCGAACGCAAACAGTCCGTAATGAAGCAATGGGCGTACGCGGAGTACGGGCTCCTATCGTCAATCTGCGCTAGTGGCTGACACGATGGCACTACTGCCCTCCGTGATGTCCGGAAGACGAAACGTGTACCAGCGGATCTCTCCCCGCCTCAAGCCACGGTCTCCCAGCCTTCGCTATCCCATGCGAGGGGATCTTCGTCGGCGGAAAACTCTTCAGGACCGGGTGGAATGGCCTCATAAACGGACGAGTCACCATTCCGCGGCTGGGTAATCAAGCGGAGCAGGCGAGCCCGCTCCAGCGGCGAAAGCGCCTCGACAAGCGGAACAATCTCCTCCACGGTGGTGGGGCCAAGCATCGCTTGAATTCTACCACCGGCGGCGGAGAGGAATCACCGTGCAACGGGGGGCTGAACCCCAGCCCCCCTCACCGGTCACTCCGGCTTCTTCACGACGTCCCGCAGCAGCACGGCCAGCAAGCCGTCCGTCGCCGAGGCCGACTTCTCGCCGCCCGACACCAGCACGTCCGGCGTCAGGCGGATGCCCTTGTCGGCCAGCACCGTGAAGATCTGCAGCATCGAGTAGTTCTCGCCCATGGCCTCGACGCCCAGCTTGTAGGCGTCGGCCTTGGCCTGTCCGATGGCGCGGATCGCTTCGGCCTCGTTGCGGCCGCGGATGGCGACCACTTCGGCTTCCGCTTCGCCGACTCGTTTCTTCGCGAGCGCCTCGCCCTCGGCGCGGCGGGACATGACGAGCGAGTCGCCGAGCGCGCCTTCCACGGCGGCCTTGGCGCGCATCTCCGACACGCGGACGTCCTGCTCGGCGTTCAGCAACTCCTTCTGCTTGTCGGCGAGCGCCTTCTGACGTTCCAGTTCCTGGCGCGTGCGCTGGGCCTGCTCCTCAATCTGGAAGGTCTTGCGTTGCTCGTCGGCGATCTTGCGCGCGGTGAGCGTGTGCATCAATTCGGGCGGCGGCGTAATGTCGCCGATCAGCGTATCGACGCTTTGCACGTCGTACTCGCGGATGGCTTCATTGATGTGCTGGCGCGCTTCCTGCTGGCGGCCGGCGCGGTTCGACAGAAAGTCGAGCACCGTGTAGTTCTGGGCGCTGTTGCGGAAATAGTTGCCGACGATCGGCTCCAGCACCTGGTTCACCAGATTGCGGACGCTGCCCACGCGCGAGATCACCCAGGGAGCCTTGGTGGCGCCGATGTTGATGATCTGCGAAACGTCCAGCGTGAAGTTGAAGCCGTCTTGCGAGCGCACGGTGATCGTGGAAAGCTTCTCGTCGAGCTTATGCGCCTCGCTACGGGCGGTGGCCCAGTTGAGCACGATGTTCGTTGTCGGCACGGGCTCCACCTTCATGATGCGCGAGTTGAGCGGATGCTTGCCCGGGTAGAGTGGCTCGTCCCACACGCCCTTGCCGCCCTTGCGGACGATGTTGCCGTGGGTGAATTGCTCGCCGGAGATGTCCTTCATGTCGTCGCCGACGAAGCTCACGACGACACCCACGTAACCGATGGGGACTTCGTAGAGGTCCGCCTGTTCAATCTCAGCGAACCAGGGGTTGATATTGTAATTGCCGGCCAGGATGATCTGCTCCTGCAAGCCGCGGCAGCCGCCGTTCTGGATAAAGGCGTCGGGATTCTGGAAGTCCTCATGGCCTTCCGTACGTTTGGCGGCCATCTGCCCGGTGGGCATGGGCGCGCCGTCCAGCACGGTGACGATGCCCACCTTGTCCGAGCCGATCTTGGTCATCGGCACGCTGGGCACCACGCGGAAAAGCACGGGGTTGATGCGGTAAAAGCCGGCCGTCAGAATTCCGGATTGACGGCCCTTCTGGCCGCCGCCGCGGAGGAACTTCTCGGCGGACTGGAAGTCGTCACAGACGACGGGTCCGCAGAGGACGCGGTCCACCGGCATCGGGGCTCCGTCATTGGCGATGATGAGGCCAATCGTGCCCGGCTCGATCATGGTGATGGGGAACTTCTCCACCTTATATTGGAACGGCCAATAGAAGGGGTGGATACCGGGCGCCAGGGTGGTGGCCTGATAACCGGCCTCGCCTTCCAGCGCCACCACGCGGCCATCGGGCAACTTGCGGCCGCCCAGGGTGAAGCGCTTTACCACGACGCCCACCTGATTCTCGCGAATCAGCACCAAGCCGAGGACAAACCAAACCAGGAACAGCAACAGGAATACGCCCGCGCCGAAAACGAACAACGGTGACATAAAAACTACCTTTCTGGGTACACGCTCAGACAATCACGAGTGCGCGAAAGGTCTACGGCTGGGGTCATGGCAGTACCAGTCTCTCTTCGCGCGGAAGGATATTATCCTAACAGCCTGCGAGATGGAGATTCTGGCGCACCAAACTCAATTACGCGAATGGCCCCGGAAAAGTTCAAGGCAGTTTGCTTTCGATGAAGTCGAGCATCCGGCGTTGGCCCTCCAGATTCCCGAGCCGAGCTTCGATATTCACGTAGCGGACGCCGAGGACGGTACACAGCCGGGAGAGCGAGCCGTCGTCATCCGGGGGCGCCTTATCCTGCAGGACGACGTTGAAGGGCGAGGTCTTGAGGATGTCGAAGTCAGCCCGGTTGACGGCCAGCATGAATTCGCGCGGGTTGTCCGGGTCGGCGAGCGAGACTTCGTCCGAGATGGGAATCTCGGTATGGACGGAGTAACCGGGGCCGTTGTTGTGCAACGCGATCAGCAGGCCGCCCTCGGGCGGCAGAATGGCTTTGACGAACTTCTCGCGTTCGCGGTCCAGATACACCAGCGCGTTCTGCAGGGAGGCCTCGGAGAGGCCAGGGTTCACGCGGCGCAGGTTCCGGTGCGCGCCGATCCGGGAGAACATGCGATTCGGGTCAATCTCCAGGCCGGCCAGCGGCACTTGCCGTTCCAGGCTTTGCACGGTGAAGCCAGTGCCTTTGTGCTTCTTCATGTGCTCGCGTAGCAACTCGCGCGCCGTGATCTCGTTGCCGTGGACGTGGAAATAGCGGTGGGGGCTGCGCCCATGGCGGATGATGTCGAACCGTATGCCCGCAATCTTCTGGTGGCGGGGACGGAAGGGCCAGAAAGGGAGAAATGCCGTGGTCAGCCAGTCTCGGCGATGGAGGAATTCAGACATAATTGTGGATGAGGTATTCTCATGATCGCAGAAGCTACAAGCGCCGTTCCCGCCAATGAACTGAACCCCTGGATCTCGGCGGAGACGCGCTTCAACCAGGCGGCCCAGCGGCTGAACCTGGAAGAGGGCATGCGCAAGATGCTGGCGACGCCAACGCGCGAAGTCACCGTAGCGATTCCCATCATGCTGGACGATGGCCGCTTGGAAGTCTTCACGGGCTATCGCGTGCAGCACTCCATCGCGCGCGGCCCGGCGAAGGGTGGCATTCGCTTCGCGCCGGACGTAAGCCTGGATGAAGTCCGCGCGCTGTCAAGCTGGATGACCTGGAAGTGCGCCGTGGTGAATATCCCTTACGGCGGCGCCAAGGGCGGGGTGATCTGCGATCCCTCGATCATGTCGGAGGGCGAACTGGAACGCCTGACGCGGCGCTATACGTCGGCCATCATCGAAATGATCGGGCCCGAAATCGATATCCCGGCGCCGGACTTGGGCACGAACGAACGCATGATGGCCTGGATCATGGACACTTACTCCATGCATAAGCGCCAAGCGACCACGGCCGTGGTGACCGGCAAACCGCTGATCCTCGGCGGCAGCCGCGGACGCGCCGAGGCCACGGGCCGCGGCTGTATGATCGTCTGCCAGCAGGCCCTGGCCCGCTTGAAGAAGCAGCCCACGGAGACCGAGGTGATCATCCAGGGCTTCGGCAACGTTGGCGGAATGAGCGCGCGCCTGATGTCGAAGGCCGGCTTCAAGATCGCCGGCATCGTGGAGTGGGATGGCGCCGTCTACAATTCCCACGGCCTCGATATTGAAAAGCTGATGCAGCATCGCAAGGAGACGGGCTCCATTGTCGACTTCGCTGGGGCCGACAACGTCGACAAGGACGAAGCGCTCACCATGGAGTGCGATATCCTGCTGCCCGCCGCCAAGGAGAATGTGATCACGTCGCGCAACGCGGCCCGCATTCGCGCGAAGGTAATATGCGAAGGCGCCAATGGGCCCACCACGCCGGGCGCCGATCCGATTCTGCGCGAGAACAACGTCTTCATCATTCCCGACATTCTCGCCAACGCCGGTGGCGTTTCGGTCTCCTACTTCGAATGGGTGCAGGATCGCATGGGCTACTTCTGGAACGAAGAGCTGGTGATTCAGCGCCTGGAAGAGATCATGGTGACGAGCTTCCAGGATGTAGTGGAATACGCCGAGAAGAACAACATCGACAATCGCCTGGCCGCGAACATGCTGGCGCTGGACCGCGTCATCGCCGCCATCAAGCTGCGAGGTATTTACGCTTAGCCGTCGCCATCTGCTGGCTGCGCCCTCTCTGCTGGCGGCGGCGCCAACTACGGACGTGCGCATCGTCAGCATTGAGCCGCAATTCGAAGAGTTCTTCTATCGCACGCCCTATATGTTCGGCGGGCGACAAGTGGATCGCGTGACGATGCTCAACGTCGCTTGCGAAGTGGAGGATCGCCGCGGGCGCCGCGCGCAGGGCTTCGCCGCCATGAGCCTGGGCAACCAGTGGAGTTTCCCGTCGGCGAAGATGAATTACGACCAGACGCTGGCCGCGATGACGCGTCTGGCCAAGCGCATCGCCGACCTCACGCGCGCGCATCGCGACTACGGCCACCCCGTCGACTTGAACTACGCGCTGGAGCCGCAATGGCTCGCCGCGGCGGCCGAGGTTAGCCGGACAGACGCCGAGCCGATTCCGAAGCTGTGTACACTCGTCACCGGTAGCCCCTTCGACGCCGCCATCAGCGACGCTTACGGCAAGTTACACCGTCGCAGCAGTTACGCGATTTATGACCGCGACTTACTCCCGCGTGACTTATCGCACTACTTAGGCGCGAAGTTTCAGGGCGAGCATTTGCAACGCTACATTGGCCGGAAGCCCAGGCCTTTTGTCTATCTCTTCCACAGTGTCGGCGCGGCGGATCCGCTTACCGCGGCCGAAGTAAAAGCGCCAAAGAACGACGGCTTACCCGATGCCTTCGAACAGTGGATCTCTTTCTCGGGTCTCGAAAGAGTGAAGATCAAGCTCAACGGCGGCGACTTACAGAACGACTTAAACCGCATTCTCGCGATTGACCGCATTACGACGCAGGTGCAAGCCCAACGCGGCCTGCGCGAGTGGTTCTATTGCCTCGACTTCAATGAGCGCTGCCCCAACGTGCAGTATCTGATCGAGATACTCCGAAAATTGAAGGAAGCTACGCCGGCCGGCTTCGCGCGCATTCAGTATATTGAGCAACCCACGCAGCGCAACCTGAAGGCGGATCGGGAGAACGTGATGCACGAAGCCGCGAAGCTGCGGCCCGTGGTGATCGACGAGTCGCTGACGGATTTGGAGACATTGCTCTTAGCGCGCGAAATGGGCTACACCGGCATCGCCTTGAAGGCTTGCAAGGGTCAGACGCAAGCCATGATGATGGCCGCCGCCGGGCAGAAGTTTGGCATGTTTCTCTGCGTCCAGGATTTGACTTGCCCCGGCGCCGCGCTGATTCATTCGGTGGGCATCGCTGGTCACGTGCCGGGCGTCGCGGGGGTGGAGGCGAATGCGCGCCAGTACGTGCCCGCGGCGAACCAAAGCTGGGAAGCGCGGTATCCAGGTCTTTTTCAAGTCCGCAACGGACGGTTGAACAGCGGACAACTCACCGGCCCCGGACTCAGCATTCGCCGCTAGGCTCAGGTCAGCCTCAGTACTCGGCAGAGGGGCCCACAACGAACCCCGACCGTAAGGGAGGGGAGCGCTTCGCAAGCCCTCGACGGCCAGAAAGCCCAATAAAGCCGGCTGCCTCCGCGGGCCAAGCATCCCCTCCCTTATGGTCGGGGTTCGTTAGGGGGGGCACAAACCGCATGGAAACCGACTTTTTCGGAATCTCAGCAGAATATCGATCAGGGAGCCGGTTCCACGTAAACAATTTCGGCGGACTGCTGATCCGGCAACGGCACCACGACGCCCACATTCATTAACTGCGCTCCCGTGAGGATAAACCGCGCTGGAGAGGTTTCGAATCGGACGAGATAACTGCGCGTCGGCGTCAAGTCACGGAAGCGTAGCGTGTAGCTATTCGAACGGGCTTCCTCGCGCGTAACCACGGCGAGCGCCGTATCGCCGCTGGCCGTGTAACTCTGCAGCGCGTCCACTTGCCCCAGCGCCGGACGCGCCGTCAGGTGGCTCACTCGGCCGTCCCGGACGTTGGTCCGGATGGACTTATAGATCCCGATCTCGCGCAAAGCGAGAGCGAGATCCGCGGGGGTAAGTTCCGGAAGCCGGTTCATGAAGATCCAAGGGCCGCCAAACATGAAGCTGCGCGTCGTGTAGACGTTCAAGTCCTGATCCGGCATGTACCGGTCAGAGAAGCGGGGCGGGAACGGAAACGTCGCTCCGTAGGCGCCTTGCCGTGAACCCAGCGAGCCGGAGGCGTCGTTGGTGATGGACGTGACGTAGTTGCGCGCCATCTTATAGGTCATCATGCTGCCGCCGTTGGCGCAGTTCTCCCAGAGCACTCCCGTGCGCCGCCGGATCTCGCTCACAATCACGTCCAGGCCCTGCTCGGAATTGGCCCAGTTACTGTTTTCCGGATGATGCGTGTGGGTGGTCTTGGTGCACTGCTTCACCAGCGTTTGGCCGTCTTGCAGAATCCAATCGACGCGGTAGTTCCGCACCAGGTTGACGCCTTGCTCGATGATCCAGTCACGGCAAGGCTGATGGCCCAGGCAAAGGCTGAGCCCGCCGTGGAAGTTGTAGGTTTCGCTGGAGGTCCAGTCAGGGTTGCTTTGTAAGACGGGTGAATCGGGATCGGCTTCGCTGAAGGCGAAATGCAGACCGAACTTCATGCCCAGGTCGTGGACGAAGTCGGAGAGCGCGCGGAAACCGTTGGGGAACTTATCCGGATCGGGCGTCCAATCGCCCAGGGCGTTGGCCCAGCCGAGATCGACGATGAAGAGTTCCATGCCGAGGTTGGCGGCGATACGGGCATTACGCCGGAGCACGTCCTCGTTGATTTCTTCGAGGTAACCCCAGGAATCCCAGGCGACGTACGGGAAGTTGTTGTCCGGCACCACCGCGGCCACGGCCGCCTCCACGTAGCGCTGCGTACGGTAGCCGGCTTCGTCCCAGTCGCCGCGGAACAGTCCGATCATGGCGGCCGGCAGGACCATCGCTTCACCCGGCCTCAACGGATGGTAGAGCGACTTCACCTCGGCCCCCAGGGTAATCCGGCCATTGGCTTGGCGGACCGAGAAGTCGGCGCGGCCATTGAATTCAAGGCCCGCGAACAGGCCCCGCTGCTGACTGTCGCGGACGGCAAGCCACGCGCAGTAAGCGCCACCCGACCCCGTCGTGACACTCCAGGCCGGCGCCCCCGCCACCAGCGGCGTCTCCACCGGATCGAAGTTGGCCTCACGCGGCACCAGCACCCACTGATGCACGGCGTAGGCGGTGAACTTCTGCCCTTCGTCGGCAAACTGCCAGGCCAGAAAATTCGCCTTCCGCACATTCACCGTCACTCCGAGGCGGTTCGTGATCGTCACCTGGTGCCTCAGCACTGGCTGTCCCGGAAAGATCTGGAACTCGACCGTCAACTTCAGTGGACTGCCCTCTTCGGACAACTCCAGCGTCAGTGCGCGGCCATTGCGGTCGATAGCGGTGGTCGACTGGCCAGTGAGGAGAAAGCGGCTTTCGACGGAGAGGCGCGTACCGTCGTCCAGTTCGACGTCGATCGGAAATGAGCCCGCCAGGGAGGGCAGACGCCAAAAGTCGTTGTTCGACAAGTCCCGCAGCTCTTCCAACTGCAGTTGGCCGGTCGACTGGTTGAGGCGCAGGACGGCGCGGAAGACGTCGTTCTGGAGGGTCCAGCTTTGAAAGGCCGGATCAAAGTCGACATTCGCCGTTCCGCTTGCGGCACGGGCGACTGCAACCATCCCCCCCATGCCGATCAACTTGGTGGCACCCCAGCCGGTGGCGGAGAGCAAGAACTGCCTCCGTTCCATTTCGACGTGGACGGCCCCGGGTCGAGAGGAATGCGTTAAATTATTACGATTGTGTGACATGCGTCAGGGCCGGGTACGGCTGGGCCAAGCTGGCGAGGACTTCGACCAAGAAATCCTAATCCTATTGAAGCACGACTTGGTAAGCGAAGTTGCGGGCAGAAAAAGGACATCTACGAGTACCGCCCAGAGTCCTGATGCAGCCTGGACTAGGACTAAGGCCTTTCGGACCCGAAACCGCCACGCTTTTCCTGCCTAATCTGCCCGGAGGGGAAGGCCGATAGCTGAGCTGGAGAGCATTTTCAGCCAGCATGGTTCTTGATTCCCTGATCGACATTTCCCCCGCCTCATCCGCCCCTATAACGGCGAGGGTGGGTGTATACGCCTGTGAATCCCAGCCGGTGGTGCTGGAAGGGCTAACGCGGATCTTCGCGGCGACGCCGGATTTGACGCTGGCCGGCTCCTCGCCGGACTCCCGCGTGGCGCTCGGGGCGCTCGAAAATGGGGGCGCGCGCGTGGCACTGCTGGACGCGACGGGCGGCCTGCGCGCCGCCTTTGCGACTTTGGGCGAACTGCGCGAACGCGCGCCGCAAGTGGCGCCGGTCTTATGGGCCCAGGAACTGGCCGAGATCGAGTCCTTTCGGGCCCTGCAACTGGGAGCGCGTGGCATTTTGCGGCGGACATTGCCGGTAGAGTCTCTGCTGGACTGTCTGCGCGCCGTGGCGCAAGGATCGGTGTGGATTGAGAATGCCATTTCCAACCACGTTGCGGGGTTTCTCGAAAGGCGCTCGCTGGTGCGTCTGACGCCGCGTGAGCGCGAAATCATTGAGCAAATCATGTGTGGCGCGAAGAACAAGGACGTCGCCACGGCCTTGGGCATCACGGCCGGTACGGTGAAGGTGCATCTGATGCACATCTTCGAAAAAACGGGGGTGAAGGATCGGCTGGAATTGGCGATGCAGGGTCCACGGCTGCTGGGCTTGAGCTCGGCGGAACTGGTAACGGGACCCGTACCGCCGCCGTTCGCGGCCGGGGAATACCGGGTGAGCGCGTGACGCAGACCTTTCCCGCCGCGAGCCTGGCGCTGCCATCTCGGGCCGCCCGCTGGCTGACGCCGACCCTCACCGACATCTTCTTTGTGGCGCTCTTGCTGTGGATCTTCGCCAGCGGCCCCATGGGTTGGACGGCGCTGCTGGCCGATGGCGACACCGGTTGGCACATTCGCACGGGCGAGTTCATTCTGGACCACGGCTACGTGCCGGACCATGACCTGTTTTCGTACTCCAAGCCCGGCCAGACCTGGTACGCGTGGGAATGGGGCGCGGACGTGATCTTCGCCCTGTTGCACCGCGCCTGGGGGTTGAAGGCGATTGTATTGCTGGCCGGAATCCTGATCATCGGTTCGATCTCGGTGCTGCAATCGCACATGATCTGGCGCGGCGCGAATTTCTTTGTCGCGCTGCCCTTGGCCCTCATCGCCGTAGGTGTCTCTTCGTTACATTACCTGGCGCGTCCCCATGCCTTCACTCTGTTCCTCTTGCCCGTATGCTTGTGGATTCTGGACCGGGACCGCCAAGCGCCCTGGAAGCCCGTTTGGCTGCTGATCCCGTTGGCCGCGCTGTGGACAAATCTGCACGGCGGCTACATGGCGCTCATCGCCTGTTTGGGGTTGCTGGTGTTGGCCACCGCGCTTGAGTGCGTGCCGGATTGGCTCGCGCGGAGAACACCGGCTGCTTGGCCTGCGCTCCGGCGGTACGCGCTATTGACGGCCGGCTGCGTCGCGGCGACTTTCGTCAATCCCTTCGGCTACCGGTTGCACCTGCACATCGCGAACTACTTGCAGTCGGAGTTCATTCACGAAGTAGTGCAGGAGTTCCAGTCGCCGAGTTTCCGGGGCGAGAACATGCGGCAGTTGGAGTTCCTGCTGTTCCTCGGGGTCTTCACGGTGGGCGCGGCGTTGTTGCGGCCCGTGGGCACGCGAGTCCGGGATTTTGCCGGCATGTTGTGGGTGGTGTATTGGGCGCACCAGTCGCTGACGTCGGTGCGGCACGCGACGATTTTCGTCCTGGTAGCTTCGCCTTTTATCGCGACGGTGGGGAGCGACTGGCTGAGGGTATGGGTGGCGCGGCAGCCACGCAAATCCGCGATGGCTATCCTGTCGAAGTTAGGCCAGGACTTGGCGCCTCGCTTCCGCACCATCAGCGTGTGGGCGTTGGTTTTTCTCGCCGTTTTGCCCTGGATCGACGGTGAGCGGATGAAGTGGCCCACGGACTTCCCCCAGGAAAAATTTCCGTTGTCGCTCATGCACCAGCACCGGGAACTTCTCATCGCGCGGCGGGTGCTGACGACGGATCAATGGGGCGATTACTTGATTTACCAGTCCTATCCGAGGCAGCGGGTGTTTATCGATGGCCGCAGCGATTTCTATGGCGCCGACCTGGGACGTGAGTATATGCGGCTGATGAGTGGCGATCTCGAATGGGAATCCATCCTGCAGCGGCATCGTTTTGACGTCGTGCTGGCGCCGCGCGCGTGGCCATTGGTCGCGCTGCTCAAGCAGCATCCGGACTGGGAGTTGCGGGGCGAGGACCGCCGGATCAAGGAGAACCAGTCGTTTCTCTTTGTGCGGAAAGCGCCCTACCAGGTAGCCGATGCGGGCCGGGGGGACTGATTTTGGCCACGCTCCTAATGAAAGGTTTCCTTACTGCCGAAGGATTAGAGGAACGAGGCCCGGCTTGGCGCCGGCTCTGGAGATCATATGACAGCAAACCCTCAAGTCTTGCTTTGCCTGGGGCTGGGCGTCGCGGCAACGGCCGAGGACCTCTGGCGCCGTCAGATCTCGAATTGGATCCCAGCCGTGGCCTTGCTCGGGGGCATCGCTCTGCATTGGGCGGAACGCGGTTGGTGGGGCGGATTGCTGGCCCTGGGCGGCGCGGTGGGCGGCTTTGTGGTGTTTCTCGCCTTCTACCTCTTGGGCGGCATGGGTGGCGCCGACGTGAAGCTAATGGCTGGATTCGGGGCCATTCTGGGTCCGTCCTTGTTGCTGTGGGCCGCCTTCTGGACGGCGGCGGCCGGGGGCGTTTTTGGCCTGGGGGCTTTGGTTTTTTACCGGTTGCGGCGCTGGTGGCTGCGCCGTCCGGCCGTCGCGGCCGAGAATTCGATACCTTATGCGCCGGCCATCACGGTGGGCGCCTGGCTGGCTTTGTTGTCTCGATAGTGTTGCTTATGCGGAAAAGCCCCGAAGTTGTGCGGGAAAGCCCCGAAGTTGTGCGGGAAAGGGAGTTACGTTATGGATCGTAGATTTATGACCGTTCTGGGAGTCAGCTTGCTGTTCGCCCTGGTGGTTTCCACTGTCTTTTACACGATCACCAACCGGGGGTCGGCCCCGGCCTCGAAGCAGGCGCAAGCCAGCGATACGAAAGACCTGGTGGTGACGACGAAGCCCCTGCCCGTCGGCACCACCATCAAACCTGGTGACGTGAAGACGATCCGTGTGCCCGTGGACCAGTTTCCGAAGGGTGCCTACGCGAAGGTGGAAGAGGTGCTGGACCGTCCGATCATCAGCAACATTCTCCAGGATGAGCCGGTGATGGAAGGCCGCCTGGCCGCCCGCAACAGCGGCGCGGGCCTGGCGCCGATCATTCCGGTAGGCATGCGCGCCGTAACCGTCCGGGTGACCGACGTGAGCGCCGTGGCCGGCTTCGTGATGCCCGGCATGCGTGTTGACGTCCTGGTTACGGGACGGCCGCCGACCGCCAGCGACACGATCACCACCACCGCCCTCCAGAACATGATGGTGCTCTCGGCGGGTACGACGATCCAGCCCGACGCCCGGGGCCAGGCGATGAACGCTCCGAACGTGACTTTGCTGGCGACCCCGGAACAGGCCGAGATCCTGACGCTCGCCGGCAATGAAGGCCGTATTCAGTTAGTGCTGCGCAACGGCAATGATCAGGATCAGAAGGCGACGAGCGGCAAGACGATCAGCCAACTCTACGGGTACGCCCGGTTGCCCAACGGTGGTGGCCCCCCGCGCAATCCGGAAGCGCCAGAGGACCGGCCGAAGCGTGTCTGGCGTCCGGCGCCGGTGGTGGTGGCGGCGCCCACGCCGCGCGCTCCCGCCCCTCCGCCTCCGCCTGAGCAAATCGTCGTCATTCGTGGTAACACACGCACGGTGGAAACGATCAAGAGCGGCGGCGCCGCCGCTGACCCAAATAACACTTCGCCGTCCAGTCCCCCGCCGTCTACCGTGCCGAATCCCGGCCCGGGCCTCTAAAAGGTCACTGCGGCTTCGTACAGAGAACAAGAAAAAGATTCCAGAGAGGTTCATGTCATGAGGGTTCGAGAACTGTTGGCATTCATTATGGTGCTACTGATGGCCATGCCGGTGACGGCGCAAGATCCGGTGGTGCTGGCGGCCAACACCGCCGGCGGCATGCAGGTGGAAGATCTTCGCGTTACCGTGGGCAAAAGCCTCGTCATCGATTATCCGGCGGATATCAGCCGGATTTCAACGTCCAATCCGGACGTGGTCGATGCCGTGCCGGCCACCTCACGCGAGTTCCTGCTCCACGGCAAAGGCCATGGGGCGGCGACGGTGGTGGTTTGGGCCAAGACTGGCCTGCGCACCATGTACAACGTTACCGTCGAGCACAACCTCGACCCCATCAAGCGCCTGCTCAAGGACACCTTTCCGAACGAGAACATCGGCTTGGTCGCGGGCCGCGACTCTGTCACGCTGATTGGGACCGTGAGCCACAAAGATGTGATCGACCGCGCCGTCGCGATCGTGACCCCGCTGGCCAAGACCGTGGTGAGCAATCTCTCCCTGCCCGTGGCGCCGGTTTCGAAACAGATCGTGCTGAAGGTGCGCTTCGCCGAACTCGACCGCACCGCCGCGCAGCAGTTCGGCGTGAATCTCATATCGACCGGCGCGGGCAATACGCCTGGGACGATTTCGACCCAGCAATTCGGGTCTCCTCAGGTCAATCCGGAAAGCGGTCGCGTCAGCATTGGCGATGCACTCAATATCTTTGCCTTCCGCAAGGACCTCAATCTGGGGGCGCTGGTGAAGGCACTGCAGGCGCAAGGCGTCCTGCAGATTTTGGCCGAGCCGAACCTGGTCACGACCAACGGCCGCGAAGCCAGTTTCCTGGTGGGTGGTGAATTCCCCGTGCCGGTGCTGCAGGGCGGCTCGAACGCGGGCGCGGTGACGATTCAATTCCGCGAGTTCGGTATCCGGTTGCTGTTTAACCCGCTGATCACGGAGAACGGCACGATCAAGCTTTATGTGAAGCCGGAAGTCTCGACGATTGACCTCGCCAACGCGGTGACTTTCAGCGGCTTTACCATTCCCGCCTTGGCGACGCGCCGGATGGAGACCAACATCGAACTGGGCTTCGGACAGAGTTTTGTCATCGCCGGCCTGATCGACGACCGCGTGACGGAGCAATTCAACAAACTGCCCGGCCTCGCGAATATCCCCATCTTGGGCACGCTCTTCCGGTCGCGCACGGAGAACCGTTCGAAGTCCGAGTTGGTCATCATTGTGACTCCCGAGGTGGCTACGCCGATCAACAGCAGCGATCCGAAGCCCGAACCGGCCTGGCTTCGCGACTTCATGCCGCAGAAGCGGCCGGGCGACAAGGTGGGCACGGACTTGGTTCCGGGTACGAATGGCGCTACCGTGCCGCCGCTGGTGCCGGGCCGGACGCAGATCGACCACGAGTCCATTGGCAATGGCGCCAAAACGCATCCGGTCCTCCAGTATCAGGGCATGCCCAAGTCGAAAGCCACGGGAAAACCGATGTCGGAAAACAAGGCCCAGGACAGCGGGAAGACGGAAGCCGCTGAGGGTAAGCGCTCGGGCCTCAAACTTTTCGGCCGCGGCAAGGGGTCGAAGGCCGAACCCAAAGCGGAGAGCTTGAAGATCCGGCCTGTCGGCGACCGTCCGCTCGCTCCGCCGGTCGAATCCTCGCGCGGCGTTGCGCCAACGCCGGCCGCCGAGGCGAAGCCGGCCATAGTACCGTCGGCACCCGTCGAAGCGAAACCGGTCGAAGCGATACCAGAAGCCAGAACCGTGCCAGCTGTGCTTCCTGAAGCAGCGCCGGCCAATCCGGCGCCGGCCCAGCCAGGGCCAGCCGAACTGGCGCCGCAGGCCACAAATTCACCGGTGGAAACGAAACCGGCGGAGGCCAAGCCCAGCGAAGTTAAGCCTACCGAGGAAAAGCAGACCGAGGAGAAGCCTGGAGAAGTTAGGCCCACCGAAGTGAAGCCGACAGAAGCAAGGCCCGTGGAAGCCAAGCCGGACGCTGTCGCCTCCCTGCCCGTCCGCCGCGGCGGCGCTGCCGGGATCACCTCGCTTCCCCTGCAGGTGCTAGGCCAGAGTCCGGTAGCCAAGCCCGGTTCCGCCAGCGGAACCCCCTCCTCGGGAGAGCAGCAGTAGAGATAGAAGACGGGATAGAGGAAGCCAACCCATGCGGGATGCACCACTCACAGCTCTGATCATCAGCCCCCACCGGGAACTTGCGCAAGAGATTGCCTCGAGCCAGGGCCAGGCGCGCGCCTTTCAAATTCTGGGTGACCTCAAGAGCTATCCCACGCAGCAGACTCTCGAACTGCGGCTGCGCCAACTGAAGCCCGAGGTCGTGATCATCGACCTCGCCACGGACCTCGACCAGGCGACTCAACTGATCAGCCTGATGGCCCGGCCCGAGATCCACATCATTGGCCTGCACGAAAGTAACGAACCGCATGCGTTGATTCAATCCTTGCGCGCCGGCGCCTGCGAGTTTCTTTACCGGCCGCTCGACGCCGCGCAACAACGCGAAGCCATGGGCCGCATCCGCCGCTTACGGGCACCGAACGAAACCGCCGAACCCGAGCTAGGACGCATCGCGGCCTTCTCGAGCGCCAAGCCAGGCTCGGGCGCTTCGACCCTCGCCACGCAGACCGCTTTCGCCCTGAAGAAGATCAGCGGCCGGCGCGTGCTCCTGATCGATTGCGACCTGATGGGCGGCACCATCGGCTTTTATCTCAAGCTGAATCATCCGTATTCACTGGTGGATGCGCTGAATCAGGCGCACGAACTCACCGCCGCCAGTTGGAGCAACCTGACGGTGAGCGCCGGTGGTCTCGATATTCTTCCCGCGCCCGAGGCGCCGTTTGCGGGGGCGCTCAACCTGGCCGCCTTGCACGACGTGTTGCAGTATGCGCGGATGCAGTACGACTGGGTGATTCTCGATCTGCCCGCCGTCTTCCAGAAGTTCAGCCTGCTGGCGGTGGCCGAAAGCGACTCCTCCTATCTGGTGTCGACCTCCGAGTTGCCCAGCCTGCACCTGGCGCGCAAGGCCGTCGCGCTGCTCACGCAGTTGGGCCTCACCAAGGACCGCTATCAGGTGGTGATCAACCGCGTCAACAAACGCGACAACATCAACCGCTCCGATATGGAGAAGATTTTTAATTGCTCGGTGATGGCCACCTTCCCCAATGACTACTTCTCGCTCCATCGCGTGGTGACCTTGGGCCAGCCCCTGGGCGGCGATTCCGAGTTGGGCAAGTCGATTGAGAGCCTGGCGGGCAAGCTGGCTGGCCCCGCGGCGGCGGAGAAACGGCGTTCGGGCGGCTTGCTCGAACCCAAAACGGCCTATTCGCAGGCCTGAGTTGACGGACGAATTCAAGGAGACACGTAAGCGCGATGGTACCGATTGCTGAAGCAGGAAACAAGCAACAACTAAGCTGGGAGCAGCGGCTCCTCAAGAACGCGGGCAAGCCGAAGGCGATGCTCAAGCCGGAGTATCAGGAACTGAAGTTCACGCTCCACCGCAAGTTGCTCGACAAGATCAACCTGGAGGCGCTCGCCACCATCGACAACCAGCGGGTACGCAGCGAGGTGCGCCAGGCGCTGATCACCCTGATCGACTCCGAACCGACGCTGCTCTCGTCGCTCGAAAAGCAACAGATCTCCGAGGAAGTGCTGGACGAGGTCTTTGGCCTGGGCCCGCTCGAGACGCTGCTTTCTGACTCCACCATCTCCGACATCCTCGTCAACGGCCATAAGCAGGTCTACGTCGAACGCAAGGGTCAACTTGAGATCACCTCGGTCACCTTCCGCGACGACGCCCACCTCTTGCGCATCATCGATAAGATTGTGAGCCAGGTAGGCCGCCGGATCGACGAATCGACCCCCATGTGCGACGCCCGCCTGCTGGACGGCTCGCGCGTGAACGCGATCATCCCGCCGCTGGCGCTCGACGGGCCGCTGCTCTCGATTCGCCGCTTCTCGCAGGACAAACTGATGCCGGGCGACCTGGTCGAAAAGAAAGCGCTGACCAAGGGAATGATGGAGTTGCTGGAGGGCTGCGTCAAGGCGCACTTGAATATCATCATCATTGGTGGCACGGGCGCCGGTAAGACGACGCTGCTCAACGCCCTGTCCTTCTTTATCTCGCCCAAAGAACGCATCGTCACCATTGAGGACGCGGCCGAATTGCAGTTGAAACAGCCGCACGTGGCGCGCCTCGAAACGCGCCCGGCGAACCTCGAAGGCAACGGCGCGGTGCGCCAGCGCGAACTGCTGGTCAATAGCCTGCGTATGCGGCCGGACCGCATCGTGGTGGGCGAAGTCCGCGGCGAGGAAGCCCTCGACATGTTGCAGGCCATGAATACGGGCCACGACGGCAGCTTGACCACCATCCACGCCAATAGCCCGCGCGACGGGGTTTCGCGCCTGGAAGTGATGGTGTCGATCGCGAACTCGAACATGCAGATCAACTCCGTGCGCCAGCAAATCGCCAGCGCCGTGCACGTGTTGGTGCAGGCGTCGCGCTTGAGCGATGGCTCGCGCCGGGTGATCAACATTACCGAGGTCACGGGCATGGAAGGCGACATGATCACGCTGCAGGACATCTTCGTCTTTGAGAAGCGCGGTCTGACGCCGGAAGGCAAAGTGATCGGCCGTTTCGCGGCCACCGGCATCCGCCCCAAGTTCTACGAGAAGCTCCTGTCGGCGGGCATCAAACTCAGCCCGAGCATGTTTGACGAGGTGGTGGAAGTATGAGCTTTGTTCTCATCGCGCTGGTCATCTGGGGTGTTTCGGTCGGCGTCTGGTTTCTCGTCACGCAGGCCTTCAAGAACTCTGACCTCAAGCAGATTCGCAGCCGCTTGAGCGGCAAGGATCGCGCGGGTAAGCAGAAGTCGGCTAAGGCCGGCCCGGCCCTCTTTTCGGTGGAGGATCCCACCCAGGGGCGCTTTGCCAAGCAACTGCTGCAGCGCTACGACTGGACAGCGAAGCTGGACGAGATGATCGAGCAGGCCGGCGTGAAGTGGAAGCCCGCCCGCCTGGTGCATACCGCGCTTGGCCTCGGATTGGTGGCGTTCTTCGTGGCCTGGAACTTCCTGGGCGCTTACCGGTCGGCGGCGCCGCTCTTGGCGCTGGTGGCGGCGTCCCTGCCATTTCTGCATTTACGCCGGAAACGCGCGGCGCGTTTGAAGCGCTTTGAGGAGCTCTTCCCGGACAGCCTCGAATTCGTGGCGCGTTCCATGCGCGCGGGCCATGCCTTCTCGGTGTCGCTCGAGATGATCCACCGCGAATTCCAGGAACCGTTGGCCAGCGAGTTCCGGCGCACGTTTGAGGAGCACAACCTTGGCCTGCCGCTCGATGTGGCGCTGCAGAAGCTAGGCAAGCGCATCCCCTCGCTCGACGTCCACTTCTTTGTCTCGGCCGTGATGCTGCAAAAGCGCACGGGCGGCAACTTGGCCGAGATCCTGGACAAGCTGGCCGTGGTGATCCGCGAGCGCTTCAAGTTGCGCGGCAAGATCCGCGCCATTTCGGCGCATGGCAAGATGACCGGCACCGCGCTGACCTGCATTCCGCTGGGCGTGGCCGTCATGATGTTCATCACCAATCCGGACTACATCAAGTTTTTCTTTATTGACGAAGTAGGCAACTACATGATGGGTGGCGCGGTGCTGCTGCAACTCATCGGGTACGGAGCCATTCGCAAGATCGTCGACATCGAGGTTTAAGAACTTTGCGCGCGAGGCCCAGCTTATGATGTTGCTCATTACATTTGTCGTTTTCGCCGTGGTTGCCGTGGCCATCTCCCTCATTGGGATGAAGCTGTGGGTGCAGCCCAAGGAGGCGATTGAGCGCGTCACCGGGAGCGGCTACGCGCAGGAAGAAACGCCCCTCCACCCGAGCCTGGTCTTCCGGGACCTGATGACCCGGCTGAGCGACGTGATGCCCGCGTCGCCCAAGGACGTGACGGCGATGCAGAAGCGCCTGATTCGGTCGGGCTTCCGCGGGCCGAACGCGCTCAAGATGCTGTACGGGGCGAAGGTAGCCTTTGGAGTCCTGCTGCCGGTGATCGCGGCCGTCACCGTGGCGAGCGCGAACACCGACGGCACGATGAAGATCATCTTCATTGTGGCCGCGGCGGCGATGGGCTTTTTCGGTCCCAACGAATACGTCAAGATCGCGGGACAAAAGCGCCAGAAAGAGATTCAACGCGGCTTGGCCAATGCGCTCGATTTGATGGTGGTTTGCGTCGAGTCCGGGTTGGGCCTCGATCAGGCAATCGTGCAGGTGGCCAAGGAACTCGAGCATGCCCACAAGGAGATCACCGAGGAGTTTGCCACGGTGAACTACGAGTTGAAGGCCGGGAAGCGCCGCATTGAGGCCTTGCGCAATCTGGCCGACCGCACCACGGTCGAGGACTTGAAGAAACTGGTGGCGGTGCTGATTCAAGCCGACCGCTTCGGCACGGGCGTCGCGCAAAGCTTGCGCGCCCACGCGGACTATATGCGCGTGCAGGCTCGGCAGATTGCCGAAGAAAAAGCCGCCAAACTGGGCGTCAAGCTCATCTTTCCGATCTTTTTCTGCATTCTGCCTTCGTTGTTCGTCGTCACCGTCGGTCCGGTGGTGATGAAGATCATCCGGGAACTGATCCCGATGATGAACAACATGTAGTTCCGGCGGGGAACCGCCGATAGATCAGTATCCGTCTGGCTGGGCAAGAATCCCGGCCAGGCGCCAAAAGGTAAGGAGACTTTCACATGGATTCATCGATGGTTCGTATTGTTTGCGCCGTCCTGGCGATTGCGTTTTTGGGGGTGATCGTCCTCCGCCGCAAGGGCAGCGCCGAAGACTAACGCCGGAGATCAACCGGCACGAGCGGCGTCGACGCTGGGAGCGTCCTCGCCGCGCTTGGCCCTTCGCGGCCAAAAGGCGAACCGTGGTCCGGTCGCGGCCAGCCAGCGCTCGTGGAGAACGCCTGGCGGAGCCGGCCCGGAGAGTTGATTCAGTCAAGAAGAAGACCCGCCGCGCTAGCGGAACGGGAAATAGCTGGGATCCGAAGAGAACGAGAGAAGAACGATGATTGCGGAGCGACGTTACATGCTGACGACTAGAGTATTTCTGTTTGCGTGCTGGCTCATGCTCGTGGAGGGCTTGTGGGCGGCGCCTTTTGGCCGGGTGATCCCGATTGGGGGGCAAGCCTCCGATCTGGCGCTCGACGAAGCCAGGGGTGTCCTCTACATCGCCAACTTCACGGCGAACCGGATTGAAGTGATGTCCCTGGCCGATGGGTCGATTCAAACGTCGATCAACGTAGCGGCGCAACCGGGCTCGATTGCGTTGTCGCCCGATGGCCGTTGGCTCTTGATCGCCCACTACGGCGCGACGGCCACGGGCACCGCGCCACGCAACTCGCTCACGCTGATCGAACTGGCCAGCAATAGCCGGCAGAGCTTCGTTCTCGGCTCCCCGCCGCTCGGCGTGGCTTTCGGACTGGACAACCAGGCGCTGGTCGTCACGTCGAGCGAGTTCCTGCTTTTCGATCCCGTGCTCGGCACCACCCGGCTGCTGGACACAGTGCAAGGCGTGACCTCGAAGACGATTCCGCAACCCACGGGCTCTTTCCCCACCCAGATCACGACGGCTTCCGTGAACGTTTCGGGCGATGGCTTGTGGATTTATGGCCTTACCGATACGATTCGGTTCCGCTACGACGTGAATAACCGCGGTGTTTCGTCGCAAGGCTACACCTCATCACCCGCGCAGGCTCCGCGCGTGGTGAGCGTGAATCGCGATGGCTCGCGCGTCGCCATGGGTTGGGCGTTGCATGACCGGCGGGGCGTCTTGATTGCGCAGCATGGAAACGCGCTCGGCGCGCTGAACATTGGCGGCCACGTCATCGACAGCGCTCGCGGCGTCATCTACTCGCAGGTGCCGCCAGCTTCCCTGGTCACCGCACCTACCACGCCAACTACCCCCACCACGCCGACGACTCCGACCACCCCGCCCACCACGCCGGCACCCGGAGGCGGCACGGTCGGCACTCCGGCTGGGCCTGCCGTGGAACAAATCCTGCAGGTCGTCGACATCGACAACCTCGCCGTACGGGAACGAATCCAGATTCAAGAGAACCTGGCGGGCAAAGGCGTCCTCACCTCTGATAACAATACGGCCTACATGATCTCCGACAGCGGCATCACCATCTTCCCCGTTGGCCAATTGGGCCAAGCGCAGAAGCTGAACGCCTCGGTGTCGGACATCATGTTCCTCGGCAACTTCTGCGACCGCCGCATCGCGACGCAGGAAATCACGTTAACTGACCCGAGCGGTGGCGCGACGGACTTCGCGATCACCTCCTCGCTGCCGGGAGTGGTCGTCAGCCCGTCCTCGGGCACCACGCCGGCCGTCGTGCGCGTTTCGATCGATCCCAATGCCTACGCTAACGCCCGGGGCACGATCACGGGCCGGTTGCTCTTCCGCTCCAACAGCGCCATCAACGTTCCGCCGGCCGTGCGCGTACTCATCAACAATCGCGAGCCCGACCAGCGCGGCGCAGCCATCAACATTAGCGGCAATCTGGTCGACCTGATCGCCGATCCCTCGCGCGACCGTTTCTTCGTGCTGCGCCAGAATACGAACGAAGTGCTCGTCTTCGACGGCAATACTTACCAGCAGATCGCGACTCTGAAGACTGGCAACACGCCTACGCAAATGGCCATCAGCTTTGACCGGCGCTGGCTGGTGATCGGCGCCGACAACTCGCAGATCGCTCATGTGTATGACCTCGAGACCTTGCAGCCTTCGACGCCGATCGTGATGCCCGGCGGCCACTACCCGCGTTCGATTGCCGCTTCGGGCCGCGCCATGCTCATTGCCTCGCGCGTCGCGGGCGCCGTCCACACGATCGACCGTGTCGACTTCGCCGCCCGCGTGGCGACCGAACTGCCGACGCTCGGCGTGTGGGAGAACAATGTCGACATCAGCACGACGCTGGTGGCCTCGAGCAACGGCAGCCGCATTCTCGCCGCCCAGGCGTCGGGCGCCATGATGCTCTACGACGGCAATGCCGACACCTTCACCGTTTCGCGTAAGGACTTTACGTCGCTCGGCGGAGCCTACGCCGCTTCGAGCTTTGACCAGTTCGTGGTGGGCAACATCATGTTCAACTCGTCGCTGGTGGCCACGCGCCGCTTCGACGCCGGCGCTGGCCTGACGTCCGGCTTCGCCTTCATTGACCAGGCGGCCCTACGTACCACGGCGGCCGCGGTCGACGCGCCCGGCATCATCCAGCGCGTGAACCTCGCCGCGGCCACGGACTCCCGCGCCACTCGCTTAATTGAATCTCCCGTACTCTCCACCACGCTACTGCCCTTTACCCGCAGCATCGCCGTCCTGCCCAGCCGCACCAACCTGATCGCGCTTACCGTCTCCGGCTTCACCGTGTTGCCTTGGAACTACGACACCGCCGTGGCCCCGCCGCGCATTGAGCGCGTCGTCAACTCGGCCGACGGACAGCGTCCCGTGGCCCCTGGCGGCTTGATCTCGATCACGGGCCAGAACATGAGCCCGGTGAACGTGGCCACGCGCCAGATTCCGCTGCCCACCGCGTTAGGCGAAAGCTGCCTCACCGTGAACGGCGTGCCGATGCCCCTGATCTTCGTCAGCGACCGGCAGGTGAACGCGCAGTTGCCCTTCAATATCGATGGCAACGTTACGATGATCCTGCGCACCCCCGGCGGC
This sequence comes from Bryobacteraceae bacterium, assembly GCA_019752335.1. GTDB lineage: Bacteria > Acidobacteriota > Terriglobia > Bryobacterales > Bryobacteraceae > JALHNI01. The sequence continues at coordinate 139,430 of JAIEMJ010000030.1, forward strand.
GTCAGTGACAACTTTAACTTCCAGGTGCTGCCCACCGCGCCAGGCGTCTTCCGCCAGGCCGTCGACGGCTTGGGTGACGTCCCTTCCATCATCAACATTCGCAACGGTGGCCTGGTTACCGGCTCGAACCCGGTGAAGCGTGAAGACCGCATCACCATCTTCCTGACGGGCCTGGGCCGCACGAATCCACAAATCGTGGAAGGCCTGCCCTCGCCTGACGCGCCACTGGCGGCCGCGCTGGTCGCTCCGCGCGTCCTGCTGGGCGGCCAGGAACTACCCATCGAATTTGCCGGCTTGACTCCTGGTCAGGTGGGCGTCTACCAAATCAATGCCCGCGTGCCGGTGAACGTACCGACCGGGCTCGAAATTCCGCTCACCATTCAGCAAGGTAGCATCACTACCTCCGTAACGGTGCGCGTCATCAACTAGCCGCATGCACTTTGGTGTGCAGCGGCTAGCGGGGAAGGAAATCGTAAAAGTGAAGAGTTTGCTCCAATTGGGTGCAGCCGTTGCGCTGCTGCCGCTCGCGTCAAGTTCACTGGCGTATGCGCAGAAGTGGGAAATCGGTGGCGGGGCCGGGGGTAGTTTCTACACCAGCCAGACGGTGAGCCGCGCGAGTTTGAGCGCGAACGCCAAATTCGACTCTGGCTGGGGCGCGACGGGTTACATCGGCCACAACATGTACAGCCGCGTGGGGGGCGAAGTTCGTTATTCGTTTCTCAAGAACGACGCTAAGCTCTCCTCCGGGTCTGACCAGGCTACCTTCGGCGCCAACGCCCATGCGATCCACTACGACGTCCTGATCCACGCCACCAAAGTGGGCTCACCCATCCGGCCCTTTGTCGCCATCGGCGGCGGTATCAAGATGTTCCGCGGCACCGGCAAGGAAGTCGTCGCCCAACGCCTCGGCAATCTCGCCTTCCTCACCCGGACCAACGAAGTGAAGCCGGTCATCACCTTCGGCGCCGGCGTGAAGCTGAACGTCTCCAAACGCGTCGGTTTCCGCGTCGAGGTGAAGGACTACTTCAGCCAGTTCCCCACGGACGTGATCGCCCCGGCCAGCGGTTCGAAGCTGAGTGGGAACTGGATTCACAACTTCGTCGCCATGGCGAGCCTCTCGCTACTCCTGTAAACGTTTGCCGAAAACCGTACGGGGGTCGTAGAGCAGGAAATTCCTGGGGCCCGAGTTCATCGCGATGAACAGGCCGGACGGAAATTCTTGACCCAGCGGCGTGGAAGTCACTTCGATTCCATCCGTCGTGTCAGCGCCGCCCCGAAAAACGAACAACTCTGGATTGCCGCCCTGGCGATCAAAAACGTGATACTCGCTGTTTCCCGGCAACTGATCCGTCGAAATCAGAAACCCCGTTCCGTTCGGCCGCGAGTAAATTGCGAGCCCTTCCCGGTCTCCGCGAAAGCCGGACTTCGCGAATAAGGATAACTCCCGCGCGGCTTGCGGATGATCTGGATCCGCGTGGTACTTCCGAATGCCCGCGCCTTCATCTGAGTAGTAGACGACGCCCATCGCGTCGTCTACCACCACGGCCTCAATCTCCTTCGTCCCGCTAAAATTCCCAAAACGCCGCACCAGCTTACCAGTGACGCGATCGCCCTCGCGCTGTAACCGGTACTGATACAGATAGTCCCGCCGCGGACTTGTCGCACGGCCCTTCGGCGATACGATGGCAAAAATGGCGCCGTCGCGTGGACGCTTGTAGAGCCCAATCCCCATCGGCTCCGGGCAGCAGTCAATGGCGCCCGCGTCGCGCAAGCCGCTCGCATTCACAGCAAAAACACGCAAACGATTCGTGAGCCGCTCCGTGGCGACGGCGATGTCGAGGCCCGCCAAACCGTACTCGACGTCGATATTGTTCGGGCGGTCCACGCCGCTGATCCGCTGCTTCACCTGCCCGTCGAGCCCGAAGACATAGACCGCGCCGTTCGGCGCCTTTACCTTGTTCGTGCCCAGGATCAGGCTACGGGCCGGGTTCTGGACGTTTACCCAAATAGCCGGGTCGTCCGGGTCATCACTGACGGCCGCCGTCTGGCGGACCGGCTTCAAATCGAGGATTGCCGCGAGCGGCAAAAGCAGCAGGAGCCGAAACATATCGTCCTAGCGTAGCGAGCGCGCCGCTTCCGCGCAGTCATCGAACTGTGACACGCGTCCCCTAAACTTTTGTAAACCCTGCTGCAGGGCGGCAAAATGCGATTAGTCTGGTTAACAGAGTGCCTGAACGACTGCTGTTAATCGACGACGACGCCGACCTCGGTCCGCTGATGGCCGAGTTCTTCACCGAACGCGGCCTCACCCTGGACTGCGCCCTCAACGGACGAGCCGGGCTCGACTGCATCGCCGCCAACCCTTACGACCTCGTGATCCTGGACGTCATGATGCCCGGCATGGACGGCTTCGAGGTGCTCCGTCAGTTGCGCGAAAAGTACAAAGTGCCCGTACTCATGCTCACCGCGCGCACCGAACAGGCCAGCCGCATTCGCGGTCTCGAAACCGGTGCCGACGATTACCTCCCCAAGCCGTTTGACCCGCTGGAACTCTTGGCCCGCGTCCGCGCCATTCTCCGCCGTGTGAACCCGTCCGTGGCGCCGAGCAAGGTACTCGAAGCCAGTGGCGTCCGCCTCGATCCAGGCGCGCGTTCCGTCACGCAGAACGGTCAGCCCGTCACCGTCACTTCCATCGAATACGACATTCTCGAAGTGTTGATCCGCGCGGCCGGAACGGTAGTTTCGCGCGACGACCTGATGAATCGCCTTTACCAACGCGAAGCGACTCCGTTTGACCGCTCCATCGACGTTCATGTCAGCCACTTGCGCAAAAAACTCACGGACAGCGACGCCCTGATTCGCACCGTGCGCGGCATCGGCTATCAGTTCTGCGCGCCAGAGGCTACGCCATGAAGGGCATTTTCCGTAAGATCCTGCTGTGGTTCGGTGGCCTGTTGGTCTTCAGCCTTTTTGCGTTTTTGGCTACCACGTGGTACTTCAACTTCCGGCCCAGCATCTTTGGCAACCTCAGGAAACTTCAGTTGGATGACGCGGTGATGGCGCTGAAACTCGGCGGCAAGCCGGCGTTAGCGGATTACATGGCCCGTCTGAACGGCCAGTTCACGGCGACGCACTATTTGGTGGACGGCCAGGCGCGGGACGTCTTGACCAGCGAAGACCGGCGTGAACTTTGGCAACGCGCCGTGACTCCCTCCAGTCCCCAAACCCGTCCGCGTCTACCTTGGTTCGGCCCGCCCGGCCGCGGCCCGGATCATCCGATGCGCGAAACGCTGCCCGATGGCAGCTATTCGCTCTTGTTGGTCCTGCCCGAGCCGGACTTCCGCAGTTCGATTTGGGGCAACCTGCCGAACTACCTCTGGATCGTTCTGGTCATTGTCCTGCTTTGCTACGCTCTCGCCGTCACGCTCGCCCGTCCGTTGCGCGACCTGCGCGAAACCATGGTCAAATTCGGCTCCGGCGACCTCGATGTCCGCTCGCACCTCAAGCGCAAGGACGAAATCGGTGACCTCGCCAAGGCCTTCAACGACATGGCCGGCCGCATGAAGACGCTGCTCACCGCCGAGCGCCGTCTCCTGCAGGATATCTCGCACGAATTGCGCTCGCCGCTCAACCGGCTGGGCTTTGCCATTGAATTGGCGCGGTCGAGCCCGGACCGCAACGGCGCCCTCGACCGAATTAAGCACGAAAGCAACCGCCTCACCAGTCTGGTGGGTGAGTTGATCCAGATGACCCGCGCCGAAGGCGACCCCGACGAGCGCATCAACGAGCCGCTCGAACTGGCCGAACAGGTGGAGCACGTCGTGCGCGACGCCGAGATTGAGGCCGAGGTCCGGCAGGTAAAGCTCCTGCGACGCTGGTCAGGGAATTTTCGCGTCATGGGCGACCCCGTCCTGCTGGCTCGCGCGCTCGACAACGTCCTGCGCAATGCCATCCGCCACACCGCTACGGGAACGGCGGTCGAAATCGGGATAGATGGCCAACCGGGCGAAGCCGTGGTCTCGGTGCGCGATCAAGGGCCTGGAGTGCCGGAAGAGATGCTGGCGTCGATCTTCAAGCCGTTTTTCCGGGTGGAGAGTGATCGGGGCCGCGATTCGGGTGGAATTGGGCTCGGCCTGGCCATCGCGCAGCGCGCTGTGGTATTACACCACGGGGAAATTTCAGCACATAACGCCAAACCAGGCTTGGTAGTGGAGGTCCGGCTGCCTTTGGCTGGATAAAAGATGACTTCTTTCACATTTCTTAACCCACCTTACGGGTCTTTCGGCGTCTTATCTGTTGTGAGAACTCTGGGAATCTTGTTTTTTGCCTTCGCCTTGGCCGCCTTCGGGCAGCCCACGAGCGTGATTGGAACGATTACGTCGATTGACGCTGTCAAAGGCGAAATGACGGTGAAAAGGGATTCCGGCGAGAGTGTCGAGGTGAAGGTCGCTGTTGATCTTCCCGTCAAGCAAGTTCAACCTGGTGAAAAAGACCTGACCAAAGCCCAAGTCGTGGCCTTGGCCGGGCTCGCCAATGGCGACCGGGTGCTGGTTCGCGGGGCGCTCACCGAGAAGACGGTTACGGCGAATAGCCTGATCGTCATCTCGGCCCGCGATATTAAGAAGCGCGATGACCAAGAGCGTCAGGAATGGACCCGGCGCGGCATGGTCGGTGTCGTCGACGCCGTCGATGCGGCTAAGGGCGAAGTGACGATTAAGACGCAGTCGATGGCCGGTCCGAAGCCGGTTACCGTCGTGCTCGGCGACAAGACCGTCTATAAGCGCTATGCGCCGGACTCGATCAAGTTCGCCGACGCTAAGGACGCCACCATGAAGGATCTGAAGAAGGGCGACCAGTTGCGCGTCCTTGGCGACAAAAACGAAGACGCGACGCGCATCACCGCCGAGCGCGCTGTCTTCGGTTCGTTTCGTACAGTGGCCGGCACCGTTACAGCCGTCGATCCCGCCGCGGGCGAAGTGAAGATTAAGGATTTGGCCTCCGGCAAGGCGATGCTCGTGCGCATCAAGCCGGATTCGCAGGTAAAAAAGATGCCCAACTTCGCGGGCATGATGGGTGGCATGGGTGGTGGCCCCGGCGGCCCCGGCGGCGGCCCCGGTGGTGGAATGGGCATGGCCGGTGGACGTCCTCCCGGCGCTGGTGGTCCTCCCCCCGCGGCGGCAAGTGGCCGTCCCGCGGGCGCCCCGGGCGCCGGCGGCCCTCCCGGTGGCCCGCCGAGTGGCATGATGGGCGGCGGACGCCCCGGCGGCGGCGACATGATGGCCATGCTGGACCGCATGCCGCCCGCCAAGATTGAAGATATTAAGGTCGGCGAATCGATTGTGGTTTCGAGCACCGTTGGCGCGAAATCCGACGAGATTACGGCGATTACGCTGTTAGCCAACGCGGACATGATCATCGCAATGGCGCAACGGCAATCGGGCGGAGCCGGTGGCGCGCCCGGCGGCTTAGGCGGACTCAGCCTGGGCGGCGGTGGGATGGAAATGGGTATGGGAATGATTCCCATGCAATAAGTAAAAGCCGATTGACCCACGTCGGACAATCCCAACCAAACAAATAGTAATTAGTCGAAGGAAACTTTTCATGCAAGGCCTATACTCGCGGTGTGTCTATTTTTGTCTTTACCTGGCGCTCGCCACTCTTACCTGGGCACAGGCCCCCGCATTGCGCGGCAAAGTGACGGATCCGTCCGGTTCATTCGTTCCCGGCGCCGAAGTCCGCGCGCGCCTCAATGGCGGCCGCGAAGTCCGCACCCAGACCAATGAAAACGGCGACTTCCAACTGCTCAATTTGACGCCCGGAAGTTACTCCGTGCGCGTCTTGAGCAAGGGCTTCGCGATCTTCGAAGTGCAGAACGTCAACGTCTCCGCGCCGATGAAGTTGGACGCCCAGTTGGTGCTCGCCACCGAAGCGCAGATTCTGCAAGTAGAAGAGGAAATCAATAAGGTCTCCACCGACGCGCAGAACAACGTGGGCGCGCTCGTGCTGAAGGGTGAAGACTTACAAGTCCTCTCCGACGACCCTGACCAATTGGCCAATGAGTTACAGGCCCTCGCCGGACCCGGCGCCGGACCTAACGGTGGCCAGATCTTCATCGACGGCTTTACGGGCGGCCGCCTGCCCCCCAAGAGCGCCATCCGCGAAATTCGCGTCAACCAGAATCCCTATTCCGCCGAGTTTGACCGTATCGGCTTTGGCCGCATCGAAATTCTCACCAAACCCGGCGCGGATAAATTCCGCGGCGATATTGGCTTCAATTTTGGCGACGGCATCTTTAACTCCCGCAACCCTTTTGCCGCCAACAAAGCCCCCTTCCAGTCACGCAATTTCAACGGCCGTATCAGCGGTCCGGTGAATAAGAAAGCTTCTTTCTCCTTCGACGTGGAACGCCGCGATGTGGACGAGAACGCCGTCATCAACGCCACCACGCTGAGCGCCGCCCTCGTCCCGACGCCGTTGCAATTATCCGTCGTGACGCCGAACAAGCGCACCGGTATTAACCCGCGTTTTGACCTCGCCCTGAACGACCGCAACACCCTCGTCACTCGCTACAGCCTCTCCGACATCAGCAACGAAAATCAGGGCATCGGCCAGTTTTCCCTGCAATCCCGCGCCTTCAACTCCACCGATCGCGAGCACTCCTTACAGATGACTGAGACCGCGATTTTGAGCGCCCGCGCCATCAACGAGACCCGCTTCCAGTTTCAACGCAACCGGATCCGTCAATTCGGCGACAACGGCTTACCCGCGATCGACGTGCAGGACAGCTTCAACGGTGGCGGCGCCCAGATCGGCACCGCGAACAACACCACCAACGGCATCGAGCTTTCGAATTTCACCAGCCTGACGCTGGGGGCGCACGCCGTCAAGGTGGGTGGGCGTGTCCGCTACAATGCGCTCACCGACATCAACAAGAATAATTTCGGTGGTACATTTACCTTTACCGGCGGCGCCGGCCCGGTGCTCGACGCCAATAACGCGCCCACCGGCGCCACCGCGTTTTTGACTTCGCTTGAAAAGTACCGCCGTACCCTCCTCTTCCAGGCCCAAGGCTTGAACGGCGCGCAGATCCGCGCACTCGGCGGCGGCGCCGGCCAGTTCTCGTTGGTAGGTGGCGTGCCGGAGGCGGACATCTCGCAGACCGATATTGGCATCTTCATCACGGATGATTGGCGTGTCCGTCCCAACCTGACCGTCGGCCTCGGACTACGCTACGAAAATCAGACGAACGTTTCGAGCAACAACAACATAGCGCCGCGCATCAGTGTGGCTTGGGGCGTGGACGGCGGCAAGAATAAAGCCGCAAAGACCGTCCTGCGCATCGGCACCGGCCTCTTCTATGACCGTGTCGCGCAGAATTTGTCACTTCAGCAGCTTCGCTTCAACGGATCGAACCAGTTACAGTACTTGGTGCCGAATCCGAATTTCTTCCCCACCATTCCCTCGCTCAGTTCGCTAGGTGGGAACCTAACCACGCAGACGGTGCGCCGCTTAGCCAGCGACATCCGGACTCCCTACCTGATGCAGACTTCGGTCGGGATTGACCGTCAATTGCCGAAGAACACGGCCGTCGCCATTAACTATGTCTTCTCGCGCGGCGTACACAACCTGCGCGCACGTAACATCAATGCGCCCCTGCCCAACGGCACCCAACCCTTTGGCAACATCGGCAACCTGTATCAATTCGAGTCCACCGGCTTCAGCCGCCAAAATCAGTTGATCGCGAATTTCAATACTCGCTTTAGCCCGAAGGTGTTTCTCTTCGGTGTTTATATCCTGGGCTACAACCGCGGCGACACGGATGGCACGGGCAGCTTCCCCGCCTTCACTTACGACGTCCGCAACGAGTATGGACGCAGCGGCTTCGATCAACGCCAGCGCGTCATCCTCGGCGGCTCCATCACGGCCAAGTACGCGATCAGCCTGTCGCCGTTCATCATCGCCAGCGCCGGCGGACCCTTCAACATCACCACGGGCCGCGATAACAATGGCGACTCGCTCTTCACGGATCGACCCTCCTTCGCCGCTCCCGGCGCCACGGGTACCAATATTCGCACCACGCCCTGGGGAACCTTCAACTTGAACCCCCAGCCCGGAGAAACCATCATCCCGCGTAACTTTGGGCAGGCTCCCGGCGCCTTCACTATCAATCTTCGCGTCGGCAAGACGATTGGCTTCGGCAGCAAGGGCGAAGCGGCGTCGAACCCCGGAGGGGCGATGGCTGGCGCCATGCGCGGCGGCGGTGGCATGATGATGGGTGGTGGACCTCCCGGAGGCGGCGGTGGCCGCGGCGGTGGTCCTGGTGGCCCCGGTGGAATGTTTGGCGGTGCAAGTTCCGGAAAGCGGTATACTCTGAATATCTCGTTACAAGCTCGGAATTTACTCAATTGGGTAAATTACGGCCCGCCCGTGGGTAATTTGGCTTCGCCTCTCTTCGGCCAGTCGACTACGCTCGGCGGCGGATTCGGTGGCCGTCCCGGTGGCGGTGGACCTGGCGGCGGCGGGCCCGGTGGTGGTGGCGGTGGCGCCGGCAATAACCGGCAGCTCGAGTTATCGCTCAGATTTTCGTTCTAGGTTTTGCGAACCTCCTGTTCGCCACAAGTTCTCCGCGAAGCGTTATCCCCGTAGCACTTCGTGGAGCCGCAGGCGGCTCTGGCATCCCCACCCCAGCCAGGGCCGCCCCCCCCCTTACTTACTCAATTTGATCCACACCTGCTGATTCGCGCCGACCTTGATTTGCTCCACATGCGGACTGCTGCTTCCGCCGGCCGGTACGATCTTGAGTTCATAGTCGCCAGGCGCCAAGCGTACGCGCTGCGCGAAATTGTCGAACTCGTCCACATGGCCAGCGAATTTCCCGTTAAGAAACACCCCCGCGAACTTATCCCCGCCCGTAATTCGTAGCTCCCCAAACGGACCCGCCAACGCGGCCGCCTTCTGCATCGTCCAACTTACCTCCGTTACCTTGCCCGCTTCTACCTTGATTTTCTGGGTAAAGTCCTCATAGCGCGGGTCCGACAGCCGGAGCTCGTGTTCCCCCGCGGCGACTTTGTATGTCCGCGTGACGGCGAAGTTGGCGGCTGGCCCCAAGTACTGGCCATTCACAAAAACGCCGGCTCGACCGGGCTTGGCTTTCACGCGCAGAGTGCCTTCCTGCCCCAGTAGGGTGCAGGCCGTAAGGGCGAAGAGGAGGAAACGCATGCACTCCGAGACGGGGCGGTCCCTAATTCGGTTGCACCAACTGGTCGATTTTGGTCACAAAGCTGGATCGGGCCAGCACCTGATCCGCACCGGCCTCTTCCGCCGCGCGCCGCAGATCCACCTGCACATGGGCCACATAGGCGATCACCGGCACCCCCGCCGCCTTCAGCCGGCGGACCAGGTCCACCGTGTCCACCTGGCGCAAGTTCAGGTCAAGAATCACCCGCGTGCCGGCCATAGCCGCCTTGGCGAGGACGGCCTCCGGCCGGGCAGCAAAGTCGATCATTTGCCCGGCCCGCCGCGCGGCTTCCCGCAGCTTCACGCCGAAGATCAGGTCGTCCATTACCGCGAGAATCATGCTCCTCCAGCATAGCCGGAAAACGCAAACTTGAATTAGCGGCCGATTTGCGGGACACTAATCAGTTCTCTGCCGAATTCACTTTTATGCGCTATAGAGTCCTCTATCACGACCACTGTTTCGACGGCGCGGCCTCGGCGGCGTTCTTCAGCCGCTTCATCGCGGACCACATCCACCCCGGCGCGGAGTTCGCCTATACCGGTATGTCGCACGTCGCGGCGCAGAGCTTCGAGGACGCGCTCTTCGACGGCGACGAGAACGCCATCGTCGACTTTAAGTACGCTACCCACGAAAAACTCACCTGGTGGTTCGACCATCATCAGAGCGCCTTCCTCAGCCCCAGTGACGCCGAACACTTTCGTGCCTTGAAGGCCAACGGCGATCCGCGTGGCGCCCGCCTGTTCTTTGACCCGGCTTATCGCTCCTGCACCCAGTACATCGCCGACGTAACGCACCGCGAATTCGGCTACGCCCCAGCTGACCTGGCGAACCTGGTCCACTGGGCCGACATCGTCGATAGCGCCCGCTATGCCAGTGCCGAGGAAGCCGTGGCCCTGGGGTCGCCCGCCCTCAAAATCGTGCTGATTATCGAAGCGGCCAAGGGGCACGATACCGTCCAGCGCCTCATTCGCATGATGCAGCGGATGAGCCTGGAAGAGATCGTCGCCGACCCTGGCATGCAGGAGCTCTATCTGCCCTTGCGTGATCGTCATCAACGCAATATGGATTTGATTCGCCGCCACGCGGTCTGCGAACAAGGCGTAGTTACTTTTGACTTAGTCGGCGAAGACGTCGAAGGCTACAATAAGTTTATTCCGTACTATTTGTTTCCAGAGGCCGTTTACACCGTCTCCGTAAGTGAACAGAGCTTCCGTACTAAGGTAAGTGTGGGGTCCAATCCGTGGGTGAAGCAGCCGCTCGCGCACAATCTGGCCTCGATTTGCGAGCGCTACGGCGGCGGGGGACATCCTAAGGTGGGCGCGATCAGCTTTCCTACCGGCGCATTTGAAGCCGCGCGTACCGCGGCCCGCGAAATTCAAGCCGAACTGCGGGGCTAAAGCGCCTGCACGATTTGCTGGGCCGCATTCCGCGCCGCTAACTGCACCAGCGCCGAATTCATGTGCGCCGGACCCAGCACCGCCAACACGGCCTTCGGGCCCGCCGCGTAGAGGTGCATTTGCCCGTCACTGCCGAGGACACTCACTTCCTGGCAACTTCCTGAATCGAGAGACTCGGTCACCCGCCGGCCGAGGCTGGTAACTGCGGCCGCCAGCGCCGCGATCTGACCTGGGTCACCTGCTTCGTCAATGGAATGCACCAGCGGCATGCCTTCGTTTGTCGCCAGCAGGACGCCCTGCAAATCCGGTACGGCCATCCGTAGTTGATCTATGCCTTGTTGAATGCGGTCTCGACGGCTCATACTTTGTTGCGGCTCCAAGGGAGTAATCGGCCAGAGAAAGCGAAACTGTAGAGACGCATGGCCCGGGTAGGGTACTAAGTGAAATCCCCGTCCGTCATGGGCCTGAGTTCCCTAAGGTTGCTAGGTGTTTTCAACTATGGAATTCACCCGAGACGAAGCCTACGATGGACAGAGAGGAAAATTCGTTCAAGCATGCGGTGTCTCTACTGTGGCGAGCCCCTGTCGCTGCTGAGAAAACTCACGGGCAAGGCTGAATTCTGTTCGGAGGCTCATCGGGAAGCCTACCAACAGGAATTCAATAGTCTCGCCTTGCAACGGCTCGCGGCCCAACCGAAACAGGGCAAGCGAGAGCTTTCTCCTTTCCCCCCGCAAGTCCCTGTCGAAACGGTCCCCGAGCCCGCGCCGGCTCCCGCCGAGGCCTTTGCCGGCCTGCCCTTTCCCGAGGACTCTGAGGAACTTGAGCTTCCCGTCTTCGACTCTCCCATCTTCACCCGCCGGCCCCTGCCGACCGATGAGGCCATTGAGCCCGCCCCTCTCGCCGCATTCCTGAACGCCGACCTGCCCCGCCTGGCGGACGTACTCGCTTCCGTCCATTCCGTCATCCCGGAACTTACGGACTACCCACGCCCCTGTTTACTGCCGGCGTCAACCGCGGCCCTCGCGCTCGACACCAATGTTCCCTATGGCGGTTACGTTGACCTCCCGGAGCCGATGGACCAGAACACGGAGGACCAGAGCAGAGAGGATGTGGTGTTGGCGCCGCCCCAACCGCTCCACACGCAGTCCCTCCTTGGCTACACCCTCCCGCTGACCGAGGCCGTATGGTCCGTTCCTTCGGATGATGACCTCTTCGCCTCGCCAGACTTCGAGCCGCTCCCCGGTCACACCGTGCTCCAGTTCGCGCCACCCCTTGCGGAGCGCTCGGTCACCGGAGCGGTTGCCCAACCCGTTCTGGTCTTCGCCCGCCATCAGGCGCCCTTGGCCGCCGTGGCCAATTTCCCACAGCCCGAACCCTCCAACTGCGAACTTCCCGCGATCTGCCTGCCCTCGGCTGCCGCCTGGCTCGCATCTCTCGACGAGACCGTCGCCTGGAACGCGGAACTGCCACCCCCACCCGAACGTGCCCTTTCCGCTGCCCACGTGGAGCCCATGGAGTACCGGCAGCAGGAAATCGCCCACCTGGAGCAGACCGCACCGGCCTGCGAACCTTTCGACGTCGAAAACAGCCTGACCCTGCTCTACTGGCCGGCGCCCGAACTCAGCCCTACCCTTCACTCGGCCTTACTTGCCCAACTCACGTGGCAGCCGGCCACTGCGGGAGATAGAGATCAGGGAGGTAACGGTGTCGCCGCCGGCCTGGATACCCCACTCGGATTCTTCGTCCCCGGCGCTCTGCCGCGCTTGGCCATCGGCCTGGCGCCCGCCCTTGCCCCCGCGCTTTTCGCGACCACCGGAATCGCCCCCCTCGACTGCCCGACCGGCGAATTCTCCCCACTGTCCTGGACTGCAACCATGGAGTTACCACGCGCCGCCGCGGCCGCCGTGGGTCAATGGCCGGAAGCGGGCCTGATGCATACTCAGCCCGCCGTCCTGCGCGCTGGATCGGCACCGGCGCCTGCCCACGCGCGCTGGGAGCATTTCCCCCTCGAACTGACGTTACTCTCCCCCCCGGAAGGCAAGCCAGTGAGCGAATGGCCCCCCGTCGCGAGCTTGGCCTCACTGCCCGTGGAGGCCAGCCTCGCTGCTACCGGAGGCGTCAATCGTCCAACGGAATGGCTGCGCGCCAATGTCCTCCCCCAAGCCGCGACGTTGCCTGCGCTGGGCAGCAAAACGACCCTCGCGCGTGTCGGCGTGCCGGACTTCGCCTGGCCCGCCTTCGCCGCTGGTTGCGAGTCGCTCTTCACCCCCGATCAGCCCTTCCGCTTCCACGAAATGCCCTTCCCGCCGCGCGGCACCACCGACCTGGCTGTCGGCGACGCGCTCACCGGCGCCCTGATGGACGGTCTGCGGCTCGGCTTTGCCGACGACCGTTTCGACGCGATCCTGCGGCCTCGCAGCGCCAGCCTCGACGAGTGGCTGCAGCAGCAACAGACCGTGGTCCCGCCCCCGCCGCCCGCGCCTTCGCCCATGCCCGCGCGAGCCCCGGAGTCTGCCGCCAAGAAACCGGTTGAGGCTCCCTCCTCCTGGCAGCAGGCGGCGCGCGCCATGTATGAGGGTGAGCAGCAGATGCCCAAGCCCCTGGAGCCCAGCAAACCAGGGGAAACCAGTAAGCCGGTGGAAGCCAGCAAGCCGGTCACCGCCGTCCCCGTCTTTGCCGAGCCCATCAAAGGCAACGAAATCGCCGTGGTTCCTCCCGTCGAGCCGCCGACACCGTTCGTCCGTCCTGAGTCCCTGAATGGCCGCGACAAGAACCAGTCGCCCACGAACGAAGGCCAGGGTTTCCAGTGGCGCGGCGATCAGCCGCATCCGCCGCCGCCCGCCGCCGGTCCTTCGTCGGTTTCCGTCAACACCACCATCACCGTGGAGGGTAGCGGTGGATCCGTCGTGGTGGAGAATGCCGTCCGCATCTCGCTCGGCGACCGTCCCAGCAAAAAGAAGGGTGACGCAATTGAGAAGTTCGCCGAAGGTGAGGACATCGGCGATAGCCGTATCCAACTCGCCCCACCCGAGGGGCTACCGGACTTTGAGGGCGAAGCGCCCGAACTCCGCGCCGTGATGGAACCCATCAGCCCCGCGCTTGATTCCATTCAGTGGCCGAAGTTCTCCGTCACGCCGATGCGCCGCCGCATCGCCTACGGCCCGGCCCGCGGTGGCTTGTTCGGCATGGGTGGCGGCCAGTCCGCGCCGAAGCCCGCCCCGGATGCGAAAGTCTTACCGCCGAAGAAGAGTGTCGGCGGATTCCTATTCAAGAAGTTGACTAACTCGTGAGGAGTGTTGAGCATGAATAATTGGGAAGACCGCTGGCTATATTATGTCGACGACGAAGTAATTCACTCGCTCCTCCAAGCCGAACCCTCCTTCATGGACGGCGTACCCGGCATGAAGGAGCGCGCCCTCTCCTCGCCCGCCGTCGTGCAAGCGGTTAGTCTCTATCTCGAAGGCCGCAAGGCCGAAGCCATCTCGCGCCTGGAAAAGGCCGTCGCCGAGGCCGATACCGAAGCCGACGCTTACTCTTTCCTCGGCGGCTTTTATCTCGAAGCCCAACGTTTCGACAAGGCCGCGCCGCTCTTCGAACAGGCGCTGGAGCGGAACCCGCGCTCACGCTGCGATCTCTACAACCTCGGCATCTGCCGCTATAAGCAGGAGCGTTGGCCCGAAGCGGCCGAAATGTTCCGCCAAGCTAGTGACCTCGCTCCGCGCACGGGCCGCACTGAATCCTTAGTGGCCCAGGGCGTTTGCTTTCTGCACGAGAATGAAGCGCAAGCCGCGCTCGAGTTATTCGAGCAGGCACTCATGCTCAGCCCGAAGCAGTCGCAGGCGCGCTTCGGCAAGGGCGTCGCGCTGCATATGCTGCGCCGCCGCGAGGAAGCCGACGCGATCTATCAGGAACTCGAGCACGAAAACCCCGACAATCCCGACTTACTCCTGAATCGTCTTTCCATCGCTCTCAGTTACGGTAACGAGATCACCATTCGTGAGCTAGCCGAACGTCTGCAAGCTTCTAACCGCCCAATTCTTACCTTGGCCGCCCACGAAGCCTTGGCCACCCTGGCCTTCATTCGCGAGCGCTTCACCGAAGCCGCCAAACACTGCGAAAAATTGACCGAGCTAGCGCCGGGTTCGGCCGAAGGCTGGTTTAACCTGGGCGTCGCGCGCCAGCAGATCAACCAGGTACGTCCGGCCATCGAAGCCTACTTACAAGCCGTCGAAATCGATCCCACCTTGAAACAGGCCTACGCCAACCTCGGGTTTCTGCATCACCAGCGCGGCGAGTGGGAAGCCGCGCGCGAAGCCTACATTGAAGCCCTCCAGCGCGACCCGCAGTTAGCCGAAGCGCTCTGGAACCTGGCCATCTTACTTGAGCAACAAGGCCACGAAGGTGAAGCCGCCGTCTGCTTTGAGCAACTCACGAAGCTAGTCCCCAACTGGGAGGAGCCCTGGTTCCGCCTGGCGACGAATCATCTTACCGCCGGCCGCTGGGAAGCCAGCATCACCGTCCTTGAATCCTGCCTCGAACTGCGTGCCGACTGGGTGGAAGCCGCCAACGGGCTCGCCCTCGCCAAGGCCAAGCTCGGCGACTTCGAAGGCGCGCGCGTCGTGCTCGAAAGAGTCATGGCCGTCGACCCCAAGCCGCAGGTCCTCTTTAACCTCGGCGTGCTGCATCAACAAACCGGCCACTCCGAAGCCGCCGTCCGTTACTACCGGCAAGCCTTGGAGCAGAAGCCTGACTTCGCCGAGGCCTGCCTGAACCTGGGCCATGCGCTCAAGGAGATGGGCCAGACGCAAGCCGCGCAGGAGAGTTGGCGCCGCGCCGTGCGCTTGCGCCCCGCCTACGCTTCTGAATACTTCGCTTAGACTGGGAGAATGCGCGCCAGCTTTCTCCTGTTCGTCTTGCCCCTTTTCGCTGCCGAACCACCTCGCTTCATGGATTCCGCCCGGCTGACGAAACTGAAGGCTGCCCTGCCCTCCATCGAGCAACTCTTCGCTCGCGCTCATGAACAGATCGGCGCACCTGGCTCGGCCTGGGGCGTCATCATCGACGGCGAATTAGTCTTAGCCAAGGCCTACGGCGTGCGCGACGTAAAATCTCAGGACGCGGCCCTGCCCACCACTGCCTTTCGCATCGCTTCCATGACCAAGAGCTTCACCGCCGCCGCGATTCTGAAGCTCCGCGACGAGGGTAAGTTATCCCTCGAAGACCCCATCGAAAAATACCTTCCCGAGTTTAAGAATTACGGTTACCCCACCACCGACAGCGCACCGATTCGGGTCCGCCAGTTACTCTCCCACGGCGCCGGATTTCCGGAAGACAATCCCTGGGGCGACCGTCAACTCGCCATTCCCGACGCCACCCTGAAGGAATGGGTGAAGGCGGGGATTCCATTTTCTACCACCCCCGATACGGCCTTCGAGTATTCGAACTACGGGTTCGCGCTCGCCGGCCAAGTGATCCAGGTCGCCTCTGGGATCCCGTATCGCGAGTATATTGAAAGCCGTTTGTTGAAGCCACTGGGGATGACGGCGTCGTCTCTGGAGCCCTCGGCGATTCCCGCCGCCGTCCGGGCCAATGGCTACGGACGCCGTGACGATGGCTTTTTCGAGATTCCATCCTTGGCCCATGGCAGCTTTGGCGCCATGGGCGGCTTAGTCACCACCGTGCCGGATTTGGCCAAATGGGTCGCCTTCCAGCTCTCGGCATTTCCGGCGCGCGACGGCGAAGAGGCCGGCCCCGTCCGGCGCAGTTCGCTGCGTGAAATGCAGCGCCTGCAGCGCCAGTCGAGCTTCACGGTGGATCGCGCGCGGGCCGTCACCAGCGGCTACGGCTATGGTCTCGGCGTCAGCACCGATTGCCGCTTCGCCCACCTCATCGGCCACGGGGGTGGTTTGCCTGGCTTCGGCTCCTACATGATGTGGCTACCCGAGTACGGTGTCGGCATGGTAGCCATGACGAACTTGACTTACCAGGGTCCCGCACGCGTGCTGAGTGACGCGTTTGATTTACTTCGGAAGAGCGGCGGTCTGGAGCCGCGTCAGTTGCCAGCCGCGCCGGAGTTAACCGGCATGCGCGATTCGATCAGCAAACTCCTGAGTAAGTGGGACGCAGACTTACTCCGCAATATCGCCGCCGACAACTTCCTCCTGGACGGCGATTTGGCCAGCCGCCAAGCGCAAGTAAACTCAGCGCGCGACCGCGTGGGGAAGTGCGGGGCCCCCGGCCCGGTGCAGCCGGAGAATTTATTGCGTGGCAACTTCCGGATGCAATGCGAGCAGGGCGACGTCAACGTAACCTTTACCTTGGCGCCCACGAAACCGGTCACGCTGCAGATGTGGGATTTCGCCGTGATCGGCGCACCCTCCACGGCGATGCGCACGGCCGCCCAGGAATATGTCCGCCAGCCGCGCGAAGGCCTGGGGATGTGCCGCGTGGGTAACGCGCTTTCGGGTGACGGCCAGCGCGAGAGCCGCTTCCAACTCAACTGCGACACCGGCACCGCGGCCCTGGCCGTAGCGCTCAGGTCCGACGGCGTGATGGACTCGGCGAAACTCCAACGTGCCCCTGGCGCAAGCTGTGCCCCCATCACGCAAGGGTTATAATCGGGCTGCATGTCGATTCGCTCCCTGGCTCTGATTCTCGGTTGTAGCCTGCACTTACTGGCCCAAGAAAAATCGCGCGTGATCGCCTTCGGCGCGCACCCTGACGATTGTGACCTGGGCGCTGGGGGCACGGCGGCCCTCCTGGCGAAGGCCGGCCATGCCGTGAAGTTTGTCTCCCTCACCAACGGCGACGCGGGCCATCAAACGCTCGGCGGAGGAGCGCTCGCGCGGCGACGCTATGCGGAAACCCAGGAGGTCGCCAAGCGCTTAGGCATCACTTACGACGTCCTCAATAACCACGACGGCGAGTTAATGCCCACCCTGGACGTTCGCCTGCAAGTGATCCGCAAGATTCGGGAGTGGAACGCCGACATTGTCCTCGCGCCCCGTCCGAACGACTATCATCCGGACCATCGCTACACCGGCGTGCTCGTGCAGGATGCCGCCTACATGGTGGTGGTGCCCAACGTCGCACCGGATACGCCGCCGCTGCGCAAGAATCCAGTCTTCCTTTATTACCGCGATCGCTTCAAGAAACCGGCGCCTTTCCGGCCTGATATTGCCGTTGATATTTCGAGCGTCTTTCCACAGAAGATCTTCGCGCTGGACGCGCACGAGAGCCAATTCTATGAATGGCTGCCGTGGGTGGATGGCAGGTTAGAGGAAGTACCTAAGGAGCGTTCGGCCCGGCTAGCTTGGCTCGCCAAGGATCGCTCGCCGGCGATTCCTGCCGAAACCAGAGCCTCTCTCGAAAAATGGTACGGCGCGGCCGCGGCGGCGGCCGCTAAGCAAACCGAAGCCTTCGAAATCTGCGAGTACGGTAAGCAACCCACCGAAGCGGAAATTCGCCAGCTACTTCCTTTCCTGCGCGTGCAATGAATTCGCGCGACCAGGACGACTTACAAAAATTCGGCTACGCGCAGGAGTTACTGCGCGAAATGGGCGGCTTTTCCAACTTCGCCATTTCGTTTTCGAATATCTCCATCCTCACCGGCGCGGTGACGCTCTTCGGCTACGGCTTTGACCAAGGCGGACCCCTCGAAATGTCCCTGGCCTGGCCGCTCGCCACCTTGCTCACGCTCACCGTCGCCGCCTCCATGGCTGAGCTATGTTCAGCCTTCCCCACCTCCGGCGCGCTCTATCATTGGGCCGCCGCCTTAGGGGGCCCGCGCATCGCCTGGCTGACGGCGGCGCTGAATGTCGTCGCCTGCATCGCCAGCTTCGCCGCCATCGATTATGGCTGCGCGCAATACCTGCTCCCACTCGTTCGTATTGAGCCCACCACCGGCGCGCTCTTCGCCGCCTTCGCCGTCATCGCGCTCAGCCAAGGCTGGCTCAATGCCTACGGCGTCGGCCTGGTCGCCAAACTCAACGACGCCAGCGTTACCGTCCACATCCTCGGCACGTTGGTCCTGGTGGGCCTCATCTTTTGGGCCGCGCCCCTGCAGCCCGTCTCGTTCCTGTGGACCGCGATGAGTCCCATCGGCACCAAGCCCTACGCCGCTGCCTTCACGCTCGGCTTGCTGCAAGCCATGTGGACCTTCACCGGCTACGACGCCTCCGCGCATTTGGCCGAGGAGACGCTCGATCCACGCCGCCACGCGCCCTGGGGCATGTTCCTTTCCGTGGCGCTCTCCGGCGTCATCGGCTACCTCATGCTGATCGCGCTCACGCTCTCCGTGAAGGACCTATCGCCAAACCAGTCCGCCGTCTCAATTCTGCAAGGGGCACTCGGCGAGCGCATGGGCAGCGCGCTTTCCGCCATGGCCGGCGTCGCCATGTGGTTCTGCGGACTCTCAGTGCTGGCGAACAATTCGCGCGCCTTGTTCTCGCTGGCGCGCGACGAAGGCACGCCCTGGCCACGCACGCTCGCCAAAGTCGACTCGCGGCACGGCACGCCCGTTGTGGCGATCTGGGGCTTAGTGGCCGCCGCGGTCGCCTTACTCGTCTGGTCCGCCACCGTGGCCATTCTGGCCGCTGTTTCGACGGTAGCCTGTTACTTGGCCTATGGAATTCCCATTTACCTGGGGTGGCGCGCGCGTGCGAGCGGCTGGGTGCGGGAAGCGCCCTGGAACTTAGGC
Organism: Bryobacteraceae bacterium; assembly: GCA_019752335.1. Classification (GTDB taxonomy): domain Bacteria; phylum Acidobacteriota; class Terriglobia; order Bryobacterales; family Bryobacteraceae; genus JALHNI01. The sequence continues at coordinate 158,763 of JAIEMJ010000030.1, forward strand.
CGCTGGGGTGGGGCGGTGAACTTGGCCGCCTTGCTGTGGACGTCCGCGATTTGCGTCATTCTCATGCTGCCGCCTAATGAATTGGCCGCGAAAACGCTGGCCGGCGTGCTGGTGTTGCTGGCCTTGATCTACTACTCGGGCGCCCTGCGGACCTATCAGGGCCCCGCCTTTGCCCGCCGCAAAGTCTAGGCGTCGCCGGCCGTCGTCGTCGATGCCACCATGCGCCAATCGAGCTCCCGTAAGAATTCGGCCTTGTCGCGCCAACCCGGTACTACTTTGACGAATAACTCGAGGAAGACCTTGCGCTCCATCCATTTCTCAATCTCGATGCGCGCCCGTGTGCCTACTTCCTTAATCATCTGCCCGCCCTGCCCGATGATGATTTTCTTCTGGCCCTGGCGCTCCACGATGATACTCGCATTGATCCGGACCAGCTTCTCGCTCTCTTCCCACTTCTCCACCAGCACCGCCACCGCGTGGGGCACTTCCTGGCTGGTCAGCCGCAGGATCTGCTCGCGCACTAACTCCGCCACCAGAAACCGCATCGGCTGATCCGTCAAATAGTCCTCTGGATAAAGAGCCGGTCCCACCGGTAGCTGGCGGGTAATCGTCTCCAGCAGCGCCGCGATACTCTCGCCACCCCGCCGCGCCGAAATCGGGACGATTTCCTTGAAGCTAAATACTTCGGCGTACTTCTGCATGATCGGGAGTAACTCGCGTTTATCTTTGATCTTGTCGATCTTATTCAACGCGCAGATCACCGGCGTACCCGTCTTGCGGACGGCATCCATGGCCTGCAGTTCGCGCTCGTCGCAAGGCAAGGTGGCGTCCACCACGTAGACGATTAAATCGCGCCCTTCAATGGCCTGGCGCACGGTTTGCATCATGCGGCGATTGAAGTTATTGTCGCTCTCGTGAATGCCCGGCGTATCGACGAAAACGATCTGTACGCCGGGCCGCGTCGTCACGCCCTGGATAATGGTGCGCGTCGTTTGCGGGCGCGGCGCCACAATGGCCAGCTTCGCGCCAACCAAGGCATTCAGCAGCGTACTCTTTCCCGCATTCGGCCGGCCGGCGATGCCGACGTGCCCAAACCGGTGCTCAGCCTTTTTCGCCATTCATCGCACCTTGCTCTTTCTTTGCTTCCACTGGCCGCGACTCCAGGAGCCGCGAGAGCTTCACCTGGTCTACGCGCAATCCATTTGCCGCCAGCACTTCCAGGCGGATGCCCTCGCGCTCTACCGCTTCGCCCACCGCCGGCACCCGGCCGGCCCACTCCGTCACCAATCCGCCCACCGTCGTCGCTTCGGTATCTTCGTCGGGCGAAAATTCGAGCAACTCGCCCAGATGGCGAATGTCGAAGCTGCCCGCGACAACATACTCGCCGTTGCCCAGGCTTTCGACGTCCTGATGGGGCTCATGCTCATCGCGAATTTCGCCCACTAACTCTTCGAGCATGTCTTCCATGGTCACCAAACCGGCTGTGTGTCCGTACTCGTCGATCACGGCTGCCATATGTTGGCGATTCTCGCGCATATCCTCGAGCAACACCTTCACACTCTTCGTCTCGGGCACCAGGCGAATCGGCCGCACCAGGTCTTTCACCTTCTTATTCGGCCGTTCAGCTTCATTCACTTCCAGCACGTCGTGGACGTGGACGAAACCGACGATGGAATCGATATCCTCGCGAAAAACGGGAATCCGCGAATACTGCTCATGAATCACTAACTGGCGCAGGTCGTCAAGCGAAGCGTTTTCGTGGATGCCCACCACGCTGGGGCGCGGCGTCATCACATCGCGGATTACTTTTTCGCCAAAGGCGACGACGGATTGAATCATCTTCCGATCGCCTTCTTCGATGAGTCCTTCTTCCGCGCCCGCGTCGATGAGCGCCTCAATCTCCTCCGCCGCGCTCTGGGGCTCCTCCTCTACGGCGGCCGCCCCAGATAAGTCAGCGAGGGAATGCAGGAAATCGAGCAGCGCGGCCAACGGCCGCATAGCCAGAATCATCAGGCGGAAAACCGGGACTAACGGATTCATCCAAAGGCCCGTGGTTTTCCGGTAAATGAGCTGCGGTAGCACGTAGCAAACCACCATCATCGAGAGCCAGGAAAACAACGCGGCCTCGAGGAAATCTTCGCCGAGGAACTTCTCGTGAGTGGCCAACACAGACATCGCCACGCCCACCAGGGCGAGCAGGGTATGTTTCCACAGGGAAAAGATTAGGGCTCCGCGCTCGGTCTTCAAGCCCAACTGATCTTCCAACTGCTCCTTGAAGTAGGTGAGCGAAGGTAGTTCCCGCGTTCGCAGGCGCAACGCTTCCAGATAAAACATCTGCACCGTGGTGGCCAAGCCCAGCAGCACCAGGCCCAGCGCGATGATCGTTCCCAGCAGAATCGTCACGCGCCCGCCCTCTCAATCACGCCGGTGGGTAACTCGTATTTCTCGCGCCAACGCTCTTCCAAGCGGCGCATTTCGCCTTGGTCAGCCTCATGGTCATGTCCGAGTAAGTGCAACACTCCATGTAAGAGCAAAATGCGAACTTCCTGTTCGATGCGATGCCCATACTCGGCTGCCTGCGCCTTCGCGCGCTCCAGCGAAATCGCGATGTCTCCCAAGGGGCCAATCGGTTCACCGCTTGGGAAACTCAGCACATCGGTGGCATAGGCGTGCCCGAGAAATTGCCGATTCAAACGGCGCAATTCCTTGTCGCCCGTCAGTAAACAAGTGAAGGGACGGCCGCCGCATAAATCGCGCCGCAGGGTTTCGGCGAAGGCCCGCAAGGCCGTGCGGCCGATGCGCGGTGTAGCGCGCTCAATTAGGAGACTGGTCTCCGCGTCAGACATACGTTAGGACGGTACTCAATCAGTTACTTACTTCCGCGGACGGCCCTTTGGCCGCTCCCTCGGAGGACATCTCGTCAAGACGCAACGCCAACTGGCGTCCCGTCCCGTTCAGTTCATTGTAGCGTTCGTAAGCCTGCACAATCTTCTGCACCAGGCTATGCCGCACCACATCGACATCGGTAAACGGCACGAACGTAATCCCCGGCACGCCCCGCAAAACGTCGGTTACTTCCAGCAGCCCGCTGCGCATTTGGCCGGGCAGGTCAATCTGCGTTAAGTCGCCGGTGATCACCATTTTCGAATTGAAGCCCAAGCGCGTGAGGATCATCTTCATCTGCTCCCGCGTCGCGTTTTGCGCTTCGTCGATGATGATGAACGCGTCGTTTAGCGTCCGGCCGCGCATAAAGGCGATCGGAGCGATTTCGATGGTGTTGCGCTCGATCAGTTTTTCCACGCGCTCACTCTCCAGCATGTCGAAGAGCGCGTCGTAGAGGGGACGCAGATAGGGGTCCACTTTCTCCTGCAGCGTACCCGGCAGGAATCCCAACCGCTCGCCGGCTTCCACCGCCGGGCGCGTCAAAATGATGCGCGACACCTTCTTGCCCAACAACGCCGACACCGCCATGGCCACGGCGAGATACGTCTTGCCGGTGCCCGCCGGGCCAATGCCGAACACCATGTCATTGCGCTCAATGGCTTCCATATAGCGGCGCTGATTCACCGTCTTCGGCGCCAACATCTTCTTGCCGAAGCTGCGTTGCTTGCCGCTCTCCACCAGGCTGCGTAACCGCACTTCGGAGTCGCCGGCGACGACGCGCAGATAGCCGCTCAAATCGCCATTGCCGAAAACATGGCCTTGCCGGACCAACTCGCTGAAGTCGTGGACAATCTGCGCGACGCGCTGCACGCCCGCGTCCGGCCCATCCACTTTCAGGCCATCGGCACAAACGTCCAAACGCACGGCAAAGCCTTGCTCCAACAGGCGCAGGTTCTCGTCGCGCGTACCAAACAGGGACTCCACGCCAGGCGGAAGGGGGAGGGTCGTCTTCATTGCGTCGAGAAGCCCACGCCGGCGGCGGGCGTGCGGAGAGACAGAGAGGGTGAGGCGCCAAAAAGGCGATGCATCTACTTCGTAGTATACCCTCTTTAGCGGCGGGTTACCGTCAGGCTGCGCCACGCGACGTTTCCCGACGTATCGCGCGCGCGGATGGTCAACGTGTTGAAGCCTGATACGACGGGGATCTCCGCCCGCCAATTGGTGGTGCCCGCAGCCGTACCTGCGCCGCCCGTTGAGTTCTGCCAAGTTACTTCGGCGACGCCACCCGCGTCGAAGGCTGCGCCGCTTACCACGATGGCCGATCCCGACGTCGTCACGTTCGCCAAGCTTGGGTTCACGATAGTGAGTACCGGCGCCACGTTGTCCACCCCACCGTCACGCCACAGGTTCAACGTGATCGTGGTGAGTAGCCCATCCGTCGCCTCGGCGCGCAGCGTCACCACGTTTTGCCCGCGAACGAGCGGCAAAGCCGGGATCGTCCAAGTCGCCAAGCCATCGGCCTGGCCGCTGCCCGACGGCGTGCTCCACAGCACGCGGCGTAAGCCTTGCGGCGCGCTGGCCGATCCGGTCACCCGCACCGTCGCGCCGAGGGTTCGCTCGTTCTCGTTGGGCGAAGTCACCCGCAACTGAGGCGGAGCGGGAGCCGGCGAATTCGGGGGCGGCCTCGGCAAGCCGCGCGTCACCGTTACCGCATTGCTGGCTCGGCCACTCCCCGCATCGGTGGCCGTCAGAGTGATCTGGTTCGCCCCATCCGCGAGCGGCACATTGCGGATGGACCACCCGTTGGCGTTCGCCAACACCGTCCCACTGCCCCCGCGATTGTTCGCCCATTGGACCCGGATCGGGGCCACGCCGTTCTCCACGGTGCCCGCCAAGTCCACCACCTCAGCCGTCGTGTCGGCTACCGCATTCACGGTGACGCGAAACGCCGGACTGGGCGCCGGGGCGGCCTCCGAAGAGAGATACAACTGCCGGATCGCGGCGATGTCCGGCGGATTCAGCGCGGTGTAGCGCCGGTAATAGGGGTACATCACCGCGTTGCCCGTGTCCATATGCGCCAGCCCCAGCGCGTGCCCGATTTCGTGCAGCGCCACCGAAAACAGGTCGGTGTCCGCGCCGATCCGGAAAGGCATGTCGTCGTTAAAGTGGATATCGCCCGCAATCGGCTCCGGGTTCGGCGGCGAGGGGAAAAACGCGTGCGCGATCACGCCCGAAGCGCCCGTAAACGGGAAGCTGTCGCCGTGGGCGCGCGTGCCGAAGAGGATGTGGAGGTTCCGATTCGCCGTCGCCCCGGTTCCTGGCCGGAAGCTCACTTGCACCACCCGCGACCATTCCGCCAACGCGCGCTCGATCTCCGCGCGCGTCGCCGCCGCGTCCAGTTTGCCGCTCAGCGGCCCCCAAGTCGTAGATAACGTAGTGGCCGTACGATTGTTGCCCCAACCCGCGCCGTTCGATACCGCCGCCGCCAACGGACTCAGCGGAAGCTCGCCCACCATCGCGTTCTCGCAGGCCACCACCGGCCAGCCTTTGGCCAGGTCCTCGGACGCCGGCAAGACGTACAGCACTTCGTCGAACTCGGTCAGGCTCCGCATCACCGCCTCCGGACCCTGCACCAGCAAATGCCCCGGCAGCAGATTCGGATGCTCCCTCACTTCCAGCCCCTGGTTCAAGGCCAAGGCCCGCGCGTCCTCCGGCGCGACGTCCTGGTGAAAGAGGACCAAATAGAAGACGTCCGGAGGGCGGGTTTCCGCTGACAGCGCCAACGGCGCGTCCAGTTGCGGACTCCACTTGTCGGCAGCGGCAATCGGGGCCTGCGCCCGCAAGGGCAGCCCCTCCCAAACGAAGCCAGCGGGTACCGAAATCACGTAGGCCTGGTCCGGGATATACCCCAGCACTATCCCCCCACGCGCGGTGATCAGTTCCCTCTCATCCGCGCCCAGCGCTTGCGTAAACTGCGCCAACACCCGCTGCCGTCCCTCGGCCCGAGCCTGGCGTTGCCCGTTCGTCTCGGTGAGAAAGGGATCATAGCTCCGCGTCTTGAGGTATACCCCCAAAGGTGGGCCGGATTCAGGGCTTGGCTCCAGGCTAAAGAGCCAAGTAAGCAGCAAGCTGCAGGTAATCAAACGTGGCATTCGTGTCTTGGGGAACAAGAATCTTCTCGACCAGGAAAAAATTTATGAGAATTTTTCCCCCGAAAACCCACTTATGTACAGAAGCCCATGCCGCGATATCTCTTCTTGCTCCTGGCCCTCATTCCTCTCGCTTGGAATCAGACACTTACCATCCGCACCCTGGCCGGCTCGAACTCCGTCGCCGAGGCCGCGCTCGCCCAGAACGCCGCCTTAGCCTCCACGGAGGGCATCGCCGTCGACCCGGCCGGCAACGTCTTCGTCTCTGACGGCCCGGATCACCGGGTCCGCCGGATCGATCCCTCTGGCCGCGTGACCACCGTGGCCGGCAACGGCCAACCTGGCTTCTCTGGCGATGGCGGACCCGCCGCCAGTGCGCAGCTGAACTCCCCCTACGGCCTCGCCATCGACGCCACCGGCAATCTCTACATCGCTGACCTCGGCAATGCCCGTATCCGCCGCGTCTCGGCCGCTGGCGTCATCACCACCGTCGCGGGCGGCGGCGCCACCAACGTCTCTCTCTTCGGCGCCCCCGCCAAAGCGACTGACGCGCTCCTCAACGCTCCCCGCAATCTGGCCATCGACGCCACCGGACAGGTGTACCTCTCGGACTTCGGCGCTAACCGCGTCTATCGTCTCTCGCCCGACGGCCAAATCTTCCACGTTGCCGGCGCCGCCGACGCGGGCAACGCCGCCGAGAATGCGACGGCGCTTACCGCGCCCCTGAAGTCGCCCACGGCGTTGGCGTTTGACCGCGCCGGGCTCCTCTACATCGCCGACTCCGGCAACAGCGCCATCCGCCGCTTGCAGCGCGGCCAACTCGCGCGCGTTACCTCGACGGGCGGCTTCAATCCCGACCTGCGTTTCGCTACCATCACCGGCCTCGCCGTCGACGCCGCTAGCGGCGATCTCTACGTCGCCGAAGGGCGCGATTCGCCCGTCCGCCGCATCTCCGCCTCCGGCGCCTTCGTCTTCCCCAACGGCGCCCGCGACGTCGCCATTGATGCCACTGGCACCGTCTGGCTCGCCGACGGCCCTTTTGTCCGCAAGTTCAGCCGCCTGGGGTCGGAGATCGTCGCCGGTACCGGCAGCTTCCAATTCGGGGGCGACGGCGGACCCGCCACCGAAGCCCGTCTGCGTTCACCCGCCGCCGTGGCCGCCGGTCGCGACGGCTTCGTCTTCATCGCCGATACGGCCAACCACCGCATCCGCCGCGTCTCCCCCGATGGCCGCATTGACACCGTTGCCGGTACCGGCGAGGCTGGTTTCGGCGGGGATGCCAATCTGGCTATCGCCGCGAAACTACGCTCCCCGATGGGGGTCGCGATTGACCCCGATGGCAACCTGTGGATCGCCGATACGGGGAACCATGCCGTCCGCCGCGTCAATCGCGCGGGGATCATCGACACCATTGCGGGGACCGGCGAGGCCGGCTCCGCCGGCGACAACGGCACGGCCCGTCGCGCCCAACTTAACCTCCCGCAAGCCCTAGCCTTCGATAACGCCGGCCTCCTCACCATCGCCGACACTGGCAATCACCGCATCGCCCGCGTGTCGGCCGCGGGAGTCTTTTCGGTGATTGCTGGCCGAGGGACGCCGGGCAACACGGGCGATGGCGCCCTCGCGCGCACGGCCGCGCTCAGCCGGCCCACCAGCCTCGGCTACGACAGCCGCGGCCTGCTCTTCCTGGTGGATAGCGGCAACCGCCGCATTCGCTGGGTGAACGCGCAAGGCCTGATGATGGGCTTCCCTTCGGAAGGTCTGATTGAGCCCGTCGCGCTCGCCTGGGCCGGCGACAGCTTCTACCTATCGGACCCCGGCCGCCAGCGCATCTTCCTGGTGGCCGCCAACGGCGCGCGCGCCAATGCCGCCGGCAACGGTGACCCGGGCTTCTCCGGCGACGATGGCCCCGCGGCCGCGGCAGCCCTGAACCGGCCGATGGGCCTGGCCGTCAGCGCGACAGGCGAGTTGCTCATCGCGGACCAGGAGAATCACCGTATCCGCGTTGCCAGCCGCCCCACTACGGCGCCCGCCGCCGTAACCCAGCCTGCACTCACCGCCATCGTTCACGCCGCCACCCTGCGCCCCTCGCCCGTGGTGCCCGGCAGCCTCTTCACGCTCTTCGGCAACGGTCTCGGTCCCGCCGCCGGAACGCTCGGCCGCGTCGATTTGCTCGGCCGTTGGGAGACGTCCGCCGTGGGTGTCGAAGTCCGCTTCGATAGCCTCCCCGCGCCGCTCTTTTATGTCTCCGATACGCAAATCAATCTGCAGGTGCCGCGCGGCATCGTGGGACGCGCGCGGGTGACGGTGACCGTTCTGCTGAATGGCAGCGTCCGTGCCAACCGCACGGTGGACGTGATGGACGCCGCCCCTGCCCTCTTCACCGGCGATAACCGGCAAGTGGCCGCGCTCAACGAAGACGGCGGCGCTAATCTTACCGTCAACCCAGCTGCGCGCGGCAGCGTCGTAACGTTCTTCGCCACCGGCTCCGGACTCTGGGATGTCGATCTGCCGGACGGCGTCCCCGCCATGCTCCCCTTGCCGCTGCCCCGCTTACCGGTCACGCTGTGGATCGGCGGACAGGTCGCCGAGTTGCAGTATGCGGGCGCCGCACCTGGGCAAGTGGGTCTGCTGCAGATCAACGCCCGCATCCCTCGCGGAGTGACGCCTGGGCAAGCGGCCGTGGTGCTGCAAGTGGGCGACACGATGTCAGAACTGGGACCCATCGTTTCGATTTACTAGCGACACCAAATCGTAGCGGAGCTGTCATTCGTTGTCCTAACGGCCCGCGCTACACTCGGCTTGATGCTTGTCACTCGCATGCTCCTCGCGTTGTACCTCACAGCCAACTTACTCCCTGCCCAACTGAAGCTACCCAAGCCCAAGGCCCGCGCCAAAAACGTGATCGTCTTCCTGGCCGACGCCGGCGGCATTCCGACGCTCAACGCCGCGTCGCTGGTGGGCTACGGCGAGCCGCAGAAGCTCTTTGTGCAAAGCTGGCCGTCACTGGGCCTCTCGGACACGTCCACGGCCTCCTCCTGGGTTACCGATTCCGCCGCCGGCATGACGGCTATCGTCACCGGGCAGAAGACTCACAATGGCGTGATCTCGATGGGCGCGGAAACCGTGCGCGGCAAAAGCGACGGGCCCGCGCTGAAGACGATCCTCGAATACGCCGAAGAGCGAGGGCTCTCCACGGGCGTGGTCTCCAACGTCTCCATCGCCGACGCCACGCCCGCCGCTTGTTATGGCCACGCGAATGATCGTGCCCTCCAAAGCGACCTCTACCTGCAAATCTTCTCGCCCAAATTTGGTGACGGGGTCGATGTGGTGCTGGGCGGCGGTCGCAAAACGATTTACGCGGGCGCGCAGAAGTCCGGCAAGGATCTCGATGCCGTCGCCGCCGAAAAGAAGCGGCCCATCTACGCCAAACTCTCTGACGTGCCCGCCACCAACGCTCGTCCGCTCGTCTTGCTCGATAACGCAGAGGATGTTCCGGCCATGGCGAATCTGGCCTTGGACCGGCTGGCCAGGAATCCCAAAGGTTACTTCCTGATGATCGAGTGGGACGCCCACACCGATAATCCGGAACAGGGCTTGAATAACCTGGTGAACTTCGATAAGTTGATCCGCGAAATCGCGGGTAAGGTCGATTTGCGGGAAACGCTTTTGCTGTTTACGGCGGATCACTCTTTCGAACTGCGCACTGTCGGCGGCAAGCGCGGCGAACCCCTCCTGAAGGGCTTCGAGGAATGGAAGCAAGCGAACCACGCGCGCAACGAAACCGTCGTCCTGCCGGCGATGCGCGTCGGCCATTCGCACACCGGCGAGGAAGTGCTCGCCACGGCCATCGGCCCCGGCGCCGAGCGCGTCCAGGGCTTCTTTCCCAATACTCATTTGTTCAACGTGCTGATGTCCGCATACGGCTGGCAGCCCACGAAGCCGTAGCTTCTAACAGCGGCGCGAACTCGGCTCAATCGGCCAGCCTCGCACGCACGTTCACCGGGCCGGCGGCAATAGGGAAAAGCGAAGTAGGCTACCATGAGAATCGGACTTCCCTATGGTCAGCAAAACACCCATCCTGGACCTGCGCCTGCTCGAGTACTTCTGCGCCGTAGCGCGCACCCGTAGCTTCACCCGCGCCGCCGAAGAACTGGGCGTGGCGCAGCCCTCCTTATCGGAGCAGATCAAGAAGCTCGAAGGCTCGCTCGGCGCGCCGCTCTTTGAGCGGCTCAGCCGCCGCATCGAACTCACCCCGGTCGGCGAGGCCCTATTGCCCAAGGCGCGCGCCTTGCTTGAAGAGGCCGCGGCCCTCCCGCTGATGCTCGACGCCCTCCGCGAAGGCGTCCGCGGCGACCTGCGCGTCGGCGCGATTCCCACCATGCTGCCCTATTTCCTGGCGCCCAAGCTCCGCCAGTTTGTCGACGCCCACCCCGACGTCAACGTCCATCTGCGCGAAGCCACCACGCCCGAGTTGATCGAGCAGATTCAGGACGGCGTGCTCGACATCGCCATACTCAGCGTTCCCGTGGAAGGGCAAGGGCTGGTGATGAGCGAACTCTTCCGCGAGCCGTTGTCGCTGGCCGTTCCCGACGATCATCCGCTCGCCAGCCTGGCGAGCGTGGACCTGCGCCAGATCTCCACCGAACGCCTGCTGGTGTTGAAGGAAGGCCATTGCCTGCGCGATGAGACGCTCACCGTGTGCCAGCGCGCGCGCGTGAAGTTCGCCGGACAATTCGAGGCCGACCAGTTCGCGAGTATCTTCGAATTAATCCGCGCCGGCTTTGGTGTCAGTATCGTGCCGGAGATGGCGCGCCTCTCGGCCCTAGGCTGCCGCCTGATTCCGCTCGATCAACGCGCCAGCCGGAAGGTGGGCTTTATCCGGCTGGAGCGGCACTATGTTTCGAAGCCCATCGCCGCCTTTATCGCTTTCTTGCGCGAGGTCGCGAAGAGCTATAAGTGATTCAGGCGAAGGCCATGGCCGGCACTAACTCGGCAATGGATTCCACGACGCGGCCGGGGCGGAACGGATAGTCCCGGAGCGAGTCGCGCGTCGTGGATCCCGTCAAGACCAGGATGCTTTGGAAGCCCAGGTCCGTCGCGCCTCGAATATCGGTCTCCATGGTGTCCCCGATCATGATTACTTCGTCGGTACTGAGGCCGATGCGCTTGCGGGCGGTGCGCATCATAAAGGGATTCGGCTTGCCGACGTGATAAGCCTTGCGGCCGGTAGCTGCTTCCAGCAGCGCCGCGATGGCGCCGCAGCCGGGGCGTGGACCAGAGTCAGTCGGGCACCAGGTATCGGCGTTGGTGGAGATCAGTCCCGCGCCATTGGCGATCGCGCGGTGGGCGTCCTCCATCATTTCGAAGTTCATCACGCGGCCTTCGCCCACAATGACGTAGTCAGGATTCCTGCGGCTGGTGGCATAGCCGACGTCACTCAACGCCGTGAGTAACCCGCCTTCGCCAATCACCAGCGCCGTGCCGCCGGGTTTCTGCCGGTGCACAAATTCCGCGGTCGCCACCGCCGACGTATAAATGTCCTCAACGGCGACATTCATATCGAAAAGGCGTAGTTTGGCAACTACGTCTACCGGCGTGTAGGCGGAATTATTCGTCAGAAAGAGAAAGGGTGTGTTCGTTTCCTGGAGAAACCGAATAAATTCGGCGGCCCCCGGAATCGGGGCGGACCCGCGATACACCACTCCATCCATATCGATTAGATAGCCTTGTTTCATGGTATTGGACGCAACCTTACTTCTATTGTCGGCGACGGGGATGAACTTATCGTGAATCGAACCAGCTTGGTTCGCTTTTCTGGCGGGGAGAGTAAATCTCTACTTACAATTCTACCGCATGTGTCAAGGCTGGGTAGCCCAGGGCTGCGCTTTTAATGTTTCGCGAATGTTACGGCGATCTTCGATGGTGAGGCGTGCGTACTTCGTTTCGCGGCTATCGAGGATCTGCCGGATGCGGCGATCGATGCGCAGCAGCGCCTCCGGCGGCAAGGCGCGGAAGGCTTCACTTTCCACTAAGTAACTGACAGGAATACGAAACAAGCGGGTGCGCAAATCGAATTCCCGCAGGCGTCCGCGGGCGGCAAACTGCGCCGAAAAGTTACTCGCCCCCTGAATGGGCGCCGTCAAAGGCGCTTCGTCGACGAAGAGCAAATAGTCGACTAATTCCTCGGCAGCCGAACGAATGCGCCGCTCCGTGCTCTCGCTCACCGTATCCGCGGGTTCCTTCAGCAACCGGTTCATCAGCGTCTGCGAATGTAAAGCCATGCGCGTCTCAAAGCCTACGCGTGTAATCAGATTCGTCATATGCGACTGATGCTCCAGCACCAGCAACGCCACAATGTCCGACGTGGGGGCCAGGAACGCGCCCGTATCGAAACGCGATTTCAAGCTCGTGACGTTCTGGGTATCTTCGGTATCGAGGGCCGTGGGGCGCTCGCGGTCGCGCGCGAAAGCGTTGCCCATGTGCCGCTGATCCCCGTGCTTCCCCGTCACATACCAGCCGCCCCAACGCTCCTTGAGCGGACTGCGATGATCCGTGACGAAGCCACCGGCTTGAAAGAGCGGCATGCCGCTGGGTTCCGGGTACACCGAGCGGACCACCAGCCCCGGCACGCCCAGCGTCGCGCCGGTGGCATGACATTGCAGGCAATCGTCGCGGCGTTTGAAACGGGGCTTCGCCGTGGGCACTTGGTCGAGGGTGTAAAAGATCACCCCCTGGCGCGGATCCTGCGCGGCGATTTCTACGACTTCGCCGGTCGGCACCCAACCCACGGAGACGCTGTCGTTGAAGTAGATGGCGCGTGGATTGCGCGGGCTAATCCGCGGCGCTTGCAAGCTCGTCTTGGTGAAGACCACCGTCTGTGAAGCTCGCGGCACCTGCAAGGCGTCGAGCACCGCGGGCAGGTAGCCCCACTCGGAGTCGAAGCGCAGCGTCGTCTCGCCACGATCGAGCCGCTGCTGTAAGAGCCAAGCCGCGTCACGCACGGGCGTGCGTTCATACTGAATCGCTTCGTGGTCCAGCGGCAACACGTAGGAGCCGCTGAGACCGGCAAGTAGTACTCCCACCGCGACCCAAAGTAGACTCAAACGGGACATGCCGCGTCCTCCAAACACAAGGGCCGTTGCGCCACCGGTCCCTCTAAAAGCTGCGCCAGGTTGGTGGTGGCGAAGGCGCGTTCGGTGCTCGCCAGTGCGTCATCCATCTTGCGATGGAGCGGACAAAGTTGCTCGCCATGCAAATCCAAAGGACAGGTGCGAATGCGGCGGATGGGGTCCACGGCGTTCACAATTTCGAGAATGTGGATCTCGTCGGGCCCGCGCATCAGCAGATGCCCGCCGCGCTTGCCACGCTGCGAAGCGACGAGTCCAGCGCGCGCCAGGGACTGGAGCACCTTAATGAGATAGTCCGGAGGGACGCGCGAAGCGGTGGCGATGGCTTGCGTGGTTAATGGCAGCTGCGGCTTCGCCGCCAGCACCACCATGGCTCGTAAGGCATACTCGACCGTTTGGGAGAACACGACCACAGCTTACTATATGTGGATACGATTGTCCACAATTATCGTAGGCGGTACGAAACGAACCGGGAAGTAGTTGATTCTATTTGCCCGGGCTCTCTGCACCCGAGCGAGATGGTAGTGAATCGTGGTTGATTGCATTGGCCCCCGCTGCCTGGAAAATCGGCACGCTTGGTGTGGGCGCTACCGTATGGTGCAAGAATAGCAGGCGAAAAAAAAGGGCTTTGGGCTAAGTGATTGACCCGACAAAGCGAAACCGCTGTGAACTGGGCACCGCCTTGGGGCGGCAACGGAGGATGAAACCAGACGAGAGCGACTACCACTGAGAGCGAGCCACTTACTCTCTCCCTGAACCACAGCGTTAAACCATTGGTTCTTAATGACCCCCTTATTACGTTCGGGGCTTGTTTCGACTAACCCACGTAGTTTCGAAAGAACTCGGCACCGCCGGTGGGAACTGGGCGACCCGTTCGTCAGATAGACCGCTACGGAGAACCGCCCGGTCACTATCGTTTCCGGCTGGCTGGCATGGCGGGAACGGACCCGGAGGTCCGTCCTACGCTGGTGCGATAGCCTGGGTTGGTGAACGCACCGAGGCTGTACGGCGTCGCACTCATGCTCTTGGCCGGGAGCCCACAGTTCGGGAAGACACCACTCAGGGTGACGGTGGACTCGGGAACTCTCGAAGGTCTGGAGGAGGATCGGACCGCCGTTTTTCTGGGGATTCCCTTTGCCGCTCCGCCCGTGGGGCAGCGCCGTTGGCGGCCGCCGGAGCCGCCGGCGCAATGGCATGGAGTGAGGTCGGCAACGGCATTCGAGGCAGTGTGTCCGCAGGCTGAAGGGGATCTGCCTGGGCTTCGGGCCCGCTTTGCGGAACTGGCGCCCGCTTTTCCTTACTACGCCAATCTCCGCATGGATGAAGACTGCTTGTCATTGAGTATCTGGACGAGGAACATCGGCCGGAAAGCGGCTCCGGTGATGGTGTGGATTCACGGCGGCAGTAACATCGGCGGGACCGCCGCATATCCTCCGTTTGGCCCGTTGCTGGCGGCCAAGGGAATCGTGCTGGTGAGCCTCAACTATCGCCTGGGCGCGTTAGGATTCATGGCGCACCCCGAACTGACCAGCGAGTCGCCGCAGCGTAGCTCGGGGAACTACGGCCTGCTGGACCAAATTGCCGCGCTCCGTTGGATACGGCGCAACATCGCCAAATTTGGCGGCGATGCGGGAAACGTGACGGTGTTCGGTGAGTCGGCTGGTGGAGTGATGGTCTGCTATCTGATGGCATCACCGTTGGCCCAAGGGCTATTTCACCGGGCCATTCTGCAAAGCTGCACGTGCCGCGACTACATCTCGCCCGAACTCCAACGGCCGATTCATTCGTACGCGGGGAAAGGAACGGCGGAAGAGGCGGGGATTCGCCTGGCAGGGATATTGGGGGCGGCAAGAATCGAGGACTTACGTGCGCGTCCGGCGGCGGAGATCGTCCGTGCCTCCGAGCAGGACCCGGCGATTCTCCCCTATCTCTACGCGGGCGGCACCGTGGACGGCTGGGTGCTTCCGGAGCAACCCGCGATCACATTCGCGGCGGGCCGTCAGGCGAAGGTGCCCGTGCTGCTGGGTAGCAACGCGGACGAAGGAACCGTGACGCTGGGCGCCTTGGGCGGTGAGACAGTCGCCCATTACCGGGCATGGCTGAAAACGCAGTTTGACGATTACGCCGGCGAGGTTTTTGAGGCTTACCCGGCCGCCGGGAACCGCGACGTTCGCCCGGCGTACCTGGCTCTGACAGCAGACTACCAACGAGCGCAGACCGTCCGCTCTGTAGCGGCGGACATGGTGCGGGCGGGCCAGCGCGCCTACCTGTACTACCTCAACTACCCGGCCAAAGGCGGGTACGCGCGCGAGGGGTTGGGGACCTTTCACGGCATGGATCTCTCCTTCATGGGCGGGGGCTTTTTCCGAAAGAGCCGCTGGGGAGAGCCAGATGCCGAAGACCGGAAGTTAGTAGCGATCATGACCGGATACTGGACCACGTTCGCGGCCAGCGGCAATCCCAATCGGAGTCCCCTGCCGCAGTGGGAGGCATACGATCCTCGCATCGACCGCGCCTGGCAACTGGGCAAGGAGATGAAGATGGTACCGGTGCCTCGCGTGGAGCGATTCTCCGTGTTCGAACGAATCATCAAGGCCCGCCTGGCGCGACGCTGACCCGGGGGACTCGACGGTTCGGGCCGCGGGCCATTACGCTCCGAAAACAATGGTGAGATCGAGTTCGCCGTCCTAGCCTCGATTTGACCGCCGCTGAGAACGATCCGCTTGCTTCATGCCGTATTCTTAAGAACTGCGCACCGCCGGGGCGGCAGCGGCTGACGATACTAGGCGAGATCGGCGTTTGCCCCGGTCCGATAAACCGCCGCCGAGAATCACCCGGTCACTATCGTTCCCGGCTGGTTGGGATGTGAATAGTGGCAAGTCAGCATGCTTATTTTTCCTAGCCCACTTGATATCAACGGCGTGGCTTTGGAGTAATTTCGATGGGGCTTCAAGCCGACTGACGACTGCTCCGCCACGATCAGACCGGGCTTGCTTGATAGATGATTCGACCATCGCGAATTGTGTACCGAATCGCGCCGAGTGCCCGGATATTGACCGTGGGATCGCCATCCACTACCACGAGATCTCCCAAATAGCCGCTCGCAATCCTGCCGAGCCTACTCGCTTCACCGAAGCGTTCCGCGGGCGCCGTAGTGAGCGAGGCGAGAACCTGCCGGAAATTCATACCAGCCCGTGACATTAGTTCATACTCTTCCGAAGGATCGTACTCCACGGCGCCCAGGTCGTTCCCGAAAAGAATGACCCCGCCCGCCTTGGCCCAGGATCTGACTTGAGCTAGCGCTTCTTGTAAGGCCTGCTCTTGTACAGAGACGCGACCGTGCCGCATCGCATATCTCCAAAGCGTTAGTGTGGGGGTGATCGCGATTCGCTTCTCTAACAGGGCGGGCACGACGGAGGCATCCCAAGCAGAAAATGGCGTCGAGTGAGCGAGCACGTCCACTCCAACGCGGGCTGCTGCCAAGACGTCCGCGCGAGTGCTGGGATGAACGAAGACCGGTTTCCCGTGACGGTGCGCCTCTTCCACTGCTGCAAGAATTGCTCCTTCGGAAATTGGGCGCTGAAGATGAACTTTGATTCCGTCGTTGCGCGAACCCAGAATTGCGCGGGCCGCCGCGGCGGCCTGCCCGGCGGTGACTACTTCATGATTGACAGAAACCATGTTCCCTAGCATCCGAAGCATGTCCGGCGATGGAACCGCGCCGGGTGCGACAATTGGCTCGCCTGTGGTTCGAATCCGGGGACCGCGTAAATTGCCTTGTTCGATGCGGTCACGAAGGCTCCTAGTGTTGTCTCCGGTTGAAGCTATATCGAACACGCTAGTGAAACCATATCGGGAAGTCATTGCCTCGACCTGCCGCTCAAGCTCTTGGGCTGGGACCAAGGCCGAGTTCTCCCATTTGCGTTCAAAAAAGTGCACATGGCTGTTCCAGAACCCCGCCAGGATGGTTTGCCCCGAACAATCGAGCACCTGTGCCCCGCGAGGCACTCGAAGGCGCGCGCCGATTGCCGAAATGCGCCCGTTCTCGATGACCACGGTCCCCTGACGGATCGGTTCCTCTTTAGGACTTGTCCAGATGGTTCCGCCCTTCAGCACCAATGTCTGAGCCGTCGCGTTTAGCGCGAACACGAAAAAGAGAGAAAACCGCCAGATTTTGAGCATACACGTCGAGTTTCGCAAATCGCGCCACGCTGCGCATGGCTCGTGAACGGCTTCTCATTCGTATCGCGATGTCGCTATTCAATCGGGACCCGGCTCAGCGCCGCACTAGCCCCCGCCCCTCTCGTTGGGACCTACTCTCAATGCTGTTGGGGCCGCCCTACTGGACTGACTTCGAATTGCGCTCCGTCGCCAGGAATAGCGCCATGGCGCCGCCGCGAGGATCGATGCCGTAGATGGCGGCGCGCCCGAGGTAGTCCTCAAGCGTTTTCTGCTTCCCCGTGCTCTCGCAGACATCGAGCAGCGTTCCGTCGCTCGCCGTACGCGCGTTTATGGCTTCCCAGGCGCGATCCGCGGCGCGGGTGTACCGTAGGCCCTTGAGCCAGCCCTCCCGGATGCCGATCCGGATGGCGACGCCCAACATGGCCGTGGCGGAGAACTCTTCGTAGGCCGTTGGATGGTCAATCACTTGGCGCCACAGGCCGTCGCGGGTTTGATAGGGCAACAGCGCGTTGATCAAGGCGGTGAAGGCGGCGATCGGGCGCGCACGGTCCGGTGCGGGCAGCGCGGGAATCATCAGCGCGAGCCCGAGGGCCGGGAAGGCGTTGCCGCGACCCCAGGCGGCTTCGTTCAGCGGCGAGTGCCGGTAGAGGCCGTCCTTCCGTAGGCAGAGCTTCTCCATAAACGTGAGATGGGCGAGGGCCGCTTCTGCGCGGCCGGCGCTTGCGAGTAATGGGCAGCCCATGAAGACCGAGTCACTCATTTCGTTGTGCAGGCTTTGCTCGGTGATGGCGAGATCGGCGGCGGCGCGGACGCGCTCCGTATGGCCCAGCGCGGCGAAGAGCAGGTGGCCGGAGAAGTGGCTCGCTGTATGTTTGGCTAGCGAGTCCTTTGTGCCGTTCAGGTAGGGCGCTACTAAAGCGCTCACGTCTTCGCCCAGCCGTTGGCGTCCCCAGACGGCGAAGGCCGGAATGTAGGCGACGTCGTTCAGCTCGCGTCCGTAGACCTTGGCCAACTCGGCCGCCAACTGCGCGGGCGTCCGGCGCAAACGCCGTGCGCGTTCGAGCGACATCGGCGACGGCTCAATGCGCTTGGGCAACTTCGTCACCACCGGCACTTGCCCTTGCAAAGCGACCGCGAGCGCAGGCATGGGCACCGCGGTCAATACGACATCTGGCGCAAAGCCAGCAATCCCACGCCAGACCTGATGGGCGACGGCGTTCTCGCGATAAGCAACGCCTGTGGGCGGGAACTGCGCATCCGTCCCGGGCAAGGCCAGCACCTCGACGCCACGGGGCGCCTTCACCGGGCCGATGGTGACCACGCGCGGCGCGGCGTTGAGCGAGAGAGCGAGCAGGCAGAGTAGGTAACGCAAGCTCCCATCGTAATAAACTGAAGCGGTGGTAGTATTCACCCTCGGCCTTTGGCTCGCTGCGACGCCCGAGGCCTTCAGGCAGTCCGTGCGCCCCGTGCTCGAGCAGAACTGCGGCACCTGCCACAGTGCGAAGAGCCGCGTGAATTTCCTGAAGGCCACTACCGCCGCCGATATCCAAGCCCAACGCGGACTCTGGCGCAATGTCGCCACGCAGATCACCAATCGCACCATGCCGCCCGCGCCCGCCAAGATCACCGAAGCCGAGCGGCTGGCCGTCGCGCGGTGGATCGACGAGCGGCTCCGGCAGACCGCGTGCGACGCCGGCAGCTTCGCCGGACCCGCGCTGGTGAAGCGCCTCAACCGTCGCGAGTATCGCAACACCATCCGCGACTTACTCGGCCTCGACCTCGCGGTGAACGAAATCTTTCCCGCCGACGGCACCGGCGGCGAGGGCTTCGACACGAATGGCGAAACGCTCTACGTGCCGCCGCTCCTGCTCGAACGCTACCTCGAAGCGGCGCAACTGATTCTGGATCGCGTGACGATTACGCCGCCGCTGAATCGCAGCATCGCGGCGAAGAGTTTGCGGCCGGACTACACGGGTACTGCTGCTCTCCGGCCCGTGTTACCCGGCGAAGTGATCTCCATCCCGATCACGGTTTACGCCGATGGCGAGTATGAGGTGCGTGTGCTGCAGGAGCGCTCCATGGAGCATCCCCTCACCTACACGGTGATGGTGGACGGCAAGGCGGCGTCGACGGGCACGATTCCGCGCTACGAGAGCAAGGGTCCGAACGGGGCGACGCGGACCGTGCGCGTGAGCAAAGGGACGCATGAATTCGGCGTCCGCGCCAACGAGTATCCGCTCGAAGTGTATAGCCTCACGCTGACGCAGCGCGTCACCGAGCCAACGGCCGAGAAGCGCGCGACGCACTACCGGCTCTTCCAGATGGAGCCTGGCGAAACGCCGTTGCATCCTCGGGCCGCCGCGCGCCGCTTGCTGGAGCGCTTTCTCCGGCAAGCCTTCCGCCGCCCGGTGACGGGCGCCGAAGTCGATCGCTACCTGGCCCTCTACGACCGCGCCGCGTTGCGCGACGATCCCTACGAAGAGCGCATCAAGCTGGCGTTGAAGGCCGTCCTCGTTTCGCCCGCCTTCTTGCTGCGTGCCGAGCAGCCCAGCACCAAGCCGGGGATTCAGCCGCTTTCGAGCCATGAGCTGGCGTCGCGCCTATCGTATTTTCTGTGGTCCACGATGCCGGACGCGGAACTGTCCGCGCTGGCGGACCAAGGCCGCCTACTGGACTCCGCCGTCCTGGCCGCCCAAGTGGAACGGATGCTCGACGATCCCCGTTCGCGCGTC
The DNA here is from genome assembly GCA_019752335.1 of Bryobacteraceae bacterium. Lineage (GTDB taxonomy): Bacteria > Acidobacteriota > Terriglobia > Bryobacterales > Bryobacteraceae > JALHNI01. The sequence goes on from JAIEMJ010000030.1 coordinate 178,839, forward strand.
TTTGCAAATTCGTTTACCGGCCAGTGGCTCGGCACCAAGGACCTGGGCGGCCGCGTGGCGCCCACCACCAACGACGTCGCTGACTTCTACACGCCCGAAGTCGCGGCGGACTTGCGCGAAGAGCCCGTGATGCTCTTGCAGCACATCCTTGGCGAAAATCGCAGCTTGCTCGACTTACTCACGGCGAACTACACTTACTTGACCGAACGCCTGGTCCGCTTCTATCAGTTGGACCTGCCGCTGAAGGGCAACGTCTTTCAAAAAGTAACTTGGCCCGATGAACGGCGCGCGGGCGTACTCGGCATGGGTTCCGTGCTGGCGATGACGTCGAGTTCGCGGCAGACTAGCCCGGTGCTGCGCGGGGCCTGGGTGCTCGATACGTTGTTCGGCACGCCTGTTCCGCCGCCCCCGCCGGATGTGCCGCCGCTCGATACCGCCGCGGCGAAGAAGCAGAAGATCACCGTGCGCCAGAAGTTACTCAAGCATCGCGAGGACCAGACGTGCGCCACGTGCCACAACCTGATGGATCCGATCGGGTTTGGCCTCGAAAACTTCGACTGGATGGGCCGCTGGCGCACCCACGACAACGGCCAGCCCATCGACGCCGCGGGCGCCCTGCCCGGCGGTGACCGCTTCGACGGACCCGTGCAACTCCGTGGCGTGCTCCTCAAGCGGCAAGACGAATTTCTGCGCCACTTCACCGCGAAGATCATGGGCTATGCGCTGGGCCGCGCCCTGCAGGATGCGGACCATTGCACCGTGCAGAAGTTGGTGGATGCCGTCGCCCAGGACGGCTACCGCGCCCGGACGTTGCTGCGCGAAGTGGTGCTGAGTGTACCCTTCCGTAACGCGCAAGCCGGGGTGCGTTTAGTGGAGCCGGCCGCCGCGCCGCCGAAGCGGCAGAAGGTAGAACCGTAATGCGTAAACCGATCTCTCGCCGCACCTTGCTGCGCGGCACGGGCGTGGCGTTGAGCCTGCCCTGGCTCGAAGTGATGGCCGCGGACAAGCTCGCCGAGCCACCATTGCGCGCCGCCTTCCTCTTCATGCCCAACGGCGTGAACCCCAATCTGTGGACGCCGCCGGGCGATGGCGAGCAGTACGAGATCACGCCGCATCTGAAGCCGCTGGAAGGGCTGAAAGACGACTTCATCCTGCTCGAAAACTTGTGGAACAAGAACGCCGTGGGCCGCAACGGCCATTGGCCCAAGGATCCCATCTGGCTCTCCGGCGGCTATGTGCAGCGCACCACCGGCAGTGACCTGGACGTCGGCGCCGTTTCGCTGGACCAGAAGATCGCCCAGCACCTCGGCACGCTGACGCCGCTGCCCACGCTCGAACTGGGCATCGATACACCGCGCTCCGGCATCGACACCGCCGGCGGCGGATTCGCACGCATTTACGGCTCTTTCATCTCCTGGCGCGATCCGCACACGCCGGTGCCCAAGGAGATCGTGCCGCAACTCGCGTTTGACCGGCTCTTCCGCAATCCCACGGCGATGTCCGCCACCGCGGGTCTGGACCCCGCGAGCCCCGCCGTGATGGCCTCTCTGCAACGCGACGACACCAGCGTGCTGGACCTGGTGCTTGAAGACGCCAAGCGCCTGCGCCGCACCGGCAGCGCCGCGGATCGCAACAAGCTGGACGAGTATTTCGAGAGCGTCCGCAGCGTGGAGCAGCGCATGGAGGCGGCGATGCGTCCGCAGAAGCGTTGGATCAATTCCGGCAAGTTGCCCATGGAGCGGCCCGCGCCCGGCATTCCCGCCACCCACGCCGAGCACGTCCGGCTGATGCTCGACATCCTACTGCTCTCCTTCTGGACGGACACCACGCGCGTCGGCACGTTTATGTTCGGCGACGCGCAAACGCAGCAGGATTACAGCTTCTTGCCCGGCGTGAAGGGCGGCTTCCATAGCCTGTCGCATCATTTGAATGAGGTCGAGAAGCGGACGCAGTATGAGAAGGTCGTGACGTGGCATTCGGAGCAGATGGCCTACTTCCTGCGCCGCATGAAGTCGATTGACGAGGGTGGCCGCTCGATGCTCGATAGCTCGATGGTGCTCTATGGGTCCACGCTGAAGGACGGTAACCGTCACGATCCTGAGAATCTCCCGCTGATCCTGGCGGGGCGCGGCAAAGGTACCCTGCGCCCGGGCCGCCGCCTGCGCGCCCCGGCCTTGACGCCGCTGTGTAACTTACATCTGTCGCTGCTGAATCGCATGGGCATCCCCGACGAACGCTTCGGCGACAGCACGGGTGTGTTGGCGGGCTTGAGCTAATGCGCTAACCGCCGTGCTCCTTAGTAGTGATAGCGGCAGGCCAGAATCCGAATATTTTCGGGCAGTACTTGGTAGATCAAGCGGTGTTCCTGGTCGATTCGCTTGAGCGGCTCGGGCTTGCCGATCCCGGCGAACGGATCCCGCTGGGTATCCGCTACCAGCCGGATGATGCGGATAGCCTGACTGCGATCCTGTTGAGCCCACCACGCGAGATCCTCGAAGGCGGCGGGATCGAACTCGATGCCTCTCACAAGCCCAGCTTCGCCACCGCATCCTCTAGGGTTACCCCGCTCTGCCGTTGGAGAGCCGCCCGCAAACGCTGCCGCATGTTCTCGGATTTCAATAGATAAGCCGTCTCGCGCTCTGAGGCAATTGCCTTCCAAAGTGCGATCGGCACGATAACGGCAGTCGGCTCACCGGCTTCGTTTGACACGATCTGGATGTCCGTCTCGGGCACAATCATAGTCTAACTGGTTGCCGTATCAGCTTGCCGCTCGATGTAGGCCTTCAAAGCGACCACATCGGCATACATCACTTCGCAGCGCTGCGGTAGGTCTTCGATGCCCGCCAGGTCCGCTGGACCCTCGGGGTCGACGCCGAGCGCTTCGCGGATGGAGTCCGCGAACTTGATCGGCAACGCGGTTTCGAGGCAGATCAGCGGCAAGCCTGCGCGCCGTTCTTCCAGGCCCACCTTCAGGCCGTCGGCCGTGTGGGTATCGATCATCACACCGTATTGCTCATACGCCATCCGGATGGTCCGCAGGCGATCGGCGTGGGTACTCCGGCCGGAGCTAAAGCCGAAGCGCGCCAGCCCTTCCGTGCCTAAGTCGATCGCGCCGCCGGAGTCTACCTGTTTCCAGAACGCGGCGACCTTCGCGCCGTCGCGGCCTACCAGGTCAAACACGAAGCGCTCAAAGTTCGAAGCCTTCGAAATGTCCATCGACGGACTACTCGTCGGATAGGTCTGCGCCGTGCCGCGGGGCCGGTAGACGCCGGTGCGGAAGAATTCATCCAGGACGTCGTTCTCGTTGGTCGCCAGAATCAATTGCTCAATGGGCAAGCCCATCATCCGCGCAATGTGTCCCGCGCAGATATTGCCAAAATTGCCGGAGGGCACCGAAAAAGCGACACGCTCGTCATTCGATTTCGTCGCGGCGAAGTAACCCTTGAAGTAATAAACGATCTGCGCCGACACGCGCGCCCAGTTAATGGAATTCACCGTACCAATCGCGTACTTCGCCTTAAAAGCGTGATCGTTGGAGACGGCTTTGACTAAGTCCTGGCAATCGTCAAACATGCCGCGAATGGCGATATTGAAGATATTCGGGTCGAGCAGAGAATACATCTGCGCCCGCTGAAAAGCGCTCATCCGCCCGTGCGGCGAGAGCATAAAGACGCGAATGCCGCGCTTGCCGCGCATGGCGTACTCGGCGGCGGAGCCGGTGTCGCCCGAAGTGGCGCCGAGAATATTCATTTCGGCGCCCTGCTTGGCCAGCGCGTACTCGAATAAATTCCCGAGTAACTGCATCGCCAAATCTTTGAAGGCTAGCGTTGGCCCGTTCGAGAGTTCGAGCAAGTGCAAGCCCGGTGCGAGGGTTCGCAGGGGAGTAATCTCCGTGGCGTTGCCGCCCGGCCGCGTGTAGCGATAGACGTCCGCCCGGTACGTCTTGCGGATCAGCGACTCCAGGTCCGCGGGCGGAAGGTCCGTGGCGAGCTTCGCGAGGATGGCGTAGGCCAAGGAGGCGTAGTCGAGCTGGCGCCAGGCATCCAGTTCGGCCCTAGTAACCCGCGGGTAAGCTTCCGGCAGGTACAATCCGCCATCCGGCGCTAAGCCCGCCAGCAGGATTTCAGTGAAGGATTTCGCGGCGGCGCCGCCGCGCGTGGAGATGTATTTCATGCGAAGAGTCGCGTCTCCCCAATTATAGGCGACGTTTTGTGATGCAATACGAGGGCGTATGAAACTCGCCCTTTGCCTGCTCGCCTCGCTCGCTTGCGCAGCCGATCCGCCGCGGCCCCGGATTACCGGGGTGGCGCATATGGCGCTCTTCGTCCACGACATCGAGAAGTCGCGCGCCTTCTATCGCGACTTTCTGGGCTACGAGGAGGTGTTCCAACTGAATAACCCTGACGGTAGCTTGTCGCTCACTTTTGTGAAGGTGAATGAGCGGCAGTACATCGAGCTCTTTCCCGAAAAGGCCCCCGCCACGGATCGTTTGAATCACATCTCGATTGAAGTGGACGACGCCGAGGCGATGCGCCAGTATCTCGCAGCGAAGGGCATCGCCGTGCCGGCCAAAACCGGCAAGGGCCGCATTGGGAATTCGAATTTCAACATCAAAGATCCGGACGGCCACACGGTCGAGATCGTGCAATACGAGCCGGCGGGTTGGACGGTGCGGGATCGCGGCAAGGCGCTGAACGGTCCGCGCATTTCGCGGCGCGTGCTGCATTTGGGGATTCTGGTCGGGTCCTTGGAGCCGGCGATGAAGTTCTACCGCGACGTGCTGGGCTTCACGGAGATCTGGCGCGGCAGCAAGGGAGGCAAGCAGTTGGATTGGGTGAACATGAAGGTCCCCGACGGGGCGGACTACCTGGAGTTCATGCTCTATGACCAAATCCCGGCGCCGACGGCGCGCGGCAGTCAGCATCATGTGTGCCTCGAAGTGCCCGATATTGAGCAGGCCCTGGCGGAACTCGAAAAGCGTCCGGGCCGGGCGGCCTACACGCGGCCACTCGAGATTCGCACCGGCGTGAACCGGAAGCGGCAGTTGAACTTGTTTGACCCGGATGGCACACGCTTTGAGCTGATGGAGTCGCGGACGGTGGACGGGAAACCGGCGCCCTCGTCGACGGCTCCGCCGGTGCGGTAGCGCGAGCTGCGACGATAGAACCATGACCGAGGAGGAATTCCGCGGGCGCTGCGCTTGGGGCTGGGGCGCGCTCTGCAATTCGCAAAGCAAACCAAGCCAATGCCTTATCGGCAGGCTTTGCGCGATTTCTGCTTGGAATGCCAGGCCTGGTTCCCGGAGAATGGTACCTTCGTTGATTTCGCCTGGGAACTCATCCAGGAGTCTGGCGAACCGGACATCTACCGGCAGCACGTGCTTGGTGCGCTTCCTACTTCCCAGTCCGGGTCCGACGCCCAAAAACTGTTCGCGCTCGCCGGGTACTTCGCGGCTGACGGCGACCAGGAGATGCGGGACGCGATGTACGCAAACTTCCGCCCCGATCCTCGCTATGCGGACGGCGTCGCCAACTCCTTCATCGTGCTCGACGGTCTGCGCGGTTTGCTTTTCATCGCCCGCGAAATTGGAGCGGCGATGGCTCAGTCGACTCAGCCATTTGATCTGGGATGGTCGCTCTCTGTCGCGGAGAGTCGCCTGGGCGAAGAAGCCACCCTGGGTACGCTTCGCGAGGCGGCGGACCGGGATGCGGACATCGCGCGCTATCTGGCGCATTCCAGTTCCAGTCCGGAAGAGTCAGCCCAGCGGTCCAAGCCCGTGACCTTCGCGGACCTGGCGGCGTTGGCGGCTCGCGAGCCCGGACGAGTTTGGTCAGCCGCTTACGATTGGGGCCGCAAAGCCAAGCCAGCCGAGTTGGCCCTGGCCGCCGAGGCCTTGCTCGCGGCCACGCAAGAGATAGAACAAGGGTGGCTGCTAGTGGTCTTCGGCACCCGGCCGTTCCCGGGTAATCCGCACCGCTTGATCGAACTTGCGCGGTCCTCGAATCCCAAGATCGCCAGCGCGGCTAGGTCCGCGTTGGGGCAGATGTCACACCCGACGGTACGTGCTTTTGCCATAGAGCTTGCTCGTGCTGAGGCTATCGGGCTCCTGCGCAACAACTACCAACCAGGGGATCACGCGTTGATTCTGCGCTGGCTCCGGGCGGCCACTGACTACGAGGCCGTACACGCCGCTACTCGCCATGCACTCAACTTCCTCGACCTGCACCGCGATCCCGCCGATGACTTGGCGATCCTTCGCCATATCTACGAGTTCAACCCGTGCGCGTTCTGCCGCGAGCAGGCAGTATCCCGCATGATCAAGCTCCAGATCCTGCTGCTCGACGTCGCTGCCGAATGTGCCTTCGACGCGAGCCAGGAGATTCGTGATCTCGTTACCTGAATTTCCGTGTCTCAGACCAAAGTTTTGGGAACTTTTTCCCGATAAAACAGTCTGAGAGTGTAAGGAAACAGTCCATGAAATACTGGGGTTTGCTACTAGCCAAGATCGTGGCCATTGCCGGGTTCGCCTGGGGTACGAATTGGCTGATCCACGAATTCTACCGGGTCCCGGTAGAGACGCTGCTCCCGGGTTCAAAGCCCGAGACCCACTTCTTCGCTACGATGCTGTGGGCCCACGCCATCGCCGGACTCTGCTGGGCGGCCATGGTGGACCAGCGCTATCGCTGCCGTACCTGCGCCACCCGTCTACGGATGCCGGTGGCGACCGGCTCCTGGGGCCGCGCGACCCTCTTTGGACGCCCCAAGATGGAATACATTTGCCCCTACGGCCATGGCACTATGAACATCTCACAGCTGCAATTGACGGGCCGCGAGACGCCCGAATGGGACCGGCACGGCGACATGTGGAAAGAGCTCGAGTCGATTGGTAGCTCGCGGGACTAGGCGAGCGCTCGACCATCCGCAAAAGCCATCGCCGCAGTAGACTGTGGCAGCGGTGTTGAGAGGAGCAGACTCGCCGGAATCACGTTACAAACGGTTCCTCCTCGCCTGGATTAAGGTGAAATTCGAGCGAAGTCACCGCATAGAGGTGAACAGCCTTGTGAAGCCTCTCGGCCAAGCACTTGGTATGACAAAACATTTCCTGAGACTGGCACAACTCCGGCCTATCGACGCAAGTCGTGTAGTAAAGTGACGCGACATCAGGAAGCTTGGCCTCGATCTCCTGTCCACAAAAACAACACTGATAACGGTTTGCCTGAGCCTGAGTTAATGACATCTCCGCCCTTAGCATGACCGAGTGTGGCTTCTGAAGCGCAGCGAGGCGCTGCTCGCGACCGTATAGATTATCTGATGAGGGAGAGTTCGACGGATGAGTGGCGGAACACGAAAAGAAACAGAGTCTGCTTTGGTAACGCGAGCTCTTGGGTTTCCTCTCGACTTCGAGCGAGACGGAAAAGGGCTTCCCCGAAGTCTGGCGGCTCGCCAAACAGCGCACCGGGTCGCGGTCGAGTGGATTCCGAAAGTGTCGGACGACAACCTCAAGGAAATGCTCTACCGCTTATTGATTGACAAAGAGGCAAGGCCTGTTGCATTTCAGTTGGCTCTCCGCGATTTTTGCGCGATTCCCCAGACGCAGCGCGGAAATCTGTTGAGATGGGTTGTCGGCGCGGCGTTGGCCGCCATGAGTTCTTCCGAAGATGCGGCGCTCCTGAAGCAGCTCGTGGCCGATCGCCGCTACGGCATTGGACGTCAGGAACTTGTTTTGAAACTCTCAACGCTTCTCGATCCGGCGGAGTCCCTTACCCTCGGTCGATCTTTGCTTGACGATCCAGATGTCCGGCTGCACGCCTTGAACTGTATTTCGAAATCTGCGCGCAAGGGGAGCGAGGAAGCCAGAAGAGCGTTGCAGGAAGTAAGCACAAGCAATGATTCGTTTCTGCAAAAAGAGGCGACCAAGCGCTTGAAGAAACTTGAGTAAAGCTTGCTCGCGGATTAGCCCGCCGCGTCAGAAGCTCAGAAAAAATGTGTTGCCTGCGGTCTTGGACCTTCTAACCAACCCCGACCGTAAGGGAGGGGATGGCCTCGCGAGCCGCGTCGGCCAGCAAGTCAAATAAAATCAAATACATGCAGGAATATGCCACGCAGGCCAAACATCCCCTCCCTTACGGTCGGGGTTCGTTGCGGGCACGTCTGCCGATTTTTTCTGAGCTTCTCAGCGGCGGGGCAGGTTCGCGAATCACAACGCTTTACACAGCGTTTCGCGGGAAAGCCTCCGAAGAAAACACGAGTAAGGCAACCAATCAAGCAGTAGAAGTACTAGCCGAGCGTCACCAACTCCGACATCCGCTTCAGTTGCCCGCAAGCCGCGTAGATGTCCTGACCGCGGGCCCGGCGGACGTAACACGGCACGTGCGGCATCACCAGGCGTTGGAAGGCGTTGACTCGCTCCTCCTCCGGCGCCACGAAGGGGATTCCGGGGCCGGGGTTCAGAGGGATCAGGTTCACTTTGCATTGCAGCCCGGCGAGCAGGTCCACCAGCCGCAGGGCGTCGGCGTCCGTGTCGTTCACTCCGCCCAGGAGGACGTACTCCACGAAGATGTACTCCTTCGGGCGCAGCGGATAGCGGCGGCAGACTGCCAGCAAATCCGCCAAGTGCCACTTATGCGTGATCGGCATGATCTCGCGCCGCTGCTCCTCGCTGGAGGCGTTCAAACTAATCGCCAGCCGCGGCCGGACCGCGGCGCGGCCCATCTCTTCGATCTTCGGAATCAGCCCGGACGTCGAGAGCGTGATGCGGCGTTCGCCCATGCCGATGCCGCGCTGGTCCACCAGCAGGCGGGTCGCTTTCAGGACGTTGTCGAGATTCATCAGCGGTTCGCCCTGGCCCATCATCACGATGTTCATCGTGCGCTCCTTGGGACGCAGTTGATGCCGCATCATCACGTGGAGCACTTGGCCGACGATCTCGCCGGTGGTGAGATTGCGCTCCAGGCCCATTAGGGCCGTCAGGCAGAACTTGCAGTCCACCGGGCAGCCCACCTGGGAGGAGATGCAGATGGTGTCGCGGTCGCCTTCGGGGATGAAGACCGTCTCGATGGTCTTCCCGTCCGCCAGCGACAGCAGGTAACGGACCGTGCCGTCGCTCGACTGGTAGCGGCTCGCTTCGCCCAAGTGACCGGTAGGCAAGCCCTCGAACTCCGGCACACGCTCGGCGTAAAGCGCCTGGTAGACCTGCCGGGCGCGGTGCAGCTTCGTGGTTGGCCCCAAGGCGGCCCGTAGCTCGTCGATTTCGAGGCCCAGCAAGCTCATGCGCGCACCAGCTCAAAATGCAACGGGGCGAAGCGGCGGGCGTGATACTGCAAGTCCAGCGTTAGCGGACCCGCCGGTAGGTGGTCCGGCACGCGGAAGTTCACCTCGTGCCGCGGCGGCATCGGATCCGTGCAGAAGACGTCGCGGTGCGGCTGCGGCTCGCCGTTCAGGCGGATCTCGATCTGCTCGGGATGCGCGCACTCTTCGAGGAAGAGCTTGATGGAGCCCGAGACGACGCGCCGCCCGGAGAGCAGGTCCACGCCGTCGGAAGCCTCGATGACGCGCGGGACGGGCGGCGGCGTGGGCACGATCCGCAGCCGCGAGTCGGCCAGCGCTTGCCCGCGCCACAGGAGCGTGACGGGATTCAGCCCGGTGGAGAGGCCGGTGGGCAGAATGGCGTTGAGTTGGCGGAGTCCGTCGGCTTCGGGGCGGCCGAGGTAAGTGAGGTTGGCGCTGTGTCCGTCGATCCGCAGGTCGAGCGAGAGGAGGTCCGCCATGGGCGGCAAGCCCTCGATCCAGACCGAGATCGACGCCCAACGGCCGCTGGCCGGCGCGACGGGCTCCGACGAATCGGCATTGGTAATGCGTCGCACGCGGACCTGGCCTAGCGGCGCTGCTTGCATCGACGCATCGGGCTTATGCCACGTCGTCCACATATACTGCGTGTGCTGGCCTTCGAGAGCGAGCAGCAGCAAGCCGTGTACGCGGCAGAAGTCGCGGACCTCGCCGGGCGTTACGCGGACCCCGCTCCAGGTGTCGTAAACGCGGGCCTCCGGCGGCAGTCCGTTCAACTGCGCGCGGACGAGCCCATTCGGCTTCAGCACGCGCACGGTCTCCTCCAGGTAATTGAAGACGACGTCGCGCGAGGGAATGTGCTGGAAGACGGCGAACGAATAGACGTAGTCAAAGCTCGCGTCGGCGAATTGCGGCAGGCCGGAGCCCGAGCCCACGTGGGCGTGCGCATGGGGCGTGCCGGCCAGGCGCTCCCGGGCGCGCGCGATCATCGCGTCGGCGACGTCAACGCCGTGGATCTCGCCGAAGTGCTTGGCCATGGGGCGGAGCAAGCGCCCGGGTCCGCAGCCGATTTCGAGCGCTCTGCGTGACCGCGGATGCGCCGTCGGCACGCGCTTTAACTCCCACTCGAGGCCGGCCACCACTTCGGCGCCGGTGGCATCGAATTCGGGATCGGCCTGGTCGCGCCGGCCGAAGGCGACGTAGTAATAGGCGTCTTCCCCCGCGCGGGCATTCCAGTCCTCGCGCATGCGTTGTTCTACTTGAGAGAGATCGGCCATCCGTGATTCCAGGTTAGCCGATACTGGAAGCATGCTTCACCGTCGCAGCTTCCTTTCGAGCCTGATGGCCGCCCAGGTTTACGTCCCCAAACAGAGTGACCGGCCAGAACCGCTGGAGACGGAAAGCGGTTTTGTGCCCATGTTCGACGGCAAGTCGCTGGATGGGTGGGAAGGCGATCCGCGCTACTGGCGCGTGGAAGACGGCTGTCTGGTGGGCGAGATTACTCCGGAAACCGTGGTGAAGAGCAATACCTTCATCATCTGGAAGGGCGGCCAGCCGGCGGACTTCGAGCTCAAAGTGGACTACCAAATCACCGCCGCCGGCAACAGCGGCATCAACTATCGCAGCGTCGTGATTCCGGACCCCGTCACTCCCGCCAACCGCTTCGCCATGCGCGGCTATCAGTGCGACATCGACGGCAAGAACGTCTACACCGGGCAGAACTACGAGGAGAAGGGCCGCCTGTTTCACGCCCTGCGCGGACAGGTGACACAGCGTGTGGCGGGCCGCAAGCCGATTCTGCTGTCGACGTTTCCCGATCCCAAAGAGTCGTTGAATCCGGGCTGGAACTCGGTCCACCTCATCATCCGCGGCAATACGCTGATGCACATGATCAACGGCCGCCTGATGTCGATAGTGATCGACGATGACGCGACGGGCCGCCGCTTGAGCGGGCAGATCGGCGTGCAGGTTCACGTGGGTCCGCCGATGAAGGTGATGTACCGCGGCTTTCGGCTGCGGTTAGCGTAGTCCCAACCCGGCCAGAATATTCAGCCCGAGGGCGAATAACAGAGCGCCCAGGAAGAGGCACACGGGCATCGTCAGCAGCCACGCCAGCGCGAGGTTGCGCACAGTGTCCATCTGCAGGCCGGAGCCATTCGCCGTCATGGTGCCCGCCACGGCGGAACTCAGCACGTGCGTGGTGCTCACGGGTAGGCCCGCCAGGTCGGCCGCGGCGATGGTGGTGGCGGCGACAAACTCGGAGGCGGCGCCCTGCCCGTAGCTGAGATGCGTCTGCCCGATCTTCTCGCCCACCGTCACCACGACGCGTTCCCAGCCAATCATGGTGCCCAAGCCCAGCGCCAGGGCGACAGCCACCTTCACCCAGAAGGGGATGTACTGCGTCAGGGGCGTCAGATCCTTGGCGAAGGCATCCATTTGCGCCCGGTCGGCGGGGCTTTTCCATACCTTGCGCTCGTGCAGCAAGGACAGGCTGGAAGTCATCAGATAGATGTCGCTGCGCATTTGGCTGCGGGTGGGTTTGTCGAGTTCTTTTACGGTGCGTTTGCCGACCAAGCTGCGGGCCATGCGCTCGGCGACAGCGGCGAGGGCGGCGAAGACGCCGGGATCGGCGGGGGCTTTTGTGCGGAGGAACTGCGAGAGGATGACGGCCGGGTCACCGGTGGAAGGCTGGCTGGCGGCATAGGTGCGCAGCACCTGCGCGGCGGGCGCCGCCGAAGTGGGCAGCGAAGTGGCTTGCTGGTTGAGCGCGTACGTGCCCGGCAGGATGCCGATGAGGATCAGCAGGATGAGCCCCATGCCTTTCTGGCCGTCGTTAGAGCCGTGGGCGAAGCTGACGCCGGTGCAGGTGAGCATGAGGATGCCGCGGATCCAGGTGGGCGGCGGTTGGCCGGGCTGGGGGTCGCGGTAGAGGTCGGCACGATGCACCCAGCGTTTCATGGCGAGTAGCAGGAGTCCGGCGGAGAGAAAGCCCACCAGCGGCGATACCAACAGGGAAATGCCTACCTCCTCCGCCTTCGCCCAATTCACACCGTCGCCCCAGCGCAAACCCTCTTTCATCATCGCGTTCGCGATGCCGACGCCCATGATGGAGCCGATGAGCGTATGCGAACTGGACGCCGGCAGGCCCAGATACCACGTGCCCAGGTTCCAGAGAATCGCCGACAGCAGCAGCGAGAACACCATGGCAAAGCCGGCCGCTGAGCCCACGTTCAGGATCAATTCCACGGGCAACAGCGCCAGTACGCCAAACGCCACGGCGCCGCTGGAGCTCATCACTCCCAGCAAATTCCAAATGCCGGACCACACCACGGCCAGGCCGGGCCGCAACGTATGCGTGTAGATGACGGTGGCCACGGCGTTCGCCGTATCGTGAAAACCGTTGACAAATTCGAAGCCGAGCGCCAGGCCGAGGGCGCAAATCAGGAAGAAGGTGGAAGTCCAGGAAGCGTCCTCGAACATGAATCCCTTACTCTAGCGCCCGTATGTTTCGATTTTATGAATGGAGCCGCTGCTGTATGATACGGCTGATGCTGACGCAACTCTTTCTTCTTTCCTTGCAGGCGCAGGTGGGTATCTTTACGAGCCGGAACGACGTGGGCCAGGTGCTGCACGCGGGCTCCACGGTCTTCGCGGATGGCGCTTACACGCTCAGCGGCAGCGGCGAGAACATGTGGGGCAGTGCCGATGCCTTTCACTTCGTCTCCAAGAAGACCACCGGCGATGTGGCGTTGGAAGCGGAGATCTCGTTTCCCACGCGCGAGGGCAATGCGCACAAGAAGGCTGTGCTGATGATTCGCCAAAGCCTCGATGCCGGGTCAGCCTATGTCGACGCGGCCGTACATGCGGACGGGCTCACATCATTGCAGTCGCGGGCAGAGCCGGGCGGGCGCACGCAAGAGGTGGGGGTCCATCGGGCGTCGCCGCATCGTGTGCGTCTCGAAAAGCGCGGCGACAACTTCTATCTGTTCCTGGCCAAGCAGGGCGAGTCGCTGCGCCTGGCTGGTGGCTCCATGCGCCTGGCGCTGACCGGCGAATTCTACGTCGGCCTCGGCGTCTGCTCCCACGATAAGGACCGCGTCGAGAAAGCCGTCTTCCGGCAGGTAAAACTCGGTACGCCGTCCCCTGGCACACCGAAGCTGTACAGCACGCTGGAGACGGTGACGGTCTCGTCCACGGACCGGCGCGTCGTCCTCGTAACTCCCGGCAAGATCGAAGCGCCCAACTGGACGGGCGACTCCCTCATCTTTAACGGCGACGGACTGCTGAAGCGCGTCCCCGCCGCCGGTGGCGCCGTCGAGATCATTCCTACGGCCTTTGCGAAGCGCATCAACAATGACCACGGCGTCTCGCCGGACGGCAAGTTACTCGCCATCAGCGATTCCACCCAAGACAATAAGTCGGTAATTTATACGCTGCCCAGCGCGGGCGGCGAGCCGCGGCGCGTCACGAAGAACGCTCCGTCCTATTGGCATGGCTGGTCACCGGACGGCAAAACGCTCACTTACTGCGGTCAGCGAGACGGTAAGTTCGATATCTACACGATCCCCGTGGAGGGCGGCGAAGAGCGGCGCTTGACGCAAGGCGAAGGCCACAACGATGGCCCTGAGTATTCGCCGGATGGTAAGTACATTTACTTCAATTCAAGCCGCGGCGGCTCAATGCAAGTCTGGCGCATGACGCCTGAGGGTACCGAATTCGAGCAGATGACCTCCGGCGAAGCCAATAACTGGTTCCCCCATATTTCTCCGGATGGCAAGAGCATGGTGTATCTATCGTACGGTCCCGGAGTTACAGGCCACCCGCCGAACCTGGATGTTACTTTGTACGTGATGAATCTGGCGGACCGGCAGAGTAAGTTACTCGCCCGATTATTCGGCGGCCAGGGGACGATCAACGTGCCGTCCTGGTCGCCGGACAGCAAGCGGCTCGCCTTTGTTAGTTATCAGTTGCTGCCAGAGTAACTCCGGCCCGCCGTGCAGCCCAGCGTCCGAAGATGGGGAGACACCGCATCCGGCCCTCCGACGCGCCCATCGTCAGTTGGAGCCAAACGATCAGCAAGGCGATCTCGATCAGAATCAGCAAGAGTATCTCCCCACCGAAGGTGAGCAGAAAGACGTAGGGGTGCAGGTTCCAATCGCTGAGGTTTTTGGCCTGAAGGTATTGTCCGACGATAAAGGCGAGCCCCAGCCAGAGCAGGTGGGCTGCCCCGGCCATGCAACTGAGCCAGATGGATTGCCAGGCGTGAAAGCGGACTTCCCGCGACTCGCCATGGAGAGAAAAATTCAGGTACCAGTAAGCAGACAAAGGACCCAGAACGTAACAGGCAATGGCCGCCCCGCGCTGGCTGCGCAGCGCGTCCTCCGGCGATTGCGCGGCCAACGCCCCACCGCATCGCTGGCAAAGATAGCCATCGGCGCTGGTTCGGCACTGGGGCAGTAACTCATGGCCCTTTACGTGGCAAGGTAAACCGGACATCGACCACGGTAATCACTTCCGCGGCTTGGCCATTCAATTCCGTAGGCGTGTACTTGTAGCGCAAGACCGCCTCCCGCGCGGCTAGGGTAAGCTGCGCGGGACCCGACTGGACCGTCGCCTGCGTGACCGCACCCGTTGTATCGATGAGTACTTCTAAGCGCACCACCCCTTGCACCCGCGCGGCCAAGGCGGCCGCGGGATACTCGGGCGGCGCGGAGGTCTTCAGGCGGGTAGCCTGGACCGTGCCCCCCACGCGGATGCGCGGGCGGGCTTTGGGTTGCGCGATGGCCAGGGCCGTGAGGAGGAAGGCGGCCACCCAGCGGGACCCCAGCCAACTTTGGCGCCTGGAACTCCTTCTGCTTCGCACTTACTTACTTCCCGTTTGCCCGCCAGGCTTGCCCTTGATCGTAATGGGGACCCGAATGGGCGGGCCTTGTGTATGCTGGCTAGGCAACTCGATCACGGGCGCCGCCACTCCGGCGTTGCCACAGGATAGCGGCTGGGATGGGCGCAAAATGCAGATCTTTACCGGGAGTTTCACCGGCACGCTCTTTGCCGGCGCCACCAGAGTAAAGTCTCCATTTGCCAGAACGGGCGCGGTGGTGACGGTTTTGCCATCGACATCCACGATGCTCATGGAACTACCGGGGCTCAGTCCCCCAACCGATCCTCGCAAGGGAAACTCAGTTTCTGGCTTACAGGGTGGGAAGTAGCAGTTCTGGTTCCCTAACTGCAATGTCTGCGGGCCAGTCCGAACCCCCGGCTGGCCCCGGTAGCCAGGAGCTGTGCTCTGACTCTGCGCGGAACCTGGTGCCGCTGCTAACACCATCGAAAAAATAATCAAAGTAAGGGTTTTCATGGAAATACCTTTCGTCTTCACTTTTCTATTCGCTCCACAATCTCTCACTGGCCCAAAGCCTCCGACGACACGCCGCGCGAGCACGCGCCGCCGGGAGCGATCAGTTGTAAGCGAGCGAGCAGTCCAGTAACTGAGCCCTCGTTCGAGACCACCATGCGAATCCGATTGGTGCCCACCACGGCGTCGCCCGATCCCACCACCGTCGAGTAATTCAGGTTCTTCGGCGGCGCCACGAAGTTCCGGTCCCCGGTGGTTGACGTCAGGAGCTTGTTATTCAGATAAATCTGCACACCGTTATCCGCCAGGTAGTCGAGCACGATATTGAGGTTCCGTGCGCCAGGGCAAAGGCAGAACGCATAGACAAACTCATAGCTACCGGAGGCGTTGCCTCCGTTTGCATCAATTGAAATCCACGAAGCTCCCGGGATGGAGCCCCACCCGGCGGTGGGCCGCGAGACCACGACAGCGGCCTTCGGCGCGCCGAGCCCTGGGGCCTTGTTCAGAATCCAGCCCGGCTGGCCCGTGGTCACCGTCGAACGCAGATCGCCGCACGTCGGCAAGCAAGCGACCTTTTGGAGAATCGTTCCTCCGAGGGCGAAGTAATTGCCGCCCTTATCGCCGTCAGGCATTCCCGGCACCGTCGAGCAGGACGGGCGAGTGCACGACGCTAGCCGGGGTTCCCAGCGCGAACCCTCCGGACATCCACAGGGCATAGGCGCTACCTGGGCATTCGCACACAGCAAGGAGAGGGCCGTCAGCGCGGCCAGTTGCAAGCAAGTCTTAAACATTGGTTTCCTCTTTCGTTTTTTTCTACTCGGCAACCTTCAGGCTCGACTCAATCAACTTGACGTCGGCCTCCAGTAGTCCGAGATTCTTGGCGAGCGTCAGTAACGCCTGGCGCTCGCTGGGGTTAATCTTGCCGTCTTGCGCGAAGGCCGTGAAGGTTTCGCGGTAGACGGAAAGTTTCGGTTGCACCGCCATCCAGTCGCGCGACTCCTGGTGGACGACGCGCTTGGCTTGCAGGGCGGTCAGGCTATACGCCATCGGCCCTGTCGATTCGAGTTGCGCCTTGGCTTCGTCCGTCGGTACACCGGGATTGGCGCGCAGGCGCAGGCGGATCAGGTCGCGGAAGGCGGTTTCCTGGGTTGAGTCCGGCCGGGGATCATTCAGTGCGGCGGTGAGGGCTTCTTGGGCTACCGGGTCCACCGGCGTTGCCGCATTTTGCGGAGTGAAGAAGCCTCCTGGTGTGGGAGGCGCGGCGGGAGGAGGAGGCGGCGGGGGCGCGGTGACTACGACGCCAGCGCCCGTGTTCGTCGACGGCATGGACTTCGCCGCCAGGGCCTGCTGCCGCCTTTTTTCGAGGTCGCGAAAGGCCTCCACCAGCATCATCGCCTTGCGAGCCCGGTCAGCCGCGCGGGTGATGTACTTCTCTTTGGGGTCCACTTCGGCGGCGGCGGCGTATTGCTTGATGGCGCGGGCGAAGTAGGGCTCGGCCTGGTTCGGATCCGCTTGCTTCAGCAGCGTGCCGTAGCCTTGCGCCTCATAGACGGTGCCGATGTTGTGGAGGCGGTCGCCTTCGCCTTCTTCCTTCTTGAGCGTCGCCGACTCCCAGCTCTTCGAGGCGGAGGCGAAGTCGCCGGTTTGCGCCAGCTTGTTGCCCGGCCGCAGGCCCTCGTCCACGGCCAGGGGAATCTCGAGTTCGGCGGCGGGCGGGCAATACCGGGGGGCGAATTGGGCTACCAAGTCGGCGATGAGCTTGGCCCGCACCTGGTCGTTGGTGGGCAGTTGTGTGCGGTCCACGCGATCCTGCCCGTCAACCGAAATCACTTCGGAGCCCTTCACGGTCGCTTGCGGCGTGAAGGTATCGATCAAAACGCCTGAGTTGTCCACCACCTCCACGCGCAAGGCGATCTGGCCGCGCGCGGTCCACTGCTCGATCACCATGCTCTTTTCGACGGTGAGCGGCTGGCCCGTTTGCGGATCGATCTGGGGTGAGCCATCGGGATTGGGCGCGGCGGGAACGCGCGACTTCTGCGTCACCGGATCGACGCGGGATTCGGCGGGGCTATAGAAGGTCACACTCACCCGCAGCGCGGCTTCGCCGTTGGACTGGACGATGTTGAAGCTCTCGCGAAAGACCTGGTCGAGCGCGGCCTGGATCTGAGCGACGGGCGGCGACGGGTCTGCGGTGCTGCCGGGCGCAGGGACCGCCGGGGCGCTGGTATTGGTGGCCTCAATCGAGAGCGTCGCGCGGCCGATGCGCACGGCCGGGGCTACAGGAATCTTCGCCTTCAGCGAATCGCCCCGCCCGAGTCCGTGGCGGAATTGGCCAGCCTGTGCCATGCTCGCCAGACCCAAGATGATTGCAGCATGTGATGCCCTCATGCCTACCTGTGCGTGGTTTTTCGACAAATGGGGTCACCGGGAGTATTTGTGCCAAAATAGGGCGCAGCGCATGCCCGGCCCCCTTGCACCCCTCGTCGTCCTCGACTTCACCCACGCCCTCGCCGGACCGTACTGCACCATGTTGCTGGCCAACTACGGCGCGGACGTCTACAAGATCGAGGGGCCCGAAGCCTACGACATGGGCCGGACCTGGGGTCCGCCGTTTATTGGCGACGTCGCCAGCTACTTCCTGAGCCTGAACTCCGGCAAACGCGGACTCGCCATTGACCTCAAGGATCCCCGGGGCATCGAGCTCTGCCGGCAGATGATCGCCAAGGCCGACGTCCTGATCGAGAACTTCCGCCCCGGCACCATGGAACGGCTCGGCCTGGGCTACGCGGCCGCGCAGGCCATCAATCCGCGCCTGATCTACTGCTCGATCTCCGGCCACGGCCAGACGGGGCCTTCCCGCGATGAGCCGGCCATGGACCTGATCATGCAAGCCGACTCCGGCTTGATCAGCTTCACCGGCACGGCCGACGGCCAAACCGCCCGCTCCGGCCACTCCGTCGCCGACATCACGGCCGGCATGTTCGCGCTCACCGGCATTCTGATGGCGCTGCACGCGCGCCAAACCACGGGCACCGGCCAATACGTCGACGTCTCCATGTTCGACGGCATGATCTCGGCCATGGCCTCGAATTTCGCCTATTTCCTTGGCTCCGGCCAAGTGCCGGTGCCCCTGGGCACCGCCTTCGCCACCATCGTGCCCTACGCCGGCTTCCCCGCCGCCGATGGCGAAATCGTCATCGCCGTGGCCAGCGACAAGCTGTGGCTTACCTTCTGCGAAGCGCTCGCCCAACCCGGCTGGGCCGCCGATCCGCGCTTTGCGACGAACGCCCTACGGGTGGAGCACCGGCAGGTGCTGGAACCGCAGATTGTCGCCCTCTTTCGCCAACAGCCCACCGCCTATTGGCAAGCGCTGTTTCGGCGTCACGGCATCCCTTGCGCTCCGGTGCGCAATCTGCGCGAGGTGGTGAATGACCCACAGTCCGCGCATCGCGACATGTTCCCCACGCTTCAGCACCCTACGGCGGGGCCGGTGCGGGTGACAGGGCTCCCGATCAAGCTGAGCGCGACACCCGGGGCCATTGGCGCCGCCGCGCCGCTGCTGGGCCAACACACGCGCCAGGCGCTGCGCGAGTTGCTGGGCCTCGAAGACTTCAGCCAACTCGAAGGAGTGATCCATGACGATCCACGGTAAGGACGAGCTCGAAAAACTGATCGGGCAAGAGGTCGGCGTGTCGGGCTGGCACGAGGTGACGCAAGCCCGCATCGACCAATTTGCCGCCGCCACCGGCGACGACCAATGGATCCACACGGACCCCGTCCGCGCCGCCGCCTCACCCCTGGGCGGCACGATTGCGCACGGCTTCCTGACGCTCTCCCTACTCAGCATCCTGGCCCACGAAGCCATCGACCTCGAAGGCGACTTCGCCCATCGCCTGAACTACGGCCTGAATCGTCTTCGCTTCACCGCGCCGGTACGCTCCGGCTCCCGCATTCGGGGCCGTTTCGTGCTGCTCTCGGTGACGGACGTAGCGGGCGGCTTCCAGATCGCCTATACGGCGACGGTGGAGATCGAAGGCGCTGTGAAGCCGGCGCTGGTCGCCGAATGGCTGGTCCGCGTGGTGACTTAAGGCTAGCCGAAGATGGACGACAGCGGCACGGCCCGGTCCCCGGCTGGATTGCGACCGTGCTGGCGCGCGAGATCCGTGCGAGTTCCGCCGAGGATTGCGCGGTTACCCCGCCGCGTCAGCGGCGGGGTAGCATGGCCGTTTTCCGGCAAAAACCCCTGTAAAACTGCATAATTCGTGAACGTGCCCCGCCGCTGACGCGGCGGGCTACCAGCGCAGCTTTAACGCCAACTGGACGGACCGCGGCGTACCGATGGCGTACAGCGGATTCAAGCCACCGTTCACCCCGCCCTGGCCCAGTCCGCGGCCGAACATCTGCGTGGAGACGCCGAACAGGCGGTTGGCGAGGTTGCCGTCCGGTGAGGCGAAGCTGGGGTGGTTGAAGACGTTGAAGAACTCGGCGCGGAACTGCAGGTTGGCGCGCTCGCCGAAGTTGAACTGGCGGCGGACGGTGAAGTCGATCTGGCGCAGCGCGAAGCCCCGCGCGACGTTGCGGCCGAGCGAGCCGTGCGTCTGCTGGCCGGTAGGCACGGCGAAGGCCGCGCGATTCAGGATACGCCCACCGGGATACTGGTCACCGTTCAGATACAGCGGCACGCCGTCCACGCGATTCGGACGTAGGTCATAGTTGCCGAGCAGAGTCGCGGTGCGGTTGAGGACGTCAATCGGGAAGGCCGATTGCAGGCGGAAGACCGAGTCGACGCCCCAGTTCTTAACGAGGACGTTACCCTTCAGCGGCACGTCGTAGGTGACGGCCCCCGAAAAGACATGACGCAGGTCATAGTCCGAACTGGCGCGATTCAGGCGCGGGTTAAAGGTGCTGGCCGGCAGCACCAGCGAGACGTTGTCCGAGGTGTCATCAAGGGAATGGGCCCAGGAGTGCGACATCAGCACCTGCAGGCCGCGGCGCAGCCGCTCCACGAACTGCACCTGGAAGCCGTGGTAGTCCGAACTGGCTGCGGCGCGGGTGATCTGGATGGTGTCGAAGACTTGAAAAGCGCGCGGCTGCGAGATCGTCTCGCGACGCAAAAGGCGGCGGCCGACGGCGCCGATATAAGAGGCAGTGACGGTCCGATTGCGGCCCAGATTCTGCTCCAAAGTCACATTGAACTGCTGCACGAAGGGCTGGCGGAAGTCGCTGGCGAAGGCATAAACCGTATCAAAGCGGCCGGTGGTCGTTACCGGCGCGGGGACGGCTTGCTCGGCCGGCAGCGGATAGGGCACGTTGGCATAACGGAGGGTGCGGCGATAAGGCGGATTGCCGGAGGCGGCTTGCAGTCCGCCGAGTGGAAGGTCATAGAAGAGGCCGTAGCCGCCGCGCAGAACGGTCTCGCGGCCAGTCCGGTTTCCGAGCCGATAGGCGACGCCCAGGCGAGGCGCGAAGTTGTTGCGGCGCGCGTTGAAGAGCGGCGTGCCGACCGGGGCCAGCGTCGCGGTGCGCGGATCCTCGATGCCTTGCGCGGTGTAGATGGGCCGGTTGTCGAGCCCCACGGGCGGCGGATTGTAGTCCCAACGGACGCCATAAGTGAACGTCCAACGCTGATGCGGACGCCAAGTATCCTGCACGTACCAGGAGAAATTCGTCACCGACGCCTTCATGCCCTCAAAGGCCGCCACCAAGGCGGCGGAGCCACGGCCGCCTAGCAGGCCGACCGGTCCGTCGAGCCCGACAAAGACTCCGAACTGCTGATACAGCGGCGCCAGGATCTCGGGCGTCAGGCGGCGGTAGTCGAAGCCAATTTTGTACTGATGCTGGGCGCGGGTGAAGGAGAAGTTGTCAACGATATTCCACTGCGACTGCCGGTTGTTGGCGAGGTTGCCCACCGAGAAGCCGCGCAAACCGACGGGCAGAATTCCGGCTGCCCCGGTGACGCGATTCGCGAACGAGGGGAACAGGAACGCATCTGTCAACGGGATGGCCCCGCCGAAGTCGTCCATCGACGTGGTGAACGCGCCCGAGTTGCGCGAGTAGTTGAAGCGGACCTCGTTCAAGAGCGACGCGCTGAGGGTTTGCGTCGAGCCCAACGTGACGGTGCGGGAGTCGTTCGTGTTGCGATTGACGGTGGAGAGCGAAAGGTCATAGCCCTGCGCCGCGCCGCGGAAGCCGCTGTCGGAGGGCGCCTCCAGGAAGCGGCCAAAGAGGGTGATGCGGCCGGTGAGTTGATGGTCGATCCGGAGGCTGGTGGAATCCAGGTTCAGCGGATTTGAATACGTGGCCGCGAACCGGCCGAAGCCACCGCCGAGGTCTTCGCGATTGGGCAACGGGTAAGAGTTCACGAGCGGGCGCGCGGCGGGAGCGGCGCGGAGCCGCGCGGCGGCGTTCGGATAGGCGTCAGCGGCGAACTGCGGCTGTCGCAGGCGCAGCCCCTCGTAGGAGAAAAAGAAGAAGGTGCGATTGCGCCCGTCGTAAAGCTTGGGCAGCAACACCGGCCCTCCGGCGACGCCGCCGAAGTCGTTCTGGCGGACGGGCGGACGCGCGAGTCCGTCGCGCTTGGCAAACCAGTCGTTGGCGTCCAGTTTGTCGTTGCGGAAGTAGTTAAACAGCGCGCCGTGGAAGGCGTTGGTGCCGGAGCGCGTCACGATGGAGACCTGGCCGCCGGGGGTGCGCCCGAACTCCGGCGCGAAGCTCGAAGTCTGCACCTGGAATTCCTGCATCGCATCGACGGACACCAGCGAATTCGTGCCGCCCGCCGCGCTCAGCGCCGGCATCACGCCATCGGCGGCGGCCGAGATGGCGGGCCCGGCCATGATACCGAAATTCGCGCTGACGCCGTCCACGCTGAAGGCATTCGTGCTGGTGCGCTGGCCGTTGACGGAGAACTGCCCGGGGTTGCGTTGCGTGGCCGGCGTGGGATTCACCCCCGGCGTCAGCATGATCAGACTTTGAAAGCTGCGCCCATTCAGAGGCAGATTTTCGACGAACTTGCGGTCCACCAGAGTGCCCACGGAGGAGGTGGCTTGGATGGCGTTGTAGGAGTCCACCACGTCGATGCGCTCGGGCCCTTGCGCGGGCGGCATTTCGATTTCGAGGATCTTCCGGTCATTGACGTTTACGCCAATCGCTTCCACGCGGCGCGTGAGGAAGCCGTCGCGCTTCACCGTCAAGTCATAAGAGCCGGGCGTGAGGAAGGCAAAAACGAAAGAGCCGGTTTGCGTGGTGGCCGCTTCGCGAAGCTGACCGGTGGCCACGTTGCGGAGCTCGATTTGGACGCCGGTCAACGGCGCGTTCTGCGGGTCCAATACCGTGCCACTAAGTGTCGCGGTCTCGGACTGGGCACAAAGGGCGGCAGCCATCAGGAGGGTGAAAAGGAGGATTCTGGTGCAACTCATTTGCATGTACACTCTTATGGTAACGCGCCCGTCACGCGAGAATCCAGATTCTGATGCAGAAAAGTGCATACAATACATTGAATGTCCCTCACTATGGCCCGTATAGACTCGCTCGACGCTCTTCGCGGTTTCTCCCTTCTGGGCATTCTGCTGTTGAACATCGCCTCCTTCGGCCTCCCCTTCGCCGCCTACATGAACCCCGCCGTCGCCGGCGGCGCCGACGGCATCAATCTGGCCACTTGGTTCACCGCCATGGCCCTGTGGGACGGCAAGATGCGCTGTATCTTCTCGATGCTCTTTGGGGCGAGCGCTTGGCTATTGGTGTCGCGCGCCGAGGAGCGCGGCGACGGCATTTTCGCGGCTGACATCTATTACCGCCGTACGATGTGGCTGATTCTGATCGGTCTCCTGCACGCGCATTTTATTTGGGCGGGCGACATCCTCTACGGCTACGGAGTGATCGGCCTGCTGCTGTTCCCCCTGCGCAACCTGAAACCGAAGACGCTCATCATCACCGGCCTGTTGCTGATCGCGCTGCACTCGTTGCAAAATCTGGGCGCGGGCTACGGGATCGGCGAGATGGCACAAAGTGCGAAGTCCGCTCGGGCTAAGGCCGCTCCTACCGAGGCGGAGAAGAAAGCGATGACGGAATACGCCGCTTTGGAGGAAATGTTCACGCCCTCGGCGGCGCAGGTACAAAAGGAGATCGCGGCGCATCGCGGCGGTTGGGTAGGAAATCTGGTGCAGCGGTCCGGCGAGGCGGCGTTGCTGGAGTTTACGATGTTCTTCCAATTCTTTTTCCTCGACGTTCTGGCGATGCAGATTCTGGGGATGGGTTTGGCGAAAGCGGGCGTCTTTAGCGCGCAGAAGAGCTACGGCTTCTACGGCGCGCTGGTGCTCGCCGGTTTCGCCATCGGCGCACCCTTGCACGGCTGGGCCGCCAGCCGTTGGCACTCCGCGGGCTTTGCCATTCCCGAGTACTTCGCCTACATCGGTGTCGTGGCCGACCCCAGCCGTCTCCTGGTGGGCCTAGCCTACGTCGGACTCGTGATGATGGCGGCCAAGGCCGGCCTCACCTGGATCACCGCGCCCCTGGCCGCCGTGGGCCGCACGGCTCTGAGTAACTACTTGCTGACGTCGATTCTGATGACTCTATTCTTCAACGGTTATGGGCTCGGCTATTTTGCGAAGCTCGAACGGCATCAGTTGTATTGGGTGGTGGCTGGGATGTGGGTGATCAATTTGGCTTTGAGTCCGCTGTGGCTGAAGTATTTCCGCTATGGTCCGGCGGAATGGGTTTGGCGGTCACTCACGTATTGGCAAAAGCAACCGATGCGGCTCACGGAGGTGTAGGTGCATCGGAAGTACCAAAAAAAAACGCGCCGGCCAATGGCCGGCGCGTTGTTTTTCCATGGGTCGGGGCTTAGAAGTACAGCTTCAACGCCATTTGCATCGAACGCGGTGAATTCAGGAGGTCGCCCGCTCCGGTCAACTGGCCGAATTGGTTGCTTTGCAGGCTCAGGCTACCCGTGCCGAAGCGGACGCGGTTGAAGGCGTTGAAAGCTTCGGCCCGGAAGTCGAGGCGGATGCCTTCCTTGAGGGGGAAGGACTTGGCGATGGAAATGTTCTCGTTGTAATTGCCGAACTGGCGGAAGTTCGGATTGTAGCGAGTCTGATTGCCGAAGGTGTTCGCCGGTTGAGCCGGGAAGAAGCTGGCCGGTTGCGTGAAGCGGTCCACGAAGGGATCGAACTTGTCGCCCTTGGTGGTGCCGCGCCAGCCGTCATAGGTGGAGATAATGGGCCGCAGGCCACCACTGAAGAGCGGCAGCGAGTTGCTGGTGCCCAGGCCGAGCGGAATGCCGCTGGAGTAGAACGCAGTGCCGGAGACACGCCAGCCGCCGATGATCCAGTCGGCCACCGGGTTCGTGGCTAAGAAGCGCTTGCCTTTGCCGAAGGGCAGATCGTAGACCGTACCGAGCTTAAAGTTGTGCGTGACGTCGAACTGGCCAATGGACTTCTCGAGACCACGGTTGTAATGATCCATGGCCGCGCCACCCACCCAGTAGCTGTCGGCATCGGTGAGGAGTTTCGAGAAGACATACGACGTCTGAAACTGCAAGCCGCTCGAATAGCGCTTTTCAAAACGAATCATACCGGCGTGATACGTGGAGTGGCCGGAATGGTCGCCGCCGCCCGAGGCGGTGTCAATGGCGTTGTACTGTGGATAGGGCCGCAGCGAACGGCCCACCGTGGCTTGGCCGCCCCAGCCACCCGAACCGCGCAGGCCGGCCGGGTCAGCGAAGTTGGGATAGGGCAAGCGAATGCCCGCCGCCACCGCCGCCGCGGATGTGACCGAGGAATTCAGCAGCGTGGCGCCGTATTGCGTAAGGTATTTGGGATCGAGCTGGTTGTAGTTGAGCAAGCCTGCCTGGAGGCCCGAGCCGAGCGACGCGTTGTAGGAGGTCTCCATGATCATCGTGGGCGACAACTGGCGTTGAATGGAGAGATTCCAGGTAACGAAGGCCGGCGGCGTCGTTGCTTCCTTGCCCTGCCACCAGGGCATGGCGTCGCGGTTGGCGAAACCAGGATCGATAAAGGGCGGCGCGGACCAGGCGGGCAAGCCGTTCTTGGCGAGGTACGACGGCTGGATGCCGTTGGTCTGGTCAGGGAAGTTGAGCGTGAGAGTGAAGCCGCGCTGGTGCGTGGAACCGGTCACCGTGGTGATGTTGCCGTAGCTCAAGCCGGCGGACGCGCGAATGACGGTCTTTTCCTTATAGGTGTAGGCCATGCCGAAGCGAGGTCCGAAGGCCTTGAAGTAAGAGTCGGCGAGGGTCCGCGTACCTTCCCGGCCTTGGCCAGTGCCGGCGAAGATGAGGGCGCCCTTGATGCCGCCGGCGTTGGGATTCGGCTTGTTCGGATCGAAATCGCTCCAACTGTCGTTCTCGCCGCTGGGCGGCAGCATGGTCTCCCAGCGGAGGCCGAGGTTGATCATGAGGTTGGATTTGACGCGCCAGTCGGTTTGGACGAAGCCGGCGTAGGAGGGCCACTGCTGGCCAATGTAGCGGACGGTTTCCGCGACGCCGTCCGAGGCGTAACCCAGCAGCATGGAAGCGATGGGGCTGCCGCCTGCCGTCGTGAAGTTGGTGTCACCGGGGCGGCCGGTGTTCTTGAAGTCCCAGCTCATGCAGCCGGAGATGCACTGGCGGCCAAAGCCGTTGTAGTACTGATACATGGCCTGGCCGCCGAATTTGATGGTGTGCTTCCCCCGGATGATGGTGACGTCATTGGCGAACTGCTTGATGAAGTTCTCTGAGCCATTGTTGGCGCGGCCGCCCCACTGGCTATAGCCGTTCGAGAAGTTCATGTTGACCAGGTTTTGCCCGCAATCGGCGACGTTGATGGCGCAGTATTTGCTCTTCCAGTCGATGCCGCTGATCACCGTGGCCTGCGGCGGGTCGTGGTTTTCCTTCCAGTTGTTGCCGCCGCCGTAGAAATGGTTGAAGACGGTGGGCGAGATGTTCCAGTCCCAACTGCCGCGGAAGACGTCGGACGGACGGCGGGTGTCGTTGTAGTTGACGAAGTTGCCGGGCAGATCCGGCACGCCGTTGGCGCTGGGCTTTTCGAAGCTACGGTTGTAGCCCCAATAGCCGGAGATACGGTGCTTGTCGTTAAAGACGTGGTCGCCCTTGACGCTAATCTTCGTGTTCGGGCGGACGACGCTGCCATTGGTGACGAGGAAGTTATTCTGCACGTAGCCCACCGTGCCAGGAGCGGCGCCATTGTTGGGCAGAGGCGTGGTGCCGCTACGGAAAGCGGCGAGGGCTTGCACGATGTTCGGATCAAACATCGAAGGCGGAATCTGGTTGTTTGGAAATGGATTACGGGTGACGGCCCCGCCGGCCCCAACTACCTGGGTGGTGGGGTCGTAGATGGGAATCTGCTGGCCGCTGGCGTTTACCCAGTTGCGGAAGTCACCGCCGTACATTTCCGGCGTCGGGACGGTGCGCTGCGCGCCGGTGGCGCCCTCGCGGTTGCGGAAGGCTTCGTAGCTGAAGAAGAAGAACGTCTTGTTGCGGCCGTCGTAGATTTTCGGAATCATCACGGGACCGCCGACGGAAGCGCCAAAGTCGTGCTGCTTGTAGACGGGGCGTGCGATACCGCGGGCATTGTTGAAGAAATTATTCGCGTCCAGCACGTTATTGCGGAGGAACTCATAAGCCGTGCCGTGCAGCTTATTGGTGCCGCTCTTCGAAGCGAAGCTCATGATGCCGCCGGTGGCTTGGCCGAACTCGGCTTTGAAGCCGTTGGTGTCGACCGTGAACTCGGTGATGGCCTCAATGGAGGGCGCGTTTACCGCGACCCAGCTTTGGGTGAGGGCGCGCGTCGTGTTGGCCGAGACACCGTCAAGGTTAGTGCCGTAGCCGGCCGCTTGTCCGCCGCCGAGGATGAAGCCGTTGTCGCCGCCGACGTTCTTGGCTTCGGGCGTCAAAGCGGCGAGGTTGAAGGGGCTACGGAGCGTGCCGCCCACGACCAGCGGGAGTTCATCCACCAGCTTATTGTTGATCGTGACACTGGACTTCGCATTCTCCGTCGAGAGCGTGAGCGCGCTGGCCGACACTTCCACGGCCTGCGCGGCGGAGCCGACTTCGAGCGTCGTATCGGCGCGCATGGTCGCCGAAGCGTTTAGCGCCAGTCCCGTGAGAGTGGATGGGCGAAAGCCTTCCTTCTCTACGCGCACCGTGTAGACGCCCACTTGCAATTGGGGCACGGTAAATTCTCCGTTCGCATTCGACGGAGCGTTAAACTTCACCCCGGTCTGCGTATTGGTGAGCGTCACCTTCGCTCCGGGCACCACCGCGCCAGAGCCGTCGCGCACGGTGCCCGTGATCGTGCCGCGTTCAGATTGGGCGTACAGCATCAGAGCCGCCGCGCACACCCATAGTGTGAGTTGCCGGGCGACCCGGCCAAGCGTAGTGCAATTCATAAGACCTTCCTGTTTACTCGTTACCCCAACGAGCCCGACCCGTGGGATGTTGCTGGGCACTATATCACGATTGCGGATTAATTTCCGGCTTGGTACCCGGCGCGAGTGCGGATCTGCGCCTTGGGATAACGGCGCTTCGCGGCCGGCGATAACTCGACGCGCAGCCGCCGGAAGACGCCGGGCTTGGCGTCCGGCGGCATAGCGAAGGCGAGTGAGTAGCGGGTCCGCAGGCGGGCAATGAGGGGAGCGAAGGCTTCGCCGGCGCGTTCGGCGCGGAAGGCCTCGCCGCCGGTGCGCTGGGCGACGGAGAAGACATCGCTGGGGGAGAAGTCGGGATTGCCGCCGGCGATAGCGCGCACGCTGCGCGACTTGCCCACGACAATGGCATTCACCACGACGTTCGCCGCGGAGAGCTCCTGCACGGCTTGATCCTCGGTGATCAGATGATTGAGGCTGCCCCCGTCGGTGAGCATCAAGAGGGCGCGCCGGCCTTCGGGGGGAGCTTTGGCGAACTCGGCGGCGGCATCCAGCAGCGCGGCGTGGATCGCCGTACCCGCAGGCATCTTAGCGTCCAGCACGGCGACTTCAATCTCGCGGGCGGCTTCGGGAAAGCGATTCGAGAAAGCGTGGAAGACCTCGGTGCCTTTGCTGAAGACCATGACGCCGGCGCGATCCTGCGGGGTGAGTTGGCCCAGGGCCTGGCGGGCGGTTTTGCCCATTTGCTCGAGATACAGCTTCATGCTGCCGGAGACGTCGAGCAACAGCAGGACAGTGACGGGGTCAGCGTCGTGGCCGAAGTAGGTCAGGGGTTGGCGCGTGCCTTCGTCGAAGATAACGAAGTCGTCTTTGGTGAGGCCGGTGACGGGGCGGTTGTTCTCCACCACCTGGGCGTCGACGCGGACCTGGACCACCGAGGTGCGAAAGGTCACCTCATCCTGGCGAGTTTGGGCATCCTGAGGCGCTTGGGCGAAGATAGAGCTTGCGACGAGTATGGGAATGAAAAATGTCATCGTGGGCACCGCGGGCCACATCGACCATGGTAAGTCTACGCTGACGCGCGCGCTGACCGGTGTCGACACGGATCGTCTGGCCGAAGAGAAACGGCGCGGCATCTCGATTGATCTGGGATTCGCGCACCTGCCGGTCGCGAGCGGACTCAGCCTCGGCTTCGTCGATGTCCCGGGGCATGAGCGCTTCGTCAAGAACATGCTGGCCGGGGCCAGCGGCATTGACCTGGCGCTGCTGGTGGTGGCGGCGACCGAGTCCATCAAGCCGCAGACGCGCGAGCACTTCGACATCTGCCGCCTGCTGGGCATTCAGGCCGGCGTAGTGGCGATCACGAAGAGTGACCTCGTCGACGCGGATCTGGTGGAACTCGTGAAGCTGGAAGTGGCTGAGTTGGTAGCCGGCTCCTTCCTCGAAGGCGCGCCGATCATCCCAGTGAGCGCGACCACCGGCGCGGGACTGCCGGAGCTACGCGACGCCCTGACGGCCGTAGCGGAGCGCGTGACCACGAAGAGTGCCGACGCCTGGTTTCGCCTGCCGGTGGATCGCGTGTTCACGATGAAGGGCCACGGAACGGTGGTGACGGGAACGCTGATGTCGGGCCAGGTGCGGGTGGAGGATGAGGTCCGCGTGTATCCGGAGGGCTTGACGGCGCGGGTGCGCGGCATTCAGAAGCATGGGCAAGCGGCTAGGCAAGCGTCGGCGGGCCAGCGCGTGGCGCTGAATCTGGCCGGCGTCGAGAAGGAGCAACTGCGGCGAGGACAAGTGCTGGCCGCGCCCGTGTTCGCCGCCGTCACCCGGCTCGACGCGCGGCTGAAGTTGTTGCCGGGCGCAAAGCCCTTAAAGCGCGGGGCGCCGGTGCATTTTCACGCAGGTACGGCCGAGGTGGAGGCTAGCGTGATTCCGCTGGATGCGCGGACGAAGCTGGAGCCGGGCACAGAAGCCCTGGTGCGCTTCGAACTTCAGGAGCCGACCTTGTTACTGCCGGGCGACCGTTTCATCGTGCGTCTGTTCTCGCCGGTGGTGACGATCGGCGGAGGCACGGTGATTGACGTGGCGCCGCCGCGCCGCGCGGGCCCGTTTGCTTCGCGAGAGGCGCGGGCGGAGGCGTTTGCGGGGGATCCGGTGGGGGCGCTGTTGCAGGAGTCGCCGGGCGGGTTATTGCTCTCGAAGGTGATCGCGCGTACGGGTCGGCAGGCGGCGCAAGTGCCAGCGGGGCAGCGCGTGAAGGACACGGCGGGCACCTGGCTGCTGCATCCGCCGTGGATGGCCGCGAAGTCCGCCGAGTTGCAGGCGTTGCTCAAAGACTTCCACGCCAAACAGCCGCTGCAACCGGGTTGGCCGAAGGAAGAGGCGCGGGTGCGGCTGATGGCGCAGTCGCCGCCGGCCGTCTTTGAAGCCTTGTTGGCTGAGACGAAGGCGGTGACGAGCGACGGCGACTTGCTGCGGCTGACGGCGCATCGGATGGTGCTGCAGGAGGACGAGTCCGCGGCGCTGGCCAAGATGGAAGCGCTCTTCGCCGATGCCGGACTCGCCGTCCCGGCGACGGCGGAAGTGCTGGCGCAATCGGGCATCGATCCTACGCGCGCCAAGACTCTATTGCAGGCCCTGCTGCGGGACCGCAAGCTGGTCCGCATCAATCTGGAGCTGGTTTATCATGCGACGGCGCTGGCCCAGGTGCAGGCCTTGTTGCAGCAGCGCCGCGGCCAGCGGTTCACGGTGGGCGACTTTAAAGATTGGACGGGCGTCTCGCGCAAGTACGCCATCCCGTTGCTTGAGTTTCTGGACCGGCAGCGGCTGACGCGTCGCGACGGTGATCAGCGAGTAATCGCGTAAACTGAGGAAAATGCCGCCCACACCCGCGCTGCTCGCCTTTCTTTCGGCCTCGTTCCTGCTGGCCATCACGCCCGGACCGGGGCTCTTGTACGTCTTAACGCGCAGCCTGGCGGGCGGCCGTCGCGAGGGGATTCTGTCGTCGTTGGGCACGTGGGTGGGGGGCTTCGCGCATGTGCTGGCCGCGGCCTTCGGCCTATCGGCGCTGCTGGCGACTTCGGCGCTCGCGTATCAGCTCGTGAAGTACGCAGGCGCGGCCTATCTGGTTTACCTGGGCATCCAGATGATGCGGGGCGCCGGCGATGAGCCTGCGGTGGATGCAACGGGTCCGGTGGATCAGCATGCGTTTCGCCAGGGAATTGTTACCGAAGTATTGAATCCGAAGACGGCGCTGTTCTTTCTGTCGTTCATCCCGCAATTTGTGAGTCCCTCGGCGGGTCCGACGCTGCCGCAGTTTCTTCTACTGGGCACGATCTCGGTTTGCATGAACACCATGGCCGATGTGGTGGTGGCGCTATTCGCGGGCCCCATCGGCAACCTGCTGCGCAGCCGTCGCGCCCGGCGCAATCAGCGGCTGGGGACCGGCGCGGCGATGACCAGCCTGGGAGCGTATGTCGCTATCGAAAGCTAGCTTCGAAGAGCTGGTGGCCGACGCATTCGCCAGCATCCCGGCCGCCTACCGGGCCCGGATGCGGAATGTCGTGCTGGTGGTGGAGGATCAGGCGCCCAGCCCCGGCCTGCTGGGGCTATACGAAGGCCGTCCGCTCACCGAACGTCAAGCCAGCGACGGCTTCGTCCTGCCGGACCGCATCACCATCTACCGGATTCCCCACGTCCGGCAGGCCCGCAACGTACAGCATCTGCGACGGCTGGTGGCGGAGACCGTCTGGCACGAGATCGCGCATTACTTCGGACTCGACGAAGCGCAAGTGCTGCGCGCGGAGCGCGCGCGTACGCGCCGCCGCTATGCGCGTTAGATCTGTCCCCGTAGCTCAGGAACCAGCAAGGAAACCGCTGCATTGGTATTCTAATGAGATGGTGGACCTAGCCCTATTGGAAACCTTGGAACTCCTGACACCCGGTGAGCAGAAGGCAATCCTGGCGGTTGCCGAATTCCTAAAGAGTAGGCGTCAGGACGAGGCCAGCGGGCGAGGACTAACCGAAGCCTTGCTTGCGGAACTACCTTCGGGCGAACCCCGCTTCAATACGCCCGACGATGGCCTATCGCCGGCTCGGATGGCCGCCCGCCGCTTCATGCGCGAGAATCCGACTCTGATGCGCCTGCTGGCCCAATAGGTCGGTTGTGAGTATCTACCTCACCGCGGAGGACGTCTTGGGTATCCATCAAGATTCGGTCGAAGCGTTCGGCGGTGGCCACGGTATCCGTGACCGCGGTGGATTGGAAGCAGCTGTGATGCGACCGCGGAGTGGCTACTATCTCGACGCGATTTCGGAGGCCGCCGCGCTATGGGAATCGTTGTCTCAGAACCATCCCTTTGTCGACGGTAACAAACGGACTGCAATTGCTTCGATGGCAGCGCATCTAGCGATCAACGGTTATTCGCTCCGCGTGGAAGAGTTGGACGCGTACCGCTTCGTGATGGATTTGTATACATCGGGACGGTTCCGAATGTCTGAGCTGGAAACATGGCTGCGTACCCACGCGGTGCGCTGAGAGTTTGGGCTGTTAGGAAAGCGCAGTTCGTTCACGGAACATCCAGAAGATACTATTGCCCGGCAGAAGCCGTTATCTGAACAGCATCCGGAGCTATAGTTTCTCCGTCACCCGGGCAGCGACGCGGCCACTAGCTCATCGGTGCGCTGCCCGTAGCGGCGCAGGCGGCGTTCGATGACGGCGCGTGCCCGGTCAATCCCTTGGCGGTTGAGCCGTTCGCTGGCTTGGGAGAGGCATAGGCCTTTCGAGGCGGCGTTAGTGGGCGAGCGCGAGGAGCCTTCGGCGCAAGATGGCCGCGGTGAAGTGTCGATGGTGGGCATGTGGCAGTGTACTATCGTCAGAGTCCGGACCCGGAGAACTGCAAGCTGGTGCTGCCGAAGTCCAAACGTCAATGAGCGGAAGGGGCGCTGAACTTCCCTAGCGCCGAAGCGCCTGTTTCTCGGCGTCCATCAGGTTGTGGAGGATGTCGTTGATGCGGGTGAGATGGCCATCGCCCTTCGACTTCAGCCAAGTCAATACCTCGGGGTCGAGCCGCACACTCACCGGGACCTTGCGCTTCAAATCGCGGCTGCGGACCATCTGGGCCAGCTGCTCCTGGGTAAGGCGTGGGATGTCGTCGTAGTTAATCTGGGAGTCGTCGCCGATGGCTTGAAGCTCGGCCGCCTCGCGGATGGCTAAGCGCTCCGCGCTAGTCCAGGTCCTGTTCCTGATATCTTCTGACGTCATTGTGATCAGCCCGGCGGGAAGATGATCCGGATAATCTCTTCGCCATGATGGTCCTCTCTATACACATGCACCACTAACAGGACGGCCCTTGCCTCGGGCTCCACTGAGACCGAACCAATGGCATGCTATCGAGGTTCTCCGGTTTCATCCCAACGATCAAACCGCAGTATCGAGCGCGGGTCGTCGAATACCAGTGTCGCGAGTTCGAACGAGATCCCACGATGCTTTCTCTGGTTGAGTTGATTCTTTTCGCCATTCCACTCGTAGCGCACACTGTATATACAGAATAGCATGTCTGGATCCGCGCTGACCGCGAGGAGCGCTGTGCACTCGATAGTGTTGGCAACCGGACCGTGAATGGGGTTGCTCCGAGTGCTTTACCAATCATGCGGTGGGAGCAGCTAGAGTTTTCCCGTCACCCGCGCAGCGACGCGACCGTTAGCCAACCGGATCCGCAGGTCGGCGCCGACTGCGACGTTGGCCGCGTGCTTCACGATGCCGGCCTCGCCTTCGACGATGGCATAGCCGCGCTCCAGAATCGCCAGCGGACTAAGGTGCTGCAACTGCCCGGCCAGGTGCGCGCGGCGGTGCTCGGCGCGGGTGAGGCCAGCCGTGACGAGTTCCTGCAAGCGGCGCGTGGCGGCATCGAGCCGGCGATGCGCTTCCGCGAAGCGCAGGCGGAGGTCCGTGCGGGCCAGCCGCGCTTCCAGCTTCTGATGCCGTTCGCGCCGGGCGAGCAGGTGGCGGCGGATGCGTTCGCGCAGCGCGGATTCCAGTTCGTCGGTGCGCTGTCCGTGGCGGCGCAGGCGGCGTTCGATGACGGCGCGCGCCCGGTCAATCCCTTGACGATTGAGCCTTTCGCTGGCTTGGGAGAGACGGTAGCGCAGGAGCCTTTCGAGGCGGCGATAGTCGGCGGCCAGCCGCTCCAGGAGTTCCTGGCGGGTGCCGATGACGAGTTCAGCGGCGGCGGAGGGGGTGGGGGCGCGCAGGTCGGCGACGAAGTCGGCGATGGTGAAGTCGGTTTCGTGGCCGACGGCGGAGATGATGGGGACGGCGCTTTCGAAGATGGCGCGCGCCACGATCTCTTCGTTGAAGGCCCAGAGGTCTTCAAGCGAACCGCCGCCCCGGCCCACGATCACGACGTCGGCCCAGCCGGAGCCGCTGAAGTAGCGCACGCCTTCGGCGATCTGCGCGGCTGCGCCCGGGCCCTGCACCTGGGCCGGATAGAGCCGGATGTGCAGTCCCGGAAAGCGGCGCGTCAACACGTTGAGCATGTCTTCAATCACGGCGCCATCTGGCGAGGTGACCAACCCGATCCGGCGCGGATGCTTGGGCAAGGGCCGCTTGCGTTCCGTCGCGAAGAGGCCTTCGGCGGCGAGCTTCTGTTTTAGTTTTTCGAAAGCAAGCTGTAGGGCGCCCAGGCCTTGCGGCTCAATCGCCTCAACAATGAATTGATAGACGCCGCGCGGCTCATAGACGTCGATGGAGCCGCGCGCCTGCACCAGTAAGCCGTCCTGCGGCTTTACCTTCAAGCGAAAGGCTGACCCCTTGAAGCACGCGCAGGAGATTTTCGCGCCGGCGTCTTTCAAAGAGAAATACCAGTGCCCGCTGCTGGCCAGCTTACATTCCGTCACTTCGCCGGTAATCCAGATGCCGGAGAAATTGCCTTGTAAGTGCTCGCGAATTTCCTGAGTAACTTGGGTGACGGTCCGCGTGGCCGGCGTCCAGACGAGGGGCATCTGCATCACTTACTCATCCCGGTGGACAGTATCGGGCGCGAAGGCGGGCAGGCAGATGGCAATATACTCGGCGCCTTCGGGCGTGGAGTAACGAATCCACTCGCCCGCATGCGTCAGCACGGCTTGCCCGGCGGCGACATCGAGCACGCCGTCCCGGTGTTCGACGCGCATGAAGCCTTTGAGCACCAGCGTGTATTCGTCGAACTCCGGAGTTTGGCCCGGTTCGCTCCACCCGGCGGGGGAGCGCATGTGGGCGACGCTGAGTCGCGTGTCGCCGGTATTAACGCCGCCGACGTATTCGTCAATGATTTTATTGCCGGGCACGGGGATGCGCGCGGCTTGGGCGATCAGTTTAGGCATGCGTCTCTGTCAGGATAGCGCCCCAGTGGAAGCCGGCGCCAAAGGCGGCAAAGACGACCGGAGACGGCGGCACGCTTTCCGCCAGGCGCTCCGAAGCGGCAATCAGCATGGAGGCCGAGGAGGTATTGCCGTAGCGTCGAATATTCGAGTAAAACCGCCCGGGTTCCACGCCGAGGCTCTGGGCGACGCGGTCGATCAAATTCTGGTTCGCCTGGTGCATCAGGAAGAGCGGCACGTCGGCGGCGGTGCGGGAGTGGCGCGCGAGTACCGTCGTGATGGCGGCGGGAATCTTGCGCGAGGCCTGCATGATGACGGAGCGGCCATTCATGAAGAGCGGCTGGCCCGGCTCGAGTTTCAACTCTTCGGCGAAGGCGCCGTCGGTGCCGAGCTCGGAGTCAACCACGCGGAGCAGGCCGCGCGTGGGATGCACGACACAGGCCCCGGCGCCGTCGCCGAAGAGCACGGCGACGCCTTTCTCCATCGGCTCGCGCTCAATGACGGTGGACATCTTCTCGGCGCCGATCACCAGGATAGGGCGAGCGGCCAGGCGCGCGGCAAGGACGAGTCCGAAGAGGCTGCCCGCGCTAGCCATGGGCAAGTCCAAAGCGGGGGCCGGAGCGGCTCCCAAACGTTCCGCGACGCTGGCGGCGGGCCCGGGAAAGCCGCGCGGCGACGTGCCGCTGGCGACGATCACCATCTCGAGTTCGCGGGCGCTAACGCCCGCCGAGGTCAAAGCCAGCGCGCCGGCTTTCACGGCCATATCCACGAGAGACTCATCCCCGGCGAAGCGGCGCTCCTCAATGCCAGAGACGTTGAGGATCCACTCCGGATCAGCCCCCGCGCGGGCGCCGATCTCGGTGTTCGTCACCACGCGGGGCGGCAGATAGTGGCCGAAGCCAGCCAGGTAAGCCAAAGCCGTTTAACCTTGATTCTCGAGGTATTCGACGATGCGGTTGATGGAGTCGAACTTGCGCGGGTTCAGGTCGCGGTCCGGGATGGTGACTTTGAACTCGGCTTCGATGGCGCTGACGAGGTCAGTGAGCGCGAAGGAGTCCAGCAAGCCGGAATCGAAGAGGCTTTCGTCGGCGTCAGGGGAGACGGGGCGCTTGGCTACTGTCTGTACGATTTTGAGAATTTTCTGTTGTTTTTCCATGGTCTGCGGTAAAGATGCGGTCCCGGACGCGCAGGTACGTCGCGTACTGCTCCATCAAGTCATTAAACAGGGTAGCGCCAATCAGGCGATAGCCGGCGGCGGTGAAATGGACGTAGTCGCCTTGCGCCGCTCCGGCCACCACCCAACGCCGCATCGCGCCCGCGCCACCCATGCGTTCGCGGAGGTCCCAGAAGGCGCACTTGTGTTCTAGGGCGGCTTCGCGCTGCGCTTGCGCGATCATCTCCAGGCGCGGAAAGGGGACCATACGTACCATGCGGTCCGGCGGACCCAGCACCAAAATGCTGGCCGTCGGCGCGGCTTGCCGGAGTTTGCTGAGCACGGCGCCGAACATCGCCTTGTAGCTTTCGAGCGTATAGTCGCGATTGCCGGCGTCGTTGGTGCCGTAGGCCAGGACGATCAAGCCTGGAGAGCGGCGGGCAAGTTGCGGCGACCAGATGCTGGCGTCCCAGCCGTCGATCAGGCTGGCTTGCGCGCCGTTGATGCCGAGTTGGTCATAGGCGACGCCGCGAGCATTCTCCGAAACAAAGCCAAAGAGCCGGACGGGGGCGTCGTCGCTGGTTTGCACCTCCACGCGGCTCGCCTCGCCCACTTCCTGTTCGAAGTAGCCAAAGCCGGACGGGCCGTCGGTGGAGACGGTTTGCTTGGGCTGGCCGTCGGCGAGTAGAGTTAACCCACCGCCGCCGGGCTGGCGCAGGAACTGCACCTCGATCTGCTTCGCCGCCGGACTCAACGTGACCACCTCGCCCGGACGCGAAGCCGTCAGGCTAGCGCCGGCGATGCCGTGGCGCCCGTCGCTGGAGGCCGATAAATTCCCCTGCAAACGCCAACCGGCGCTGTTCGTCGTGCGCAAGTCCAAGCGGCGATAGGTGGCGCGTCCGGCGCCGACAAAGCCCGCGCCACCGTCGCCGAAGCGCAGTTGGAAGGCGCCGCGCAGCGTGTGGGTCCATTCGTCAGCGGCGGTGTGCGAGTCACCGAATTGGACGATGCGCAGGGGGCCTGTGGCGTCGTTCTGTTCCACGCGCCGCAGTTGCTCGAAGAAGGGCACCAGCGCATTCGCGCCTTCCACCACGGTGGCGGGCCGGTTCTCCAGGCGCTCTTCAATCTCTTCGTAAGCGACGGTGCGCGCTTGGGCCATTTGCGCGAGTTGCGCGGCGGTAGGCCGGCGGACGGGAGCGCGCCGCACCGGATTCCGCTTTTTGGCCACAACCCTTTTCTTGTTCGGGGGCGGGGTGGCCGCTGGCAGCCCGGCGCCTATGAGCAGCGACAGGACCAACGCGAAGCTGAGGACCGGCAAACGCATCTTCCGCCTTTATCTTCGCAGAATTGGCGCGGGCTTGCCGGTTTTGGCGAAGCCCTCGGTGAGGCGGCGCGTTTTGAACTTGTTGTAGCTATCGAGCAAGGCGCGATAGAAGAGGTTGCCGACGATCTTGGCGCCGGCGGGCATGGGATGGATGAAGTCCGCGCCCACCAGCCGGGGTTCGGCGCCGTACCATTCGCCCATGGTGCCGTTGCCTCCCATGGCCATGAAGGTGTTGAAGAAGGCGCATTTGTATTCCGCGGCGACGCGCTGCTGGATGGCCACCACACGGCTGAGCGCGGGCACCGTGCCGATGGTGCCGTCCGGCAGGCGCTGGCCGCGGTCCATGGGGCTCATGATAAGTACGCTGCTGTGGGGTAAGGCCTTGCGCACGCGGCGCAACGCTTCGCGCAGCTCCACTTCGTACGATGTGTCGACGAACTTCTCGTAGACGCTCTCATTCGTGCCGTAATTGATGACGACCAGATGGGGCTTGGCATGGTCCAGCAGACGGGCCCAGTGGCCTTCGTTGATCATCTTCGATACCACCGAGATGTAGGCGCCGTTGACGCCGAGGCTGGAATAGATGACGCCCGGCGACTTGCGGCCCAGGTCGACGCCGAAGGCGCGGACGGGGCCGTTCTCGACGCGCACGGTTACTTCGCGGGTGTTGGTTGGCAGGTCCCACCCGGCGAACAGCTCTTCGTTGGGACCGCTGCCCGTCCGGAGTTGGCCGAGGGGGACCTGGTCCGCCAGCACGGTTAAGGTGCCGCCACCCACCTGGCGCAGCGCGCTGATCTCGACGCGCTCCTGCTGGCTCTTGGTCCAGACGAAGCGCGCGTAGGCGCCGGGCGTGCCGTCGAACGAGACCGCGCCCAGGCCGTAGCGCCCTTGCAGCGGACCGGCGACTTTGGGTCCCATATTGGCGGGCGTAATCTGCCAGCCCTCCGACGTGACGGCGATGCCCTTATGCTCGTACCAGGCCCAGGGCTTCGCGATCAGGTGATAGCCGTGGCCCGCGTCGCCGAACTGTTTTTGCAGTAACTGGCGCACATCGGCGGTGATCATGTCGGCCGTGGTGGGCGAGTCGCCGTAGTGCAGCACGCGGACCTGCGCGCCCGGCGCGCCGGACTCGGCCTGCCGCAGGGCTTCGAAAAATGTGTCCAAGCTACCCGGCGGCGCGATGATCGGATAGACGCCTAACTTGCCCACTTTGGCGTCCGGCCGCAGACGGTCAAACTCGTCTTCCACCGGCGTGGAGGAGGTCTTGCGGGCGACGAAGTCCAAGACGGTGGGTACGGTGTGCCAGTCGAAGACTTTGTAATTCTTAAACGCCGGCACGTAGTCCGGAATGGTCACCAGCACCAGAAAGCAACCGAGCGTGAGGAAGGTCTTCGGCATTTAGAATTTCGTATAGATAAACGGAGCGGCGCCGGTGGCCGCTACGTATTGGATGCCGATCATGAGTAACATCAGTGCCGCGGCCTGTGCATAGAAGGGGGCGGCGGCGAATTTCTCTTGCGTCCACTGCCACCAGCGCGGCGGCAGGTAGTGGCCCGCGATCGCGATGGCGAGAATCATCTGGATCGGCGCCGAGATATTGGAGAAGCTGACCGTGCGGCTGCCGATGCGGTCCAGGATGCGCATCGCGCTGTCCAGCGTCCCTGCCCGAAAGAAGATCCAGGCGAAGCAGACGAACTGCACCGTGAAGAAAGTAGCCAGCGCCGCCGCCCACGGGGCTTTCAAACCTACCGGACCGCGAATCGCCTGCCAACCGCGCACCAGCGCCTGGCCCACGCCGTGCAAAGCGCCCCAGATAACGAAGTTCCAACTGGCTCCATGCCACAGGCCGCCCACCAACATCGTGACGATGATGGCGAGGTAGGGCATGCTCTTGGTACGCATCGCGGGAAAGGAGAAATACAGGTAGTCGCGCAGCCAATTCGAGAGAGAAATGTGCCAGCGGCGCCAGAAGTCCGAGAGGTTCTTTGCCGAGTAAGGCTGATTGAAGTTTTCCGGTAACTTCAAGCCGAGTAACATCGCCGACCCGATGGCAATATCCGTGTAACCGGAGAAATCGAAGTAAAGCTGCAGGGCGTAGCCGTAGACGCCGATGAGCACTTCGCTGCCGCTATACAAATTCGGAAAATCGAAAATGCGGTTGACGAGATTGTCGGCTAAGTAGTCGGCGATGAGGAATTTCTTTACCAGTCCGTGCGCGATGCGGAAGAGAGCTTTGCCGCCCTCGACGTCCGCGAGCACTTTGGGCTTTTCTAACTGCGGCAACAGCGCGGCGACGCGAGTGATGGGCCCGGCCAGGGTCGTCGGAAAGAAGCTGACGCCGGCGAGGTAGGCCAGCAGGCTCCCCGTGGGCTTGGCGTCCTTCCGGTAAATGTCGATGGTGTAGGTGAGCGACTGAAAGGTATAGAACGAGATGCCGAGCGGAAAGGTCCAGGTCCACTTCATCACCGGATGGCCGGTGAACGCAGCATAGTTTTCGAGCAGAAAGGGCATGTACTTGAAGCCGACCAGAATGCCCACGTTCATCGCCACACTGACGAGCAGCAGCGCCAGCCGCAGGGCACGGTGCTTGGCCTTGCCGAGGCCGAGGCCGAGGCAAAAGTCGATAGTGGCGGCAGCCGGGATCATCCACAGATAGAAGATGTCCCACTTCGCGTAGAAGAAAAGATTCGCGAAGAGAATGAGGGCGAGCGTCAGCAGCCGCGTCTTCGCTACAGGCCAGTAGAGCAGGAACACGCCGGCGAGAAAGATGAAGTATGCCGACGACGTCAGAACCATGCAATCCGCAAACTTCTTAGTATATCCGGGCGGAGCGATTCAGGTAAATCTCGAGCCACTGACCTCCGGTGGGCGCGCCCCAGGCCGGCGGACGCTCCCAACGCACCAGCGACGGGCCGCCAAAAAACTTCTGCGCGCCCAAGGGCTCCAGTTCCAATTCGTAGCCGTAGAAACGCTCCCACAGCTTCCGCACCACGGGCACGCGCAGCCAACTGTTCTCCGGATTCAGGGTGCGCGAATAGAGGACGAAGACGTCCGGCCGCGGCATCGCCAACACGGACTTCACTCGGAAATCCGGGCATTCGACGATCTGGCGGCCGCGCCGGACGTAGCCGAACTCAGGCCGCCGCAGAGCGTCCGAGAGGGGCCAGGCGGTGCCCACGGCGAGTTCCGGCTTCAGGCCATTGACGACGCCCGCCGCCAGTTGATAGAGCCGGATCTGATCGATCATGGCCAAGCTGTTTTCGAGCGGATACGGGTAAGGCGGCTGGACGTACAGCCCGGCGGCCAGGCCCACCGTCATCGCCGCTTGTGACGTCCAACGCGGCCAGCGCGGCCAACGGCTCCAGCCCGCGGCGACGGCGATGTAGAAGAGCGGCAGCACCGGAAGCAGGTACCGCTCCAGCACGGCGCCGCCCAGCACGCTCACCGCCAGCACATTCGCGCCCACCAACGTCGCGGCCAGCGCCCAGGCGCGTCCGGCGAAGACTTCGCGCCGCCACCAGGCCGTCAGCATGGCGGCGGTGCCCAGCCAGTGGAAGTCGGCCAGAAGGAGCGTGTAGAGGCGCCGGAGGAGCGCCACACCGAAGCGCACCGGGTGCAGGTTGTAGCCCAGGTTGTAAGCGGAGAACTCCGCGTTGCCGAGCCAATGGCCCGTCGCGCGCGCCAGCACCAGGAGCCACGCGCCGAGGGCGAGAGCCGGGATCGCAAACCAGACCATCTCCCGCTGGCGTTTCTCACGCCACAGGAAAGCCGCCATCACCAGGGGAAAGACGATCGCCGTCTCCTTCATCAGCACCGCGGCCGTGCAGGCGAGGGCGGCCGCCGGAATGCGTTCCTTCAAGAACCAATACAACGCCAGCAGGCTGAATAGCGCGGCGGGCAAGTCCAGATGCGCCATCGCGGCCTGCATATAGAAAATCGGCGAGACCAGCAGGAGGACGATCGCAGGGAAGCCCGGCGTGCCGGAGAGGCCTTGGGTGAGTTCGATGGCCAGCATGAAGCTCACCAGGGCCAGCCCCGAGGCGAAGAGCAACATCACCAGCCGGGTGACCAGGATCGTCGGGCCGCCGGTCGCAGCCCACGCCCCGGCCAGGACGGCCATCAGCCCCGGAGGATGCACGTTAGGCCGCGTGCTGGTGGGGATCCAGGCGCCGTGCTGGTAGAGGTCGAGCGACGCGGGGATGTATTGGCCGAGTTCGTCCCAGAAGTAGGGCAGGTCAAGAAATTGCACATGCGAGGCCACCACCATCGCCGCGAAGGCGGCGAAGAAGAAGGCATACGTCTGCCAGCGGACCGCGGCCGTCATCCGCTACTGGACAACGCCCGCCGGGCCGGCTTGCGGCTCCAGATGAATCTCCCCAAAGGC
This sequence comes from Bryobacteraceae bacterium, assembly GCA_019752335.1. Classification (GTDB taxonomy): domain Bacteria; phylum Acidobacteriota; class Terriglobia; order Bryobacterales; family Bryobacteraceae; genus JALHNI01. The sequence continues at coordinate 221,071 of JAIEMJ010000030.1, forward strand.
CGACTCGTACTGCTCGATATTCTGGCGCAGCACATTGCTGAGCGCCTTGGCCTGCTGCGGGCTGAGATACACGCCCTGGAAGTTATGGATGTTGACGACGTCGGGCGCCGTCTGGCTCAGGGTGCCGAACATGAGGAAAATATCCCACAGGTTCACGCGGACCTGGACGCTATTCGCATAGCCCTCCCGGTATTCGGCCGTGTTCGTCAAGTTGATGCGGGGCTGATTCGGATTGGGACCCATGCTTTCTACCTTAGCGCGAGGCATGATAGTCTCAAAACCGCCTATCCCCCGCCGCCACCCGCTCGGCCGGACCGGGGCTTGAAATAGCCATCCGGCAGGAGCCAGGTCACCAGCGCGGCGGCGACGGGGTGGACGAGTCCCGCGAGCAGAAAGATCGGGGCGTAGGAGAAACGCTGCACGACGTAGCCGGTGCAGAGGTTGGCGAGCATGCCGCCGAGTGCGCCCCCCGTTCCCGTGAGTCCGCTGGCAGTGCCCACTTCATGGTCCGCGAAGACGTCCGTCGGAATGGTGAGTAAGTTCGACACCCACAGCGCGTGCCCGAAAAGCGCGGAGCAAGTTACGGCAATCGCCATCCCGGCTTCGGGAAGCCAAGGGGCCAGAATCGCGGGCGGCATGAAAGCGGCGCCGAGCCAAAGCACCGCTTTGCGAGCGGCGGGCAGCTTCCAACCGCGGTCAATCAGTTTGCCACCCAGCCAGCCACCGAATAGGTAGCCCACGTCGCCAAAGACGAAGGGCACCCAGGCGTAATGCGCAACCATCGATAGATCGAAACCGCGTTCTTTGCGAAGATACTCGGGGAGCCAGAAGCTGACAAAGTAAATCACCGGGTCAGTCAGGAAACGCGCCAGGATCAGGGTCCAGCAGGCACGCTGCGTAATGATGCTCTGCCAATTTGGTTTGAGTAACTGCACGGGACTGGCGAAGGGTCCAGTACGGTAAGCGAATAACCAGGCCATCACCCAGATAAGGCCCAGGGCGCCGGTGACGACAAAGGCGGAGCGCCAGCCGGCCCAGATGGCGAGGGTCGCCACGAGGGGTTGGGCCAGTGCGGAGCCGAGCGAAGAGCCGGAGTTAAAGATGCCGATGCCCAACGAACGGCGTTCCGCGGGAAACCACTCCTTCACGGCTTTGGCCGCCGCGGGCCAGTTGCCGGGCTCCGTAAGTCCCAGGCCGAAGCGGAAAGCGGCCAGGCTCCACTTACCCGCGGCCAAGCCGTGGAGCATCTGCGCGAGCGACCAGCCCGTGACGAAAAAGGCGAAGCCGCGCTTGGTACCCAAGCGATCCACAATATAGCCGGAGCCCGCGTACATCACGGCATAAGCCAGCATAAAGAGCGCCACGATCTGGCCATAGTCGCGTTCGTCGAGCACAAACTCGCGGCGAATATCGAGCGAGACGACGCCGAGGGCCAGGCGATCAAGGTAGTTCAGCATAGTCGCCAAACAGAGGAGGATGGCGATGGCAATTTTCATGGCAAGGTCCTGACGGCCCGCACCGCGAGGGCTAGATTACGAGGATCGCCACCGATGCGGCGGACCGGCTGGGCGAGTAAGTGGATGGTGAGATCTTGGTCCTGCGCGAGAGACGCGAGTAAGTCAGCCATCACTTGTTGAGGGCCATGGTTGGTGAAGGATTGGCGGAAGATCAGCTTTCCATCAACGCGGATCTCGAGTAAGTCAGCCGGAGCGGACGTCAAGTCCAGCAAGAGGCGGCGGTGGCCGGCCTTTGCCGGAATGATGAGGCTGGCGCGCTCCCCCATCCAGCGATAGGAGCTCTCCCAGGCGAACCAATCACCGGCGAGTTCGCCGTGGAAACGAGTTACTTCTACGCGTCCTGGTTGGCCGGGCATTTTTGTCCAACGAATCACCGGATCGTTGGGGCGCACGCGCGCGAGTTCCAGCGGTTGCAATTTCAAGGGTAAGTTGTGGCTGCACAGACGAATCGCCGCCTCGACGCCCCAGGAGTTGAGTCCCGCGGGTCCGCCTTCGTAGAACGCTTGGGTGAGAGAGCGCTGATCCTTCAGCACGGCGCAGGCGGACGCGACGAACTCCTGCGTCGCCTGGGCCTGCGTCAACTCGGCGCGCCGGAACTTGCGTAGCTCCTGCAGGCCGAAGGCGCCGTACGCCAGGAAGAGCGCGGCCAATACCTTGGGATTCACCCGGCTGGCGACTGCGCCAACGGCCAGCGCGCCGAAGATGAGCGGGACGTAGAGATAGACCGCGAAGAGCCGGCCGGGCAGCAGCAACAGGGGACCCAACAAGATCAGCGCGGCCAGCGACCCGAAAAGCATCCAGCGTCGTTGTTCGGCAGTGAGCCAACGCCAGGCCGCCAGAGATAGCCAGGGCAGACCCAACGAGGCGACTAAGTAGAAGCGGAGGCAAGTAGCCACGGCTCCTGCGCTGAAGAGAAGGGAGTAAGCCGATGCCGGGCGGCTTTGATTGGCTACGAGGGCCTGCAGCCCGAAGTTGAGCGAAATGGCAAAGAAGGGCGCCAGACGGAGCCAGCGGCGCTGATTCCCATATTCCTCCAGCAGGAGGACCAACGGAAAGAGGATAGCGACTTCCTTCGCCTTGTACGCGCACCAGAACAAGAGCAGGCTGAGGATCCAGCGGCCTTGACGGTACAGCAAGTAAGACGAAAGCAGCGCCATCGCACAAAGGACGTCGAAGAGATACATCGGCTTCCAGTGGGCGGCGAGCAAGGCGGGATGAAAGAGAAAAAAGGCCGCGGCAATAAGGGCAGCCTTCTCCGCCAAGAGGCGGCGAGTCAGTCGATACAGGAGCGTCGTATTGAGTAAATGCAGCAGCTGGATCAGAAAGACGTAAGCGGGAAATTGTAAGTACCAGATTTGCCCCATCCAGCGATAAGTGACGTGGCCGGTGGGGCGGAAATTGAAGGAGTCGTAGATGGGGGAGAGAAAGCCTCGCCAGAAGGTATCGAGGCCCGCCAGCAAAGTGGCGGCTAGGTTATCCAAGTCGTCGTCGGAGAAATAGCCCTGATAGGCGCCGCGGTTGGCGGCGAAGAAGAGGATTACCAGAGCCAGGGTGATCGTTAACGAGGCTTGAGGAAATCGAAATCGCATCCCAGATTCGCCTGTTCCACGTGGTCCAGAAATAGCTTGCCATAGCCCCTCACGTAGGCGGCAGCGGGAGGCTGCCATTTTGCGCGACGGCTCTGTAATTCCGCGTCCGGAACCAGCAGATCGATGCGCCGTCCAGCGACGTCAAGCTGGATTTCGTCGCCCGTCTCCACTAAGGCCAGCGGACCACCGACGGCGCTCTCCGGAGAAATGTGTAGCACCACCGTGCCGAAGCTGGTGCCGCTCATGCGCGCATCGGACAAGCGAACCATGTCGCGCACGCCTTGGCGCAAGAGTTTCTTAGGTAGAGGAATTTGTCCCCATTCGGGCATGCCGGGCCCGCCCTTGGGCCCGCCGCTTTTCATCACTAAGACCGTTTGCGCATCCACCGGGAGTAAGTCGCTGTCGACCTTCTCCATCAGCTCCGCGCGGGACTCGAAGACCAAGGCGCGGCCGCGATGCTGGAGTAACTCGGGCGACGCGGCGGTCGGTTTGATGACGGCGCCATCGGGCGCCAGGTTGCCGTAAAGAATCGCCGTGCCGCCTTCGGTGGAGAGCGGCTTAGTGCGTTCGCGGATGACGTCGTGGTTGTGACAACGGGCCGCTTGAATACTCTCACCCACCGTTTTCCCGCTTACCGTAAGCGCGTCGGTATGGAGCTGCGGGAGTAACTCGCGCAAGACGGCGGGGACGCCGCCCGCCGAATAAAAGTCTTCCATCAAATACTCGCCCGAGGGCTTCAGATTGACGAGCCAGGGCGTCTCGCGGGAGATACGGTCAAAGTCGTCAAGCGTGAGGGGGACGCCAGCGCGGCCCGCGATAGCGAGTAAGTGAACAACGGCGTTGGTGGAGCCGCCGATGGCCATCTGCACGCGCAGGGCGTTCTCGAAAGCGGCGCGGGTGAGAATGCGGGAGGGACGCAGGTCCTCCCTGGCCAGGTCGACGATCCGGCGGCCGGCCTCTTCGGCCATGGCGAGGCGGCGGGAGTCCGGGGCCGGGATGGCGGCGCTGCCGGAGGGCGACATGCCCAGGGCTTCGGCGAGGATCGCCATGGTAGAGGCGGTGCCCATCACGGTGCAGTGGCCCTGGGAGCGGCCGAGCGCGCACTCCACTTCGTCCATGGCGGCCTGGTCGATTTCGCCGGCGCGGTAAAGGTCAAAGAGCTTGCGTCCGTCGGTGCCGGCGCCGAGTTTGCGGCCGTGCCAATCGCCGGCCAGCATGGGTCCGCTCGTCAGCAACATCGCGGGCACGTCGGCGCTGGCGGCGCCCATCAGCATGGCCGGCGTGGTCTTGTCGCAGCCGGATAGCAGCATCACCGCGTCCAGCGGGTTCGCGCGGATGCTCTCCTCCACCTCCATCGACATCAGGTTGCGGAAGAGCATCGCGGTGGGCTTCATCAGCATCTCCGCCAGCGACATCACGGGGAATTCGAGCGGGAAGCCGCCGGCCATCCAGACGCCGCGCTTCACGGCGTCGGCGATGGGGCGCAAGCTGGCGTTGCAGTTGGTGAGTTCGCTCCAGGAGTTGCAAAGGCCAATGATGGGGCGCCCGTCGAAGACGGCGCTCGAAAAGCCTTCGCTCCGCAACCAGGCGCGGCGGGAGAAGCCATAGTATTCCGGGGTATCGAACCAAGCACGGCTACGCATGATGAAGTTTCAACTGTAGCGCGGCTGGCCGCCTGTTGCTCAACAGCGGCTTGTGATAGCCTTACCGCTCTAAGCTATGGCGAAATCCACCTCTCCGAACTTTGCGCTGGCGGTACTCACCGGGATCAACATCCTGAACTTCTATGACCGGCAAGTGTTGGGCGCGCTGGCCGAACCGATCCGGCACGAGTTTCACCTCAACGACGAGCAGATTGGCTTGCTGAGTACCGGCTTCATTCTGCTGTATGCCCTGGTGGGAGTTCCGTTGGGGAGGATCGCGGACCATTGGCGGCGCAAGAGTCTGCTGGCGTGGGCGATTTTGGCCTGGAGTGCATTGACGGCCTCGGCGGCGCTGGCTTCCACTTACTCGCTCTTGCTGGCCTCGCGACTGGGCTTCGCGGTGGGCGAAGCGGCCGTGGCCCCCGCGGCTACCAGTTGGCTGGGTGACGTATTCCCGCCGGAACGGCGAGCCCGCGCCTTGGGCATCTTCATGCTGGGCGTACCGATCGGCGGCGCCATGAGCTTTTTCATCAGCGGCCCCATCGCGCAAGCCTACGGTTGGCGAGCCGCGATGATTGCCGCCGCCGCCCCAGCGCTACTGGCGATTTTGTTTCTGTGGCAACTGGAAGAGCCCGTGCGCGGAGCCGCTGAGACGCACGTGCCCTTGGGTGGGCGCCAATCCACGCTGGACTTACTCCGTATTCCGACCTTTCGTTGGATCATCGCCTCCGGCGCCCTGCTGAACTTCAACATGTACGCCATCGCGACCTTCGCGCCGGCGTTTGTCATCCGCGTTCACCATCTCAGCCTGGCGCAAGCGGGCGTGATTGTGGGCTTGACGCTGGGGGCGGGCGGCATCGCCGGCGGGTTGCTGTCGGGCTTCGTGGGCGATTGGGTCCGCGGGCAGAACAATGGGCGTTTACTGGCGGCTGCGGGCTTGGCCATCGCCGGAGTGCCGCTGGCCGTCGCGGCGATTCTGTCACCGCAAGTGTGGCTGTGTATCTGCCTGCTGGCGCTCTTCTATGCAATGTTGAATAGCTACTACGGACTGGTCTATTCGTCGATCCAGGATGTCGTACTGCCGGCCCGCCGAGGTTCGGCGATGGCGCTGTATTTCCTGGCCATGTATTTATGCGGCGCCGCCTTCGGGCCGGTACTCACCGGCAAACTGAGTGACTTACTCGCGCGGCGCGCGGCGGCGGAAGCCGGCTTGAGCGCGGTGAACGAAGTCTTTCGCGCAGCCGGTTTGCAGCAGGCGATGTTAGTGATGCCGGTGCTCTCGGTATTGTTGGCCCTGGTACTCTACGCCGCCTCGCGCACGGTCGCCGCGGACTTGACCCGCCGCGACGCTTCCGCACAGTCCATCGCGTGAGCGATGGGGCAAGCTACAGCTGGGGTTCGTTGGGTGGCTCCGACGGCTGTTCCGGCTCGCTCACTAACGGCAGCCGCTGCGTTTCCATCGGCGCGCGCCAAAGCGCCCACGTGAGGAGTGGCATCATCAGCAGAGTCAGCAGGCTGCCTTCCGGCCCGTAGTCGCCGCCGCTCCAGAGTGGACCGAGCTTCCAATCGAGCACATAACCCGAGACCGACATGCGAAAGCCGCTGAGGTTCACCCCGAACAGCGGCAGCGTCCAGTTCCAGCCGAAGTGCAGGCCGATGGGGAGCCACAGGTCGCCGCTGCGCAGCACGGCGAAGCCGAGGATGCCGCCCCACAGGAAGGTGTTCAGCAAGGCCAACGGCGTCGCGTTGAGGTTGGCCGCATGCGCCGCGGCGAAGAGCGCGCTGACGGGCAGGATCGTGGCGAAGGGTCCGGCGTGGCGCAGCAGAAGCTGAAAGCCATAGCCGCGGAAGAGCAACTCTTCGCCCACCACGCCCAGGGCCAGCATCGCACTGACGAAGAGTAAGCTACGCAGGTTCGCCGGCTGATCGGGCGCGGGCGTCAGCTTAGCGACGCCGGCCAGGATCGGCGGCACCAGCACCACCAGGCCAGCCAGCACGCCACCGCCGAGCCCCCAAAGCAGATTGCGCGCGGAGCAGGCATTCCAATGGAGGCCAAGCTGAGCGAGGGACAAGCGCTCAAAGATGCGCACGGTGAAGGCATTGGTGAGCACCGCAGCCAGGAACGTACTCAGCGCCGCCGACGCCACAGTGCCCGCCCCCGGTGACAGCGCCCAGCCGAAGACGATGAGACCCAAGATCTCCAGGAAAGCGAAGAGGCCCACGCGCAGCGTGAGGGCGTACATGCTAGCCCTGCACGCGCACTTGCACGCCGCGCGCGGCCACGCGAACGTCCAGTACCTGCGCGCCTTCGCGCTCAATCACGGCCTGCACCTTCTGCTTCGTGCCCGGCTCCACCAGGAAGAAGACGCAGCCGCCGCCACCGGCGCCGCAGACCTTGGCGGCCCGCGCGCCGGCGCGCGCCGTGGTCTTCACCAGACGGTCAATCAGCGGCGTGGTGATGCCCGGCGCGTTCTTTTTGCGATGGCTCCATTCGGCGCGAATCAGCGTGGCGAGTTCGTCCCAGTCGCTCTTCGCCAGCGCGCCGCGCACGCCGTTGGCGATGGCGGAGATCTCCGCGAAGGCCCGGTGGACGCGCTTATCGCCGTCGATGTGCTTCTTCATCACGTCCCAATTGTTGATGCCGGAGTTGCGCGGCTCGCCAGTGTAGGCCAGCACAATGCGCGCTTCGAACTCCGCCAGATTCACGTCCAACCCCACGCGGCGGATGCCGGCCGGGCCCATCTCCATGGCGCTCACGCCGCCGTACATGGCCGGGTAATAGTCCTGGCAGCCAGTGGGCACCTGAATGATCTGCGCCTCAATATTTTGGGCAATTTCGCGCACTTTTTCGAGCGAGTGGCCGCCCTTGGTGAGCTTGTTCAACGCGCTGGCCACCGTAATCATCAGCGACGAAGAGCCCGAGATGCCGGCGCCGGCCGGCGCTTCGCTCAGCGTCTCCAAATCGACGCCCATGGTGGGCTGCCAGAAGCGCAGTTGCCAGGCCGTCAGTGGCAGGCGGTACTTCGGCGCGTTGAGTAACGCTTCGAGCGAGGGAAAGCTTTCCGAGACGCCGAGATCGCGCGACTTCAGATGGATGGCGCCGTCCTGCCGCGGGGAGAGCCAGCAGCGTGTGTACCGGTCCACGGCGAAGTTGACGGTAACCGCGGAGTGGTGGAAGAGATACAGGGGCCAGATGTCGAGCGTGCCACCGGCGAGGTCCACCCGGCAGGGCGAGGAAGCTTGGATGTTCATGAAGACTCTTGAATTGTAGCGTTTTTGTGGTTTACTACGTCTAACGAAGTGTACGTGCGAAAAATCGTCGCCATCGCCATGGCCGTAGTACTTTCCAGCCTGTTGGTGGGGAGTCCGCTGGTGGCTTGCCCGTTTTTGGCAGGGAAGCCCAGTTGTTGCCGCCGGATGGCGTCGCAGGCGCCGAAGTGCCCCTTGGCGCCATCGCTGGAGCGCTGTCCTTTCTACCTGACGGAGGGCAAGCTGGGCTACGTGGAAGCCAAGAGTGTTCCCGCCGCACCCTTGACAGTTCCGGTACCGGTACCGGCGTTTCATGGTGTCGAATTTAGGGTCCGAACGGCGGATGGTAGCGGAGTCTACCTGCTGCACCGCGTGCTGCGCATTTGATCGTCAGCCGGTCTCCCGTTTTTGAAACCGATTTTTTTTCTTAGGAGAACTGATATGAACAAACTGATGATTTCGCTCGCGATGATCTTGACGCTTTCCCTGGGACTGATGGCCCAGGCGAAGGATTGCTGCAACGGCTCCTCTGCGTGCTGCGACAAGGCTTGCTGCAAGAACCACAAGAAGTAAGTGGGGCTTGCCCCGGGGCGGCGAATTTCCCTTCCCCGCCCCGGGATGCGACACTGAGAGACCCGCGTGTCTCCTGTCGTTAAAGTGATTGCCGCTTCCCTCATCTGGGCCGGTTCCTGGCTCGCCGGGCGCATCGTCGCCCAATTTTCCCTGCCTCCCTTACATGCCGCGAGTTGGCGCTTCTTCTTCGGAGCGCTAGGCTTGAGCGTACTGTTGCTCGTCCGCCGGGAGCCCTGGCCGCGCGGACGCGCCTGGCTGTGGATGGCCGCCATGGCGCTTACCGGCATCGTCCTCTACAACGTCTGCTTCTTCTATGGGCTGCGCTTCATTCCCGCGGGCCGCGCGTCGCTGATTGTCGCGACGAACCCCTCGATGCTGTTGCTCTTCAGCGCGCTGCTCGGCGAGCGGCTCACCGGACGGCGCATGCTGGCCGTGGCCGTCGCCTTTAGCGGCGCCTTCCTGGCGCTGACGCAAGGCCAGTTCGCAGCCTTCTTCTCCGGCGGACTGGGCTTCGGCGACCTGGTGATCGGCGGCTGCGTCCTCGGCTGGAGCCTCTACACGATGGCGGGCCGGCCGGCCATCGCCCTCTCGACCCCCGTGGCCGCGACGTCCTATTCGACGCTGCTGGGCACGCTGATCATCTGGCTGCTGGACGCCGCGCTCTCGCCGCCCACGCCCGCCGGCGATTGGCCGCTGAAGCTGTGGCTGGCGCTCGCGTTCCTGGGCGTGATGGGTACGTCGCTCGCCTTCCTTTGGTATATGGATGCCGTCTACGCGCTAGGGCCGGCCCGCGCTGGCGCCTATCTGAATCTGGTGCCCGTCTTCGCCGTCGTGATGAGCGCCGTGTTTCAAGGCGAGCCCATCACCGTCTGGACCGCGGCCGCCGCCGTGCTGGTGCCGGCGGGCATTTGGCTGATGAATTCCTAGGCCTGCTACCATCGAAGAGTTCCCATGCGGCTCTTCTGCGTACTCGTTCTCCTGGTGTTCAGCAGTTGCCGCCCCGCGCCCAAACGTGTGATTGGCGTGGTTCCCAAAGGCGCCAATCATATCTTCTGGCTGACCGTGCGCGCCGGCGCCGAGAAAGCGGCCGCCGAATGCGGCGCCGAAGTGGAGTGGAACGCGCCATCGCTCGAGGTGGACGCCAGCCGCCAGATGGAGATCGTGGAGAGCATGGTGAACCGGCGCCTGGCGGGCATCGCGCTCGCTCCGGTGGACCGCCGCGCGCTGGTCCGCGTCGTCGACCGCGCCGCGAACCTGGGCATCCCCGTCGCGATCTTCGACTCCGCCATCGACACCACGCGCCGCCTCACCTACGTCGCCACCAACAATGAGGAGGGCGGGCGGATGGCCGCGCGCCGCCTCGCCGCCAGCATCGGGGAACACGGGCAAGTGGGCATCATCGGCTTTATGCCCGGCAGCGCCGCCACCGAAGAACGCGAACGCGGCTTCGCCAACGAAATGCGCGAGAAGTACCCGCGCATTGAAGTGGTGGGCCTGCGCTTTGCCATGGCCGATCGCGCCAAGGCCCTGGCGCTCACCGAGAACATGCTCACCGCCTACCCTGCCCTCGCCGGGCTCTTCGCCGACAACGAAAGCTCCACCGCCGGCGCCGTGCAGGCCCTGAAGATTCGCGGCGCCAATCAGGTGAAGCTGGTCGCCTTCGACGCCTCCGAAGCGCTGGTGGAGGATCTGCGCAAGAACTGGATTGACGCGCTAGTGGTGCAGAATCCCTTCCTGATGGGCTACGAGTCGACGCGGGCGATTTGCCGGAAACTAGAAGGCGGCACACCGGCCGCGGAGTTCGATTCCGGGGCGAAGCTTGTCACGGCCCTCGACCTCGGCAAGCCCGAAATACAAGCGCTGTTGTTCCCCAAAATTAATGCGCGCTAAGTTACTCCCGCTCGCCTTACTCGTCCTCCAGCCCTTCGCCTTTTTCTCGCACGTCCTCATCAATCCCGAGTACCACATTCCCTGGGACCTCTTCGGTTTCCATCAGCCCTTATTCACGTTTCAAGCTCGCGAATTGCGCGAAGGCCACCTTCCTTTGTGGAATCCCATCATCTATTGCGGCTATCCCGGTTACGCGGATATACAGGCGCAGACGTTTTATCCGCCCGCTTGGGGAGTGTGGCTGGCGCGCAATGTGAGCCAGCGTTCCAACGAAGCTTACTTACTCGAGTGGTACAACACGCTGCACATGATGCTGGCGGGCCTGGGTATGTATTGGCTGTTGCGGCGCATGGGGCTGGCGCGCGCGCCGGCCTTGTTTGGCGGGACGATGTATCAGTTGTCGTCGTTCTTCGCGAGCCAGGCGCAACACGTGGGAGCGATCTGCGGCGCGGCGTGGTTGCCGCTGTGTTGGCTCGGCGTTTATGAGTTGCGCGAACGTTGGAACGCGCGTTGGTTTGCCCTACTGTCGTTTGCTTTGGGCATGGCCTTACTGAGTGGATTTACCGCGGTGACTTACGCGGTTTATACGGCCGTTATTTTATTCGCCGTCGCGTTGTGGATCTCCCGCGACGCCAATCGTTGGTGTCTCCCCAAGTTACTCGGCGCTTTCGCCGTCGCCGCCGGACTCTGCGCAGTCCAAATCCTCCCCGCCGTGGAGTTAGCCGGCCTCAGCTTCGCCAAGCTCCGCGCCGAGTGGTACCAAGGCGGCGGCTTGCCCGTCTATACCTGGAAGGCGATCTTCTGGCCCAACGCCTTCGGCGTTTTCAATGCCGACACCTTCAAAGAGGACTTCAATCTGACGTTCCTCTACCTCTACAACGGTGCCCTTCCGGTCGCGCTCACCATCGCCGCGCTCGTCTGGCGCGGCCGCCGCACGCGCGTCTTCGCCGGGCTCACCCTGGTGCTGCTGCTGCTCTGCTTCGGGAACCACGTCCCCGGCTTCACCCTGGTTTTCGAGTGGCTCCCGCGGAGCCTGCGCGGCGCCTGGTACGCCGAGTTCTTCACCTGCGTCTTTTGCGCGGGCCTGGCATTGACGGCGTCGTTGATGCTGCAACGCATCCCCGGTGAGCGCTGGAAGTGGCTGGCGGCGGTGGCGCTGGCGGTGGAGTTGCTCGTCGCCGGCAGCCGGCGGCCCATGAATACGGGCGTGGGGAATTGGAAGTGGCAAAGCGCGGAGACGTCCATCGACGGCGTCTCGGCCATCGTCGACCATTTGCACGCCTCACTTGGGAAACAAACGCCGCCCCAGCGGATGGATAACCTGGAGTTGATATTCCACTTTTCGATGTCAGCGCCGCTGCGGAATCTCCCGGCCGCCGGCGGCGACAACCCCTTCGCGCCGGAGCGCGTGCTGGAATTGCGCCGTGAGTTTACCAAAGGTAACCATTGGGAGCGCAATCTGCCGGTGAGCCGCCCGGAGTCGCCGTGGCTCAGCTTTCTGAACGTCGGACTGTTGGCCAGCCAAGGCCCGGTGGGCCCCGAGGTAGAAGCCGCCGGCTGGCGCCGCGACGGCTCGGACTACTGGATCCACTTCTACCGCAACCCCGCCCCCCAGCCGCGCTTCTTCCTGGTAGACGAAGTCCGCTGGGCCCCGGATGCCGAGCGAGCCCGCGCGCTGCTGAAGACGCTGGTGGCGGAACCCAACGGCTTACGTCAGTCGGCGGTGGTGGAGGGCGAGCCGGTGCCGGTGTCGGCCAAAGGCGAGGTCCGCGTGGTGAGCTACCGGGCGAATCGCGTTGAGCTAGAGACGGAAGCGGCGGGGCCGTCGTATTTGGTGACGTCAGAGACGGACTACCCCGGCTGGGAAACGACGATCGACGGGGCGAAGGCGGAGTCGAGGACGACGAACTACGCGTTCCGGGGTCTGGCAGTACCCGGGGGCCGGCACCGGATAGCCATGGAGTTCCGGCCAAAACCCCTCATTTGGGGCCTGACGATCAGTACCACAGTACTACTAGCACTCGCGGCGGCTGTGATATTCTTAGGAAGTCAGAGCCACCCTAGCTCAGTTGGTAGAGCGGCTGATTCGTAATCAGCAGGTCGCCAGTTCGATCCTGGCGGGTGGCTCCAGAATATCTTCAACCGTATCAATTAGATACGGCGAATCGAAAAGCGGCCTTCGTGGCCGCTTTCGTCATTTGAAACGGTTTTTGAAACGGGGTCACCCCAATTCCTTCCAGGAAAAACTTGGGGAAGACTGTACGACGCTCCAGAATTATCAGCGGTCCAGGATCGCTATTTCAGGAGAACATCAACAGCTAGGTTGTTCCACTTCTTTAGGTCCGGAATCGTGTACTGGCCCTGCACCTTCAAATCTTCGTACTCACCCTTGTTCGTATAAAGTGCTTTGCGTAGGTTCGCCCCCACTCCCATGAACGGCACCGGGAATGCTTTTATGATCTTCACCTTCGATGTAGTAGGCTGCCTGAACCACCCGCCTTCTTGAGGGAACAAGAGGCCGTAGGCATCGAGCGCCTTAGGGATTTCCTCCACAGGAATACCCGTTCGAATGGACAGGGCTTCAAATTCTTGATCTTTAAGATCTGTCAGGATAAAGCCACCGAAAAACCAGAGGAACCACTGCCAGAAGATTGCATAGCGATGAAAATACTGATGTGTGGATATGGCTTCTAGGCCATCAATAAAGCTTTGAGGTGCATTCGAGAAGTTGATGCCAAATATCTTCGTAACTTTGCTGCCAGCCTTCTCAGGCTGACCCGCTTGTTGGTAAAGAACATGGTCGATGGCATGCTTCAAGATCGCAAGGCGTGCACGATGCTCTATATATGTCGATATTTGAATGTCGGTATAGTCACAAGCGTAGAACGTTCGGTTGAAAATACCCGTATCAATATTAGCTACGTCATCATCGAACTCGTGACCAAGCTCTTCATGTGCGCACTTGGCCGACAAGCGCGGGTATTCCTGAAAGGTCTCGTATAGTTTCTGAGCTCTATTCACGGCTCCCTGAGTGAAGAATACTCCGCTGTTGACGGAAAATATGTAGCCGTCCATAGCCCGGAAGCGCTTGACACCCTCCACAGTCTTCTTCTTGATCGTCAAACGCTTGAGCAAGTTTCGCTCTATCCAATACGAGAAGCGCCACAAAGAATGGTCTGTCTCACTTACCGAATAATTCTTGAGCAATCCGCTCAAGGCGGTGGCGGCATTTGCAAGGTCACTAACGACAACTAACTCGATCTCCAAACTAGATGATTTTTTCTGATAGAATAGCTGGGCAGGCGGCTCTTTGGATTCCTTGACGATCAATGACCCTTTGCCGATCTCAAGATACTTTAGCCATCCGTACACCTTGAAGATTTCCGGAAAACCCCACCCACCACCCTTGATCTCGATCAGACGAACGTCGGGTGGAGCCAAGCTGTAGTCAGTTGCGATGATGTCCAGCTCCAGAACCTCTTTAATGTCACGCTCGATTATGTTGCGCTCGACATAGTGCCCGGCGCATTGGAAGTGGGCAGATATATCTTCTTCGAACTCCTTGTCTGTCGGATGCGCCGGAAGCGCCACCGCCTTCTTGGCGCTGCTCATACATCTCCTTCGTCCTCGGTATTAGAAGTCCGCAGGAGTAGCATAACTCATTTGCGCGATGATTCTGTTACCTCAACACCCTCAAGAACTCATGGAGGTCTGCCCGATCCGGCGTCCATTGCGGGCGGCACCAGAACTCTCGCCGGCCAGTGCGAACGCCGAAACGCTGAAGGAGGAATTGGCGCACCGTCACCTTGCCGCTCTTGAGCGTGACGCGGGCGGCATCGGCCTCGCCGCGCTGGCGGAGTTCAGCGGCGGCCATCCTTAAGGTGTCGCCCCACGTATAGCAACCGTCCGCTAACGAACGCTGGCCGATCCGGCCTTGGGACAAGTAGAGGTCCGATGGGTCAACCTCGCCGTTGTGGTGGGAAACCCCCACCAGGGCTTCGCAAAGTTGCGTTGCCATTCTTTCGTTCTCCTTGTTGAATTCGGCCAAGAATCGCGAGTTGGAGCGCTTGGCCTGTCCGCGATCCCATCACCTCATCTCCAGCAGTGCGATGCAGCGCCTGAAGGAGTTCGCGCCATTTGGAAGCCGCACAAGTGCCGGTCTTGTCGAGGTCACGCTGGATCTCGCCCGCGAGCCGGGCAACGTCGTGGCCCAGTGCGGTTTGAATGCTCAGTCTTTGCGCGGCGGTCATTCTGCTTTGGGAAGCGGCTCAGGATCGGCCTCGCGGATGTATTCAACATCGGCCAGATCGCCCTGACGCTCAGCCGAGAGCGTAACTCGGTCCGCATCACCATAGATGGTGGTGGACTCGCCCGGCCACAAGGCAATGCGTCCAGTGGGCAGGTCGATGAAGATTCGGCGGATGCTGCTCGGACTGTTCTTGACGGTGGGCTGCGAGACTGCACCGTGGGTCAAGCTCGACAACGGCGTGTCGGCCATCAGGCGGTGCGTTTTGGAACCATTGATTTCCTGCATTGTTGTTCCTCTCTTTACTCTTCAACTTCAACGGGCAGACTCAGCTTGCCCAGCGCATGACCGATCCGGAGCGTGGTGGCGCGGTTGGTTTTGCCGGAGAAGTCCGCCCAGGCGGCATAGGCAATGTTGTAGTGATCGATGACTTGCTGGAGAAGCGGCTGGGCTTGGTCATGCTCCGTCACGCGGATGAGTTGCAACAGCGCCGCGTTCTCGAATGCGCGATCCTCTTTGTGCTTGCGGCCGAAATTCTCGACCCGAATGCAGTCGAGCAGCACGATCGATTGCACGCTGCCATCGTCGATGGCGTTCTGTGCGAGCCGATTGAGTTCGATCGCCGCCATGCCACGGAGGAAGGTCGCATAGCTGGCCTTCAGCGCGGCGAGGTCCGCATACTTCAGTCCGGCACTGAAGCGGCTGAGGCAGGAAATCTTATCGAACACTCTCGCGCTCAACGTTCGGGCGCTGTGGGCCGCACGATGCATGGTGTTGATGATGGGCGGCACCACGCTATCGAGTTCCTTGCGGACTCCGATGATGCGGTGCACGACTTGCTTTTGAGCGTGGCTCGCGACTTCCTGTTGGAGACGTTGCTCAGCGGCGGTTCGGAGGACAGTGCCGTTGGCCTGCCGTTGACCGATCTCGATGAGTGAGGGAGCCGCTTCTGCCCGCAAGGCTTCGATGCGCTTGGTGCCATCCGCAATCGCGGCATTGACCTCACGGAGGCGGGTTTCTTGCTGGTGGAGGAAGGTCTTTTCGAGCCATTCAAGGCTGAAGGTGCTGGGGGCGATACCGTTGGGCGGCCATGGTGCTTGTGACGCGGGGTCATCAGCAGGACCGAAAGGGACGCGGGGACGAAGGGGAATCGACATATTGGAAACTCTCCAGTTCAAAAAATCGGGCCAGATGGCCGTCTGGAGGGTTCCCGCAAACTCGGGAGGGTTCGCACAGTATCAAACTTGATTCCATGCTTGCCAGAAAAACCTTCCAGCCCGTCAAACAAAGGAAGAAACAATCAACTTCAACAACACCAATCGAGGTAAATCGGATGGCTTGCGTAACTACGTCCTAAATATAGCTTGGCCATAATTACTCACCTTCTATTCGTGATTGAACAAAAACGGACTTGTAAGTTGGTCTAAATCGCGCCCGCAATAATCGAAGGTAATGGCCAAGGATGTAAGTAAGTCGAAACCAGTGATGACGCCCGAAGAGCGCTCAGCGGAGATGCGGCGGCGCATCATGCTCCGATGGGTGAAGAAAGATCCCTTTCGGAATACACCTGGTGAAGCAGCGATTGAGCTGGTGCGGCACGCTTGCTCGGTGGGCGCTACGGTGGCGCGGATTTGCGAGGTGCTGGACATCCCCGAGAGCAAGTTCAAGCGGTTCATGCTGCATCCACCATTCGCTGCGGCGGTGAAGGCTGGACGACAGATCGAGCATGACGCGCTGGTGAACAAGCTGACTGAACTCGCGCTGGGTGGGAGCGTGACGGCGCTCATCTTTGCGTTGAAGAGCCGACATAACTACAACGACAGCGGGAATGGGACTGCGACATTGGTCGAGAACAAGGTCAGCGTCAACTTTGTGCTGCCTGATGCCTTGAAGCCAACCGAGTATCTACAGACACTTGTCGCGTCTGCTGAGGTGATTGCACCCGGTGACGCGGCGCGCGCCTTGGCCAAGCCTGGCGTCAAGAAAGCAGTAATCCGCCAACTGGTGCGAGCAGAGGGAGACAATAATGCGGAATGATGCACTGGCGGAATTGGCGGGCGCTGAGCAGCAAGATGAGGCGATTCAGCTAAGTGAGTTCCAACACCGCGCTTGCTGTGTCCCTGAAGACTTCAACCTTGCCCTGACGGGGTCGCGTGGTGGCGGCAAGTCGTTCCTGATGGCCATCCTCATCATGCGTCACATCGTGAAGTTTGGGGACAAGGCCAGGGTGCTGTTCGTTCGGCAATCGCACGCCGGATGCGAAGACTTTGTGATGATCTGCCGGTCGCTGTTCGGGCGAGTCTGGGGCGCGGCGGTCAGGTACAACTCGCAATCAGGCATCTGGCATGGATTTCCTGGTGGTGGATCGGTTGAGGTGTCGCAATTGAGCAATCATGGCGAGTACCAAAAATTTCAGGGGCGAAGCTTCACGCTGATCTGTGTTGATGAGGCCGGCCAATTCAGCACCGATGAGTTGCCGTCCTTACTCCGCTCCAACTTGCGCGGTGATCTGTCTGTACCCAAGCGCATGATCGTGGCGTCAAACCCATGCGGCGTGGGTCACACGTGGGTTTACCGCAAGCACGTCTTGAGGGCGGTGCCCTGGCATCCATACGAGACGGAGGACGGCCAGATGTGGGTGACGGCGCCCAGCCTGTTTGTTGAGAATCCCTTCATCGATGCGGCCCAGTATCGGCGAGACCTCGAAGCGGCATGTAGTTTCGACGGCGAGTTGCTGCGGGCATTCCGAGATGGCGCTTGGGACGTGGTGCGCGGCGGTGCGTTCTTTGGCGGGTCTTTGGATGAGAAGCGGGTGATGTTGAAGGCCTGGGATCTTGGGGGAAAGAAGATTCGCGCCTTCCTCAAGCCGAACGTGACGCCAGCGGGCAATGGCATCGTGCTCTGTGAGCCGGACCTCGAACCGTGGACGTTCTCGTTGGCACTCGATTGGGGATATTCGGCACCTTGCGTTTGTTACTTGATGGCGAAGTCGCCAGGCGCAACTGTTGATGGGCGCTGGTATCCGCGTGGGAGCGTCCTGGTGCTGGATGAGGTCTGCACCGCGCGGCCTGGACAGCCACATGTGGGCGCTGAGTTGTCGGTGGAGGACGTTTCGACGTTGCTCAAAGACATGTGCCGCCGCTGGGGAGTCTCACCGACTGGCGTTTGTGATGACGCGTGCGGCACCCGGAACGACAAGGGCATCTCGATCATGGAGCAATTTGCGCGTGCGGGCGTCACCTTCTATGCGGCTGGGAAGGGTAGCAGAATTTCGGGGTGGCAATACATGCGCGAGTTGCTGCTGAACGCCTCATTGGAGCGGCTCGACAAGCCTGGGCTGTTTGTCTCCGACAAGTGTGGGTATTGGTGGGAAACCGTCCCATTCCTCTCGCGGTCGATGCGCCATCCTGAGGACTTGGACGGTATCTGCGACCACGGCGCGGATGCGTGCCGGTATGGGTTGGTGGCGTGGCGATCGAACTCCAGGCCTCAGCGAGGGTTCTGATGCCAATTCCCCAGGGCCGCTTTGAAGTCTATTCGGCGCTAGACGACGTCAACATCCTCGAACCCTGCCGGGTGCTGTCGGATGCGGTCGAGGCCACTTGTGATGTATGCCGATTCGTTGCCCAGGACGGCCTCCATGCGCCGTCCGTCATCCATGGATTCTTTTGCGGCATTCACTGCCCTATATGCTGTGGCTTGGTCGAGGTGCCTGACGCGGAGCGAGCCGCGATGGCCTTGAACCGTCAACGGATCACAATGGCGGATGTGGTCTTTGCGAAACGGGAAGCCAAGGCGCGGTACTGGAGGGAACGACAGCGAGTTGAGTACCGGGGCAAATTGGGCTGAGGGTGGCCGCGAGTCGGTGAAGGGCTCAGCAGGGCGGTTCGGCTGGCGGCGATGGCGCCCTGGCCACCGGCAGTGGAGCGCTGGTGGGGTCTATGGGGCGGTGAGGCCGCTCAGGACCCAGCTGGTGCATCGGCACACCACACGATCTCGGAAATTCGCACATCAAGGCCGCGAGGGAACATGTGCGGAAGATTCGACTTCGCATGGCTGAAGTTCGCTGCAGCCGCCAACCCATCCAATGTGCAGTGGTCGCCATGAATCTTGGCGTGCGTGAAATAGATCACATCGCCCGTTGTCAGCTTGCAGACATAGTCAAACTGATCCATACAGGCCTTCAATAGCGAGGGCGGATAGATGTTTGAGCAACGCTCGCAAGCTTCAGGCGTGGCCGTCTTCAGCTCGATCCCACACGCAACGCAAGGCATGCTGGTCTTGTCGCGATTTCCCTGGTGAACTTCAAGCTGGTCCATTTCGATGAGGATATCAGGTGACCTCCCACAGATCCACCCTACGGTGCCCACGAATCAGGGCTATCTGCGTGAGCGCCGTTTCAAAACCGTTTCAAATTCGGCGCTTGTCGCCGGAATGTGCTCTAATTGTTGGACTTTTCCACCGAGAGCGGCTAACTAATAGTTAGTAGGTCGCCTACTGGCCCTTTTTAAGAACAGTCAATACACACATCACACCGGATTTGGGCGCGCCCTCTGGTGACGGGGGGGGGGTCAAGGGCTCAAAAAGGCGATCTTTCGCCAATCCAAATCCATCCAAATCGATCCAATCGGCGAAACAGTGGAATTTGGGTCAGGAAGTTTTTATGAGGTAAAAAATAAAATCGGGAGAGCCGGAATTTTTATTTTTCCCTATAGAAATCGGTAGGCCTCAGAAACACTGTTTCGCCGTTTGAACGGAGCTGGAATGGACTGGCTCTGCTGGAACGCCGTCTTAAAGCCAGCCCGCGTCACATCGGCGGCTCCTTTGCTCGCAGCCCTCGAACCACCTTCTGGCCGGCTCCGGGTCCGACATAGAACCCAGAGTGGACCAGATCGCGCTCCACATCACTCTTGCGCGGCTTCCAGTTGATACCTTCCGTCTCGCACCAAGCCTTGAAGCGGGTGTAGAACTCCTGCACATGCTGCTCAATCCCATCCTTCTCCAGTTTCGCCAAATCAACCTGGGCGCGCTCCCGCAAGTCCCGCTTATGACGCTCATCAAGGCGGCCATCCTTCGCCAGTTGCAGGTTCAACAGGAGGCCCCCCTCAATCGCCTCACGAGCCTGCTCAACCGTCTCGCACTGCTGTTCGATGAACGCCACCAGCGGATTGGCGCTCGCCATGAATTCCGCTTTTGCCTTCAGACAGTCCGCTGGTTCCTTGAATCCGCCACGTGCCTCCAGGCGCTTCAGGCCTTCTATTGCCCGATTGAGCACGCCGGCCAGCTCCGTTGAGATGATCTGTTCAAATAGCTTCCGATTGAGATCAACGCCGTCTTTGAACTCATGGGTGAACGGGACCACATGCGCGCGAATTTGCGTTCCTCGACTTAGATCCTTGGAGTACGGGTAGTTGTTGGCCAGCAGCATCGGCACTACGCTAACCTTGAACTCCCGTGGTTTGCCATAAGGGTCACGCCCCTGGATCAACTTCGCTTCGCTAATCTTCTTCAGAATGCCATCAGGCAGGACGGTGTTAGAGTCCACGTCGTCATCAACGAACAGCAGTTTGTTGCACAGATGGGCGATTAAGTACTCGCTGTTTTCCAGCTTTCCGATCCGGCCAGCATGAACACAGTCTTCTGTGACCAGGGCGGTGATAAGCTCCACCAGCTTACTTTTGCCATTGTTCCCTCTTCCATAGAAGATCAGGTACAGCTTATAGTGACGGCGCGGCTGGATGGTGTAGCCGATGATCTCTTCCATATGGCGGCACATTTCCTCCACTGCCTTCGGCCGCGTTTCTTTGGTGCCCGCGTCCTGGAAGATATCCCGCAATGCCTGGTCGAACATCGGACACTGGGCCTCTGGATCGTAGTTGATGTTTATGCCGTATCGCAGGTAGCTTTCCGGCTGATGAAGCCGCAACTCCAAGGTGAAGTCGTCTTTGATCCACAGCTCGCCGTTCTTACAGTTGATGACGGGCGGTGGCGGCTGCGTCAGGCGCAGTGGATCTCCTGGCAAGGCTTGCGTCGCTTCCAGAAGATCGAGCGCTTGTTGAGAAACGGAATTCACCGTGGCATCCAGAGGACCCAGCGCCAGCGTTTGCTCCACGCATAACTTGCGGATCTCATCATCATTCTTTACCGGCTCCCAGTACCAGCCGTTATATCTCCAGAATGTCTTGTCGATGGAACGAATTAGCAGCTTCCCATTTCCAAAATGTTGTTTAAGTACCTGATGCGCAACGATGACACCGTAGTCGCACTGATCCGGTGAACTGGCGCGTTGGAAGGCTGTCATTTCATCCCGCATGGCACCGATGCCGAATCGATTCGCAGTCTTCCTCTTGATGTCCTTCAGAAAAGGATCTTGATCAATCTGCGGCAAGGTCGCAACAATCGCCAGCAGCGGCCTGAGATCATCAGACGTAGCCGTTTCCGTGAGTTCATCCAACAGCCTGCGGGCGGCATCGATATGCGTAGCGCGATCCTGCTTTTGAAACTCAGCGGAAGGCGCCCAGCCGTTGTCCCTCGCGTGCTGCTTCAGCAATTCAATCGGATGCTCAGTTGGAGTAGTAAAGCTTTCCCATTGCCTCTGCTGGTCTTTCAGTCCACCATAGCCCTCACCCTTCTCGGCCCACTCGTCCCAAACATCGAATGCCTTGCTCTCACCGCCGATCCAGGGAGCGATGGTCTTCATGACAAAACCGAACTTCATCCACGTATCCCGCTGGTCTGGCGGAATGGCCTTGAGAAGTTCCTGCACTTGGGCTAGCGTCAGCCGGTCATGAGGAGTATCCGCGATGGTAGATCTGTCCGAAGTGCCCGGCGAAGGCGCAGCCGCACGCCCAGTCACCATGCGTGACGGGGTGGCGGGCTTGTCCATCAACGTCGCCAACCACTCCGGCAGGTCGCCAAGTTTGTCCGCTGCTTGCGGCCAGCGGTCGCCATCTTTGAAGGTGTAGCTCTTCCCTGATTCGTGGTTCGAAGGTGGCAGGATCAAGTAGCCACCAACACCGCGAACGTCAATGTCCTTGCCCACCCGTCCTTCGCTCTTCTGGATGTCTCGCGTGGCTTTCAAGTAGACATGTTCGCCACCGCCTCCAGTCAGCACAGAGAGCGCTGGTGGTAGTTGGTGACTGGGGTCGGCGAGCAGGCTATCCCACGTTTGCCGGCCAACTTTGGGTAGGCCCGTCTTCTTATTGATGCCGCAGTCAATATCAGTGCCCACCAATCCGCTGATACTTGGGCAGAAGCCGATGTTGTAGTTGGGGTCCTGGGCCCACCAGGCGCGGATCTTGGCTTCGTCTATGGTCGCTTCGTTGAAGCCGTTTCGGGGGACTGGATGCTTGCCAATCCGTTTGCAGTCTCTGCTTCCGCATGAACAGGACCCATCGTCGCGCACATGGTAGATCGGAAAGATGTGCCATCCACGGCGGATGTATTCCAGCGCATAGTCAAGATGCGGTTTCGTCATCAGTTCTTTTTTGTTTCTTGCCATAACCATCTTTCTGGTCAATGGCGGAAAGGCTCCGACTTAGCGAAGGGTTTAGGTGACGCGGGTAGAATAGTGGATGGGAAGCCACTAACGTTTCTTCTGCGTCACCCTCCCAGGTGCATTGGACGGAACCGGGCGCGGACTTCTGCTAGAGTCTGCGCCCCTATTTTTCCGCCTTGAACCGGCCTCCCTCTTGAAATGCGCGGATATATGCTTCCGCCTGACCTGGCACATCAAGATAGATGCGCCTCGCGGAATAGCCACCGAATTGAATGAAGGGGCGTCCGCCATCTTCGTGTCGAAACTCCATGCTCCCTAATGAGCACTGTTTAAAGAGGCCGCAGAGCAGACCTTTGATGAGCGCGCCCTTCAGGGCGTCACGTTGTGAAGGGGAAAACTTCAAGCCGAACCCAGGGCATAAGTTCTTTGTCTCGATAACCAACAAGCCTAGGCTGTGCAGCTTGTTTATGAAGAGGTCGAACTCAGCAGCGCGCCACCTTTCTTTGACATCGAAATAGACCCACACATTTCTTCCGGGACGCGGGCGAGGATGAGCTTTGGGGATAATGCGCATGGCCTACTTCTTCCCCTTTCCCGGCTTGGTCGACTGGCGAGACGGAGTGACGGGCGCGGCCTTCTTCGGCGCGGGCGTCACCGCGTGTTCAGCCATCCAGCGGTCGAGTTCAAGAACGTCATAACGGACATTTGTGGACCATTTGACATACGCAGGTCCGCTGCCATTCATCCGATGGATCGAAAGCGTGCTGTGGCCGACACCAAGATATGCGGCGGCTTCGCGTGAAGTGAGGAAGCGTTTTGGCCAGGAGCGATTGACGGGCAACGCGGCTTGCGCTTGCGTCTCCATACGCTCTTGTATTGCGGTTGACATGCGAAATCTCCAAGGCCATCTTTCATGGCTGGATCGTTCCGTTTCGCCGCTGGGATAAGAAGGGGATCTCCAACGCGCGGGGTTTGCGCTCGTCTTATGACACTTCGGACCTGACCCCTCAACTAAGTGAGTGGATTTCAAGTCAGAGTTCTAAGCGCTTATTTAACCCGCAACTACATTGGTGGGACTTTTGATGGCCCTCGACCAAGACACTAGGGTCCACTGAGTGACTGTGCCTTTTGCCCTACATTTTCGTTGGCACAGGCCGCCTAAGCTCCCTCCTGGATTCTTTCATTACTACGATCCAGGGCTGCCTTCGGTCCTGCACCTGGGAAGGGCAAGCTTCTTTCGAACAATTTCAAAGAACAAAACTAACTCTCTTATCTTATAACCTCGCGCTCATGAAGCCGACTGTTCTTGCTCGTTGCCATTTGAACTAAAGCGCGTCGAAACGATCTCTTTCTTTCCGAGCAGTGTGGTAAGATCTGCGCCAATTTTCTCCATGATGGCCTTATCAACCGTCTCCAGCACCCGCCGAACCGATTCAAGCGTGGGTTCGAAGTACTGATCAGTGATGGAGTCCTTGCAGGCGTGATTGGCGATGAAGCTCACATACTTGTTGGGAGCCACTTCATAACCGACACTAATGAACGTTCTTCTCAAAGCATGCGGATTTAGCAGTTCAGCGCGGCGCTGCTCCTTGCTTTCCGAGACGTGGCCAGTTCGCGTATGGGCCGGCCAAACGAACTCGCTGCCAGGGAAGGCCCACTCCTCCGTTGAGAAGGTGCGGACGAACTCCAACACCGTCTTGACCTGTGGACTCATCGGCAGGTCGAAAGCGGCATCCTCGCCACCCTTGGGTGATGGGAAGTGAATCCGCTCACGCTTGAAATCCACGTCCGCCCACCGCATCGATCGCGTGGCCTCGTCTCTTTGGCCAGTCAGGAGCATGAACAAACGCATTGCTCGCCGGATCGGATTGGAAACGGTGATCAAAGCCTCGCCCCAAGCCTCGAAGCCATCCTCACCAATGCGGCGGTCACGCCGCTTCAGCCGGTGCCACCGGATGACTCCCTCGCGGGTGACGGGGTTCGGCGGAAGCTCCATCGCCAGCGCGAGCATGCCGTTGTAGGAAGCGCTCAGCGTCCGCATCACGCCGTTCGCGGTCGCCTTGCCGCAGGCCTTGGTGAGTTCGAGGTGAACGTTGCGAACGAGAGTGGGCTTGTTGCCGATCTCGGAGAGCGGGAGATGGCCGATGACAGTCCAGGTCACCTTGCGGTTCGCGTCCGCCATCTTGCGCCTGGCATCGGGTGTCGGGTCCAGGTAGTGGTCCAAATGGTACCGATAGCCCTGAATTGTTCGAGGCCGGAGGTCGGTAGCGCCTTTCAAGTACTCCTCGATGGCTGCCCGCACAGTCAGGTTGGGCTTGCGCGCCGCGTGAGGGTTCTGCCCCAGCTCCATCTTCCGCAATTGGTCCTTGGCCAAGTCTCGCGCTTCCTGGACGCTGACGGCTGGGAAGTGACCGAGCTTCTTCCGAGCGGTCTTGCGGATGCCCGTCTCGGGATTCTTCACCTCGCGTTGGCATACCCAAGTTTTCACCCGCTTCTGTGCGATGAGGATGAGACCAGTGACGCGGTCATCACAAAGGAATTCGCCCGGCTTGGCGCGTTCGGCGCGCTCCTGGGTCAGACGTTCAATCGCCATGGGACACTCCCGGTTCGATGGGCGGGCAAATTTGAAACGGAATTTGAAACGGCTTTGGGTGAGCGTCCAAGGCCGCAGCGAATCAATCGCTTACCGCGAATCTGTCGGTATTATACTGAAAATGAAGCACTTAGGCAAATCCAGGCAAGTCGGGCCGAATCGCTAAAAATGCGGCAATTCCTAATTCGTAATCAGCAGGTCGCCAGTTCGATCCTGGCGGGTGGCTCCAGAAAAATCAAGAGTTTACGGGCGATTCGGCAATACGCTGAATCGCCCGTTTCACTTCTATCGGGCCTATCGAGGGATTCCTGCACGAAAATAGGCCCGTATAGGTTGATCGAGGTTCGGCGCGTGGCAAGCGGCCTGAGGCGCTACATTGAAAAGGCATGTCCAAAGCCAAGCTTGACGGCGAATCCCGTGTTCGCGACTTCTTCATTGCTAATGGCCTACATGTGGAGCGGTTTACGAAGGAAGACCGAATTGCGGGCGGGCCGGACGCCGGACTTCAAGGTTTTCGCTGGCGACGAACTGGCGTTCTACTGCGAAGTAAAGACGGCGCAAGAGGACGAATGGCTGGACAAGCAGTTGGCGGTTGCTCCTCCGGGAACCCTTGCAGGCGGATTGCGCCAAGACCCTACGTACAACCGCCTCTGCAACTACATCAACAACGCCGTGGATCAACTGGACGCCGTAAACCCGGCGATGGAGCATCCCAACGTTCTTGCCATCGTCAACGGCGATGACGGCGCGGGGTTCACAGACTTGATCCAGGTCTTGACTGGCAACGCCTACTGCGAGAGCGGCGAAGTGATCCCGATGTTTCGCGAATACTCCGAGGGCCGCATTCCAAAAACGAAGCTGCGGGTTCATCTTTACTTGTGGTTCAACGAGTGGAAGGCCGGTGATCCGCAGAAGTTCTTTCCGGAGGTTCACGCCGCGCACCACGCAGCCCTATGCCAACACTTCAAGATGAACACGGGTCAATTGACGCGCCTGCCTGCGCCGCCAACTCGTTGAGGGCTTGAAAAAAACATGATGGTAGCAAAATGTACAATGGAGCCAGTGTATGGCTACTAAGAAATCAGCAAAGCCAGAGACAAAGGTCACTGCTCCGAACAAAACCTCTCGGACACGCAAGGAACGGAAGTTTCCGGCGCTCACTTTTGAAGAGGCGTTGAAACTGGCCCAAGCCATCCAGGAGCACGCGTCAGGCCAGAGAGTCCGACGGTTAACCCTCTTCGAAAAACTGAATCAGTCCCCGGATAGCACCGATGCGCGAAGGCTGATTACTGCGTCTGGGCAGTACGGACTCACAACTGGCGGCTATCAGGCCGACTTCTTGCAGCTAACACCCGAGGGCACTGACGCGACTGGCGATGATGTTGCAGTTGCAGCAAAGCTTCAGGCTCGTTTCAACCTTGGCATAGCGAACCACGCACCTTTCAACTTCCTCTACACCAAGCTCAAAGGTGGCAAGATGCCTGCCAAGGAAGTCATGGCGGATCACCTCACCGAAGCTAACGTTGAGGACGACGAGAAGTTTGAATGCATTGATACGTTCATCCTGAACGCCAAGTTCTTGGGGTTGTTGCGCACAATAGCCGGAATAGAGCGCCTTGTCTCAATCGAACAAGTAATCGAAGAAGCTCCGAATAGTACCGCCCGCCGAGCCGAGGCACCATCGCCGGGAAGCAATCAGGCAGCCGGGTCTACTGGTGCAGTTACCATTCCGCCTAGCGAAGTCGCTGATGGAGCCGATGACTTCTCGAAGATTTGTTTTTACATCACTCCCATCGGAGAGAACAATTCAGATGAACGCCAGCATGCTGACTTCATGATGGAATACATCATCAAGCCCGCCGTCAAGGAGTTTGGTTTGACCGTCATCAGAGCCGATCAAATGGGTAAACCGGGAATGATTGGGAAGCAGGTAATCGAACATATTCTGAAGGCGCGGCTGGTGGTGGCTGATCTCTCATTTCACAACCCGAACGTCTTCTATGAACTGTGCCTGCGTCACGCGACACGGCTGCCTACCGTTCAAGTCAAGCGAGAGATTGACCGCATTCCTTTTGACCTGAACCAGTACCGGACAATCTCTATTGAGACTCGGAATCCGTACACGTTGCTTCCAAAGATCCAAACTCACACAGCCGAGGTTGCTAACCAAGTTCGCCGGGCCTTGCAGGATTCAGAGTCGGGAGACAATCCAATCTCGCTCTACTACCCAAGCGCCAAATTGAATTGGGAAGACAAGTAGTGTGGTGGACCCCGTTTTTTGGACAAAAGAGCCCCCCTTCCTTAGATGGTGGGCGGCATTGAAAATGAAGGAGAGTCAATGCCTAAAGTACGCAAGAGTCACCCACCGAGTCTGAAGGCCAAGGTGGCCGTGGAGGCGATCAAGGGGCACAAGACGGCGGCCCAGATCGCGCAGTTGTTTTCGGTCCATCCGACCCAAGTCGGCGGGTGGAAGAAGCAGGCGCTGGCCGGCTTGCCCGACATCTTCGGCAATGGCCGCGAGCAATTGCGCGAGCAGTCGGATGCGGAGAAAGACGAGTTGTACAAGCAGATCGGCCAACTGAAAGTGGAGTTGGACTTTCTCAAAAAAAGAGCTGGTTTGCTCGGCTGAGGACCGACGCGCATGGATCGATCCCCAACATCCACAACTTACTGCCCAACAGCAGTGCGTACTACTCGGCGTAGCGCGCTCAACTTACTACTACCAACCGCAACCGGAGAGCGCCGAGAACTTGCAACTGCTCCGGGCGCTGGACGAGTTGTATCTAAAATGCCCTTTCTACGGCAGCCGCAAAATGGCCGTCGAGTTAGAGATCAATCGCAAGCGGGCCCAGCGACTCATGCGGATTCTGGGTGTCGAAGCGCACTATCCGAAACCGAATCTGAGCCGGCCGGCGCCAGGCCACCAGATCTATCCTTATCTGCTGCGCGGCGTCACCATCGAACGGCCCAACCACGTTTGGAGCACCGATATTACGTATATTCCAATGCGGGGCGGGAACGGGGACGGGCGGGAACGGGGACGGTCTGCTATGGGACGGGCGGGAACGGGGGCGGGAACGGGGACGGTCTGCTATGAGCCCACGTTGCCCGCAAAAGAGTTGACGGGCTACCCGCAACAAAGTTGAGAATTTGGCATGGCGACCTTGGCAAATGGGTCAAAAAACCATGAAGCCACCGCTTCTCAGTCGCGCGCAGGGTATTGGCGGGGTTGGCTTTGCGCTGTCGACTTTCCCTGGGACGGCATCCGTTCCGAATTTGGGCCTTCATGTGGACGGGATCGCAACGAGAGAGGGCTCTGAGCCGCGCTTTCGCTGCCGAGGTACAGTCAGATCGTAACCAAGCGGATGCGGGAGGGACGAGTCTTGTCAGCGTGGCCCCCTCCTTATACGAGCGCGTCCGAGAGCCACAAGATCGCCACACTGCCGGGCACTTTGGCGCACCTATGCACCCCGTCCGGCGCCAGGAAAAGGCGCCGCGTTGATAGACTCAGGTGGTGGCATGTCGAGGAGTACTGTTCGCGATTGAACCCGACGAGGCGACACGTTTGCTAGCTGCGGCATCGGATGACGAGGTCCTCGCGATTGTTCAGGACGAAATCGAGGAACGTTGGGATGAAGCGTGGCTCGTTCAACTGGATAAGGCCTGGGACGCGATTCATCGCTGCCTGTCAGATGGCACCATAAACCTGAACGGTGGAAGCCATTCGCGTCGCCTCGCAGTCCTTGGGGGCCGTCAATTACATGGTGGAGATGACTACATCGTTTCGCTTGTGACTCCCGAAGAGGCCAGGGAAGTTGCCGTAGACATCGCGGCGATTGATGAAGCCTGGCTCCGCGGAAGGTACGATGCAATTGAGGTGGACGACTACGGACGCCCGAAGTCCGCGGAAGACTTTGACTATACATGGGATTACTTTCAATCATTGCCGCCGTTTTTCAAACGAGCCGCTGACGTTCGGCGCTACGTGATCTTTACGGTCGACCAATAGCGGTTGTGTTATCCTTGTGTACGCAACTGGAAGTAACTATGCAGACCACCAAAGTCGGAATTCGGGAGTTTCGGGAGAACCTGGCTAACTACCTGGAATCGAAAACACCCGTGGCGATCACTCGGCACGGGTCGACGATCGGCATCTACGTGCCCACCAAGCCCAAACCGAGCCAGGCTGATTTAGAAGCCCTGCGTGTAGCCGGTGAGCGGATGCAAGCGCTGATTGCGGCGGCGGGGACCTCGGAAGACGAAATCGTGGCCGACTTCCAGAAGACCCGGCGCGAGGGGCGTACGCGGAAGGGCTAGCGATGTTGATGCTCGACGCGAATATTCTCATTCGCGCGGTGCTCGGTTCGCGTGTACCGGGCCTGTTGCGCAAGTACGCCGGGCAAGTCGAATTCATGGCTCCCGACGTAGCGTTCGAAGAGGCGCGCGAGCATCTGCCGGGAATCCTAGCGGCGAGGAAGATTCCGGCGGTTCCCGGCATGGAAACGCTCGATCTGGTGGCTCGGTTGGTCCAAACCGTTGAAGCGGAGACCTACGCTGTTTTCGAAGCTATCGCTCGCGAGCGCATCGACAAGCGCGACGAGGACGACTGGCCGGTTTTAGCTGCCGCCCTCGCTCTTGGCTGCCCGATCTGGACCGAAGACACGGATTTCTTCGGCTGCGGTGTCGCAACCTGGACGACAGATCGAGTGGAACTGTACCTGGGACGGAAGGGTCCGGATGTGGGTCTGCTGTGAGCCCACATCGCCCACAAAAGAGCTAAAAGGCTACCCGCAACAAAGACGAGAATTTGGCATGACGACCAGACGAGCTCTTATCAGCGCGGCCTGGGTCAGGCTAAAAGACGACTTGGACCGCGGCTGATTCGCCTAGGGCTACTTCGACTTGCCGGGTGGTTTCTCCTACGGTGACTTTGATGCGGTGGGCGCCTTTGAAGGCGGGGGTGGAGAAGGTGCCGGCTTCGGAGGTTTCGCCTTTTTCGCGGGTCCACCATTCGTGGAAGACGAGGCGTTCGTAGGCGTCGAGGAGGGGACGGCGGGACCAGTCGCGGCGGAAGAGGCCGGCGCCTTGGGCGGATAGCCAGTGGGCGCCGTCCCAGAAGCCCCAGAGGAGAAAACTCTCCATGCGGGGGTGCGAAAAGGCGGCGGTGAGGTAGTCGGCTAAGTACTGGCCTTGGGCGTCTTCATCGCGGATTCCGCCGAGGACCACGTCGAATTCCGTTACTTCGAGGGGCAAGCCGAATTGCGCCAGGTCGTCCCAGGTTTCGAGGACGCGGGGAATGGGAGTGAGCGGGTTATTCATGTGGCCCTGGTCGCCCAGCATAGTGAGTGGCGCGCCGTGGTCGAGTAACTCCTGGATGACTTTCAAGATACTCAGCCGTTGCGCCTCATTGGCGCCGGCGCGGGTATTCGAAATGTTGTAGTCGTTATAGACGAGGCCTACGTCGGGGTCGACTTCGCGCGCCCATTGGAAGGACTTCCAGAATAAGTCGCGGCCGGCGTCCTGGAAGACTTCGGTATTGGTGACAGCTTCATTGACGACGTCCCAGAGAACGACGCGGCCACGGGTCTTGGAGGTGGCGTCTTTCACCCGATTTTCCATGGCGTCGCGCAAGGCTTGGCCGCGCAGATTGCGTACGTTGGCGGGCAGGTAGCGGTAAGCGGGCCAGAGTAAATTGTGGCCGCGCACGGGAAACTGATTGGCGGCGCACCAATCGAGCATGCGGGAGGCGATGGGGAAGCCGTTGCCGTTTTGGAAGTCCCACTTGAGGGCGTTTTCGAGCACGGCGTAGTTGAAGAGACGTTTGATTTCCGCGCGATAGCGTTCGCCGTCGGCGGAAGTGGCAAAGAGGGGGCCGTCGGCGATGGCCGTACCGAAGCGGAAGGCGTGCCGGGTTTGTTCCACCTCCACCGTAGCGCCGGGGATGGGCTGGCCCTCGGCGTCGACCACGCTGACCTGGAGGGTGCCCATGCGGAATTGCCGGATGCGCTGCTGGGCGGCGGCGCGCCAAGTGTCGTCGACGGCTTGCCCGCCGTACGGATCGAAGCCAAGGCTGGGAGGCGGGGCGGTGGCGTTGCCCCAGTCTTCCAGGCGAATCCCGGCGACTTCGACGGCGCCTACGCTGAGGCCGAGGCGAATGCGAAGGGCGGCCGTCCGGCTGGGCCAGGCGAGGGACTGGTAGGTAAAGGCGAACTCCTTCCAATCGTCGTTGAGCTTGACGACGGTATCGAGGGCCTTGGTGTTGGGCGCGGCGGCGAGCTCATGAATCAGGCCGATGAGGCTGCCGGTGCGGGAGCGGGCCCAGAAACGAAAACGAAGCCATTGGCCGGCAGCGGTGGCGGCGGGGACGGTGAGGCTCAACTGGGGGGTCCAGGGTTGGCCGGCGACAAGGGCAGTAGTGGTGGCGCGGAAGGCGGTGGTGAAACCGCCGGGGGCGCCTTCGGCCGGGATGGCGGCGAAGTTCTGGGGCTGAGAAGAGGTCCAGGTGGAGCCGAGGGTAGGGTCAGTTTGCGCGGCGGCGGAGGCGGCCAGGAGGAAGTACGAAACGAAGCGGCAAGTAATTGATTTCATTTGCTCTTCCCTTCTCTCTTTTTCGCCTTGGTAGAACTAAGCCAGATCTCCGGGAGACGGCTGGTGACAATTTGAGGATAGCGCCTTGTCAAGCGGATTTGGCGGGTGAGGCGAGCAAACTGTTGGCGTGGTGGAGGTTGTGCGGGCAGGAATTTCGTGAACTGGTGATCGCCGGGGGCCGGCAACGGAGGATGAAACTAGGCGAGAGCGACCACCGCTGATTCTTTTGGGACCCACTCGCTTCCGCTCGGGGCTTGATGGCGCGGCAATCGGCGTGGTTTCTGACCCTCTTGACGCGCGCAGCGCGCCGGTGGCTACGTGCGTGGCTGGCGGGTTGTGCGACAGGCGACCACAAGCCTTATTCGGACTAACCCGCTTGATATGAACGACGTGACTGTGGAGTAGCTTCGAAGGAAAAATGATGTGACGGACCAGGGGGTCCGTGTTACACGGCCGAGCTTAGGCGTGGAGGCGTTTTTCGCACCAGTAGAGGTGGCGGCGGCCTTCGAGTAGGGGTTGTTGGCGGCGGATGTGGAAGCGGCGGTGGAGTTCGGCTTCGAAGCCTTCGCGGGTATCGCCTTGATGCAGACTTTGGCGGCCACGGAGGAGGCTTTGGTAGTAGGGATCCTCGGGACTGACGTATTCGATGACCAGGGTGCGGCGGGTGAGGTCGGCGGCGAGGTCCAGAACCCAGGGGAGGGGGATACGTTCGGTAATGGTGAGGTGATGGAGGAGGGCGAGCATCAGGACGGCATCGAATTCGCCGCCGGCGCGATCGACGAAGGCGATTTGCTCGCCGTTGCGCCAGCCGGTGGAGGGCGTGGGCTGGGCAAGATTCATGACGAGGGGGAGGACGTCGAGGCCGGCTTCGCGGGCGTGGCACCATATAGCGTTGGCGGACTCGGCATCGGGCTCCACAGCGACGACGCGGGCGCCCTGTTCGGCGGCGAGGAAGGCGTACTCGCCTTCATTGGCGCCAAGATCCAGAACGCGCCCCGCGCCGTGGAGGGCGGTGGCGACGAAGACGCGCTTGGCTTCCTGGGCCGGACGGTCATAGTGGCAGCAAGTTTGGTAGCTGCTCCAGTCGGTGTGGCGGCGGAGGGCGGCGGGGGAAGCTTCGAGCGTGAGGCGGAGGCGGCGGAAGAGGCGGCCGAGAACGAAACGCGCGGTGTCGGCGTCGCGGGCCAGGGCGGGCTGGTAGGTGGACGGCTTGGCGTCGTTGCGCAGCCACTCGGCGAGCGTGATCCAGGCGAAGGCCCGGGGCCGGAGACGGTTGCGCCAACCGAGACGCTCGTAGATTTCGGTGGTGGTCCAGCCTTCGCGACGGCCTTGGAAGGCTTGATGGGCGCTGGCGCCGGTCCACTCTTCGAGCCAGAGGGGATAGACAAATGTGGAGAAGAATTGGGAGAGGGGCCGCCAGAGGGGGTCGCGCGGTTCACGGGGCTCGACGGAGAGGGCGTCGACGAAGATGGGCTTGGCGCCACGGAAGAGGACGTTCCAGGGCGTGGCGTCCTTGAGTCCGTGGCCCTGGGCGAGCAGGTGCTCCGCCAGACGGAGGGTGAGCAGGCCGGCTTCGCGGAGCATCCCGCGGGTCCATTCGCTGGGGTAGGTGGGAAACCAGACTCTCTCGTGCTCCAGCACGGCGCCGGAGGCTGGGAGGCCGGCAAGTTGCAAAATTGAATCGCGCTCGGAAGGGGCGACAAGGGCGGTGCGGACGAAGTCGCCACCGTCGACCATCTGGCGCCCGAGGGGCGAATTCAGCAGTTCGACGAGGCGGTTGGCGACGTCGGGTTTGGTGATGCGGAAGACCGGTTTAGCAGCCGGGCTCTTGATGACGAAGCCGTCGGGGTCGCGGAAGGAGAGTTGGGCCATTCAGCCTTACTGGTCGCGCCGGAAGAGGCGGGCCAGGGCGCGGCGGGTGGAGAAGACGAGGCCGACGGAGACCGCGAGCAGAGACTGCCAGAGCAGCATGCCGGTACCGGGGTCAGTGTAGGCGGAGAGGACCGCAGGGAACCCGGCCAGGATCAACGCAAGCGTACAGACACGATTCATCAAATTCCTCCTTGAACGAGCGGCGGTATCCGCTCTGCATTACAGTCATTAGAACACATCAATTTCGGGCCGAGTTGTGAAACCTGCGGCAGTAGGTGGTTGTAATCGGAGGACTCAGGTGTTCTGCTGGACGAAGAAGTGTCGAACAATAGCACAGTCGGCTCAATTGTGTGCTTATTTTTGACACATGTTGCAATGTACAACATTGCATGGGGAGTCTTTACAAAACTTTGGAGAAAGACAAGGAGGGGACGTGACACGCTGATGGGCATGAAACCGATTGGTCCGCTGCTAATGGTGTTCTCCTTGTTTGCCGCGGAGGTGTGGGACAAGAAGCCCTTCACTGAATGGTCGCCGAAGGAGGTGGACCGGCTGATGACGTCGTCGCCGTGGGCGCGGGAGACCGAGGCCGCGTTTGGCGGGGGCGGCATGGCTGGGGGAATGGGCGGTGGGGGTCGGGGTGGCCGCGGTGGTGGCGGCGGAGGGATGGGCGGTGGCATGCCCGGTGGCGGTGGTATGGGCGGCGGTGGCGGCATGGAAGGTGGCGGAGGACCTCCCGGCGGGGGTGGAGGTGGCATGCCCGGTGGCGGCGGGCCGCCATCGCAACCTACGGTGCTGATCCGGTGGCAGAGCGCGCTACCGATGAAGCAGGCGCTGATTAAGCGCAAGTTCGGCAGCGAGGCGGAGACGTCGGCGCAGGCTAAGGCGATCCTGGAGAGCCAGGAGACTTACTACGTGATTGCGGTGGAAAAGCTGCCGAAGATGGGCGCGGGACGACCGAGGGCGGCGACGGGGGGGCCGGGTGAGGCCGAACGCGAAGCCGGCGCTGACCCGGCGGAGCGGATGCGCCAGATGCTGGCCCGGGCGACGTCGTTGAACCGGAAGGGCAAGGATCCGATTAAGCCGGAAGACATCAAGATCGCGATGGCCGAGAAGACAATGACGGTCTACTTCCTATTCCCCCGGACGGATGCAATTACGCTAGCGGATAAAGAAGTGGAGTTCTCGACGCGGCTGGGTCCGCTGGAGATCAAGCGGAAGTTCAAGCTGCAGGAGATGGTGTACGCGGGTAAGTTAGAGCTTTAGCCGGTAGGCGGCCAAACGCGATTGGGCGGCGGCCAGCGCTTCAATGACTCGTTCCGGGGCGGTGCCGCCGAGAACGTTGCGGGTCTTTAGGCCTTCGAACGGATTCATGAATTTCACCATGTCGGGCTGGAAGGCGGGGTCGAAGGCTTGGAGGTCGGCGCCGGTCCAGGCGGCGGGCTTCTTGCCGGCCTGGATGCTGGTGAGGACGAGGCGGCCGACGAGTTGGTGGGCCTGATGAAAGGGCGTACCGCGGCGGGCGAGTTCCTCGGCGAGGTCCGTGGCGATGGACCAGCTCTCTTCGACGGCGCGCAGGGCCACGGCCGGCCGTAGCTTCGCCGTATCGACGACATTCTTGGCCATCGCCAGGGAGCCTTGCGTGGCGGCGAGCGCGTCGAAAAGGGGCTCCTTGTCCTCCTGCATGTCACGGTTGTAGGTGAGCGGCAACCCCTTCATCAGGCTCATGACGGCGGTATAAGCGCCGAAGACGCGCCCGTACTTGCCACGGATGAGTTCGAGCGAATCCGGGTTCTTCTTTTGGGGCATGAGGCTGGAGCCGCTGGTGACTTTGTCGCTCAGTTCGAGCCAGCCGAATTCGTCGGAGGAGTAGAGGATCCAATCCTCGGCGAGGCGGCTGAGGTGCTGCATGAGCAGGGCATCGGCGTGGAGGGTGTCGATGACGAAATCGCGGTCGGCGGAGACGTCCATGGAGTTGCGGGTGAGGCCGTCGAAGCCGAGTTCGCGGGCCATCGCGGCGCGGTCATAGTCGAAGGAGGAGCCGGCCAAGGCGCCGGAGCCCATCGGCATGAGGTTCACGCGACGCCTTACCTCTTCCAGGCGATCCAGATCGCGGGCGAACATCTCGAAATAGGCGTGCAGGTAGTGGCCCCAGAGGACGGGTTGGGCGCGGCGGGTGTGGGTGAAGCCGGGCACGACGGCTTCGGGATAGGCGGCGGCCTGGGTGAGGAGGGCGCTCATCAGGTCGATAGCGAGGCGTCGGGTGAGGTCGATTTCGCCGCGCAGCCACCAACGGACGTCGAGGGAGATCTGCTCGTTGCGGCTGCGTCCGGTGTGGATTTTGTCGGCCAGGGGGCCGGCGCGCTCCTTGAGTTCGCGGATCACCAGGGAGTGGATGTCCTCGTCGGTGGCCTTGTCGTAGAAGCCGGGCCGTCGCGAGGCATCGAGCACTTGGCCGAGTGCCGTGGAGATGCGCTCGGCTTCGGCGGTGGTGAGGATCTTCACGCGCGCGAGGGCGCGGGCGTAGGCCTGGGTGCCGACGACGTCGGCCTCGATCAGTTTGCGGTCAAAGTGCAGGGAGCCGGAGAACTGCTCAAAGACCTGCGAAGGCCCTTCGGCGAAGCGTCCACCCCAGAGCTTGTCGGTCGTCTTTGCAG
Source organism: Bryobacteraceae bacterium (assembly GCA_019752335.1). GTDB lineage: Bacteria > Acidobacteriota > Terriglobia > Bryobacterales > Bryobacteraceae > JALHNI01. Next base: position 256,986 of record JAIEMJ010000030.1, read on the forward strand.
GGGTAGGGGTCTGCGCGGGGAGCACCCACGGAATAAGGAGCAAGGAGTACAGAATCCGCATTCCGTAACGGTAGCAGAATTGACCGGCGTGCCGGATAAGCTCAGGCCCTATACTTAGGCGATATGGCAAATACGGAATTGGCGACTTTGGGGGGCGGCTGCTTTTGGTGTGTGGAAGCGGTGTTTGACCAGGCGCGGGGCGTCGAGTCAGTCGAGTCGGGGTATATGGGGGGCCACGTGGAGCAGCCGACTTACCGGCAAATCTCGACGGGCAATACCGGCCACGCCGAAGTGATCCAGATCCGGTATGACCCGGCGGTGATCACGTTTCGTGAATTGCTGGAGATCTTTTTCGCGGTCCACGATCCGACGACGCTGAATAGCCAGGGCAACGACGTAGGGACCCAATACCGGAGCGCGATCTTCTATCACACGGCCGAACAAGTGGCGACGGCGCGAGCGGTGATGCTGGAACTGGCGCCGACGTTTAGTTCGCCGATCGTGACGGCGATCACGGCGGCGACGCGCTTCTTCATCGCCGAGGACTACCATCAGGAGTACTTCGCCAAGAACGGCGAGGCGCCGTATTGCCAACTCGTGGTGGCGCCCAAGGTGGCTAAGTTCCACAAGTACTTCAGCGCGAAGCAGAAGTAAGTGGCACGAGCGCGCGCAGGCGCGGGTCGCGCAGGTAGAGTCCGAGCCAGACGAGAATCCCCAGCACGATGGGCGAGGCAAAGTTATCGCCAATGCGAGCGTGCGTCGCGACGGCGCCACCCAAGTAGCCGGTGAGTAAGATGGCGCCCAGGACGGCCGTGCGAGGGATGATGTAAGTGAGCAGGCAGAGTAGCTCGACGACGCCGATGGGAGTGAGCAGACTGAGGGGGTAGCCGAAGGTCTTGGTCCAAGGCTCGATCATCCCGGGGTTGCCGCTCAGCTTCATAAAAGCGCTCATCGCCAGGGCCAACATGGGCAGGGCGCTGACGCCCCATTCTTTGAGGTATTTCATCATTCTCCTTAACGTTTCGCCGGCAGAGGCACGGCTTTCACGGGCTCAAACAAACCGAAGGAAAAGATCGCCGTCGCTGAAGCGATGGCGATGCGCTGTTGTCCGTTGACAGCGTAACTGATGGGCGAGGCGGTTAAACCTTCCCCGACATTGAAGTGCCAGACGTTGGCGCCAGTTTTGGCGTCAACGCCGACTAAGTGGCCGTCGTCGTCGCCGAAGAAGACTACGCCGCCGGCCGTGGAGACGGTACCAGCCCAGCTTTCGCCGGGTCCGGTCATCGGATACTCCCAGACGCGCTTGCCGGTGAGGGGATCAAAGGCGCGGAGGAAGAATTGGCCGAGGTCGACGGGCTTGGGGCCGGCGCCGCCGCCGGAGAAGCCCTTATTGGGCTCGGGCTCTTTCGACGAACTCGTGAAGATGTCGCATTGCTCCAGAGTAACGACGTAGAGTAGCTTCGTGTCCGGATTCCAGGAAGGCGACATCCAATTGGTGGCGCCGCGGACGCCCGGGCAGACCCGGTTCCCGGCGGGAGTGGGCGCCTTGCCGGGTAACTCGATGGGACGGCCCTTGGCATCGATGCCGCTGGCCCAGTCCAACTGATCGACTAACTTAGTGGCCTGGAGAAATTCGCCGGTGGTGCGATCGAGGACATAGAAAAATCCATTGCGATTCGCGTGCAGCACTAACTTGCGCGGCTGGCCTTTCCAGGGTAAGTCGACTAACACCGGCCAGGCCTGGGCGTCCCAATCGTGCGTATCGTGGGGAGTAAATTGGAAGTGCCATTTGATTTTTCCCGTCTCCAGATCCAAGGCGACTAAGGAACAGGAGTATAGGTTATCGCCGGAGCGTTCCTGGCCGGTAAAGTCTGGCCAGGGATTGCCGGTGGTCCAGTAGAGGGTGTTGCTCTCGGGGTCATAGGTGCCGGAAAGCCAGGTGGCGGCGCCGCCGTATTGGACGAGCTTGCCCCAGGAGTCGGCGCCGGGTTCGCCCTTTTTGGGGACGGTCCAGAAGCGCCAGAGTTCTTCACCGGTGGCGGCGGAGTAAGCAGCGACAAAGCCGCGCATGCCGGTATCGCCGCCGCCGACGCCGACGAGGACGCGGTCCTTGACGGCGAAGGGAGCCATGGTGGCGAAGACGCCATCGTCGATGCTGGCGTATTGCTTCTGCCAGAGGACGGCGCCGCTGCGACGGTCGAGCGCGGTGAGGAAGCAATCGGCGGTGATGAAGAAGACACGGTCGCCTAAGAGAGCGACGCCGCGGTTGGCGCCGTCCTTCTTGGCGCGGGAGTCCTTCCACTGCCAGAGCAGACGGCCGGAGGCGGCGTCGATGCCGCGGACTTCGTTATTCGAAGTGACGTACATGATGCCCTGGTAGACGACGGGATTGGTGCGGAGTCCGTTGGCCTTTTCGATGTGGTGGACCCACTTGGGGACTAACTGATTCGCATTGGCGGAAGTAATCTGCTTGAGCGGACTGTGGCGTTGCCCACGGAAGTCACCGGCGACGGTCAGCCAGTCGGCGTTGGGACTTTTGAGTAAGTCCTCGTGCTTTACCTGCGCCAGCAGCGCGCTCGTAGAGATAAGTAGAGCGAGTAGCTTCATTATCTTTTCTCCGCCATTACTGGCCGTAAGCTTTGCTTCGACAAATAAGCCAGTAAGTTCTCGAGGTCCGGCTTACTCAAGCGGCGGCCGTAGTCTTTCGGCATCGGCGAGGTCCGAGAGTCCTTCATTTCCGCGACGTCGGCCATATCGATCAAATGAACCGCACCGGCGCGATCCTGCAATTGTAAGGAGTAATTCGAGCGATTGCGTTCAACGCCGGAAAGCTCCTGGCCATTGCGCAACTTGACGGAAATAGCGCGGTAACCGACGGCGCCGTTGGCGTCGGGGTCCACGATAGACTCGCGGAGCGTGGGATAGGAGCGAGTGGCGCCGGCGTTCGAGAGGTCCGGGCCGAGCTTGCCTCCGCGGCCTTGTCTAGCATGGCAATTGACGCAGCCGGCCTGAGAGAAGACGGTTTCCCCCGCGCGCGCATCACCCGGCACATTCATTTCGGCGGCGGGCGAACTCAAGCTGCGGACGAAAGCGACGACCTGCCAAAGCTGCGCAGCCGGCAGACGGGACGCGGGCATCTCGGTGCCGGCGATGCCCTTCTCAATGGTCGTGTAGAGGGCGGAATCGTCAAGCGAATGCCACATCACTTTGTCGCGCAGGCTGGGTCCGCGGCCGCCCGCGCCGTCGGGGCCATGGCAGCCGCCGCAGCCACCGGCGAAGAGCTTTTTGCCGGCGTCAATGGCGGCCGGATCGCCAATGGCTGGATTCTGAGCAGGCTTGCCGGCGGCATCGCCGTGCTGGGCGTACATCGACATCGCTGCGAGTGGGAAGACGAGTAGGAGACGCATGCGCCTTTTATTAGATCACTGTCCGCACTAACCGTGGAAACCGGCGGTGGAGTTCGCTCTCCGCTGCCTTGCGTTCTCTCACTCGTCCGTCGCGCAAGGCGTCCGCTAAGGCCAGCAACTCGTGAAAGGCGGGGTCGCGGAGCGCTGACGCGTTCCGTGCCGCTTTCGGAAGGCTCTAGAGTACGGGTTCGCCCCCGAGAGCGAACCTGTCCCGGAGAAGCGCCGAAGAACCGGGGAGGAATACTCGAAGCCTACAACAGGCTTGTACCTCGGCTTCAAAAGCTTGCTGGGCAGGACGCCCGAGCCTGTTGAAGAAGGATGAGCTCCTAGTGTCCCGGGCTATCACGTGCGATTTCGTGACCAAGCGTACCGCTTCTACTCTGGCGATCAAAACGAGGACAGTTGGGAGCGCGCGACATCCGTCCTGTTCTTGGTGGTCAAACATGTTACATGCCTCATGTTTCGACGAGAACTCAGCACCGCTGGGGTTAGAACGGGGTCTCGGACTCCCTTGGGGCCGGATGAATGACAGCACTGAAACGCCTTCGTAAATCGTTGATTCTGAGAGGAGACGAATAAGAGCCGCTTACTCCTTTGAAAACGCCGGCGCTTCCGAAGGACCCCCTCGCTGCCGTGCGCGGCTGGGAGACGGCGCTTGGTTTCCGGCTTTCAGAACGCCCCAAGGCGTCGGGGACTTCTTGCGCGGCTGGATGGCGAAGCGCTCCAAAGCGTTCAACGCTTTGCGGTCATCTAAGTGGCATTGGGCCGGGAGGCCTGTCCTACTTGTCGAGGACAAACGTTGGCGCGAGGCCGGACGCCGTCGAGAAACCATTTGCCGCCGGGGTTGACAGCCACGTGGTACAGCCTTGTACCTTGCCCAGAAAGCTGTGCGGATGCACCTCGACGTTCATCTGCCGGTATTCGAGGCCCGCGTAAGTACGCACCGGGAACGGCGCCTGCACGCTTTCCACGCGCTCCTGCACCACGTAGGCGTTGGCTGTGGCGCGGCGCAAAGCGCGCTCCCATTGAGCCGCGTCCACCTTCCAGCCGCGTACCTCGGGCAGGTCGCTGATCTGGTCATTCGGACGCAGAATCAGCTTCTCCCGATTCGCCATCACAAACTCGGGCAGGTCAATCGGCTTGCCCTGGTAAGTGGATTTACTCTGTCCCACCACGCGCGTCCACGGAATGTACTCGCGGATGGCCTTACGTTCGATGGCCGGGAAATTCGCCGTCACGCTTTCGTCGGTGAGTAAGTCGAAGATGGCTTTCTTCTGAGCGACTTCACCCCGGAAGTTATTCACCAGGCATACGTTGCGTTCGCGGTACGCGCGGAGCAGGGCATGGTTCAAGTCGAAGCGGACCAGGAATTCAGAGATGCGCACCCGGCGATAGACTAAGTCGATCTCGAAATCGCCGCGGCGCAGGACGCCGTTCTTATACTCGAGCTGCTCCAGCGAGATCACCTCGGTGTGGTAACCCTGCTTTCGGAAGAGCTCCGCTAGCAACTGGTACTCGCCGCTTTCAAAATTCGCGAAAGGCTGGCGGAATTCGAGGATGGCGATGTTCGGCTTCTTCTTGCCGCCGTAATCCTTGTACGCTCGCAGAATCGCCTGTAGCAGGAATTTCGTACCGCCCACCTTGGCTAGCGGATACTTCTTCCGGAATTCTTTCACCGGCGCCGCGTCGTAGAAGAGGTCGCCGAGTAACTCGCCGTAAGCGACCCCCGACGGCGTCTCCGCCGAATACTGATTAAAGTGTAAGTGCCCGTTCTGAATGTGCGTATCGAAGAGCGAAGTTACCGCTAGAGAGGAGTAGCCCGGATCGATTTGCGCCAGCATCTTTTCCGCGGGCAGCAACGACATGCGCGAGAGTAACTGTGGCGTCGACAATGCCAGGCGCTTCACCCGGTCAATCGCCGACGTCAAACTCTCCGACGCCTTCACCATGTGGTCATACTGTTTGCGCGTGATCAGGTGGGGGCGCAGGAACGGCGACACGGGCCGCCCCGCAATGACCAGACGTTGGTCTTCCATCTTCTTGGTGAGCTCATCGGCCCACGCCAGATCTCGGAAAGCTTCCGTCTCCAGGATACTTTGGTAACGGGTGACAGCGTCACCCAGGATTTTCGCGCTCATTTGCGGAGGACTTCTGTCTCAGTATTGCACAGCCAGTGCGATAATCAAAACAGAGCACAGGGGCTTTTCCCCTGTAAGCTATAGATTACACTAATCTTATACTTCGGCAATAAGAATGCTAGAGTATGGGAGACCCGGGATTCGCATGCGGAATTTTACCTCACTAACCACTTTAGGGCTGATTCTCACCCTTTCTTCGCCCCACGCCCACGCCGACGAGGGCATGTGGCTTTTCAACCAGGTGCCCAAAGCGGCCATCGCCAAAAAGTACGGCTTCACCCTGACTGACCAGTTCGCCCGCCAGCTCCAATTGGGCTCCGTGCGCTTCAATAACGGGGGCTCGGGTTCCTTCGTCTCCGGCCAGGGCCTCCTCTTCACCAACCACCACGTCGGCATGGACTGCATCCAGAAGGTCTCCTCACCCACCAACGACTATGTGAAGAACGGCTTCTCCGCCGCCACGCGCGCCCAGGAGAAGCGCTGCCCGGACCTCGAGATCAACATCCTGCAGTCGATTGACGACGTCACCGCCAAGGTGAACGAAGGCCTCAGCGACGCGACGCCGCCCAGCGAGGCCAACCAGAAGCGCAAAGAAGCCCAGTCGCGGATCGAAAAAGAGTGCGTCGCGGCTGGCGGTGAGCGTTGCGACGTCGTCACGCTCTACGCCGGTGGCCTCTATCATCTTTACCGCTACAAGAAATACACCGACGTCCGCCTGGTCTTTGCCCCGGAAAGCTCCGTCGCCGCCTTTGGCGGTGACCCTGACAACTTCACTTACCCGCGATACTGCCTCGACGTCGCCTTCTTCCGCGCTTACGACAAGGACCAGCCCGTGGTGCCGCAGCACTTCTTCCCCTGGTCCCGCGCGGGCGCCAAGGACAAGGAATTGACCTTCGTCTCCGGCCATCCCGGCTCCACGGGACGGCTCGCCACGATGACGGAGCTCGAGTATCAGCGCGACGTCAGCTTCCCCATGACGCTCAGCCGCCTGCGCGGCATGCGCCAGGCCTTGGATAAATTCATGGCCACCTCGGCCGAGAACAAGCGAGCCGGCACCGAGTTGCTCAACGGCGTCCTCAATAGCCTGAAGGCCATTGAAGGCTTCAACGGCGGTCTGCACGACGAAGCCCTGATGGCCCGCAAACGCGAGGACGAGAACAAGCTCAAGAAAGCCGTCGCCGACGATCCCGCCAAGGCCGCGCGCTACGCCAAGACCTGGGACGAGATCGCCGCGGCCTACGAGCGGTACCGCGCCCTCAATGCCCCCTTCGCCGTCTTCGAACGCTCGCTCAGCGGCGGCGACCTGATGGGCATCGCGCGCGACCTCGTCCGCTATACGGCCGAGAAGGCGAAGCCGAATCCGCAGCGCTTGCGCGAGTATTCGGAGACGGCGCTTCCGGCGGTGGAGCAGCGCATGTTCTCGGACGCGCCCGTCAGCCCGGGCCTGGAAGTCGCGATGCTCGAAAACTACTTCACTTGGGCCCAGGCCACGCTCGGCGCCGCCCACCCGGCAATGGAGAAAGCGCTCGCCGGCCGGACGCCCCGGGCCGCCGCCGAAGCCATCATCGCCGGCACCAAGCTGGCCGACATCGCCGAGCGCAAGCGGCTGGCCGCCAGCGCCGAGGCCGTGCAATCCTCGTCTGACCCGCTGATTCAACTTCTGCTCACCCTCGACGCCCCGGCCCGCGAAGTCCGCAAGCGCTATGAGGATCAGGTGGAGGCCTCGCTGCGCGGCGCCGCCACGCGCATCGCCCAGATTCGCTTTGCCATGTACGGTGACCGCGAGTATCCCGACGCCACCTTCACCCTGCGGCTTTCCTATGGCCAGACGCTCGGCTACAAGAATGCCAAGGGGCAGGACGTTCCGTGGTCCACCGTCATGGGCGGTATTTATCCCAAGGTCACCGGCCAGGAGCCGTTCGCGCTGCCCAAGAATTGGCTCGACGGCAAGTCCGCCTTGAATTTGAAGACGCCTTACAACTTCGTCTCCACGCACGACACCCACGGTGGCAACTCCGGCAGCCCGACACTGAACACGCGCGGCGAGATCGTCGGAATTCTTTTCGATGGCAACCTCGAAGGCCTTCCCAATCGCTACGTCTTCACCGATTCCATGGCCCGCAGCGTGCACGTCGCCAGCCAGGGGATTCTCGAGAGCCTCCGGAAGATCTACCGCGCGGACTCGCTGGTGAAGGAACTCACTCGTTGAGCCAAGCCTTTCAGCTCGGTCTCCGCTACGGACTGGTGATCGGCATCCTGACCCTGGTGGATGTCTACGCAGGAACCATGACCAACGTTTCGCGCACCTATTGGATGTTCGCGCAGACGGTGCTCGGCCTGGTGACGATGTACATCTGTGGTTGGGCCGGGATGAAGGCGTTTGACGGCAAGCTCGCGCATTCGGCGGTCGCCGGGGGACTCGCCGGACTCATCGGCACGATGCTGTTCACCTTCACTCTCTTCACGGTCTGCTACGGCCTGACGGACCAACTCCGCCAATTCCCGTTCTCGAGCGTCGACCTGGCCAAAACCGGACAGACTGTGCCGGCCTACGTCCGCTCGGCGGACGGTGTGCGGGACCTGTGGAATGTGGTCGTTTCCGGGATGCTGCGCGCACCGCTCGGGGCCGGATTCGGCGCCATCGGCGGCCTGATCGCGCGGTCGGCCGGGATGATCCCAAAGTCGTAACGTCGGGATTCGGACCCGTCACTCTCATTCCGGGTTGGAAGGGGACTTGTCACTCCGATCCGGCATTCGGATTCGTGACCCGTCACTCCGTTCCGGGCTTGCCAGCACTCGCCAGCAAGTCCCAAATCGTCCCGCGAAAAATATTTGAGAACAATTGCCTGGAAAACACACTTATGTACGGGATGACCTACATGATCACGTTTTCCGGATATGGCACGCATTTGCATGGCCACGAGCTGGGCTCTTGGAAAGACGGCGCCCTGCAGCCTCCCAATACGGCCCGGGAAAAGATCATGCGAGAGCGCATGATCCAGCCACCATTTGTTCTCGATTCGCCACAGCGCCCCATGGTCTTGGACGCTTTGGTGACCCTCGCCGGAAAGCGCGGCTGGACCTTGCTGGCGGCCCATGTCCGGACGACCCATGTACACGCGGTGCTGGTTTGTGAAGCGCCGGCGCAGCGAGCCCTCGTAGCCTGCAAAGCAAGCGCCACCCAGGCGCTCAACCTCGCCGATGGTCAACTCGAACGCCGGCGCTGGTCCCAGGGAGGGAACGTCCTTCACTTGCGTTCCTCGTCCGCTGTAACAGCTGCAATCCGATACGTCCTACATAGACAAGGTGAGCCGATGAGTGTCTATAGCAACTGACCGTTTCTGGGACCCGTGAACCTGGGACCCGTGAACCTGGGACCCGTCACTTCGTTCCGGGCTTGCCTGGCGAACTCTGCTGGCAAGCCCGGAACGGAGTGACGGGTCCCAGAAGTGTTCCGCATGAATCCTCTCCTGAAAACGTCTGCATTCATCAGGCCGTATCCCAAAACTGATACACTGACCGATATTGGGTCAACCAAGTCTGCTTTAAGGAGAAGTCTCATGCTTCAACATGCTCTATGTAGAGCCACGGTTCTCGTTCTAACCGTGTTCGCACTCGCCGCCAGTGTCTTCGCTCAGTCCGACAATGCCACGATTTCCGGTATCGTCAAGGACCCCAGCGGTGCGCCGGTCGCCAACGCCAAAGTCAGCTTGCGCAACGAAAGTACGTCCTTCGAGCGTCAGGCCAATACTAACAACGACGGTTTCTACACCGTCACCAACATCGCCCCCGGCTATTACACGGTCACCGTGGAAGCGACGGGCTTTAAGAAAGCGACGACCACCCGCAACAAGCTGGATGCTGGTGTGCCGATCGCCGTCAACGTCGATCTGACGCTCGGCCAGTTAACCGATACGGTTACCGTCGAAGCCAGCGCGTCGCAGGTGAATACGGAGTCCGCCACGGTCGGCAAGACCGTCGAGCAGGCCCAGATTCAGAACCTGACGCTGAACGGCCGCAACCCGCTCTTCTCGGCGTTGCTGCGCCCGGGTGTCCGCGGTGGCGCTCTCTCCGGCTTTAGCTTCGGATTGTCGAGCGGTGGCTTCACCATCAACGGTGGACGCTCCCAGGACTCGCTGATCACCGTCGATGGCGCCGTCGCCATTCGGACCCGCGCCAACGGCACGTCGATCGGCACGGCCGACGCCGACACCGTACAGGAAGTGCAGATTCTCGCCGCCAATTACTCGGCCGAATACGGCCGCTCCGGCAATGGGCAGATCCGCATGGTGACCCGTTCGGGCCAGAAGGATTTCCACGGCGCGCTTTACGAAAACTTCCGCAACTCCGCGCTTGACGCCAATAGCTGGACCCGTAACCGCTCGCCGCTCACCAACTTTACGGCGCCGTTCCGCTTCAACCAGTTCGGCTACAACGTCTCCGGCCCGGTGATGATTCCGAAAGTCTTCAACAAGGAGCGCGAGAAGCTCTTCTTCCTGTTCGCCCAGGAATGGGTCCGCTTCCGCCAGGACGTGAACAACGGCGGCCAGCGCGTGCCCACCGCGGCGATGCGCAATGGCAACTTCAGCGAGTTGCTCGGCAGCAACCTCTTCTACGGCTCGCCCCGTGCTATCGAGGATCCGAGCAGTGGTCTCCCTTGCACCACCACCGGGGCTTCCGTGGGTGGCCCCGGCTGTTTCCCGAATAACGTGATCCCCGTCAACCGCCAGAGCCCCAACGGCATGGCCTTCCTCCGTGCCTATCCCGCGCCGAACGGTATCTTCCCCGGCAACAACAACTTCTTCCAGGTGCGTCCTCAGCCGCAGAACCAACGCAAGGATACGGTCTCGATCGACTACAATCCCACTTCGAACCAAGTCGTCCGTTTCCGCCACTTGAACTACGCTTTCGACGTGGCGAATGCCTTCGCCGCCGGTTTCGACTTCGCACCCTCCGCGCTCGACCGTCCGAATAAGACGGCCAGCCTTTCTCACGTCTGGACCTTAAGCCCCACCCTGATCAACGAAGCGATGATCACCGCCTCGAACGACCGCGTCACGATCGCCGTCCAACGCCAAGGCCGTTTCCAGCGCTCGGTGAACAACATCACCTACCCGTACCTCTTTAGCGACCCCAAGGAGATTCCGGACAAGATCCCCACCATCGTCATCCCGAACACGGGAACCATCGACGGCGGCCCTTACCCCTCCAGTTCCGCGGGACCCATCTATACTTTCTCCAACAACATGACCAAGATCGCCGGCAACCACACCTTCAAGTTTGGCGTGATGTTTGAGCGCTCCGGTCAGAACGACTTTGACCAGATCAACGTGAACGGTGTTCCCGGTGGCACCAACAACCAAAACGGCCGCTTTGAATTCAACGACGTCCGTCCTGGCGCGCCGGGCGCTGGCACCGGTTTGGCGAATGCGGCCCTGGGCCTCTTCTCTACCTATGCCGAGATCGGAACCCGAAGCTTTACCCCCTATCGCAGCAATATGGTCGAATTCTTCGGGCAGGACTCCTGGCGCGTCAGCCAGAGGCTCAAACTAGAACTCGGCTTCCGCGGCACTTGGCAGAATGGCTACTATAAGTCCCTCTGGGGCAACATAGCCTACTTCAACCCCCGGAACTACGATCCCGCTCAGGCCGCCGTCATTGATCGCGCCACGGGCAACGTCCTGAGCGGGAATCGCTACAACGGGGTGCGCATCCCCGGCAGCGGCACTCCCGCGGCCGGCAAAGGACGCGTTCCCGCCCTCGATTCCGGCCTATTCAACAATCTGTTTGACGGTGGTAGCAGCTATCCGTCGCCCAACCAGATGAACTTCATGCCCCGCCTCGGTTTGGCTTACACGCTCACTTCGAAGCAAGTGATCCGCGTCGGCTTCGGCGGCTTCGTTTCGCGCCCTGGCGTGTACGATAGCGTCTTCCTCGGCGGCAACCCACCCTTCCAGCCGATGGCTTCCGTGTCCAACGGCAACGTCGACCTGCCCGGCGGCGCCACGCGCACGGCCTTCCCGCAGTTCTTCATGACCATTGACCCGGCCTACAAGATCCCGCTTTCCTACCAGTGGAATGCCACCTACCAGCGCGAGATCGGCTACGGCACCACCGTGGAGGTCGGCTACGTTGGCACGGTTGGCAACTTCCTGGCCCGCGAGCGCGACTTGAACCAACTGCCCACCGGGAGTACGTTCCGGACTGAGAACACCACGCCGAGCCTCGCGAACGTCAACTTCCAGCGCCCCTTCAAGGGCTTTGCCAACATCCCGATGCTCGAGCACTCGGGCCGCAGCACCTATCACGGCCTGCAACTCGAAGTGAACCGTCGTTTCGCGAAGGGCCTGCTCTATAGCTTCTCTTACACCCTCTCGAAGACCATGGACAACAACTCTGGTCCGCGTGACGGCTTCTACGACGTTTACAATCAGAGCCTCAACTGGGGCAAATCCGCCAACGACACGCGCCACATCGCGGTGGCCAGCGTCGTTTATGAACTGCCCTTCTTCAAGGGCGGTAACTCCAACCGAGCTGTGCGCGCGGTCGCGGGCGGCTGGCAGTTGATGGCCGTCAACCAGTGGCAGACCGGCACTCCGATCACCATCGGCAATGGCGACGATTACCTAGGCATCGGTTCCCCGAACTTCAAGCCCTGGAATCTGAATTTCGCGCCGAGCAACTCCGGCCGCCAGTTTAGCAACGTTACCGCGGCGGGGAACTACGTGAACGAGCCGAATTTCTACTTCCCGGTGACGAACGGCACCACCTCGCTGGCCACCCGGCCCGCGAATGGCACGCTTCCGAACCAGAACCGGAATTCGATCAGCTTCAACAACCCCGGCTTCCAGAACTGGAACCTGGCAACGACGAAGTCGTTCAACATCACCGAGCGCACCCGCATCGTCTTCCGTGCCGAGGGTTTCAACTGGATCAACCACCCGAACTGGGGCGGGGTCGATACCAATCCGACGGCCGCTACCTTCGGCAAGGTCACCGGTAAGAGCAGCGAACGCACCATGCAGATGAGTCTGCGGCTGCAGTTATAAGCTACGCATTTAAACCAACAAGCGCGCGGGGCTCATGCCGGGCGCGCTTTTCGTTTCTAGCCAGCCGTCGCGCTCATCGCTTTCGCGGGCACCGCCTGCTCCCGCAGTCGGGCGCTGTAGTGGTCGCGCTCCTGGGCTACTTGCTGAAGCTGCCGCGCATGCTGGCTGGCCGCGTGTTGTGCGGCGGCCAGTTGGGTCCGCAGGGTGCCGAGTTCGCCGGGCACGGCGTGGAGGGCGGCCAGTTCCTGCTGGAGAGCCTCGATCCGCGCTTCCAACGTACCGGCGGCGGCCAGGGCCGTCTGATGTTCGCTGGTGAGGCTGGCCAGCCTGCCGTAGAGGTCGCCGTGGCCTTTCTCGAGGGAGGCGTACTTCTGGGCCCAGTCGCTTAGCGAGCTTCGCAGCCCCTCCACCTCGGACGCCGTCTCCGCGGCCTTCCGCGGCGAACGCGACGCCAGCCACATCAGCGACGCCCCGCCGGTCGCGGCGGCAGACAGGCTCAGCCAAAAATGCTCCAACCAGAAGCTCATGCCTTTGAGAGACCCTTCACTTTGATTTCGATACCACGATGCTCCTTGTAAGATTGTCGGGCCGCCGCGGCATTGTCAAGCGCAAGCCGGTTTCCCTGCTCATTCGGCCCCGCCGGGATGCGACAATCAAGGCATCGAACTTACCAACTCACCTACTTACCGGCGTCTCCATTGGGCCGGACTGGCCGAAGGCATCTCATTTCTGCTCCTGCTGGGAGTCGCCATGCCGCTTAAGTATCTGGCGGGAAGGCCGGAAGCCGTCCGGCTGGTGGGCAGCCTGCATGGGGCGCTCTTTGTGCTCTACGTCATCGCGGCCCTGCTCGCGGCGCGCAAGTTCCGGTGGCCGGCGGTGACCACGGCGCAGGCGCTGATCGCCGCGGTGCTACCTTTGGGCCCCTTTTGGTTCGATGCCAAGCTCCGCAAGGCCAAGCTATAGCGTGCCATCCTAAAGACTGAATGACTTACGTCTGCTTCCTCTGGCACATGCACCAGCCTTTCTATAAGGATCTGGCCACCGGAGAGTATCGCCTGCCATGGACCCGGCTGCATGCCCTGAAGGACTACTACGGCATGGTGCAGGTGCTCGAAGAGTTCCCCACCATTCACCAGACCTTTAACCTGGTGCCGTCGATGGTGGAGCAGATTGAAGACTATGCCGCGGGCACGGCCAGTGACCCGTTTTTGCGCCTCGCCCTGAAACCCGGCGAGCAACTCACCGGCGCTGAACGCGACTTCATCCTGCGCTACTTTTTCCAAGCCAACGTTCGGCAGTTGATCTATCGCTATCCGCGCTACGCCCGCCTCTACGAGCAATGGAAGTCCGGGGTGCCGGAGCCGGAGTGGACGGTGGCTGGAATGCGCGACCTGCAGGTGCTTTCGCAGCTCGCGTGGTTCGACGAGTTCTTCCTGGCCGGCGACGCCGAGGTTCGCGAACTCGTCGCCAAGGGCCACAGCTATACCCTGGCGGACCAGGCGTTGATGGGCCGCAAGCAGCTCGAGATCACGTCTCGCGCCGTACCCGTCTATCGCGATTTCGCTGCCCGTGGACAGATCGAGATTTCAACCACGCCCTACTACCACCCGATTCTGCCGCTGCTGTGCGATACGCAGGTAGCGGGCGTGTCGCATCCCGGCGTGCCACTACCCACGCGCTTTCGCTATCCCGAGGACGCGCGGCGGCAACTGGAGCGTTCGCGCGCCTATCTGGCCGCGCGCACCGGTGGGGCGCCAGTGGGCCTTTGGCCCAGCGAAGGCTCCGTGTCCGATGAGGCGCTGGCCCTGGCCGCCGATAGCGGCTATACCTGGGCCGCCACCGACAACGGCGTGCTGGGCCGTACGCTGAATCAGCACGCGGGGCCGGAGTTGACCTACCGCCCTTACGTCTGGCGGCAGGGTGGCCGCGAGATGCGCATGATCTTCCGCGACCATGAGCTCAGTGACCTGATCGGTTTCACGTACTCGGGCGTCGAGCCCGCCAAGGCCGCCGCGCACTTCCTGCAGAAAATTCGCGCCAATGTACACGGCCGGGATGCCTTGGTGCCCGTGATTCTGGATGGCGAAAACTGCTGGGAATACTATGCGGAGAGCGGCCGCGAATTCCTGCGCCGGCTCTATCAGGGCATCGCGGAGGACCGCAGCATGGAGGCGCTCACCGTCAGCGAAGCCCTGGCGCGCGTGGAGCCGACCCCGCTCGGTCACATCTTCCCCGGCAGTTGGATCAACGCGAACTTCGACGTCTGGATCGGCGCCGAAGAGGACAATCGCGCCTGGGAGTATCTGCTGCGCGCGCGCCAGGCCTACGATGCCGCGCAACGGGAAGGCAAGCTTCCGGCGGCCAAGCTGGCCGAAGCCTTTGAGGAGATCCAGATCGCCGAAGGCAGTGACTGGTGCTGGTGGTACGGCCCCGAGCACAGCAGCGACAATCGCGCGGACTTCGACGACCTTTACCGCGCGCACCTGCGCAACATCTACCACGCGCTGGGGCAACCGCCGCCCGAAGAACTCTCGCGGCCGATTCTGCGGCAGGTGGCCGAGTCTCGGCCGGAGACGCCGGCGGGGCCGATTTCGCCGCTGATCGACGGCCGCGTCACTTCGTACTTCGAATGGCTGGGCGCCGGCGTCTACGAGGTCGACACCCGGCAAGGGGCGATGCATGGCGGCAAGCAATGGGTGCGCCGCGTGCTGTACGGCGCCGACGCCGAGTGGGTCTACGTCCGGCTGGACTTCGTCGCGGGCGCGGACCTTACCGGCGTCCGTCTGCGCCTGCGCGCTGGAGAATCCGTGGTCGGCCTCTCATTCGCCAGCTTCGCCTCCGAGTCGATCACCGCGGCCAGCGAAGAGATCTTCGAAGCGCGCCTGCCGCGCGCTCAGTTTGGCAGCCTGAGTCTGGAAGTGATCCAGGACGGCATCGTCCGCCAACGCCTCCCCGCCATGGGCGAGTTCGAGCCCGGCGCGACTCCCGCCGTCACCTGGGGCGCGTAGCGCCAATGCCGTTCAGATAACTCCATCATCGAAGGGCGCTGAAGACCGTGCGGTGAGGCTGCGCGTACCACTTCCAGTGACCCGATTGCATTCGATGCACTCATGAAAAAGCTTACGATGAAAGGAGGACCCACCTATGACGCACACAGACACCGGCATCGATTGGCTTGCTTGCGAACTAATTGAGCAAGTCCCTGGCAAGGTATCGGGCCGGCCAATCGTACGTGGAACGCGCATTCTCCCAGACGCCATCGTGGACAGCTACGACCTTGGGGAAACCATCGAAGAACTGCGCGAAGGCTTCCCTTCCTTGTCGGTTGCTCAGATCAGACAGCTAATCGAGTTTGCCCACACTCAACGAAGGCAGCAGCTCAATCCGTGAAGGTGTTGCTCGACGAAAATCTTGATCATGCTTTGCGTCACCTTCTTGGGCCCCACGAGGTGGTGACTGTCGCCTATATGGGTTGGGCCTCGCTCAAGAATGGCGAGTTACTGCGGACAGCGGAGGAAAGCCGGGTGGACGTGTTCCTCACGGGCGACGGAACACTCAGCTACGAGCAGAACTTGAGCGGGCGCCGGCTGGCGGTTGTGGCGCTATCAGCCATCCAGTTACCCATCATCAGGAAGCATTTGCCGACGATAATCGCCGCCCTTGACAACGCCGCCCCCGGTTCATTTCAGGTGGTCGATTGCGGTACGTTCAGCCGGAAGAAACAGCCCCGGCCAGTAACAGAAGACCAGTAACAGAAGAATAGCGCTGGGCCTTGAATGGTCAGTTTGCCGTTGCCTGCGCGACTGAATCGTTCTCCTGGGAAGATCGTGACCGTTACAACCTCCTAGATTCCATTTAGTAGCTTGGAGCTCGACTTGTATGCAGCGTGCATTGTCACAGCAACGACGACACTGAACGCGGACAGGTTGCCCGTCATCAGCACCGTGACGGCGATCGTGATGACCGTATCGTGCCACACGGAGACACTAGCGTCACTTCCTCGCGGGCGCGGACCTTACCGGCGTCGGTCTGCGCCTGCGCGCCGGGGAATCCGTCGTCGGCCTCTCATTCGCCAGCTTCGCCTCCGGCTCGATCACCGCGGCCAGCGAAGAGATCTTCGAAGCGCGCCTGCCGCGCGCTCAGTTTGGCAGCCTGAGTCTGGAAGTGATCCAGGACGGCATCGTCCGCCAACGCCTCCCCGCCATGGGCGAGTTCGAGCCCGGCGCGACTCCCGCGTCACCTGGGGCGCGTAGCGCCAATGCTGTTCAGATAACTCCATCATCGAAGGGCGCTGCAAGACCGCACGTCCGCGCGTACCACTTGAAGTGACCCTGTGCGACTTGGTGGGTGTAGCCCTGAAACTTGGCAGGTCAGCCCCGTCGAGGCTCTGATCAACACCAATTGCGGACGCTTCCAAGACGCGCCTAAGTTTCTTTGGACTTGCCTGCGTCGACGGCGGTAACGGATGATGAGATCCGCTTGAATCGACCTGTTTCGCTCAGCTCTCGCGCAGCGATTTCTACGAGGCCCTGATGGCCGGCCTTGCGCGGGGTCAGATCCAGGCTGCGGAGTACATCGAGGATTTCCTCTGACGTCGGTTCCACTCTCCCAAAATACTCAAGGAGGTCCTTCTCACTCATCGCGTAGAGCTCGTCGATCGATTTGTCGATGCGCCGACCCGCGACTTTCACAATCTCTTCTGCCAGTTGTTGCCGAGACGCGGACTTTGCCAGCGTGATTCCCATTGAGGATGCAAGCTCCGTAAGGATTTCAACCGTCACTGCCTTGCTCTGCGTGAGTCCCGCTTTGGCTCCTTGTGGCCCGAGCCAGCGCACGAGTACGCGGGGATCAATAGGGTTCTTAGTGATTAACTCGCTGGACATCTGATCATGAACTCCTTGGTGATCGCTTGAAATTGGCTTTTCTGGCGGTCGGCATTTGGGCCATCAATGTTGTAAACCGAATTCCTTTGCGCAGCAGCTTGACGAAGGCCATCTCCCTCGGTGACGTAGTGCTCGAAGATCCCGCCAGAAGCCTCCAGCCGCCGATACTGAGAACGCATACTTGAAATCAGAAACCCGCCCCACTCACGCACCATCATCGCAATGGCCCCGGCAAAACGAGTTCTAGTATAGCCTGGGACAGGGCCTACGGCACGAATAATCATCTCCATATCCTCGTTTACTTCGTTGATGGCCTGTTGAGCTGACGGTACGCCAATGGTGGACTGCAAATCGAGCTTTACCGGCGAAACGCAGTAGTCGCAGGCATAAACGACACTTCTGAGGAGATCGGATATCTCGGGGTGTGAATCGATCAGAATGTAGTCGTAGTCAGAGGACAGCGGTTCGAGAACGTCGCGCAGCAAGCTCAAGTGACGAAGGAGTTGGCGGTTGTTCTCTCGGATGTTGTTGGAAGCCGGCATTTTCTCCACCGTGACTTGCGCCAAGCGGGGATCAGCGGGAAGGAGACTGATACCTTCTTCAGTTGTGCGGACATCGACCACTGGCGAAAATGTTGAACTGCTATAGAGCTGTTGAAACTTGTCGAACACAGTCGTCCCGGTCACCTGACCGCTTCGGAAGTCTTCCAGCAACTCTGGAATGAACCGGCATGTGATGCCTCCCCGCTGGTAGTCTGTATCGACTACCAGCACTCGCTGGTCATGGAACCATTTGAGGCCAACGGCAATATGATAACAAGCCGTGGTCTTGCCGACTCCACCCTTTTCACTAATGAATCCCACGACTGTAGCCATATTGAATTCTGGTCTGTCCTCATCATCTAGGTTAACGCGCCGAGCGAGCAACGTGGCGTCGATATGCTGCCCCGCCCCTAACGTGTGAACGATCCATTGTCTGAATCTGCTGGTCAGGAACGTTACGAACGTTGTTTCAGCGGGCTGACCCAGAAACGTTGGTCAGTTGACGCGGGCCGCTAACCCAATGCCGAGATGCAGCATGTCGACCTGCGCGGGCGGATAGATCCACACTGACGGCATAGGGTCACGTCAAAGATCATGCGGCTTCAATCCCGTCCGTTTCGCGATGCGAGCCAGCATCTTCTGCCCGATTTCGTCCTGATCGTAAATGGAAAACTCGTAGTCTGGCCGAGTCGGGTGGACCAAGAGACGGTGGGAGCCTCGCCGTCGCTTCACCTGCCAGCCGGCTCTCTCCAACGCGGCGAGGATACGCCGTGCTTTAGTGGCTGGCCAGTTGCTCATCTGGAATCGAGAAGGAAACGGCGAGCGCTGCCGACGCCATTTCGCCGTGAGCAATTCGGTCCGCAATCACCTCGATCGCGAGTCGTTCGGCATTACTGGATTGCCTCATCACGCGTCTGCCCGTAGCACATCACACCGGATAATTCGAGGGCTTCGGGGATCCAGCGACCGTCGTCTTCCCGATCTAGCTCAATTGTCAGCTTCACTCGTCCATCATACTCTGGAGCACTTCGTTTCCCAATAGCCCACGATCAACGTCGTAGCGTAGAGGAACTGGCCAGCGGTACGTCAAGCCGGGGCGTTGGCGATTGCTTAAGTGAACAGTATTGCGTCTCTAGCGCACCTTACGAGCGAGGACGGGGCGTAGCGTCGCCGTCTGTCATGCGCAGCACCCACTTCATGCTCTCGAGGTACATCTTCTGCATGTCCGGACGGTCCCAGGCGGGGCTGTGGTGGCCGAAGGTGGAATAGAAGACGCGGCCCTTGCCGTAGTTGCGGACCCAGGCTACGGCGAAGTCGCCGTCGGTGCGGTGGACGTTGGGGCGCTTGAGGTCGATCTTGGTTTCGTCCAGACGGGCCAGGACGCGGACGCGCTGCCGGGAGAAGTCCTTCACCTGGTAGATCTCGTCCAGCGTGGTAAAGGTGGCCGGGAAGTGGCGCATCGTCGGATGGTCCCGGTCCTCGACGATCACCGGCGCTTCAAAGGTGTTCCACGGATGGCTATCGAAGTAGCCGCCCACCATCTCGCCGTATTCGGGCCACTTGTAATTCGTGTCGATGGCGCAGTGCGCGCCGACGAAGCCCTTGCCGTCTTCCTTCACGAAGGAGATCAGCGAAGCCTTCTGCTCGTCATCCAGGTCCAGTTCGCCGGTGGTCATGAAGAAGACAGCGTCGAAGTAATCGAGGTTCTTGGCGTTGCCGGTGAGCTTCTTCTTGGTGATGAGCTGGGTGTCGGTCTTGATGTAGGCGTCCCAGTAGCCGGTCTCCTTGCCGAGGCGCAGGATGTGGGCCATCCCCTCGGAGGTGGCGTCGTGCTGGAAGCCCTTGGTCTGCCCGATGCAGAGGACTTTCTTGCGGCGGGGCGGAGCTTGGCCCGAGAGTTGGGCGGAGAGGCCGAGTTGAGCGAGCAGGGCGGCGGAGGCTTGGCGGCGGGTCACGCTTGCCATCATATCAACTTGCCTTCTCCAATTTGAAGACATGTTCCACCGGCTGCGCGGCCAGGCGCTGCGCGCGTTCGAGCTCCAGGGCCAAGGCATCGAGCTGACTCATCGTGGCGGCGCTCGCGTCGAGCGCTTCGTTCTCCAAAGGCACCTGCAATTCGCGCCAACGGGCGTTCTTGATGCGCGTACGCTTCAGCGTGAGGTCATGGACGCGGCGGGCTTGCTTCGCCATGGGCGTCTCATAGTCGGCAAGATTGACGCCTTCGCGAAGCTGGGCCGCGCCTAGCCGGGCGATGGGCTGACGGTCGATCGAGAGGCTCCAGTCGCCGGCGGCGAGGCCGTGGACCGTCAGAAGATGCTGATTCAGGCGGGCGGTGAAGCCGCTGTGCTTTTGGGCGAGCGCGAGGGCCGGGTCCTTCGGGTCCACCGGCATGGGCAGGGCCCAATCCAATTGATTCCAGGTGACGGCGTCTTCGACGGCCAGGTCCGTGACGTTGGTGTTCTCGGTGACGATGACGTTGCGCGGATTCGTATCGAGAACAGTGCGCGAGACGAGCGAAGGCGCGCGCCAGGCGTCGAGCAGGCTCTGCGCCATCACCAGATGGCCGCTGGGTTGGGGATGTACGCGGTCCGGCAGGAAGCGCTGGGCGAGGGTGGCGTTCTCGGCGTTGGCGCCTTGAAGCGTCTTAGCGAGGAGCCCGTTGAGGTCGGCGATGCCGCACTGGCGCTCCTGCGCGAGCTTGGCAAGAGCGTCGCCGTAGCGGACCAGCACCGCGTTGTAGCCGCCCTCGAACATGGGTGGCCGGGTGATGTCGTCGTAGGTGGAGGGGCGAATCAGCGTGATGCGGCATTCGGGCACTCGCGCCTGGACTAGGCTCACCAGCCGGTTGTAGCCTTGCAGGAATTCGTCGAAGAAGGCCGGATCAAAGGCGCGATAGCGGCCGTCGTTCATGCCCAGCATCGAGGTAAACACCGTGGGCCGGTGCGCGAAGACGTCCCGCTGCAAGCGCGTTTCGAGGTTACCACCGCCACCGCCGGTCACGCGGTCGCCCCCCCAGCCCGAATGCGTGAAGCGCACGGGCATCTTCGGATAGCGGGTGACGACAAACGTCTCGACAAAGGTGGTGTAGAGGCGCTGATCTGTGATGCTATCGCCGTAGAAGACGACGTGGTCGCCGCCCCGCAGGTAGAAGGCGTCAGTGGCCCGGAGGACGAACGGGGCGAAGGGAAGGGCCAGGAGATTTCGCCGGGAGAGCATGATTAGAGAATATCGCGCGGCGAGTGGAAGAGAATAGGGGTGTCGTGCGTCATAGCGAAGAACTCGTGAGTTTCCCCAGGGCGGAATCGGACTCGCCGCCCGCGGTGGTTGACGCGGCGCTGCTGTCGCGTTGCCAGCGAGGCGAACGTGCGGCGCTGGAGGAACTCGTCGAACGCGTGCAAGGGCGCGTCTACAATTTCGCCCTGCGCGCCTGTGGCAGCGTCCCCGCCGCCGAGGACGTCACGCAGCGCGTGCTGATGAAGATGGTGCGCGAGGTCGGCGCCTTTCGGGCCGAGGCCAGCTTCACGTCGTGGCTCTACCGCATCGTGGTAAACGAGTGGATCGACGAGCGGCGGCGGGTGAAGCGGCTGGTGTATTGGCCGGTGGAGACGTTGGCGCGTTGGCGGTCAGCGCGGCCAGGGCCGGAGCAATTGGAGGGTCGCCGGGAGCGCGAGGAGGCAGTGCTGGCCGCGGTGGGCCGGCTGGAGCCCAAACTACGGGCGGTGGTGCTGCTGCGCTACTTGGAGGATCTGTCGTACGAAGAGGTCGCGGCGGCGTTGGGTTGTTCGATGGGCACGGTGGCGTCGCGTTTATCGCGGGCGCACGCACGGTTACGAGAAGAATTGGGAGCGTATCGAGATGAGGTTTGAAGAGATCTTGCGGAAGAGCGAGCGGGCGCAGCCATCGGAGGCGGCGGTGCGGCGTTGGCGGCAGGCGGTCTGGGGTCCAGCACCCGCACCGGCTTGGTTCCCTAATTTGGCCAGCGGACTGGCGATGGCCGCCATGATGCTGCTGTTGTGGCCGGCGGCGGCGCGGGGTCCAGTGGCGTTGCGCGCGGCGGGCGAGGCTTGCGACGGCCGCTGGGAGCAATCGGTGCCCCTGCGAGCCGACGTGCGGACCCTGGCCCGGCCGCAACCGGTATCGCCGAGTTTGGCGGCCAGCGAGAATTGCGGCCTGTGCCACGTGCGTTAGGGCCAATGCAGTTCAAGATCAACGCGCATACGCCGCGCAAGGCCAGAGATGTCTTCGAGTCCCCGGCACCGCCTCCAGTACTTTAACCGGCGTACACTGATTGAGATGTTGATCTTCGTGGTCCCGCTGGCCGCACCGCAAGAAACGCCCCGCGAAGCGTTGCACGAGATACTGGCCGGCGGGGAGAGCGGCCGGTGACGCGCCGCTTCGGCTGGTGGGAAGCTTTGTTGGCGTTCGGCTGCCTATGGATTGCAGCGGCGGATTTGCGCTGGTGGTCAGAATACACGCGTCGTCTCTGGGACCCGGCCATGCCGATGTTGATGAGCGACGCGGTCAGCGGACCCACGCGAGTCGCCGCCCCGTCGGCTCGTTTTGTCGAGGCAGGAGCGCAGGCGGGCGACCGCATTCTGGCCGTCGATGGCCGCCCAGTGAAGAGCGTAATCGACTATCGTCGTGGCGTCTTCCGGCACGAGGTGGGCGACCAGATAGCCGTGCGCCTCCAACGTGGATCGGCGCAACCCGTCGACGTCGTCACCACGGTGGAAGCGCGACCGCCGATGGCCGCTGAAGCGTGGCTCGCGAACATCCTGGTGGACATCGTCGGACCAGCGTTCTGCCTGTTGGTCGGGATCTTCGTCGTGTACCACCGACCCCGTGACCCCGTGGCGCTCGCGTTGTTCGCGCTGTTGATGGGTTCCGCACACCTGACCTTTATTAGCGACCCGCAATACAGAGCGCGCTTAGGGAACTGGGCAACAATGGTGCTCTATGGACTGCCTGCGGCTGGTATCCGGCTGATGGCTCTCGGCAGCCTTTGGTTCGGCTTATTGTTCCCCGATGGCCGCCCACCCAGGCGCTGGTTGCCGTGGATCGGAGGCTTGATCAGCGCGCCTCTGCTGACGGGCTCGATCGCCGCAACCATGTCCGAAGTGGAGCGGACACATGGATTCGGCTGGCCCACGGCGTGGACACGGCCGATCCTCGGCTACCTGCCGGTTCTCGCGTGGATGATCATTGTCGCAGCGATCAGCGTGGGCGGGGTGAGTTTGTTCTTGAAGCATGGGCGCGATCCGCGCCGGGTACGTTTCGTAGCCGTTGGGCTGCTCGCGGCCTTGGCGCCCGTCGTTTTGCTCTACTCGAGCACTTGGGCCTTGCAGCGCAATGCCGTGGACTTAGTGGGTACAGGCGGCGAACAGATGGTTCGCTTCATGCTGATGGCGATTGCCCCCTTCACCATGGCCTACGCTGTGCTGGTGGACCGGACGATCGATATCGGCGTCGCCCTCCGGCAGGGCTTGCAATATGCACTAGCGGCCCGCGGCGTCGCCGTGATGCGACTGCTCCTCTTCGGATTATCGGTCTGGCTCGCCTCTTCGGCGGGTGCCTCCTTGTCGGGTTGGCAGCGATTCGGCGCCGTGGTTGGCTATCTAGGCGTGATGGCTGTGGGCGAACGCTCCGCCACCGGCCTGCGCGGCTGGCTGGACCGCCGCTTCTTCCGTGAAGCGGTAGACGCCGAGCGTCTGCTGCAAGGGCTCAGCGAAGAGGTGCAGCATCTGACGGACCCGGTGAGATTGATAGAGAAGGTGAAGAGCCGCATCCGCGAAGCGCTTCACGTAGACGACGTGGCCGTGTCGCTGGATCCCGCGCCACGTGCCCGCGGCGAACTGGTTTTGCCCCTGACTTCGGGCGGCCGCGAACTCGGCGTCTTGGCTTTAGGCGCCAAGCGTTCCGAGGAGCCGTACTCGCGCTCCGACGTGCAACTGTTGGAGGCCGTCGCCCGGCAGACGGGCCTCGCGCTGGAGAATGGCCGCTTGGCCGAGTCGCTGGCCGATGAGGCCGCGAGGCGAGAGCGCGCGGCGCGCGAGCTTGAGATCGCTCGCGAAGTACAGCAGCGCTTGTTTCCTCAGAAACCTCCGGCGGTGGATGGGTTAACCATTGAGGGCCTGTGTGTGCCAGCGCAAACCATTGGGGGCGATTACTTCGACTACTTCGCGATGCCCAATGGAGATGTCGTGTTGGCGATTGGCGATGTCGCGGGCAAAGGTATTCCCGCCGCGCTACTCATGGCAAGTGTGCAATCGGCGGTACGCGCCTTCTGCGCCGACGGGGTGACCGATCTGGCGGCTCTCATGACGAAGCTGAATCGAGTGATTTACGATGCGAGCCCAGCGAACAGGTTTGTGACGTTCTGGATCGGAATCTACGAACCACCGTCACGCCGGTTGCGCTATTCGAGCGGCGGGCACAATCCGGCGCTACTGGTGCGCGGTGGGGGCACCATCGAATGGTTGCGCACGCGGGGTGTGGGCTTGGGATTGTCGCGCGGCGCCCGGTTCGAAGAGTCGGTCGTCGTGCTTGGGCCGGGTGATCGTTTGCTGCTTTACACGGATGGCGTGACGGAAGCTCTGAACGATGCGGGCGAAGAGTTTGGCGAGGAGCGTTTGGTGGAGGAATTTCAACGAAGGGAGTCAGCGAGTGGGTTGGTGGAGGAGTGCCTGCGCTTTGCCGGCCGGGCGCCGCAACACGACGACCTGACAGTGATCCGCGTGGCCGTTTCTTACTAAACGGCGTGAAGATATGGGCGGGCATCCGGCTTCCCGGATGCCCCGCCTTCTTTCTTCCAGACTACTTCTGCTTGGCGATCACCAGATCCTTGATCTTGGCGTAAGTCGCCGCCGGAATGATGTTCTTGTCCACCAACTCGTTCTTGCCCTTGTAAGGCCGGCCCTTGATGATCTTTTCGCCCAGGGCCTTGCCGATACCCGGTAAGGCTTCCAACTGAGCCAAGGTGGCCCCGTTCAGGTCAACGAGGTCAGAGGCCTTGGTGGCCATTTTCTCCGTGGCGGCTTTCATCGGGGCCTTGGCGGCCTGGGCCCCGAAGAGCGACGTGGCGCAAAAGACGAGGGTGGCGATATAGTGTTGCAATTTCATGGATGAGGATTCTCCCTGATCCAAGATAAACGCTTATTCGATGCCCATCAAGTCCTTGCGCAAAATTCTTACCTCCCGGCGCGTGCTCTCCACCATCGGCGCCACCTTTTCGTTAAAGGCGCTATAGGCGGCGGGTTCCAAGGCGCGGGCGGCAACGCTCAGGCCTTTGTCGAGCTCGGCGTAGGATTCGAGCGGCGTGGTGATGACATACTGCAAGTCGTCACCCAAGGCGACGCGCCAAACCGAGACGTACTGCCCAGCTTTTTTCACCGCCGGCAGGACTTCTTTCTTCCAAAGGGCGTCGAACTCGGCGCGCTTGGCACCCACGTTTCGCGTGTACTGCACCAGCAGAATTGGGCTGTCGTGCGGCTTTTCGCGGTAGACGCTCATTTCCGGGACGCGGCGCAGGACGGTGGTGACGCGCGAGTCGATCAGTTGCGCCCGTTGGGCCGTCATGCGTCCGTACGCCGCCGCACCGGCGCCTTTTTCAAGCGTGCTGGTGGCGTTATCGTAGCCGGCGAAGGTGTCCACGTAGCTCGACATCGTGAAGACGCTGGCGTCGCCACCGATGGGCGCGGCCGAAAAGATGCGCGGCGAGGCGCCGCCTTTCTTCATGGCTGGCATCCACTTGTGCTTGAGAAAGTCAGCGAAGTCGGCGCTGGCGCCGGGCTTCGCGTGGTAGGTGGTCAACACCATGTACTTCGACGTTAGATTAGCCTGCGCGGCCAAAGGCAGCGCGGCCAGGATCAGGGTAATGAATTTCATCGGAATCTCCTCGCTGTCTGTAGCGCCAAAGGAGACCAAAAGCGGCCAATGATTCTATTCGTCTTCGAAAGCGCCGCCAGCTTCCTCGGCCTGGCGGGCGAGTTCTTCGTCCGAGATTTCGGACGAGAGTAACAGTTGCGCCTGCTCCACGAAGGCGGACGGCGTCAGCAGTTCGAGCGCGGCTAACGGATCCGCGTCGCCTTTGTGGAGGGCAAGCTCGCCGGCGAACCAGCAGGGGATCTCCTCGTTGCGCAGCAGGTCGCGGGCGAAGCGGGCTTCTTCCATGGAGTCGTACTTGGCAAGCGAAACCAGGGCGCCGCCCTTGGCGGCGGCCGCCTCGGCTTCGGCGGTGGCGTCGGACTCCACTTCCGCTGGCCAAGCCAAGCCCCGGCTGGCCAGCTCTGCTTCGTAGATGCCCTGCGCGGCGGTAGTAAGGTCCTCGCGGTTCACTTCGAGCAACATCTCATCAGGCAGCGCGGCGGCGTGGCGGCGAATTTCGTCGAGGCTAGGTTCCAAGGGAGTTTCCTTCGCTCCAGTGTAATCCCTTACGCGACCTCTACCTCTTGCAACGTAATCAGCCCTTCGGTGACCAAGGAGCGCATATCCGGCAGGACGGCGCGGACTCGCTCGGGTTCGTCGATGGCGACGATCACCATGGGCCGGTCATCGGAGACGCCGAAGAGCCGCGTGCGGTGGACCTGACCGTGCTTGCCATAGCCCATGACGCCGCGCAGCACGGTGGCGCCGGAGATGTGCTCATGGAGTAAACGCCGGACGATGGTTTCGTGCAGCGGCAGGTCGCCCGAGTCGCGGTCGGTTTCGTTCAGGTAGATCGTCATCTGCAGTTTCGTCATGCGGCTTTGCCCTTTCCTCGCGCGGTGAGCGCGTACATGCTGGGTAACGCCAGCAGAGTCAATAAGAGTGTGGAGAGTAACCCTCCCACCACGACCGTGGCCAGCGGCCTTTGCACGTCCGAGCCGATCCCGCTGGCGCGCGCGGCCGGCACCATGCCCAGCAGCGCCACCACCACCATCAGGAGTACCGGACGGAGTTGCGCCAAGGAACCCTGGATGATTGCTTGTTGTACCGGCAGTTCCGGATCCGCACGCCGCCGGCGGTTAATCTCGGCGATGACCAACACGCCGCTCATCACCGCGACACCGAATAAACTAATAAACCCGACCGCCGCGGAAACACTCAGATTAATGTTTCGCAGATACAGAAAAAGAATGCCGCCCACCAAGGAAAATGGCACATTCATCAACACCATGCCCGCGTATTTCGCCGAGCCAAACATGAAGAAGAGTAAGACGAAGATAATTCCAATAGTAATGGGCAGGATGACCGTAAGCCGCTTCTGTGCGCGTTGTAAGTTCTCAAATTGTCCGCCCCAGGTGACTTCGTAACCCACTGGCAATTTGATGGCCGCGGCGAAACGTTGTTGGGCGTCGGCGACGAAGCCGCCCTGGTCGCGACCGCGAATGTTCGTGCGCACGGTGATCTGCCGCTGATTTTCGCGCCGCGCAATGATACTCGCGCCGTTCACCACCCTAATTTCGGCCAATTGCGACAACGGTACCCGGCCGCCTTCGCGCGTCGGCACCAGCACGTTGCCGATGGCGGTGATGTTGGTGCGGGCTTCCGGGATGTAGCGTACGGTGATGTCGAAGCGGCGTTCCCCTTCGAACATCGTGCCGGAAGCGCGGCCGCCGATGGCCATTTCGATCACGTCTTCCACATCGCGCACGTTGATGCCGTAGCGGGCGACGGCTTGCCGGTCAATCCGCAGACGCAGTTGCGCTTGCTCCGCTTCCTGCTCAATGGCGGTATCGGCGGCGCCGGGAACGGTGCGGACCACGGCCAGGATGCGCTCGGCGTTGGCGCGGAGGATGGCCAAATCCGGGCCGCGGATAATCACCGCCAAGTCCGCCGCGGAGCCGGTGACCGATTCGGTGACGTTATCAACGATAGGCTGCGTGAAACTGAAAGCAGCGCCCGGGATGCGGGCGTTTAGCTTCTTGCGCAATTCCTCAATGAGCGCTTGTTTATTGACTCCCTCGGGCCAGGTATCGTAAGCATTCAGGGCGAGGAAGAACTCGTTGCGGTTGGGGCCGTAAGGGTCAGTCCCGGCGTCGTTGCGGCCAGACTGGGACGAGACGAGCTTCACCTCGGGATACTCGGCGACGATGCTGCGAATCTGTCCGGCCACTTGCGAGGACTTCTCAATGGACACGCCCGGCGGCAGTACCGCGCGGATCCAGATGACGCCCTCGTCGAGATTCGGGAGGAACTCGATGCCCAAGGCGCCCGCCAAGCCAAACGAAGCCAGCACCACTGCGCCGGAGACGCCGAACACCAGCCAGGGCTGCTTTACGGCGAACTTCAGCACACTGGCATACCGTTTTCCAAGCCAGGGAAGCAAGGGGTTTTCCCAACTTTTTGCACCGTTCCGGAATAAGTAAGTAGCCAGCACCGGAATCAGCGTGAGGGCGAGTAACATCGATCCGAGTAAGGCATAAGAAACGGTAAACGCCATCGAGGTAAATAGCTTGCGCTCCACCCGTTCCAGCGTGAAGAGAGGAATATAGGCTGCGATGATAATCATCAACGAGAAGAAGATCGGACGCTCTACTTCGAGCGCCGCGTCCCGGATGGCGGCCAGCACGCCGCCATTGGCCTCGAAACCGGGCTGATGTTCGCGTTGGTGCAAGGTATGCAGAATATGCTCCACCATCACCAGCGTGGCGTCGACAATGATGCCAAAGTCCAGCGCGCCCAGGCTGAGTAAGTTCGCCGGGATACCCGAAAAATGCATGCAGACGAAGGCAAAGAGCAAGGAAAGCGGAATCGTAACGGCGGTGAGCAGGGCGGCGCGAAGACTACCGAGGAAGAAGAAGAGAACGATGAGGACAATACCCAAACCTTCGAGCAACGTATGGGTGACGGTATGCAGCGTATTATCGACTAAGTCCGTACGGTCATAGATGGGTGAGAGCTTGACACCCTCGGGCAGGCGGCTCCCGTTTAAGTCATCCACCGCGAGCTTGATGGACTTGAGCACGTCAGTAGGATTCTCGCCACGGCGCATGAGGACAATGCCCTCGACGCCGCCCGGGGTCTGGCCCACGCCGAAGATTCCGGTGGGCGCCGCCGAACCGAGTTGCACCCGTCCGACGTCCTTCACGAAGACGGGTACGCCGCGCGCTTCGGTGACCACAATATTTTCGATATCGGCGATACCCTGAATCAGACCGACGCCACGAATCACCATCGATTGCTGCCGGTTATCGAGCATCGCGCCGCCGGCGTTGCCATTGTTCGCGCGCACGGATTCGGCGATTTGGGCGATGGTAAGGGAGAATTTCGAGAGCGACAAAGGATCGATCTGAATCTGGTACTGCTTGATGAGGCCGCCGAAAGGAGTTACGTCAGCGACGCCGGGCACCTGCAAGAAGCGCGGCGCCACCACCCAATCCTGTAGCTCGCGCAGCTTCAGGGAATCGAGACCGGCACCGGAAATCGTGTAGCGGTAGAGTTCGCCGATGGGCGTCGAAAGCGGACCGAGCCCTGGCGCGACGCCTTCCGGTAAATCGGCGTCGCGGAGTTTCTCCAGTACCACCTGGCGCGCGAAATAGTCGTTCGTGCCGTAGTCAAAAGTAAGTTCGACGACGGAGAGGCCAAAGATGGTGCGCGAGCGGCGCGCGATGACGTTTGGCGCGCTATTCAGGGCGCGCTCAATCGGAACGGTAACCTGTTGCTCCACCTCTTCGGCGGCGCGACCCGGAAACTGAGTTACCACGACGACTTGCGTGTCCGAGATATCGGGGTAAGCTTCGATCTTCAACTGCGCGAACGCCCACCAACCGGCGGCGATCAGCGTAAGTCCGGCTAAGAGGGTAATGAAGCGCTGGCGTAGCGCGTAGCGGAGTAATTGAGCAATCAAGCAGTAATCCTAGTTCGCGCTCAGTAGCATGACCCCGTCGACGACCACGCGGTCCTCGCTGGCCAGGCCGGAGATGATGGCGACGCGGTCGCCGGTCTGCGTGCCGAGGGTCACCATCACTTTTTCAAAGACACCCTTGGCTTTCTCCCGCCACACGATGGCTTTGCCGTCCGTGGAAATGATCGCCGCCGCGGGCACGGTGGGGCGCAGTTCGGTGCGTTCCGCGAGTTGGATGTTGCCAAACATTTCGGGCTTCAGACGGCCGCCCGGATTCGGC
The DNA here is from genome assembly GCA_019752335.1 of Bryobacteraceae bacterium. Taxonomy (GTDB): domain Bacteria; phylum Acidobacteriota; class Terriglobia; order Bryobacterales; family Bryobacteraceae; genus JALHNI01. The sequence continues at coordinate 287,109 of JAIEMJ010000030.1, forward strand.
ATCTCCGCGCGGACCTTGACGGTACGCGTCTGCGGATCGACAACGTCGCCAATCAACGCGACGCGGCCCTGGAAATTCTCGCCCGGGTACGCCGAAAGCTGGATGCGGCAAGCCTCGCCGGGCCGAATCAGACGAATGGCCGTCTCGGGGACGTCCGACGTCACCCAGACCGAGCTCAGGTCGGTGATCGTCATGAGCGGCGCGCTCAAATCGTTGCGGAACTCGCCGTTCACCACCGACATTTCCAGCACCTTGCCCGAGATGGGGGAATTCACCGTGACGCGCTGGCCGAAGTTGCCCGCGTTAATGCCAAGAATCTGCAAGCGGCGTTTGGCCTGTTCGGCGACCGCCTGGGCCTGCTCCACGCCGGCGCGCGCCTGCACCAGCACGGCCTCTCCGTTCAGGACTTCCTTCTGGGGAACGGCGCCGTGCTCGAAGAGGTCCTTCTGGCGGTCAAGGTCCATCTGCGCCTTCGCCAGGGCGGACTTAGCCTGGGTGACGGACGCCTGGGCCTGCAGGGAACTGGAGACCGCGGCATCGGCGTCGCCGCTTTCAATGGTGAGTAGCGGCTGGCCCTGGCGGACAAAGTCGCCGATCTTCGTATTCACCGCAGTGACTCGACCGGTGAGGGGCAGCACGACGTGTGCCGTGCGGTTGGCGTTGGCTTCCACCTTGCCCGGCGAAGAGACGGTATCCACGGCGACCATGGTCATCGTCACCGGCTCCACGCGGATCTGCGCGAGTTGCGGCGAGTCCGCGGGGATGACGGCTTGGCCGGACTTGGACGCCTCGGCAACCTTGGCGGCAGGCTTGGGCTCGGCTTGGACGGCGCGCTCCGGTTTCTCGCAAGAGGTGAGCAAGGCGGCAACCGCCAAGACGGGCAGGAATGTTTTCTTCAGCATGATTCTCTCCTAGTTACCGCTCACTCAATTACCGCTGACGGTGGCGCCCGAGACGGTGTCAATCAAATACAAACTGCGGGCGTAGTTCGCCTGGGCTTCGTTAAAGGTCTGCATGGCATCGTTGAAGGCGCGCTGCGCGTCGAGAAACTCGATGAGGCTGGCTTCGCCGCGCCGGTAAGAGTATTCCGTAGTGTCGCGGACGCTGCGCGCTTTGCCCAGCATGTCGGATTCGACGGCCGTCAGCAGTTGGCGCGACACGGTGTACTGCCGGTAGGCCTGCTCTACCTCCGCGGTAATGGAAGCGTCCAAGGCCTCAATCCGGGCGCGCGCCTGGCTGCCTTCGCGCTGCGCGCGGGCGATTTCGCCCTGGTTGCGATTGAAGACCGGCAGCGGCGCGCTAAAGTAAATGCCCACGGACGGGCCGCCGAAGCCGTAAGCGTTCTGATGGGTGAATTCCGTGCCGATGGAGTAATCCACCTTGCCGTTGGCGATTTGCAGGCGCAGGTCCGCCCGCGTCCGGGCTTGCGTTTGTTGGCCGAAGAGGTAATCCGGCCGGCGCGAAAGCGCCAGGCGCCGGATTTCGGCCTGCGGATCCACCACGACGTCGCGGCGCAGGGGTCCGGTGACGTCGAAGGCTTCCATGCGTTGCCGGCGGCCGATCAGATATTGCAATTGGATCTTGGCCTGATCCAATTGCAATTGCGCCTGCTGGACGGCGGTCCGGAATTGCAACGCAGCGACTTGCGACCGGTCAAGCTCCACCTGAGCCAGGTCGCCACTCTTCAAGCGCGATTCGTTAATCGCCACCACGCCTTCCAGGCTCTTCAAGTTGTCCTGCGCCAGCTTCAGCGCTTCCTTGGCGCGTTGCACATCGACGAAGGCGCTTTGGACGGCGAAGATCACTTGGCGCATTAACTCGCGCACGCCGAGTTCCGCCAGCGTCTTGTTCTCGCGGGCGAGGGCTTTGCGCTCCTCGCGCTTGCCGCCGCGCTCAATCGGAAAGTCAGTATGGAGGTTGAACTGATTCGGGCCCGCCGGACTGTTAGCGTTGTAGCGGGCGCCAATCAGGTTTAGCGTTTGGCCCGCCACCGTCAAGACTGGATTCGGCCTCAACGCCGCCGTAATTTCCTGCGCCTCCGCAATGCTGACATTCCACTTTTGCGCCGCAAGATCGAGATTCTTCGCCAAAGCCTCCTGGATGGCCTGTTCGAGGGTGATCACCTCCGGTAAGGCGGGAGCTTGCCCCAGTCCCATCCCCACCACAACGAGGGTTCCCCATAGTAATTTCTTGATCACATCACTGAGTATGACCGAACGGCAGTTGGAAGGGACTCGCCTCAGGCAGGGATATTCGCACCTTTGACAAGGGATGCCCTCCCCAGAACCCTGGCCGATTATCCCCTCCGCAGGGGATTGCGAAACGCTAAATCACTTCCACCGAGTGAACGGTGATGAGCTCTTCCGACAGTAGCGTCCGAATCTCCGGCAGCACGGCGCGGATGCGCGCCTCTTCATCGACGGCGACGATGACGACCGGCCGGTCATCCGACACGCCGAAGAGTCCGCTGCGGTGCACGCGATGATGCTTGCCGTAGCCCATCACGCCGCGCAGCACGGTGGCTCCAGCGATGCCATCGTGCAGCAGCCGGCGGACGATGGCCTCGTGCAGGGGCACGCTTTCGCCCACGGCATCCACCTGGCTGCGGTCGGCTTCGGCGAGGTAAATCGTCAGTTGGAGGTGTTTCATGGTTTTCCTTTTGCGTCGCGGACCAGGAGGGCGTACATGCTGGGTAGGGCCACCAAAGTGAGCAGGAGGGTGGAGAGCAGGCCGCCCACCACGACGGTGGCCAACGGACGCTGGACGTCGGAACCGATGCCGCTCGCGCGCGCCGCGGGCACCATGCCCAACAGGGCCACAATCACCATCAGCAGCACCGGCCGCAGTTGCGCCAGCGAGCCGTCGATGATCGCGCGCCGCACCGGCAGGCTGGGATCCGACAGCCGCCGCCGGTTGATCTCCGCGATCACTAGCACGCCGCTCATCACGGCAACGCCGAACAAGCTGATAAAGCCCACCGCCGCCGACACGCTGAGGTTGATGCCGCGCAAATAAAGAAACAGGATGCCGCCCACTAACGAGAAGGGCACGTTCATCAGCACCATGCCCGCGTACTTCGGCGAGCCGAACATGAAGAAGAGCAGCACAAAGATGATCGCGATGGTGATGGGCAGAATCACGGTAAGCCGTTTCTGCGCGCGTTGCAGATTCTCAAACTGGCCTCCCCAGGTGACTTCATAGCCGGGGGGCAGTTTGATAGCGGCGGCAAATTTCCGCTGGGCGTCGCCCACAAAGCCGCCTTGATCGCGGCCGCGAATGTTGGTGCGCACGGTGATCTGGCGCTGATTCTCGCGCCGCGCGATGATGCTGGCTCCGTTCACCACCTTGATCTCGGCCAGTTGCGAGAGCGGCACGCGACCGCCTTCCCGCGTCGGCACCATCACATTGCCGATGGCCGTGATGTTGGTCCGGGCCTCCGGGATGTAGCGCACGGTGATGTCGAAGCGGCGCTCGCCTTCGAAGATAATGCCCGCCGCGCGGCCGCCGATCGCCATCTCAATCACGTCCTGCACGTCGCGGACGTTGATGCCGTAGCGGGCGACGATTTGGCGGTCAATCCGGAGGCGCAATTGCGCTTGATCCGGCTCTTGTTCAATGGCCGTATCCGCCGCCCCGTTCACGGTGCGTAGCAGGGCTAGCGTTTCCTTCGCTTGCTCCCGCAGCAAGACGAGATCGGGGCCACGAATGATCACGGCGAGGTCGGCCGACGAACCGGTAACGGACTCCGTCACCGTATCGATAATCGGCTGCGTGAAGCTAAAGGCGGTGCCCGGAATATCGGCATTCAAGCGCTTGCTGAGCGCTTCGATCAGCCGCTGCTTGTTCATGCCCTCGGGCCACGTCTCATAGGGCTGCAGGGCCAGGAAGAATTCGTTGCGGTTGGGGCCGAACGGATCCGTGCCAGAGTCGTTGCGGCCGGATTGCGACGACACCAGCTTCACCTCGGGATAGGTGGCCACAATGGCGCGAATCTGGTTCGCCACCTCCGCTGACTTGCCCAGCGAAATCCCGGGTGGCAGCACGGCGCGAATCCAAATCACGCCCTCATCCAGGTTCGGTAGAAACTCGATGCCCAGCGCCCCGGCCAGCGCGAAGCTCGCCAGGACGGCCGCGCCGGAAAAGGAGAAGACGAACAGCGGCCGCCGCACCACCCGCTCCAGCACGCTCTCGTAGCGCCGCCCCAACCAGGGCAAAATCGGATTCTCCCAGCTCTTTGCGCCGTTGCGGAAAAGGTAAGTGGCGAGCACGGGGATCAAGGTCAGGGCCAGTAACATCGAGCCGAGTAAGGCGTAGGAAACCGTAAACGCCATCGGAGTAAACAGCTTGCGTTCCACGCGCTCCAGGGTAAAGAGCGGAATGTAGGCGGCAATGATGATGATGAGCGAGAAGAAGATGGGACGCTCCACCTCGAGCGCCGCGTCACGAATAGCAGCCAGCACGCCGCCACTGGCCACGAAGCCAGGCTGATGTTCCCGTTCGTGCAGGGTATGTAGAATATGCTCCACCATCACCAGCGTGGCGTCGACGATAATGCCGAAGTCCAAGGCGCCCAGGCTGAGCAAGTTCGCGGGAATGCCGGAAAAGTGCATACAGACGAAGGCGAAGAGCAAGGAGAGAGGAATGGTAATCGCGGTGAGTAAGGCGGCACGGGCGCTGCCCAGAAAGACGAAGAGGACGATGAGGACAATGCCAAGGCCTTCGAGCAGCGTATGCGTTACCGTGGTCAAGGTATTGTCGACGAGATCCGTGCGGTCGTAGATGGGCGACAGTTGGACGCCTCTGGGGAGCCGGTTCCCGTTCAAGTCGTCGACAGCTGTCTTGAGCGCCTTTAGCACTTCAGTGGGATTCTCGCCGCGGCGCATGAGCACAATGCCCTCCACGCCCCCGGTGGTCTGGTTCACGCCGAAGATGCCCGTCTGCGGGGCGGCTCCTACTTGCACGCGGCCCAGGTCCTTCACGAAAACCGGGACCCCGCGGCTTTCGGCCACCACGACATTCTCGATATCTGCCGTTCCCTGGATCAGGCCGACGCCGCGAATCACCATGGACTGCTGCTGATTGTCGAGCATCGCGCCGCCGGCGTTGCCGTTGTTGGCGCGCACGGCTTCCGCGATCTGCGTGATGGTGAGCCCGTATTTTGAGAGGCCGCTGGGGTCAATCTGGATCTGATACTGCTTGACCAGGCCGCCAAACGGCGCGACGTCGGCTACGCCGGGCACCTGCAGAAAACGGGGCTGCACCACCCAGTCCTGCAATTCGCGCAGTTGGAGGGAATCGCGCCCTCCTCCTGAGAGTGTGTAGCGGTAGAGTTCGCCGATGGGCGTCGAGAGCGGGCCCAGCCCAGGGGTCACGCCTTCGGGCAGGTCAGCGTCGCGCAGCTTTTCCAGCACCACCTGGCGAGCGAAGTAATCGTTCACGCCGTAGTCGAAGGTGAGTTCCACCACGGACAAGCCGAAGATGGTGCGCGAGCGGCGCGCGATCACGCTGGGGGCGCTGTTCAGGGCTCGCTCCACAGGCACCGTCACCTGCTGCTCCACCTCTTCGGCGGCGCGGCCCGGGTACTGCGTAATCACCACCACCTGCGTGTCCGAGATATCCGGGTAGGCTTCCACCTTCAACTGCGCGAAGGCCCACAAACCAGCGCCAATCAGCGTGAGGCCGATCAGGACCGTGATGAAACGCTGCCGCAGGGCAAAGCGCAGAAGCTGAGCGATCAAAAAAAGGACTCCTCGATGCCAAACCAGGCCAGTCTTTGAGCGTAGCGCAAAGACCGGCCTTGAAGTCTGGACCGGAGGTGACCTTAGTTACGGTCGGGCAGGATCAACAGGTCAAACGGAGCGCCGCCGCCACGGTTATCCACGGCGACAATCGTGCGCACCATGTTGTTCCAGGTGACGAGCCGGTGCGAGTCAATGGCGACGGTCTTCGTTCCCGCCACGGCGACGCGCGCCTGGTAGAGCGACACCGGCACGGAGAGGTAAGGGGACACGGCGCCAAAAGGAACCGCGGAGAGGCCCGGCTGCTTATCGCGGATCGTTTCGAAGGGTGTGGTGAGGTAGATGTCGACCGCCGGGGCCGAAGCGGCGCCGTGGACGATGCGGAACTTCACGCCGTTATTCGGGGCCAGCGTGTTGTCGTCGCGCAGCAGCAACAGATCGAGCGCGGGCGTACGGGCAGGCGTGGCGAAGCCGGTGGCGATCGCCGTGTAGTCAACTCCGGCCGCGATCATCGGATTGGCGCGCAGCACCGTCGTGGTGGTGCCGGTCACGTTGACGCGGATTTCCTGGGCTCCCGCGGGCACGGGCAAGTATTCGGTGTATTCGCGAAAGGGCAAGGCTTCGATCACGATGGCGCCGTTCACTAGGATGTCGACAGCGGGCGCGTCCGGCGAAGCGTGCAGCACGCGTACGCGGCCGGTGGTCTGCGCGAAGGAAAGGGTGGCCATGGCCAGGGAAACAAGGACAAGGTTTCGGAACATCAGGGACTCCAAAAAGTTATGGGTGTAAGGCAACTGCGCCTTCGTTTTGTGTAGATCACAAGGCGCTCGCGGCAGATGGAATATTTTTAACGTTAGTTTACAATTGACTGTTCATTCTTCGTTTGATAAATTGAACAGTGTTCAATGTCGGTAAGCGAAAGAAGAGCTTCGTACCGCGAGTCACTGCGCCAGGAGATCCTGGACGCGGCCCGCGAGCTTTTCGTCGTGGAAGGCTACGATGCGACGTCGGTTCGCCGGATCGCGGTGAAGGCCGGCTGTTCGGCGGGTATCCTCTACCACTACTTTGAGGACAAGGCCGCCATCATGGCCCAACTGGTGCGCGAAACGTTTGGGCGGTTGAATAGCCGCTTAACGGAGGTCCGCGAGGATCCGGCGCCGCCGCTGGACCGTCTGCGCCGAGCCTTAAGGACCTATATCGACTTCGGTTTGGATCATCCGCATCACTACGGAGTGCTGTTTACTAAGCCGATTCTGCCGGATAGCAAGATTATGGAGGTCTTCCACACGGAAGGCAACCAGTGTTTCGGCTGCTTGCAGACCCTCACCGGCTTTACTATCGCCTCGGGAGCGTTGCGGCCAGAACTTACCGACGCGGCGGAAGTCGCCCAGGCCTTGTGGGTGAGTATTCACGGGCTGGTGTCCGCGATGACGCTGGCCAAGGGCTTTCCTTTTGTGGAGCGCAGCCGTCTGGTGGAGCGCCAGGTAGACATCTTGATCGCCGGAGTGCGGCGGTGATTTTTTTTGCATCCTGATTGAACGTTGTTCAATCATGTAATCGTTGTTCAGAAAGGAGTTGTATGAATTTCGTAGCGTGGCAGATGTTAACCGGGGATCGGGCCAAGTATCTCGGCCTGATCTTCGCCATCGCCTTTTCCACCTTCCTGATGTCGCATCAGGTATCGATTTTTTGCGGACTGATGAACCGCACGAGATCGCAGATTACGGACGTCCGCGACGCCAGCGTCTGGGTGATGGACGCCAAGACCCAATACCTGGACGAAGTGAAGGCCCTCACCGATCAGGACCTCTTCCGCGTCCGCGGCGTGAAGGGCGTCGAATGGGCCGTGCCGCTCTTCAAGGGCACCTCCCGCGCCAAAGGCGCCGACGGCAAGTTCCGCGGCGTGATCCTGATGGGCCTGGACGACTCTACCCTGGTGGGCGCACCGCGCAAGGTGATCCTCGGCAGTTGGGCCGAGTTGCGCGGACCCGAAACCATCGCCATCGATCAGACCGGCTACAAATTCTTCTTCCCGGATCAACCGCTCGAACTCGGCCGGCAACTCGACCTGAACGACCATCAGGTCCGCATCGTGGCAATCGTGGATTCTGAGGCGCCCTTCGTCAACCTGCCGGTCTTCTACACGCGCTATACGCAGGCCATCACCTTCGTGGGGCGGGAACGCAACCAGATGTCCTTCGTCCTGGTGAAGCCCCAGGCGGGCCTCAGCGATGGGGAAATCACGAAGCGTATCACCGCCGCCACTGGGTTGAAGGCGTCGACCTCGCTCGACTTCGGCTGGGAGACGATCTGGTACTACATCAAGAACACCGGCATCCCGATTAACTTCGGCATCACGGTGGCCATCGCCCTCATCGTCGGCACCGTGGTGGCCGGACAGACCTTCTACTTATTCACAGTGGAGAACCTAAAGCAATTCGGCGCGCTGAAAGCGATTGGTGTCACCAACGGCCGCATCGTCGGCATGATTCTGATGCAAGCGGTGATCGTCGGCGCCGTGGGCTACGCCCTCGGCATCACCATGACCGCGCTGTTTTTTGACCTTACCCAAAACAACCTCGACTTACGCGGCTTCCGGCTCTTACCCGAAATCATGATGGGCACGGCGGCCGCAGTATTTCTGATTGTCTTAATGGCCAGCATCGTCAGCGTCCGGCGCGTCATCGTCCTAGAGCCGGCCGTGGTGTTCCGAGGATAATATGCAAAGCAAAGCGGTCGTCTGTAAGAACTTACGCAAGGACTTCGGCAAAGGCGAGGACGCGGTAAAAGTCCTCCGCGGCGTCGACTTCCAGGTGAACTACGGCGAGATGACGTTTCTCGTCGGTCCCTCCGGCTGCGGCAAAACGACGTTACTGAGTGTCGTCGCCGGCTTACTCAATCCCACCGCGGGCGACTTAGCCGTCCTCGACGCTGATATCGCCAAGTTACACAGTAGCGAAGCGGTCCTCTTCCGGCGTAAGAATCTGGGCTTCGTTTTTCAACAATTCAATTTACTCCCCGCGCTGACGGCGGCGGAAAATGCCGCCGTGCCTCTGCTGGCGGCTGGGTGGTCGCGCAAGCCGGCCGTCGAAAAAGCGGTAGTTCTCTTACGCGATCTCGGACTGGGCGAACGCGCGCACGCCAAGCCGAATCAGCTTTCGGGCGGCCAGCAACAGCGCGTTGCTTTCGCGCGGGCGCTGATTCATGAGCCCCGCTTATTGGTGTGTGACGAGCCGACTTCGGCGCTCGATGCGGAAACCGGCCACCACGTGATGGAGTTACTCAGAAAGTCCGCGGTGCGGGCGGATCGGGCCGTATTAGTGGTGACCCACGATAGCCGGATCTATAACTTCGCCGATCGGATTGCTTATATGAACGATGGACTCATAACTCGAATCGAGGAACAACAAAATGCTGCTTAAGTATGGATTGCCTGTATTTGGCGCCCTCGCTATGGCCTGGGCTTTGATGAGCGTGAAACGCATGACGCCGGTGGATGCCAAGGTATTGCCGCCGTCGCCGCCGCCGGTGGCGGCTTATCCGAATCAAGTGGGCGCGGTCGGCTTAGTGGAAGCGTCTAGCGAGAATATCGCGGTAAGTCTTCCCGTTCCCGGGCTGGTAATCAGCGTGCAGGTAAAGGCGGGCGACACGGTACGCCGTGGCCAGCCTTTATTCACACTCGACGACCGCGACTTACGCGCCGAGTTAGCGCTGCGCCAATCGACGGCGGAGTTAGCCGAGAAGAAGTTACTCCGCCTGGAGTCGTCGCCACGGCCCGAAGAAATTCCACCCGCCGAGGCCCGCGTTCGCGAGGCGCAGGCGCAACTCAGCGACGCGCAGACGCAGTTACAAATGATGGAGGCCGTGAAGGACAAACGCGCCATCCGCAATGAAGACCTGGAGCGCCGCCGCCGCGCGGTGGATACGGCGCAGGCGCGCGTCCAAGAGGCGCAAGCCCAACTCGGCCTCCTGAAGGCCGGCACCTGGCGTCCGGACCTCGAAGTCGCTCGCGCCGAGGTCGCGCAGGCCAAGCAACAAGTCGCCCGGCTCCAAGCCGACCTCGGCCGCCTTATCGTCACGGCGCCCATTGACGGCCAGATTCTTCAATGCAAGGTCCGCCCCGGTGAATACGCGCAGGCCGGCGTGCTGGCGCAGCCGCTGTTGCTGATGGGCGACGTCCGGCGCCTGCATGTCCGCGCCGACATTGATGAGAAAGACGCGTGGCGCGTCGCCCCGGGAGCGAAGTCCATCGCTTCGGTCCGGGGCAATTCTACGACTCGCTACCCGCTTGAATTCGTGCGCCTGGAGCCTTACGTGGTGCCCAAGCGCAACCTCACCGGCGACGCCACGGAGCGCGTGGATACGCGCGTGCTTCAAGCGATCTACCGGCTACCCGAGGGCATCAACCTGCACCCCGGACAACAGATGGACCTCTCGATCGAGGCGAAGGAGCAAGCGCGATGATCCTCCTTCTCGCTACCCTGAGCCTGGCGCCCTGGTGGAGCGCTTACGGCGACAAGCAACTCGACGCGCTGGTGGAGCGCGCCCTGGCCGCCAACCTCGACGTGAAGTCGGCCGAGGCCCGCATTCGCGAGTCGCGAGCGCTGGCCGGCGAGTCCCGCAGTAAGCTGCTGCCGGCCATTAACCTGACTTCGAATGCCGGCCGCCTACGTGGCGGTTTTCAGCAGGGCGTCGCTCGCATCCCCACCATGCCGGGAGCCGCGCAGAGCGGCAGCTTTGTGGCTCCATTTGATACGGCGATCTACCAAGGCAGCTTGGACATGCGCTGGGAACTCGACTTCTGGGGCGCCAACCGCGCCGGCCGCGACGCCGCCCTGGCGGATACCGTCTCCTCCACTGAGATGCGCGAGGATATGGCGCTGATCGTGAGCGCGGAGGTGGTCCGCGCGTACGTCGAGTTGCGCGGCCTTGGCGAGCGCATCGCCATCACCGAACGCAGCCGCGACGCGCAGAAAGAATTGCTCGATCTCACCACCTCACGGGCCGACGCCGGGCTCTCCTCGCAACTCGACGTGGAGCGTCAGCGCGCCCTGCTCGAAAACACCGAAGCTTCGCTGCCCCCGCTCGAAGCCGAGCGCAGCATCCGGCGCCATCATCTGGCCGTGTTGCTGGGCGATCGTACGGCGCCGATCACGATTGGCGACGGCGCGCTCACCGCGCCCGCCCTGCCGGCGGCGCTCGACTCCGAGCTTCTGAAGCGCCGACCGGACGTGCGCGCCGCCGAAGTGCGCATCAACGCCGCGATGCTGCGGCTGAAGCAAGCCCGCACGGACCTGTTTCCCAAGATCGCCCTCAGTGGCCTTATGGGCCGCCAGTCGACGTCGCTGGGTGGACTGTCGTTGGGCGGCGGCAACTTCTTTAACCTCGCCCCGCAGCTACAATTGCCGATCTTCTCCGGCGGCCGCATCCGCCAGCAGATCGCCGCGCAGGATGCCCGCGTGGAGCAGGCGCGGCTCGAATACCAGAAGGAGGTGCTGGCCGCCTTTGAAGAAGCCGCGAACGCGCTGGCTGGCTATCAACGGCAACAGGAGCGGGCCCAAAAGCTGACTGCCGCGACGGAGTCCGCCGCGCGTAGCTTGGCGCTGTCGCGAGAGCTGGCTACGGCCGGGCTCGGCGACTTCCTCACGGTGCTGGACGCGCAGCGGACCTTGCTGGATGCTGAATTTCAGAAGTCCGCCGCGGCGACGTCGGCGCTGGTGGAGTCGGTGACGTTGCACAAGGCCTTGGCCGGCGGCTGGAAATAGCTGCGCCGGTTGCCGCAGCTTCTGCGCCGGATGACGCTACTTCACTTGCTTGGAGCGGATGAACTCCACCAGGCGCCGGACGCGGACTAAGCCGAGGTCCTGATCCTCTTCCACGCGCCGGAACACAGGTCCCCAAACGGGCATCTGACGGGAGCCGTGGGCCAAGCGGGAGTCAGCTTCGCCGAGAATGATCTTCTCCAGGTCGGTGGCGGGAAACTTACCCTGACGGCGCTTTGCCAGCGTCGTCAGGTCGGGAACCAAAGCCTTTAACGCCGACGCCACCGGACCTTGCCCCTTGGCGTCAGCGCCATGGCAGGAGGCGCAGTAGGCTTGAAAAAGATCGTTGCCGGCAAGCGAAGGAATTAGCTTGCGGGGCGATTGCTCTTGCGCGCCGGCCAGCATGCCGGCGAGCGCGATCAGACTGAGTAAGCGGATCATGCCAGATGCAATGCACGCTGGCTGCCAACTCGCTTACATCACGCCAGGGATGACGCGGCGTCCGCCTGGCGTCGCCGAGCCACGGCGGCTGGGCAGTGGACCCGTGCCGGTTTCCCGCACCCGTACGGCGCCCGGCGTAAAGGCAAGGTCGTCATCGTTGAACTCGATTTGGCGATCCAGCACCATCTCGACGGTGCTGCCCTTGGCGAGCACGGCGTCGGGTCCGCGCGTCAGCAGGACGCCGATCAGGCCGGCCGTCGCGCCGGCGGCGGCGCCAATGCCCGCGCCACCCAGGCGGCTTCCCTGCCCCATGGCGCCAGCAATGCTCCCCACAACGGCGCCCGTGGAAGCCCCGGCAGCGATGGTGGTGGCGTCGCCCGTCTTGTTACCTTCGCTCGTGATCTTGCCTTCCTTGCGGTCGAAGCTCTCCGCGGCGCGGCCGTCCATGGTGCCCATGCGCGCGCGGAAGTCGCGCACGACGCCATTGGGAAGAATCAGGGAGTCAAAGCGTACGTAGAGTTCGCCGCGGCCCTTTACGCGGCCGGGCCGCTTCACACTGGTCACCGTGCCCGCCACGTTCGAACCGACGGGGATCACAATCCGGCCGCCCGACATGATCGGGAAGACGGTTTCGAGATAGACCCGGTCACCCTCCACCGAGTGCTTTGTACTGACGCTATTCAGCAGGCCCAGCGGAATCTTGGTTCCGGGATCCAGCGCGTAGGTCTTCGGCGCCGGCTTGGGCTCGTCTTGCCCGAAGGCCAGCAAACTCACGGCAAATAGACTGGCGGCACGAAAAAGCATAGGAATCCTCACCACTATTGTAGTCCTGAAGGATTAAACGCGGCAGCCAAGCAATTAGTTGCGTTGCTGGGACTTGACGACCGACGCACACATTGATCTACTAATTTGTAGATGCCTTCGACCACAATTCGAGTTACACCTGACACACATGAGACTCTGCGTGCTCTGGCGCAGGAGGAAAATCTCTCCATTCAGTCGGTAGTCGATAAGGCCGTCTCCGAATACCACCGGCGACAGATTCTGGCGCAAGGAAATGCGGCTTATGCCGCTCTGCGGGCCGATCCCGCCGCGTGGGCCGAGGAGTTGGAAGAGCGGCAGGCCTGGGAAGCGACTCTGGCCGACGGGCTCGACGGCCAATGAGCCTTCCGTTGCGCGGAGAGATCTGGACCGTGGATTTGAACCCGGTGCGTGGCCATGAACAGGCTGGCCGAAGGCCTTGCCTGGTGATTTCGGACGACATCTATAACCAGGGCCCCGCCGCGAAGCACATCGTCCTGCCAGTCACGTCTCGGCACAAAGGTATCCCTTACCATTTGACCCTGCAGCCGCCCGAAGGCGGACTGCGGCTAACCAGCTACGTCATGTGCGACGACGTCCGCAGCGTTTCCCGTGAGCGCTTCGGTGAACGGCTGGGAGCCGTGTCCAGCCAGACGTTATGTTTGGTGAAAGAGAATCTGGGCATTCTGCTGGGTTTTTCTGTCTCGTGTTAGACTTGCCTCTACTCCGTGGACCCAAAACAGAAGCTCGGACACTATGAGATCCAGTCCCGCCTAGGCACTGGGGGCATGGGCGAAGTCTATCTTGCGCGCGACACGCGCTTGAACCGGTTGGTGGCCATCAAGACGCTGCTCTCCTCCTTCGCCGCCGACGAGCAGCGGCTGAAGCGCTTCCTGCAAGAGGCGAAGGTGACCTCGTCGCTGAATCACCCCAATATCGGGCACTTATACGAAATCGGGGAAGCGGACGGGGTCTGGTATCTGGCGCTCGAATACGTCGAGGGGCCGACGGTCGGCGCGCGCCTGCAGTCCGGGCCGATCCCCATGCCCGAACTGCTCGACCTCGCCGTCCAAGCCGCCGACGCTCTCACGGAAGCGCACGCCCAAGGCGTCCTGCACCGCGATCTGAAGCCCGATAACCTCATGATCGACCGGCGCGGCCAGCTCAAAGTGCTGGACTTCGGCCTCGCCCGTACGGATGCAAAAGCAGGCAACGTAGCCGACGAGACCCGCACGCAGATGTTGACGAATCCGGGCGTCGTGATGGGCACGCCGCGCTACATGAGTCCGGAACAGGCGCTGGGGCGGCCTTTGGATGCCCGGTCCGATCTGTTTTCGATGGGCGTCGTTCTTTACCAGATGGCGACAGGCGCCGTCCCCTTTGACGGCAAGACGGGGCCGGAGATCACCGACGCGATTCTGCACCATACGCCGGCCGCTCCCGCGCGCCTGAACGCCGCAATTTCGCCCGAGTTCGAGCGCATTCTGTCGCGTGCGATGGAGAAAGATCCGGCCCTGCGCTACCAGACCGCCTCCGACCTGCGCGCCGACCTGAAGCGCCTGAAGCGCGACTCGGAGAGCGGCCAACAAGCTCCCGCGCCGCCACCGCCAGCCGCACCCGGGTGGAGCAACGCCCTCTGGATCGGCTTGGCGGCGGCCGCCGCGCTCGCCGCCGGGGCCATCATCTGGCTGCGACCGGCCAGCGCTCCTCCGGCGCAGCCCGCCGCCGAAATGGCGATCACCTCGATCCTCAACTCGCAAACCGCCGAAGTACAACCCTCGATCTCCGCCGACGGCAAGTCGGTCGCCTATGCCTGGGACGGCGAAGAAGGCAAGAACTTCGACATCTACGTGAAGCTGATCGATGCCGGGAATCCTTTGCGGCTCACCAACACACCGGAGCGGGAGGCCAGCCCGAAGTGGTCACCAGACGGGAAGTATGTCGCTTTTGTGCGAAGAAAGGAAACCGAGGCGCATTTGCTGATCGTGCCCGCGCTCGGTGGCGTAGAGCGGCTGCTCTTCACCTGGCGCACCCCAACCAGAATCTCATATTCATATTCTATCTATACATGGCATCCGGATGGCAAACACATCGCCTACGCCATCCCCGGCGGGGGGAGCGAGACTGCCGGGCTGCACTTGCTCGACCTCGACGCCGGCACATCAACGCGACTAACGAGCGTTCCTTCTGCGAACTACTCCGATCTGTCGCCAGTGTTCTTCGATGGCGGATCGAAATTGGCGTTTATCCGCTCCCAGGATTCATCCGGTACCGTGGAAGTCCTCACGCTCGGAGACAAAACGACACGCGGCTATTCCGTCGATGGCCAAATGCTAGCAATCGAGATCGTGCCGGGTGCGAAGCCCGAGGAGAAAGAAGCGTTGATCACCTTGGGTAGCAGCGGGGGCGGGGGGAAGCGCCTTCGGCTCGACACCGGAGAGGTCCGCGACCTGGAACCGCTTCTCCGGACAGTGCGACTTCCATCGATTTCCGCTGATGGCCGGCGAATGGTGTTCGAGCAAGCGACGAATGACCTGAATATCTGGCACGTAACGCTGGACCGCCCTGGGCACGCTGGGTCTCCGGAGCAGTGGATCGCCTCGACCCATTCCGATCGGGTTCCGCGCTATTCCGCTACGGGCGAACAGATCCTCTTCGCCTCCAACCGGTCGGGTAAAGGCTTGCGGCCGTGGATCGCAGACCGGCAGGGCCGCAACGCCCAGATGGTTCCCCTGAATGGGCCGTTTACGGGATCTCCCAGTTGGTCGCCCGACGGCGGGCGGATCGCCTACGATGCTACCGTGGACGGTTTTTATCAAGTGATGGCGGTCTCCGCCATGGGCGGCTCTCCGAAGCAACTAACGACGGATAAGTCCGTAAACATCGGGCCCCGGTGGTCGCACGATGGCCGCTGGGTTTACTACTGTTCCAACCGTTCCGGTCGCCAGGAGATCTGGCGGGTCCGCCCCGAGGGCGGGACCTCAGAGCAGGTGACGCGGGACGGCGGTTTCGAGGCCCAGGAAAGCCGCGACGGCCAGTACCTCTACTTCTCCCGCAGCCAGAGCCAGCCCACCGTGCTGTGGAGACGGACGCCCGCTGGCCCTGAAGAGATGCTGGTGCCGGAAGCCCTCGGGAGGGGGTGGGTGGCTGGCAGTGAGGGGATTTACTTCGCCAAGGGGCAGGATCTGATGTATCTGGATTTCGTTACTCGGAAGACGGTGAAGGTGCTTACCTTTGCCAAGCGCGTTTCGTTTGGCGCGCGGGAGATGGACCTGTCGCCCGACGGCCGGGAGTTGATCTGGACACAGCTCGATTCCGCCAGTTCCGACATCGCGCTGGTGGAGAACTTCCGGTAGACCCAGCCGGTCCTGTGGGTCACTCGCCGCGCAAGGCGATGACGGGATCCAGTTTCGTGGCCCGGCGCGCCGGGAGGTAGCAAGCCAGGAGGGCTACGGCTGCGAGGAGCAAGGTGGCCGTGAAGAGCACACGGGGGTCCATCGGCGCCACGCCGTAGAGCATGCCGGCCAAGAGCCGCGTGATGCCGAAAGCTGCCCCGATCCCGCAGGCTACGCCAGCCAGAGTCCAACTCATGCTGTGCCCCACCAGCAACTTCAGCACATCGACGGGGCGGGCGCCCATGGCGATGCGGATGCCAATTTCGTGGGCGCGCTGGGCCACCGAGTAACTGACGACTCCCGAGATCCCCACGCCGGCGAGCAGCAGAGCGAGCAGGCCAAAGGCGGCAATGAGGAAAGTGGGCACGCGGCGCGGCCCCATGGAGCGTTGAATGACGTCCGCCATGGTGGCGACGCCCGAAGCGGCCTGATCCGGGTCCGTGGCCAGGAGGGCGGCTTTCACCAGTGGCGTAAAGGTCTCCGGGGTGGAGGCCGTGCGCACCACCACCGTCATGCCCGGCCAGGCGGCCTGCGTGTAAGGACGGTATAGTTCCGCCGGCGGCGCTTCATCCAGGCCGTGGTGATGCACGGCGCCCACAGTGCCTACGATGGTGATCCAGGGCTCGGCATCGCTCACGCCTTCCAGCCGGATCCGCTGGCCGATGGGACTGCGGCCGGGCCAGATGCGCTGCGCCATGGCTTGGTTAATCAGGGCGACGGGCAGGGAGCCCGCGGTATCGCGATGGTCGAACTCGCGGCCAGCCAACAAAGGGATGCCCATGGCCCGGAAGTAGTCCGGACAGGCCACCGCATAGCCGCCCTGGGGCCGCTCGTCGGGACCAGGATCGGCGCGCCCCTCGACGTTGAAGGATCGCCCCGCCGACGCTCCGCTGACCGGCAGGTGACTGATGGCGCTCACCGAGAGTACGCCGGGAATCGCGCCCGCACGCTCGGAAAGATCGCGGCAGAACGTTCCGCGCACCGGTGGGCCGTAGTAGATCACTTTTTGCGGTAATGAGACCCTCAGCGTCAGCACGTTCCTGGGATTGAAGCCGGGTTCGACGCGCAGGACGCGGGTCATGCTTTCCAGCATCACGCCGGCGCCGGTGAGGACGCCCAAAGCCAGCGCCACTTCCGCCGCCACCAAGGCGTAGCGCAGGCGGCCGCCTTGGCCCGTGGCGCCCCGTCCTTGCCCCTCCTTCAGATGGACATTCACGTCCAACCGCAGTGCGCTGAAGCCGGCCACCAGGCCAAAGAGCGCCCCGGTGAGGCCACAAATCAGGAAGTTGAAGACGAAGACGTTGGCGTCGAGGCGAATGTTGTCGAAGCTGCGCAAAGGCAGGGCGCCGACGTACGTGGGCAGCGTCTGTTCCAGAATCCCGATCCCTACGGCGGCCAGGGCCAGGCCCAGAATTCCTCCCAGGAAGGCCAGGATGAGGCTCTCGGTGAGCAACTGGCGCACGATCCGCCATCGCCCGGCACCGAGGGCGCGTCGGATGCCGAGTTCCTTTTGCCGGGCGGCTCCGCGCGCCAGCATGAGGTTGGCGACGTTGACGCAGGCAATCAGCAGGACAAAGCCCACCACGGCGAAGAGGGCCACGAAGGTGGATTCGAGATTCTTCACGCCGAGGTCAGAGAGCGGGGTGACGGTCGCGGTCTGGCCGGCGCCTTGCACGTCCTTGGGGTACTGCTGGGCCAGCCTCCGGGCGATCAGGCCCATCTCCTGGTTGGCTTGCGCCAGCGTGACTCCCGGTTTGAGCCGGGCGCAACTACCGAACGAATTGGAGCTTCGTTGCCGGTCGCCCACGTCGAGCCCCACGGGAACCCAAAGCTCACTCTGACTGCTGAAGCCCGCAAAGTTGAAGCCGCTCGGCATCACGCCGATCACCGCGAAGCTCTCGCCATCCACGCGAATGCTCCGGCCCACGAGTTGGCGGTCGCCGCCGTAGCGGCGTTGCCAGAGGCCATGGCTGAGGACCACGACGCGATGCTTGCCCAGCGTTTCTTCCTCCAGGGTAAAGGTACGGCCCAGCAGCGGGCGCACGCCCAAAGTCGGAAATAAGCTGGCGGAGACCCGCAAGCCCTGCACCCGCTCCGGATCTTTCGCGCCGGCGAGGCTATAACCCTTGCCGGCCGAATCGAAGAAAGCCATGGACTGGAAGACCGTGCTTTGCGCTTGCCAATCTAGGAAGTTCGGGGCGGAGATGATGTTCTTGCTCCCCGGCTGAGCGATGTAGGAGGTCCAGATATTCACCAGCCGTTGCGGTTCGGGATAGGGCAGGGGCGCGAGAAAGAGGAGCTGGGCGACGCTGAAGATCACGGTGTTTGCGCCAATGCCGAGCGCCAGGGTGAGCGCGGCCACGGCGGTGAAGCCAGGGCTTTTGACGAGGGTCCGGCAGCCGAAGCGGAGGTCCTGCAGGAGGGTGTCGAGTTGGGGCAGGCGAAGCTGGTCGCGGTAGGACTCGTGAATCTGCGCGGCGCCGCCTAGCTTCAGGTGGGCGGCCCGTCGCGCCGCTTCGGGGGACAGGCCGCGGCGCAGGTTCTCTTCGGTCAGCAGCGCGAGATGCGTTTCGAGCTCTTCGGCGAGTTCGCCATCACGCTCCCGGCCAAACATCGCCTGGAGGCGGGACGCCAATACGGTGAGCCACGTGAGCATGGCTTACTCTCCTTCCATTCGCAGCAGTTGGCCCATGATGCTGGCGAGGCGGAGCCAGCTTTCCGTTTCCGCGGCCAGTTGCTTCTGGCCGGTCTTCGTGATGGCGTAGAACTTCGCTTTGCGGTTGTTCTCTGAGACACCCCACGTGGCGGAGATCCAACGCTTCTGCTGAAGCCGCAGCAGCGAGGCATAGATCGTGCCTTGGTTGAGTTGCAGGACGTCTTCGCTCACTTGCTCAATGCGGCGGGCGATGCCGTAGCCGTGCAGCGGACCCATGGCTTCCAGCGTTTGGAGCACCATCAAGTCGAGGGTGCCTTGCAGAACGGCGGTCTTCTTTTCGGGGGGCATGGCTTGCTCCTGTGGGGAATGCACATGAGTATGCCATGTGCCCTGTGGGATGTCAACAGGAGCGTAGCAACCAATCGAGGTCCATGATAGACTCCCCCGTAGTTCAGGAGTCTCGTATGAAAATCTATTCCGCCTTCGTCAGGCTTGGCCTGCTTCTCACGTCGCTGGCCTACTTAAGCCAAGCGCAAACTTTCACCGGCAACATCACGGGCATCATCAGCGACGCCTCCGGCGCGGCCCTGGCGGGCGCCCAGGTGGGCCTGCGCAACAACGCCACGAATGACAACCGCACGGCCACCACCAATGAGAGTGGCCTCTATAACTTTGCCCAGATCCCGCCCGGCAACTATCGCCTGGAAGTGGAAATGAAGGGCTTCAAAAAGTATCAGGTGGCGTCGATCCCCCTGCAAAGCGCGCAGGTGGCCGAGGTGAACGCGCAGCTTACTTTGGGCGACGTCAGCGAAAGCGTCAAAGTGGAGGCGGCCGCGGTGGCCATCGACACGCAGACCGCGAATAAAGAAGTCACCCTCTCGAGCGCCATGATCGCCGAACTGCCCGTGAACGCCCGCATTCCTTTCGTGATGGTCCACGCCACGGCCGGGGTCACCGCCGTGCGCACGGGTGTCTCCGGCGCGTCGACTGACCAGAATCACAACCGCTTCTCCCTCAACGGCGGGCGCGGCCAGGGCGGGCTCATCCTAATTGACGGCGTCCCGGCCACCGCCGGCGACTGGGGTGGACTGATCGCCAGCCCCGGCGTCGATAGTGTCGCCGAGACGCAAGTGATCCGCACCACCTTCGACGCCCAGTATGGCCGTACGGACGGCGGCGTCGTAGCGCTCGTAACCAAAGGCGGTTCCAGCAAATTCCACGGCACCGGTTTTGAGTATCTACGGAACAGCCGGCTGGACGCCAACACCTGGGCGAACAACCTGCGCGGCGTGGCCAAGCCCACCTTTCAGCGCCATCAGTACGGCGGCAACTTCGGGGGCCCCATTGTGAACAAGTGGAACCTCTTTTTCTTCGGCGCCTACGAAGGCCTCCGTCAAGCCAGCCCGAACGTAAACATCTCGTCGGTGCCCAGCCTGCTTGAGCGCAATGGCAACTTCTCGAATACCCGCAACGCCGACGGTAGCCTCTCGCCCATCTTCGACCCCTTCACGACCCGGCCCAACCCGAACGGCGCCGGCCAGATCCGCGACGCCATCCCGGGCAACATCATTCCCGCCAGCCGCTTCGACGCGGTGGGACGCCGCGTCGTTGGCCTATATCCGGAGCCGAACGTGACGGGCGATGCTTTCACCAATACCCGCAATTTCGCGCGCGGTGGCAAGTCGATCACGCACAACGACCGCTACGATGGCCGCGTCGATTGGGCCAAGAGCTCAAAGTTCACCATGTACGGCCGCTTCACCAAGGCCTTTCAGGAAGATATCGTCCCTGAGTTCTTCGGCAACGGCGCCGATTCGAATTTCGGCGGCAAGAACCCGCGCCACTTCTCTTCGATCGGCGCCACGTACGTCCCCAGCCCCACCCTGGTGATCAACGTCCTCTTAGGCCACGGCCAGTGGCGCGAAACGCAGATCGCCACCAGCCAGGGCCGCGGCGGCAGCATCACGGGCCTTCCCGGCAGTCTGCTCGCCCAATTGCAAGCGACGACAATCCCGCAGTTCTCCGTCGCCAACTATGCCCAGATCGGCAACTCGCGCTACCTCAACTTTCCGCGGCGTACCGACACCTGGCAGGTAAACGCCTCGAAGGAATACCGCAACCACAGCTTTAAGTTCGGCCTCCAACGCGACACGTCGTACCTCAACTCCACCGACATCAACAACGGCACTTTCTCCTTCAATCGCGGCCTTACGGGCGCGCAGTTGGATGCCGCGGGCAACGCCACCGCCGTGGCGAACTCCACCAACACCGGCAATGCCATCGCCAGCCTGCTGCTGGGCACCGGCTCCGGCGGGAGCATCCCGATCAACAACCAGCCGGCCTACGTGCAGCCCATCCTGGCCTTCTATGCGCAGGACACCTGGCGGCTGACGCGCCGCCTGACGCTCAACTACGGCCTTCGCTTCGAGCATCAGGGCGGCCGCGTGGAACGGTTCAATCGCATCAACTGGTTTAACAACACCGCCCCGAATACGACGCTCAGCACGGCCTCCGGACGCAGCGTCACCGGCGGCCTGGAGTTCGCCTCGCCCGATAACCGCAACCTGCAGGACACCGACGCGCTCAACCTGGCTCCGCGCCTGGGCATCGCTTATAAGCTCACCGAACGCCTGGTGGTCCGTACGGGCTTCGGCATGTATTACCCGACGGCCTGGGCGACGCTCGCCGCCGTCGACGGCTTCTCCACCACCACCACCTGGATCTCCACCGCCGGTGGTGGCGGACTCGTCCCTGCCAGTCTCGTCTCGAATCCTTTTCCCTCCGGCCTAAACCAACCCTTTGGCAACACGCGCGGCTTGAATACTCTCACCGGCGAGTCCATCACGGGCTGGCAGCGCGCCCGTCCGAGCAGCTATTCGATGAACTACAGCTTCGATCTGCAGTACGACCTCGGCAAAGGCGCCATCCTCGAAGTTGGTTACATCGGCACGCAAGGCCGCAAGCTTCCCTACGGCATCTCGCGCAACATGAACCAGTTGGATCCACAGTTCCTGTCGCTGGGCCAAAGCCTCAACGATCCGGTGGCCAACCCCTTTGCGGGCCGGTTCGCCTCGGGCACCATCAACGGCGCCACCGTGCCTCGCAATCAGTTGCTGCGCCCCTATCCGCAGTTCCAGAGCATTGCTACCTCGGCGGATACACCGGGCGCCACGGCCAATTACAACGCGCTGAACGTCAAGTTCCAGAAGCGCTTCGGCAACGGCATGTCCACCCTGGTGACTTACCAGTGGAGCAAAGCGATCGACACCACGTCGGAGACCCAGGGCTGGGAGGTGGGCGACGCCAGCCGCGATTATTACAACCAGGCCATTGAGCGCTCCATCTCGGCCCACGATCTACCCCAGAGCATCGCGACGGCCTTCGTGTATGAGTTGCCCGTCGGGCGTGGCAAGAAGTTCGGCTCCGGCATGGGCAAGGTGGCTGACGCGGTGGTGGGCGGCTGGCAGGTCTCGGGCATCGGCCGCCTGTCGAGCGGGTTGCCCTTGCAATTCAGCGCCCCGAACACACTGGCGCCCTTTGGCTTCGGTGTGGCACGGCCGAATATCGCTGACCGAAGTATCCTGGCCGTAGATAACCCCACGCCGGATCGTTGGTTTAACACCGCCGCGGTCACGGCGCCGGCCGCTTTCACGATCGGCAACGCGCCGCGCTGGGTGCAGAACGTGCGCTTCGGCCCCACGCGCAATCTCGACTTCTCGGTCGCCAAGAACTGGAAGCTCATGGAGCGTTTTCGCCTGCAGTTCCGGGCCGAATCCTTCAATCTGACGAACACTCCGCAGTTCGGCCGCGCCAGTACCACGGTGGGCGCCGGCGACTTCGGCCGCGTCTCGGGCACGGCGCCGGGCGTCACGCCCCGAAATATCCAAGGCGTGTTGCGGCTCAGTTTCTAAGGAATCCGGCCAGGCACCGGTACGGAGTGAAGGTAGGTACCAGGTACCTACCTCACGGCTCCTGTAACAAAATCCTTCGGCGCATCGTACTCTTAGAAGAGATGCGCTTAATCTGCCTGGGCCTCGTTTTCGCCACTACCGCCGCCGGACAATTACCTGATCGGGCTTTTGAGCAGGCGGTGCAACCGGTGCTCGCCAAACACTGCGCCGGCTGCCACCAGGACCGCCTCGCCTCGGGCGGCTTCAACGCGACCCCCTACATGAAGGCCGCTTCCCTCTCTCAACGCGACGACTGGGAGCGCATCGTTCAGCGCCTCCGCACTGGCGAAATGCCGCCCAAGGGCGCGCCCGCCCCCACCGCCGCCGAGGCGCAGTCGCTCATCCGCTTCGTCGAAGGCGAATTCGCCAAAGCTGACAAGCTCGTCAAGCCCGACCCCGGCCGCGTCACCGCCCGGCGGCTCAACCGCGCCGAGTACTCCAATACCATCCGCGACCTCCTGGGCGTCGACTTCCGCGCCGACCGCGACTTCCCCTCTGACGACTCCGGCCACGGCTTCGACAACATCGGCGACGTCCTCACCATCTCGCCCATCCTCATGGAGAAGTACCTCACCGCCGCCGAGCGCATCGCCGCCCGCGCCATCGGCGCCGACCCCTTGCCCCAGAAGCCACTCGAGTTCGAGTACCACGCCAAGGACAAGACCATCCGCCGCCCGAATCGCAGCTCCATCGAAGCCACCCATCGCGTCGAATGGGAGGCCGAGTACATCGTCCGCCTCGGCCTGCCCGGGGAACGCGCCGCCGGCGCCGCGCCCGTCAAGCTGGGCTTCTGGATGGACGGCAAGTTGCTGACCACAAAAATGGTGGAGACCAAGCCCTCCGGCCTCGTCTACTTCAACCCGTACTCGGCCGAAGAGCTCCGCGTCGCGCTGCCCGAAGGCGACCATACCTTCCGTGCCGGCTTCATTGACGACGAGTTCGTCAAAGGCCTGAGCGAAAAGGACGCCTACAGCGACAAGCGCAATAAGTTCCTCAACTCGATGACCTTCGTCGGCCCCTTCGCGGCCAAAGGGGAGCGCCCCAGCCGCAAAAAGCTGTTGATTTGCGATCCCAACCTGCCCGGCTGCACCACGAGGATTCTCACCTCCATCGCCCGCCGAGCCTACCGTCGCCCCGTCACGCGCGCCGAGGTCGCCTCGCTCGAACGCTTCGTCACGCTCGCCAAGGCCGATGGCCAGTCCGCTGAACAGGGCATCCAACTCGCGTTGCAGGCGATGTTGGTCTCGCCCCATTTCCTCTTCCGCATCGAGCGCGATCCCGCCCCCGGCGTCGTCCATCCCGTCACTGACCTGGATCTCGCCTCGCGCCTCTCTTACTTCCTGTGGAGCTCCATGCCCGACGAAGAGCTCCTCGCGCTCGCCGAAGCCAAGCAACTCCGCCCCAAGCTCGACGCGCAGATTCAGCGCATGTTGAAGGACGACAAAGCCGTCGCGCTGGCCGATAACTTCGCCGGCCAATGGCTCGAAACCCGCAACCTCGACCAGGTGAAGCCGGACCCCAAGAAGTTCCCCGAATGGTCTCCCGACCTGCGCGACGCCATGAAGACGGAAACGCGCCTGTTCTTCCAGCACTTGCTGCGGGAGAACCGCCCGCTCACGGAATTCCTCGACGCCAATTACACCTTCCTGAATGACCGCCTGGCCGCGCACTACGGCGTGCCCGGCGTGGAAGGGCCCGAGTTCCGGCAGGTCACTTTCAGTACGCCGGAACGCGGCGGCATCCTGAGCCACGCCAGCGTGCTCACGGTCTCCAGTTACCCCACCCGCACTTCGCCGGTGATTCGCGGCAAATACGTCCTGCAGAACATCCTCGGCACCCCGCCGCCGCCCCCGCCGCCCGACGTCCCCGCGCTCGACGAAGCCTCCGTCGGCAACGCCGGTTCGCTGCGGCAACAAATGGAGAAACATCGTTCGAGCCCCGTCTGCGCCTCGTGCCACAGCCGCATGGACGTGCTCGGCTTTGGCCTCGAAAACTACGACGGCACCGGCAAGTGGCGCACGCGCGACGGCAAGTTCGACATCGACGCCAGCGGCACCCTGCCCGGCGGCAAAACCTTTCAGTCGCCCGCTGAACTGCGCACACTCCTCAAGGACAACGCCCCGGAGTTCTCGCGCTGCCTCACCGAAAAGATGCTCACCTACGCCCTGGGCCGCGGCCTGGAGCGATATGATCGAAAGACGATTGAAGAGATCAACCAGCGCGTGATCGGCTCGGGCTACCGCTTTGAGTCGCTGGTCCGCGAAATTGTCCACAGTTTGCCGTTCCTCGAACGGCGGGGCGAAAGCCCGAAGAATCTTCCCGCGAAAACGGAGTCCGCCAGCCGATGATAATTACGCGAAAATCGCTCAACCGGAGAACCTTCCTGCGCGGCGCCGGTTCTGCCGTCGCGCTCCCTTTCCTCGACGCCATGGCCCCGGCGCTCACCGCGGCTGCCGCGCCGCCCGTCCGCATGGGCTTCGTCTACGTGCCCAATGGCATCGACATGCGCAACTGGAATCCCAGTTACGAAGGCGCGCTGGGCGAGTTGCCCCGCATCCTCAAGCCGATGGAGCCCTTCCGCCAGGACATTACGCTGCTCAGCAACCTGACCCACAACGGCGGCCGCGCCCTACTCGACGGCGCCGGCGACCACGGCCGTTGCTGCGGCGGTTACCTCTCCGGCGTCCAGGTCCGCAAGACGATGGTCGACATCAAGGCCGGCATCTCCTGTGACCAGATCGTCGCCAACGACATCGGCCAAAAGACTCGCTTCCCGTCCCTCGAAGTCGGCCTCGAAGACGCGCGCCAGGCCGGCGACTGCGACTCCGGCTACTCCTGCGCCTACACCAACAACCTCGCCTGGCGCGGCGACGCGCAACCCCTGCCCCCCGTCCTCGATCCGCGCGCGCTCTTCGAACGACTCTTCGGCGACGGCGCCAATCTCTCGCCCGCGCAGAAGGCCCTGCGCTCCAAGCAACGCCGCAGCATCCTGGACTTTGTCAGCGGCGACACCAAGGCCCTGCAAGCCAATCTCGGCCCCACAGACAAGCGCAAGCTCGACGAGTATCTCTCCTCCATCCGCGACATTGAACGGCAGTTACTCAAGGCCGAAAATGACAACGCCCAAGTGAACCCCGGCATGGACAAGCCCTACGGCGTCCCCGCCGATTTCGCCGAGCACTTCAAGCTGATGACTGACATGATGACGGTCGCCTTCCAGGCCGACCTCACCCGCGTCATGACCTTCCTCGTCACCCGCGAAGGCACCTCGCGCGCTTACCGCGAAATCGGCATCGCCGACGGCCACCATCCCCTCACGCACCATCGCAATGAGCCCGACATGATGGAGAAAGTCGCCCAGATCAACACCTACCACGTCACCCAATTCGCCGCGTGGATGGAGAAGATGAAGTCGCTCCGCGAAGGCGACGGCAGCCTGCTCGACAATTCGATGATCGTCTACGGCGCGGGCCTCTCCGATGGCAACCGCCACACGCACGAGGATCTGCCCACCATGCTCGTCGGCCGCGGCGGCAAGCACCTCGGCGGCGGCATCAAGGCCGGACGCCGCATCGTCTATCGCAAGGAAACGCCGATGTCGAATCTCTTCCTCACCATGATGGATCGCATGGGTACCCGCGTCGACCACTTCGGCGACGCTACCGGCCGCCTGGAAGGCCTGGATCTCGCCTAAATCCTCATGCAGTTCATCGGCTCGAAACCCTCCGTTGGTGTTTTGTATGATGGCGCCCTTGGCTACCGCATCGACGCGGCGCTTGGCCTCGCCGTCCTCTACGGCCTCGACGCCAAGAACGAATGTCGCGTAGTTTCGCTCAGCGTTCCCACTAACAACTTACACGCCGCGGGATTTACGGAGTTACTCGGCCGTTTCTACGCCGGGGCCGTCAGTGGCAGCTTCGGCGCCATCGGCCGCACTCTGCCCGTCGGCATGGCTACCGGTAAGCCGATGGAAGATTCGCCAATGCTCAAGGCGGTACTCGGGAATCCCGCCTACTCCCACGGCATTAACCATCTGAACGACACGGCCGATCCTCGTGCGATGCTGCGCAACGCCCTCACCGCGCAGCACGATCAGAACGCCTTGGTCGTCCTCGCTGGCCCGGCGACGAACTTAGCCAACTTACTCGATCTGCCTGGCGCCAAGCCCTGGATAAAAGACAAGGTGAAGTTACTCGCCTTGGTCCCCGACACTGCCGACTTACCCGCCCTGCGCAAAGTGATTACCGAATGGCCCTCACCGATCGTCGTGGTGCCGGACGGCGGCAACTTCCCTGGCGCGGCCATCGAAAAGGATTTCGCCTGGTCCAAGGCCCACCCCGTCGTGGACGCCTACCGGGCGGCCCGCCCCATGCCTTACGACGCGCCCGCCGCGGCGCTGGCTGCTGTCCTGGCCGCGGTACGCCCGGAGTCCGGCCTCTTTCAGTACTCACCTGCCGGCGCTCTGTCCATTTCTGAAAAAGGCGAAATCACTGTCGCCGGCTCTGGTCCGCATCGCTTATTGCGCCTGGATCCAGCCCAACAGGAAAAGCTCGTCGCCACTTATGTGGAACTCGCCAGCATGAAGCCCGTCCCCCGCGTGCCGCGCTTCCGCCGTCCGCAGGTTGACGCCGTGAAACCCTGATCCAATCCAGTTCGCCACGCTTCGCAAGCGCTTGGCCCCAAATACATTCCTTTCCTGGCGGTTAGCCGTTATACCGGAGTTAACGTCTCGTTCACCTCCCGGCGCACGCTGCTGCGCTCCAGTCTCTTCAGGAAAGGTTTCTGCCCCGCTATGTTCCTTCGAATTCTCACGCTGTTGCTTGCCACTTTCTCCCTCCTAAACGGCCAAGCGATGGATGGCAATATTACTGGCACGGTGACTGACTCGAGCGGGGCCGCGCTGAAGGGCGCGGCCTTGGAACTGGTAAATGCCGCCACCGGCGTCAAGTTCAGCACACTGTCGGGCGAAGCCGGCTCTTACCGCTTCATCAATGTCCTACCCGGGCGCTATCAACTTACGGCTTCTCTAACCGGCTTCCAGTCCTCCGGCGTGCAGAACCTAGCCATCGAACTCAATAAAACTTCCACCGTAAATCTCACCTTAACCGTGGGCCAAGTAAGTACCTCGGTGGAAGTAACGGACGCCGCTGCCGCTATCGACACCACCACGGCCACCGTCGGCAATACGTTCACGGGCATGCAAGCCATCCAATTGCCTTCAAGTGGCACCGGCACCCTGGGCGTAATCAACCTTGCTCTGCTGAACGCGGGAGTTACCTCTAGCGGCGGGCTCGGCTATGGCACGGGGCCTTCCGTCGGTGGTCAACGCCCCACCAACAACAACTTCATGATCGAAGGCGTCGACAATAACAATCGCAGCGTTACCGGGCCCCTGGTAAACGTTTCGAACGAAGCCGTGGCGGAGTTCTCGGTCCAGCAGAATCAGTTCTCCGTCGAGTTCGGCCACTCCACGGGTGGGCAGTTTAACACCGTGGTTAAGTCCGGCAGCAACGACTTACACGGATCGCTGTATGACTATTTGCAGAATCGAAAGCTGAACGCGATCGACGAACAATTCCTCCGCCAGGGCATCACCACCAATCCGCGGTCGGACCAGAATCGTCTCGGCGCCACACTCGGCGGTCCGGTGCTGAAAAACAAGTGGTTCTACTTCGGCAATTTCGAATATCTTCCCAGCGGTGCAGCCGCCACGAATGCCACTGTCGTCTCCGTGCCTACCGCCGCCGGCATTAGCCTGCTCGATGCCATCCCCGGTTTGAGTAAGCGCAATCTCGACATCTTCAAGCGCGAGGTACCCGCCGCCAGCGCTGCGACGGGTGCCGTAAGTGTTTTGGGCCAGCGGATTCCCATTGGCCAACTTCGCGTTAGCGCGCCGGCTTTCACCAACGACTATCGTGCCGTCATTTCCAGCGACTACAACCTTTCCAGTCGCGATCAGTTCCGCGCGCGCTACTTCTACTTTAAGCAGGACGGCATTGATTCCACGCCCAACCTGCCTCAATTCTTCACGCCAACTAAATCTATCGGCCATGTCGCCAGCTTCACCCACTTACATACGTTTCTCCCTAATCTCACCAACGAACTGCGCGCCGCCTACAACCGCCGCGTCGACGATCGCGTCGTCGGTCCGCAGCAGTTTCCCGGGTTGGACGCCTTCCCGAACCTCGTTCTGCTGGAACTCGGTCTCACGGTCGGACCCAATCAGAGCTATCCGCAAAGCAGCCGCTCCAACATGTATCAGTTGGTGGAAAATCTAAACTGGATCAAAGGCCGCCATACTCTTAAGTTCGGCTACGACGGCCGCAAGCTCAATAGCTCGAACTTCTTCGTTCAACGCGCGCGCGGGGAGTATCAATACAACACGCTCGAGCGCTACTTACAGGACTTGATGCCCAATCAGGCGGAGCGCTCCGTCGGTGGCTTCCCGTTTATTGGCAACTTACTCTCGCACTACCTCTATGCCAACGACGAGATCCGGTTGCGGCGCAATCTAACTCTCAACCTCGGCCTGCGCTACGAGTATGTCGGCGTACCCACCGGTTCGCAGCAGCAGAACTTGAACGCCCTCTCCTCAGTGCCCGGTCTCCTCGACATTCGCGCCCCGCGCGCGGGCAAGAAGGACTTCGCGCCACGCGTTGGACTCGCCTGGAGCCCCGGACGCGACGGCAAAACTTCTGTCCGGGCCGGTTTCGGCCTGGGCTACGATCAGGTCTACCAGAATCTGGGTTCGAACTCTCTCCCGCCGCAATTCTCCACCACCATTAACTCCCACATTGGCAACCCCAACGGCACGAATTTTCTGGGCAGCGGCGGCACCCCCGGCGTGGCCGTGCCCATAACGGATCCGGCTGTCGCACGCGCGCGGACTGCGGCTTTCGTTCCCGATCAACAGCGGCCGTACTCCATCCAGTGGAACTTCGGCGTGCAACGCGTGCTTTGGAACGACTATACGGTGGAAGCCCGCTACCTCGGCTCTCGTGGCATTCACCTGCCCTTCCAGTTGCAAACCAACCGCCGCGCCGGGTTGCCCGCTGGCCAGTCCCTCCCGGTCTTCTTGCAACGCCCCACGGTGGCGGAGTTAGATCGCCTCACACTAACCCGCGAGTCTTTGGCCATCGGCGTTCATCCTTTGAATACCGCTGGCTTCACCAGCACGATTACTTCCTTTACTCCACGCGGTAACTCCACTTACCATGGCCTGGCGACCCAAGTAACCAAGCGCTACTCGAGAAACCTCACCGTCAACGGCGCCTATACCTGGTCAAAGAATATTGACGACTCCACGGCCGCCTTGAACTCCACCGTCCTTACCCCCCGGCGTCCCTATGACTTCGAAAGCCTACGGCAGGAGCGCGCGAACTCCGCGCTGGACCGCCGCCATCGCCTGAGTCTGGCCTGGGTCTACGACACTCCTTGGATGAAGAACCACAAGAATTGGGCTGTCCGGAACGTCGCCGGCAACTGGGCCTTCTCCGGAAGCTACATCGCGGAGACCGGTGCCTGGGGCACCCCGCGTTCCGGCGTCGACGTCAACTTCAACGGCGACAATGCCGCTGATCGCACTTACATCAATACCGCCGGCGATGCCAACACCGGATCGGCTTCCACGGCTCTCCTGAATAGCGCGGGCCGCACCGTGGCTTACTTGGCCACCAATCCGAACGCCCGTTACATCGCCGTCGGCCCCGGTGGCACCGTAAATGCCGGCCGGAATACGCTGCGCCTACCGGGCATTAACAATTTCGATGTCGCCTTTGCCAAACGCATTACCGTAAAGGAAGGCAAGTTATTCGAGTTACGCGCTGAGCTCTACAACGCCATCAATCACGCGCAGTTTACGCCGGGTTATCCGAGCGCGGGCAACGTGCGCGCGCGATCTTCCGCCGCGGCCCAGAACCTACTCTTCCCGCAGAACGCCCTCTTTAACCGTCCGGACCTGGCATTCCAGAGCAATGCCCGCACCATCCAGATGGTTGCTCGTTTTCAGTTCTGAGCCAGCGTCTCCCCGCGGTCACTCATTTTTTGGGTATCCTGTACCATGCTCGCTAGAATCGTGGTTATTCTCTCCCTTTCCGCCGCTGCCTGGGCGCAGACTTCTGACGGGGCGGTGGCCGGGACGGTGCGCGACCCCAGCGGTGCCGTAATCCCTGGCGCCAAGCTCGAAGCCACCAATACGAGCACCGGGGTCGTCACCCGCGTCACCACCAATGCCCAGGGCGTTTACTCCTTCGCGTCCCTTCGCACAGGAGTCTACCGGTTGACGGCCCTCTCTGATGGCTTTAAGACGAGCGCGCTCGAAGGAATTCGACTGGATGTCGGCGCGCGTTTGAGCCTCGACCTTACGCTGGAGGTCGCTACGGCTGGCTCGCAAGTGGAGGTCGTTGCGGTAGAAGCGAAACTCGACATGTCGCAGGCGACTTCCTCGGTCGGTGGCGTGCTCGATGAAAAGAAGATCCTGGAGTTACCCCTCACCAGCCGCAATGCCATCCTACTCGCCACCACCCAGGCCGGCACCTTTGGCGACTACTTTAGCGGCGCGCGGATCGGCACCCTGAATATTCAAGTGGATGGCGTAAATATTCAAGACGCGCGCATTAACCAGGGCCGTTCGACGCCCTTCTTCTTATCTACCGATCGCATCGCGGAGTTTCGCGTCGTTACTTCTCCCGCCGATGCCGAATATGGTCGCGGCAGTGGACAAATCCAGATGATCACGCGTTCGGGCACGAACGATTTTCACGGTAGCCTTTTCGAGTTCCATCGCAATACGGTGTTGAACGCCAATACGTGGTTTAATAACTTCCAGGGAAATAACGCCAGTGGCACGCCGATTGCCCCGCGCAATTTCCTCATTCGCAATCAATACGGTGCTCGCGTGGGCGGTCCGCTTTCTTTGCCGAAACTCTATAGCGGCAAGAATCGCACTTTCTTTCATTTCCTCTGGGAAGCCGAACGCATCGCCCAACGCAACCGGGTTACGCGCACCGTGTATACCGACACGGCCCGGCGCGGGATCTACCGCTTCTTCCCGGGAGTACAGAATGCCAACGCCAGCGCCGCCGCGCCCGTAGTCGATTTTCAGGGTAATCCTTTGGCCAGCCGCGGCACCCTCTCCAGCACCAGCGTCTATAGCGTCGATCCCCTACGCCCCGGCCCCGACCCTACCGGGGCCATCCGCCAAATGCTCAACCTCATGCCGCTGCCCAACGTCTTCAACACCGGCGACGGACTCAATACCGCCGGCTACGCCTGGATTCAACGCGCCAGTTCCAAGCGCGACCAATACAACCTCAAGCTGGACCATAATTTCAATGACCGCCACCGGCTCACCTTCAGTTGGAATCGCGAGGACTCTCTCAGCCTCAACGGTTTCCAAAGCCAGCGCTTCCCCGACGCTCCCGGCGGCACCGTCGATTCGCCGGATAACGCCTTCGCTCTCAAGGTATTTTCTGTACTTACCCCCAGCTTAATGAACGAATTCACCGTCGGCATTCTGCGCAGCCGCTCCCGCAGTTTCGCGCCTTGGGAAGTGGCCGGCGGACTCGAAGCACTGCCCAAAATCAACGGCCAGCCCTACTTAGTCGACTTACTCACCGTTACCGATCCTATCCTGGTCGATAACGACCCCCAAGGCCGTATTTCACCGAATTACCAGTGGGGAGATACGATTTCCTGGCTCAAAGGGAAACATAACCTCCGCGCCGGTGGCGGCGTCTGGTTTGTCTCCTCGAATGGCTTTAACTCTTTCGACGTCATGCCGCGCGTGGTGATCGGCAATGGACTGCAGCCCGTCCAGAATATGGGCAACGTCGCCGGCATCGGCCTAAATCGGACCGGCGCGGAAAACCTGCTCAACAATCTGGCTGGTTCCGTCAGCACCGTTACCCAAGCCTTCAACGCCCCCGGTGGCGCCAATCCGCAGTTCCTGCCCGGTGAGTATAAACAACGCACGTGGAAAAACCGCGAGTATTATTTCTTCGTGAAAGATGATTATCGCGTCTCCAAGCGGCTCACCCTGAATCTTGGCATGCGCTACGAGTATTACGGCGTGCAGTACGATCCCAACGGAAAGACCGCGGCGCTGGTGGGAGGCAGTTCTTCGCTTTTTGGCATCTCCGGCACCGATTATTCGGCGATGTTTCGTCCCGGTGCCTCTGGTGGCGCCTTAACGCGCGTGGAACTGATCGGGCCT
The DNA here is from genome assembly GCA_019752335.1 of Bryobacteraceae bacterium. Lineage (GTDB taxonomy): Bacteria > Acidobacteriota > Terriglobia > Bryobacterales > Bryobacteraceae > JALHNI01. Next base: position 320,065 of record JAIEMJ010000030.1, read on the forward strand.
GGCTCCGCCAATCCCAACCGCCAGCTTTTCCGGCCAGACCGCAATAACTTCGCTCCGCACCTCGGACTCAGTTGGTCCTTGCCCTGGCTCGGTGAAAACAAGACGATCCTCCGCCTCGGCTACAGCATGGGTTACGAGCGCAACGCCCTCCGCCTGGTCGACGTCGTGAGCGGCGACCAGCCTGGGCTGCGTGAGTTGGCCGTACAGCGCCCCAGCGCCTACACGCCATTGGGCGCGGTCCGTCTCCCGCTCACCACCAATGGAAAACCCCTCGACACCGTCCCGTTGACTGACCGGAGCCAGACCATTCGCACCTTTGACGAAAACTTGCGCACGCCTTACGTGCAGAACTTCAACGTCAGCCTGCAACGGTCGCTGCCGAAGAACTTACTCCTCGACTTACGCTATGTCGGCAACAAAGGCACCCGGCTGATCCGCGCCACCAACGTGAACGAGGGCAATGCTTTTGAGAATAGCCTCCTCGACGCCTATCTGGCCGCTCAGCGCGGCGGCGAATCGCCGTTGCTGGATCGAATTTTCGCGCCGCTGCGCGGCAATTCCTCCGGGGCTACTTTTGCCCGCACCAACGCGACCCTGCAAGCGGCCTTAGCCAATAACAACGTCGGCTCGTTCCTTAGCTTTATCAATACGCAGAATGTCAGCGGCCGTAATGGCGGTCTGCTTTCCGCCGCCGGACTCCCCGAGAACTTCATCGTCGTGAATCCCCAGTTTGCCAGCGCCCAACTCGTGAGTAACTTCGCCAATTCCACCTATCACTCCTTCCAGGTCGACCTTTCCAAACGCTTCTCCGCCGGCCTCACCATGCAGATGAATTACACCTTCGCCAAAGCGCTGGGCGAGGAAGAGGGTGCTGGCCAGAGCTTACTCGACAGCTACCGTACTATCCGCAACCGGCGGCTCGACAAACGCCAATTGTCTTTCGGCGCTCCCCATGTCTTCCGCTCGAATTGGACGTGGAACTTACCCTTGGGACCCAAGCGCCGCTGGTTCAGCACCGGCCCGCGCTGGGCCGGCAAGTTACTCGAGAATTGGCAAATCGGCGCGCTCTACAACGTCTTTTCCGGCACTCCCATGAGTTGGGAAAGCTTGATCTCGTCCTTCAACAACATCTCGGACGATACCAGCGTCGATTTGATCTCGGGCGTGCCGCGCAAAGGCAAGGTAGAGAAGCGCGGCAACGGTGTCTTCTTTTATCCGGGTTACACGGTCAAAGCAGACCCCTACGTGCAGAACCTCGCGGCCGGCCCGGTGCGCGATCGCAGCACGCTCCTCGCGGTTTACGATGCCAGCGGACGCCCCATCGCGACCAATCCTGCTCCTGGGACGCTCGGCACCCTCCAGGCCCGCTCCTTCTACGGCCCCGGTTATTTTTCACTCGACATGAATCTAGTGAAAACCATCACCCTGCGCGAGCGCATCCAAGTGCAATTCGGTATCACCGCCGACAACGTAACTAACTCACCCGCGTTCGAAGATCCGAATACCTCCATCAACTCGGTCACCTTCGGGCAGATCACCGCGGCTGGCGGCAACCGGATTGTCATCCTGAGTGGACGAATCTCCTTTTAAGGAGCGCTATAGAACTGGCGGCGGTGCTCCTCAGCGTAGGCCTGGAGTTGCTTGGCCATCTGTGGATTCTTATCGATGAGATTGGTAGTCTCGTAGGGATCTCTTTCAAGATGGTAGAGACTGAGTCCGATTTCCGTGCGCCGGTAGGTACCGGGGGCACCGTCGTTGCCGATCTTGGTGAGTTGGCGATAGTCGTGGGGTAGGTGAAGTTTCCAGCGGCCATCGCCAGAGATCACGCCTTCGAAGACATTGCCGGTGGAAAAGGCGTAGTAGGGATGCGGATTCGTCGCGCCACGCTGGGCGGTGATCAGCGGCCAGACGTTCAGGCCGTCAATCGGATTTGCCGGTAATTTGGCGTTCGCCAGATTTGCGATCGTCGGCAAGAGATCAATCGTGCAGAGAGCTTTCGTCGAAACACTGCCCGCCTTGATCTTGCCGGGGTAACGCATCAGGCAAGCGCTGCGCGTGCCTCCGTCAAAACCGGTGCCCTTGCTTTCGCGGTAAGGCGTGCTCCCGGCGTGATTGCCGTAGGAAGTCCACGGTCCATTGTCCGAGGTGAGAATCACGAGAGTATTATCCGCGACGCCAGCTTGGTCGAGCGCGCCGAGAATTTGGCCGATAGACCAATCGAGCTCCATAATCACGTCACCGTAGACGCCGTGCTTCGACTTACCCGCGAATTCAGGGCTCCGGAAGATCGGCACGTGGGGCATGGAGTGGGGAACATACAAGAAAAATGGGCTGGCGCGATGGCGCTGAATAAAGCTGGTGGCGTGTTCGGTGTACCAGCGCGTGAGATTCGGCTGATGCTCGCTGGTTACGCGGTCAATTTTTACTTGGCCGTTCTCCCAGAATTGTAACGGCTGAGGAAAGTCCTGCGGACGCTCGGGATGGAACTCCCACATGTCATTCGAGTACATCAGGCCGCAGGACTCGTCGAAGCCGCGCGCGGGCGGACGAGTTTCCGGTTGGTCGCCGATATGCCATTTGCCGAAGACGCCCGTGCGATAGCCGGCGGTCTTGAGGACTTCGCCGAGCGTGGCGAACTTCGGGTCCACCCCACGCGCCCCGGGTCCGTGAGCACCGAACATCCGGGTGCGCCCGGGATAACAGCCCGTGAGTAAGGCGGAACGGGAAGCGGAACAGATGGCCTGCGGCACATAGAAGTTACGAAAGGCGCAGCCCTGTTTGGCCAAGCGCTCAACGTGGGGAGTGGGATAAGGTGGATTGCCGAAAGGATGAAAATCGGAGTAACCGGAGTCGTCGAGGAAGATGATCACCACGTTGGGCTTAGGCAAGGTGGACGCCAGAGTGGCCTGGAGAAAGGTTCTACGTGAGAGCATGCGCCGCCCAGTATACCCGTAATCGAAAGGCGATAGCTTCCTCGGCGGCCTGTTGGAGCCGACTGAGTTCCAGGGAGGCCGCAAGTGGGCGTTCTCCGATGACGATTGACGAGGTAGCCGCGGTTACACGCTATGATTTCCGGGTGGCTACTCTCTCACTGACGGATGAAGCCGGACCTTTCGGCGTGACGTTGCTCGAGGCGGCGGAATCGCGCCGGACAGTTTTGTTCTCCGTTGGGGCGGGCGGCAATCCCGAGCGGCACTTGCCACTCCTGCGCTCGCTTCAGGAAAATGGCTTCACCGTCGTTGCCCCACATTTTGAGCGGCTTGTCGCTCCTGAAATTACCGAGAACGACTTCCTGCTCCGAGCGCGCCGGCTTCGGCTGGCCCTCGACCGCGTCACCCCGCAGGAAGCGGGAGCCGTCGGCGTGGGGCACTCCATTGGCGCGACCCTGCTGCTGGCCATGGCTGGAGGCCAGGCCTGGACCCGGCAGGGCCACCGGCTTTCCGTTGATCGCGATGAGCGCCTACGAAAACTGACGCTTCTCGCTCCCGCTACCGGTTTCTTCCAGGCCCCTGCCGCGCTCGACGGCGTCCGCATACCGGTTCTCGCCTGGGCCGGGAGCAAGGACACGGTTACTCCCCCCGCTCAGGTGGAGTTTCTGCGGCGGGCTCTGGCGGAGCGGGTGCCGATGGAAGTCCACGTCGAGGAAGGTGCAGGCCACTTCTCGTTTATGAACGTGCCGCCGCCAAACGTGATCGAGCCGCTGGCGGACCGGGCAGAGTTTCTCACCCGTCTCACGGCCGGCGTGCTTCGGTTCGCGCGGGACTGACTCGGCGCTATGACTTTGAACCACCTGAATGCCGAAATCACCGCCTGCGAGCGCTGCCCACGTCTCCGCGCGCATTGCGCCGAGATCGCACGCGTCAAGCGGCGCGCCTACCGTGACCAGCAGTACTGGGGCCGGCCCGTCCCCAGCTTCGGTGACCCTCAGGCCCGCCTGCTGATCCTCGGCCTGGCCCCCGGGGCGCACGGCGCCAATCGCACCGGGCGGATGTTCACTGGCGACCGCTCCGGTGACTTCCTCTTCCGCGCGCTGCACGACACCGGCTTCGCCTCGCAACCGGAAAGCACCCACCGGGACGACGGGTTGCGCCTGCACGACTGCTACATCACCGCCTCCGCCCACTGCGCCCCGCCGGACAACAAACCCACGCCCGAGGAGGTGCGGCAGTGCCGGCCGTATCTGGAACGCGAACTCGTCCTGCTGCGGCGCTTACAAGTTGTGGTCGCGCTGGGCCGGCTGGCCTTCGACAATTACTTATCGCGCGGAACGGAAAGGGCCTTATTCGCCCACGGCGCCGAGGCCCGCATCGGCGGCCGTTGGCTGATCGCCAGCTATCATCCCAGCCAGCAAAACACCCAAACCGGGCGGCTGACCGCCGAAATGCTTCGCCAGATATTCGCTCAAGCGCGCATCCGGTTCACATAAGTTTGCAAAGTTGTAAGCGCGCCCGCCCTGGCGCGTACATCCAAACGTCGGTGTTACGATAGTTTGAGCGAACTATTGCTCTCCCTGTTGCGTTCATCTAACCAGCGCGCCGCGCGAAAATGCTAACCAGTATTGAGGAGTTTCGGATCCTGTGAAGAGGAAATGGAAGATTTTGATTGGCTTGGTGGTGGTGCTCGGGGCCAGCATCGCCGCCTTCGCGAACTACCGCTTAAAGCAGGCCGCGATTATTAAGGTGCAAACCGGGAAATCCACCCGGCAGGACCTGAAGCAGATCGTGACGGCCTCGGGCGAGATCAAGCCGCGGAATTACGTCAATATCGGCACGAATGCCAATGTGCCCTCGCGCATCACGGACATCCTGGTGGTGGAAGGCCAACGCGTGCGCCGTGGCCAACTGCTCGCCAAGCTCGAGAGCGTGCAACCGGAGGCCGATGTGGCCGCGCAGCGCGCCAACGTCAGTTCCACCGAAGCCGACTCCGCCGCTTCCGAGGCGGCGTTGAAGTCCGCCGACGAAAATATCAAGACCCTACAGGCTTCGCTGGATCGGTCGAAGACCGAACTCGAGCGCGCCAAGATTGATTTCGACCGCACCTCGAAGCTGTGGGACGAGAAGCTGGTGGCGCGCCAGGAATTTGATCAGCGCCGCATCGCCGTCGACGCCGCCGCCGCCGCCGTGCGCGAGGCCGAGGCCCGCATCAACCAGTTCCGCGCCCAGCGCGCCCAGGCCATGGCCGCCCTTTCAGCCACGCAGCGCCGGATTACCTTGGCGCAGGCCAACTTACGCCGCGCCTCTGACGTCCTGGCGCGTACCCAGTCGATCGCGCCGCTCGACGGCGTGGTGACGAACCTGCCCATCCGTGTGGGCGAAACCGTCGTGCCCGGCGTACAGAACTCCTCGGCCAGCCTCATCATGACCATCGCCGACATGTCGGTGATCACGGCCGAAGTGAAGGTGGACGAGACGGACATCGTGAACGTCACGCTCGGCCAACCTGCCGAAGTGACCATCGACGCCATGCCGAATAAGACCTTCACGGGCAAGGTGATCGAGATCGGCAATACGGCCATCTTGCGCTCCTCCGGTTTGGCGGCCTCGCAAAGCGCCGTTTCGAGCCAGGAAGCGAAGGATTTTAAGGTGGTAATCGCGCTCGAGAATCCGCCCGACGAAATGCGTCCGGGCTTAAGTTGCACCGCGCGTGTAACCACGGCCACTCGCCAGAACGCCATCACTATTCCGATCCAGGCGCTCACCGTCCGCCAGAAGGGCGACTTGGCGCCGGAGAAGAAGGACGGGCCGCCTCCGGTGGCCGACAAGGAAGCGAAGAAGGAAATACAGGGCGTTTTCGTGGTGAAGGGCGACACGGTGGAATTCCGCGAAGTGAAAACGGGGATCACCGGCGCCACGGAGATCGAGGTACTGAGCGGCGTGACGGACGGCGAAGAGATCATCACCGGCAGTTATAAGGTGATCCGCACGCTCCGCAATCAGGCCAAGGTCCAGATCGACAATAAAGTCGCGGCGAAAACCGAGTCATAATCGACAGAACGAGCATTCATGGCAACCACGGCAGCAGACATTACCGACCTTCAGGCACGCGGCGAAGAGCTGAAGCGCCAAGGCATCGTGATCCAGAGCTATAACCTCTGGAAGACCTATGTGATGGGCGACCAGACGATCAACGCCGTCTCCGGCGTCGATATGACGATTCGCCGCGGCGAGTACGTCGCCATCATGGGACCTTCGGGCTCGGGTAAATCGACCCTGATGAACCTGATCGGCTGCCTGGATTCGCCGTCCGAAGGCCAGTACTACATCAACGGTAATCTGGCTTCGGCCATGTCCGACGATGACCTCGCCCGTATCCGCAACAAGGAAATCGGCTTCGTCTTTCAGACCTTCAACCTGCTCGCCCGCGCGACGGCCTTGCACAACGTGGAACTGCCGTTGATCTACGCCGGCATCCCCACCGACCAGCGCCAACAGATGGCCCAGGAGCGTCTGCGCCAGGTCGACTTGGCGCAACGCATGCACCACAAGCCAAACGAGCTCTCGGGCGGCCAGCGCCAGCGTGTCGCCATCGCGCGCGCCCTGGTGAACAACCCCTCCATCCTGCTGGCCGACGAACCCACCGGCGCCTTGGACTCGGCCACCGGCGTCGAAATCATGGGCCTCTTCGAGCGGCTGCATCAGCAAGGCAACACCATCATTCTCGTCACGCACGAGCACGATATCGCCATGCACGCCCACCGCGTGATCTATATCCGCGACGGCAAGATCGAAAAAGACGACAAGATCAAGTAGATCGCTGCCGCATCCAATCCAGCATGAACGGATATGACGCTCTACTCGAAGGCGCCGCTTGGTTGCGCCTCCCCCGCGGACTGATCCGCGCCACCGGCGAGGACCGCGCTCGCCTGCTGCATGCCATGTCGACGAACCAGGTGCAGGCCCTCACGCCCGGGCAATGCGCCCATGCCTTCTTTTTGAACGCCCAAGGCCGGATTCTGGCCGATGCCTGGATCGTCTGCCAGGCGGACGCCCTGCTAATCGATACCGAGGCTGAAACCAAGGACAAGCTGCTCGCGCACCTTGACAAGTACATCATCGCCGACGATGTCGTACTGGAGGACGTCAGCGGGCTTAGCGTAACGGCCATCGAAGGTCCGCTGGCCGCCGCTCCCGGTCCGGACTGGTTCCCGATCTCGGCCGTCGGCGGCCAGGGTTTTCGTTATTACGGCGACACGCCGCCTCCGGATCTCCCCGAAGCGACCCTGGCGGACCTCGAACTCGTACGCCTGGAAAACGGCTATCCACGCTACGGCGTCGACATCCTGGAGACTCACCTGGTGCAGGAGACCGGTCAGATGGCGTCGGTGAGCTTCACCAAGGGCTGTTACCTGGGGCAGGAGATCGTGGAGCGCGTGCGGTCGCGCGGCGCGGTACATAAGCACCTGCGATCTTTCCGGGTCACGGGTCAAGCGGTCCCCGCGGCGGGCAGCGAGCTTCTTTCTGGCGAGACCAAGGCCGGAGTCCTGACGAGTGCCGCGTACTCGCCGAGGTTCGGTGAAGTAGTGGCGCTCGGCTACCTGAATACCTTGTTCGAAAAGGGCGACCGTCCCTTACACCTCGCCGACGGCACGGTGGCCGCACTGGTGACGCCCTCCGCGAGCGGACTCTGATTACGTCGAGCCAAGGTCAAGAGTCAATTCCACAGCCATCCCTCACCGGGCACCCAACGGATTGACTGGCCGGCTCCGGGCTCCACCAGAGCTTCCGTATCTTCGTCCGGCAAGCTCCGTACCCACTCGTCGAACCCCTGTTCACCCAGTTGGCTAGTCTCGGGGTGCGGATGAGCCAAAGAGCGAAGCAGTTCAATCTTTCGAACTGTATCTTCCGTGCTCGCCATGTCATACCCTCCAGAACTTATCGAATCACCCGAATCTCGACGCCCAGATCGGGCAGTTTGCCCCACTCGCGATCAGCCGTGAGCACCGGCAGCCGCAGGTGGCGAGCGGTAGCGAGGCAGATGCGGTCTCCTAAGGCCAAGCCGTGACTCTTGGCGAACGGACTCAGGTCAGCAGCCTCTTCGGCCAAACCCTGGTCCCACACGACGACCTTGAGGTCGAGCCCGGCTAGCGTGGAGACGGCCAAATCCCGGCTGACGCCCGCGCGCATCTGCCGGGCGAGCACTTCCGTGTAGTTCACCGCCGGGATGATCACCTCGCCCGCCAACGCTTCGGCGACGATTTCGTGGCCCGTCTCCTTGAACAGAACCGTTAACAGGGCCGACGCGTCCAACACCACAGGCGTCAACCGCGCAACTCCTCTTCACGCCGATCCGCCAGGAAGCTATCCACGATACTGTCGCTACACTTGTAGCTCTCCATGGCCGCCTGCGCCTTCTGCAAAGCCGCCAGCCGAGTGGTGATCCGGAGTTCGCCGTTTTCCAAGGACACCAAGACCTCGGAACCTTCGCCCAAGCCAAGTTCAGAGCGGAAAGGCTGAGGCAATAGTATTCTTCCCGCACGATCCATTTTTGCCGCAATCATCATATTCCCACTTTACGGAAAGATTGGGGAACTGTCAAGACTATTCCAAAATAGAGGACTCCCGCCAATCCCGCGTGATCCAAAGCCAGAGACCGATCGGCAGCAGCATCACCAGCGCCGTCGCCAAGGCGGCTTGGCGGGCGGGAACGCCGTGGTCGATGGCCCAGCCGGCGGAGTAGCTGGAGAGGGAGATCGAGATGACCATGCCGGCGAAGTCAGTGGACATGAGGCGGCCGCGGAAGGCGTCGTCGCTGAGGGTTTGCAGAAGATTCGTGGAGAAGACGAAGGCGGTGGAGGCGCCGGCGTGGGCCAGGGCGATCCCCGCGAAGGCCAGCGCCAAGGACTTCGATTGCGACAGCGTCCCATAGCCGAGCAGCACCATGGCGAAGCCGGCGGCGATGCCCAGGCGCATCCGGAGCGGATCGTGCCCGGCCCAGCGCCCGACCAGCCAAGGCCCGGTCATCGCGCCGAAGCCGCGCGCGGCCATCAGCGTAGAGATGCCCATCATCGACGCTGCGGCGGCATCTGAAGTGAACCATTTGAGGGCGAATTCCCGCTGGCCCAGCACGCTGAGGATCACGTAGTTGGAGCCCAACAAGCCGACGCCGGCCTTCACCATCAGCGTCGCGCGGCGCTTCGGCTCGGCCCAGGCATAGGACAAGCCCTCGGTGAAGGCGCCCGCGCCGAGTAAGTCTCGCGCCGTGCGCTTCGGCGCGTTCACCAGATGCGGCTCGGCGAAGCGCATGCGCGAGAGGAGCCAGGCCGAGAAGAGGAACGACGCGGCGTCGAAGGCGAAGACAAAGTCCCGCCCGAAGGCGGCGGCGAGAAAGCCACCCAGCGACGAGCCCAGGAAGAAGGCCGCCGCCCAAGTCACCCCGCCGAGCGTATTCGCGGTGAGGCGCTCATCGTCGTTGCGCGTGATGTTGGGAATCACCGCCGAACGCCCCGGCTCGAAGAAAGCCCACAGCACGGTTTCGAGCACCAACAGGATGTACAGCAGCCACAACTGCTCCGCGCCGCGGACGAGCAGCATAGCGGCGATGACGACCGCGCGGCCCAAGTCGGTGGCGATCATCACGCGTTGGCGGCTGATGCGGTCGTTGAGGACGCCGGCCATCGGACTCACAAATAGCTGCGGCAGAAGCTGCAGCACCAGCGCGATGCCGATGCTCTCGGCGCGGCCGGTGATTTGGAGCAGGAGGCTATAGAGCACGACGGCATAGAGCCAGTCGCCCACTTCGCTGATCACTTGCGCGGACCACAACAGGCGGAAATTGCGATTCCCCTGAAGCAACCGCAAGATGCCGCGGAAGGAGATCATGTGTAGAGGCCCATGCGGTCCTTGGTGAGGCGCACCGTGGCTTCGGCCACCGGACGGATACGGTTCGCGCCTTGCCGGAGTAAGTCGTCGAGGTTGCCGGTGGTGACTTCGCGATACCGCGCCTGAATCGGCTCGAGCGACTGCGCCACCTGCTCGGCGACCTTCTTCTTCAGGTCGCCATAACGCAGGCCCGCGAATTCGTTCTGCATCTGTTCATTGGACGCGCCGCTGAAGGCCTGATAGATGCCGAGTAAGTTGCGGACGCCGGGGCCCATCGTTTCGAAGTCCACCGCGGGGTTCGAGTCCGTCGTGGCGCGCATGATCTTCTTTTTGGCTTGCGCCAGGTCGTCCAGTAAGCCAATCGCGTGGCTGGTGCCGGTGGCGGACTTACTCATTTTCTTTTCCGGATCGTCCAAGCCCATCACGCGCGCGCCGTGGGTGGGTAGCTTGGTGGCCGGCACGGTGAAGGTATCGCCGTAGCGCGAGTTGAAGCTCTGGGCGATGTCGCGGGTGAGCTCCAGATGCTGGCTTTGGTCGTCACCCACGGGGACGATCTTGCTTTGGTAGAGCAGGATGTCGGCGGCCATCAGCACCGGATACTGCAAGAGGCCAGCGCCGATCGTCTCCTGCTTGGCGCTCTTGTCCTTGTACTGGGTCATGCGTTCGAGCCAGCCGAGCGGCGTAACGCAAGTGAGAAGCCAGCCGAGTTCGGCGTGGCCCGAGACGCTCGACTGCACCATCAGCGTGGCGACGTTAGGATCAATGCCGCAGGCGATGAAGAGCGCGGCGATTTCGCGGATCTTGCGGCGCAGCTCCGCCGGCTCCTGATAGACGGTGACGGCGTGCAGATCGACGACGCAAAAGATGCAGTCGTACTCGTGCTGGAGGCGCACGAAGTTCTGAATCGCGCCGAGATAATTGCCGATGTGGAGGTGGCCGGTGGGCTGCACCCCGGAAAATACGCGTGCCTTGGTCATGAAAGTGAGAGAATTCCATGGTAGCCCGATGGAAACTCCCGAAACAAACCCCGATACCGGTACAGTCCCGGTGGACATAAAGATTGAGAAGCTCGTTTACGGCGGGCAAGGCCTGGCGCGCACCGCGAACAAGGTGGTGATGATGCCCTTCGTCATCCCCGGCGAGACCGTCACCTGGCAGACGATTAAGGAGCATCCGGGGCACATTGAAGCCCGGCTGGCGAATATCATCACGCCGTCCGAGGCGCGGATCATTCCGCCGTGCCCGGTGTACGGCCGCTGCGGCGGCTGTCATTACCAGCACCTCGAATACGACTTGCAGGTGGAGCACAAGAAGAAGATTCTGGCCGAGAGCCTGCAGCGCATCGGCAAGCTGACGCCCCCCGACGAGATCGGCGTCCTGCGGGCAGATCCCTACGGCTACCGCAACCGCATCCAGATCCACTTTGACGGCCGCCGCATGGGCTTCCGCGCCGCGGGCTCCCGCAATCTGGTGCCGATCGAGAATTGCCCACTGGCCTCGCCGGCTTTGCAGCACGCGCTCAGCGCGATCCAGAGCCGCTTGCGCGACCATCGCTTCCCGGATTTCCTCGAAGAGGTGGAGCTCTTCACGAACGAAGACGAGGTGGTCTTCAACGTACTAAAGTCCCGGCGTGGTGTCGCCAAGGAGTTCTTCCCTTGGATGGCGCAAGTGATTCCGGGGGCGGACCAGAGCCGCCTGGCTTACCAAGTGGGCGAGAACCGCTTCCGCGTGAGCTACCAGAGCTTCTTCCAGGTGAATCGCTTTCTGCTGGAGCCGCTGGTGGAGGCGGTGCTGGGTGAGGCGAAGCCAGCCTGGGCGCTCGATCTCTACGCCGGCGTCGGACTCTTCAGTGTGCCGCTGGCCAAGCGCGGGGGACGCGTAACGGCGGTGGAAGTGGTGCGCGGCGCGGCGGCGGATCTCGAACACAACAAGTCAGCGGGCGTCGAGGTGGTGCAGAAGGCCGTTGAATTCTACCTCGAGAAATTCGAAGGCCGGCCGGATCTCATCCTCGCCGACCCGCCCCGCGTGGGACTGGGCAAGAAGACCGTCGAGCATCTGGTGCGCGTCAAGGCGCCCGAGATCTGCCTGGTCTCCTGCGACCCCACGACGCTGGCGCGCGACGCCGCTGGTCTAGTAGCGGGCGGCTACGAGATCACGTCGCTCACCATGGCCGACCTCTTCCCGCAGACCTATCACCTCGAAGCGATCGTCCGCCTGCGGCTGCGGTAGTCGAAACGAACCGGGAAGTCGTTGAAATCATGACGCGTGGCCGCGTCCTGAGGGGCAGAACCGGGCGCCCTCTCCCAGTCCGCGCACCTACGACGAATGGTGAACCCGGCACCGCCGGGGGCGGCGACGGGGGATGAAACCAGGCGAGATCAGCGTTTTGCCCCCGAACAGCTTATTCGGACCTAACCCGCGCAATATGGCAAGGGATGGCTCCTAGAACGGCACATCGTCGTCGGAAATGCCGGGCTCAAAGGCTGGCGCGGCCGGAGGCTGGGTGCGTTGCGCGCTGCGCGGCATCGATACCGGCGCTCCGCCGCCACTCGGACGTTCATAGCCGCCACCGCCACCCTCCTCACCGCCCCGCGGACCCGAGGTAAGCAGCATCAACTCTTCGCACACCACTTCGGTGTAGCTGCGCTTTTGCCCTTCCTTGTCCTCATAGGAGCTGGTGCGCAAGCGGCCCTCCACGTAGACCTGCTTGCCCTTGGTGAGGTACGGGGCCACGTTTTCCTGCTTCCACAGGGTGACGTTGTGCCACTCCGCCTCTTCTTTCCAGTCGCCAGTCGCCTGGTCCTTCCAACGCCGTTGGGTCGCGAGGGTGAATTTGGTGACGGGCGTGCCGCCCGCCGTGAACTTCGTCTCCGCGTCCTTACCTAGATTGCCAATCAGAATTACTTTATTTACGCTTCGGGCCATGTTGTCTCGAATGTACCTTTATTTGGGGAGGAAGAGCAATATGGTGCCCAGAAAGGCGAGCGACAGGGCGATGCGCTCAAACCAGATTTCCGGCAGCACGTTCAGCAGATGGCGGCCCAGCAACGCGCCGGCGATCGCCGCCGGGGCCAGGGCCAGGTCAAACAGCAGGCTTTGGCAACTGAAGAGCCCGTGGTAGGCGTAGACCGGCGCCTTGGAGACGTTGACACAAAAGAAGAACCAGGCGCCCGTCGCGACGAACTCCTCGCGCGGCAGGCGGCGGCTCAACAGATAGACGTTCATCACCGGTCCGGCGGCATTGGCCACCATCGTGGAGAAGCCCGCCGCGCCCCCGTAGAAGCCCGCGTACCACCAGGCGTCCACCGGCAACTGCGTCGCGCGCCGCCGACCGAGCCAAAAAAGGAACAGAATCGCCAGCATGATGCAGCCCACCAGCGGCCGCAGGACGCTCTCCGGGTAGCTGAGCGCGTAAGCGCCCGCGGCGAGCCCCAGGGCCACCGACGGCAGCAACGTGAAGAGGCGATTGGCGGCGGCGTGCCGGCGATAGTAGACGATGGCGAAGAGGTCAGCGACCAGGAGAATGGGCAGCAGCCAACCGGCCGAGAGCCGGGCGTCGCCGACGGTGAGGACGAAGAGCGGAATCGCCATGATGCCCAAACCGGGCATGCCGGTTTTTGCGAGTCCGATATTGAAGGCGCAGAAGAGGCCGACGGCCCACTTCCACCAGACGAGTTCCGGCAATCTTCCAGTCTAGCTGACGTTCTTGGTGGCGCGCTCCAGGCTTCGCTGCACCAGGCGGCGGGGGTCCAGCATGTGCAGCGGCTTGAACTGGCTCCGCGACCAATGGCTGTCCGCGGCGAACTCAACGCCCAGGAAGTAGCCCACGGGCTCGCTGTACTTGCAGTAGCGCACTTCGCCCGCAAACGTGCCCCGGCTATGTTGAATCCGCACCGGCGTGCCCAAGGGAAGCTCCTCTTCCACCTGGAGACACACGCCGTTGGTGGAGATGTCCTCCAGATTGGCGGTGGTCTCTTGGGGCTGTCCAGCCGCGTCCTGGTAAACCACGGTTACCAGATCCGCACAGAGCATTCGGGGTTTGGTGCGCCTATCGTGCATACGCTCCATATATCGACCTCCAGGGTGCTTGGGATTACCTAATTTGTAACGTCAATTTTTGCTTATGGTTGTAGTAGTACTTTGAGTCTATCCCGAAATGGTACTGGGCTTGCGCCAGCAGAAAATCTCCTGTAAATTACATGTTATGTCCATCGATCTCGCCGACATCCGTTCCCTCAGCGACTTCCAACGCCATACGCGGGACTACATTCGCAAGTTGAAGGAGTCGGGCCGGCCCACCGTGCTCACTGTGAATGGCGAGGCTGAAGTCGTTGTGCAGAGCGCGGAAGCCTATCAGAAGCTACTTGACGATCAAGAACTGCTGGCTGACCTTCGGGGTATCGGACGTGGCTTGGAGCAAGCGAAGCGTGGCGAAGGCCGGCCGATGCGAGACTTTCTGATCGCTTTAGGACTCGAACACGGTATTGCGATCAAGTGAAGCCGTGAAACGCTACACGGTCGTAGTCACGGCAGAGGCTCAGACAGGGATTCGAGAGTCTTTTCTCTACATTTTCGAACGCTCCCCTGAAAATGCGGCGGTTTGGTTACAGGGTCTCTATAACCAGATCGACACCTTGGAACGTACCCCCGAGCGCTGCGCCTATGCGCGCGAACGCATATACCTGGACGAGGATCTGCGCCAGTTAATCTACAAATCTCATCGCGTCGTTTTTTGTGTGGATCACAAACAATCTGCGGTCTACGTGCTGCATGTCCGGCACGGGAAACGCCGGGCCATCGGCGAACAGTTCGATGGCGATGAATGACCACTGGCGCCGCCCAAAGACTGCTGCTTTGGAGCAAGATTGTAGGCTGCCTTGCTGCGTCTTCCCCTGTCGGCCAACGAAGTCGGCACTCGCAATAGAGTAGAGCAAAGCGCGCCAAGGTTGACTGCACGTTGTGGCATCATCCAGTTAGGATGAACGAAGAGCAAACGGTCGATGACAATTTGGAAGACTGGCGCCGCCGCATTTCCTCGGTAGTAGCAGTCGGACTTTCCCCCTCTGTCGTACACTGCGATAATTTCAACGCATTTGTATTCACCAACCATGCCGACGATCTCGGGGGTATTCAAAGATGGGTCGAGGCCCTTGGGGGCGACTGGGTGTATCGCGGCCAGCGGGACGAGGCATGGGCGCTTGAAACGGCCATCGACCGGGCATCGAAGCGGTGGGTAAAGCTGCCAACGCATGATGGGCGAGAGAATCCGGGTCACATGCTGTTGAATCCGTCTGGCAACGAAAAGAATATGCTAGAAGAGTTCCGCCGCCGAGCTCATCATTTCCTTAGTTCAACGCCAGCCGATCATGAGATTTTAGATTGGTTGACTCTCATGCAACACTACGGCGCCCCTACTAGAATGTTAGATTGGTCTCACTCGCCGTATGTAGCTGGGTACTTTGCTATTGAGAAACTGGCGCTAGAACACAGTCGCGGGCATGCTATCTGGGCGATTTCCCTCGAATGGCTCCGAACAAGGTCCAACGAAGATCTCAGTCGCGTGGACGACTTCTTTGCCACCGGGTCCGCCTGGGCTGATGCAAGGAAGCGAGCAAGTCGAATCAACGCTCTCCTTCAGGCAGACATGGAGAATGTCTTCGCACGGACACCGGATGTCGTAACAGCAGCCAGCAGTTTCCGTGTCAATGAAAGACAAGCCGCACAGCAGGGCGTGTCCCTATTTGTGTTGAGCCATCTAAGCCGTTTCAGAATCAGCCTGCTCCGAATGATGGAAGAGCCCTCATTGGTTCAAGAGCCAGTCCTTCGAAAGCTAGTCCTGAAGCCTCAGGCACGATTGGAACTTCTGAGGGAACTCAAGCGGATGAACATTACAGGGGCATCTCTTTTTCCAGGGCTCGACGGATTCTCGCGGGGACTAAGGATCAATTTGGAACTTGAGGTGGACGCGGCGAAGCGAAGTATCGAGGGCCGCTAGCCTCTCGAATCAATCGCTTTCCAGTCCGGGCGGCCCCATTTTTCGGCGTCTCAGAACGCCAGGTCAAGGGCAATTGCGCAACAGGATGTTGCACAATTTCATGAGCAGAGGCAATGCAGATGGATCACATTCACAATAAATGCCTGAGTGACAAGGACACAGTCGGCTGGCGGGGGCGATTCTTGATCGCTCCCCAGACTCAGCCCGTCGAAGCCTGTCGCACCCGCTCTGCCAAATCTGCCGAAATCCACAGCGCCGGTCCCGCCGGACCACCCAGACGGTACTCCATGCCCTCCCGAAACCAGACCTTCTTTGGGCTGACCGTAATGTCCGACCAGGGAATGAAAAGCGGCGCATGGCCCAACCGAAAGGGGATCATCATGGCCAGATAGAGTCCCTCTTGGTTGGCCCCGATACTTAGGACATTTACGCAGGTTTACCCAACCAAGCTGGCCACTTTGCATGCGTCAAAGCTTACCCACAAACTTGTCATTCGCCCGGTAGCGGCTGGCCAGTCCTCGCCAACCTGACACAAAGCCCAGCAGGAAAAGCACCGTAAGCCACACCAGCGCGAAAAGACCAAGCAGGGGCCAAATCTGTGCAGTTGACGAATCCACGCCTTGATGATAGACGATAACCCGATCCTGCGACGCATGACCCGCGCCTTCGAACTGGTCTTCATCTCGAGATGAGCGTGACCCGTTTGCGCCGGATCGGCTGGTAATTCATCTCCGGTCGGCACGCGGGTCTGGCGGCAATTTTCACAAGTGCGGTTTGGCTCGCCGGCAACGAGAAGTTCTGCATGCCTGAGGCCTCGACGAGCACAGTAGATAAAGGGAGCCCCGTCCTGCCACGAGCGAGCCTTTAGGCGAAGGCTTCGGCCAGCTTTGACACCGCGAGATCGACGGCCGTGCGGGCGGCTTCGGTCTCTGCGAGATCATTCAGCATCACGAAATCGTGAATCGTGGCTTGAAACCGGACCGCCGTCACTTCGACGCCCGCCTGAATCAGCTTCAAGGCGTAGGCTTCGCCTTCATCGCGCAGGACGTCGTTGGCCGCGGTGACGACCAGAGCCGGGGGCATGCCCGTGAGTTCCGCGACGGTGGCGCGGTTGGGCGATACGGTGGGCTCGTCATGCGTGGCGGGATCCGGCGCGTACGCGTCCCAAAACCAGGCCATCGCCGCTTGGGTGAGCCAGGGGCCCTCCGCGAACTCGCGATACGATGCGGTGTCTAACCTCGCGTCGGTTACCGGATAAAACAGGATTTGACAACAAATGCGCGGCCCTCCTCGTTGCTTCGCCAACATCGCTACGGCCGTAGCCATATTGGCGCCGGCACTATCTCCCACGACGGCGAGTTGGGAACCGTTGAGGTTGAGTTCGTTGCCATGTTCCGCAAGGTATGTGGTCGCGGCATAGGCTTCTTCCAGCGCGGTCGGATATTGGGCTTCGGGGGAGCGAGTGAATTTCACGAAGACCACGGCAGCGTCGGCGCCCACGGCCAACGCGCGAATGAGCCGATCATGCGTGTTCTCACTGCCAAGGATCCAGCCCCCTCCGTGAAAGAAGAGGATAACCGGAAGTGGGCGGTGCGAGCCGGTGGGGCGGACGATCCGCACATCGACTTGCCCGTTCGGACCGATCGGCAGGCTGCGGTCTTCGATTCGGGCGGGAAACGCGCCGTTGAAGCCGGACTGTGCTTTCTCCAGCACGAGGCGCGCTTCTGCCGGGGCAAGTGTGTAGATCGGTGGGCCGCCTTCGGCGGCGGCCGCGTCGAGAAACTGCTGGACTTGGGCTTCGAGGATCATGCTGATAGTACGAGGTTCCATGGTGTCTGGTTTGCGTCGGAGGCTTGCCTCTCCACCTCAAGTGAGCTCTGCGGGCACCGCGGAGGACACGAGCGACTCGATGCCGCCGCGAATGTAGTAGTCCATGGCCTGTGGCCGCCAGGGACCCACGATCTCCTGCGCCCGCAGCGCTTCAGACTCAGTAGGGCAATGTACGGCCACAAAACCCGCGCCGGCCTTAGCTCGCTGTTCGTCGCGCAACGCATTCGCCCCTTCGGTGTCCGTCAAACGGGAAATCGCGGACATGATCATCCCCGTGGCGGTCGAGCGTATTTCACCCAGGTACTCCAGCAGTTCGCGGGCCGATATAAAGCGCACGCTGTCATGGTCAAATCCGTCCTGCAGCAACGCCTGGGTGGCGTCTTGCGCCGCTGAGTAAGACCGGAAGGAGATGATGGCGAACGTCATGGGGTAAAAAACGCCCATGGAGGTTGGGGCATCCCTAAAAAACTGCGTCAAATGCTGCATATCCGAATCCTTCTGGAGGCAAATTCTGCCGTCATGGAGCCATCCGTCGGGCCCCTGCGAGTCATAGGGCACGTTAAGGGCCAACTCTGCCAATTTTCCCGATGTCCACAGAGCGGAGACCTGCTATTCAGCCAGGCCGTCGGTATCGAGGCCGGGTGCAAACTCTCCTTCGATTTGCTCGATGGTTGGCAAACTGCCTTGGAGCTGTGCGGACAACTGGTCGAGACAACGGAATTCGGCGACCCCCATAGTTTCTTGCTCTTGCAGAGAATCAGCCCCAGGCTGGGGTTATCACTCGGGTGCTTTAGCGTGTCATCGACGGCGGCGAGATCTCCGGTTGAAAGGGCTCCGCCTTCAGCTCAATGACGACGTAGCACCGCAGCTTCAGATGGTAGAAGAGCAGATCGAGCCGGTAGTCCTCCCCCGCGATCTCCAGCGGATATTGCGAGTACAGAACGACCAACTCCTAGTTGGGGGCACCCGCGGCACGCATCTGCGCCGACTGGATGCGCTCCTTGATGGCCGCCAGAAGCTGGGCGTAGCTTTGTCGATGCTTACTTGCGCCGCCAGGTCTGTTTCACCGGATCAAAATCGTATGCAGCTTTCTCCGGCGCCGACGGCGCGTTCTTCGTGGGCAGATACCGGCCGAGCTTCTGCTTCAACGACGCATACCGGGGCTGCGACGCCAGATTCTCCCATTCGTTCGGATCGGCGCGACGGTCATAGAGTTCTTCGCCACCATCCCGATAGCGCGTATAGCGCCAGCGCTCGTCGCGCACGGAGTGATTGCCCTCGAGATACGTCGACACCGTGGGCGGACGCTTGGCCTTCGCGTTCTTGAGCAACGGCGCCAGGCTGAGCCCTTCGAGGTCGGGGCGCTTGGGCAGTTGGCACAGGTCGACCAGCGTGGGATAGATATCGAGCAGGTTGACGGGTTGCGTCCGCGTGACGCCTGGCTCGCGGATTCCCGCGCCGGCCCAGATCATCGGCACGTGCGTCGAGCGCTCCCACAGCGTGCTCTTGTGCCAATGCTGCTTCTCGCCCAAGTGCCATCCGTTGTCGGACCAAAAGACGATCGTCGTATTCTTCGCGTAGGCGCTTGCATCCAGGGCGTCGAGTAACTGGCCGATCATGGCGTCGGCGAAAGAGATACTCGCCAGATAGGCGCGCACCGCGTCTTTCCATTTATTCTCGCGCACGATTCGCTCGTGCTCTTCCCGCCGGAAAGCGGCCATTTCCTGGGCGCCCTTGGGTAAGTCGTTTAAGTCATCGGCTTTGATGGGCGGCAGAGTGATTTTGTCGGCCGGGTATAAGTCAAAGTAACTCTGCGGCGCGAACATCGGTATGTGCGGATGGAAGAGTCCGATAGCCAGGAAAAAAGGCTTGTCGTGCCGGCGCTGCAGAAACTCCTGCCCGAAGCGGACAGCTTTCATGTCGCCGTACTCGCGCTCTGGCTTACTCAATACGCCCCAGTCGAACTCGCCTTGAAAATTGCGCAAGCCATTGAATGGGTGCCCGGGCGGATTGGGTTCTTTCTTCACCCACGGATAGTAGTCCAGACGGCGATACCAGTTATCGTCGAACTCCTGTAACTGAAACTCGTCCCACTGGTCCGGCGGATTATGGCCGATGACGTGGTGATAGACCTTGCCCGCGCCGGCCGCGTGGTAGCCGTTGGCGCGAAAGAATTGCGGAATCGTCACCGCGTTCGGCAGCACCGGACGCCACCACTGCTCGTTGTTGTAGATGCCCGTTGACGACGGACGCAGGCCCGTAAACAAGGCCGTGCGCGACGGGTTACACAAGGGCGAAGCGCAATGAGCATTCGAGAAAAGGACGCCGCGTTGCGCCAGCCGGTCCAGATTCGGCGTCCTCACGCCGGGGTAACCGCGCAGGCAGCCGATCCAGTCGTTCAAGTCGTCCACCGACAGAAACAGGACGTTGGGCCGCGCATCCACGGCCGCCAGCGCCGCGCCGAGGAAGCCGCGCCGAGTAATCATTCGGGCCTCCCCGTCGGCGGACGCCGGCTGGGGCCCTGATACGGGCAGCGCCGCTCCCACGCGGGCCAATCCATCTTTACGCCGAGCCCCGGCTGGCTAGGCGGGGTGACGCGTCCGTTCTTCTGCACCGGGTAAGTGCCCTGCGTCAATTCCGTAAATACCGTGTCATGCACCGCGTCCCACTCCTGCATCAAAAAGTTACGACAAGAATTCATCGCCTGGAGGCTCGCCACATGCGCCACGGGCCCGTACCACATGTGCGGCGAAATCTCGACGCCCTCAATGTCGCCGAGCTCCGCGATGCGGCGCAGTTCGCTGATCCCGCCGCAATGGATCACGTCGGGCTGCAGAATGCGCGCGCCGCGATGCTCCAGCAGCGTGCGAAATTCATGCCGGCTCACCAGGCCCTCTCCGGTGGCAATCGGAATCGGGCTTTGCGCCGCCAAGTCGCCTAAGGCGCGCGGATTCTCGCGCCACGTGGGCTCCTCGAGAAACATCACGCGATAAGGCGCCAGGGCTCGGCTGAGTTCGATCGCCGTGCGGACCGTGAACGTCTCGGCGAGCTCGAGCGCGATGTCGAAATCCTCGCCCGCCGCCTCGCGTACCGCCTTCACCTCGGCCACGGTGCGTTGCAGCCGCTGCCATTCGGTGCCGCCGCGAAAGACGATCCACTTCACCGCCGTCCAGCCATCGGCCTTGGACTTACGCGCCAGCTCACCGAGCGCCGCGGGGGTGCGCGGGTTCACGTCCTGGCTCCAGTGGGAGTAGTAAACGCGCAAGGGCTTCGCCTGCGCGCCGCCCAGCAGACGCCAGATGGGCACGCCGAGGCGTTGTGCTTCGAGGTCCCACAGGGCGATATCGAGCGCGGCCAGCGCGGTATTCATGACGGATCCATCGCGCCAGCGCGAGAGCGTATAGTAAGCGCGATTCCAGTGATCCTCCACGCCGGCCGGATCCTGTCCCACGAAGTAGGGTTCGAGCCAACGAATCGCCTGCTCGACGATGTCGACGCGCCCCGGCAAAGATCCTTCGCCGATGCCCACCGCGCCCGAGTCCGTTACCACTTCGAGAAAGAGTAAGTCCCGGCCGGAGAGCGTAAACTTGCGAATTTCAAACTTACGAATCTTCGTGGGGGCGGGCGCGGCGAACGCAGCCATCGGAACACAACTAAGAAAAGCGCGGCGCTGCATCTTATTTCTTCACTAAGTGTAAGTCGAACCAGCGCGTCATCTCGCCCAGGTAGTCGGGCGGATTCTTGGCGCCGGGGAAGGTGGGGCCATGCGCGCCGCCCGGCACGCGGAGTAACTTCACCATCACGCCAGCGGCCTTCAACTTACTCTCCATCTCCTCGCTCTGCCAGTAACTCACCTGCTCATCTTTGTCGCCGTGCATCAGCAGGAAGGGCGGGTCATCGGCGCTGATGTGCGACACCGGCGAAGCCTCCACATGCGTCCGGTACTCCTGGCTCACCTTGTCTTCCGGCAGCGGACGGGCCATACCCAGGAGGAAGCGGCCATTGTCGCCGGTGAGGAAATCCACCGGCGCTGCCCGCGCCACCACGCACTGCACCTTGGCGCTTTCGCGCTCCACCGGATCCGGATCCGCGGGGTTGCCTTTGCCGTCCAGCGTTCCCAACATGCTTACCAGATGGCCGCCCGACGAACTGCCGGAGGCGCCAATGCGGTCCGCGCGGATCCCGTACTTCCGCGCATGAAAGCGAACGAAACGTACGGCTCGTTGCACGTCCTCCACCGGCGCGGGATAACGGAAACGCGGCAGCGCCCGATGATTCAACGCGAACACGGTATAGCCCGCCTCGGCCAAAGCCTTGGCGTAGAGCTTCGATTGCCCATTCGACTTCAACTCCGGCGCGCTGTAGGCCAGGGGCGCCGTCCAGCCGCTACCCGAGACGTAGACCACGCCAAAGCCATTCGGCCGCGCGGGCTGGTACACGTCCAGCAACAGCGTGGTGCCCGAATACATGGCGTAGGGCACGTTCGACTGGACGGTAAACGAGTCGGCGGCTAGTAGGCTAAGCAGGAGCAGAAACATGGTTCGCCTAGCTTATCAAGCTCAGAACAGCACGTTCTTCTTCTGCTCGTCCAGCACCTTCGGATTCAGTCCCGGGATTTTGGCGAAATCCTCCCAGCTCTTCAGCGGACCGTTGGCCTCGCGGTACTTCACAATCTTCTCGGCATCTGCCGCCGCGAAGGAGAGGCCCTCTTGCAGCTGCTTCGCCGTGGACGTGTTGACGTTCACCGGCTTGCCGAAGTGGCGCGCCAGATAGCTGATGACGGCCTCGGTCTCCTCCTCGGTGCCCTCGGCGCCTTTCGACACCATATCGTCCACCACCGTCGTCCAGAATCTCTTCGAGAACTTCACCTTGGTGATGCGCGCGACGGCGTGGCAATTGGAGCACATCTTGACGAAGGTTTCGCGCTCGGCGCCCTCCGGCAGGTCGTCGGCGGCGAGGAGCAGGAACAGCAGTACGCGCATGCTTCTACTTTAGCGAATCGATATAATCAGCGTGCCGCAATGAAATCGCTCTTCTGTCTTTTCTTCACGAGTCTGCTCTGGGCGCAATCGCCGTCCAAGGAATGGCCTACCTACGGGCACGACGGGGGCGGGATGCGCTTCTCGCCGCTCACCGAAATTCAACCGGGCAACGTCCATCGCTTGCGCGTCGCGTGGACCTATCACATGAAGCCTGCCACCGTCGTGGCGCAAAAGCCTGCCGCCAATACCGGAGGCGCCGTCGGCGACGAGCCCGGCGCCATGCGTGCCAGGCCTGGCGGCTATAGCCCCAGCACCGTGACGCCGCTGGTGATTCAAGGCACGATGTACCTCACCACTCCTTACGGCCGCGTCGTCGCCATTGACGCGACCTCCGGCCAGGAGGTCTGGGCCTTTCCGCTGCCCGGCGGTGGCGGCGCCTCCACGCGCGGCCTGGAGTATTGGCCCGGCGAGGCACGCACCCCGCCGCAGGTTGTCTTTGGGACGGGCGACGGCCGGCTCTTCTCGCTCGACGCCCGCACGGGCAAGCCCAACCAGAACTTTGGCGACAACGGCGTCATCAACCTGAATACCGAGGCGATCATGCGTGGCCTGCCGGGGCGCAATGGCCTAACCACGCCGCCCATCGTCTACAAGCACCTGGTGATCACCGGCGGCACCACGCAGGAGAATCCCCCGCTCGGCCCTGCCGGCGACGTCCGCGCCTGGAACCTGCACACCGGCAAGCTGGTTTGGACCTTTCGCTCCGTGCCGCAAGCGGGCGAGAAATTCAACGACACCTGGGGCGGCGATAGTTGGAAGAATCGCTCGGGCGTCAACGTGTGGGGATTTATCACCGTCGACGCCGGGCGCGGCATCGTCTATATGCCCTTCGGCGCGCCGTCGGTTGACCAGTATGGCGGCGACCGGCCGGGCGACAATTTATTCAGCACCAGCTTAGTCGCCGCCGATGCCAATACCGGCAAGTACCTCTGGCATTTTCAAGTTACGCACCACGATATCTGGGACGCTGACCTCACCGGCGCGCCTGCTTTGTTCGACGTGAAGCGCGGCGGACGCACTATCCCGGCCGTCGCGGCGACGAACAAGTCCGGCATGTTGTTCCTGCTGGACCGTGTCACCGGCAAACCCATCTACGGCGTGGAAGAGCGGCCCGTCGCGCAAAGCGAAGTGCCCTTGGAAAGGACGTCAAAGACCCAACCTTTTCCTCTGAAGCCGCCGCCCCTGTCGCGCATGTCGATGAGCGCGGAAGACGTCGCCACCGTCACTCCGGAACTGGAAGCGGCCTGCAAAGCTCTGATGAAGGACTTACAACTCGGCGGGCCGTATTTACCCGTGAGTTACAGCCGCTTGGGCGTCCGTTTTCCGGGTAACCACGGCGGCGTCAATTGGGGCGGCGTATCGTTTCATCCGGGCCTCGGTTACTTATTCGTCAACTCAAATGAGTTAGGCCAGGTTACCGGCATTCGCGAGCGCGCCTCCAAGGAAGGCCGCGCCATTGCGCGCGGCATGGGTAATCGCGTCGACCCCGACGGACCCTACGAAGGCATCGGCGGCGGACGTTTCAGCATTCCGGGTAAGAACGGCTCCACGCAGCAACTGCCCTGCCAACAGCCGCCCTGGGGCAACCTGACGGCGGTGAACGTGAATACCGGGGAGTTTGCCTGGCGTGTGCCGCTCGGCGTGACGGATAGCCTGCCCGAGGGCAAGCAAAATACCGGCCGCCCCGGCAACGGCGGCACCATCGTCACCGCCGGCGGACTCGTCTTCGTCGGCGCCACCGATGACGCCCGCTTCCGCGCCTTTGACGCTAAAACCGGCAAAGAGCTCTGGACGGTGAAACTAGGCGGCGCCGCCGAGGCGACGCCCATCACCTATCAGGGTCGCGATGGGAAGCAATACGTCGTCATCACCGCTACGGGCGGGGGCTTTTTCAATAACCCCGTTACCGACGATAGCGTGATGGCCTTTGCCCTGGAGGAAGCGCCACAAACAGGCCAGGCAAAGTAAGTCGAAAAGTAAGTGAAAGAAATAGAGGTGGCGGATTACTTCCAGTGAATCCGCGAGCGCACCCGTCGCGGCACTCAGCCACATCATCAGTACCAGCGTCCACTGGCGGCGCGCCAGCCAGGAGAGCAGCAGTGCGGCGGCGAGTAGCCAGATCCCCCGCTGGTCAAACAAAGCCCGCTTCGCCGAGCTCCACAGGGCAAAACTGTAAGTCAACGTAGAAGGCGGATACCCCGCCGCGCGGTCGTAGTTTCCCATGCGCGGCCGGATGTGCCCAGCTTCGTCGAAGGCCTCCACCAGGATGCGCCACGCCGTCAGCGGATGCCGCAAATAGTAAACGGCGAGCTTCCCGTGCGACGTCCGCGCCCGAAAGGCGCGATTGAAGTCCGGGTCGTGAATCGGCGCGCCGGGAGTAAAGGAGTACATGCCGCGATAACGCAGATATTCGTCGTCGAGCCCGAGCTCCTGTAAGTCGCGAGACGGGTTCGCCGAATTTGGCAGTATCTGATGGAAGATCATGTTGAAGACGGCGGGCGGCGCGTAGTCCACAGGCGTGTTGCGCAACGAGTAAGTCAGCCCGGCCACGGTAAGTATCGCGGTCAGCCAGCGGCGCTCCAGCAGAAACAAAGCGGCGATGGGCAGCCCCAGAACGGCGTGTTGCGTCTTGGCGAGCACAAAGAGCACGCTCGCGATGGCCAGTAGCCAGCGCCAGCGGCGTAGATACGCGGCGATGCCGAGCAGCAGAAACACTTGGCCCGTGGCGTCCATGTAGAAGGTATTGAAATAGACCAGATGCGCGACGTCGCCCAGGATAAAGAACACGGCCAGGCTCAGCCACGGCGATAGCGCGGGCGCGGCGGTGGCGATGGCCAGCAGGAAGATCGCCGCATGAACCAGGCCTATCCAACGCATATCGAAACTGGTCTGCCCGCTCCGCCGTTGCAAGCGGACGGCGATCCAGGCGGGCAGAAACTCCGACGTGACAAAGCCGCTGAACCAATGCTTCGTACGGTCAATGGAGTAAGTCTGGGTGGCGAATAGAAACTGATCTTCGGCGGTCTCCACCAAGTTGTACCGGCGAGATACTTTCTCAAAATCGCCATTGGGCGCCAGGCCGACCATGGGCGGCACAAAGGCAATGATGGCCACCAGCACGGTCATCGCGAGAGGCAGGAGAATCGACGGCCGCATCTTTCAATTGTAGTGAGGTGATTCACCCATCCGCTCACGCGTAGCGCAACGTTCGCACGGGCTCCACCAAGGCGGCGCGACGTGCCGGCCAGTAGCAGGCGGCTAGCGCCACCAGCATCAACAGCACGGGTACGAGCGCAAACACCAGGGGATGGGCGACGGCCAAGCCAACCGATCCCGCCTCCAACGCTCGGGCCGCCAATATCATCGGGTGTTCAAAAATGAAGCCCTGCGGACAGCTAGTGACCTTGGCCGCCCTCGACCTGGACCCGCTGGTAGATCAGGCGTCACAGGAAGGTCTGTGGACCAAGTGGTGCCGGCCACCACGACCTCACCTGTGGCATCAATGAAACTGCGCGGCGTGGGACACACCAACGGCTTATCGCCGTCTGGCTTTGGCGGCGGCCACGCGTATCCTGGCTCAAGACGCTACCGTTCTGCTGCGACTGGCAACCAGCGCTCCGGTGCAGGTTGAATTCGTCTGGCCCGCCGCAGGTCAATTGCCTGGACCGGCCGAGTTGCGTCTACAACCCAGACTTTCTTCAGGGTAGGATCATTGCAACTTACGAGCGGTGGACTGATGACCTACGTCCCCAACATCGCCCTAAACTCTTACTCGTAGCGCAACGCGTCGATCGGATTGATCTCGGACGCCTTCACCGCCGGGTAAAGCCCGAACAGGACGCCCACCGCTACCGACACCGTGAAGGCGATGATGACGGACTCCGGCGTGACGATCGTCTTCCATTCGGCCGTCCGTGCGATCAGCCAACTGAGGAAGAAGCCGAAGGCGACGCCGAGGAGTCCGCCGCCGGTGGAGATCATGACGCTTTCGGTGAGGAACTGGCGCACGATGTCCTTGCGGCGGGCGCCGGTGGCGCGCCGGATGCCGATTTCGCGCGTCCGCTCCAGCACGGTCGCCAGGACGATATTCATGATGCCAATGCCGCCCACCAGTAGCGAGATGGCCGCGATGGCCACCATCACGTAGGTGAAGATGGTCTGCGTGCGCTTCTGCTGTTCGAGTAGGGCGGCCGGAATCGTGACGGTGAAGTCCTGCGTGTTATTGTGCGTGGAATTGAGCACCGCGGCGACCACTTTGGCGACTTCCACTGAGTCGGCTTCGGCCCTCAGGCGTAAGTCGATGCCGTCGAGCGGGTCCTTCAAGTAACTGCTGATGTCCCAGAATCGGTACTGAAAACTATTCAGCGGAATGTAGACGATGTTATTCAGGTCTTCCATTTTTCCGCCCGCGCCTTTGCCCGAAGTGGAAGGCACGCTTTCCGCCAAAACGCCAACTACTTCCAGCCAGGAGTCATTCAGCTTGATATGCTTCCCCACCGCCGGGCCATAACCGAGTAGACTGACTTTGGCGGATTGACCTAAGACGCACACCGCCGCGCTAGCCTGGTCCTGCGCCGCCGTAAAGAAGGCGCCCTCCACCGGACGTAAGTTATGAATGATGCCGTAAGTAGGCCGCACGCCGAGTAACTCCGGCGAGTCAGCGGAAGGCTTCGGCAGTACGCGGGCCGGGTGCAACGAGCGTCGGGGTGAGAGTGTTTCCAGCGAGTCGATGTTGGCTTCGAGAATGCGGACGTCGCGCTCGGTGAGTCCGGGTGAGCTACGGCGGCGCTGTTGTAAGTCCTCCTCGCTGGTGGCGGGGCGCGAATCGATCAACACGTTGCGGACGCCCAATTGCTCAATAAAACGCAGGCTTTCTTCGCGCGCGCCCGCGCCGATGGAGAGCATGCCGATCACCGACCCGACGCCGAAGATGATGCCCAGCGCCGTCAGCAACGTCCGCGTTTTTTGCGCGCGCAAGTTATCGAAGGCCTGACTGACGTCGGAGATCACTGCGGAAGCGCCTGCAACGCGCTGCTCTTCTGGTTACGTTTCTTAGCTAAGTCAGTCGGATTCGCCAGCGCGACCTGCAAGCCCTCGCGGACACCCGTGATCACCACCTGGCTCTCGCTGCGGCGCTCCAGCTTCACGTCCTGCGGCACGAAACCCGTAGGCGTGCGAACGTAGACGAACTTACGGCCGTCAGCTTCAAAGAGCGCTTGCGAGGGCACCCACAGCGCTTGCCGTGCGGTGCCGGTAACAATGCGGAACCGCGCGCTCATCCCGGGGCGCATCCCAAGGTCCGGCTGTTGCAAGCCGATGCGGCACTCGAAACGCCGCTCCCAGGGCGGGCCGGTGGTGCCGCCAATTGCCTTCACTTGCCCGGCAAACTTGCGCCCCGGCATCGCGACCACTTCGACTTCCGCGGCCTGGCCCTCCGCCAAATGGCCGCGATCCAACTCGCCGATTCGCGCCGAACCCTCCCAACTCGTCATGTCCGGAATCTGCGCCACGCCCTTGCCGGGGCGCGCCTGGTCGCCCACCTGGTAGGGCGGCAGATACATGCCCCAGCGGAAGTTGCCCTCGTCGTTCGATTGCAGCGCCACGTAGCCGCTGGTTTTCGCCACCAATGTCATCGACGCAATATTCTTGCGTGCCGTATCCGCACGTACCTTGGCGCGCGCTTGCGCCGTTTCTTGAATCGCGACGCCGGTAATGGCCGTTTTGCGGCGATTTTCGAGGTCGCTTTCGAGCTTCGTCAAACGGTCCCGCGCGGCGTCGACCGCGAGTTCGTTCTGGCGCGCGGTAAGGCGCGGCAGAATCTCGTTGCGCTTGGCTTCGAGTTCGGCAATTTTGAGGTCAGCTTGTGCTTGCAGCAGGGCGTAGCGAATCTCTTCGATGCGCGCGTCGCTTTCGGCCTTGGCTTGAATCACTTGTTGCTCGGCCTCGGCTAAGTCGGCTTCGGCTTCACGCAGCTTGAAGTCCTGCTCGGTGGTGTCGAGCTTCACCACCTGGTCGCCCTTTTTGACTAACTCGCCATTTTGGCGTAAGTAAGTAATCGCTGTGGTGCCGCTGCCCGTCATGGGCACGATCAACATCTCGGTGGCGCCGCCTTGTAACTCGCCTTCGGCGTTCACGTGGAAAGTAACATCGCCGCGCTTCACGGTGGTGACGGGAATCTCCGGCGCCGCGCTCACCGGCATCAGGTTAGGCCCAAATTGGCGATAAGCATAGTAAGCGCCGCCGCACAGTAGCACGAGAATTACGGCGATCCAGTTCAGCCGTTTCATGATGGCGCCTTTCCGTCGGCTAACGGCTCCGCCAAGGCGACCTTGCCGCCCGCGGCGATGCCCTTAATCGCGACTTCATCAGGATTGCGCGCTAGGATTTCTACTTCCTGGGCCAGATAGCCACCCTGGGGCTGCACGACGTAGACGATCGGCTTGCCGCGCCGGGTAAAGACGGCTTTCGCGGGAACGCTGAGCGCGTCGGGTAATTTACTCAGCACCACGTCCATGCGTCCGTTCATGCCGGGGCGCAGGCGCGGATCCGGCTTCTCAATGTGCGCAAAGCCACGGAAACTACGCGTCGGGGGCCATTCGAAGCCCATTTCGGTCAGCGGCGACATCTGGGTGAGTTGGGCGCGGAAGGTGCTCTCGGGCAAAGAGTCGATGCGGATGAGGACGCTCTGCCCTACTTGGATCTTGCCGCGGTCAATCTCCTCCACCTTGCCTTCCATCTCCAGAGTAGAAAGATCAGGAATCTCCGCGATCACGCCACCGGGCCATACCTGGTCACCGACTTTGAACGGCTTCGCGTTCATCCAACCCTGCGAGTAATTCGGTAAATACACCACCACCCCAGTAAGTGGCGCGTTCACCTGCATGCGCTCGAGCCGCGACTTGGTCAATGCCACTTCATCCGCCGCCTTGTCGCGCTGCCGCTTCAAGCTAGCCATTTTCGCTTCATTCGAAACCTGATTGAAGTTATTCTTCGCTTCCTGCACCTGGAATTTCTTTTCGGCGAGACCTAAGTCGACCTGTGCCTCTTCGCCTTGCAGACGGCTGACAATTTCTTGCTTCGACACCTCCAGCTTGGCGCGCTCCACCTGATACTTCGACTGGGCCGTCTCCACTCGGTCCTGTTCAGTGGCGAGCGCGGCTTCGGCTATTGCTTGATCCAGGGCTGCCTGCGCTTGCTTCAAGGCGGCTTCTTTCTCTTTGAGCTGCTGCTGGGCGCTGGAAGGATCGAAGCGGATTACCGGGTCACCCGCCTTGATCGGTGCTCCAGTGGGCGCGAGCCACACCAGGCGCAACTCGGGTACGTTCACCGGGGCGATCACCTGCACGGAACGCCGGGACTTCAGTTCGCCCCGGCAGCGAATGATCACCGAGAATTCGCCGCGCCGGACGGGCGCGGTGGGCAGATCGTCCTTGGCCTGCACCGTCAAATAGCGCCAGGCGCCAAAGCCGGCGGCGCCGAGCAGGGCCAGGCTGAAGAGAATGCGTTTCATTCAATCACCACCGCGGCCGAAAGGTCGGGCAGCAGGCGCGGGTCCGTGCCGAGCAAGCGGAAGCGCGCGGCGAAATTCTTGATTGGGCTCCCCAACGCCGACGACGCCACCGGGCTCGCCGACTCGAAGCGTCCTTCGAATTCCACCTCCGGATAGGCGTCCAGCCGCACGCGGGCGCGGGCGCCAGGCCGCAACGCGGCGCCGTCGGGCTCGCCGAATTGCGCGTGGACCTCCATCTCCGCCGGGTCAAACAGCTTCAACATCGGCTGGCCATTCCAAAGCTGATCGCCCTCCTGCGCGTGGCCCATGGAGCCGCCGCGCCAGATATTCTCGAGCGCCACCATGCCAGCGAGCGGGGCCTTCACTATCAGCTTTTCGGCGTTCGATTTGGCGCGCTCCAGCGCCACCTTTTGGCGCTCCTGCTGCAACTCGATGATGCGCAACGCGGCCGCCTCCACCCGATTGCGGAAGGCGTGGATCTTGCCCAGGCTCTCGACGCGGGCGCGCGCGCTATCTGCCTTGGCCTGGTTCTTAGCACGGTCAATCTCGCTCAGAATCGGGCCCTTCTTCAACTGGATTTCGGCCTTGGCGAGATCGGCTTCGGCTTGCTTCAGTTCGGAGAGGCGCTTCTCGGCCTCGCTGCGGTTGGCGGCGATTTTCTGCCGGACCTGGTGGCCCAGGTCGTCGAACTTAGCTTCGGCTTCCAGGGCGTCGTCGAGTTGCTTGGTGCGGTCGAATTCGGCCAGAGTGTCCCCTTCTTTCACGTGTGTGCCGTTGGGTACCAGCCGGACCAGGGTCATACGGCCACCCTGCCCGGCGATCTGCGGCACTTGAATCGAGGAGACTTTCACCGCGCGCACCAGCCCCGTGGAGCGGATCGACTTGCTCGCCGGCGCAACTGGCGCTGTTGCCGACACGGCTTTCACCACCGTTGCGGGACGATCACAACTCGCCAGCAGCAGCGGCAGAATCAATACAGTCAGGCGGACCATACGGCTCCTTAGAATCCTTAGACGCCGTTACGTGGCATTTTGTTTACCAAACTTCACGAATATTTCGCCGCGTGCGATAAAATCGACGCCATGTTACCTCGTCGTGCTTTTCTGTTGACCGCGACTGCCTGGGCTCAGCGCGGCCAGCGTCCGCCGAACATCGTCTTCATCATGGCCGACGACCTCGGGTTGGGCGACCTGGGCTGTTACGGCCAGAAGATCATCCGGACGCCGAATATTGACCGGCTGGCGCGCGAGGGCGTGCGCTTCACACAGGCTTACTCCGGCTGCACCGTCTGTGCGCCGTCGCGCAGCGTGTTGATGACGGGGATGCATATGGGCCATACGTCGATTCGGGCTAACGCCGGCGGACAGTCCTTGGAGGCGCGCGATGTCACCGTCGCGCAGTTGTTACAACGGGCCGGCTATGCCACGGGAGGCTTTGGTAAGTGGGGGCTGGGGGACTTAGGCACCGAAGGCGCGCCCTGGAAGAAAGGCTTCGATCAATTCTTCGGATACCTGCACCAGGTGCATGCGCATTTCTTTTATCCGCGATTCTTGCTCGACAACGAAAAGCGCTATCCGCTGGCCGGCAATGAAAATGGCCAGCGCACCACTTACTCGCACGACGTGATCGCCAATAAAGCGCTCGACTTCATCGAGAAGAACCAGACGAAGCCATTTTTCTGTTACGTTCCCTTTACGATTCCGCATTGGGAGTTACTCGTGCCCGAAGATTCCCTCGCCGAGTATCGCGGCAAATGCGGGACCGAAACGCCTTTCGTCCAAGGCCAC
The DNA here is from genome assembly GCA_019752335.1 of Bryobacteraceae bacterium. Classification (GTDB taxonomy): domain Bacteria; phylum Acidobacteriota; class Terriglobia; order Bryobacterales; family Bryobacteraceae; genus JALHNI01. The sequence goes on from JAIEMJ010000030.1 coordinate 352,047, forward strand.
TACGCGCCGCAAACGGAGCCGCGGGCTGCTTATGCCGGCATGATTACCCGCATGGATCGCGACATTGGCCGCATTCTGGCTTTGCTGGAACGGCTGAAGCTGGAACAGAACACGGTGGTGATTTTCACGAGCGACAATGGCGCCAGCGAACTCGCCGCACGCGACAATTACTTTCATTCCACTGGAGACCTGCGCGGGCAGAAAGGCAACGTCTACGAAGGCGGCATCCGGACGCCGTTCGTCGCGCGTTGGCCAGGCCAGTTCCCCGCTGGCCGCACCTGCGACTTACCGGTGAGCTTCTGCGACATGCTGCCGACACTGTGCGAACTCGCCGGCGTGCGCGCGCCCGCGGTGGACGGCCGATCGATTGTGCCGTCGCTGCGGGGCAAGACGCAGAAGGCGCCGGCCTATCAGTATTGGGAACTGCCACGCTATATCGGCAAGGAGCAGCGCTTCGCCGATGAGTTGCCAATGCAAGCCTTGCGCGCGGGCGATTGGAAGATCTTGCGGCCGAAGGGCGCGGGCAATCTGGAGCTCTATAACCTGAAGGCTGATCCGAAGGAGACGCAGGACTTGGCCAAGTCCCGCCCGGCGGAGTTCAGGCGCCTGTCCGCTCTGCTCGCGGCCGCGCGAACGCCGCCGCGGCCACTTGAAAACTCGGGCCAAGCCTATTGGGACGAGCGCTAACCGGCCATCCCGCGGCTACGTTTCGCTCTTCACAGGAGCCCAGCGCAGGTAGCCGGCAACATTGTTCACCAGGAATCCGGTGTTCCCCACGAGGAGCGCCGGGCTGCCGGCCGTGATTCCAAACACGATCCAGCACAGGTTCGCCAGAATAAAGAAAGCGAACCCGCTGCGGCGCCGATGGCCCAGTTGATGAATGGCCGCCCAAGAGAGGCCAATCGCGGCCCAATCGAGCCCGTGCATCACGCACCTCCCGCGGCATGGCTTTGGGAGTCGAGGGCGGGATAATCCAGGTAGCCTTGCTCGGTTCCCCCGTAGAAAGTGGCCCGATCATAACGATTCAAAGGTGCATTCAGGCGAAAGCGTTCCGGCAAATCTGGATTCGCCAGAAACAAGCGTCCAAAGGCCACCAGATCTGCATGACCCTCACCGATGGTGCGTGCGGCGGATTCCCGATTGTGCCCACCCGCCGAAATCAGGCGCTGCGACCCGGTAAGCAAGGGGCGAAACCGCGAACTGGCCAGATCGAACACCGGTTCGATGTCGTTGTTGCCCGCCACGCGCGGCTCTACAAGATGCACGTAGGCCAGCGGGAAGCGGTCCAGTTGACGAAACGCATAAGAAAAGACTTCCCAACGGTCGGCATGGTGAATGTCCTGATAAGTATTCGAGGGCGACAGGCGTACACCCACCCGTCCCGGTCCCCACACGGACGTCACCGCTTCCGTTACCTCCAGCAGGAGGCGGGTGCGGTTCTCGATCGATCCGCCGTAGCCGTCGGTCCGGTGATTGGCATGCTCACTCAGGAACTGCTCCAGCAGGTACCCGTTGGCCGCGTGAATTTCGACGCCATCGAAGCCGGCATCCATCGCGCGGCTGGCGGCGAGCCGGTAATCTTCCACGATGGCCGGCAACTCCGCCGTCTCCAGCGCCCGGGGCACTGGCATCGGCTGGGGACCCGTGGCGGTGATGGTGTTCCCCGCCGCGGCGATGGCCGACGGCGCCACGGGTAGCGCGCCACCCGGCTGCAGGTCTGAGTGCGACACCCGCCCCACGTGCCACAGTTGCAGAAACATCGGCGCGCCGCCTTCGTGTACCGCCCGGGTAATCAGCTTCCAACCCTCCACCTGATCCGGGCTGTGCATGCCGGGCGTCGCGTAGTAGCCGTGCGCGGTTGGCGAAATCGGCGTGGCTTCGCTGATGATCAGGCCAGCCGTGGCGCGCTGCCGGTAGTAACGCGCATTCATCTCCGTGGGGACATTGCCCGGCATACTGGCTCGCATCCGGGTGAGCGGCGCCATGACAAGGCGGTTGCGCAGCGTGATCGCCCCCAGCGCCAGGGGTGTGTGCAGAACTTCGGCTTGGCTCATGACTTTCTCTTTTCCAGAAACTGGACGATCTCTTCGGGGTCCAGCCTTTGCGTATAGTCGATGTCGCCATGCGCCAGCAGTACGCGGCGATCCCGGCCGATGACGAAACTCGCGGGCACCGGAAGCTCGGCTTGGCCTGTCTGGCCGTTCACCTCTTCCAGCGCGTGCCCAAAGCGGCGGTACAGTTCGACGAGCTCGCTGCTCAGCGAAAACACCAGGCCAAACCGTCGGGCGACATGGTTTCCCACGTCACTCAGCACCGGAAATCCCAGCTCGTTCTTCTCGCTGGTGCTCAAGGACTGGTCCGGTAGCTGCGGTGAGATCGCCACCAGGCTCGCGCCAGCCGCCCGGATGCGGGCCAGGTTCTTCTGCAGTCCGCGCAGATGGATGTTGCAATAAGGGCACCAGCCGCCGCGATAGAACACCAGCACCGCCGGGCCCGCGGCAACCAGAGACGAGAGCGATACCGCGCGGCCTTCGAGGTCGGGGAGCAGGAAGTCCGGGGCGGGCATTCCGGGTCGCGGCAGGCCCGCCAGCAGATCCGCTCCTTGCAGGCGTCCGGTTTCCCGGTCCATCACCGCTAGGGCCGCGGTGGGGATCACGCGGGAGCGATAATGCTCCCGCGCTTGGGCAAGTTCTTGCGTGATGGTCATCTCAGTAGCCCTTACTTTTCCGAAGCAAACGCGGCGTCCAGCGTGGGATGGAACAAGTGGTCGGTGTAGTTGCTGATCGTCTTGAGCGCGATGCCCAGCAATACCTCGATCAACTGATCCGGCGTGAAGCCCGCGGCCAGGAACCGGTCAACATCCGCCTGCGGCAAGTTGCCCCGGTGGCGCACGATCAGGCGCACCGTCGCCGCGAGTACCGTCAGGCGGTCGTCTCCCTCAAGGTGGCCCGCGCGGATCGCGGCCACTAGGTCAGCCGGAACCTTCAGCATATTCTTGGCGATCATGGAGTGCGCCGCGGTGCAATAGCCGCATTCGTTCTCGACGCTGGCGGCCAGCAAGATCAATTCCCGCTCCGCCGGCTTGAACGACGTCTTCTGAAAAAAGGAGTCCAGCGCCAGATAGCCGTTCAGGACGGCGGGCGAGTTGGCGAACGTCGCCATAAGGTTCGGAATGAAGCCGAAGCCCTTCTGAATGTTGGTCAAGGTTTCGCGTGAGCCCTCGGGGGCCGTGGCGATGGTTTGCGCGGAAAGTAACTGCGTGGAGGTCATGTGATTGTTTTCCTTCTGGTGGTGGAGAGCGGCGGTCTGTTTCCGCTCACAATGCGATGATGTCTGATTTTCTTTATGCCGTCCAATGCTATGTTTCTCTATCAGTAATGCTGCTTTGGCATAATGAATTCATGGATCTGAAACGGATCGCCACCTTCGTTACCGTCGCCGAGTTGCAGAGCTTCACCGAAGCCGCCGCCCGCCTGCACACCGTTCAACCGGCCATTAGCCGGCAGGTGCAACAACTCGAGCAGGAGGTGGGCGCGCCCCTGCTGTGGCGCACAAAACGCACGGTACGCACCACGGCGGCGGGCGCTATTTTTCTCCTCCGCGCCAAGGAGTTACTCGCCCGCGCCGGTGAGATCCGGGAGGAGGCCCAGCGGGCCAACCGCGGCGAAGTGGGCCGCCTGGCCATCGGATACTTGGGTTCGGCCACCTCCCCCTTTCTGCCCGATTTGGTGCAGCGCTACCGCCGTCAATATCCGGGCGTGAAGGTGACGGTGGCGGAGATGACTCCCACCGAACAGATCCAGGCTTTTGAGAAGGGCGCCATCGACGTCGGCTTCACCCGTCCCGTCGATCGTCATCAGCGCTCGCGCTTCCAAGAGCTGCGCATCTATGAAGATCAATTGAAGGTGGCCGTCAGCGCGAGTGACCGGCGCGCGAGCCGCCGGTCACTCGCACTTCGCGAATTGGCCAGCGAACCTTTCGTACTCTTCGAAAGGGCCCTCGCCCCCGGACTCATTGATCTCGCCCTCTCCGCCTGTCAACGCGCCGGCTTCTCTCCGCAAGTAGCCGGCGAAAGCCCCCTCATGCAGACCGTACTGGTGATGGTCGCCGCGGGCATGGGCGTCTCTCTCGTACCCGGATGCGTGCGGCATCTTGGCGTGAACGGCATCTCCCTGCTGGACTTTACTCCGAAGGCCGCCAGCGTCGACCTCGTCATGATCTGGCCCAAAACGCACATTCCGCCCACCGTCCAGGAATTTGAGGGGTTGGTGAAGGGGCAGTTGCCTGCCGTTCGCCAACAAATGACGCCACCGGGACCGCGCTAGCGCCCGCTGACCAGGCATGCGCTTTCCTCTCGTTAACACACTTAACAAGGGCTTTGCGAAACTTAACCAACCAAAACGACGCCGCGCGCCTCTCACCGTTATGACCTTCCGAGCCGCCATCTTTCTCCTAAGCGCAGTTTCCCCGGTCCTCGCCGCCCGCCTGCCCGCCGGCGACCTGGCCGACCTCGTCGAAAAGACCCTGCCGAGCGTCGTCCGTATCCTCACCACCCGGCCCGGTTCGCCGGCCGTGAACCCTTCCGTCAACGCCGCCTACGACGGCGCGCGCGGCAGCGCCAAGCCTCGCACCAAGAGCATTGGCGGCGAAGGCTCCGGCGTCGTTGTCTCCGCCGATGGCTACCTGCTTACCAACCACCACGTGGTTGACCAGGCGGAGAAGATCACCATCGAACTCGCCGGCGACCGTGTCCTCCCCGCCCGCCTCGTTGCCGCCGACCCCGCTACGGACCTGGCCGTCCTCAAGATTGAAGCCGCGAACCTCACGCCCATCGCCTTTGGCGATAGCGCCAGGCTCCGCGTGGGGGAAAGCGTCTTCGCCATCGGCAATCCCTTCGGCGTCGGCACTACCGTTACCTCGGGCATCGTTAGCGCGATCGGGGCGCCCCGCCATCCCAGCGACACCGGCGAGGACTACATCCAGACCGACGCCGCCATTAACCCAGGCAACTCCGGCGGACCCTTGCTCAACAGCGCGGGGCAATTGATCGGCATCAACACGGCCATCATTTCGCCTTCAGGCGGCAGCAGCGGCATCGGCTTCGCCTTGCCCTCCAACATCGCCCGCCGCGTGATGAACGAATTGCGCGCGCAAGGCCACGTGAACCGCGGCTACCTCGGCATCGGGCTCCAGCCGCTCTCGCCCGCGCTGAACGATGCGCTCAATTTGGACCGTCCCGGCGGCGCCATCATCACCGACGTCGCTGAAGCGAGCCCGGCCGCGCAGGCGGGTCTCCGCAAGGGCGATGTCGTTATGGGGATCAATGGCCGGCCCGTCCGCGATTTTGACCGGCTGCGACTCGCCATTGCCGAAGCGCAACCCGGCGCGCCCGTGCAGTTGGCGATTGAACGGGAGGGCCAGGAACAGATGCTGACCGCGACGCTGGCCGAGCGCCCCGCCGCACCGGCCGCCAGCGACCAGCCGGATCCTGCCGAACTCCCCGGCGCTATCCTGACCGCTTTGCCCGGAGAACTGGGGGTGCTCATCACCGCTGTCGACCCCGCTGGCGATACCGCCGAGGCTGGCCTCCGCCCAGGCGACATCATCGTCGCCATCAACCGCCAGCCGGTGACCGGCCTCGCGTCGTTAGGCAAAGGTCTCGCCGGCCGCAAGAGCGCCGTGCTGGAAGTGATCCGCCAGGGCGGTACGCTTTTCTTCCCGGCGCCGTGACAAGGCGCAAAAAACATCCCGGCTTGCTGCGTCCGGCCAGCCCCGAACGCAGTGAGGTGGGTATTTAGGCTGCCTAGAACTCGAACTTGAGCGCCAGTTGCAAGCTGCGATTGTCACCCACGGTCGACGTGATCCGGCCGGCCGTCGGTGAACCGATGGCGCTGTTCGGGAAACCGAAATACGGGGTATTGAAGAGGTTGTAGGCCTCAAACCGGAATTGCACATTGAACCGCTCCGAGGGGCCGAAGCGCGTATTCTTCACAAAGGAAGTGTCGAAGTTGACGTTACCGGGCGAATAGAGAATGCCGCGGCCCACGTTGCCGTAGTTGAAGGGCGCCGGCGCCGCGAAGCAACTCGGATCGAACCAGCGATCCGGCACCGGGCTGTCGAGCTTGCCGGAGCAAGCCAAGCGATTCGGCCAACTCGGGGCACCGTTGTTCACGCCCGCCGCCAGGCTCGGCGTGAACGGACGGCCCGTGGTCAGCGTCGTAATGCCGCTCATTTGCCAGCCGCCGATGATGCGATTCACCACTGCGTTGCCCGCCGCCATCTTCTTGCCCTTGCCGAAAGGCAGGTCATAGACGTAGCTAAACACCGCGCGATGCCGCACGTCGAAGCCCGAAGGGCCGCGGTTGCAATCGAGGCACGTCACCGTCTGCGGACCACCCGAAGCGCCGCCGCCCGAACCCACCGAACCCGTGTAGTCCAGCGACTTGCCCCACGTATAAGCGGCCAGGAACTGCAAGCCGTTCTCATAACGCTTGGTGCTCTTCAGTTGCATGCTGTGGAAGGAGCTGCGCGCGCGCCAATCGACGAAGAACATGTTGTTGACATTGTTCAGCGGCTGGATCAGCCGGCGTGGAGCCAGCGCGCCCGGACCGGGCTGCACTTCATTGGGATTGTAGGCCTGCGCCAGATTCATGCCCGTCGAACCGGCGTAGTCGATTTCCACCAGCAGCGACTTGCTGAGCTGTCGCTGCAGGTTGGCCGTCCAGGTTTGCATATAGGGCGTACGATTCGAAAACGCCTGGCCATTGATGCGCGGCGCCGGATTGAGGGCATTCAACTCGAGCGTCGTGCGGGGCCGCACAGCCTGGGGCAACGGGAACGGGTTATCCAGCGTGGCGACGCCGCCCATACCCACCGGGAAGTCCGGAAACACCAGCGATTGCGTGAAGAAGATCGGCACGTTCAGGCCGATTTGGCCGTTCGCGGTAACCGGATCCGGGAAGTAAACCAGACTATAGCCCGCGCGCATGATCGTCTTGCCATCGCCCGTCAGGTCATAAGCCATGCCAATGCGCGGACCGAAGTTGCGCCAGTTGGTTTGCTTGTTCGCCCGCGTGGAAACGCCGTTCTCGCCCGCATAAATCAGCGCGTTGGCGCGCGGATCGAAGTTCGTCAGGCGATTGTACTTCTCGGTTTCCGGCAGGAAAGCCTCGTGCCGCACACCGATGTTCAGCGTCAGGCGGCGGCTCAGCTTGATGTCGTCCTGGAAGTAGAGCGAATTCTCCCAAATGCGCAGGTAGAACGGCTCAAACAAGCCGGAGCGATTACCGCTGTTGAAGTAGCCGGTAAGCAGGCTGGCCGGGCCAAAACCCGACGTCGCCGGGCTGGCCGGGTTGGCGGTGAAGGCACGGCTAAACGTGATGTTGCCGCGCACGGCCTCGTTCACAAAGGGCTGCGCGTCGCGCCGGACGATGTGCCAGCCAAACTTGAGCGTATGCTTGCCGACGGTCCAATTCCAGGCGCTATCCAACTGATAGTGCGTCTGCAGCGGATTCACCGGCAGGAAGGCCGGGCCGCCGGAGAGGCCGGTGATGTCGGCGATGTTGATCGTCGGAATGCCGGAGGACTGGCGGTTGAGATTGATGTTCCGGATACCCAACGACGTCGCCGCGTTGATGCCAATGTCCTGCTGCGTGGTTAACGGGTTGGTGCGGGCGAAGCCAGCGCGGAATTCGTGCAGCAGGTTCGGCTTCAGCACGCGCGTCCAGTTGAAGGCCGCGCCTTGCGTCGTCAGTACCGTGTCCTGCAGGCCGGCCACGAACGGTCCCAGCGTGAAGCGGGAGGCGGCATCCGCGGGAGTCGGCAAACAGCAGTTCGACTGGCCCTGCGGCGCCTTCAGGTTGTAGTTGTTGTAGGTATACCGGAAGAAGATGTTGTCCTTCGTGCTCAACACGTGATCGAAGCGGCCCGTGTAAACGTTGTCGCGTACCTGCCGATCCGGCACCGAGGTAAAGTTGTCGAAAAGCCCATTCAGGCGGCCCGGAGAGTTCGGCGTCGGATAGATGCTCAGTACGTTGCGGCCCACCGGATTGATCGCCGAGGCCGGCATGATGTTGCCCGGATAAGGGTCGCGCACCGGGGTGTTGGAGCCCGGGACGGCTCGCGTCGACAGCGGATCGAAGATGGTGAGGTTCGGGCCGCCTGCGGCCACCAGTTGGCTGAAGTTGCCGCTGCGCATCTGTGCCGTGGGCACCGTGTTGACGGTGGCGATCCCGCGCGCGGTCCGCAGCGCGGCATAGTCGAAGAAGAAGAAGGTCTTGTTCTTGCCGTTGTAGATTTTGGGGATGATCAGCGGTCCGCCCACGGCGACGCCGTACTGATTCTGGCGGAAGACCGGCTTACGCTGATTGGCCGGCGCGAAGACATTGCGCGCATCCAGGACGTGGTTGCGGTGGAACTCAAACAAATTGCCGTGCAGGTCATTCGAGCCCGACTGCGTCGAGATCGAAACGACACCCGCGCCGCGGCCAAATTCCGCCGAGAAGACACCCGTGAGCGTCTTGAACTCGCGCACTGACTCCACCGACGGGGCCACAATCACCGTATTGAACGTGTACTCGTTGTTGTCGATACCATCCACCAGCCAGGCGTTGGTGTTGGCGCGGCTGCCCAGCGCATTGAAATTCGAGGGGCCGCGGGGGTTAAACGTCGAAGCGCCCGAAAGGTTCTCACCCGCTTGGCCCGGCGTCACGCCGGGATTGAGATAAACCAGTTGCGCGAAGTTGCGTCCGTTCAGGGGCAACTCGCGCACCGCGCGCGTGCCAATCACCTCGCCGAGTTCGGCCGATTCGGAGCGCACCAGCGGCGCGGCCGCGGTCACTTCCACGGTCTCGCTGACGTTGCCGACAGACAATTGGAAGTCCGCGCGCGCTTTCTGGTCCACTTCCAACAGCAAGCCCTGTTGCAGGCCCTTCTTGAAGCCTTCTTTTTCGACGGCAATCGTATAGCTGCCAGGAACGAGGAACGGCGCGTTGAACCCGCCCGACTCGTCGGACTTCGTCCGCGTGGTGGTGTTCTTGTTGATTTCTGTAATCGTGACGTTGGCCCCGGCGATCGGCGCACCAGAGGAATCGGTAACGCTACCGAGAATCGTACCCGTCGTCACCTGGCCAAAACAAGATAAGCTGGCCAAGGCCAGGGAAAACAGCAAGCGAATCATAAAAACTCCTCACAAGAACAAATCTTAATGTGATTAGTGTATCAAATTAGGCGTTTGCGTTTCCGGGGCGGGCTGGAGGATTAGTTCTACATGCTCACAGGCTAAAGCGCGTCCCAATCGCCCAGCGATTCGACGTAAGCCGCTGACCCGTCGCGGAGCCAGCCGTCCAACTGCGCCGGTTCCTTCAGTTGCTGGCCGCGCGGACGGCTTACCGCGATGAAGCGGCTGTCGAGTTCCGGCAGCGACGTCATGTCGCCCCAGAGCTTCTCCCACTGCGCCACCGGGTAGACGTCCTCCTGCCCTTTGCCCCAACGCTTCTTCACGTCCTTGAGCGTGA